>NZ_JAGIOD010000001.1:1200000-2400000 GCF_017876545.1 Brachybacterium sacelli | reverse complement strand
TTCAGCGAGGCGTACAGTGCCGCCGACGGGGCGACCGAGAGCCGCTTGTCCAGCTGCATGAGCGTGCTGCGGCCCGGCTCCTGCAGGCGCAGACGCACCTCGCTCGACCCCGGGTTGTCCTCGAGCACACCCCGCAGCTGCTGGGCGACCTTGGTGGTGGCGCGCATGGCGGGCAGCGCGATCACCACGGGGCCGTCGGGGCCGCCGCCGGTCTCGGGGATGGTCATGTCCATCACCTTGAGCTCCGGCATGCCCTTGGAGGTGTCCACGCGCCCCTTCATCGAGACGATGAGGTCCTCGGCGAGCTCGGTGGCGACGGTCTGGTAGGTCGAGGGGAACATCAGGCAGTCGATCGAGCCCTCGAGGTCCTCGACGGTCGCGATCGCCCACATGTCGCCCTTCTTGGTGGTCTTGCGCTGCAGGCTCGTGATGAGCCCGGCGATCGTGACCATGGCGCCGTCCTCGACGGCGCCGTCGTCGGCCAGAGCGCTGATCGCGGTCGACGAGTTCTGGGCGATGACGTGCTCAAGCCCGTACAGCGGGTGGTCCGAGACGTACAGCCCCAGCATGTTGCGCTCGAAGGCGAGCTTCTCCTTGCGGTCCCACTCGGGCAGGTCGGGGATCACGATGGTGGCCGCGGACCCGGTGGCGACCTCGTCCTGGCCACCACCGCCGAAGACGTCACCGAAGAGGTCGTACTGGCCCTGGGCCTCCTTGCGCTTGACGTCGACCACGGAGTCGACCGCATCCTCGTGCACGAGGGCGAGGGAGCGGCGGTTCGCCCCGAGGGAGTCGAAGGCACCGCCCTTGATGAGGGACTCGATGGTGCGCTTGTTGCACACGCTCAGCGGCACCTTGTCGAGGAAGTCGGTGAAGGAGGTGAAGGCGCCCTTCTCCTGTCGGGTCGTGATGATCTCCTCGACCACATGGGCGCCGACGTTGCGGATCGCCGAGAGTCCGAAACGGATGTCGTCGCCGACGGCGGAGAAGTACAGGTCGGATTCGTTGACGTCGGGCGGGAGCACGGTGATGCCGCGGTGGCGGCAGTCGCCGAGATAGAGCCCGAGGCGGTCGCGGTTCTCCTGGGTGGAGGTCAGCAGCGCGGCCATGTACTCGGTGGGGTGGTTCGCCTTGAGGTACCCGGTCCAGTAGGAGACCACCCCGTACGCGGCCGAGTGCGACTTGTTGAAGGCGTAATCGGCGAAGGGCAACAGGGTCTCCCACAGCGCCTGGACGGCGGCGTCGGAATAGCCGCTCTCCTTCATGCCGGCCTCGAAGGAGACGTACTGCTTGTCCAGCTCGGCCTTCTTCTTCTTGCCCATGGCGCGGCGCAGGATGTCGGCTTCACCGAGGCTGTACCCGGCGACCTTCTGCGCCGTCTGCATGACCTGCTCCTGGTAGACCAGCACCCCGTAGGTCTCGTCCAGGATCTCCGAGAGCGGCTCCTCGAGCTCGGGATGGATCGGGGTGATCTCCTGCAGCCCGTTCTTGCGCAGCGCGTAGTTGGTGTGCGAGCCCATGCCCATCGGTCCGGGGCGGTAGAGCGCGGAGACGGCGGTGATGTCCCCGAACTGGTCGGGCTTCATCTGGCGCAGGAGGGTGCGCATGCCGGAGCCGTCCAGCTGGAACACGCCCAGGGTGTCACCGCGCTGGAGCAGCTCGTAGGTCTTCTCGTCGTCGAAGGGCAGCGTCTCCAGATCCGGTGGCGTCTTGCCGTTGCGCGCCATGTTGTCGACCGCGTCGGAGAGCACGGTGAGGTTGCGCAGCCCGAGGAAGTCCATCTTCAGCAGGCCCAGGGTCTCGAGCGTGGGGTACTCGAACTGGGTGATGATCTGCCCGTCGGAGGGGCGGCGCATCATCGGGACGATGTCCACCAGCGGGTGGCTGGACATGATGACGGCGCAGGCGTGCACGCCCCAGCCGCGGGTCAGGCCCTCGACGCCCTTGGCGATCTCGACGACCTTCTGCACATCGGGGTCCTCGTCGTGGACCCTGCGGAACTCCCCGGCCTCGGCGTAGCGCTTGTCCTCGGGGTCGAAGATCCCCTTGATCGAGATGTCCTTGCCCATGACCGTGGGCGGCAGCGCCTTGGACAGGCGGTCCCCCATCGCGTACGGGTAGTCCAGCACGCGGGCGGCGTCCTTGAGGGAGTTCTTCGTCTTCATGACCCCGTAGGTGATGACCTGCGCGATGCGGTCGTCGCCGTACTTGCGCTCGACGTACTCGATGACCTCGCCGCGGCGGCGATCATCGAAGTCGACGTCGAAGTCGGGCATGGAGACGCGGTCGGGGTTCAGGAACCGCTCGAACAGCAGCCCGTGCTCGAGAGGGTCGAGGTCGGTGATGCGCATGGCGTAGGCGACCATCGAGCCCGCGCCCGAGCCACGGCCCGGGCCCACGCGGATCCCCTGCTCCTTCGCCCACTTGATGTAGTCGGAGACCACCAGGAAGTAGCCCGGGAAGCCCATCTGCAGGATGATGCCGACCTCGTAGTCGGCCCGCTGCTGGACCGCATCGGGGATGCCGGAGGGGTAGCGGTACTCCAGTCCCCGCTGGATCTCCTTGATGAACCAGGACTCCTCGTCCTCCCCCGCCGGGGTGGGGAAGTTCGGCATGTAGTTGGCGCCTTCGTCGGTGGTGCGGAACTCCACCTCGCACATCTCGGCGATGCGCAGGGTGTTGTCGCAGGCCTCGGGGAACTCGCGGAACAGCTCGCGCATCTGCGCGGCGGACTTCAGGAAGTAGCCGGAGCCGCCGAACTTGAAGCGATCGGGGTCGTTCAGCCGGGAGCCGGAGTTGATGCACAGCAGGACGTCCTGGATGGTGGCGTCTTGCTCGGTGACGTAGTGGAGGTCGTTGGTGGCCACCAGCGGTGCGCCGACGGCCTTGGCGACCTCGAGCAGGTCCTTGGTCACGCGCTTCTCGATGTCGAGCCCGTGGTCCATGAGCTCGATGAAGTAGTTCTCGCGCCCGAACATGTCCTGGTACTCGCCGGCGGCCTTGACGGCCTCGTCGAACTGGCCCAGCCGCAGCCGGGTCTGCACCTCGCCGGAGGGGCAGCCGGAGGTGGCGATCAGGCCGTCCGCGTAGGTCGAGAGGATCTCGCGGTCCATGCGGGGCCACTTGCCCATCTGTCCCTCGAGCGAGGCGGCCGAGCCCAGGCGGAAGAGATTGTGCATGCCCGCCGTCGTGCGCGAGAGCAGCGTCAGGTGGGTGTAGGCGCCGCGGGCCGAGACGTCGTCGCCGGCGAGCTGCTGCTCACGGGTCCCCCACTGCTGGCGGGTGCGGTCGTGGCGGCTGGTCCCCGGAGTCACGTAGGCCTCGATGCCGACGATCGGCTTGATGCCGGCGGCGGTGGCCGTCTTGTAGAACTCGTAGGCGCCGAACAGGTAGCCGTGATCCGTGATGGCCACGGCCTTCTGGCCCTGCCGCACCGTCTCGTCGACCAGTTTGTCGATCTTCGCGGCCCCGTCCAGGAGCGAGTAATCGGTGTGGACGTGGAGGTGCACAAAATCATCGGAGTCCGCGGGAGCCATGCGCTCCAGCGTAGCCAGTCGCAGTGACGGACGCGCCGCGGACCCGGGGTCGAAGAGGTCACCTCGGCGCGTCCGGCGTGTCGGGAATAGGACGGGGCCGGGTCCCGACGCCGGCGCGACCGCGCCGCTCCGCCGAGCCCCGCGTGTCCAGCTACGTCGCGAGACGTTCCACCGCAGCGGCACCTTTCACGGCGCCGGCTCAGTCCCCGTCGCCCTCCGCCTGCTGTTCCCGGCGCATTTCGGCCAGGAGGGTGTTCATGTAGTCGTGGACGTCCTCGTAGCTCAGGGAGCGTTCGTCGCGACGCGGCGGGATGCCGCCGACGAAGGCGCCGCCGTGCCAGGCCATCGACTCATCGGGCAGGGTCGGGTCGTCGTCGCGCCACAGCTGGATCGGGATCGCGTGGGCCGCGAGATCCCGGGCCACCTCATCGGCCTGCGCCGGGCTGCCGGAGCGCTGCAGCACGGAGACCAGCAGCGACTGCGCGGCCCAGGCGACGGCGTCGTCCTCGCTGTCCTCCCCGGGGTCCAAGGACTCCTGGACGAGGGCGATGTAGCTCGCGGCGAGCTCGTCGGCCCCGTCCTCGTAGTGATCCTTGGCCACCCGCAGCGCGACCCGCGGCACGAGGTCGCGCGCGTCCCACAGCACGGCGGCGCCGACCAGCGCCATGCCCACACCGGTCGGGAAGTCGGGGTCGAGCCCGATCGCGGTCCTCGGCGCGCGCCCCGCACGGCGGGCGTCGTCGGCCTCCAGGAACTCGCCCACGGTGCGGGAGATCGCGGCGCGGGCACGCTCATCGTCGCGCAGTGCCATCTCGGCCTCCGCGGGGTCGATGCCGAGCCGGCGGGCGACCCGTGTGAAGGGGAAGTCGGGGCGGGACAGGGCGGCATCGCGGGTCGGTGCCAGCGCGCCGGAGATCTGCTCATCGCTCATGGCTCGACGCTACCGCCTGCAAGACTGTCCTCGTGACGAGCCGCTCTGTGATCCTCCTGCGCCCCCTGAGCCTCGATGATGCCGAGACCATCTCCGACTGGGCGGAGGACCCGCTCTTCGTCGCCCACGCCGGTTGGACCCCCGGCGTGGAGCGGGCGACGGTGCTCGCGTTCTGGACACGCCTCGCCACCGCTCCCCCGCCGGATCTGCTGCGCCTCGCAGCAGTGCACGACGGCGAGATCGTGGGCTGCGTGGACCTGCACGGCAGCGGGCCGACGACGCGGGAGCTGGGCTTCGAGGTGGGCCCGAGCGCGCGCTGGGGCCAAGGGCTCGGCACCGCGCTCGCGCGCGCCGGGCTCGACCACGGCTTCGAGGAGTTGGGGCTCGAGGAGATCTGGGCGGAGGCCCTTCCTGCGAACGCCGCCTCGGTGCGGATCCTCGAGCGGCTGGGCATGCGCCGCACCGGCAGCGGGAACGACGAGGAGTTCCTTGGCGAGCCTGGCCGCTACTCGCTGCATCGGATCACGCAGGAGGAGCATGCACGGCTCAGGGACCGCGGAGCCGCTCCAACGCCTGCTGCAGATCCGCGGGGTACTGCGAGGTGAAGGTGACCTGCTGCCCGGTGGCGGGGTGGACGAAGGCCAGCTCCATCGCGTGCAGCCACTGACGGATCAGTCCGATGCGCTCGGCGAGCGTCGGGTCGGCGCCGTACAGCGGATCGCCGACCAGCGGGTGGTGCAGGGCTGCCATGTGCACGCGGATCTGGTGGGTGCGCCCCGTCTCCAGGCGCACCCTCAGCAGCGTCGCGCCGCGCAGCGACTCGAGGGTCTCGTAATGGGTCACCGAGTGCTTGCCGTCCCGGCGGACGGCGAACTTGTAGTCGTGGTTCGGGGAACGGCCGATCGCCGCCTCGATGGTCCCCCCGGGCTGGTCCGGGGCGCCCTGGCAGACCGCGTGGTAGACCTTGCCCACCTCGCGGGCGCGGAAGGCGTCCTTGAGAGTCGTGTACGCACGCTCGGTGCGAGCCACCACCATCAGCCCGCTGGTGCCGACGTCGAGGCGGCTGACGATGCCCTGGCGGTCCGGGTCGCCGCTGGTGCGGATGCTCACGCCGGCCGCGGCGAGGTGTCCGAGCACGGTGGGGCCCGACCAGCCCGGGCTGGGGTGCGCGGCCACGCCGACGGGCTTGTCGATCACGACGATGTCGTCATCCTGGTGGACCAGGCTCATGCCCGCGGCGATCTGGGGGCGGACCGGCGCGGCGGGCGCCGCATCGGGCAGCTCGACATCGATCGTCGTCCCGGGCTCCAGTCGCGTGGAGCGGGCCGGGACCTGCCCGTCGACCAGCACGTTCCCGGCCATGACGAGGTCCGCCGCGCGGGTCCGGGACAGGCCCAGCATCCGCGAGATCCCGACGTCCACGCGCTCACCGGCCAGCCCGTCGGGGACCATGAGGGTTCGGGAGGAGCTCACCGGGCCTCCCCGTCCTGCTCCTCGGCCTGCGCACCGCGCTCGGCCTCGGCGGGGTCAGGAGCGTGGCCGATCACGCCGAGCAGCACGACGAGGATCGCGCCGCCGACGACGGCCATGTCGGCCAGATTGAACACGGGCCAGTGAGGCAGCTCGAGGAAGTCCACGACCTCGCCGTGGAAGGGGCCCGGCGGGCGCAGCAGACGGTCGTGGATGTTGCCCAGCGCCCCACCCAGGATCAGGCCCAGGGCCAGGGTGTACCAGGGCGAGCGCACCCCACGCACCGCGAACACGATCACGCCGAGCACGATCACGATCTGCAGGCAGGTGACCACAGGAGTGGCGCCGGAGCCCATCCCCCAGGCCGCGCCGGAGTTGTACAACAGGGTCAGCTGCAGGAACTCACCGAGGAAGGGCTGGGGGTCCAGCAGCGGCAGGGACGCCTCGGCCCAGTTCTTGGTGATCTGGTCGAGGACGGCGATCACTGCGCCGACGACGGCCATGCCGCCGAGGACCGTGCCCCGGCTCAGACGGCGGCGAGCGCCGGACCCCGCGGGCCCGGCGCTCGTCGACGAGGGATCAGCGTGGTTCACAGACCGAAGTTCGCCTGCTTGTCCTGCGTCTCGCTCGTGTCGAGGTCGCGGAGCTGGTTCTCGAGGTAGTTGCGCAGCCGGTTGCGGTAGTCGCGCTCGAAGTTGCGCAGACCCTCGATGGTCTTGTCGAGGTCCGCCTTCTTGGTCTCGAGCTCGGCCAGCGTGGTGCGGGACTTCTCCTCGGCCTCGCCGACGATGCGCTTGTGCTCGTCGTTGGCCTCGGTGATGAGGCGGTCGCGCTCGTCCTCACCGTTCTTGACGTACTCGTCGTGCAGACGGTTCGCCAGGGCGATGATGCCGGCCGCGGACTCGTCCGGGGCCTGGGCGGCGGGGGCTGCGGCGGTCTCCTCGGCGGGCGCTTCCTCGACGACGGACTGGGGGGCCGTGGCGTCGGCCTCCTGCTCGGCCTTCGCCGAGACCGGGGTCGCGTCGATGACATCGTCCGACTCGGTCTCCTCCGTCTCGGAGGGGGCGTCCTCGGTGGCAGCGGCGGAGCCCGACTCGACCTCGGCGAGGCGGTTGTGCGCCTCCTCGAGCTCCTTGGTCAGCCGGTTGTTCTCGTCGATCAGCTCTTGGAGGCGCGGCAGGATGTCGTTGTCGAGGTAGTTGTCCACCTCGTCCATGTCATAGCCCTCGGAGAACCGAACCGGGGTGAACCGCTTGGACAGCAGGTCATCGGGCATCAGAGCCATGGGTCACCTTCTCGTCAGTCTGGGATCGAAATGCGCGGTGAGGCGCGGTGACGACAGCCTAGCGGATGCCGGGGGCGCCCCACGACGCGCTGGGGCCACGGTCACGCTCAGGCGGCGAAGGAGGAGAGCACCGAGAGCAGGATCCAGCCCACCACGAGCAGGATCATGAGGCTGAGGTCGAGGGCCACGGCACCCAGGCGCAGCGGCGGGATGATCCGCCGCAGACCCTTCACGGGAGGGTCGGTCAGCGTATAGACGATCTCGAACAGCACCAGGACGAATCCGCTCGGGCGGTATTCACGCGCGAAGGACTGGATCCACTCGAGGACCAGTCGCGCGATCAGCACGATCAGGTACAGCAGCACTGCGAGGTACAGCACTCCTGCGACGAGTTGCACGGAGGCGCTCAGCTCTGGTTGTAGAAGCTGCCCTCGTCGGCAGAGGTGTCTCCGTCGACCTGGACGAACTCCGGGGAGAGCAGGAACACCTTGGAGGTCACCCGCTCGATGCTGCCGCGCAGACCGAAGACCAGACCGGCGCAGAAGTCGACCATGCGCTTGGCATCGCCGTCCTGCATGTCCGAGAGGTTCACGATGACGGGGACCCCGTCACGGAAGGACTCGCCGATCGCCTTGGCGTCGTTGTAGGAACGCGGATGGATGGTGGTGATGCGGTGCATCGACTCCTCCACTGCCGGGGCCATGGCCACGACGTTGGACCGCTGACGGATCGGGGTCACCTGGGCCTCCCGTTCGGGAGCGGGCTCGGGGCCGCGCTCGGTGCGGCGAGCGGGAGCGGCGGCCTCGTCCTGACGGACCCGCTCGTCCTCGTAGTATTCGTCGTCGACCTCGTTGGCGAGGCCGAGTGCGACCATGGCGTTGCGCCAGTTGCCCATCGCAGATCTCCCAGATTGTTGTTCGCGCTGACCTGGGCTCCGGGGAAGCACGGGGAGTGCGCGGGAGCCCTTGCACGTTGAAAGTACCCCAGGCTTTTCCAGGACCCCGGGAGGTCGTCGGCGTGTCGTGCCCGTGTCGCGGCCGCATCGGGGCGGTCAGGCGCGGCGGACCACTCCGGCGAATCGCCCCGTGCTCGTGCTGCGACGGTAGGAGAAGCAGCGTGGGTCCTCGAAGGTGCAGGGGTGGGCGGCATCGATCGCGGCCGACGGGACCCCGGCGGTCTCCAGCACGCTGATCGCGCCGGCCCGCAGGTCCAGGGCGGGCGTGCCCCAGCGGGTGCGGGCGCGGGTGGCGGGCAGGTGGGCCGCGACCCGTTCGCGCATCTGCTCCGGCACCTCGTAGCAGGAGCCGCAGATTGAGGGGCCGATGCTCGCGGTGAGGTCCGCGGGGCGCGAGCCCAGCACGGCCATCTCCGCGATCGTCGCCTCCAGCACCCCGTCCAGCAGGCCGACCCGTCCCGCATGGGCGGCCGCGACCACCCCCGCGACCGGGTCCGCCAGCAGCACCGGCAGGCAGTCGGCGACCATGATCGCCAGCGCCACGTCCGTGCGTCGGGTGACCAGTGCGTCGGCCGTGGCGACGGGGACCGGGCCCTGCTCGTCGAGCACGTGCACCTCGGACGAGTGGACCTGGTCGACGAACACCAGCGAGGCTCCGATCTGCTCGGCGACGCGCTCGCGGTTGCGCTGGACGGCCCCGTTCTCGTCCCCGATGTGCCGGGCGAGGTTCAGCGAGGCGAGCTCACCCGTGCTCACTCCTCCCTCGCGCCCCGTGAACAGGGCACGGGCCCCGCGAAGTCGCGGGGCCCGTGCAGGAGGAGCTGTCGTCACTTGAGGAAGGACGGCAGATCGAGGTCGTCGTCGTCCGACGGCGGCTCCTCGATCCGCGGCGGCCGTGCCGGCTGCTGCTGCTCCGGGGCGCGGGGCGCGGGCTGCGGCGTGAACTGCGCCTGCTGCGGCGCGGCCTGGCCCGGCTGCTCCTGATCGGCTTCGGTCGATTCGAGCACCTCGGTCTCCGGCTCGGCGGATCCCTGCTCCTGGCGGGAGGGCGAGAAGGTCTGCTGCGGCAGACCCCAGGCACCCGGGGCGGCAGCCGCCCCGGAACCGGCCCCGACAGGGCGCTGCTCCGTGGAGGCCGCGCGGGGGGCCGGGGCGGGCTCCGGACGAGCGGCCGGACGCTGCTGCGGGGCGACGTCCTGGCGCGGGGCCGGGCCACCGCCTTCGAAGCCGGCGGCGATGACCGTCACCCGCACCTCGTCGCCGAGGGCGTCGTCGATGACGGAGCCGAAGATGATGTTCGCGTCCGGGTGCGCCGCCTCCTGGACCAGGCGAGCGGCCTCGGAGACCTCGTACAGCCCCAGGTCGCTGCCGCCCTGGATGGACAGCAGCACGCCGTAGGCGCCGTCGATCGACGCCTCCAGCAGCGGGCTGGAGACGGCGAGCTCGGCGGCCTGCAGAGCACGGTCGTCGCCCCGGGCGGAGCCGATGCCCATGAGAGCGCTGCCCGCTCCCTGCATCACGGACTTCACGTCGGCGAAGTCGAGGTTGATCAACCCTGGTGTGGTGATCAGGTCCGTGATGCCCTGGACGCCGGAGAGCAGCACCTGGTCCGCGCTCTTGAAGGCGTCGAGCATGGAGACCTGCTTGTCCGCGATGGACAGCAGGCGGTCGTTGGGGATGACGATGAGCGTGTCGACCTCGGCCTGAAGGCCGGCGATGCCCGACTCCGCCTGCGTGGAGCGACGACGCCCCTCGAAGGTGAACGGGCGGGTGACCACGCCGATGGTCAGCGCGCCGAGGCTGCGGGCGATCTTGGCGACCACCGGGGCACCGCCGGTGCCGGTGCCGCCGCCCTCGCCCGCGGTCACGAAGACCATGTCCGCACCGCGGAGCACCTCTTCGATCTCCTCGGCGTGGTCCTCGGCGGCACGCTTGCCGACCTCGGGGTCGGCGCCGGCTCCGAGACCACGGGTGATCTCCTTGCCGACGTCGAGCTTGACGTCCGCGTCGGACATCAGCAGCGCCTGCGCATCGGTGTTGATCGCGATGAACTCGACGCCCTTCAGGCCGGATTCGATCATGCGGTTGACAGCATTGACACCTCCGCCGCCGACGCCGACGACCTTGATGACTGCGAGTGAGATCTGGGTTCCGGCCACGTTTGGGGTCCTTGCTCTTGTCGTTCAACTGGGACGAGGGGCCTTGCGTCGTGCCTGGTCATCGACTGCCGAAACCCTCAACCTCGAGTTGAGGTTTGGACTTCGGAGCGCCTCTTCTTTCCTTTGACGCTAGGGACGCGGGCACGTCCACGCAAATACAAAGGGCGCGTGTCGGCCCTGAAGCGCGGAGGAAGGGTGGAAAGGTTCACCCACCCACCCTCAGCGGGTCACCGGGGCCACCGGGGAGGAGACGTCGATCTCGGTGCCGGGCTCGGCGACCAGCGCCTGCACGACCTTTCCCTTCAGCTCCGCATCGGCGGCGTCGCCCCACACGACCGTGCGGGTGCCGCCGTCCTCGAGGGAGAGGACGAAGCGCACATCGCTCGCGCTCGTGGCGGTCATCTTCTCCACCGAGCCCCGGAGGGACTCGGGCATGCTCGCCAGGACCTCGCTCATGGCCGCCGCCGCGCCCTCGGGGTCCGCGGCGCCGCCGTCGGCGGTCAGGGGCACCAGCTCCGACCCCGCTGCCTCGGACGCGGCCTCGGGCAGCTCCCGGCCCTGCGCATCGATCACCGCGGTGGAACCGTCGGTCCGGGTCAGCGTCCCCACCGGGGTGGCCTCGGTGACGCTCACGCGGACGCCGTCGGGCCAGGCCCGCTCGACCTTCGCGTCGCGGACCCCCGGCACCTCGGCGACGTCGGCGGCGATGTCGGAGCTGGGCAGCAGCAGCACGCTGTCGCCGCGGTGGGGCTCGATCGCCGCCTGCACGTCGCCCTCCTCGACATAGTCGAGGCCCGAGACCGTGACCTGCTGGACCTGGAGGGCCGGCAGGAAGACCGCGGCGGCGAGACCGGCGACGAGGACCAGGACCGTGGCGGCGACGGTGGCGAGGATCGCGCGGCGACGACGGCGCCAGGGCCGCCCGGCGACCAGCTCGCGGAAGCGGCCGGCGGCCTGGACCACGCGCCCGCCGCCACCGCCGCCGTCCTCACCCGGGTCGGGACCCGCGGCGGCGGGCTCGGACGGGGCGGGTGCCGGGCGCGCGCGACCGACGGGGGCGCCCCGCCGGGGTGCGGGGTCCTGCGGGGCGGGGGCCGACGTCGGGGCGGCCCGACGGGTGCCGGGCCGGGGACGCGGGGCCGTGGGACGACGGGCCATCAGGCCTGCTCCCGCGGGGCGTCCAGGGCGGCCATCACGGCGGGGGTGGTCTCGACGACGTCCCCGGCGCCGAGCATCAGCAGCAGGTCCCCAGGGCGGGCGACCTCGCGCACCGCGGAGGGTACCTGCTCGCGATCGCTCAGGGGGCGGACCCGGTGACCGTCGAGGTGATCGGTGATGGTGCGGGCATCGATGCCCGGGTCGGGATCCTCGCGGGCGGCATAGACCGGCATCACCCAGGCGCGGTCCGCGGTCGCGAGCGCCGCGGCGAAGTCCGCGGCGAAGTCGCGGGTGCGGGAGAACAGGTGGGGCTGGAACACCGCGAGCACGCGCCCTCCGCGCTGCTGCGCCTCGACGATGCCGTGGGCGGCGGCGAGGGTGGCGGAGACTTCCCGCGGATGGTGGGCGTAGTCGTCGACGACGGTGACGTCTCCCGCCACCCCGGCCACGTCGAAGCGACGGGAAGCGCCGCGGAAGGCGGACAGCCCCGCGGCGAGGGCGACGAGCTCAGTCTCCGGGACGGAGACGCTGGTGGCGGCCAGGGCGCCGAGGGCGTTGAGCACGTTGTGGTGACCGGCGACGGACAGTTCGAGGTGCAGGCGGCCGTGCGGGGTCTCCAGCTCGACCTCTGCGCCCCCGGCCCCGCCGCGCTCGCTCAGCACCCGCCAGTCGGCCTCCGCGTCGGCGCCGTAGGTGGCCACGGAGATCCCGTCCCGGGCGGCCCGCTCCCCCAGGCTGCGGGCCCCGGGATCGTCGGCGCACACCACGAGGGTCCCGCCGGGCCGGAGCTGCCGGACCAGCGCGTCGAAGGCGGCGGTGAGGGTGGCCGCGTCGCCGTGGAAGTCGAGGTGGTCGGGCTCGAGGTTGGTGACCACCAGGGCGCGCGGGGCGAAGGCGAGGAAGGAGCCGTCGGATTCGTCGGCCTCGATCACGGCGGTGCCCGCGATCGGGGGCGGCGGTCCGTCCGCTCCCGCCCCGGCGGAGAAACCGGCATTGCGGCCCAGGTCCGGGACTGCCGCGCCGAGAGCCCAGGCGGGGTCTTCCCCGGCTCCGCGCAGCGCCATCACCGCCATCCCGGTGGTGGAGGTCTTGCCGTGCGTGCCGGCGACGGCGACCAGCTCCCGCCCGCCGAGCAGTCCGGCCAGCGCCGCGGCGCGGTGGACGACCGGGATCCCCCGTTCGCGGGCGGCGAGCACCTCGGGGTTGTCCGCCCGCACCGCCGTGGAGACCACGACGACGTCGACGTCCTCGGCCAGCAGCGCGGCGTCGAAGCCGATCCCGATCCGGGCGCCCCCCGCACGCAGCGGGGCGATGAACTGGCCGTCCTGGGAGTCGGACCCGCTCACGGCCAGCCCCGCCTCGAGCGCGAGGCGGGCGACGGCGGACATGCCGGCGCCACCGATCCGGACGACGTGCACGCCGCGGACCTCACGGTCGCTGGGCCAGGCGGCCTGGGTGATGACGGGCCCGGGGCGCAGGATCGTGCGCGGCGTGGACGGGCCGGTCGGGCGGACGGGGGAGGTCATGTGTTCACCGTAGTCGGCAGATCTCGGGGGCCGGGTCAGGCGCGTCGTGCGATGCCGGTCACGACGTCCGCCATCACCTCGGCGGCGTCGGTGATGCCGAAGGCGCGGGCCGCCTCCGCCATGGCCCGGCGGCGCGGTTCGTCCTGGAGCAGCGGGAGCACGGTCTTGCGCAGGTGGTCGGCGTCGAGCTCGCCATCGGGCACCATCAGGGCGCCGTCCGCGGCCACCATCTCCTGACCGTTCAGGGCCTGCTCACCGTTGCCGATCGGCAGCGGGACCAGCACGGCGGGCAGTCCGACGGCCGTGAGCTCGCTGACGGTGCCGGCGCCGGAGCGGGTCAGGGCGAGGTCCGCGGCGGCGTAGGCGTCCTCCATCGCGCTGACGTACTCCACCACCCGGTAACCGGGGTGCTCGCGCACGCCCTCGGCCTTGCCGCGACCGGTGACGTGGAGGATCTGGGCACCGGCGACGGTGAACTCCTCGGCCGCCGCCGAGACGGCGGCGTTCAGCCGCTGAGCGCCGAGGGAGCCACCCGTGGCCAGCAGCACGGGCCGGTCGGGGTCGAGGCCGAAGCCTGCGACGGCGTCACGGCGGCGGGCCCCGCGGTCCAGGTGGGCGATGCCCTCTCGCATCGGCATGCCGATGCGGCGGGCCCCGGGCAGGGAGGAGCCGTCGAAGGCGGTCAGCACCGCGGCGGCCCGCCGAGCGCCGAGCCGGTTCGCCAGTCCCGGCCGGCGGTTGGCCTCATGGACCACCACGGGCCGCCGCGCGGAGAAGGCGGCAAGATAGGCCGGTGGGCACACGTACCCGCCGAAGCCGGCCACCACGTCGATCTCCCGCTCGCGCAGGATCGAGCGGACCTGACCCAGCGTGCCCGCGAACCGCCGCGGGAAGCGCAGCGCGGCCGCGTCCGGTCGCCGGGGGAAGGGGACCTTCTCGATCGTGAGCAGCTCGTACCCGGCGGCGGGCACCAGGTCCACCTCGAGGCCGTCCGGGGTGCCCAGCACGAGCACCTCGGCCTCCGGGGTGCGGCGGGTGATCTGGGCGGCGGTGGCGAGCAGCGGGGACACGTGTCCGGCGCTGCCGCCCCCGGCGAGCAGGATGCGGGGGGCCTCGGCGGTCATCGGGTCCTTCGGGACGAGGAGGGGCGGGTCGAGCGCTGCGCGCGCTTCGTTCTCCGGGCCGGCTTGGGTTTCTTGGCCGGCTTGCGCTTCGTGGCAGGCTTGGGCTTCTTCGCTCTCTTCGCACGCTTCGGCCGGTCCTCAGCAGCGGTGTCGCGGGGCGCGGGCAGGACGCTGATGGAGCGTCGTACGGAGCCCATGCGGGCGCTGATCGCCTCGGGTGCGCCGGGCTCGCGGCGCGCGAAGGAGAGCAGCAGGCCGAGGGCGGTCATCGAGGCGAGCAGGGCGGAGCCGCCGGAGGAGATGAACGGCAGCGGCACCCCGATCACCGGCATCAGCCCGGTGACCACCATCATGTTCACGAAGGCCTGTCCGAGCAGCCAGGCGCTGATGCCGGCGACGGTGATCTGCATGAAGTGGTCGTCGATGCGGGTGATCATGCGGAACATGATCAGGGCGAGCACGGTGAACAGGGCCAGCACGCCCAGGGTGCCGATGAGGCCGAGCTCCTCACCGATGATGGCGAAGATGTAGTCGTCCTCGGCCGCGGGCAGGCGCCCCCACTTCTGGCGGGACTCCCCGAGTCCGACGCCCCACCAGCCGCCCTCGGCCAGGCCCATCAGTCCCTGCTCCGCCTGGTAGCAGGAGTCGCCCTCGCAGGTGCCGTGCATCCAGTTCTCGATGCGGGACATGCGGTTGGAACTGGTGATGGTCAGTGCGATGACCCCGGCGAGGCCGGCGATGCCGGCGGCCATGAACCAGCGGCGCGGCACGCCGGCGACCCACACGGCCGCCGCCACCAGCATGGCCATCACCAAGGTGGTGCCGAGATCGTGCCCGAGGATCACCAGGCCGAGGGAGACCAGCACTCCCGGGAGCAGCGGGACGATCAGATGGAAGGGCTTGTGCAGCAGCGGCCGTTTGGTCGCCAGCAGGGCTCCCAGCCACACCGCCAGGGCGAGCTTGAGGAACTCCGAGGGCTGGAGGGTCTGCCCTCCGACCGAGATCCAGTTGCGGTTTCCGTCGACGGCGACACCGAGCGGGGTGTGCACCAGCGACTGGAGCGCGATGCCGAGCCCGAGCAGCGGCCAGGCGGCCTTGCGATAGAACGACGGGGGGAGGCAGGCGGTGACCACGAGCAGCACCAGCCCCATGGCCGCGAAGGTGCCTTGGCGCAGCAGCCCGGAGTAGCCGGAGTCACCGCGGGAGATGTTCAGCACCGCGGTGGAGGACAGCACCATCACCAGCCCGACGCTGATCAGCAGCGTCCCGATGACGAGGAGTCCGTAGAAGTCCAGCGCCGGTGACCGCAGCCAGCCCCCGACGCCCTCGCGCACGCGGGTGCCGATGTTGCCGAGGGGCTGCTCCTCGTCGGGGCGGACGACGCCGGTGGACCGTCGGGCATCGCGACGGGTCTCCTCGATCGTCATGTGCTCGCTCCTGGCAGTCGGGTGACGGCCGCCGCGAACAGGTCCCCCCGTTCCGCGTAGTCACGGAACTGGTCGATGGAGGCTGCGGCCGGTGCCAGCAGCACCACGTCCCCGGCGGAGGCGAGGGATCGTGCGGCCCGCACCGCGTCCTCCATGAGTCGGGAGCGCCCGGCGACGTCGCCAGTGTCACCCGGATCGATGCGGCGGACGGGGACCTCGGGGGCGTGTCGCGCCAGGGCGGCGGTGAAGGGCCGCTCGTCGGACCCGAGCAGCACCACCCCGACCAGGCGGTCGCGGACCGCCTCCACCAGTTCGTCGAGGTCCGCGCCCTTGGCGTCCCCGCCGGCGATCCACACGATCCGCTCGGCCGCCCGCAGCGAGGCGGCCGCGGCGGCGGGGTTGGTGGCCTTGGTGTCGTCGACGTAGGCGATGGACTCGTGGGTAGCGAGCAGCTGGGCGCGATGACTGCCCATCCGGTAGGCCCGCAGCCCGTCGCGCACGGCCACGGCCCGGACGCCGTGGGCGCGGGCCAGCGCGGCGGCGGCGAGGGCGTCGAGCACGACATGGGGCCCGGCGCCCTGCGGACCCAGGTGCGCGAGGTCCTCGAGGCTGCCGAGCTCGGCGGCGGAAGTGCGACGCTCGGTGAGGAAGGCACGGTCGACCAGCATCCCGTCGACGACCCCGATCTCGGAGAGCCCCGGCGGTCCCAGGGTGAGCCCGACGGCGCGGGCGCCCTCGACGACGTCGGCCTCCTCGACCAGTTCCCGCGTGATGGCGTCGGCGGTGTTGTAGACGCAGGCGGTGCGCACGCCGTCGAAGACTCGGCCCTTGGCACGGGCGTACTCCGCGGCGCCGCCGTGCCAGTCCAGGTGGTCGGCGCTGACGTTCAGCACGACCGCGGCCTCGCAGTCCAGGTGCCGGGTCCAGTGCAGCTGGAAGCTCGACAGCTCGATCGCGAGGACGTCGAAGCCCTCGGGATCCAGCGCGGCCTCGATCACGGGGAGCCCGACGTTGCCGCAGGCGACAGCGCGCAGGCCCGCGTGCTGGAGGATCGATTCGAGCATGGTGACCGCGGTGGTCTTGCCGTTGGTGCCGGTGACGGCGAGCCAGGCGGGGCCGTCGGCGCTCTGCATGCGCCGGGCGAGCTCGATCTCGCTCCACACCGGGATCCCGGCGTCGGCCGCTGCGGCCAGCAGGGGCTGGGCGGGGCGCCAGCCGGGCGAGGTGATCACGAGGTCGATCTCGCGGTCCTCCGGCAGGGCGAGAGTGTGCTCCACGCCCAGGCGCACCTCGACGCCGAGCACCTCGAGGATCTGGGCGCGCTCGCGGATCTCGGGGGTGTCGGCGCCGTCGACGGCGAGCACCCGGGCCCCGCGCTGCATGGTCTGGTCGGCCACCGCGTACCCGGAGACGCCGAACCCGGTGACCAGGATCCGCAGCCCGGAGACGTCGAGCCCGGGCCAGGGTCTGCGCTCGGCGTCCTGGCTGGTCATGAGGTGAGCCTCGGCAGGGCGTCGAGGTAGAAGATGCCCAGGCCGATGCCCGCGAGGATGCCGGCGACGATCCAGAAGCGCACCACGATGGTGACCTCGTTCCAGCCCTTGAGCTCGAAGTGGTGCTGCAGCGGGGCCATCCGGAACACCCGCTTCCCGGTGAGCTTGAAGCTGCCGACCTGGATGATCACCGACGCCGAGATGACCACGAACAGGCCGCCGATGATGGCGCCGAGGATCTCGGTGCGCGAGACGATGGTCAGTCCCGCGATCGCGCCGCCGAGCGCGAGGGAGCCGGTGTCGCCCATGAAGATCTTCGCGGGCGAGGTGTTCCACCACAGGAACCCGACGCAGGCGCCGATGATCGCGGCGCACAGCACCGCCGTGTCCAAGGGGTCCCGGGAGGCGTAGCAGTGCACCACTCCCCCGGCGTCGAGGTCGACGTTGCACACCTGGCGCCACTGCCAGAAGGAGATGACGAGATAGGTGGCCGTGAAGATGATGGTGGCGCCGCTGGCGAGCCCGTCGAGCCCATCGGTGAGGTTCACGCCGTTGGACCAGGCGGCGACCAGGAAGTTCGCCCAGATCGCGAAGAGGATGAAGCCGACCACCGAACCGCCGAAGGCGAGGTCGAGCCAGTCGATGTCGCGGACGAAGGAGAGCTTGGTCGAGGCAGGGGTGTTGCCGGTGCCGTCCGGGAACAGCAGGGCGAGCACCGCGAACGCGGTGGCCACCAGGAACTGGCCGATGAGCTTCGCGCGGGGCCGCAGACCGAGGCTGCGCTGCTGGGAGATCTTGAGGTAGTCGTCGAGGAAGCCGACGACTCCGAGGCCGACCATGAGGAACAGCACCAGCAGCACCGAGACGCTCGGCCAGGTCTGGGTCAGCAGGTGGGAGAGCCCGTAGGCGAGGAGCGTGGCCAGGATGATGGCCACGCCGCCCATGGTCGGCGTGCCGCGCTTGGTGGCGTGGGAGGTGGGGCCGTCGTCACGGACGAACTGGCCGTAGCGCTTCTTCACCAGCAGCCGGATGTACAGCGGGGTGCCGACGATGGACAGGACGAGGGCGGCGGCGCCCGCGATGATGATCGCGATCATGCGTCCTCACCCCGTCCCAGGTGCTCGATCAGGGGGCGTGCGATCTGCCGGAGGCCGGCGTCCCGGGACGACTTCAGGAGCACCACGTCGCCAGGGGCCACGACCCGTTTCAGCACGGCGAGCGCCTCGTCCACCGTGTCGAGGTACTCGGACTCACCGCCGAAGCTCCCCTCGAGGCTGGCGCCGTGGTGGATGGGGGCGGCGCCGTCTCCGACCACGTAGAGCTGGCCGATGTTCAGGCGCACCGCGAGGCGGCCGATCTCGTCGTGCAGGCGGACGGAGTCCGGTCCCATCTCGAGCATCTCGCCGAGCACGGCGATGGTGCGATGGCCGCGCCCGAGGTGAGCGAGGGTCTTCAGCGCCTGGCGCATCGAGTCGGGATTGGCGTTGTAGGCGTCGTCGATGACCAGAGCTCCCCCGGCGCGAAGCGCCTCCATGCGCTGCCCGGTCGCGAGCTTCGCACCGTCCAGGGCGGCCGTCGCGGCAGCGAGGTCGGCGCCCGCGCTGAGCGCGGCGGTCAGAGCGGCCAGGACGTTGGCGGCCTGGTGCTCGCCCAGCAGGTCCGGTCGGACCGGGAAGCTGCCGGCCCCGATCGGCTCGCCGCGCAGGGTCTGCAGGCCCTCGGGCACGACCAGGGTGAAGCTCACCCGGGCGTCGTCGTCGAGGGCGAGGTCCTGACCGCGCACGTCACCGGTGGTGAACCCCCAGGTGAGCACGGGGGCGGCGCTGCGGCCGGCCATGCCGGCCACCAGGCGGTCCTCGGCGTTCAGCACGGCGCGACCCTCGGGGGCGAGCGCCTCGACCAGCTCGCCCTTGGCGCGGGCGATCGCCTCGACGCTGCCGAACTCGCCGAGGTGGGCGCTGCCGACGTTGAGGACCAGGGAGATGTCAGGGCGGGCGATGTCGGTGAGTTGGGCGATGTGGCCGATCCCGCGAGCGCCCATCTCGAGGACGAGGAATCGGGTGCCGGCGCCGAGCCGCAGCACAGTCAGGGGCAGGCCCAGCTCGTTGTTGAAGCTGCCGGCGGGCGCGATCGTCTCCCCCGCGGTGCGCAGGATGGTGCCGAGCAGGTCCTTGGCGCCGGTCTTGCCGGCGCTGCCGGTGATCGCGAGGACCACCAGCTCGGGGTTCTCCTGCCGGGCGCGCTCGAGCTGCGCACGGGCGAGGTCCCACAGCGCGGTGCGGACGTCCGCGACCAGCACCGCGGGGACGGTGGTCTCGCGGGCGACGAGGGCGAGGGCCGCCCCGGCCTCTTGCGCGGCGCCGACGTAGTCGTGCCCGTCGACCCGTTCGCCCAGGAAGGCTGCGAAGAGGTCCCCCCGGGCGACGTCGCGGGAGTCGATGCGGGCCGTCCCGGTGACGAGCTCGTCCCCGGTGGCACCGGCCACCAGTCGACCGCCGGTGATGTCGGCGATCTCCCGTGCCGTGATCTGCAGCATGCTCAGCGTTCTCCGTCCGTGTCGTCGTCGCCCGTGCCGCCGTGGGCAGCCAGCGCGTCGCGCAGGCGGAGGCGGTCATCGAACGGATGGACGATACCGCCGATCTGCTGTCCCGTCTCGGCGCCCTTGCCGGCGACCAGGATGGTGTCGGACACGTCGGCCAGACGGACCGCCAGCTCGATCGCCGCGCCGCGCCCGTCGACCTCGTGGACCTGCGCGTTCGTGGTCGCAGGTATGCCCGAGCGCACGGCACGGCGGATCTCGGCAGGGTCCTCGGAGCGAGGGTTGTCATCCGTGACGACGACCACGTCGGCCAGGCGCGCGGCGACCTCCCCCATGGCGGGCCGCTTGCTGCGGTCGCGGTCCCCGCCGGCCCCCATCACGACGATCAGGTGCCGGGTGCCGGGCACGGCGCGCAGGGTGGTCAGGGCCTGGGCGAGGGCGTCGGCGGTGTGGGAGTAGTCGACCACGCCGCGGATCGGGGAGCGCGCGACCAGTTCCATCCGGCCGGGCACGGTCCCCGCCTCGGCGAGCGCGCGGGTGACCTCCGGGCCGCGCCGGCCGACGGCGGCGAGCAGCAGCTCGGCGGCGAGGGTGTTGGCGACATAGTGGCGGCCGGGCAGGCCGGAGTGCAGCGTGCGCCTCCCCTGCGGGCCCTCGACGGTGAAGGTGCTGCCGTAGCCCTCGGCCACGATCTCGCGGACCACGTGGTCGGCTTCGGCGTCGGGTGCTGTCGCGTAGGTGACCACGGGGACCTCCGCCTCACGGGCGAGGCGCCGGCCCCACTCGTCGTCCACGCAGACGATGCCGCGCGCGGCGTGCGCGGGCGTGAACAGGACGCGTTTGGCCTCGAAGTACGCCTCCATCGTGCCGTGGAAGTCGAGATGGTCCTGGGAGAGGTTGGTGAAGCACGCGACGTCGAAGACGACCTCGTCGGCCCGGTGCAGGACCAGGGCATGGCTCGAGACCTCCATCGAGGCCACCTGGACCCGGTCCTCGAGCATGCGGGCCAGGATGCCGTGCAGCTCGGGCGACTCGGGGGTGGTGCGCACGGTGGCGATCGCGTGGTCGCTCCCCCGCTCATCCCGGTAGGTGGTGCCGCTGGTGCCGATGACTCCGGCGGCGTCCCCGAGGGCGTCCAGGGTGCGGGTGACGACGGTGGTCACGGAGGTCTTCCCGTTGGTGCCGGTCACGCCGATCGTGGCCAGGCGCTCGGCAGGCCGTCCCTGGACCAGGGCAGCGGCGAGCGCGGTCGCCTCCCGCGGGTCGGGGACGACGAGGAGCGCCAGCCCCGCCTCACGGCAGCGCTCGGCACCCGAGGGATCGGTGAGGGCGAGGACCGCGCCGCGGTCTCGCGCCTGGGCGGCGAACTGCGCGCCGTGGGCGTTCGCCCCGGGCAGCGCGCACCACAGGTCCCCGGGGGCGACGCTGCGGGAGTCCAGGGTGACGCCCGTGACGGTGAGGTCCGCGGACGGCGGTTCGGCCCCGAGGGCGACGGCGAGGGCCGCCGCGCCCGCGCCGAGGGGGCGGCGCGGGCGGGCGGGTTCGGGGGTGGGGAGGTGCGGATCGCTCACCGGCTCGTTCACCATTCGTTCTCGAGCTCTCGGCCGGGGGTCCCGGTCGGGGGGATGCCCTGGTTCTGCAGGGTGAAGGTCATCAGCTCGGAGAACGCCGGGGAGGCGGCGCGGCTGCCGGAGATGAAGGTGTCCAGACCGAAGACGAACACGCCGACCACGATGTCCGGGTCGTCCGCCGGGGCGTAGCCGATGAAGGAGGCGGTGTACGTGCCGTCGGACACCTGGGCGGTGCCGGTCTTGCCGGCGGTGGCGTAGCCGGGCACCGCGGCGGGGTCCTTCTCCTCGTCGACGTCGTTGTCCATCATGGCGCGCATGGTCGCAGCGGTGTCGGAGGAGACCACCCGGGTGCTCTCGGGCTGGCCCGTCGGCCGCACCGTGCCGTCGTCCTGCCGGGTGCCGGAGACGAGGGACGGCTGGACGCGCACGCCGTCGTTGGCGAAGGTGCCGACGGCCGAGACCATCTGCAGGGCGTTGACGTTGTAGCCCTGCCCGAAGGCGGTGGTGTACCGCGTGCGGCCGTTCCAGTCCTCGGGCGGGTGCACGGTGCCGGAGGACTCCCCGGGCAGCTGCACCCCCGTGGGCTCCCCGAGGCCGAAGGCCCGCAGGTAGTCGTAGCGGACCTGCGGAGAGAGCTCCTCGGCGATCTGCACCGTGCCGACGTTCGAGCTGTTCTTCAGCACCCCGGCGAGCGTGAGCTTCTGATCCGGGTGGTAGTGGGAGTCCTTGATGCGCTCGCCCTCGAAGTACTGCTCGTAGGGGATCTCGTACTGGGAATCCGTGCTCGCCGTGCCCTCCTCGAGGGCGGAGGCGACGGTGAAGAGCTTTCCGGTCGAGCCCGGCTCGAAGACGTTCGAGATCGAACGGTTGCCGAGGAACTCCCCCTTCTCGTCGCCGGGGGCGTTGGGATCGTAGGAGGGGTACTCGGCCATGGCCAGGACCTCGCCGGTGCGCGAGTTCATGGCGACCGCGCTGCCGCCGTCGGCGCCCCACTTGTTCACGGCCCCGGCGACGATCTGCTGCGCTTTCCACTGCAGGTCGCGGTCGATGGTGAGCATCAGGTCGCTGCCGTCGACCGCGGGGGTCGTGTGCTGCTCGCCGGTCGGGATGATCTGACCGCCGGCGCCGCGCTCGTAGCTGGTCTCGCCGTCGGTGCCGCTGAGCACGTCGTCGAAGGAGTACTCGGTGCCGGCCAGGGCGCTGCCGTCCGCGCCGACGAAGCCGAGGATGTTGCCGCCCACCGAGCCCGAGGGATAGATCCGGTCGGCGACCCGATCGGCGCCGATGCCCGGGATCTTCAGGGCGAGGGCCGCGTCGCGCACCTTGGGCTCGACGCTCTTGGAGAGGTAGACGAAGCCGCGGTCGCCGGTGAGGGCCTTCTTTGTGTCGGTGACGGACCAGCCCAGCACGGGGGCGAGCTCCTGCGCGGCGGCCTCGATGCCCGTGGGGCCCTCGTCCTCCCCCTGGCGGTACTGACCGACCTGCTTCTGGTTGACCCACAGGTCGTAGCGTTCGACCGAGCTGGCCATCGTGGTGCCGTCGCTGTCCAGGATGTCCCCGCGCAGGGCGGGGATGGAGCGCGTCACCGTGCGCTGCTCGATGGCCTCCTGAGCACGGGCGCTGGCGTCCAGCCCCTGGACCCAGACCAGACGTCCGGAGATCATCAGCACCGCCACCAGGATCATGCAGATCAGCAGCCGGTGGCGGACCGCCGGTGCCCCGATCCGGGACGTGCTCCCGGTTCCCCGGGTGGTGCGGGACCGCGCCATGGTCAGGCTCCCTCGTTGCCCATGCCGTGATAGGTCGTGGGCTCGTCGTAGATCTCAGCCGGCGGGACGGCCTTCTCGGCGGGCACGTCCGCGAGCTCCGGATTGACCTCAGTCTGCTGTGCCGGGGATGTCTCGCCGAGGATCTCGCCCGTGTCGAGGTCGATATAGGCCGGATCCGTGACCGGGACCATGCCGATCTCCCTCGCCTCGCGCTCGAGCGACTGCGGGGTGCCCAGGCGCTCGTTGGTCTCGGAGAGCGCCTGCTTCTCCTCGGTCAGCCGCTGGGACTGGCTCTGGAGCCGGGTGATCTCGTAGCTGGTGTCGGACATCTGGATGTTCAGGTACAGCAGGGCCGCCAGGGTCGAGACCACGATCAGGGTGCACAGGAGCGTGAACGGCATCGCCCCGCCGGCGGCCCTCGGCGCCGCCACCAGTGTCAGGCGCGGGCGCGGAAGGGCGGCGGACCGGGACCCGCGGACGGGACGGACCGCGGGGGCGTGAACGGCTGACGTGCTGGCCATATCAGTGACCTCTCCGGGCGGATCGGGTACGGGTGAGTGCGCGCAGACGCACGGAGGCGGCGCGGGAGTTGCTGCCCCGTTCGGCCTCGTCGGCCTGGAGGGCGCCGCGCACGAGCGGGGTGAAGGTCGGCCGGTGCTCCTCGAGCTCGACCGGCAGTCCGGGCGGGGCGGAGGACCGGGTCCGCCGCGTGAAAGCGGTCTTGACCAGACGGTCCTCCCCCGAGTGGTAGGACTCCACGACGATGCGGCCGCCGACGTGGAGGCAGTCGAGGGCGGACTCGATCGCGGAGGCGAGGATCTCGAGCTCCTCGTTGACGGCGATCCGCAGCGCCTGGAAGGTGCGCTTGGCGGGATGGCCGCCGCTGGCCTTCGACGCGGCGGGGATCGCCCGGTCCAGCAGCGCGACCAGGTCACCGCTGCGCTCCAGGGGTGCCGTGGCGCGCTGCTCGACGATGCGGCGGGCGATGCGGCGGGCGAAGCGTTCGTCACCGAGATCGTGGAGGATCCGGGCGATCTCCGACTCCGGCAGGTCGCGCAGCAGGTCCGCGGCGGTGGGGCCGTCGGACGCGCTGTCCATGCGCATGTCGAGCGGGGCGTCGACGGCATAGGAGAAGCCGCGGTCGGAGGTGTCGATCTGGAAGCTGGACAGGCCCAGATCCATCATCACGGCGTGGGCGCCGGGCAGATCGAGATCCTCGAGTACCTCAGGGATCTCGTCGTAGGTGGCGTGGACGAGGGTGGCGCGGTCGCCGACGCCCTCGCGGTCCAGCCGCTGCCGGGCCAGCTCGAGCGCCTGGGGGTCCCGGTCGATGCCCACCAGGTGGGCCTGCGGGGCGGCCCGGAGCACGGCGGTGGCGTGCCCGCCCATGCCGAGCGTGGCGTCGACGTAGATCGAGTCCGGCTCCTGGAGCGCGGGCACGAGCAGCTCGACCGAGGTGGTGAGCAGGACCGGGAGGTGCCGGGCCTCCGCCGGCGCGCCGTCCGTCGTCTCGTCCATGTCACCCCTCCCCTGGGTCTCTCGTGTGCTGTTCCTGGGTGTCGGATCGCTCCGATCCCCTCGGCTCCGCCTCCTGGTCGCGGCGCCGTCCTGCCAGATTCCCCGTCGTTCCCGACCCGCCACCGGGGAAGTTGCATCGGGGCGGGAACGACGAGAGGTCTCACAGGACGGATGTCCGTCGAGCCGAACTCAGAACAAGCCGGGGACCACCTCCTCGGAGGTCTCGGCGAAGCCTTCTTCCTTCTGTTCGAGATAGGTCTCCCAGGCCGGGAGCGACCAGATCTCGAGTCGATCGAGTGCGCCGATGACGGCGCATTCCCGGTCCAGGTCCGCGTAACCGCGCAGATGACCCGGGATGGTGATGCGGCCCTGCTTGTCCGGGATGACGTCCTCCGCTCCGGACAGCAGCACGCGCAGGTAGTCGCGCGTGCGCCGATCGGTGGTGGGCGCCCGACGGGCCTCCTCGAGCTTCTGGCGGAACTCGGCGAGCGGGTACACGGCGATGCAGTGCTCCTGCCCTCGAGTCATGACCAGTCCCGAGGCGAGCTCGTCGCGGAACTTGGCCGGGAAGATCAGGCGCCCCTTCTCGTCGAGCTTGGGCGTGAAGGTGCCGAGGAACATCCAGGCCCTCCTTCACTTGCCGAGACTCGCGATCCGAAACCCATCTCCTCCCAACACGCTCCACTTTACCCCACTAGTCCCCACATCGTGCTACCCAAACACCTGATTCACCCCACATGCCCTCTGTCATCGCAGGTCACGAGGGTGGTGGAAGGTGGGGGAAAAATGGCGCGCGGCGCGTCGGAGAACGGTCCTGAGCACTGCGCAGCGCCGGGCCTCCCCCGCCACTCCGCGCCGTCACCAGAGGAAACATGCAGGTCACATCGCTTCAGTGCTCAGTGACGTCTCGAACGGGGTGAGGGTGGAGCGAAAGGGAGGGACCCGGTGGAGGGAAGTGGGGATTCCCGGGGAGCAGGAGGGGTACGGCGCGTTCGCCGCGTCCCGACGGCACCGAAAGACGGCGCGAACCGCCCGGTCGGCCGCGGGCTACCGTCCTCATCGGCGGCACCGGGGAGCGGACACGAAGAAACCCCGGCTCGCAGGAGCCGGGGCTTCCGGGGTCGTGGTACGCTGCGCGGCGCGGTCTCAGACTCGGGGGTCGTCCCCGGAGCGCTTCTCCCAGCGCGCCTCGAGCTTGCGCATGAAGGTTCCGCCGCCGTCGTCGTTGCGCGGTGTGCTGGGGCCGCTGCCCCCACCACCGCCGCCCGATTCGGACGGGCCCTGCTGCGCGGAGGAGCTCGGGGTGGTGACCGCGAAGACGGCACCGGCGAGCATCCCCAGGAAGGCGATGACGCCCAGCCAGACGGCTGGCAGGGAGACGGCCAGGATCAGGACGCCGAGACCGACGACGACGCCACCGAGGCCGATCGCGATCCGTCGCCCGCTGCGCCGGCGGTTCCTGCCCGGCGCGAAAGCCCGCGCGAGGCGTGGGTCATCAGCGAAGAGCTGACGCTCCATCTCGTCGAGCATCTTCTGTTCATGATCAGACAGCGGCATGATTCCCGCTCCTTGTCCCCGGTCCTCTCGCGCTGGTGAGCGCACCGACCGCCGATCGTGGTCCGGAGCCCCCATCGGCGTTGCCCCCAGTTTAGAGCCACTTCCTGAGTTATGGAAACTCTCGTCGTGACGCATCACGATCGCCGGATGGAGCTCAGGGCCGGTCGTGCTCGGACGGCGACGGGGCGTCGGTCCGCTGCGCCGTTCCCGGGGCTCCCGAGAGGGTCGATCCTCGGCTGAGGCTGGTAGTCCCGAAACGGTCCACGGCGCGGTCCATGGCCGCCTCGAGGTCCCGCCACTGCCCCGACCGCGCGGTCAGTTCGTGCTGGTACGGGGTGGAGGCCTCGGGCTCGAGGTGGGTGGCGCGGACCCCGGCCAGTCGGATCCGTCGGAGCCGGTGCCGTTCCCGCTCCCAGAGCGCCACCACATGCTCGCGCAGCCGCTCCCCGCTCGCGGTGGGCTGGTCCAGGGTGGAGGAGCGAGTGATGGTGGTCCCGTCCGGACTGCGCAGCTTGAGCACCACGGTGCGGGCGACCAGCTCCCCGCGGCGCAGCTGCCGGGCGACGTCGTCGGCCATCACCGTGATGCGGCGGCGCACCTCGTCGGCGTCGGTGAGGTCCTCGTCCCAGGTGCGTTCCGTGCCCAAGGACTTGTCGCGCACCCGGTGCCCCAGTCCGGTGCGGTCGCTGCCGTCGGCGAGGTGCGCGATCTCCGGCGCGCGGGGGCCGAGGGCGCGGGCGAGCGCGGAAGACGGGATCTCGCGGATCTGGCCGATGGTGTGCACACCAAACCGTTCGAGGCCGGCGACGGCCTTGGGGCCGATCCCGGAGACCGCGGAGACCGGCAGCGGCGCCAGGAACTCGGCGGTGCGCGCCGCCGGGACGATCAGCTGGCCGTCGGGTTTGGCCTGCGCCGAGGCGATCTTGGCGACCGCGCGCGAGACCGAGCCGCCCACGGAGCTGGGCAGGTCGAGCTCCTCCCTGATCGTCCGTCGCAGCAGCGCGGCGATCTGCTCGGGCTCGCCGAACAGCCGGCGCGCTCCCCGCACGTCGAGGAAGGCCTCGTCGACGCTGATCTGCTCGACCTCGGCGACGACGGAGCCGAGGATCTCCATCACCTGTGCGGAGATCTCGCGGTAGTGCCCGCCCCGCGGCGGGACGATGACGAGGTCCGGGGCCAGGCGCCGCGCCGTCGCCATCGGCATCGCCGAGCGGATCCCCCGGGTGCGGGCGGGATAGCTGGCAGCCGCCACCACGCCCCGGGCCCCTGCTCCCCCCACGACCACAGGAAGGCCTCGCAGACCCGGGTCGTCGCGCACCTCGACGGAGGCGAAGAAGGCATCCATGTCCAGGTGGAGGATTCCGGGGACCTCCGGTGGGGATCCCGTGCCCGTGCGTGCGTCCATCGGCACCTCCTTCGTGCTGGCACTGTACCTGGCACGGGCTGGCGGGCCGGCGGGCCGAGGAGGTCATCCGGCCAGGGAGGTGACGTGCTCCGGCAGCTCCGCGACCAGACGCCGGGAGACCTCGTCGAGGTGCCGGCCGGTGTCCCGCAGGTGCTCGTCGAGCAGCCGCGGGTCGGGACGCGCCGAGGGGTCGCGGTCCAGTCGCGCGCGCTCGGCCACCAGCGGCGGGAGGGCGCTCGCCCGCTCGGCCTCCTCACCACCGAGCCTCTCCAGCGCGGTCCAGACGTTCAGCGGGAGCCGGCGTCGACGGTCGCGATTGGCCCGGGCGACGAGGATTCCGGCGCCCCTCAGCGCTGCCCGGTGCACGAGCTCGAAGGCCTCGCGGGGATCGCTCGCCGCGACGTCGCTCCCCTGGCGGAGCAGGGTGCGGGCCCGGTCCAGGTCCGCCTGGTCCTGGTCGAGGTGCGCGAGCCGCAGGCGGAGGCCGCGGGCGTCGGCGGGGAGCTCCCGGGCCTGCCCCCGGCGGCGGGACGTCGTCGTGGCCATCGCTGCTCCTCCCTCTGTGGGCCCCGCCGCCCGTCCGGGGGCAGGAACGCCTCGACTGCTGATGCCCGAAACGCTAGGCGCCAGGTCCGACGGACGAACGGGGCGGGGGCCCGCGGTGGACGGGGAGGGGCTGGGGAGGAAGGTCGCGGCCTGGCCTCAGAGAGTCTCCTAGAGTGGGGCGATGCCCCGTCGCGAGCGTGTGCGCCACGCCCCTTTCGAGCACCTCGGTCCGCTCGGTGCCCAGATCCCGATCTCCACAGGGACCGCCCGCCTCACGCTCGAGAACGACGGTTCCGTCCTGCTCGACGTCAACGGCGTGCCCTCCTCGCACCTGCACCCGGACCCCGAGCATCTCGTGTTCGAGTACATGCGGTGGATGCTGCTGGCCATCGACCTCCATCTCGACCTCGAGGAGGGCCGGGCCCCGCAGCTCGCCCATCTGGGCGGCGGCGGATGCTCGCTGCCCCGGGCGATCGCTGCGCGTCATCCGCGCTCCCGGCAGATCGTGGTCGAGCTCGACGAGCTGCTCGCCGACCAGGTGCGGACCTGGTTCGATCTGCCGCGCTCGCCCCAGCTGCGGCTCCGGGTCGACGACGCGATGGACGCACTCGCGTCCTGGCGCGAGGACCGCTTCGACGTGCTGGTGCGCGATGTGTTCGCGGGGGCCACGACGCCCGAGGCGCTGACGTCGCTGCGGGCCGCCGAGCACGCGGCCAGGGTGCTGCGTCCCGGCGGGCTCTACCTCGCCAACTGTGCAGCACCGCCGGGGACCGGGCTGATCGCCGGCGAGGTCGCCACCCTCTCGGCGGCGTTCGCGCACGTCGGGGTCATCGCCGAACCCGCCCATCTGTCGGGCAGGCGCCGCGGGAACTGCGTGCTGCTGGCCTCGGACGGCCCACTGCCCCCGGGGATCGATCGGGCACTGCGCTCCGACGCGGTGTCGGTCCGGCTCGCGCAGCCCGCCCAGGTCCAGGCGCTGGCCCGCGCCGGGCGGGTCCGCGGACAGGGCTGAGCCCTCGACGCGGATCCGCTGCGTCCCGCGGACGACGACGGGCCGGGCAGGAGCTTCTGCTCCTGCCCGGCCCGTGAGATCTCGGGGTCCTCGGGATCAGAGAGGGCGGACCTGCTCGGCCTGCGGCCCCTTGTCACCCTGGCTGACCTCGAACTCCACGCGCTGACCCTCGTCGAGGGCGCGGTAGCCGTCCATGTCGATCTTGCTGTGATGCACGAAGACGTCAGCGCCGCCTCCGTCGATCTCGATGAATCCGTAGCCCTTTTCGGCGTTGAACCACTTGACCGAGCCCTGTGCCATACCTGTCACCTTCTGTGTCGTCCATCAACGATCGCGGTACGCGATCGCGGCGCCGCGTGAAGCCGTCCCCCGCCGAGGCGGGTGGCGTCAGGTGCAAGCCGTACTGCTGTGCCGAGGCACCATCGACGGACTGTCCTGCCGGACCTGCATCACCGCAACGCCGCCATTCTGTCATGACAGTGTCCTCGTTCACACGGAGTTCGGCGATCAGCGATCACGAAGCAGTAACAACTCGGCGCGACCGGCACCGCCGAGAGGTCACAGCTGACGGGGATCGTCCGGCCAGTCGCCGTCGTGATCGGCGAGGAACCGCTCGAAGTGCTCGCCGATCTCGTCCGCCGTCGGCAGATCCATCGTGGTCGCCAGCGAGGAGGCGGCCCCGCCCTCGCTCAGGGAGTCGTACTGCTCCTCGAGGGCGCTGACGATCTGCCGCACCTCCCCGTTCTGCTCGAGCGTCCCCTGCAGGGCGACGGTCGCCGCATCGGTGAGGTCGCCGAGGTGCACCAGCGGCAGGTCGAGCCCGGCGGCATCGCTGACCCGGCGCAGCAGGGCGAGTGCCCCGGCCGGGAAGTCGGTCCGCGTGAGGTAGTGCGGGATCTGGGCCGCGTAGCCCATCGCCGGGTGATCGGCGCGTCCGAGCTGGTGCTCGAGCAGAGCGCCGAACGCCGCCGGCACCACGATCTCGGAGCCCTCCTCGCCGTCGGTCCCCGGGGTGGTGCCGGGCGCCGGCGTCGGCCGCGCCCCGGGCCGCCCCAGCAGGGAGGGGTCGTTCGCATGGGCGATCAGCCCGATCGGACGGGTGTGCGGGACCGCCATGGGCACCGCCTGCATGCCCACCACGCGCTCCACGTCGAAGAACTCGACCAGATCGATGAGCGCCTCGGACAGGCGCCGCCACTGCAGGTCGGGTTCCGGCCCGTCGAGGAAGAGGAACGGACGGTCGGCCTCGTCGTACATGAGGGACAGGGTCAGCTCGGTGATGTCGACGCTCGTGTAGGAAGTGCCGTCGAACACCGCCTGCGGGCGGGAGCCGCGGTAGTCGAGCAGCTCGTCCATGTCGAAGGTGACCAGCCGCAGATGCCGCAGCTCGTCGCGCAGGTAGGTGGAGGCGATCCGGCAGGCGTTGCCGGCGTCGACCAGGCCCGGCAGGGCGTGGACCAGGGTCAGACCGGTGCGCGGCACCGCCGCCAGCACCTCGGCGTCCTCGTACCGGTACAGGTCACGTGGGTCACGCATCGGCGTCTCCTCCCTCGTGGCCGGTTGGGTGCCCCGGATGGCACGTGCATCCAGGCCTGTCCACCATAATGGACCACCGTGCTTCGCCGACCCCGGGAATCTCCTGGGCGGCGGGAGGATCAACCGTCGAAGGGGGCAGGTCCGTGGACGACGCGGAAGAGCAGATCGCCCGGGAGATCGCGCGCGAGCAGGCCTACGCGGACCGGCTCTACGCGCGGCTCGATGAGCTCATCGAACAGGTCGAGGGCAATCTGGAGCGGATCCAGGCCTCGCAGCACGCCTCGACACACCAGAACCGGTCCGAACGGGACTCGTTCATGGCGCTGTACGAGGACCGCCTGGCCCTGCTGCGCTCCGTCGCCCGCAGCGTCGTCTTCGGCCGGCTCGACACGGACGACGCCGCCCGCCGCTACATCGGCCGCATCGGACTGTTCACCGCGGATCGCGAGCAGCTCCTCGTGGACTGGCGCGCACCCGCCGCGGCCGCCTTCTACCAGGCCACCAGCACCGACCGGCTGAACGTCCGGCTGCGCCGCCACCTGATCAGCCGCGGACGCACCGTGATCGGGCTCGAGGACGACGTCCTGGACCAGACGGTGCTCGACGGCGACCACCACGACGTGGTGCTGCAGGGAGAGGGAGCCCTGCTGGCGGCGGTCTCCGGCCAGCGCACCGGGCGCATGGGCGACATCGTCGCGACCATCCAGTCGGAGCAGGACCGCATCATCCGCTCCACCAACCGTGGCGTGCTCGTGGTCCAGGGCGGCCCCGGCACCGGCAAGACGGCCGTCGCCCTGCACCGTGCGGCCTATCTGCTGTACACCCATCGCCGTCGGCTCGAGCACACCGGCGTGCTGATCATGGCCCCGACCCCCGGGTTCCTGCGGTACATCGAGCGAGTGCTGCCGAGCCTCGGGGAGTCCGGCGTGGTCATGCTGACCCCCGGCGAGCTGTTCCCCGGCATCGAGACCTTCCTCCACGACACCGACGAGGTGGCCCGCCTCAAGGGCGACGTGGCGATGGCCGAGCTGCTCGCGCGCGCGGTCAAGCAGCGCCAGATCGTCCCTTCCGCCGACATCGAGCTGCGGATCGACGGCACGCCGATCACTCTGACCCGAGACGCTCTCCGCGCCGCCCGGCGCGAGGCCCGCGCCACGCACAAGCCGCACAACGCCGCCCGCGCCGTGTTCGTGCGCGCCGCGATGGACCGCCTGGTCGAGGCCTATGAGGAGGCACTTGTCGCACGCGGCAGCACCGTCGTCCCCGAGGACCGTCCCGGCCTGTTGTCCGACCTGCGCCACGATCCCGAGGTCAAGCGTCAGCTGAACCTCGCCTGGCTCCCCTACACGCCGCAGGGATTCCTGCGGGTGCTGCTGGCGCGGGAGGACCGCGTGCGCGCCGCGGCGCCACCGGCCCTCGCCGATCGTCTCGATCTGCTGGTCCGCGCCAAGGACGCCCCCTGGACCGTCGAGGACGTCCCCCTGCTCGACGAGGTCGCCGAGCTGCTGGGCGAGGACGCCGCACCGTCCGAGGCCCGGGCGCGCGAGGCCGCCGACCGCCGGGAGGCCGACGTCGACTACGCCCGCAAGGTCATCGAGAACATCGACACCTCGGGCATCGTGCGCGCCGAGGACCTCGCCGACCAGGTCAGCCAGATCCGCGACGGCCGCACCCTCGCCGAGCGCGCCTCGGCCGAGCGCAGCTGGACCTACGGGCACGTCGTGGTCGACGAGGCCCAGGAGCACTCCCCCATGAGCTGGCGCGCCCTGATGCGGCGCGCCCCCACGAAGTCGTTCACCGTGGTCGGGGACGTCGCCCAGACCTCCTCGGCCGGCGGCACCTCGTCCTGGAGCGACGCCCTGGGCCCGTACATCCAGGACCGGCTGCAGGTCGAGCACCTGAGCGTCAACTACCGCACCCCGCGGCGGATCATGGACCGGGCCGTGGCGATGGCCCAGGCGCATCGGCTGCCGGTCACCGAGGTCAGCTCGGTGCGAGAGGGCGACCGCGATCCGCTCATCGAACGGGCCGGGCCGACCGAGCTCGCCGAGCGCACGGCCGAGGCCGTCGCTGCCGCGTACGCGGACAATGTCGGGCGGCTGGCCGTGATCACGATCGCCGAGCGCGTCGAGGCGGTCCTGGCGCAGCTGCACCGTCGCGAGGACGTGCCACGGGCGGGCGCCGGATCCTCCGGCGTGGACGACGAGGTCGCCGTCATGACTGCGCAGGAGGCGAAGGGGCTGGAGTTCGACGGCGTGATCGTCCTCGAACCGGCCGAGCTGCTCGAGGACCACGGCGCCGGCGATCTCTACGTGGCGATGACCAGGACGACCCATCATCTCGGCGTGGTCCATTCCCGCGATCTGCCCGAGGGGATCGCGCCCTCCTGAGACAGGGATCGGCGGCCGCGGCTTCCCCTCCGCGACCGCCGATCGGTCGTGCACTGCGTGAGTGCACGAGGGATATCTTATGCACAGCCGACGGCCCCTTCGAACCGATCTGTGAAGAATCCCGGAAACTATGGTCCTTTAGCCGGAATGCCCGACTCTCAGGCGCGGGCGGACGCCGACTCTGCCCGCAGTCGGGCGATCTCGCTCTCGAAGTCCTCGAGCGAGTCGAAGTCCTGGTAGACGCTCGCGAACCGGAGGTAGGCGACCAGGTCGAGCTCCTGCAGCGGTTGGAGGATCGACAGGCCCACCTGGTGGGCGTCGACCTCCGCCTGGCCGCTGGCGCGGATGGTCTCCTCGACCCGCTGGGCGAGCAGCGCCAGCTCGTCGTCGCTCACGGGACGCCCCTGACACGCCTTGCGCACGCCGGAGATCACCTTCGTCCGACTGAACGGTTCACTGACCCCGGAGCGCTTGAGCACGGACAGGGAGGCCGTCTCGGAGGTCGAGAAGCGCCGCGAGCAGTTCGGGCACTGGCGACGGCGCCGGATGGTCGCGCCGTCGTCGGACGTGCGCGAATCCACGACCCGGGAGTCAGGATGGCGGCAGAACGGGCAGTGCATCCGGTCAGGATACCGGCACGCCCCACGGTCAGCGCGCGAGGGCCTCCACGGCCGGCAGCTCGATCTGCTGACCGGCCGTGACCCGACCGGTGGGCAGCTGGTTGAGACTGCGCACCGCCGCGACGTACTCCTGCTCGCTCATCTGCGCGGGGGCGAACTGCTCGGCATAGCCCCACAGGGTGTCGCCCGCCTCGACCGTCACGGTCACGGGATGCTCCGGTTCGGAACCCGCGAGCGCGGTGGGCACGTCGAGCACCAGCAGCAGCGTGCCGGCGACGAGCAGACCGAGCAGGAATGCGACCAGAGTCAGCAGGGCGCGGCCCCGCCGGGTGGGCTCGAGTCGAACATCCGCTCGAGACGGCTGCGCATCGCGCTGGTCGTGGTGCTGCGGGAAAGGAAGGACCGGGGCGGTTTCCGTAGGCATGTCCGAACTCCTGTTCGATCGAATCTTTGTGCGACTGTAGCCGGAGGGCGGCGCGACACGCAAGAGGAATCTCGAACACCTGTTTGGCATCGGGTGCGCGCCGCCCTAGGCTGGGCGACAGGACAACGGAACCGCGAGGGTCCGACAGACGAAGCCAGGAGGCCCGCACGATGACGCCGAGCACCCCCCAGCCGATCCGGTCGCGGGGCGACGCCCCGGCCGATCCCGCCACCGCGGGACTCACCCGTCGCCAGCGCCTCGTCCTCGAGACCATCAACGATGCGATCGCCGATCACGGGTACCCGCCCACGATGCGGGAGATCGGTGACGCGGTGGGGCTGACCTCCTCGTCCTCGGTCTCGCACCAGCTCCAGGCGCTCGAGCGCAAGGGCTTCCTGCGCCGGGATCCGAAGCGTCCGCGGGCCATGGAGGTCGTGATGCCCGAGGACGACGGCGCCCCCGCGCCCGTGCCGGTGCCCGACATCGCCCCCGAATCCGTCACCGTGCCCGTGGTCGGCCGCATCGCGGCCGGGGTGCCGATCACCGCCGAGGAGCAGGTCGAGGACGTCTTCACCCTCCCCTCGCGTCTGGTCGGCGACGGGAACCTCTTCCTGCTGCAGGTCGTCGGCGACTCGATGATCGACGCGGCCATCTGCGACGGCGACTGGGTCGTGGTGCGCAGTCAGCAGGCGGCCGAGAAGGGCGAGATCGTCGCGGCCATGATCGACGGGGAGGCCACGGTGAAGACCTTCGTCCAGCGCGATGACCACGTGTGGCTCATGCCCCACAACCCCGCCTTCGCGCCCATCCTGGGCGACCACGCCGAGATCCTCGGCAAGGTCGTCGCGGTGCTGCGCGCGGTCTGACGCGTCACCGCGCCGCCGGGTCCCGCGCTCAGTTCCTCGGGCACGTGCGCCTCACGCCTCGGCGAGGCGGCGCAGGGCACCGAGGGCGACCTCGGGATCCGCCGTCGGCCACAGAGGCGGCATCGCCTCCCGCAGGAAGCCCCCGTACCGGGCGGTGGCCAGGCGCGGGTCGAGCACGGCGACCATGCCACGGTCCTCGTCGGTGCGGATCAGGCGGCCCGCCCCCTGCGCCAGCAGCAGGGCGGCGTGCTGCGCGGAGACCGCCATGAAGCCGTTGCCGCCGCGACGGCCGATCCGCTCCTGGCGGGCGGAGGTCAGCGGGTCATCGGGCCGCGGGAACGGGATCCGGTCGATGGTGACCAGGCGCAGGGAGCGACCCGAGACGTCCACCCCCTGCCACAGCGTGAGGGTTCCGAACAGGGAGGCATCCTCGTCATCGCGGAACTTCCGCACCAGGTTCGCCATCGAGTCCTCGCCCTGGACCTCGATCGTGAGGTCGAGACGCGCCCGCACGTGCTCGGCGGCGAGCTCCGCCCCGCGCCGCGAGGAGAACAGGCACAGCGCGCCACCGCGGGAGGCCTCCACGAGATCGGTGAGATGGTCGAGCATCGCCGGCGAGGGCCCGTCCCGGCCGGGCTGCGGGAGATGGCGGGCCATGTAGAGAATCCCCTGGCGGGGGTAGGCGAAGGGGCTGCCCACGTCGAGACCGGCCCAGGCGCCGGCATCGTCTCCCGGCGGCACCTGGTCCTCGCCCGTCCGATCGGCCCGGGCCAGCCCCACCTCGCCCGCCGCGGGTTCGAAATGGCCCCCGAGGGCGAGAGTCGCCGAGGTGAGCACGGCGGTGCGGTCCTCGAGGATCGCACCGCGCATCGCCGCGGCGACGCTGAGCGGGGCCACCTGGATGCTGGAGCGCCCGGTGGCCTGCGAGTGCGAGACGGAGACCACGTCGTCCTCCCCCGGCGCCGTGAGCCGTTCGCAGACGTCGATGATCTCCTGCAGGTTAGCCCGGACCGTCTTGCGGGTGCCGGCGGTGGCCGCGGAGCCGTCCTCGCCGGCGTCCTTCGCGTCGGAGTGGGCGGTTCGCGCCTGTACGCGCAGCTGCCCGATGGCATCGGCGAGGCGCTCGGGCAGGTCGCCGAGCACTCGGCCGTCCGGCGCGAGCTCGAGGGACTCGCGCAGCTCTTCGGAGGCGTCGTCCAGGGCGATCGCCGCGACCCCCAGGCTGCGCAGCTCGCGCACGGTCCCGCGCAGCATCCCCGGGGTGAGGACCTCGGTGACGGCGCCGGTGACGCGTCCGGTGAGGTCGTGCGCCTCGTCGAAGACCACGACGTCGTGGTCCGGGATGATGCCGTGTGAGTCGAAGGCGTCGATGGCCAGAAGGGCGTGGTTGGTCACCACGATGTCGACCTCGCGCGCGATCTCCCGACTGCGCTCGGCGAAGCAGGACTCCACCATCGGACAGGTGCCCCCCAGGCACTGGGATCCGGTGACGGAGACCTGCCGCCAGGCGCGGTCGGCGACGGGGTCCTCGAGGGAGTCGCGGTCGCCGCTTTCGGTCTCCTCCGCCCATTCGCGCAGGCGACGCACCTGGTCCCCCAGGCGTTCACTGCCGCCGCGGGCGGGATCGGCTGCGGCCTCGGCGAACAGCGCCCCGGGATCGATGTCCACCGGGTAACCGCCGTCGAGCTTGTGGCGGCAGAGGTAGTTCGCCCGCCCCTTGAGCAGCGCGAAGGTGGGCGTGCGCGGAAGGTGCGGGGCGAGGGATTCCACCAGGCGCGGCAGGTCCTTGCGCACGATCTGTGTCTGCAGCGCGATCGTGGCGGTGGAGATCACCACGGGCCGACGGCTGACCAGGGCGTGGCGCAGCGCGGGCACCAGGTACCCGAGCGACTTCCCGGTGCCGGTGCCGGCCTGCACGAGCAGGTGACGACCACCGGACATGGCCGTCTCCACCGCTTCGGCCATGGCCTGCTGGCCCGGCCGTCGGGTGCCGCCGATCGCCGAGACCGCCGCGTCCATGAGGGTCGACAGCTGGATGTCGGCGGCCCCCGGGGCGGCCTGGTGAGCGGTGGCGGTGGTCATCGGCTCAGAATATCCGCGCCGTCGCCCCCGCCTAGTCAGGCCGCGCCGTGCAGCTCTGCGGCGAGCGCCTCATCCACGCGGGCATGCAGATGCGTGCCCTCCATGACGTGCTCCTCGGTGATGACCTCGCCGGTGGTGTGCACCCGGGAGACCAGGTCGCCGCGGGAGTAGGGCACCACCAAGTCGATCTCGACCGCGGGCCGCGGCAGGCGCTCCGCGATCAGCTCGCGCAGCTCCTCGACGCCCATGCCCGTGCGGGCGGAGACGACCGCCGACTCCCCGACCTGGCTGCGCAGGCGCGCGAGGGTCTCGGGCTCGGCGAGGTCCGCCTTGTTGAGCACGACGATCTCGGGGACGTCGAAGCCCTCGAGCTCGCCGAGCACGGTGCGCACGGCGAGGATCTGTCCCTCGGGATCAGGATGCGAGGCATCGACCACATGCAGCAGCAGGTCGGCGTCCCCGACCTCCTCGAGGGTGGAGCGGAAGGCCTCCACCAGCTGGGTGGGCAGGTGCCGCACGAAACCGACGGTATCGGCATAGGTGAACTCGCGGCCGTCGGGGGTCTGCGAGCGGCGCACCGTCGGATCGAGGGTCGCGAACAGCGCGTTCTCGACCAGCACGCCGGCACCGGTGAGGCGGTTCAGCAGCGAGGACTTGCCCGCGTTGGTGTACCCGGCGATCGCGACCGCGGGCACCCGGTTGCGCTTGCGATCGGCGCGCTGGGCGTCTCGGCCCGGGGTCATCGCCGTGATCTCGCGGCGCAGCTTGGCCATGCGGTCGCGGATGCGGCGGCGGTCCAGCTCGATCTTGGTCTCACCGGGTCCGCGCGAGCCCATCCCTGCCCCGCCGGCGGCGACCCGGCCGCCGGCCTGTCGCGACATCGACTCGCCCCAGCCGCGCAGCCGCGGCAGCAGGTACTCCAGCTGCGCGAGCTCCACCTGGGCCTTGCCCTCGCGGGACTTGGCGTGCTGGGCGAAGATGTCCAGGATCAGCGCGGTGCGGTCGATGACCTTCACCTTGACGATGTCCTCGAGCGCGCGGCGCTGGCCGGGGCCCAGCTCGCCGTCGGCGATCACGGTGTCGGCGCCGTGCTCGGCGACGACCTCCGCGAGCTCTGCCGCCTTGCCCTTTCCCAGGAACGTGGCGGGATCGGGATGCGCGCGGCGCTGGAGCACACCGGCGAGCACCTGGGAGCCAGCGGTCTCGGCGAGCGCCGCGAGCTCGTGCAGGCTGGTCTCCGCCTGGGCGGTGTCGCCCGAGGTGTACAGGCCGGCGAGCACGACGTTCTCCAGGCGGAGCTGGCGGTACTCGACCTCGGTGACGTCCTCGAGCTCGGTGGACAGCCCCGCCACGCGGCGCAGAGCCTGGCGGTCGGCCAGGTCGTACTGCGCACCGTCGGAGTCGGAGCCGTAGGTGACGGCGGCGACCGAGTCGTCCCCGCGGGCGAGGATCCGCTCGGTCAGCGGGTCCCGTCGACGGGAGGTCGGGGCGGCATCTGCGGGCCGGGCACCGTCGGTGCTGTCGGTGTGCGCCGCGGCCCCGGTTCCTCCCGTGGTGGTCCCGTCGACGTCGGCGTCGGAGTCGGGTTCGGGATGGAAGGCGATGGGCACGATCGGGGCACTCCTTGCGTCGGGGACGAGCGGTTCCTCCACAATCCCACGCCGGGCCCCGGTGGTCGAGTGATTTTGCGCTGGGCGGAGCCGGCGGCGGGGCGGAGGCGACGGTGGGGTCCGTATCCTGCTGAGGTGGACGAGCACTACTTCACCCCTTCCCCGGCGACCGAGGACCGGCGCTTCCCGCTGTCGGTGCGATTGGCAGAGCGCGATCTCGAGCTGACCTCGAGCGCGTCGGTCTTCAGCGGGCACGGACTGGACAAGGCCACCTCCGTGCTGCTGGGGCGGCTCGATGTGCTCACCGAGCCGCCCGCGGGCGGTCGGATCCTGGACCTGGGCTGCGGCTGGGGGCCCATCGCCCTGACCGCGGCGCTCGTGCACCCCGAGGCGGAGGTGTGGGCGGTCGACGTCAGTGCACGGGCCCGGGCGCTGACCGTCGAGAACGCGGCGCGGGCCGGCGTCGCGAACGTGCACGTGGCGGCGCCCGAGGAGGTGCCCGGGGACCTGGAGTTCGAGGCGATCTGGTCGAATCCGCCGATCCGGATCGGCAAGCCGGCCCTGCACGACCTGCTGCTGCGCTGGACGGCGCAGCTGTCACCACAGGGCACCGCGGCCCTGGTGGTGGGGAAGAATCTCGGAGCGGATCCGCTGGCCCGCTGGCTCGGCGAGCAGCTTCCGGACCGGGAAGTGGCCAAGGTGGCCAGCGCCAAGGGCTTCCGCGTGCTGGAGGTCGGGCCCAGGCGCTGAGGCCGGGCGGTCTCGGTCAGGCGAGCAGGACGCCGTCGGCCACGAGCTCGGCCGGACCCGTCAGGGTCACGTCTCCGCCGTCGGTCCAGCCCACCTCCAGCGTGCCGCCGGGCACCTCGACGGTCCAGGGGCGGCCGGTCCGGTCGCCGGCGCGCTCTGCCGCGGCCACCGCGACGGCCGCGACGCCCGTCCCGCAGGAGCGGGTCTCGCCCACGCCGCGCTCGAGCACCCGCATCGCCACGTGACGGTCCCCCCGGGTGGTGACCAGCTCGAGGTTGGTGCCTCCGGCAGGCTCCGGGTCGAGGACGGGTCGGTGCAGCAGGTCGAGCTCCTCGAGCACCAGCTCCGGCGGCAGGAAGGCGACGGCGTGGGGGTTGCCCATGTCGACGTCGGCGGCCTCGAGCACGGTCCCGGCGATCTCGACGGTACGGGCGGCGGGTGTGAGACGGCCGGCCCCCATCCCCACGCGCACCGACCAGGGTGCTCCCTCGGTCGCGGGACGCTCGAGGACCTCGACGGTGCGCACGCCGGCCCGGGTCCAGATCGCGAAGCGGTCCTCCTCCACATGCCCGGCGCGCTGCAGGTGCGCGGCGAGCACCCGCACCCCGTTGCCGCACATCTCGGCGACGGAGCCGTCGGCGTTGCGGTAGTCCATGAACCATTCGGGAGCGTCCGGCGGGGCGTCGATGCCGGCTCGCCGGGTGCGGACGGCACGGATCACGCCGTCGCCACCGATGCCGGCGCGACGGTCGGCGAGCGCGGCGACCTGCTGCGCGTCCAGGTCCAGCAGCCCGTCGGGGTCGTCGAGCAGCACGAAATCGTTCTCGGTGCCGTGACCCTTGGTGAATCGGAAACTCTCGGTCATGGCACGAGCCTAGGACCTGTGCCGTCGCCGGGAGCCTCCGCCGTGACGCCCGCCTCGATCGCCTGCAGGGCCCGCTCGAGCACTCCCCCGTCCTCGCCGTGCACTTCCCCGAGCGCGTCGATCCATCGCACGCGGTGATCGCGGCGGAACCAGGTGTCCTGCTTGCGTACCAGGCGGCGCGTGCCGACGACGGTGGACTCGACGGCATCCTGGCAGCTCATGGCGCCATCGAGCACGGACAGTCCCTGCACGTACCCAATGGCGCGCCGCGCGGTCGGGCCCTGGTCGAGGCCCCGTCCGCGCAGTTCGCGGATCTCCTCGAGCAGCCCGCGGTCCACCATCCGGTGCACACGGTGGGCGATGCGGGAGTGCAGGTCGGCGCGCTCGAGGCGGAGTCCGATCTGGACGGTGCGGTCCTCGACGTAGTGCGGGCGGGGCAGGAAGGCGGTGAAGGGGCGTCCGGTGAGCTCGCCGACCTCGAGGGCGCGCACGATACGACGGGTGTCGCGTGGTCCGATGGTGGCGGCGGCCTCGGGATCGGTGCGGCTGAGCTGCGCGTGCAGCGCCTCGGGGCCCTCCTGCACGGCGCGGGCCTCGAGGCGGGCGCGGGTCACGGCGTCGGTGGGAGGGAACTCGATCGCGTCGAGCACGGCGCGCACGTACAGACCGGAGCCGCCCACCAGGATCGGGGTGCGACCCCGGCCGCGGATGGCGGCGATCGCCGCCCTCGCCGCGCGCTGGTAGGCGGAGACGCTCGCCTCCTCGGTCACCTCGAGCACGTCGAGCAGGTGGTGGGGGACGCCCTCGCGCTCGGCCGGCGTGACCTTGGCGGTGCCGATGTCCATGCCGCGGTAGAGCTGCAGGGCGTCGGCGTTGATCACTTCCCCGTCCAGGCGTCGGGCCAGGGCGAGGGCGAGGTCCGACTTGCCGGTGGCGGTGGCGCCGACGATCGCGACCAGCGGCGTCGGACGGGGCCGCGCACCGCGAGGGGCGGGGTGTTCCTCCATGCAGGCACTCTACCTGCGCGGATACCGAAGGTCAGGCGGATCACTCCTGGTGAGGGGCCGGATGCCAGGTCGAGGGAGTAGGGTGAGCCGCGGCTCGGGTCCTCCGGGTCGTTCTCATCTCCTACTGCGATGCCCGAGGTTGGAAGTGACTGCACCGAACGAGTCCTCTGCGATGCCGGACTCGGCCGATGGTCTGGCCCCGATGTCCCTGGCGAGGGTCGAGGAGAGCCTCACCCGTCATGGGTACGCCTTCGTCGAGGACGACGAGCACCCGGAGATCCTCCGCGCCCGCTTCGACGACTACCGCTTCCAGTTCATGCTCTCCGGCGAGGACCACGCCGTGATGCAGACCCGAGGTCGCTGGAACCACTCCGTGGACATCTCCCGCAAGGTGGAGATGGTCAAGCTGTGCAACGAGTGGAACATGAACCGTATCTGGCCCAAGGTCTATGTGCGCCGTGAGTCCGAGGGCCTGCTGGGCGTCTACGGCGAGCTCGCCGCGGACTTCCGCGCCGGCGCCCTGGACTCCCAGGTCGACAGCGCGATCAAGTGCGGGCTGAGCACGGTCATCGCCTTCTTCCACAGCCTCGAGGAGCGTCTGGGGCCGGAGCTCGACGAGCTCGACGGCTAACGCCTCCGGGCCCGGCCCGGGTCAGCCCCGGGGCAGGCTCGGCATCCCGAGGACGACCGGCCCTCCCGCCGCCGCGCCGCCGTACCCGGTGCCGCAGGCCGATCCTGCCTCCATCCCCTCCACGCCGGCCTCCCAGGCGTCGCCCGAGCGGGTGCGGCGCACCGAGAACTGCTCCGTGGTCGGCGTCGCGCCGGGGGCGGCAGCCAGGGCGCTGTCGGCGATCAGGTAGTGCGGGGCGGCCCGGGTGACGGTCGCGGTCACCAGGTCGCCTGGACGGGGACGCTCGGTCCCCGGCAGGTCACCGGGCAGGGACAGGTGCACCAGACGGTGATCGCGGGCACGCCCGGAGAGGCGCTGGGTGACGTCGTCGCGCTCCCCCTCGCCCTCGGCCACGAGGACCTCGACGACGCTGCCCTCGAGCTTCTGGTTCTCCTCGTACGCGATGCGGTCCTGCAGGGCGATCAGCCGCTCGTAGCGCTCCTGGACCACCTCCTTGGGGATCTGGTCCTCCATGGTCGCCGCCGGGGTGCCCGGGCGGATCGAGTACTGGAAGGTGAAGGCACTGGAGAAGCGGGAGGACTCGACGACGTCGAGGGTGCGCTGGAAGTCCTCCTCGGTCTCCCCGGGGAAGCCGACGATGATGTCGGTGGTGATCGCCGCCTCGGGGATCCGGGCCCGCACCTTGTCGAGGATGCCGAGGAACTTCCTGCCGCGATAGGAGCGCTTCATGCGGCGCAGCACGTCGTCGGAGCCCGACTGCAGCGGCATGTGCAGCTGCGGCATGACGTTGGGGGTCTCGGCCATCGCGTCGATCACGTCGTCGGTGAACATCGCGGGGTGCGGAGAGGTGAAGCGGACCCGCTCGAGCCCGTCGATCTCGCCGCAGGAGCGCAACAGCTTCGCGAAGGCTCCGCGATCGCCGAACTCGACGCCGTAGGAGTTGACGTTCTGCCCCAGCAGGGTGACCTCGTTGGCACCGGAGTCCACGACGTCGCGCACCTCGGCGAGGATCTCGCCGGGGCGGCGGTCCTTCTCCGTGCCACGCAGGGAGGGCACGATGCAGAAGGTGCAGGTGTTGTTGCAACCGACGCTGATCGAGACCCAGGCGGCGTAGACCGATTCGCGCCGGGTGGGCAGCGTGGAGGGGAAGACCTCGAGGGACTCCAGGATCTCGACCTGGGCCTCGGAGTTGTGGCGGGCGCGGTCCAGCAGGACGGGCAGCGAGCCGATGTTGTGGGTGCCGAAGACGACGTCGACCCAGGGGGCGCGCTCGACGATGGCGGCGCGATCCTTCTGGGCGAGGCAGCCGCCCACGGCGATCTGCATACCGGGGTTGGCGTTCTTGCCGGGGCGCAGCCCGCCGAGGGTGCCGTAGAGCTTGTTGTCGGCGTTCTCGCGCACCGCGCAGGTGTTGAACACGATGACGTCGACCTCGCCGTGGCGGGCGTCGGCCTCCGGCGGGGCGGCGACATACCCGGAGTCCTCGAGCAGGCCGGTCAGCCGCTCGGAGTCGTGGACGTTCATCTGGCAGCCGAAGGTGCGCACCTGGTACGTGCCGCGGGGCACGGACCCGCGCGGGGTGGGCGTCACGGGGTCGGTCGTGAGAGAGCTGAGGGACATAGTGCCTCCAGGATACGGCGCGGGCCGAGCTCAGTGCACCGCGGGACGAGCGGCCTCACGCAGCTCGGCGGCGATGACGTGGACCGCCAGGGAGCCCGGATACCCCTTGCGGGTCAGCAGCGCGTCCAACCGCCGGGAGAGGCGGCGACGATGGCTGCCGTCGCGGTCGGTGCGCAGGCGCTCGCGGTCCTGGGGGTCAATCCGGGAGCGGACCAGATCCCGGCAGCGGGCCTCCTCGTCGCTCCGGCCCGCGGCCAGCGCGTCCTCGATGAGCGCGTCGTCCACCGCGCGTGCCTCGAGTTCGCGGCGCAGCGCCTCGTCACCCAGGGAACGCCGCGCGCGGCGCTGCTGGACCCAGTCATGGGCGAAGGCGGCGTCGTCGAGGAGCCCGGCGCGGTCCAGGCGTGCCATGACCTCGTGGGCGATGTCTGCCGACACCTCGCGCCGGGCGAGGCGGGTGCGCATCTCCCCCGCCGAGCGCCGGCGCATCGCCAGCAGGCGCATCAGGTATCGGCACTCGTGCACGACGGCCTTCTCGCGTTCCCGCGCCTGCGGGTCCTCCGCCTCGCGGGGGGCCTCCAGGATCTCCCGGGTGCGTCCGGAGAGGTCGGCGCGGACCTCGGCGGCCGTGCGGAGGTGGCCCCGGACGACGGCAGCGGCAGCGGACGTCGGCGCGCTGCCGCTGTCGGCGGGACGAGGATCCACCATCGGTCAGATGGTGGCGGGGACGTCCTCGTCGAGGAACTCGTCCTCACCGAGCGCGTCCTCGCTCGCCGCGGCCGCCGGGGCCTCCTGCGCCTCCTGGTCGGTCGCGTACTTGCCGACACCGAGGGTGCGCAGGATCTTCTCCTCGATCTCGACGGCCAGGTCGGGATTGTCCTTGAGGAACTGGCGGGCGTTCTCCTTGCCCTGGCCGAGCTGGTCGCCCTCATAGGTGAACCAGGCGCCGGACTTGCGCACGACGCCGTGCTCGATGCCGAGATCGATCAGCCCGCCCTCGCGCGAGATGCCCTCGCCGTACAGGATGTCGAACTCCGCCTGCTTGAAGGGCGGGGCCATCTTGTTCTTGACGACCTTGACGCGCGTGCGGTTGCCGACGGAGTCCGTGCCGGACTTGAGGGTCTCGATGCGGCGGATGTCCATGCGCACCGAGGCGTAGAACTTCAGCGCCTTACCGCCCGTGGTGGTCTCGGGGCTGCCGAAGAAGACGCCGATCTTCTCGCGCAGCTGGTTGATGAAGATCGCGGTGGTGCCCGAGGAGGACAGCGCGCCGGTGAGCTTGCGCAGCGCCTGGGACATGAGGCGGGCCTGGAGGCCGACGTGGGAGTCGCCCATCTCGCCCTCGATCTCGGCCTTGGGCACCAGCGCCGCCACCGAGTCGACCACGACGACGTCGAGGGCGCCGGATCGGATCAGCATGTCGGTGATCTCCAGGGCCTGCTCACCGGTGTCCGGCTGGGAGACCAGGAGGGCGTCGGTGTCCACGCCGAGCTTCTTGGCGTACTCGGGGTCCATCGCGTGCTCGGCGTCGATGAACGCCGCGATCCCACCGTTGCGCTGAGCGTTGGCCACGGCGTGCAGGGCGAGAGTGGTCTTGCCCGAGGACTCGGGACCGTAGATCTCGACGATGCGTCCGCGGGGCAGCCCGCCGACGCCGAGGGCGGCGTCCAGCGCGACGGAGCCGGTGGGGATGACCTCGACGGGCGGGCGGGTCTCGTCGCCCAGCCGCATGATCGAGCCCTTGCCGAACTGGCGGTCGATCTGGGCGAGGGCGTTGTCGAGCGAGGAGCCGCGATCCTTCGAGGTGGTCTTCGGGGCTGAGGACTTCGGTGCAGGCATGTGCTTCGTTCCTTCCAGGGGGCCGGGTGAGCCGACGTGGTGACCGTGCGGCCACACTAAGCCGGGCCCCCGACATTCGCCGCCGCCCCGTCTCCGGTGTGGATGACCGGGGTCTGGGGAGGAACGGCGAGTTGGTGGACGTCGTGCCGGGGAGACCGTCGGCACCCACTATACCGAACACGCGTTCGAACACGCGAGGGAGGGGGCGTCTCACGGCGTGTCGCGGAGGCGGTGCCCCGGCGGCCGGAGGTCAGCGGCGTCGCTGCTCGAGGGGGACTTCCCAGCGTCGTCGCTCGGGCACTTCCATCGCGTCGCAGAGGGCGGTCCACACCGCACGGACCGGGACCCCGCGCTCGAGGGCCTGCTCGGCGGTCAGACCGCCGGCGTCCTCGAGCACGAGGTCCCGGACGTAGGTGCGGGCCAGGATCGGGCCGAACACGTGGTCGGCCAGCTCCGTGAACTCGCTGCGCCGCACCTCAGTGGGCGCCGACCAGCGGGCTCGCGTCGTCGGCGAGGCCCTCGGGCACGGTGTCGGGGATGGTCACGCGCTCCGCGACGGCGATCCGGTCGGACACCTCGCGCAGCACGAAGGACAGCGGGAGACCCAGGGCTTCGGTCACGGAGACCAGCAGCTCGCTGGAGGCCTCCTTCTGGCCCCGTTCGATCTCGCTGAGGTACCCCAGGGACACGCGGGCATCGGAGGACACCTGCCGCAGCGTGCGGCCCTGGGAACGACGCGCGTCGCGCAGCACGTCTCCGAGCTCCTGACGGAACAACACCATGGCCTTGCCTCCCTTCCTCTGGTTGAACTGGTGGAACACCTCGGGGGTGCGGTGCATGGAAGTCATCACGCCTAGGACAACGCCCCGACCCTCGAGAGTGTTCCCCAGAGTCTAGTGGCACGCCTCCCACAGCTGACCGGGAGATGTGCATGACGAGACAGCGGGGCGGAGCAGGGCCCGTCCCGCGAGGACCGGTGCCCCAGGTCAGAGGTCGAGCGCCGCCGCCAGATCATCGATCGCCGCAGCGACCGTCGCGGCCCGGATCCGGGCTCTCCCGCCGGTGAGATGCAGTTCACGCGTGAGCGCGGGGGCGCCGGACCGGGCCAGTCCCAGATGCACCGTCCCCGCGGGCACGCCGCGGGCGTCGGCCCCGGGCCCGGCCACCCCCGTGGTCGAGACCGCGAGGTCCGCGGCGTACAGGTCGAGCGCGCCCTCGGCCATCGCCGCGGCGACCTCCGCCGTGACCGCCCCGGTCTCCTCGAGCAGCGCGGCATCGACCCCCAGCACCCGGGTCTTCGCGGTGTACGAGTAGCAGGCCGCTCCCCCGGCGATCACCGCGCTGGCACCGGGAACGTCCACCAGGCGCGCCACGAGGGCCCCGGCAGTCAGGGACTCGGCCGTCGCGAGCACGAGCCCGCGCTGCGCCGCCCGGGCGATGATCGCCGCGGGGTCGGTGCTCACGAGGCGGGGCCCGCGAGGGCCTCACGGCGCAGACGCAGACCGTCCTTGAGGTTCACCAGGCCCGACCACACGGTCAGGACGACGGCGAGCAGCACCATGGCGAGTCCGATCCAGCGGGCCGGCCCCCACCACAGCTCGACGGGGATCAGGCAGAAGGTGATCGCGATCGTCTGGACCATCGTCTTGGCCTTACCGGCCATGTTCGCCGGCAGCGCCCCGTACTTGAGGATCGTGAAGCGCATGACGGTGATCCCGATCTCGCGCAGCAGGATCAGCACGGTCATCCACCACGGCACGTACTCCCACACGGAGAGCATGATCAGTGCCGCTCCCGTCATCGCCTTGTCGGCGATGGGGTCGACGATCTTGCCGAAGTCGGTGATCAGGTTGCGGCTGCGGGCCAGGTACCCGTCCAGGAAGTCCGTGATCATCGCCAGGACGAACACCCCGGCCACGACCAGCCTGCCGGGGACGGTGTCCGGGTAGAGGGCGGCGAGCACCACCAGCAGCGGAACCATCGCGCACCGCACCAGGGTGAGGATGTTCGCGATGTTCCAGAGCGGGACCGGCTCCGTGCGAGATGTGGTCATCGGTGCTCCTGGGTGGTGCGTGAGGGGTGGTGCCCGACGGGCGGACCTGGGTTCCGGGGTGCTCAGCGGCCGGTGAGGCTCCAGGCGTCCTCGCCGTCCTCGTCGTCGTCCTGGTCGTAGTAGTCGGTGGCGGGCTCGGAGCCGTCCTCGGCCAGCGGATCGGACCCGTACCGGTCCTCGACCTCCTCCCCGCCGCTCTGAGCGGCCGGGGCCTCGTCGAGCTCGACGGCCTGATCCGCGCCGTAGGGCTGGTCCCCCTCGCCGGCGGGGACGTCCTCGCCGCGGATCCGGGCGAGGGCCGAGCCGAGCTCGTCGGGATGCACCAGCACGTCACGGGCCTTGGACCCCTCCGAGGGGCCGACGATCTCGCGGGACTCGAGCAGGTCCATCAGGCGACCGGCCTTCGCGAAGCCGACCCGCAGCTTGCGCTGGAGCATCGAGGTGGAGCCGAACTGCGTGGTGACCACGAGCTCGGTCGCCTGCAGCAGCACGTCGAGATCGTCGCCGATGTCGTCGTCGATCTGCTTCTTGGCCGCGACGACCTGGACGTCCTCGCGGTAGTTGGGCTTCATCTGGCTCTTGACGTGGTCGACGACCTGGTGGATCTCGGACTCGTTGACCCAGGCGCCCTGCACGCGCATCGGCTTCGCCTTGCCCATCGGATGGAACAGGGCGTCGCCCTGGCCGATGAGCTTCTCCGCGCCGACGGAGTCGAGGATGACCCGCGAGTCCTGCAGGGAGGACGTGGAGAAGGCCAGGCGGCTGGGCACATTGGCCTTGATGATGCCGGTGACGACGTCGACCGACGGACGCTGCGTGGCCAGGATCAGGTGGATGCCGGCGGCGCGGGCCAGCTGGGTGATGCGCTGGATCGAGGCCTCGACGTCGCGCGGGGCGACCATCATGAGGTCCGCGAGCTCGTCGACGACGACCAGCAGGTAGGGGTACGGGGCCAGGCGCCGCTCACTGCCCGGGGGTGGGGTGATCTCCCCGGCGCGCACCGCCTTGTTGAAGTCGTCGATGTGCTTGTACCCGAAGGCGGCGAGGTCGTCGTAGCGGGCGTCCATCTCCTTGACCACCCACTCGAGGGCCTCGGCGGCTTTCTTCGGGTTGGTGATGATCGGGGTGATCAGGTGCGGGATGCCCTCGTAGATGGTGAGCTCGACGCGCTTGGGATCGACCAGCACCATGCGCACCTCCTCGGGGGTGGCGCGCATCAGGATCGAGGTGATCATCGAGTTGACGAAGCTCGACTTGCCGGCGCCGGTGGCACCCGCGACCAGCAGGTGCGGCATCTTCGAGAGGTTCGCGACCACATAGCCGCCCTCGACGTCTTTGCCGACGCCCATCACCAGCGGGTGCTCGTTGCGGCGCGCGACCGAGCTGCGCAGCACGTCGCCGAGGACAACGGTCTCGCGGTCGGTGTTGGGGATCTCGATGCCGATCGCCTTCTTGCCGGGGATCGGCGAGAGGATGCGCACGTCGGCGCTGGCCACGGCGTAGGAGATGTTCTTGTCCAGGGCCGTGACCTTCTCGACCTTGGTGCCCGGGGCGAGCTCGATCTCATAGCGGGTGACCGTCGGCCCGCGGGAGAAGCCGACCACCTCGGCGTTGACGTTGAACTGCTCGAAGACCTCGCCCAGTGCCGCGACGACCTGGTCGTTGACCTCGGAGCGGGTCTTGTGGGGCGGACCCTCCAGCAGGAAGGACGACTCGGGCAGGGTGTAGACGACGTCCCCGGCCAGCTCCAGCTGCTCCCCTGCCCGCGGCAGGTCACCCAGCGGCGGCGGCACCAGCTCCTGCTTCTCCTCGGCGGCCGCCTTGGTCGCAGCCGCCTTGGTGGGCGCGGGCCGGGTCGCCCCTGCGCTCTTGGCGGCGGCGGTCGGCATCGGGGTGGTCGCCCCGGCGCCGGCTTCCTCGGCACCCTGGGCACCTTGGGCGCCCTTGCCGGGGAACGTCTTGGCGCGGTTGTTCTCGTCCTCGATCACGTCGAAGACCTCGGTGGAGTCGGAGGGGGCGCCGCGCTGCGGGCTCTTCCTGCGGCTCTTCTTCGTCGCGGCCGTGGCGGCCGCCTCGTCGGCGACGCCCTGCTCGAACGCCTCGTCCCCGGCGTAGCCGAAGCTCTCGTGGTCCCGTCGGGCCGCCTCGTCCTCGGCCTTCTCCTTGCGGCTGCGGCGACGGGGCCGGCCGGCCGGCTGGGCCTCGGTGGCCTGCTCGTGGACCGCGGGATCGGGGCGGCGGGGCCGCAGGCCGAAGGCGACGCGCTCGGCGTCCTCCTCCTCGCTGTTGCCGACCATCACGTCGTAGACGCCGCGCAGGCGCGAGGGGATCGACTCCACGGGGGTCGCCGTCAGCACGAGGATGCCGAAGGCGATCAGCACGGCGTGGAGGACGACCACGGCGACCGGGGGCACGAGGGCTTCGAGCGGGGCGGCGGCGAGGAAGCCGAGCACGCCGCCGCCGCGGGCCAGGGCGTCGATGCCGTCGGCCGGGGCGGGCAGCCGCGCGGAGACGGAGGCGATCGCGGAGATCGCGGTGAGCAGCAGGGCGATGCCGATCGCGATGCGCGAGTTGGCTCGGACCTGGTCGGGCCGACGGAACATGCGCATCGCCCAGCCGGCGGCGAGCAGCGGGATCACCATGGAGGAGATGCCGAAGGTGCCGGCGACCACGGTGTGCACGGCCCCGAAGACGGGCCCGGCGGACTGCCACCACTCCACGACGGCGACGAGGGCCGCGATCAGAAGCAGGAACAGCGCGTAGCCGTCACGCCGCTGATCCTGGGCGACCTCCCAGCGCGCCACGCCGATCGAGCGGACGAGCCCGCCGGCCATGTGGGCGATCGCGAGATAGCCGGAGCGCACTGCGCGCACCGGCAGGGGGAGCGTCGACGGGTCGTGGGCCGCGGAGCCGGCGGTGCGGGATGAGCCGGAAGCCGAGGTCCGCGACGAGCCTTTCGACGCACGTGCGGGGGAAGACGTACGTGTCGCCATGGTTCCCAGGGTACCGCGTGCCCCTTCTCAGACCGAGGAGGCGGCGTGCTGCGGCCCGTCGCACCGGGCGCATCTCACGCCCGCCAGCGGTCGGGCCGCGCTCAGGCCTCGATCACGATCGGGATGATCATCGGGCGCCGGCGCAGGCGCTGCGACACGTAGCGGCCGATCACCCGGCGCATGACCTGCTGCAGCTGGTGGGTGTCGCCGCGGTTGGACTGGTCGGCCACGGCCTGTTCGAGGGCCTCGACGATCTCCGGGCGGATCTTGTCGAAGACCACGTCGTCCTCGGCGACGCCGCGGGCGTGGATCTCGGGACCGGCGATCAGCGCGCCGGTCTCGGAGTTGACCACCGCGAACAGGGAGATGAAGCCTTCGTCGCCCAGGATCCGACGGTCCTTCAGATCCGCCTCGGAGACCTCGCCGACGCTCGAGCCGTCCACGTACACGTATCCGTTGGGCACTTCCCCGACGACCTGCGCCACCCCGTCCCTGAGGTCGACGACGTGACCGTCCTGGGCGAGGAGGACCCGCTCGGGCGGGATCCCGGTGGACTCGGCGATCTTCCCGTTGGCGATGAGGTGGCGCACCTCGCCGTGGATCGGCATCACGTTCTTGGGCCGCACGATGTTGTAGCAGTACAGAAGCTCGCCGGCACTCGCATGGCCCGAGGTGTGGACCTTCGCATTGCCCTTGTGGACCACCTCGGCGCCCAGGGCCATGAGTCCGTTGACCACGCGGAACACGGCGTTCTCGTTGCCCGGGATGAGGGAGGAGGCGAGGACGACGAGGTCGCCCGGTCCTACGCTGACACGGTGATCGCGATTGGCGATGCGGCTCAGCGCGGCCATCGGCTCGCCCTGGCTGCCGGTGCACATGAGCACGACCTGCTCGTCGGGCAGGGAGTCGATCTTCTTGACGTCGATGACGGTGTTCGCGGGGATGTCGAGATAGCCCATCTCGGAGGCGATGCCCATGTTGCGCACCATCGAGCGCCCGACGAAGGCGACCTTGCGTCCATGGGCGGCGGCCGCATCGAGCACCTGCTGGACCCGGTGGACATGGCTCGAGAACGACGCGACCACGATCTTCTGCCTCGCCTTGGCGAAGATCCCGTCCAGCGTCGGACCGATCTCCTGCTCACCGACCGTGAATCCCGGGACCTCCGCGTTGGTGGAGTCGGTCATGAACAGGTCCACGCCGGCCTCGCCGAGACGGGCGAAGGCGCGCAGGTCGGTGATGCGACCGTCGAGGGGCAGCTGGTCCATCTTGAAGTCGCCCGTGTGCAGCACGGTTCCGGCCGGCGTCGACACGTGCACGGCGAGGGCGTCGGGGATCGAGTGGTTGACGGCGACAAATTCGCAGTCGAAGGGGCCGAAGCGCTCCTGCTCTCCCTCCGTGACCGCGTAGGTGTAGGGCTTGATGCGGTGCTCCCGCAGCTTCGCCTCGAGGAAGGCGAGCGTCAGCTGGCTGCCGACCAGCGGGAGGTCCGGCTTCATGCGCAGCAGGTAGGGCACCGCGCCGATGTGGTCCTCGTGCCCGTGGGTCAGCACGATCGCGGCCACGTCGTCGAGGCGGTCCCGGATGAGGTCGAAGTCCGGCAGGATCAGGTCCACGCCGGGCTGGGCGTCCTCGGGGAAGAGCACGCCGCAGTCGATGATCAGCAACCGCCCCTCGAACTCGAGCACGGTCATGTTGCGGCCGACGTCGCCGAGCCCGCCCAGCGGCGTGATCCGCAGGGAGCCGCGGCGCAGCGCCGGCGCCTGGTCGAGCCGGTGGGAATAGGCAGTGGTCACAAGGGCCTCCGGGCGGGATCGCATGAGGGGATGCCGTCGACCTCTTCCAGCGCCGCGGCGAGCGCCCGCAGCTGGTCGGCGTCGGCAGGGACGTGGGGTCCTCGCATGGCGGCGTGGGGAAGCACCCCCTGCAGGGCGAGGGCGGCCTTGGCGGCGACGGCCCCGGGGAGGTGGTTCATGATGGCCTCGACCACGGGGACGAGGCCGTGGTGGGCCTCGCGCGCGGCCACGAGGTCGGACCGGTCCACGGCCTCGACCATCTTGCGCTCCAGGTCACCGGCCACCTGGCCGACCACGGACACCATGCCGGAGGCGCCGATGCTCAGCCATGCCAGGTTCAGCGCGTCCTCGCCGGAGTAGTACGTCAGATCGGTCTTCTCCATCACCAAGGACGCCTGCTGGAGGTTCGCCTTGGCGTCCTTGACCGCGAGCACCTTCTCGTGCTCGCCCAGGCGCAGCAGCGTCTCGTAGGCGAGCGGGGTGCCGGTGCGGCCGGGGATGTCGTATAGCATCACGGGCAGGTCCGTGGAATCGGCGATCGCGGTCGTGTGCGCGATGATCCCGGCCTGGGTGGGCTTGGAGTAGTACGGGGTGACGACCAGCAGGCCGTCGACCCCGAGCTTCGCATGCTCCCGGGCGAGGTCGATCGAGTGCGCCGTGTCGTAGGTGCCCACCCCGGCGATGACCGTGATCTCGGGGCCGACGGCCGCACGGACCGCGCGGGCGAGCTCCAGCTTCTCGACATCGGTGAGGGTGGGGGCCTCGCCCGTGGTGCCGGAGACGACGATCATGTCGTTGCCGTGCTCGGTGACGTGCACCGCGAGCTGCTGGGCGGCGTCGAGGTCGATCCCATGGGCGTCCTCGGTCAGCGGCGTGACCATTGCGGTGCCCACCGTGCCGAAGGGCCGGGCGGGGCGCGGGTCGGTGCTGGTCATGGTCTCCTCCCGGAAAAGGTCTGCTCCCCGGAGCCTAGTCCAGCCCCGGCTGCGCTCAGCGCTGTGACGCGGCGCCGAGATCGACCAGGATCGCCAGCGGGGTGCGCTGGCGGCCCTGACCGAGGGGGTTGTCGGCGAAGGTCGCCTCGAGCCGCTCGTACGGGGTGGACACGTCCGAGCCCAGCACGTTGCGCCCGATGTCGTTGGCATCCATGACGACGGTGCCCACGAAGCTGTCGCGCAGCGCGGCGGGGATGTCAGCCCCGCGGATCGCCGCCGAGAGGGTGGCGGCCACCGCGTCGGGATCCTTCGGGGGCAGCTTCGCGGAGACGTTCGACGGGAACGCCGAGTAGGGCGTCGGTCCGTCGATCGCCCGCACGTTCGCGCCCACGACCTCGTAGAACAGGCCGCGCTTGCCGATGACCTTGCCGGCCGCGCCGGCCGCAGAGGCCGCCACCACCCGCGGCAGGCCGACCTCGCGGATCGCCAGCTCCATGGTGGTGGGATCGCCCAGCCCGATGCCGGCCGGGGTGCGGGTGACGAAGCGGCTGAGGATCTTCGCGGCGGGCCGGGGGCGGATCTCCCAAGTGAACCAGGAACGGCCCTGCGTGATCGCGATGATCTTCTCGCTGATCACGAAGTACCAGGGGGACCCGGTGGGCACGACGTCCGCGGGCAGGGTGGCGGCGAAGCGCTCGACCCGCTCGCGCACCAGGGTCTCGAGATCGTCCTCGCGCGCCACGAGCTCGGTCTGCAGGGGCAGACGGCGCCAGGTGTGGCGGTCCGAGTCCGAGACCAGGTCGAGCTGCTTGTCCGCATTGGCGTCGTAGTCGCTCTTGGGCACCTCGACCTCCGGCTCGGCGACCGGCGGGGCCGAGGCCTCGAGGGCGGCCAGCTCCTCGGCAGCGGCCTCGTCCCCGAGGGACCGCGAGGAGCTCTCGGTGTCGTCGAAGAAGGTGCGCATCCACAGCTCGACGTTCAGCAGGCGCCAGAACATCATCGTGCCGTGGTTGCCGGGATGGGCGATGTAGTCCTCGAACAGCGCGATGACGCTGGGCGCGTCGAAGTAGGGACGGGACGCGAAGGACTCGGAGGTGAAGATCTCCAGCAGCTCCGGGGCGATGGTGCGGAACCACTCCCCCTCCGGGGTGGTGAACCCGATCTTGTTGCGACGCCGGGAGATCGCATCGGGCAGGATCCCGTCCATCGACTCGCGCAGGATCCGCTTGTTCCAGCCGTCATGGATGATCGCGGACTCGTCGAGGGAGAACAGGAACTTCAGCAGCTCCTTGTCGACGAAGGGCACACGGCCCTCGATGCTGAAGCGCATCGTGTTCTTGTCCTCGTAGCGCAGCAGCGAGGGCAGCGAGGAGCGGAAGGTGTCCTCGAGCAGGCGCTCCTTGAGGTCGTCCTGCACGCTGGTGACCTTCTCGGCGCTGTGCTCGGCGACGAAGCCGGAGTTCAGCAGCGCCTCGATCGGCACCGAGGTGCGCCCCGAGTATTTCGTGCGGGCGAGCTTGCGCAGGATGTCGCGGGAGCCGACGAGCTCGCCGGCGAGCTCCTTGAACCGCTTCTGACGGCGCAGCTGGCGCAGGTACACATAGAAGTACGGGTTGTACCCGGCCATCATCTCGTCGGCGCCCTGGCCGTCCAGGAGCACGGTCACGTGGTCACTGGCCTCGCGCATCACCGCGTACTGCGCGTACGGACCGGTGGAGATGATCGGCTCCTCCTGAGTGCGCACGAAGTCGCGCACGTCCTCGAGGAACGAGGTCGGCTGCGGATGGATCTTGTGCGCGGTGATCTGACCGGTGTAGTCCTCCAGCAGCGCGTCGACGTACCGCTCCTCGTCGTTGGAGGAGTTGGGGAAGACCGCCGAGAAGGTGTTCTGGCGGGCGCCCACGGCGCTGAAGCTCTCGTCCTGGGGCTGCTCACGCAGGTGGCGGGCGATGACGGCGGCGACCGCGCTGGAGTCCAGGCCGCCCGAGAGCGAGGTGCCCACGGGCACCTCGGACTGCAGTCGCAGTCGCACGGCATCCTGGAAGCGCTCGCGGTACTCCGTGACGACCTCGGGGCCGTAGGGGCGGCTGGGGCGCCCCGCGATCTCGCGCAGCTCCTCCTGCAAGGAGGTGAAGGGGGTGATCGAGGTGCCCTCGGCGCTGATCTCGAGGACCTGTCCCGGCATCAGGCGGCGCACGCCGTGGAAGAAGGTCTGGGAGTCGTCGTCCTGGACGCGGAACTTCAGGTAGCGGTAGACCGCGCGGTCGTCGGGGGCGGCCTCGAAGCGCTGCGCGGCCAGCAGGGCGCGTATCTCGGAGCCGAACAGGACCTGGGGACGGCCCGCCGCGGCCGCCTCGGTTCTCGGATCGATCCAGTAATAGAGCGGCTTGATGCCGAAGTGGTCGCGGGCGATGGTGACCGTCCCGGTCTCGGCGTCGTGGATCGCGAAGGCGAACATGCCGTTGAAGCGGTCGTAGGCCGCTGTGCCCCATTCGGCGTGCGCCTCGAGGAGCACCTCGGTGTCCGAGGCGGTGCGGAAGGTGTGGCCGAGGGACTCGAGCTCGGCGCGCAGCTCCAGGTAGTTGTACGTCTCGCCGTTGTACACGATGGTGTAGCGGCCGTCGGCGGTGGTCATCGGCTGGGCGCCGCCGGCGACGTCGATGATGGACAGGCGACGGTGCGCCAGGGCCGTCTGACCGTCGACGAACAGTCCTTCGCCGTCCGGGCCGCGGTGGGCGAGGGCGCTGTTCATCCGCCGGGCGATGCCCTCGGAGTCGGCGCCGAATCCGTAGCTGCCGGAGATTCCGCACATGGGACGAGTCCTTTCGAGGGGGACGGCTCCGATCCGCGAGGGCATCGCCACAGGTCGCGCGGCACCGGGATCGGCCGCCCGAGCTTATCAACGCCGCCGCCCCGCGGAGCCCAGGCGCGGCGTGACGTTCAGCTACCGCGGCGGACCAGTAGCAGATCCTCACCGTCGACGAGGATCTCCAGGTCATCGAGCGAGGTGACCAGGGCGTCCGCCAGCGGGCTCAGCTCCGAGGCGGGCGTGGTGCTCGTCACGGCGACGGTGCGGGCCCCGGCATCGGCTCCGGAGCGCAGCCCGCCGACGGAGTCCTCGAGGACGATGCTCGCCATGGGCCGGACCCCCAGTCGCTCGGCCCCGAGCAGGTACGGCGACGGATCCGGCTTGCCGCGCTCCACCTGGTCGGCGGTGACCAGCTGCGCGGGCTCCGGCAGCCCCGTGGTCCCCCAGCGTGCCGCGAACAGCGGGCGGGTGCAGGAGGTGACGATCGCCCAGGTATCGCGGCCCAGCTGCTGGGCCGCGGCATCCAGCTCGCGCAACAGCCGCTGCGTGCCCGGCAGCGTCACGATGGAGTCGACGTCGGCGATCTCGAGCCGCTCGATGCGCGCGTGCGCGTCGTCGAGCTCCGCGGCGCTGAGCGCGGGCATCAACTCGGCGAGCACCTGACGGGCCGGCCGGCCGTGCTGGGCGTGCCCGAACTCGAGGTCGGTGTCGTACTCGTGCAGCAGCGTGTTCCAGGCACGCTCGACCGAGGGACCGGAGTCGATCAGGGTGCCGTCCATGTCCAGCAGGAGGGCCTGGGCGCGCAGCGGGAGCGCATCGGTGGACGAGAGCGCGTCGGAGGTGTCCTCGGGAGCCGTCATGGCCCCACGATCTCACATCGCAGCGCGGACACAGGCTCGGTGTCCGCCCTGGTGACCCGTACAGTATGGACCATCATGACGGCCGCTTCGCATCCCCAGGACCCCCCGGTCCGCGACGCCCCGGACCGGCTCGGCGCCCTGCGCCGCACAGGCTTCTCGATCGGGCTCGCGACGGGTCTGTACGGCATCTCCTACGGAGCCCTCGCCACGGCCTCGGGACTCGACGTCTGGCAGGCGATGGTCCTCTCGGCGGTGATGTTCACCGGCGGCAGCCAGTTCGCCTTCATCGGCGTGCTGGGCGGGGGCGGCTCCGCCTTCGGCGCGGCGCTCGCCTCCCTCCTGCTGGGGGTGCGCAACACCCTCTACGGGCTGATCCTCGCCCCGTCCCTCCCCCGACGGGGTTGGAAGGGGCTGGCCCGGGTGCAGCTGACGATCGACGAGTCCGCGGCGCTCGCGGCGAGCGGCACCGACGACGAGTCCCGGCGCACCGGGTTCTGGGCCGCCGGGGTGTGGGTCTACGTCTTCTGGAACGTGTTCTCCCTGGTGGGCGCCGTCGCGGGGCAGCACATCGCGGATCCGTCGGCCTGGGGGCTCGACGCCGCGGCGGCCGCGGCCTTCCTCGCGCTGCTGTGGCCGCGCCTGCGCTCCCACGACGCGGTCGCGATCGCGGTGGCGGCGGCCTTCGTGGCCCTGGTGACCACTCCGGCGCTTCCCGCCGGGCTGCCGGTGCTGGCTGCGGCGCTGGTCGCGGTCGTGGCCGGCCTGCTCCCGCGCGGAGCGAAGCAGGAGGAGACCCGATGAGCATCGTGTGGATCGCGGTGATCGCCGCGTCCGTGCTGTCCTTCGCCCAGAAGTGGGTGGGCTATCAGGCACCACCCGATGTGCTCGAGCGTCCCCGGATCGCCCGGATCACCACGATGCTCCCGATCGCCCTGCTGGGTGCGCTGGTCGCGACCCAGGCGGCGACCAGCGGCGTCGAGATCGTGCTCGACGCCCGGCTGGCCGCGCTCGGGGTGGCCGTCGTGCTGCTGGCGCTGCGCGCCCCGTTCCTGGTGGTCGTGATCGGGGCGGCCCTCGTCGCGGCCGGCCTGCGCGCCCTCGGGTGGGGCTGAGGCCACGGGGACCGGTCAGCTCTGGTCGGCGTCGATCGCGTGCCGGGTCGCCATCCGCGCCCCCTTGCGGTCGCGCAGGGCGTCATAGGCGAGGGCGAGGCGGAACCATGCCGCCCAGTCCTGGTCGCCGCCGCTCAGGACCGCTCCCCGGGCGGCCTCGAACTCGGCGCGCGGGTCGCCGTCGACGGCCTGGGCCGGCGGGGAGTACCGGCGCGAGAGCCCCGCGGCGCGCAGGCCGAAGAGCACCTCCCGCCAGATCACCCAGAGGGTCAGGGCCAGCAGGATCACGATGCCGAGCGCGAGCCCGTATCCCAGGGCGCCGCCGGCGCGCAGGAAGCCCCAGGCGATCCAGCCCAGGCCCCAGCAGTACGCAGCGCTGATCAGCACCAGCGCGGCGACGAAGATCTTCTGTCGCATCGTCCCGCCCGGCCTCAGCCGAGGTCCATGTAGCCGTCCAGGCCCACGGTGAGGCCAGGGTGCGCCGCGACCTCCCGCACGCCCAGCAGCACCCCGGGCATGAAGCTCGCGCGGTCGAAGGAGTCGTGGCGGAGCTGGAACTGCTCCCCGGGCCCGCCGAACTGGACCACCTCGTGCGCGACCAGGCCGCGCTGGCGCACCGCGTGGACGTGGATCCCGTCGACGACCGCGCCGCGGGCACCGTCCGGATCCTTCGCGGTGGCGTCGGGCACGGGGCCGAGCCCGGCGGCGGCCCGGCCGCGGGCGATGGCGGATGCGGTGTGTCGGGCCGTGCCGGAGGGGGCGTCGAGCTTGTCCGGGTGGTGCATCTCGATCACTTCGGCGCTGTCGTAGTAGCGGGCGGCCGCCCCGGCGAAACGCATGGCGAGCACGGCGCCGATCGCGAAGTTCGGGGCGATCAGCACCCCGACTCCCCCGACCCCCGCCAGCTGACTGCGCAGAGCCTCGAGGGACTCCTCGGTCCACCCCGTCGTGCCGACCACGCAGTGGATGCCGTGGTCGACGAGCCAGCGCACGTTCTCGGCGGTGACGGCGGGGACGGTGAGGTCGACGGCGACCTGCGCATCGGCCTCTGCGATCTTCTCCAGCGGGTCCTCGCGGCCGATCCGCGCCACCAGCTCGAGGTCCTCGGCCTCCTCGACGGCGCGGCAGGCCTCGGAGCCCATGCGGCCTCCGGCGCCGAGCACGGCGACGCGCAGCGGGGTGGGGTCGGTGGGGGTCATGGTGTTCTCCTGGGGTTCGGGGACGAAGGGGGTGCGGGTGCTCTCAGGCGTCGGGCCCGATCTCGACCCGGGTGCTGAAGGACTCACCGAGACGGGCGGCCAGGTCGCGCACGGCCGGTGCGTCGACCTGGGAGATCTTCGCCAGCGTCTCGTCGACGCTCGTGTATCTGCCGTGGACCAGTTCGATCGTGCCCAGGCGGCCCATCCGGCTGCTGGTGTCCTCGAGGCCGAGGGCGAAGGTCCCGGTGATCTGACCCTTCGCCCGGCTCAGCTCGTCCTCGCCGATGCCGTCCGCACCCATCTGCGTGAGCTCGGCGGCGAGCAGGTCGACCACCTGGCCGGTGCGGCCCGGACGGCAGGCGGCGTAGAGGCCGAACAGTCCGACGTCGCGGTACCCGGCGGTGAAGGAGTACACGGAATAGGCCAGTCCGCGCTGCTCACGGATGTGCTGGAACAGGCGCGAGGACATGCCGCCGCCGAGGACGGACATCAGCACCGACAGGGTGTGGCGGTCCTCGCTGACCGCGCTGATCCCGGGGCCGCCGAGGTAGATGTGGTTCTGCTCGGCCGGGCGCACCAGACGGTGCGGGGCGATCGCGCCGACGTCGGCGCCGACGGTGGGGGCGGGCCCGACGGCACCGGCCCCGCTCGGCCGGTGGGTGGGCAGGGACCCGGATTCCAGGGACCAGCCTCCCCGGCGCAGCCCCGCGCCCAACAGCTCGGCGAGCTCGTCGTGATCGATGTCGCCGACGGCGGTGACCACCAGGTTGTCGGGGCGGTAGTGCTCCCGGTAGTGAGCACGCACGTCCTCGATGTCCAGGGAGCTCACGTTCGAGACGGTGCCGCCGACGGGCCGGCCGACGGCGGTGTCGGGGCCCAGCACGTCGGACAGGAAGGTCTCGTAGCCGACGTCGGTGGGATCGTCCTCGGCCATGGCGAGCTCTTCGAGGATCACCTCGCGCTCGGTCTCCAGCGCCTCGGGGGTGAGCAGGCTCGCGGTGATCATGTCGGTGAGCACGTCGATCGCCATCGGGACGTCGGCCGAGCGCACCCGGCCGTAGTAGAGGGTGTGCTCCTTGGCGGTGACGGCGTTGGAGTCACCGCCGACCTCGTCGAAGGCGGTGGCGATGTCCATCGCGGTGCGACGTCCGGTGCCCTTGAACAGCAGGTGCTCGAGGGCGTGCGTGGACCCCGCGTGCTCGGGGCGCTCGTCCCGGGAGCCCACCGGCAGCCAGAGTCCGAGGGAGGCGCTGCGCACGCTGCGATCGGTCTGCGTCAGCAGGCGCACCCCGCCGGGCAGGACGCTGCGCCGCACCCCGGAGGCGGCATCGAGCATCACGTCGGAGGTGGGGTCGTCGAAGGCGAGGTCGGAAGGCATCGATCGATTGTTCCACGCCGGAGGAGATGGTGATCGCGGGGTTCGTCACCGGCGGACACCCACGCAGCAGGACGGGGAGGCACCGCGCGGCGCCTCCCCGTCCTGGGAGGAGAGCGGCCTCAGGCCGCTGCGAGACTCACTCCTGCTCGGAGGTGCCCTCCTCGGAGCTCGTCTCCTCGTCCTCGCTCACGGCCAGCGAGATCTTGCCGCGGGCGTCGATCTCGCGGATCTCGACCTCGAGCTTCTGGCCGACCTTGGCGACGTCCTCGACGTTCTCGACCCGCTTGCCGCCGTTCAGCTTCCGCAGCTGGGTGACGTGGAGCAGGCCGTCCTTGCCCGGGGTGAGGGAGACGAAGGCGCCGAAGTCGACCACGCGCACCACGGTGCCGAGGTAGCGCTCGCCGACCTCGGGGACCATCGGGTTGGCGATGGCGTTGACCGCAGAGCGTGCGGCCTCGGCCGAGGGGCCGTCGGTCGCGCCGATGTACACGGTCCCGTCGTCCTCGATGGTGATGTCGGCGCCCGTGTCGTCCTGGATCTGGTTGATCATCTGGCCCTTGGGGCCGATGACCGCGCCGATCTTGTCGACGGGGACGGTGACCGCGAGCACGCGCGGGGCGTGCGGGCTCATCTCGTCGGGCGCGTCGATCGCCTCGTGCAGCACACCGAGGATCGCCAGGCGAGCCTCCTTGGCCTGCGACAGGGCGCTGCCCAGCACGGAGGCGGGGATGCCGTCGAGCTTGGTGTCCAGCTGGATCGCGGTGATGAACTCGCTGGTACCGGCGACCTTGAAGTCCATGTCGCCGAAGGCGTCCTCGGCACCGAGGATGTCGGTGAGCGCCGCATAACGGGTCTCACCGTCGACCTGGTCGGAGATCAGGCCCATGGCGATGCCCGCGACCGGCGCGCGCAGCGGCACCCCGGCGTTGAGCAGCGCCAGGGTCGAGGCGCACACGGAGCCCATCGAGGTGGAGCCGTTGGACCCGAGGGCCTCGGAGACCTGACGGATCGCGTAGGGGAACTCCTCGCGGCTGGGCAGCACCGGCACCAGGGCCCGCTCGGCGAGCATGCCGTGGCCGACCTCGCGACGCTTCGGGGAGCCGACGCGGCCGGTCTCACCGGTGGAGTAGGGCGGGAAGTTGTAGTGGTGGACGTAGCGCTTGTGCTTGACCGGCGACAGTGCGTCGATCTGCTGCTCCATCTTGAGCATGTTCAGTGTGGTGACGCCCATGATCTGGGTCTCGCCACGCTGGAACAGGGCCGAGCCGTGCACTCGCGGGAGCACCTCGACCTCGGCGGAGAGCGCACGGATGTCGCGCAGGCCGCGGCCGTCGATGCGGACACCGTCCGTGAGCACCTTGCGACGCACGACCTGCTTGGTCAGCGCGCGGAACGCTCCGCTGACCTCCTTCGCGCGACCCTCGAGCTGCTTGTCCGGGCCGGCGAGCTCCTCGGTGACCTCGGCCAGCAGCGTCTCGGTGCGCTCCTCGCGCTCCGTCTTCGCGGCGATCGACATGACCTCGGCGAGCCGGTCGGTGGCGGCGGCGGAGACGACCTCGTAGGCGTCCTCCTGGTGGTCCAGGAACAGCGGGAACTCGCGGACCGGCTTGGCGGCGGCAGTGGCCAGCTCCTGCTGTGCCACGCACAGGCTGCGGATGAACACCTTCGCGGCCTCGAGGCCCTCGGCGACGATCTCCTCGGTGGGGGCGATCGCGCCCTGCTCCTTGACGAGGTTCCAGGAGTTGTCGGTGGCCTCGGCCTCGACCATCATGATCGCGACGTCCTGGTTGCCCTCCGCGTCATCGACGATGCGGCCGGCGACGACCATGGAGAACACGGCCTCGTCGAGCTGGCTGAAGGTCGGGAACGCGACCCACTGACCGCCCTGGGCGGTCGGCACGAGCGCGATGCGCACGGCGCCGATCGGCCCCGAGAAGGGCAGGCCGGAGATCTGGGTGGAGGCGGAGGCGCCGTTGATGCCGACGACATCGTAGGCGTCGTCCGGGCCGTTGGCCAGGACAGTCAGCACGACCTGGACCTCGTTGCGCAGACCCTTGACGAAGGCCGGGCGCAGCGGGCGGTCGGTGAGTCGGGCGGCGAGGATCGCGTCGGTGCCGGGGCGACCCTCACGCCGGAAGAACGAGCCGGGGATGCGGCCCGCGGCGTACATCCGCTCCTCGACGTCGATGGTCAGCGGGAAGAAGTCGAACTGGTCCTTGGGACGGTTCGAGACGGCGGTGGCCGACAGCAGCATGGTGTCGTCGTCGAGGTAGACGGCGACGGCGCCGGCGGCCTGCTGGGCGAGACGCCCAGTCTCGAAGCGGACCTCGCGGCGGCCGAACGAGCCGTTGTCGATGACCGCGGTCGTCGCGGTGATGTCAGGGCCTTCCATGGCCATGGGTGATCTCCTTCGTCAGGGGGTGCCCCTGCCGGTGCGGCCTTCGCCAGTCACGCGCGGTGCGCCGGGGAACCGGGAGCTCCCGGTTGCCGGACCGCAGGTCACTGCCGAGGACCGAACCTGGTCGGGGACGGGGGTCGAATCGCCCGCCGGAGGGCGGGCAGACGCAGCCGCCGCCCGCCCGGAGGGCGAGCGGCGGATGGTGTCAGCGGCGGATGCCGAGGCGCTGGATCAGCGAACGGTACCGCTCGATGTCGTTGCTCTGCAGGTACTTCAGAAGACGCTTGCGCTGACCGACCAGCAGCATCAGACCACGACGCGTGTGATGGTCGTGCTTGTGGGTCTTCAGGTGCTCGGTCAGGTACTTGATGCGGTGGGTCAGGAGCGCGGCCTGGACCTCGGGCGAACCGGTGTCGCCCTCGGCGGTCGCGTACTCCTTGATGATCTCCTGCTTGGTGGCGGTGTCGAAGGCCATGGCTCTCCTGAGGTCGTTGCGCGGCGCACCGGGACCTGCTGTCCCGGGCTCTCTGGACGAGCGTCACCCCGGCCTGCTGAGCACGCACGTCCTCGACGGATGCGGCAGATAGGGGCGGACGAACTCTCCGCGGCCGATTTTCACGGCCTGCGCAGGATATCAGTCGGTCATGGCGGGACGGGAGTGCACCGTCCCGAGAGTGCGGCGGGTCACCTCGACGTCGTGCCGCATCTCCTCGACCAGGGCGTCGACCGATTCGAAGGTGAGGGTGGGGCGCTGGAAGGCCACGAACTCGAGCCGGACCCGATCACCGTAGAGATCGAGGTCATGGGCGCCGTGGACGTAGGCCTCGACGGTCCGCCGCGGCGTGCCGTCGACCTCGAAGGTCGGGTTCGTCCCGATGGAAATGGTCGCGGGCGCCCCGGTCAGCGGCGGGGTCCCGGCATGGGCGGGATCCTGCGCGATGACGGTGAGGTGGCCGGCGTAGACGCCGTCGGCGGGGATCAGGCCGTCTGGCGTCGGTCCCAGGTTCGCGGTCGGGAAGCCGAGCTCGCGGCCGCGCTGGTACCCGTGGCGGACGGTGTCGGTCACGGTGTGGAGGCGGCCCAGGCCCTCCGCCGCGCTCTCGACGTCCCCGGCCAGGAGCTCGGCGCGGATCGCCGAGGAGGAGATGCGACCGCTGCCCTCCCCCTCCGGGCCGAGGTCGGCGACGGTCACGACCTCGAAGCCGTACCGCCGGCCGAGCTCGCGCATGGTCTCGATGTCTCCCGAGTTGCCCCGCCCGAACAGGGCGTCCTCCCCGAGGACCACGCACCGCGCACCGAGTCCCTCGACGAGGAAGATCCGCACGAAGTCCTCGGGCGCGTGCTGGGCGAACTCCAGGGTGTACTCGAGGTCGAGCACTCCCCCGACCCCGGCGAGCAGCAGGAGGCGGTCGCGGTCCGCGTGCCCGGTGATCAGCGGGGGTTCGGCGACACCGCGCATCACATGACGCGGATGCGGCCAGAAGGTGAGGGCGACCGGGGTGAGCGAACGGGCTTCGGCGTGGCGCAGCAGCTGATCGAGGACGAAGCGGTGGCCGCGGTGGATCCCGTCGTAGTTGCCGATCGACACGGCCGTCGCCCCGAGGTCGGCGGGCACGTCCTGGACGGAGTGCCAGATGGGGGTGCGGGTCACGGCGCGGTCATGTCCTTCCAGGGCCGGGTGCGCTCTCGCACCCACGGGCGACGCGCCGGTCGAGCACGCGCATCGGTGCCCGAATATCGCGTGACACCGGCACACACTGTAACGCCCGCCCGCGGGCGCCGTGCCCGCGGGACCGGCCGTCGACCCTCGTCGTGGCGTGATGCGCACGCCACGAGGTCGGCTCCCGCCGCCGTGGCGTGACCGAGCTGTGACGAAGGTCGGTGTCCGAGCCGTGTCTCCGCGCGTGCGCGCTCCGTTATCCTGACGGATAAGGCGGTGCCGGGGAGGGACCCCTGTGCCCTCCCGAGTTTCCTGCGGGGGCTGACACGACGGCCGCTGAGAACGGATCGATTTCCATGACGAACGTGACCGACCCGGCCGCGATGGGCGGCCCGTCCCGACCCACCGACCGCCACGGCCGTCGACGGGCGCTGATCATCCTCGGCGCCGTCATCGCCGTCCTCGCCGTCGTCCTCACCGGCGGCGCACTCGCCTATGCCAAGCAGTTCGAGGGAAAGGCCCTGCCGGGCACCACGGTGCTCGGACAGGACGTGGGCGGGAAGACCCCGGAGGAGATCGCCGCCCTCGTGGCCGAGCAGGGCGAGTCGGTGACCGTGACGGTCACCGCCGGGGACCAGGAGCAGGAGGTCTCCCTCGCGGATCTCGGGGTGAGCGTGGATGCGGAGTCCACCGGGAAGGCCGCGGTCGAGACCGAGGACTCCTTCGGCGAGATCATCTCCTCCACCTGGTCCGGCGAGCATCCCGTGGATCCGGTGGTCACCATCGACGAGGCCGCTGTCGCGGACTTCGCCACCGGGCTCGTTCCCGAGGACAAGACCCAGCCGGTCGACGCCGAGGTCACCTTCGACGAGGATGCGCAGGACTGGAAGGCAGTGCCCGGCACCGCGGGCCAGGGCGTGGATCCTCAGGTCATGGTGGACTCCGTGAAGAAGCAGGCACCCGCGCTGGAGGACTTCAGCGTGGAGCAGCCGATCGAGGACATCGCTCCGACGATCACCACCGCGGACGCCGAGGAGACGGTGGGCAGCCTCTCCTCCCTGCTCGAGCAGCCGATGTCGATCGAGGGTGCCGACGGCACCACCCACGACGTCTCCCCCGAGCGTCGCAGCAGCTGGCTCTCGGTCGCTCCCGACGACTCGGGCAAGGCCCTGGCGGTGTCGGTCGACGAGGACGCGGTGCGCGAGTGGGTCTCCACCCAGGCCGAGCAGGACTCCGTGGAGGTCAAGGACGGCATCGAGCAGGTCGACGAGGACGGCAAGGTCGTCAAGGTCGTCGCCGAGAAGCAGGACGGCCTGAAGATCACCAACTCCGACAAGGTCGCCGAGGAGCTGATCGCGGCGCTGACCGGCAGCTCCCCCCTCGAGGCCGCCTTCGAGACGAAGAAGGTCGAGGCCGAGGTCGAGGAGGTCGACTCCCCGTCGGAGGACAAGGACGGCAAGGACGGCAAGGACGACAAGGGCAAGGACGAGGAGTCCAAGGACGACGAGGACTCCGAGCAGGCCCCCGATCCCACCGGGGAGAAGTGGATCGACGTCGACCTCAGCAACAAGACCGTCACCGCCTACGTCGGCGACACGCCGGTGTGGGGTCCGCGCTCGATGGTCGACGGCAAGGAGGGCAATGAGACGCCCACCGGCTCCTACGAGATCTACCTCCGCCACGACCAGCAGGACATGACCAATGCCGCCTACTACCCCGAGGGGCACCCGAAGTACTACCTGACCGAGGACGTGCCCTGGGTGCAGTACTTCCATCACGGGTACGGCTTCCACGGCGCGCCCTGGCGCTCCTCCTTCGGGTACTCCGGCTCGCACGGCTGCATCAACCTGCCGGTCTCCGATGCCAAGTGGCTGTACGACTGGGCCTCGATGGGCACCCGCGTCGAGGTCCACACCTGAGGCGACCTCGCCCGGACCACCGAGAAGAAGGCCTCCCCCGCTCGTCGGGGGAGGCCTTCTTCTTCGCTGGTCGTCGCTGGTCGCCGCTGGTCGCCGCGGCGGCCGGTCAGCTGCGGGCGTCGGCCGGGACCACCAGCACGGGGCGCCAGTGCTCGCCCTGGGGACGCAGCACGGCGCACAGGATGCCACCGGGACCGAGAGCGGCGACCAGCTCGCCCTCCTCGTCCGCGCTGCGGGGGCCCCTGCGCGTGCCGGTGGGCGGCGGGGCCGGCTCGGCGGTGCGCGGGATGCGCCGGCCGTCGGCGAGATCACGGGCGCCCTGCTCGTCGACGTCGAGGGTGGCCAGCACCCGGGCCGCGCTGTCCCCCAGCCCGTGCAGCGGCAGCTCGACGTCGTCTCCCTCGCCGCGGGCGGGGACGTGCACGGCGTCCCGGGCGGCGAAGGGCCCGATGCGGGTGCGGCGCAGCGCGGTGAGATGCCCGCCGACGCCGAGTGCGGCGCCGAGGTCGCGGGCCAGGGCGCGCACGTAGGTGCCCGAGGAGCACGTGATCACGGCGTCGAGGTCGACGAACGGACCCTCGGTACGGCGGGCGGTGATCTCGAAGCGGGAGATCCGCACGGGCCGTGCGGCGAGCTCCACGTCCTCGCCGGCCCGCGCCCGGGCGTAGGCGCGCCGGCCGTCGACCTTGATGGCACTGACGGTGGAGGGGATCTGCTCGATGTCACCGCGCAGGGGCTCGAGCTGCTCCTGGATCGCGGCGTCGGCGAGTCCGGTCGCATCCCGGACCTCCCCGAGCTCCTCGCCCTCCTGGTCGTCGGTGGTGGTCCCACGGCCCAGCCGGATCGTGGCCACGTAGGTCTTGTCCAGGCCCACGAGATGGGTGAGCAGCCGCGTTCCCTGGCCGATGCCGAGGATCAGCAGACCGGTGGCCATGGGGTCCAGGGTGCCGGCGTGGCCGACCTTCTTGGTGCCCAGCAGCCAGCGCACCCGGGCGACGACGTCATGACTGGTGCGGTCCGGCGCCTTGTCGACCAGCAGGATCCCGTGCGGGGAGCTCACACGTCCTCGCGGCCGGACTCGTCGGAGGTGTCCTCGTCGTCCTCGTCGTGGGGGGTGCGGTAGGGGTCCGCCTCCCCGGCGTAGGCGGCACCCTCCTTCGAGCGGGCGAGCTCGGCGTCGCGGCCCCGGGCCTCGCTGAGGAGGCCCTCGATGACGCGCGCGTTCTCCGGAACCGCGTCCGCGATGAACTCGAGGGACGGGGTGAGGCGGACGCCGGTCTGGCGGCCCACCTCGCGGCGCAGCATCCCGGTGGCGCTGACGAGCGCGGCCGCGGTGCCCTCGCGCTCCTCCTCGGAGCCGAAGACGGTGTAGAAGACGGTGGCGTGCTGGAGGTCGCCGGTGACGCGCACGTCGGTGATGGTCACGAACCCGAGCCGGGGGTCCTTGACCCGGGTGTCGAGCATCGTCGCGACGATGACCTTGATGCGGTCGGCGAGCTTGAGGGCGCGGGGATTGTCGTTCATGGTCGGTCAGCCTCCTGGTCGGCGTCGAGAGCGGCGAGCTGCTCGAGCTGGGGGTGGTCGGTGGGGACCGCGAGCAGGACGTCGCGGTCGATGGAATGGTCCACGCGGTGGCGGAAGGCGCCGTCGTGGCTGAGGAGGCGGAGGCCGGCGTCGGCGAGCACCTCGCGCGCCGCGCCGTGGTCGAGGGTGCGTCGGTTGACGGCGAGGGCCAGGCCTGCTCCGTCGCGCAGCAGGCGGCGCCATCCCGCGGCGGCGGTGCGCAGCACCTCCAGCGGGGAGCGCTGCCAGGAGCCGCCGGCACGGGCGCCGTGCTGGACTCCGTAGGGCAGATCCGCCACGAGCGCGTCGATGCTGCGGTCCGGCAGCAGCTCGCCCAGGCGGGAGGTGTCGCAGCCGAGCACGGTCACCGTCTGGCCCCGCCCTGCCCGCAGGGCCTGCTTGTCGGGCGCGAGCTCGACGTCGAGGCGGGGGCCGAGGTGCTCGCCGTGCACGGTGAGCTTCGTGGCGGACAGGGTGTGCTTGTAACGGTGCTCTCTCAGCCAGGTGGACAGGAAGGCCCGGTAGGCCTCGTGGTCGGTGCGATCGAGGTCAGCTCCGCGCGGGCTGAGGCCGAGCCGCACGGCCCGGTTCAGCGTGGTGCCGCGTCCGCACAGGGGGTCGAGCAGGGACAGGGAGCCGTCGAACAAGCCGGCACGGCGCGTGCTCAGGGCGGCGGCGAGGTTCACCAGCAGTGCGGTGAACTGCTCGTTGGTCTTGCCTGGGTAGCGCAGGATGGTCTCCAGGTCCGCGGGGTGGTGGAGCACCTCGGGCAGGGACCGTGGTCGCAGCAGCGGGGTCTCGGGGTCGTCCTGGGCGACGTCGAGCACCCCGAGCGTCGCCGAGAGGGAGCCCAGCAGAGCATCGGTGACGGCCGCGTCCGCGCCGTCGGGCAGGCGGATCTCCAGGGCGTCCATGCCGCCCACGCATCTCTCCCGCACGTCGGCGACGGTCCCGAGATGAGCACCGAGGACCCAGCGGGTCTCCGCGCGGGCCAGCGGCCCGGCGGCGTCGGTGTAGACACGGTTGGCCGACGGGGCACGGAGGAGGAGGGACGTCGCGTGCATGCGCCTCTCCTCCCCCGCCTCGACTCCCGGGCGAGGTGCTCGCCCGAGAGTCGTCGGATCAGCTTCGGGGCTTCTCCTGCATCTCGTACGTCGTGATGACGTCACCGATCTGCAGGTCGTTGAACGACCCCAGGTTGACACCGCACTCGTAGCCCTCGCGGACCTCGGTCACGTCGTCCTTGTAGCGACGCAGACCGGCGATCTCGAGGTTCTCCGTGACCACGACGCCGTCGCGGGTGATGCGGGCCTTCCCGCCGCGCCGGATGAGGCCGCCGCGCACGATGGAGCCGGCGATGTTGCCGAACTTGGAGGAGCGGAAGACCTCGCGGATCTCCGCCGAGCCCAGCTCGACCTCCTCGTACTCCGGCTTGAGCATGCCCTTGAGGGCCTGCTCCACCTCGTCGATGGCGTTGTAGATGACCGAGTAGTACTTGATCTCCACGCCCTCGCGGTCGGCGTACTCCGCGTTGGGGCCCTCGGCCCGCACGTTGTAGCCGACGATGATCGCGTCCGAGGCGACGGCGAGGTTGATGTTGTTCATCGTGATCGCGCCGACGCCGCGGTCGATGATGCGCAGGTCCACGCCCTCGCCGACCTCGATGCCCAGCAGCGATTCCTCCAGGGCCTCCACGGCACCGGCGGCGTCACCCTTGAGGATGAGGTTGAGGGTCTCGACCTTGCCCTCGGCCATGGACTTGGTGATGTCCTCGAGGCTGACGCGCTTGCGGGCCTTGGACAGCGACGCGGCACGCTTGGCGGCCTCGCGCTTCTCGGCGATCTGGCGGGCGGTGCGCTCGTCCTGGGCGACCAGGAAGGAGTCACCGGCGCCGGGCACCGAGGTCAGGCCGAGCACCTGCACGGGCCGGGAGGGGCCCGCCTCGGTGACGGTGTCGCCGTTCTCGTCGAGCATCGCGCGGACACGGCCGTGGCCGATGCCGCACACGATCGCATCACCCACGTGCAGGGTGCCCTGCTGGACCAGCACCGTGGCGACCGGGCCGCGACCGCGGTCCAGGTTGGCCTCGATGGCCACGCCACGCGCGTCCTTGTCGGCGTTCGCGGTGAGCTCGAGGGCGGCGTCCGCGGTCAGCAGGACCGCCTCCAGCAGCGCCTCGATGTTCTGGTTCTCGCGGGCGGAGACGTCGACGAACATCGTGTCGCCGCCGTACTCCTCGGCGATCAGGTTGTACTCGGTCAGCTGCTGGCGGACCTTCTGCGGGTTCGCCTCGGGCTTGTCGATCTTGTTGACCGCGACCACGATCGGCACGTTCGCCGCCTGGGCGTGGTTGAGCGCCTCGATGGTCTGCGGCATCACGCCGTCATCGGCCGCGACCACGAGGATCGCGATGTCGGTGACGTCGGCGCCACGGGCACGCATGGCGGTGAACGCCTCGTGGCCCGGGGTGTCGATGATGGTCAGCGAACGCTCTACGTCCTCATGCTCCACCGGCACCTGGTAGGCGCCGATGTGCTGGGTGATGCCGCCGGCCTCGCCCGAGCCGACCGTCGCCTTCCGGATCGTGTCCAGCAGACGGGTCTTGCCGTGGTCGACGTGACCCATGACGGTCACGACCGGCGGCCGCGGGATGCGGTCCTCCGCGCTCTCCTCGGCGAGCTCGGCATCGAGGTCGATGTCGAACTGCTCGAGCAGCTCGCGCTCCTCGTCCTCCGGGGAGACGATCTCGATCTTGTATCCCAGCTCGGTGCCGAGCAGGTCGAAGGTGACCTCGTCGAGGGACTGGGTGGCCGTGGCCATCTCGCCCATCGCGAACAGGACCGTGATCAGTGACGCGGGGTTGACGTCGATGCGGTCGGCGAAGTCGGTCAGCGACGCACCGCGGCGCAGACGGATCGGGGTGCTGCCGTCACCGCGCGGGATGGAGACGCCACCGGGCGCGGGCGCCTGGTGCTGCTGCTCGAACTCCTGACGCTTCGCGCGCTTGGACTTGCGCGAGCGCGCGGGCTTCCCGCCGCGGCCGAAGGCACCCTGGGTGCTGCCGCGACCGCCGCGGCCGCGCGGGCCGCCGCCACCGCCGCCGGCAGGAGCGCCGCCACCGGGACGAGCGCCGCCGGGTCCGGGACGTCCGCCGCGACCGCGACCGCCGCCGCCGGCGCCGCCGCCGCCCGGGCGGGCATCGGCGAGACCACCGTGGGAGTGCTGACGCATGATGCCGGGGGTCGGCATCCCGGGACGGGGGCCGTCCGAGCCGGACCCGGCACCCTCGCGGGGCGGACGACCGGCGCCGGCCTGGTCGCCGCCGCGACCCTGACCCTGGCCCTGCGGGCGGGATCCGGGGCGGGGCATGCCCTGCGAGCTGGCGAAGGGGTTGTTGCCGGGGCGGGGACCGCCCGGACGCGGGCCGCCGCCGTCACGCTGCGGGCGTCCGCCGCCCTGGCCCGGCTTGCGGGCGCCGGCGCGGGGCATGCCCTGCGAGCTGGCGAAGGGGTTGTTGCCGGGGCGTGCACCGCCGGGCTTCGGGGCGGCGGGACGCTCGCCTCCGGGCTTCGGGGCGCTCGGACGTTCGCCCCCGGGCTTGGGGGCGCCGGGGGCCAGCTCCTCCGACGCGGGAGCGGACTCGGCGGGGGCCTGTGATGCCGTGGGCTCGGCCGGGGTCTCCGGCTCCTGCGACACGGCGGGCTTCTCGGTGGAGGGCTCCTCGGCGGCGGGGGCCGGGGCAGCGGGTTCCTCGTCGGCCGGCGCAGGGGCCGCGGCGGGCTTCGCGCCGGGCTTCGGCGCACCGCCGGGCTTGGGGGCGCCTCCGGGCTTGCGCGCCGGGGACGGCTTGCCGGAGTTGCCGGCGGACGTATCGTCCCCACCCTTGGCGGGGAGCTCCTCGCGCAGGCGGCGGGCGACGGGGGCCTCGATGGTCGAGGAGGCGGAGCGAACGAATTCGCCCATGTCCTGCAGCTTCGACAGAACGACCTTACTGGGGTGTCCGAGCTCCTTGGCGAGCTCGTGGACGCGGACCTTAGCCACTTTTCTCCTGTCTCGGTCCGGCCGACAAGAGGGCGCGGACCATTAGTTCCTGAGGGTGCTCATGGGTGAGTACTCATCGGATGTCCATGGGTTCTTCTACCTGTTCCACGTTCGGGTGAAATCGGGGCTCTCGAGCTCCCGGGCCAGCGGCCCGGTGTCGACCGCACCGCGGAAGGACCGGGCGAAGCCGCCCCGCCGCAGGGCGAGGTCGAGACATGACGTGTCGGGGTGGAGCCACGCACCGCGGCCGGCGGCCGATCCGGTGGGATCGGGACGGACCCGCGGGGCAGCGCCGCCGGGAGCGGACTCCCGGACCAGACGCACCAGCTGATCGCGCGGGGCCACCTGACGACAGCCCACGCACGTGCGTTCGGGACGGGAGGGGGACGAGTGGGTGACCACGCCTCCACCTCCGTTCCGAGCACCTCCGCCGTGGCGGGTGCAGGACCGCGGACGGTCTGCACGACACCTCGGCGAACAGCCTCCCCAGTGTAGCGGACCCGCTGCGACCCGCCGTCACCCGGGAGGTATGAGCCACACCTCAGGCTCGACCCGACCGCCTGATCGATCAGGCTTCGACCACCGTGCCTGCGGTCGGATCGCCCTCGGGGCGGATGTCGATCTTCCATCCCGTGAGCTTCGCGGCGAGGCGGGCGTTCTGCCCGTCCTTGCCGATCGCGAGCGAGAACTGCCCCTCGGGGACGATCGCACGGACCGCACGGCCCGCCTCGTCGATCACCGTCACGCTGGAGACCTTCGAGGGCGAGAGCGCATTGGCGACGTAGGTCGCGGGATCTTCGTCGAAGTCGACGATGTCGATCTTCTCCCCGGCCAGCTCGTTCATCACGGAGCGCACGCGCGCGCCCATCGGGCCGATGCACGAGCCCTTCGCGTTGACCCCGGGCACGGTCGCGTGCACGGCCATCTTGGTGCGATGCCCGGCCTCGCGGGCCAGGCCCGCGATCTCCACGGTGCCGTCGGCGACCTCCGGCACCTCGAGGGCGAACAGGCGGCGCACCAGGTTCGGATGCGAGCGCGAGAGCGTGATCTGAGGGCCCTTCGGGCCGCGACGCGCCTCGGTGACGTAGGCACGCAGCCGGCGACCGTGGGAGTAGTCCTCCCCCGGCACCCGCTCGTGAGGCGGCAGCACGGCCTCGACCTCGCCGAGATCGACGAGCACCATGCGCGGATCACGGCCCTGCTGGATGATGCCGGAGACGATGTCGTCGGCCCGGTCGGCGTACTCGCCGAGCACCGCGTCGTCCTCGAGGTCGCGGATGCGTTGGAAGATCACCTGGCGCGCCGTGGAGGCGGCCACGCGCCCGAAGTTCTCGGGGGTGTCGTCCCACTGCTCGAGGACGTTGCCCTCCCCGTCACGCTCCCGGGCGAGCACCGCGACCTCGCCGGTGGACTCGTCGATCAGCACCTCAGAGTCCCTCACGGGATGATCGGTGTGCAGGTAGGCGGCGTGCAGAGCCGAGCGGATCGCGTCCAGCAGGACGGGCAGGCGGATGTCCCGCTCGCGCTCGAGGGCCCGCAGGGCACCCATGTCGATGTCCATCTCAGCTCTCCTTCGATGCGGTGTGGTCGGCGTCAGCGATCAGCTGCGCGAGGTCGTCGGGCGGGTCGAACTCGATCTCCACCCGGGCCGAGTCGACCTCGGCACGCGGGATCTCGAGGTGCTCGGCGGTGCCTGCGGGCAGACGGCGCGGACGGCCGCGATCGTCCCGTCCCGGCTCCTGGCGCAGCAGCAGCACGTCGCCGGCGGTGACGCCGAGCAGGCGTGCGCGGTACTGCGTGCCCTCGGCGACGCGCAGGGTCAGCAGGCGGCCCCGGGAGCGACGGAAGTGCCGGGCGGCGGTGAGCTCGCGCTCCACACCGGGGGTGGTGACCTCGAAGACGACGGGATCGGGCCCGAGCAGGGAGTCGTCGGCGTCGATCAGCGCGCCCAGCTCCCGCGAGGCGGTGGTGACGGTGTCGAGATCGGCGCTGCCCAGGCGGTCCTCGGGGAGGTCCACGATCAGTCTCACCTCCGGGCGCGTCCGGGGGCCCGCCACCACGATCTCCTCGAGCACGAGGTCATGGGGCGCCAGGATCCCGGCCGCGGCCTCCCGCAGGGCGGTGTGGTCCTCGGGACCGTCGAGGTCGCTCATCGCTCGCTCACCTCCTCCTGCGTATGGATGCCTGTGCACACCGGGGGCGATGCCTCGGTGTGCTCCCAGGATAGTGGCCGCGAAGCCCCGGTGCCTCCCCGGGAGGTCCCGATGCGAGAATCCTCCTGTGATGCGTCCCGATCGCCCGTCTCGCAGGTTCCCTTCAGCCCGTCGACCGACCCGACGCCGGCTGCTGGCCTCGGGCGCCGTCGGCGCGCTCGCCCTGCCCGCCGTGCTGTCCGGCTGCGGGACGATCCGCCTCGGCGGGCCGGAGCGGTACACGCCCCCGCCCCCGGGGATCGACGACCTCTTCCGGACCGATCTGCTGGCGCTGCTCGACCGGGCCGTCGCCGGGCGTGACGCGCTGGCGGAGGCGACGGGCGGCACCGGCGAGACGGACCCCGCGCTGGCGACGGTGCTCGAGGACCTCGCGTCGGCCCTGCCCGTCCAGCGCACCGCGCTGCTGACCGGGGCTCAGCACGAGCAGGAGCAGCAGAAGGCCACGGATCCCGCGGTGCCGTCCTCGCCCGCTCCCCCGGACTCGCCGCAGGACGCGGCGGGACTGGTCGCCGTCCTCGTCGAGCTGCGGGAGACCGCCGCCGACGCCGCCCGGCAGGTCTCCGGGTCCCTCGCCCGGCCGGTGGCCGCGATCGGCGCCCGGACCGCCTGGAGCGTGCACGGCCTGCAGCGGGCGGCGCAGGCCGGTGAGGTGCCCTCCCTCCGCAACGCCGAGGAGATCACGCCGAGCCGCGAGGTGCCCGAGACGGATCCCCCGTCGATCGGCGCCGAGGTGGACTACCACTCCACGATCGAGCGGGCCCAGCAGCAGGAGTGGTATGCAGGGTACGTCCACGAGGTGCTCGCCGCCCGCACGGGCGGCGCGGAGCGCGAGGAGCACCTGACCCTCAGCGATCGCCATCGCCGGCGGGCCGAGACCCTGGGCGGGATCGCCGAGGAGGACGGTGCCCCGGTCGTGGCGCGGCAGGCGGTCTACGCGCTGCCGGGCGGCGAGCTCGACCAGCAGACGGCCGACTCTCTGCCCGCGCTGCTGGCCCGCGAGCTGCTGGTCGACCATGTCGCCCTGGTGGGGGCGGCTCCCTTCGCCCGCCGCCCCCTGCCCATCCTCGCGGCGATGCAGGAGGCGGAGGTGCTGGTGGGTCGCGTCGAGGAGATGCGGCCGCTGCCGAGCCTGGAGGCCGAGGAGGGCCCGGTCAGCGACGGCGGCTGAGCGACGGCCCGGCCACGGGGGTCAGGCTCCGTGGTCGCTCCCGGAACGGACCGCCGCGAGGACGGCCTCGACCACGTCGGTCGGTGCGACCTCCTCGAGGGACCCGCTCGCGCGGTCGCGGACCTCGACCACCCCGGTGGCCAGCCCTTTGCCGACCACCACGGAGGTGGGCACGCCGAGCAGCTCGGCATCCTTGAACTTCACACCCGGGGAGACCTTCGGACGGTCATCGTAGAGCACCTCGAGGCCTCGGGCCTCGAGCTCGGCACCGATCCGCTCGGCCTCCTCGTACACCTCCTGCCCCTTGCCGGTGGCCATGATGTGCACGTGCGCCGGGGCGATCTGGCGCGGCCACACCAGGCCCTTCTCGTCATGGTGGAGCTCGGCGATCGCCGCCACCGCCCGCGTGACCCCGATCCCGTAGGACCCCATCGTCACGACGACGGACTTGCCGTGCACGTCGAGGACCCGCAGGTCCAGCGCCTCGGCGTACTTGCGTCCGAGCTGGAAGATGTGCCCCATCTCCATGCCGCGGGTCAGGCGCAGCGGGCCGGATCCGTCCGGGGCGGGGTCGCCGTCGCGCACCTCCGCGGCCTCGATGTAGCCGTCCGGGGTGAAGTCGCGTCCGGGCACCACGTCCACGGTGTGCACGTCCGGTGCCAGAGCGCCGACGACCCAGCGGGTCCCCTCGGCCGCGCGCGGGTCGATCAGCACCTTCACGCCCGAGGGGGAATCCTCCCCCAGTCCGACCGGTCCGATGAACCCCTTGGTGAGCACGGGGTGGGCCGCGAAGTCCGCCTCGGTGAAGGGCACCGCTGTGGCCGGCGCGAGCGCCGCCTCGAGCCGCTTGGGATCGGCGTCGCGGTCCCCCGGGATCATCACCAGCAGCGGCTGGCTCGAGCCGCCCGGGTGATGGAGCATGTACACGAGGGCCTTGAGCGTGTCGGACCGCTCCCAGGCTCTCCCGTCCTCGCGCGGCTCCTGGGCGTTGAGGTGCTCCACGAGGCTCGCGATGGTGCCGGTCCCGGGGGTGGTGATGTCGCGCGCGGGCGGCAGCGCGGCCCTCGCCGCGGCGTCCAGCGGCGCGGGGCCGAGCGTGGTGACGGCCTCGACGTTCGCGGCGTAGCCGCCGTCGGAGACCACGAAGGTGTCCTCGCCGACGGTGGTCGGATGGAGGAACTCCTCGGAGCGGGAGCCGCCCATGGCGCCGGCGTCGGCCTGGCAGATCACCGTCGGCAGTCCGAGCCGGTCGAAGGTGCGCTGATAGGCCCCGCGCTGCTTCTCGTAGGAGACGTCCAGACCCGCGTCGTCGATGTCGAAGGAGTAGGCGTCCTTCATCACGAACTCGCGCGTGCGCAGCAGTCCCGCCCGGGGCCGCGCCTCGTCGCGGAACTTGGTCTGGACCTGGTACAGCATGGTCGGCAGGTCCTTGTAGGAGTGGAAGAGGTCCTTCACCGTCAGGGTGAACACCTCCTCGTGGGTGGGGGCGAGCAGGTAGTCGGCCTGCTTGCGGTCCTGCAGCCGGAACAGCGTCTGCCCGTACTCCTCCCACCGCCCGGTCGCCTCATAGGGCTCCCGCGGCTGCAGCGCGGAGAAGACCAGCTCCTGACCACCGATGCGGTCCTGCTCCTCACGCACGATCTGCTCGACCTTGCGCAGCACCTTCAACCCGAGCGGCAGCCAGGTGTACACCCCGGGGGCGCTGCGACGGATGTAGCCGGCGCGCACGAGCAGCCGATGGCTGGCGACCTCGGCGTCGGCCGGGTCCTCCCGCAGGGTGCGGACGAAGGACGACGACAAACGGATCATGGCGGGGCGGCCTCTCCTCGTGGACTGGAAGTCTCCGGAGGATCCTATCGGCGAACCGTCCGGTGCGCGTCCTTCCGCCGGCCGCGCCCCGGTGGCATCGTGGCGCGCATGAGCGAGAACACCACTGCCCTCACCCCTGCCGAGGTCGCCGCGGCCGGCCTCGCCGACTTCACGCCGTCGACCCCCGTGCTCGTGGCCCGCTACCGCACGGACGACTTCGCCTCCACCCTGGCCCTCGTCGAGCGCATCGGTGCGGCTGCCGAGGAGGCGAACCACCATCCCGACCTGACCCTCGGCTACGGGTCCGTGGGCGTCACCCTCACCAGCCATGACGTCGGTGGGATCACGGAGCGCGACCTCGCGATGGCGCGACGGATCAGCGAGCTCGCGGCCGAGGCCGGCGCGGTCGCCGCCGGCGACTGACCAGCTCCCCGGGCACGCCGCCCACCCCGCAGTACCCTGGGGGGATGCACCGGCCAGCAGCCCGGGAGACGCCCTCCCGCCGTCGCGTCCTGCGCGGCGCCGGAGCGCTGGCCGTGCTCGGTGCCGCCGGCGCGGGGGGCTGCACGCTCACGCGGGTGCTCTCGCCCCCCGTCGATCCCCGCACCGTCGTCCCCCTGTTCTCGCAGTCGGTCGCCTACGACGCCTCCGGGACCAGGCAGCTGGTCGGGGTCGAGGGCGCGAAGGCCTCCCTGGACCCCGGGACCCGGCTGCTCACGGCGGTCCCCGAGGACGCGCCGGCCCGGGAGCGGGCCGAGCAGTTCCTGACCGGCACCGCCGCGTGGTCGGAGCGGCTCGCCGCCGCTCACCCCGAGCGGCCCGAGCTGCACGATCTCGCCGGCTCGGCGCCGGCGGACCTGTGGGTGCTCACCGATCAGCTGGCCGCTCCGGTCGCCGGCTGGAGCCGCAACTGGCGCTTCGTCTGGCCGCGGGACGCGGCGTTCGCCGCGGTGGCCCTCGCCCGCATCGGGCACCCGGACCGGGCGGTGGAGATCCTCGCGCATCTGCAGTCCCTGCAGGCCGTGGACGGCTGGTACGAGGCACGCTATGTGCCCGGCACGGATCGCGCGCCGGATGACCGCGCACGCCAGTTCGACGGGACCGGGCTGGTGCTCTGGGCCGTCCAGGAGGTCGCGGGGACGCTGCCCGAGGACCGTCGCGTCGCGGTCACGGACCGTCTGGCGGCGCTGATCGGCACCTCCCAGCGGGTGCTGCTGGCCTCGACCGGGGACGGGGAGGTGATGCCGCCGGTCTCCCCCGACTACTGGGAGGTGCACGAGCGGTCCGTGACGCTCGGGATCATGGCGGCCACGCTCGCAGGCCTGCGGGCGGGGGCGGACCTCACCGGCGAGGGTCGCGCCCGGCGTGCCGCCGACTCCTTCACCACCCTGCTGACGGGGACCTTCGGGGCCCACGGCTACCAGCGCCACCGGCGCGGCGGGGGCGCCGACTCCGCCCTGGCCTTCCTCGACGCCACCGGCTGCCACGGCATCGTCCCGACCGCTCAGCTGCTCTCCCTGCGCGAGGAGCTCGCACGCCCGGCCGGCGGGATCGCCCCCGGCGCGTCCTGGAAGGACGACGGGATCAGCTGGACGCCGTCGACCAGCCTGCTCGCCCTCGCCCTCGCCCGCTCCGGGCGGCCGGCGGAGGCCGGGGACCTGCTGACCTGGCTCGCGCAGCACCGCACCGCAGCCGGCTCACTACCGGAGAAGGTGCTGTTCGACGGGCGACCCGCTGCCGTCGCCCCCTTGGCCTGGACGGCGGCGAACGTGCTGCTGGCGCTCGACGCGCTGGCGGGGAGCTGACCGGGGCGCACAGTCCCCTCAATCAGCGGTCGCGGCCTCGAGGATCCGGGTGACGGCCCCGTCCGGGGTGAGGGTGGTGAGGTCGAGCCCGAGGGCGTCCGCGGGCGCGGGCATCGCCGGCACCTCCAGCAGCTCCCGGAGGATGGCCGGGTCGGTGAGCTTGCTGCGCTCGGCGCGACCCGGTGCGTCGACGCGGCGCAGCAGCGCCTCCGGGGTCGCCGTCAGCCAGACCGGTACGAATCGTGCGCCGCGGCGCCGGGCGAGCGTCCGCAGCCGCTCGACGTGCGCGGCGTTCTCCGGGTCCTCGGGCAGCCAGTTGGTGAACACATGGCTCCGCGGCGCGGGGGCGGCCAGCGTCGCCTCGAGCACCACGTCGAGGACGCGGGCCCGCAGCGCGTCGGTGTCCGCGAGGGCGACGCCGCCGCGACCCAGCCCCATCGGGACGAACACGGCGTTGTTCACCAGATGGTTGTCGACGACGATCGCCCCGATCCGTCGTTCCAGCTCCCGGGCGAGGCGCAGCTTGCCGACGGCGGGCGGTCCGACGAGCAGAAACACCGTCGGGGCCATCGCGTTCCCCGGTCCCGGGTCCTCGTGCGCAGAAGAACTCATCGAGGCATCGTAGGCGCTCGCCGGGGCGTGATCCGCCGGGACCTCAGAACAGGATCGTCGAGAGCTCCCCGATCTGGTGGAAGCCGGAGGCCGCGTAGGCCCGCCGAGCGGGCTCGTTGAAGTCGTTGACGTAGAGCGTGACCTGCGGGGCGTGGTCCCGGCGCACTTGCCCCACCAGGTCCGCCATGGCCGTGCGGCCGAGGCCCTGACCGCGGTGGTCCGGGCGCACCCACACCCCGTGGATCTGGGCGACGGGGCCGAACAGGGAGCCGACGTCGGCCTTGAACAGCACCCGGTCGTCCTCGACCACGACGTAGGTGCGACCGTGCCGGATCAGGTCCCTCACCCGGTTCCGGTAGGACCGTCCACCGTCGCCCTGCAGGGGGTCGACCCCGACCTCCTCCCGGAACATCGCGACCGCTGCCGGGAAGACCAGGTCCGCCTCCTCCGGCATCGCGGGGCGCAGCCGGGACGCCCCGGCCCGGCCGGCCGCGCCCGCCACCAGCAGCGGCTGGCTCCAGCGGTATTCGCGCACGTCCCTGCCCCAGGTCTCCGCCAACGATTCCCAGAACGTCTCGATCGCCCGGCGCTCCCCCACCACCGAGCTGGCGCGGCGGGGGCGGGCGGCCATGTGAGAACCGAAGTCCTCCAGAGCCTCCGCGGTCGCCGACAGCGGTGAGAGGTTCACCCCGTGCCACAACAGCCCCCCGGGCAGCCTCTCGTCCCCGGCATAGGAGAACTCCTGGGAGACGGCAGGACTGCGGCCCACCTCACGCAGCCGGGCGCCCGCGAGCGCATTGGTCACCGGGTCCTTCAGGGCGTGCGTCAGTGCGATGTCGACGCCGCTCGGGCGGACCGGCCGGACCCGGCCCCCGCGCCGGAACATCGCCGCTCAGCCCACGGAGACCGAGAGAGCACCGCAGCCGGCGCCCACCTCGCCCTCCGGGTCGGCGTCGATCCGCCGGGCACCAGCCGGCGACGTCTCGGCAGCGGGAATGCCCGGGCTCACGGAAGTCACCTCTCCATTATGGGCGCCGAGTCCCGGACATGGGCCGCGACGTCAGGGGAACAGCGTGATGGGCTCGACGATGTCGGCGTACAGCAGCAGCACCGTCATCAGCAGGAAGACCAGGGCGACCGCGTTGGTCAGCGGCAGCAGGCGGGACATGTCCACCGGACCCGGATCGGATCTCCCGCGCAGGCGCGCGAGCAGTCGTCGTGCGCCCTCCGCCAGCGCCCCGGCGACGTGGCCGCCGTCCAGCGGCAGCAACGGCACCAGGTTGAACACGAACAGGGCCATGTTCAGCGACGCCAGCATCGAGACCATGGTGCCGACCTTCTCGCGCACCTCGAATCCGGGCTGATCGGCGGCGGCGACCTCCCCGGCCAGCCGCGACACGCCGACCACGCCCAGCGGACCGTCGGGGTCGCGCTCGGTGCTGCCGAAGGCGGCCTGTCCCACCTCGTACAGCCGCACGGGCAGCGTGAGGATCAATTCGCCGGTGCGGGAGAAGGTCGTCCACGCCAGCTCCGGCACGACGGCCGGGGACTGCGGCACCAGGTCGGGCGTGCCCGAGACCCCGAGGAAGCCGACCTGCTCGGTGACCAGCTCCCCCTCCGCGTCCCGCACCGCGGCTCCCTCCTCGTCGAGCACCGGGCGGGCGTCGACGATCGGGGTCGCCTCGAGGTGGAGCGTCTCCCCGTCGCGCTCGACGATGACGGGCACGGTGCGGTCACCGCTGGTGCGGACCGCCTCGGTCACGTCGGACCAGGCCTCGATCTCGTGGCCGTCGATGGATTCGAGGGTGTCCCCGGGCCGGATGCCGGCGGCGAGGGCGGGGGCCTCCTGTTCACCCTCGCAGTCGGCGTCGGCGGGGGCGTCGGCCGGCAGCACGCACTCGGAGACCGCCTGCACCGTCGGGGTGACTGCGGGCATGCCGATGCCGCAGGCCATCACGGTCATCAGCAGGACGGAGATCAGCAGGTTCATGGTCGGCCCGCCGAGCATCACCACGAGCTTCTTGGGCACCGACAGCGCGACGAAGGTGCGATGCGCGTCCTCGGGACCGTACTGGGAGGCCTCGTACGCCTTGGCGTCCGCGGAGATCTGGGACATCTGCTGCACCAGTCCGGTGGAGTCCTCGCGGATCGTGCCCTCGGGCTCGCCCTTGTGCGGCGGGAACATACCGATCATGCGGATGTAGCCGCCGAGCGGGAAGGCTTTGACGCCGTACTCGGTCTCCCCGCGGCGACGGGAGAGGACCGTCGGCCCGAAGCCGATCATGTACTGCGTGACCCGGACGCCGAACAGCTTCGCCGGGACCAGGTGCCCGAGCTCGTGCAGGGCGATCGAGATCGCCAGGCCCGCGGCGACGACCAGGACGCCGAGGACGAACAGCGCCGCGCTCATCGCACCCGCTCGGTCGAGGGTGCGGCGTCGGCGAGGATCACGGCACGGAGGCCATCACGTCCGCGACGTGGTCCAGGTAGACGTCCACCACGGCCTCGCGGTAGCCCTCGGCCCCGCGACGCCGGCGGAAGGCGGCCCGCCGCACGTCGTCGACGCTCATCGGCAGCCCGTCGGTGAAGTAGGCGACCAGCTGATCGCACAGGGCATCGACGTCGACCTTGTCGTAGGAAGGCTCTCCCTGCGCGGCCGGCGCGAAGCGGTCCCCGGCGGGGCGCTCGAGGCGCTCCTTGAGGGTCTCGGCGCGCTCGGTGAGCTGGGCGACCCAGACGTCCTCGCCCTGCTCGGCGATGGCGTCGTCCCGTGACTGCAGGGCGAAGGCGTCGGAGAGACGATCCAGCGCCTCGTCGACCACCCGCATGTCGTAGCCGCCGCGCTCGGTCCCGAAGCTGGCGGAGGTGATGTCGGCGCCGGAGAAGCCGGGGTCGCGTCCTTCGTAGGCGGTGCGGGCGCGGGCGAGGAAGTCGTCGACCTCGCGCATGTCGTATCCGACGCTGAAGCGAGAGACACGCTCGAACGATGTGCTCACCAGTGGATCCTTCCTCGGTGCTGTCAGTGCCCCACTGTAGCGGCGCGGGGGGCGGGGTTCGGGGAGGCGGGCGGCACGCTCACCCGGCGGTGGCTGCGACGGCCTCGACACGGGCGATACGCGCTTCGCGGTCCTCGCGGTGCTCGTCGGTCTCGATGACCTCGGCGGCCAGCTGTCCACAGGCGCCGTCGATGTCGGAGCCGCGGGTGTCGCGGATGGTCGCGGAGAGTCCGGCGTCGCGCAGGGTCTGGACGAACTGCTTCTCCACGAAGGGATCCGAGGCCGTCCACTTCGAGCCCTTGACCGGGTTCAGCGGGATCGGGTTCACGTGCACCCAGTGCGCTCCGCCCTTGGCGATCAGGCGGTCGGCGAGCAGCTGGGCCCGGTGCGCCTGGTCGTTGATGTCCCGGATCAGCGCGTACTCGATGCTCACCCGACGCCCGGTGGCCTCGAAGTACTCCCAGGCGGCATCGAGGATCTCGTCGATGTCGAAGCGGGTGTTGATCGGCACCAGCTCATTGCGCAGCGCGTCGTCGGGGGCGTGCAGGGAGACGGCGAGGGTGAGCGGGATCTTCTCGGCCGTCAGCTTGCGCACGGCGGGGGCGAGCCCGACGGTCGAGACGGTGATGTGACGGGCACCCATGCCGAAGCCCTCGGGGGCGGCGGCGTTCAGCCGCCGGCACACGGTGGCCACGGGCCGGTAGTTCGCCAGCGGTTCGCCCATCCCCATGAACACGATGTTGGAGACGTGGCCTGGGCCGCCGGGGAGGTCCCCGTCGGCGAGCAGCTTGTTCGCGATCCGCACCTGCTCGAGGATCTCTGCGGTGGAGAGGTTGCGGGTCAGGCCCATCTGTCCGGTGGCGCAGAAGGGGCAGTTCATGCCGCAGCCGGCCTCGGAGGAGATGCACAGGGTGACGCGGTCGCTGTAGCGCATCAGGACCGACTCGACCATCGACCCGTCGAACAGCTTCCACAGGAACTTCTGGGTCGCGCCGTGATCCGCGGACTGGCGCGAGACGATCGTGAGCAGCTGTGGGAAGAAGCGGTCCGTGAGCTCCTGGCGACGGTCCTTCGGCAGGTCGGTGAGGTCGTCGGGCTCGGTGGTGAAGTGCTCGAAGTAGTGCACGGACAGCTGCTTGGCACGGTAACCGGGCATCCCCATCTCCTCGACCGCCGCGATGCGCTCGGCGAGGGTGAGATCCGCCAGGTGCGCCGGCGGCTTGCCGCGGCGGGCGGGGCGCAGCTGCAGCTGCCCGGGAGCGAGGGCGACCTTCTGACCGGGCACGGCCTCGCGGGAGAGATCGGGGAGGTCGGCCGCACCGGCGGGTGGGGCCTTCCTGGGTGTCTCGTCGGTGCTGTTCATGGCAGCAGGACCTCCAGCATGATGTAGGTGGTGGGAGCGGCGAGCAGGATGGAGTCCACCCTGTCCAGCACACCCCCGTGGCCGGGCAGCAGATGCCCCATGTCCTTGATCCCCAGGTCCCGTTTCAGGAGCGATTCGGACAGGTCGCCGCAGGTGGAGACGATGACCAGGACGACCCCGAGGACGACCCCCGTCCACCAGGGCAGGTCCAGGGCGAGCATCCCCACCGTCGTCACCGCGCCGACGCCCATGAGCAGGGAGCCGGCGAAGCCCTCCCAGCTCTTCTTGGGGCTGATGCCCGGGGCCATCGGGTGCGAGCCGAACAGCACCCCGGCCACGTAGCCGCCGATGTCGTTGCCCACGGAGCCGAGCACGGCGAGTAGCACCAGCATCGGCCCCTGGTCCAGGCCGAACAGCAGCAGGGTGAAGCATCCCAGGAACGCGACCCACGCCAGGCAGAACACTCCCCCGGCGACGTCCCGCAGGGCGGTCAGCCCCATGGATTCGGAGACCCGCCACAGGATCAGCACGCAGACCGCGACGGCGGTGGCGGCCAGCAGTCCCTCGGCGTCGAAAACGACGGTCGAGACCGCCATGCCGATCACGCCGACCATCAGCGGCACGGGCGGCACCCGCAGCCCGCCCTGGGCCAGGGCCCGGGTGAGCTCGAGCACCGCGAGCACCATCACGACGGAGACCAGAACCGCGAACGCCTGGGGAACCAGGAACAGCGCGCACAGCAGCACGCCGCCCAGGCCCGCTCCCACGGCGATGGCCGCGGGGAGGTTGCGCCCCGGGCCGCGGCGCTTGGCATGCGCCGAGGGGCCCCCACCCGCACCGATGACCGCCTCGGCGGTTCTCGAGGCGGTCGTGGACGAGGAGGGGTCCGGGTCGGTGCTCACGGGCGCGGGCAGGAGTCGATCGGGTCAGATCGTCTCGAGCTCGGTCTCCTTGTGGCCCAGTGACTCGTCGATCTGCTCGATGTAGGACTTGGTCACGGACTCCAGCTCCTTCTCGGCGCGGTTGCCCTCGTCCTCGCCGATCTCCTTGTCCTTGACCAGCTTCTCGAGCGCCTTCTTCGCGTTGCCGCGGGAACCGCGCACGGCGACCCGGCCGTCCTCGGCCTTGGTCCGGGCGAGCTTGACGTAGTCGCGACGACGCTCCTCCGTGAGCGCGGGAAGCACCACCCGGAGGGTGTCGCCGTTGTTGGTGGGGTTCACGCCCAGGTCGGAGTCCCGCAGCGCGGACTCCACCTGCCCCATGGCGGACTTGTCGTAGGGGGTGACGATGACGGTGCGGGCCTCGGGGAACTGGAGCGAGGCCAGCTGGTTCAGCGGCGTCGGCGCCCCGTAGTACTCGACCGTGATGCCCTGGAACATCGCGGCGGTGGCCCGGCCGGTGCGGATGGAGGTGAACTCCTCCCTGGTGACGTCGACGGACTTGGACATCTTGGCCTTGGCGTCCTTCAGGATGCTGGCGGGGTCGTCGCTCACGACTGCTCCTCGGTTCTCGGTGTGTGGTGGATCCATTGTCCCGCACCGTCAAGCCAGGGCGGGCAGGTGGGGCCGGGGTCAGTCGTGCGAGACGACCGTGCCGATCCGCTCCCCGCGCATCGCGCGGGTGATGTTGCCGGGGGTGTCCAGGCCGAAGACCATCATCTGCTGCGCGTTGTCCATGCACAGGCTGAAAGCCGTGGAGTCGACGACCTTCAGACCGCGCTGGAGGGCGTCGTTGTAGGTGAGATGGTCCAGCCTGACGGCCTCGGGGTCCGTGCGCGGGTCGGCGCTGTAGACGCCGTCGACGCCGTTCTTGGCCATCAGGACCTCTTCGCAGCCGATCTCCAGCGCTCGCTGCACGGCGACCGTGTCGGTGGAGAAGTAGGGCATGCCGACGCCCGCCCCGAAGATGACCACGCGGCCCTTCTCCAGGTGCCGCACGGCGCGCAGCGGGATGTAGGGCTCGGCGACCTGACCCATCTCGATGGCGGACTGCACACGGGTGGTGACACCGCGCTGCTCGAGGAAGTCCTGCAGCGCGAGGCAGTTCATGACCGTCCCGAGCATTCCCATGTAGTCGGCGCGGCGGCGGTCCATCCCACGCTGGGAGAGTTCGGCGCCGCGGAAGAAGTTGCCGCCGCCGACGACGATGGCGCACTCGATGCCCTGGGCGACGCCCTCGGCGATCTCGCCCGCGATGCGGGAGACCACGTCGGGATCCACGCCGACGGCACCTCCCCCGAAGGCTTCACCGGAGAGCTTCAGGAGGACTCGACGTCCGTCCTCTTTCTTCGGGAGAATGGGTATCGGTGACGTGAACGTCTGGGTCATGTCGGTCCTTCCGCGCTGGGTCCTCGGCGATGATACCGGCGCGGCCCCGCACCGATGGTGCGGGGCCGCAGGTCGGTGGCCACGCTCACGCGCGACCAGGGAGGGCGCCCGCAGTCATCGAGCGCCGGCTCCCTCGGGGAGTCAGCCGCCGACGCGGAAGCGGACGAAACCGGAGAGCGAGCCGCCGGCCTCCTCGACGATCTTGCCGACGGTCTGCTTCGGGTCCTTGGCGAACGCCTGATCGAGCAGGACGTTCTCCTTGTAGTAACCGTTCAGGCGGCCCTCGACGATCTTCGGGATCGCCTTCTCGGGCTTGCCCTCGTTCTCCGCGGTCTCCTGGGCGATGCGACGCTCGTTCGCGACGATGTCCTCGGGGACCTCCTCACGGCTGAGGTAGGCCGGGGAGAACGCGGCGATGTGCATCGCGACGTCGCGCGCGACCTCGGCGGCGGCCGAGTCGGAGGCGACGAGCACGCCGACCTGCGGGGGCAGGTCCTTGTTGGTGCGGTGCATGTAGGAGGTGACGGCCTCGCCGGAGACGCGGCCGATGCGGCGCACCAGGATCTTCTCACCCATGGAGGCGCCGGCGGTGGTCAGGGCCTCACCGAACTCGGTGCCGGCGAGGTCCTCGGGCTCCTCGGCCCCGGACTCGACGGCCGCGGCCACGGCCTCGTCGCCCAGGGCGACGAACTTGTCGTTCTTGGCGACGAAGTCGGTCTCGCAGTTGAGCTCGACGAGGGTGCCGGTCCGGCCGTCCTCGCTGTCACGGATGTCGACGGCGATGAGGCCCTCGGAGGCGGTGCGGCTCTCGCGCTTGGCGATGCCCTTGAGGCCCTTGACGCGGATGACCTCGATGGCCTTGGCGCGATCGCCGTCGGCCTCGTCGAGAGCCTTCTTGACGTCGAGCATGCCCGCGCCGGTGCTCTCGCGGATCTCCTTGATGTCTGCTGCCGTGTACTTGGCCATGTTCCTCTTCCTTGTGGGAGCTGCGGGAGGGGCGGGAGGCGGAGTGCGCCTCCCCGTGGAGGGGCCCGGGAACGAGGTGTCGTCCCCGGGCCCGCGGGTCACTCGGCGGCGGGGGCCTCGGAGGACTTCTCCTCGGAGGACTTCTCCTCGGCGACCGCCTCGGCGGCGGCGTCCGACGCGGGGGCGTTGTCGGCCGCCTGGGCCGGAGCCTCGGCGGAGATGCCGGCCGGCTCCTCGGCGGTCTCTGCGGCCTCCGCGGCGACCGATTCCTCGGCCGGTGCGTCCTGCTGCTGGACCTCGGACTGCTTCAGCAGCTCCTGCTCCCACTCGGCCAGCGGCTCGGCGGCGACGGCGGAGACGTTCTTCTCCCCGCCCTCGGCGCCGGAGGCCTTGGCGTGGCGCTCCTGCAGACCAGCGGCGACGGCGTCGGCCACCACCCGGGTCAGCAGCGTGACGGAGCGGATCGCGTCGTCGTTGCCGGGGATCGGGTAGGCGATCTCGTCGGGGTCGCAGTTGGTGTCCAGGATCGCGACGACCGGGATGTTGAGCTTCTGCGCCTCGTCGACGGCCAGGTGCTCCTTGTTGGTGTCCACGATCCACACGGCGGACGGAGCCTTGCCCATGTCGCGGATACCGCCCAGGGTCTTCTCCAGCTTGTCCTTCTCGCGGCGCATCATCAGCAGCTCCTTCTTGGTGCGGCCGGAGGCGGCCACATCCTCGAAGTCGATCTGCTCGAGCTCCTTGAGACGGTTCACGCGGGCGGAGACGGTCTGCAGGTTGGTGAGCATGCCGCCCAGCCAACGCTGGTTCACGTAGGGCATGCCCACGCGGGTGGCCTGCTCCTGGATGGACTCCTGAGCCTGCTTCTTGGTGCCGACGAACAGCACGGTGCCGCCGTGGGCGACGGTCTGCTTGACGAATTCGTAGGCCTTGTCGATGTACGACAGGGTCTGCATGAGGTCGACGATGTAGATGCCGTTGCGCTCCGTGAAGATGAAGCGACGGACCTTCGGGTTCCACCGACGGGTCTGGTGACCGAAGTGGACGCCGCTCTCCAGGAGCTGGCGCATGGTGACGACTGCCATGTTGGTGTCCTCTGTTCTGGGCCTGGGCTCGCACGACTCGCCCGGGGGCGTCCGTGGTCGTCGCGCAGGACCTGCATACTCGGTTGTGTCCCCGACACCGGTCGGTGCGGGGCCTGGTGCCCGGGTGCCGGCCGCCTCGGGGATGCCCCGCACGCGAGGTGCGAGACGGCCGAGGACCGATGGCCGGCGAGCCCTGGAGGGCACGCGAAGTCATCCGGACGGACCGGATGCTGGTGGGAGTCTATCCGACGTCGCCGCGTCCGCCGGCGCCGAATACGTCACGCCGGGGTGTCGGCCGGGGTGTCGATCGCCTCCGGCGTCCGGACCGTGCCGGGTCCGGTCGTCCTTCCTCCCCAGCACCCCGTCGTCCACCGCCGCGTCCCGGCCCGGGACGGTCGCGGCACCGCCGGGCGAGGATGCCGCCATGGCTCCTCGTCACCTGTCCGTGAGCGCCCCGCCGACGCCGCGCCCCCTGCTGCGGGCGCTGCGCATCGTACTGATCCTGCTGTGCCTGCTGACCGCCCTCGCGGTCCCGGGTCCGGCAGGTGCCGACACCCCGCGCTGGCAATGGCCGGTCCCGTCGCCGCACCCGGTCATCCATCCCTTCGACCCGCCGGAGGATCCCTACGGCCCGGGCCATCGCGGCATCGATGTCGGCGTGCCCGGCGCCGGCACCGCGGTGCACGCGGTGGAGGCGGGGACGGTGCGATTCAGCGGGACCGTGGCCGGTCGCGGGGTGGTCTCGGTGCTGCACGCCGACGGGCTGATCTCGACCTACGAACCGGTCGCGGGCTCGCTCGAGAAGGGGACGCGGGTGCGCGCCGGTGAGGTGCTGGGAAAGATCGCGGGGCCTGGCGCCTCCCACTGCGAGGAGCAGGTCTGCCTGCACCTGGGGGCACGCAGGGCCCAGGGGTACGTGGATCCTCAGGTGCTGCTCGGGGCCCGGGGTCCCAGCGTGCTGCTGCCGTGGGCTGCAGGTGCGCAAGCGGTGGCCGGGAGCTCGGAGCCGCGAGTCGGGATCGCGTCGGCGGGATCCTCCGCACGCGCGACGACGGGGTCGCCAGTGGGCGAGCGGATCGCACTGCTGACGTGAAGCGCCCGCCGACGTGAGCGACTGCCCGCGGGAGCGGCCTCAAGCGCGGGGGTGGGCCTGGTCGATCGTGCGGCGCAGGCGCTCAGCGCTGACGTGCGTGTAGATCTGCGTGGTCGCCAGTGAGGAGTGCCCGAGGAAGTCCTGGACGCTGCGCAGGTCCGCCCCGCCCTCGACCAGGTGGGTGGCGGCGCTGTGACGCAGGGTGTGCGGGGTGACGTGCTTGGCGATGCCGGCCCGGACCGCGTAGCGATCGATCAGGGTGCGCACGGCACGGTCCCCGAGCCTGCCACCGCGCGCCCCCAGGAACAGCGCTCCTCCCCCGCCGCCGGCCTCCCGATGACGACCTGGATCCTGCGCAGCGGCCGGACGCCTCTCACGGGCGGCGAGGACGGGACGACCATCCTGCTCCCACCGCTGCACGGCATCGAGCGCGGGGATCCCGACCGGCACGATGCGCTCCTTGTCCCCCTTGCCACGGACCCGGACGGTGCCCTGGGAACGGTCGATGCCGGCGCGGTCCAGCGCGACCAGCTCGGAAACGCGCAGGCCCGAGGAGTAGAGCAGCTCGAGCACGGCGGCGTCGCGCAGCACGATCGCCTGCTGGACGGGGTCCTCGGCCGGGTCGGAACCCGCTGCGGGGTCGGGAACACGGCCCGCTGCCGGTCCGGCAGGGGGCTCCCCGGCCGCCTCGGCGTCGCGCTCCGGGGCGCCGGCCGCGTTCACGCCGTCAAGCAGGCCCGCGGCCTGGTCTCCGGAGAGCACGGTGGGCAGATGGCGGCCCCGGCGCGGCGCCTTCAGACGTCCACCGACGTCCTGCTCGATGCGTCCGGTGGTGGCGAGCCAGGTGGTGAAGGTGCGCGCTGCGGCGGCCGAGCGGGCCAGGGTGCTGGATGCGGCGCCGGTCTCCGAACGGGCCGCCAGCCAGGATCGCAGCGCGGCCACGTCGAGCTCCTCCAGGTCGAGGCGTTCGACGGTGCGCAGGTGCTCGAGCAGTCCCGTGGCCTCGCGGCAGTATGCCCGCACGGTGTGCTCCGAGCGGCCCCGTTCGAGACGGAGGTGCTCGGCGAAAGCGGACACCACCGCCGCCGGGGGCGGCTCCGACTCGCGCGTCATGCGGCCCATCCTCCCCCACACCGTCCCCGGGTCCGCGCGTCAGGGGGCCGGACGGGCGCGTCGCGCGCGGTCCCCCGCCGTCACCACCAGTCCCAGCAGAGCGAGGCGTGCCAGGGCTGCGTCGACCTCGGGCTGCGAGAAGCCGACCTCCCGAGCGATCCGGGCGATGCCGAGACTCGAGCGCGGCGGCACGGCGTCCAGGACCCGTCTATCGGACGCGCTGAGCAGTTCGAGCTCGTCCTGGACCGCGAAGCTGCCGTCCCCGGCGGCCGGACCGCCGGGCAGCAGGTCGAGCAGCTCGGACGGCTCGGTGACCAGCACTGCTCCCCGCTCGCGGATCACGCGGTGGCAGCCGGCGCTCGCGGCGGAGGTGATCGGCCCGGGCACCGCGCCGACCGGTCGCGAGAGGTGGTCGGCCAGGCGGGCGGTGGACAGCGCCCCGGAGCGCCAGGACGCTTCGACCACCAGTACGGCCTGGCCGAGCGCCGCGATCAGGCGATTGCGGGCCAGGAAGCGCCACCGGGTGGGGGCGGTCCCCGGAGGCGCCTCGCTGAGGACGAGGTGGCGTTCCCGGATGCGTTCGAGCAGATCGGTGTTCCCTTGCGGGTAGAGCCGGTCGAGCCCGCCGGCCAGCACGGCGACGGTCGCCCCGCCGTCCGCCGCGAGTGCGCCGCGGTGCGCGGCCGCGTCGATCCCGTAGGCGCCTCCGGAGACGACGGTGCCGCCACGGGCGGCGAGCTCCGCCCCGAAGGTCATGGCCGCGTCCTCCCCGTAAGGGGTCGAGGCCCGCGAGCCGACGATCGCGGCGCAGCGGGCGCCGACGAGCTCGTCGAGACGGCCGGGGCCCTGCACCCACAGGCAGTGAGGGCCCGTCTCCTGCAGGTCCTCGAGCGGTGTCGGCCACTCCGCATCCGCCGGGGTGAGGATGCGGATCCGGCGGCGTGCGGCGGCCTCGCTGACGGCATCGACGTCGACCTCGCCCAGGCGGGCTCGCCAGCGGGCCAGGGCCCGGCGCGACCGCTGGTGCGGGGCACCCGGCTCGGCGGCATCGGCGGGGAGATCGCCGCCGAGCCGGGAGGTCAGCTCCGTGTCCGTGCCCTCACGGGCGAGGACCAGGGCTTCGCAGGGGCCGAGCATGCTGCGGGCAAGGAGCGCGACCGGATCGGAGGGTTCGGCGATCAGCGACCAGGTGATCCGGGCCGTGCGGTCCGCCGCATCGTCCTTCGGCGTCGTGGACTTCGAGGGGGTCATCGCGGTTCTCCTTCGCGCAGGGTGAGGGCGTGGCCGATGTGCTCGGCATCAGGGCGGTCGGCTCCGTCGAGGTCGGCGAGGGTCCAGGCCAGGCGCAGCACCCTGTCGTGACCGCGCAGGGTCAGCCGTCCCTGCGCGACGGCATGGTCGAGCAGGCGGCGCTGGGACGGCTCCGGGGCGAAGTCGCGGCGCAGTCGTGGCCCGGGCAGGTGGGCATTGGTGAGCCAGGGCAGGCCCTCGAACCGCAGTCGCTGCCGTTCCCGTGCCGCGGCCACTCGGTCGGCGATCACCGCGGTGGGTTCGGCCTCCACCTCCGCCGTGCGGTGGAGATCCACGGGCCCGACCTGGACCTGCATGTCGACGCGGTCCATCACGGGGCCGGAGAGCCGCCCCCGGTACCGCCGCTTCTGCAGAGCCGTGCAGGAACACCCCGCGCCCTTGCCGACGGCCTGGCCGCAGGGGCACGGGTTGGACGCCAGGACCAGTTGGAACCGTGCCGGGTAGCGGGTCACCGCGCGGGCCCGGTGGAGGGTGATGTCCCCGGTCTCGAGCGGTTCGCGCAGTGCCTCGAGCACCCGGGCCGAGAACTCGGGGGCCTCGTCGAGGAAGAGGACCCCGGCATGAGCGCGGGAGATCGCCCCGGGCAGCGCGAGACCGGATCCTCCACCGACGATCGCGGCGGTGGTGGCGGTGTGGTGCGGGCTCTCGAACGGGGGCGTGCGGCACAGCCCGCCGCCGGCGTCGAAGCGGCCGCTGAGCGAGCGGATCGCCGAGACGGCCAGGGAGTCGTCGACGTCCAGCTCGGGAAGGACCCCGGGGATCCGGGAGGCGATCATGGTCTTCCCGGCCCCGGGCGGCCCGGTCAGCAGCAGATGATGCCCGCCGGCGGCGGCGACCTCGGCGGCCCGACGCGCCTGGGCCTGCCCGATGACATCGGCGAAGTCCGGCGGGGCGGCGGCGCGGGTCCGGTCGTCCTCGCTCGGCGGCACGGCCAGCTGGAGCGCCTGGCGCGCCGGGGAGGGTGGGACGTCGGCCCCGAAGCGGTGCAGCAGGCCGGTGAGGTCCGCGGCGCCGTCGACCTCGATCCCCTCCACGAGCCGTGCCTCCGACAGGTTCTGCTCGGGCACGACGGCGCGGGTGATCCCCAGATCGCGCGCGGCCAGCAGCGCCGGCAGCACCCCCGGGACGGGACGGACGCGCCCGTCGAGACCGAGCTCCCCCAGCAGCACCGTGTCGCCCGGGACGTGGACCAGGAGGTCACCCTGGGCGTCCACGACTGCCATCGCGATGGCGAGATCGAAGCCGGAGCCGCGCTTGGGCTGCCAGGCCGGGGTCATGTTCACCGTGATCCGTCGCTGGGCGAGACGGGCACCGCTGCGCGCGGCGGCGGCCCGCACCCGCTCGCGCGCCTGCAGCGTGGAGGAGTCGGGCAGGCCCACGAGAGAGAACGCCGGCAGTCCCGGGGAGACATCGGCCTCGACCTCGACCAGCGTCCCGTCGAGCCCGGTGAGGCTCACGGAGAGGGTGCGTGCGTGGCCCATCGTCACACCGCTTCGAGATGCTCGAGGGAGAAGGTCCCGTCGAGGTGCGCAAGGACAGCGACGACGTCGATGCGGACATCGCGGTGCGGGGTGGAGCGCTCCATGAGGTACTCCCCCGCGAGCCGTCGCAGCCGTCGCAGCTTCGCGGCGGTGACGGCGGCCTGCGGGACACCCGTGACGAAGGTGCGGCGGGTCTTGACCTCGACGAAGACGAGCGTCGTATGGGCCAGCGCGACGATGTCGAGCTCACCCTGGGACAGCTGCAGGTTGCGCTCGAGGATCTGCCAGCCGCAGGCCACGAGGTGCTCGGCGGCGAGGTCCTCCCCTGCCCGGCCCAGCTCTCTCGTGGTCATCTCGCCGACCCGGCACCGTCGAGGAGGCGCGGAGGGCCCGGCCACCGGTGGATCGGCCGCCGATCCCACCAGGTGCGTCTCCTCGGCAGGCGGGGCCGCCGGCTCGGAAGCCGTCCGGGCACGGCGGCGCGGAGGGCTGGCGGTCGCGGGGCGAGGGGCGTGGGCCGTGGAGTTCATGCCCGTCAGCGTGGCCGGACGCCGGCCTCGGCACAGCCGCGGCGGACGTTCTGGGGACGAGCACCCTCTGGGGAGGAAGGATGATCCCGGCGGATTCCGGCCGCCGCGCTCGGGCCGGCCCGCTGCTCAGGGCAGGGAGATGTCCGGCTTGTTGAGCTCCTCGATGTTGACGTCCTTGAACGTCACCACCCGCACGGAGCGGACGAAGCGGTTGGAGCGGTAGATGTCCCAGACCCAGACGTCGGCCAGCCGCAGCTCGTAGAACACCTCGCCGCCCCCGGAGCGGACCTGCAGGTCCACCTGGTTGGCGAGGTAGAAGCGCCGCTCGGTCTCGACGACGTAGGTGAACAGGCTCACCACGTCGCGGTATTCGCGGAACAGCTGGAGTTCGAGGTCGGACTCGTAGTTCTCGAGATCCTGCGCGCTCACCGGCGCTCCTCCTTCTGCTGCAGCGGCCACTGGTCGCCCCACAGTACGCCAGCGGGGCTGGATGCCGGCTCGACGACGACGGGTGTCGGGGCCGTGCCGCCCAGCCGCCAGCTGCGACGGTGGTGCTCGTGGGCGCCGAGACGCTCGATGGCCTCCCGGTGCGCGGCCGAGCCGTACCCCTTGTTGGACGCCCAGCAGTACTCGGGCGCGAGACCGTCGAGGCCGACCATGTGGGCGTCGCGCGCGACCTTCGCCAGCACGCTGGCGGCGGAGACGCTCGCGCAGTCCCGGTCAGCCGCGACCCGCAGCTCGACCCGCGGGGCCGGCCGGTCCGGGCGGACCAGCGCGGCGGAAAGCACGTCGGCGTCGCCGTCCAGGAGGATCGCATCGGGCTCGACGCCCAGGGACTCGAGGGCCCGCAGGGCGGCCCGGGTCAGGGCCCCGATGATGCCGACCTCGTCGATCTCGGCGGCGCTCGCCCACCCGACCGCACCGGCGTGCACCGCCGCGAGGATCGGTTCCACCAGCGCCTCACGGCGGCGGGCGGTGAGCGACTTCGAGTCGCGCACCCCCTCGGGCAGCGCGGGGGTGCGCCCGTCGACGATCTCGAGGGCACAGGCCCCCATCGCGACGGGACCTGCCAGGGCGCCGCGTCCGACCTCGTCGAGGCCGACGACGACGCGTCGGCCCGGCCCGCAGCGCATGGCCAGCGCGAGCTCGAGGTCGAGGGTGGGGATCGTCGGCGTCACGGCTGATCGGGCACGTCGGCGAAGCTGTCGCGGCCCTCGCCGAGGCCGCTCCACCGTGAGGCGGGCCAGAAGACGGCCTCGGCCTTGCCGGTGATGTTCTCCTCGGGGACGAACCCGTTCTCCCCCTGCGACTCGTGCCACGCGGAGTCCGCGGAGGCATGGCGGTTGTCGCCCATCACCCAGACCCGGTCCTCGGGCACGGTGACGTCGAAGGCGACCTGGCACGGGGAGGTGGCCTGATTGGTGTAGGGCTCGTCGAGCTCGACGCCGTTGACCGTCAGCGCCGCGCCCTGCTCCGCGCACACGACGTGGTCGCCGGGCAGACCGATCAGCCGCTTGACCAGATGGTCCTGTGAGGGATCCGGGGCGAGGCCGACGAGGCTGAGCACCATCATCACCCTCACCCGCGGAGTGGGGTCCTCGGTCGCGTCACCCGGGATCCAGTTGTCCGGGTCCTCGAAGACGACGACGTCGCCGCGATGCAGGTCGAACACCCCCGGGGTCAGCTTGGAGACCAGGATCTTGTCGTCCTCGAGCAGCGTCGGGTTCATCGACGCCGACGGGATGTAGAACGGCTGGATCAGGAAGGTCTTGACCAGCACCGCGATGATCAGCGCGATGACCATGGTGACCACCGTGTCCAGCCACAGCGGCATGCGCGGGCGGCGAGGGCGCTCCGAGCTGCGGTGCCGGCTCGGGGCGTTCTCCTCCGGTGCGGCGTCCTCGGAATCGGACACGGCACGGCGGGAGTCATCGGACGCGTTCATCGCGGCGATACTATCCGCACAACCTGCGTGTCAGAGCGAGCTTCGGCGAGTGAGAGGCCACACGATGCGCTCGACCTCGCCCACCACCCGGTCCACGGGGATCATCCCGCCGCCCGGAGCGCCGAGCAGATGCCGTGAATCGGTGGAGTCGGAGCGATTGTCGCCGAGCACGAACATGCGGCCGTCCGGCACTCGCAGATCGAACTCGATCTCGCTGGGCGTCGTGCCGGGGGCGAGATACGGCTCCTCGAGCGGGACCCCGTCGATCGTGATCGCCCCGTCGTCGTCGCAGCAGCTCACCCGGTCGCCGCCGACGGCGATCACCCGCTTGACCCAGTACCGGTCCCCGTCGGCCGCGGAGGGCGCGAAGTACCCGGTGCCGTCGAAGACGACCACCTCCCCGCGGGTCGCGGCTGCGCGGGTGGAGCGATCGGCCAGGATCACGTCGCCGGCGACGAGGGCCGGCTCCATGGAGGCCGACGGCACGCGGAACGGGCGGACCACGAAGTGCCGCACCGCCCCGGTGCCGACGAGGAGCAGCGCGACGCAGACGGCGGCGGCCACCACCAGGTGGGGCCGCCGCCGTCCGGACTGCGCGTCTCGGGTCATCCCGGGATCAGGAGTGAGTGCGCTTCTCCTTGATGCGGGCCTTCTTGCCCGTGAGGTTGCGCAGGTAGTACAGCTTCGCGCGACGCACGTCGCCACGGGTGACGACCTCGATCTTGTCGACGGTCGGGGCGTGCACGGGGAACACGCGCTCGACGCCGACGCCGAAGGAGATCTTGCGGACGCGGAAGGTCTCGCCGACGCCATGGCCCTGACGGCCGATGACGTAGCCCTGGAAGACCTGGATACGAGAGCGGTTGCCCTCGATGACCTTCACGTGCACCTTGACGTTGTCGCCGGCGCGGAAATCGGGGACGTCCTCGCGCAGGGACGCCTTGTCGAGCTCATCGAGCTTCTGCATGGTGTGTCTCCAGCCCTCCGCCTCAGGTCGGACGGCGTGTTCGTCGGGCGACCCGGGGTGACCGGGGCCCGTCATGAACCGTCGATCCGGCGAGGAGCGGACTCCCCGTACCGGTGTGCTGGGCCTCTGGCGGCGACTCCCGTCGCCACGGACCTGCCCGACCGCTGACTGCGTCCCTCCCCTGAGGCAGAGGCACGCACGGTGTGCACGAGCGCCCATTCTGCCAGCGCAGGAGCGCCTCGGCAAGCGACCGCCCCGATGACGACGCTGGTCAGCGGGTGCTCACGGTGTCGGATCCGTCACGCGGGGCGGCGAGGTCACCGGGTGCTCAGTCCGGGGCACCGTCCCCGTCGGCCGGTCCGAGCAGGTCCGGGCGCCGCCGCCCTGTGCGCAGCACGGACTGCTCGCGGCGCCAGGCGGCGATCCTGCCGTGGTCGCCCGAGAGCAGGATCCCGGGCGCCTCGCGCACGACGCCGACTGGGTCGTGCCAGGCGGCGGGGCGGGTGTACAGGGGGTACTCGAGCATCCCGTCGGAGTGGGACTCCTCGACCAGGGACTCGGCGTTGCCGACGACACCGGGCACCAGGCGCACGACGGCCTCGGTCATCGCGAGGACGGCGACCTCTCCCCCGTTGAGCACGTAGTCGCCCAGCGAGGCGAGAGCGATCTCGTAGCCGGCGTCGGCGAGGTGCTCGTAGACCCGCTCGTCGATGCCCTCGTAGCGGCCACAGGCGAAGACGATCCACTCGCAGTGCGACCACTCCTGGGCGGTGGCCTGCACGAACGGTGTGCCGGCGGGGTTGGGGAAGACGATCAGCGGCTCGACGTCGGCCCCCAGCCCCTCCTGACCCCGGTCGCGCACCGCGGCGAAGGCCTCCGCCCACGGCTCGGGCTTCATCACCATCCCGGCACCGCCGCCCAGCGGAGTGTCGTCGACGGTGCGGTGCCGGTCATGGGTGTGGTCGCGCAGGTCATGGACGACGAGATCCACGAGCCCTTCGCGGCGGGCCTTCCCGATCAGCGACAGCTCGAGCGGGGCGAGGTAGTCCGGGAAGAGGGTGATGACGTCGAGGCGCACGGCGGCCTCACTCCTGAGGCCGCGCGGGCGGCGCGGAGGTCTCGGGTTCGGGCCCCTGCTCGTCCTCCGGCAGCGCCTCGAAGAGCCCGCCGGGAGGATCTGCGACCACGATCCCTTCGGCGAGGTCCACCTCGGGCACCAGCTGCTGGACCAGCGGCAGCTGGACGCGCCTGCGGTCGCGGGTGCGGACCACCAGCAGGTCCTGGGCCGGGTAGTGGTCCACGCCCAGCACGGTGCCGAGCTCGTGGCCGTCGACGTGGCGCACGGTCAGACCCTTGAGCTGGCTGGGGTACCAGGCGTCGGGGTCCTCGTCGGCCTCCTCCGCGGAGTCCACGGCCAGTGCGAGATCCTTCCCGCGCAGCGACTCCGCATCGGTGCGGTCGGTGACCTCGTCGAAGGCGACGTACCAGCGGTCCTGCTGGAGACGGGTGCGCGTCACGGTGAGGGTGCGCGCTCCCCCGTCGGCCGGGACCTCGAAGGTCGTGCCGGGGCGCAGCCTCTCCTCGGGCTGATCGGTGCGCAGGGTCAGTGCGACCTCGCCGCGCAGGCCGTGGGCGCGCCCGATGGTGGCGATCGTGACGTCCAGGGTGTTCATACCAGTCCTCCGTCGTCCTCGGAGCTCTCGCCCTCGTCGAGCTCGCCGAGCTCCGGCGAGGAGTACCCGGCGGCGTCGCAGGCAGTCCCGAGCTCGGTCAGGGGGTCGCGCAGCCCGTCGGAGGTGGTGTCGCCGTCCAGGGCGTCCTGGAACGGGGCGCGCACGTGGGTCAGGGCCTCGCGGACCGCGTCGTCGTCGACCGCAGCGATCTCGGCGCTGAGCAGGTCGGCGGTCTTCTGCACGTCCTCCATGCGGTCGGTGGGGACGGTGCGCGGGCTGAGACCGACGAGCTTGAACATGTTCGAGGTCAGCACGTTGGCATTGGCGAAGTGGGACAGGGTGCCCGGGGTGTCGAAGACGTCCGCGCAGGTCAGAGCCGCGGGCTTGGTGCCGTCCTCGCCGGGGCCGAGGACCCATGAAGCGGCGACCGAGGAGCCCGCACAGGACTCGGCCACGCCGTCCCACGCGGTCGCGAAGGCCTCGAGATCGGCGTCGGTGCCCAGCTCGGGCTCGCTGCGGAACCAGTCCGCCAGGTCGCTCGCTGCGGCGAGCGCGCTCTCGGGGGCGCCCTCGAAGGCGGCCTCGATGTCGTCGCCGGTCATGGCATAGAAGAAGGGGTCCGAGGGGCCCGCCTCGGGGGCGGTGGCCGCCCGGTCGAGCACGACGCGGGACAGCGGCGCGGTGTAGTCGGGGTCGCCCCAGAACTCCTGGCAGGCGGCCGCGAGCTCGGGGGGTGCGGAGGTGGCCTTCTCGGTGGCCTCGGGAGCGGCGGCCGCGCTCTCCTCCGGGTCTCCCCCGCCAGTGGCGGTGCACCCGGCCAGCAGCAGGGTGGCGCCGAGCAGCGCCCCGGCACCGTGCGCACGCCGGCGGGTCGTGGAGAGCCAGGAGCGGCGCTGCACAGTCAGGTCAGCCATGGTGGACATGACTTCCCTGCCGGCAGCGCCGCTCCGGGAGATCGTACGAGGCACCTCAGCGCCGGTCGACGTCGACGATGTCGACGCGCACGTCGTCCTCCGACAGGGCCGCGGTGACCGTGCGCAGGGCACGGGCGGTGCGGCCCGACCGTCCGATGACACGTCCGAGATCGGCGGCGCCGACCCGGACCTCGAGCAGCGGGCCGCGACGCGTCGACTTCTCGGCCACGCTCACGGCCTCGGGATCGTCGACGATGCCGCGGACGAGGTGGTCGAGGGCTTCGGCGCGGGCGCTCATCTCAGGCCTCGTCGGTCGTCGCGGCCTCGGCGTCCTCGGTGGACTCACCCTCGGCGGGGGCTTCCTCGGAACCGGGTGCGACCTCAGCGGCCTCCTCGGACTTGGCCTTCTTGGCGTCGTCGCGGGAGGTGGACGCGGCCTTGTCGGCCTCGGCGATGAGCTCCTCGGCGCTCTTCTGGAGCTCGGAGGCCTTCAGCGTGCCGGCGGGGTCTCCCTCGCCGGTGTGCTTCGCCCAGTCGCCGGTGACCTTCAGCAGCGCGGCGACCTGCTCGGACGGCTGGGCGCCGACGCCGAGCCAGTACTGCGCACGCTCCGAGTCGATCTTGATGTACGAGGGGTTCTCGGTCGGGTGGTACTGACCGAGCTCCTCGATCACGGCACCGTCGCGCTTCTTGCGCGAATCGGCGACGACGACACGGTAGTGCGGTGCACGGATCTTGCCCATGCGCTTCAGGCGGATCTTGACAGCCACGTGGGTGGACTCTCCTTCAGGGATGTTCGGGTGAGTCCCGCCGCAGCCTGTGGGGTGATGCGGGCGCTGACGGTTCTCGAGGTGTCGTGCCCGGGCGGGTAGAGGGCCGGCCCGGACGCATACACCGGTGATTATGCCAGGGAACATCGCTCGGGCACCACCCGGGCCGATGTGCACCGGGGCACAGCGGGTGCGCGGAGTCGTCGGGACCGGGGCGCGGCGCGCTTCAGAGTCCCGCAATCGCTTCGATCAGCTGGTTCACGCCGAGGACCAGGAAGAGCAGCGCGACCACGCCGAGCACCAGGTTCAGCGCCCAGCCGTTGCGCCAGGTGGTCGGCACGTGCCGCGAGTTCAACAGGAACAGCAGGGTCAGTGCCAGGAACGGCATGAAGAAGGAGCCCAGCACGCCGTAGGCGACGATCACCTGCACCGGCTTGCCGAGCAGGAGCAGCAGCATCGGCGGGAACGTCAGCCACAGGATGTAGAACCGGTAGTAGCGCCCGCCGATCCCCCGGTCGCGGTGGCCCTCGGGCAGGCGGCGGGCCGCGCCGAAGAAGTCCGCGAACATGATCGAGACGCCGTTCCACACACCGAGGACGGAGGAGAAGGACGAGGCCCAGAAGCCGAGCAGGAACACCACGGCCATGAACTCGCCGTAGCGGTCGGCGAGCACGTCGGCGAGATCCACCAGGCCCTGGTCGTCCTCCCCGACGGCGATGCCGGCCGAGTACAGCAGCTCTGCCCCGACGATGAGCATGGCGATCACGAAGATCCCGGAGATGACGTAGGCCATCGTGTTGTCCAGCCGCATGACCCTCATCCAGCGCGGAGTGGACCAGCCCTTCTCCGTCAGCCAGTACCCGTAGGCGGCCAGGGTGATGGTGCCGCCCACGCCGCCGGCGATGCTCAGGGTGTACAGGAGCCCACCCTCGGGGATCCGCGGGATCAGTCCCGTGAGGACCTCGCCCAGGTTCGGGAGGGTGACCACGGCCGCCCCGACGACGGTCACGAACATGAGGCCGACGAGGGCGGCGATGATCAGCTCGAGCCGACGGTAGTGGCCCAGCCACACCAGGGCCGCGCCGATCAGCCCGGTCAGCACGGCGAAGACGCCCAGGGGGATCTGGGTGACGATCTCGATGTCCCCGATGACCGGAAGCTTCGGGATCAGCGCGACGATCGGCAGGGCGGAGGCCGACATCGCGGTCGCGCCGTACACGAAGCCCCACACCAGGATGTACGGGCCGAAGTAGAAGGAGGTCCAGCGCCCCAGGCGGCGCCAACCCTCGAAGATGGAGTGCCCGGTGGCGAGGGTCCAGCGTGCCGCGCCCTCCACCAGGAAGATCTTGATAACGACGCCGGCGACCGCGGCCCAGAGCAGGGCGTAGCCGAAGCGGGAGCCGGCGACGAGGGTCGCGACCAGGTCCCCCGCGCCGATGCCGGTCGCGGCGACCAGCAGCCCGGGGCCGATCAGCTTCCACCGGGGCGGGGGCTCCCCGCCGGCAGGGTCGGGTTCGCAGGCGGCACCCGTCGACGGGTTCCGAGCGTCATCGCGGGGATCAGGGCGGGAATCCATGACGGGGATGCTACGGCCCGGAAGGCGCCCTCCGCGCCGCGCGGACGTCGAGGGACGTCGCGGCGGGGTGTCCCCGACGGATCAGCGGCGGCTGATCACCTCTCCGCCCAGCACGATCTGCCGGAGATCGCGCAGCACACGGTGGTCCTGCCGCGGATCCTCGGGGACGACGAGGAGATCCGCCGGGGCACCGTCCTCGAGCCCGGGGACGCCGAGGAAGCGCCGGGGCGCCCAGGCGGCGGCCTCGAGGATCGCGGCGGCGTCGAGCCCGGCGAGAGCCAGCTCGTCGAGCTCGTCGTGGATGATGCCGTGGCCGAGCACTCCTCCGGCATCGGTGCCCACCAGCAGCGGGATCCCGGCGTCGTGGGCGGCGCGGGTGCGCTCGAAGCGGGAGGCCCGCAGCCGACGCATGTGGGCGGCGTAGTCGGGGAACTTGGCCTCGCCCTGGCTCGCGTAGGTCTCGAACTCGTCGACGTTCACCAGCGTGGTGACCACGGGGACGCCGGCGCCGGCGACCCGGCGGATCGTCTCGTCGGTCAGGCCGGTCGCGTGCTCGAGGCAGTCGAAGCCGGCGTCGAGGACGAGCGGGAGCGTCTCCTCGTCGAAGGTGTGCGTGGTGATGCGGGCCCCGGCCGCGTGGGCGGCGTGAGCGGCGGCCGCGAAGTCCGCGCCGGACCAGCAGGGGGTGAGGTCGCCGGCCTCGCGGTCGATCCAGTCGCCGACCAGCTTGACCCAGCCGTCGCCGCGCTGGGCCTCCCGGGTGACGGCGGCGGGAAGGTCCTCGGGCTCGAGCTCGTGGGCGTAGCCGCGCAGGTAGCGGCGGGTACGGGCGAGGTGCCGGCCGCAGCGGACAAGGCGCGGGAGGTCGTGCTGCTGCTGCAACGGGGAGGTGTCGATGATGGAGCCGGCGTCGCGGATCAGCAGCACACCGGTGGCACGGTCGGTCAGCGCCTGCCGGCGGGCCTGTTCGAGGGTGGTGCCCGCGCCGTCGTCGCCGATGCCGAGATGGCAGTGGAGGTCCGCGAGGCCGGGGAGCACGAATCCGTCGAGCTCACGGATCTCGGTCCCGGCGGGCAGCTCAGGCCTCTCGTGGTGCATCCGCCCGCCGACGACCCAGGCCTCGGGGATCTCCTGCTCCGGTCCGAGCAGGATCGGCCCCCTCAGGTGCAGGACGGACGAGGTGGAGCCCTGGGCCGCGCCGTCGTCACGGGTGATCGTCTCGGAGCTCATGACCCGAGCCTAACCTCGGCAGCGCGCCCGCCATCCGCCCGGCTGTGCTGCGATGTCACGGATCGCGATGAGCGGATGGGACATCGTCAGTCCCCGATGGGAGATGACCGGATCCGACGACGGCAGATGCGCGACGAGGAGACCTCCCGAGGTCCTGGCGGCATGTGGGCCCCGGCACTGGAGGGGAGCGCCACCTGCCCAGGTGGGGGCCTTCGGCAGCGGGAACCCGAACAGCTCGGCAGCTGTCTCGTGACTCATGACGGATCCCGGTCTCGCCGTCGTCTGGAGGAACACGGCGAGCTGCTCGAGGGTCACCTGCGCCTCCGCACGTACCCACCTTCCCGGCAGCACACGCCGCATCGCTGACGACGCGCGGTCCCGGCGATGCGTCCCCCGGCGCAGCAGATCGGTACGGCGATACACGGTATCGGTACGCAGGTCACGGGGATGGAGAGCCATAGCCGGATCGTACGAACTCACATGCTCGCAATCACCGGTGCGCACGACGGTGTGGACGGCGCCCCGGTGGGGAGGACGGGTGGTGCGGCGCCTCGTGGCAGAACCCCTAAGCAGCCGCGTCGCAACAGGTACCGGATAGTTGGAACCATTCGCGACGTGATTCCCGCACCATGCGGCCGCCCCCACCCAGCGACGAGAAAGGTACCGGGAAGGCGGCACCATTCGCGACGTGAAGCGACGCGCGTGACGTGGGGCGGCGCGCCTGACGTGAAGCGACGCGCGTGACGCTGCCATGGCGGCACCGCGCCGGGTAGCCCCGGCGCGCAGGCTCACTTCCCGCCGAGGAGCTTCTGCATCTCCGGCGGCAGCTGCTTGGGATCGAAGTCGGCGAGGTCCGGCGTGTCCTGTGCCTTGCCGCCGCCGAAGGCGGAGCCGCCCTGGCTCTGGCCCTCGCCGGCCGCGGCCTTCCGCGCCGCCTCGGCCTGCTCGCGCGCGGCCTTGGCGGGGTTCTTCGAGGACTTGGACTTCTTGCCCTGCTTCGGCGCCTGCTGGCGACCGCGCGACTTCTTGCCCATGCCCATCCCGGGGCCGCCCGGCATGCCCGGCATCCCGCCGCCGCCCATGCCCTGGCCCATGGTCCGCATCATCTGCTGGGCCTGCTTGAAGCGCTCGAGCAGCTGGTTGATCTGCTGGACCGTGGTGCCGGAGCCCTTGGCGATGCGGCCCCGGCGGGAGCCGTTGAGGATCTTGGGGTTGGTGCGCTCCTCGGGCGTCATCGAGCGGATGATCGCCTCGATGCGGCCGATCTCGCCCTCGTCGAAGTTCTCGAGCTGCTCGCGGTACTGGCCCATGTTCGGCAGCATCCCGAGCATCTTCTTGATGTTGCCCATGCCCTTGAGCTGCTGCATCTGGGCGAGGAAGTCCTCGAGGGTGAAGTCCTCGCCGGAGGCGAGCTTCTGCGCCGCCTTCTCGGCTTCCTTCTGGTCGAAGGCCTTCTCGGCCTGCTCGATGAGGGTGAGCACGTCGCCCATGTCGAGGATGCGATTGGCCATGCGGTCCGGGTGGAACCGCTCGAAGTCCTCGAGGCTCTCGCCGGTGGAGGCGAAGAGGATCGGACGCTGGGTGACGCCGGTGATCGACAGCGCGGCGCCGCCGCGGGCGTCGCCGTCGAGCTTGGAGAGCACCACGCCGGTGAAGCCGACGCCGTCGCGGAAGGCCTCGGCGACCCGCGCCGCGTCCTGGCCGATCATCGCGTCGACGACGAACAGGGTCTCGTGAGGATTGACGGCATCGCGGATGTCCCGCGCCTGCTGCATCATCTCCTCGTCGATGCCGAGCCGGCCCGCGGTGTCGACGATGACCACGTCGTGCTGCTGGAACTGCGCGGTGGAGACGCCGTTCATGGCGACCAGCACCGGATTGCCGACGCCGTTGCCGGGCTCGGGGGCGAACACCGGGACGCCGGCGCGTTCGCCGACGATCTGCAGCTGGTTCACGGCGTTGGGGCGCTGGAGGTCCGCGGCGACCAGCAGCGGGGTGTGTCCTTCGGACTTCATCCAGGTCGCGAGCTTGCCGGCGAGGGTGGTCTTGCCGGCACCCTGCAGGCCGGCCAGCATGATGACCGTCGGCGGGTTCTTCGCCCACTGCAGTTCGCCGGTGGCGCCGCCGAGCACCTCGACGAGCTCGTCGTTGACGATCTTGACGACCTGCTGGGCCGGGTTCAGGGCCTTGGAGACCTCTTCGCCCAGCGCGCGCTCTCGCACACGGCCGGTGAAATCGCGCACGACGGAGACGGCGACGTCGGCGTCGAGCAGGGCACGGCGGATCTCGCGGATCGTCTTGTCGACGTCCGCTTCGGTGAGGCGGCCGTGGCCGCGCAGACCCTTGAGCGACGCTGTGATGCGATCGGAGAGATTGTTGAACACGAAGCGCTTCCCCTTGGTCGTATGGACCGCCCCAGTGTAGTGGTCGCCCCCTGGTCCAGCACGCCGAAGCGGGCTCCGGGAGGCGAAGGGCACGCGGTCAGCTCTTCTCGGGCTCGTCCCTCCCGTGGGCGGTCTCCTCGGAGGCGGAATCGTCATGGTCCGCATCACCCTCGCGATCGGAGCCGTCGGGCCGCAGGCGGAGCGTGATCGGCCCGCCGTCGAGGAAGGACGGCTCCGCGCGAGGCTCGACCTGGCTTTCGGCCTGCGCTTCCTGCGCGATCTCGAGGCCCTCGACCTTCTCCTTCTCACCGGGGAAGAGTTCGGGGATCGAGGAGAGCCCTCCGGGCCGCAGCATGTCGCGCCGCCGCTTCTTCGCCATGGGTGTGCCCCTCCTCGGCGCTCCCCCTCACAGGAGCGATGCATCCTGCGACCGTAGCAGCGGCAGCGGTCGGACTCGGCTCCTGCGATATCAGGACGTCATCACGCTCGCCCCGTCCCATGTTCCCGGACACCGAGCGGGCGCGGCGCCGCCGGCTCAGGTCGCGGCGGCGTCCATCAGGGCGCCGACGATCCGGCCCACGGTCGGCGGATCGAGCGCCCGGGCGTGCTGATCGGTCAGGTACAGCACGTCCACGGCGCGCCGACCCAGGGTGATCACGTGGGCGCTGCGCAGCTGGAGGCCGTGCTCGGTGATCACCGCGGCGACGTCCGCCAGCAGGCTGGGACGGTTGCGGGCATTGACCTGGATCACGGTGGCCTCGCGGGAAGCGCCGGGCAGGACCGTGACCACGGGGGTGTCCTCGGTGGTGCGCGGCGGCGGCGCCGGCGGCAGCTCGAGCACCCGGGCGTCGGGGCGGTCCCGGTGGGCGAGCTCCCGGTCCAGCGCGCTGCGCAGCACGGAGGGATGCGGCAGGTCCGACGGCGCGGCCGCGACCCACCACGTGTTCAGGGCGATGCCGTCCCGGGTGAGGACGACCGCGCTGTGCACGTCCAGGCGCAGGCGCACCAGCACCCGGGCCATGGCCGCGAACACGCCGTCGCCGTCGGGGGCTCCCACGCAGATCTGGGAGATGGGCTCGTCCTCGGTGTGCGCCGGATAGATCACCTGGGCGCTGTCGCTGTCGCGCACCGCGGCGAGCACGGCCTCCTGCACCGGGCGCTGCGGGGCCAGCACGATCCGCGGAGCGGGCGCGGTCCCGCTGAGGGCGTCGCGCGCGAGGTCGGTGAGGTGGCCGACGAGATCGGCGCGCCAGGTGGACCAGGCGGCGGGGCCGGCGGCGATCGCATCGGCCTCGGTCAGGGCGCGCAGGAGCTCAAGGGTGTCGGGGTCCTGGTCCACGGCGCGCAGCAGATCCCGCAGGGTCGCGGGGTCGGCGAGGTCCCGTCCGGTGGCCAGACCCACCAGGGTGAGGTGTTCGCGCACCAGGAGCCCGATCGTCAGGACGTCCGCCTCCGCGAAACCGAGATGCCGGGCGGCGTTCTCGGCGAGCGGGGCGCCCTCGGCCGCGTGGTCGCGCCGGTCGGGTCGCTTCCCGAGGTCGTGCAGGAGGGCGGCGACCAGCAGCAGGTCGGGTCTGCTCACGCGGGGCAGGAAGCGCTGGGCCTCGAGCACGGTCTCGACCAGGTGCCGGTCCACGGTGAAGCGATGCACCGCCGAACGCTGGGGACGGTTGCGCACCTCCGCCCATCCCGGGATCCACCGGGCGAAGATGCCGGTGACGTCGAGCGCCTCGTAGACGGCGGCGAAGTGCTCCCCCGCCAGGGCGTCGACGAGCACATCGCGCTGGGCGGGCAACAGTGGTGCGGCCTCGCTCGCGGCCATGCGGGCGAGCGTGGCGTCGGCGAGCGGGAGGCCGGTGGCGGCCGCGTGGCGCACTGCCGCGAGGTCGCGGAGTCGGTCGCGCGAGCTCGGGTCGACCGACACCTCGCCCGAGGCGACGAGCACGCCGTGGGGCAGACGGGTCAGGGCGGGTCGACGCTCGGCGCCGGAGCCCCGGGTGGCGCTGCGGGCGCCGGCGGCCTCGGCGGCGCGGACGGTGCGGTGCAGCTCCCAGGTCACGGCGCGGGACGCCCCGGCGAGCACCGCATGGTGGTCGTCGGCCGTGGCATGGCCGGTCAGGGCCGCCACGGCGTCCTGGTCCGCCCGGCCCAGGCGGGTGCCGGCGGTCCCGGTCACCGCCTGCAGGGCGTCGCGGGCATCGGCCAGCGTGCGGGCGGCGGAGTCGACGATCTCGTGGTCGTGATCGGCCAGCCAGCTCTCGGCGAGGGCACGGATGACGGTGACGTCCCGCAGTCCTCCACGATCGGACTTGAGGTTCGGCTCGGTGGAGTGGGCGAGCGAGCCGTAGCGACGGGAGCGGCCGGTGGCGAGCTCGACCAGGTCCCCGACCCGGCGCCGGGCCTCCCGGCGCCATTGGGCGCGCACGCGCCGGGCCGTGTCCGCGACCAGCTCGGCGTCTCCGGCGACGGGGCGCAAGTCCAGCAGGGAGATCGCCGCCAGCAGATCGTCCCGGGCGACGTCCTCGCACTCGGCCGGGCTGCGCACGGCGTGGTCGAGAGAGGTCCCGGAGTCCCAGATCGGGTACCACAGCGCGCTCGCGAGACGCTGCGACCCCTCCGTGTCGACGGCGTCGGGGTCGAGCAGCAGCACCAGGTCCAGATCGCTGCCCGGTCCGAGGTCGCGTCGGCCCAGCGAGCCGATCGCGGCGAGCGCCGCTCCGGAGGCGGGGGCGTCGGCCGCCTCCCACAGCTCGGTCAGCCAGGCGTCGACGAGGGCTGCCTGGTCGAGGCGGCGTCGGGGTCCGGCCGTGGGGTCCGCGAATCCGTCGTGGAGCACCTGGGTGACCCGACGTGCGGACAGCGGCTCAGAGGGCATCCGCGTCGCGTTCTCCGGTGCGCACCCGCACGACGGTGCCGACGTCCGTGGTCCAGACCTTGCCGTCCCCGATCCGCCCGCTGCGGGAAGTGGCGGCGACGAGCTCGAGGATCGCGGCCTCGTCGGCCTCCTCCGCGAGCACCTCGACCTTGATCTTCGGGATCGTGTCGATGGTGTACTCGGCGCCGCGGTAGACCTCGGTGTGCCCGCCCTGGCGCCCGTACCCGGCGACCTCGGTGATGGTCAGGCCGCTGATCCCGTACTCGCGCAGGGAGTCGGTGACGTCCTGCAGGGCGTGCGGCTGGATGATGGCGGTGATGAGCTTCATCGCGGCTCTCCTGTGGTGACGGGCCGGGTGCCCGCCTCGGTGCTTCGGGCGTCGGACGGGGTCTCGAGGATCGGGGCCGCGTTGCGCGGTTCACTCGCGGCGGAGGCGGTGGAGGCACCTGCGAAGGCGTCGCTCCTCGGGGTGATCGTGCGGTCCCGACGGGCGGACGGGGCCCCGGCCAGATCGTATCCGGCCTCCGCGTGGTGGGTGAGGTCGATGCCGGCGCGCTCGTCGGCCTCGCTGATCCTCCAGCCCATCGTGTACTTCAGCGCCAGGGCGATCACGGCGGTGAGGACACCGGAGAGGATCATCGCCGCGACGGCCACCAGGACCTGGACGATCAGGAGGCTCACCCCGCCGCCGAGCAGCAGACCCCCGTCGGTGGCGAGGAAGCCGATGCCGACCGTGCCGACCAGGCCACCCACGAGGTGGACTCCGACGACGTCGAGGGAGTCGTCGATCCCGAACCGGTACTTCAGGCCGACGGCGAGGGCGCAGGCCGCACCGGCCGCGAGGCCGAGGACGATGGCGGTCAACGGGGAGAGAGCGGCGGCGGCCGGGGTGATGGCGACCAGGCCCGCGACGACGCCGGAGGCCATCCCGAGGGAGGTGACGTGCTGGTCGCGGACTCGTTCGATCACCGCCCAGCCCAGCATCGCCCCGGCGGTGGCGACGGTGGTGTTCACCCAGGCCAGTCCCGCGGTCCCGTCGGCCGTGCCGGCGGACCCGGCGTTGAAGCCGAACCACCCGAACCACAGCAGTGCGGCGCCGAGCATGACCAGCGGCAGGTTGTGCGGCTTCATCGCCTCCTTGCCGTAGCCCTTGCGCGCACCGACCACGAGGGCGAGGACCAGACCGGCGATACCCGCATTGATGTGCACGACGGTGCCGCCGGCGAAGTCGACCGGCTCGGCGATCGCCGCGAAGGGCCCGTCCGCGCCGAGCAGGCCGCCGCCCCAGACCATGTGCGCCAGGGGTGCGTAGACGATGAGGACCCACAGCAGGGAGAAGGCTATCCAGGTGCCGAGCTTGACCCGGTCGGCGATGGCCCCGGAGATCAGGGCGGTGGAGATGATCGCGAAGGTCATCTGGAACCCGGCGGCGACCAGGAAGGGCACGCCGCTGTCGGCGAGGATCGACTGCTCATCGGTGCCGGTGAGTCCGAAATGCTCCAGAGGGTTGCCGAACAGGCCGCCGACGTCGGTGCCGAAGGCGATGGAGTAGCCGGCGACGGTCCAGGCGATCGCGACGACGGCCATGGCGCTGAAGGACATCAGCATCATGTTCAGCACGGTGCGTGCCCGCACCATGCCGCCGTAGAAAAGGGACAGGCCGGGGGTCATCAGCAGCACGAGGGCGGCGCTGATCAGGATCCAGGCGGTCGCCCCCGTGTCGAGGGTGAAGGGCTCCATGGCGTCTCCGAACAGGAAGGGGGCCGACTCCGGCTCGCTCCTGCGATCCGAGGTCCGCACGACCGGGCGGGTCGTGCACCACAGCGTGCGGCCGACGCCCCTGTTCTCCTACGCCACGACGGCGCCGTGATCATTCCGTGACCTGACGTCCCGTCGGATGGACGGCGTCGGTGGCGCGCGCGAGCCCGCCGCCAGGCGTGTTCCGTCAGTCCCCCAGCAGGGCGTCGACGAAGCCGTGGGGGTCGAAGGGGGTGAGGTCGTCCACGCCCTCGCCGAGGCCGACCATCTTGACCGGGACACCGAGCTCGCGCTGGACGTTGACGACGATGCCGCCCTTGGCGGTGCCGTCCAGCTTGGTCAGGACGATGCCGGTGATGTCGACGGCCTCGGAGAACACGCGTGCCTGCTGCATGCCGTTCTGCCCGGTGGTGGCGTCGATGACGAGCAGCACCTCGGCGACCTTGTCGCCGTGCAGGCCCTTCTCCGCGACCCGGCGCACCTTGCCGAGCTCGTCCATCAGGCCCTTCTTGTTCTGCAGGCGGCCGGCGGTGTCGATGATGACCACGTCGACCTCCTGCTCGATGCCCGTGCGCACGGAGTCGAAGGCGACGGCGGCGGGGTCGGCGCCCTCGCGGTCGGAGCGCACGGTGTCGACGCCGACGCGGGACCCCCAGGTGGTCAGCTGCTCGGCGGCGGCGGCGCGGAAGGTGTCGGCCGCACCGAGGACGACGCTGCGCTCGGCGGCGACCAGCACGCGGGCGAGCTTGCCCACGGTGGTGGTCTTGCCGGTGCCGTTGACCCCGACCATCAGGATCACGGAGGGGAGGACGGTGCCGTCGGGGGCGTCGCGGCGGGTGGCGGCGAGGCGACGGTCGAGGGAGGGATCGATGAGGGTCAGCAGCTCCTCGCGGAGCGCTTCGCGGACGGCAGCCGGGTCGTCGGTGCCGAGCACCTGGATGCGCCGGCGGAGGTTCTCCAGCAGCTCGTCGGTCGCATCCGGGCCGAGGTCCGCCATCAGCAGCGTCTCCTCGATCTCGTCCCAGGTCGCCTCGTCGACGCCGCTGCCGCGCGTGAGCAGGCCGAGGATGCCGCGGCCGAGGGCGCCGGAGCGGGAGAGTCGCTCGCGCAGGCGCACCATGCGGTCGCCGGGGGCCTCGGGGGTCTCCAGGGCGGGAGCCCCGGGCTGTTCCGGCTCGGGCTCGACGGCGGGCTCCGCGGGCGCGGGCTGCGCCTCCTCACTCGCCGGGGCAGTGGCCGGCTCCGCGGGCGCCGTGGCGTCGGCCTCCTGCGCGGGGACCTGTTGCGTGGGAGTCTGCTGCGTCGGCTCGACGGCGGGCTCGGTGCTCGGCTCCGTCGGCGCCGCGCTCTCGGCAGGCTGCGAGGAAGGTTTCTCGGGCGGGGCTGCGAGGGTGTCGGCCCAGGTGGGGGCCGCCGGCCGGTCCTTGACAGCGGTCGAGCTCCGCGCCGGGTCGGCGCCGCCGCGCGTCGTGCTGCCAGTGGAATCGGTGGTGTCAGTGGTGTCAGTGGTGTCCTGAGAGGACTTCTTCCCGCCGCGGCTGCGCACATAGGCCCAGGCGCCCGCGCCGATCACGAGAAAAGCGCCGCCGCCTCCGGCGATCACGGCAAGGATGTCATTGGGGTCCACGGGTCACCTCCGGGGTCGGGGAAGCCGACGATGCGGCGCGGCCGTCAGCCAGTCTAGGACGCTCTCCTGCGATGCTCCCGACGGGGTCGGTCCCGGGCAGGGCGGGACGCTCAGCGCCCGGTGCGCGAGCTGTGGCGGCGCGAGCGGGCCGTCTTGCCCTCCTCGTCCTCCCTGTCCGTATCCCTGTCCGTATCGCGCAGGCGCAGGTGCGGCGCCGCGACGAAGACCAGGATGCCGACCGCCACCAGCAGGGCGAGGCCCAGGAAGAGGATGGTGACGAGGGGCAGTGCCATGTCCACATTGTGCACTGGGCAGGTGAGGATACGCTGTATCCGGTACTGCGGCGCGCCTCACGCCCCGGGGAGGGGCCGGGAGCCCCGCGGAGCTCAGCCGAGTTCGGGGAACCAGATGTCGATCTCGCGGGCCGCCGACTCCTCGGAGTCTGAGCCGTGCACGAGGTTCTGGATGACCGGGAGGTCCTTCTCGCAGGCGAGGTCACCGCGGATGGTGCCGGGGGCGGCCTCGGTAGGGTTGGTGGCGCCTGCGAGCGAGCGGAAGCCGCCGATCACGTTCACGCCTTCGGCGACGAGCGCGACCAGCGGCCCGGCGCCCATGTACTCGACGAGGCCGGAGTAGAAGGGCCGGCCCTCGTGCTCGGCGTAGTGCGCGGCGAGCTCCTCGGCGTCGGCGGTGCGCTGGGCCAGGGCGACGATGTCGTACCCCTTGGCCTCGAGACGGCGGATGATCTCCCCGCGCAGGCCGCGCTGGACGGCGTCGGGCTTGAGCAGGACGAGGGTGCGCTGTGCGGTCATGGCACCAGGGTACCCATGACCTGCGGCAGGTCCGAACCGGGATGATCCTGCCGTGCGGTCTCAGGACTCCGTGCTCGGGTCCTCACCGCGTGCCGCCCGCACCCGGGCGTCCACCGTGTCCTTCTCCCGGTCCAGCTGGTGGCCCTTGAAGGCCCCGTAGACGAACAGCGCCGCGAAGGCGATCCCGACCACCCACATCGCGCCGACCCGCAGACCGAGCAAGATGGTGGGGACCTGCAGGGCGATCCCGACCCAGTACGGCCAGGCCCCGCGGCGCAGCATCCCGGAGCATGCCACCAGGGCGAGCGCGGTGAGGATCCCCCAGACCCAGGTGCTGACCCGGGCATCGGGAGCGAGCTGATGGGCCACCAGCACCGCGAAGAACACGACGAAGGCCTCGATGACGAGGGTGGTCGCGGAGAACATCCGCTGGGCCCCGTGGGGGCGCGGGGACGGAGTCAGGTCCGGCGCCATGATCAGTCCTCCCGCGGCACGCCGAGCAGGTCCCGCACCTCGGCGGCGAGCGTTACGGAGCCGGCCACGACCACCCCGCCGAACTGGTCGCCCTCGGTCTCGGAGAGGTCGACGGCGACCTGGATCGCATCGGGCAGGCTGCCCTGCTCGAGCACCCGGTCCTCGTCCTCGAAGACATCGCGGGCGAGATCGGCGAGGACGTCGGTCGGGATCGCACGGGGTGAGGAGGACTGGGTGATCACGACGTGGTCCAGCAGCGGCTCGAGGACCGAGAGGATATCCTCGGCATCCTTCTCCTGGAGGATGCCGACGAGGCCGACGGTGCGGGTGAAGCGGAAGTTCTCGCGGACGGTCCCGACCAGCGCCATGGCTCCGGCAGGATTGTGAGCGGCATCCAGCAGGATGGTCGGCGACTGCCGGACCACCTCCGCGCGTCCCGGGGAGGTGATCGAGGCCAGGGCCGCGCCCAGCATCTCCCCGTCCAGCACGGTGCCCCCGTCACCGAGCAGCGCCTCGGCGGCCGCGACGGCGAGCAGGGCATTGCGCGCCTGATGCTCTCCCAGCAGCGAGAGGAAGACCTCCTCGTACCGTCCGGCGATCCCCTGGAGGGTCAGCATCTGGCCGCCGACGCCGGGAGTGCGGGCGAGCACGCCGATCTGCTGGTCCTCGACCGCGGCCTCGGCGCCGAGCTCGGTGATGCGTTGGCGTAGCACGTCGGCCGCGTCCTCGTACGGCTGGGAGGCGATGACCGCCGTGGCCTCGGCGGTGAGGATCCCGGCCTTCTCCCCCGCGATCTGCGCGATCGTGTCGCCCAGGTAGTCCTGGTGGTCCATCGAGATGGGGGTGACCACGGTGACGTCGGGCGCGGCGACGCCGGTGGCGTCCCAGGTGCCCCCGAGTCCGGTCTCGACCACCGCGATGTCGACCGGGGCGGAGGCGAAGGCCTGGAAGGACATCGCCGTGAGGTACTCGAAGTAGGTCAGGGGCACTCCGCCGGCGGCCTCGGACTCGGCGTCGACGATCGCGGCGAACGGTTCGACGTCCCGGTAGGCCTGGAGGAACCCCTCCTCGTCGATGGGGACACCGTCGATCGCGATCCGCTCGACCGGCGAGTGCAGGTGCGGGCTGGTGGTGCGGCCCGTGCGCAGACCGGCCTCGCGCAGGATCCGTTCGAGGATCCGGGCCGTGGTGGTCTTGCCGTTGGTGCCCGCGATGCGGATGGATCGGTAGGCGCGCTGCGGATCGCCCATCAGCTCCATCACTCGCGTGATGCGCGAGAGGTCCGGCTCGATCCGGTTCTCCGGTGCCCGCTCGAGCAGCGCGGCGTACACCTCTCGCAGCTCGGGAGACAGGGCCGGACGGGACGCGCCCGGGCGGGGAGAACTCAGCACGACGGCTCCTGGGGTGCATGGGGGCGGGCGGGGCGCTGATCAGTGTACGAGGGGCCGCTGGGCGAACGTTCCTCCCCAGGCGGTGATCATCCACATGGGGAGTTGTCCCCATGGGCCGATGACCTCCGCACTCATAGTCTCGGGAACATCACCTGCGCCGGCGGAGCCGGCCCGAGCACGCGAGGAGGACGGTCATGTCGCTGCTGGCCGCGAGCGTGGAGCAGGCGGCCCGCCGGGTCGTCGCGTCCACCCCGCTCCAGGACTGGAACCCGGTGTACCGGGCGCTGGTCCCCGATCCGGCTCACCTCGGTGCCGGAGTGGAGGAGATCGACGCCGACCCCGGCTCCGAGGAGATCCTCCGCCACCAGTTCTCCGCCCGTGCCCTCCTGGTCGCAGCCGTGAGCGAGACGTCCTCGACCGGGCGCCTGCGTCTCGGGCTGCACCCCGCGGGGACGACGGTCGAGTTCTCCCGGGACGACGCCCCGTCGACCTGGTCCGCCGTTTCTGCGGAGCGAGTGCCGACGCTGGTCGAGGAGCTGCTCGCCCCCGCCGGATACACGAGCGCCCCGCCGCGACTGAGCGTGCGGCAGGACGACGAGGGCCTGCGGCTCACGTCGGCGCAGATCGAACAGGTCCGTCAGGAGCTCGCCCGCGGCACCGCCGCGGCAGATGCCTTCGCCGTCGCGGACGATCTGGACCCGCGCCTGCTCGAGGCGTTCACGACGCAGGGGCCGCGGGTCGCGGTGTCCCTGACCCTGCACGACCCCTCGGGGGAGGTCGCGGAAGACCCGGAGACCTGGTCCCGGCTGTGGGTGCGCGGGGGCCGGGGGCTCTACCGCATGGACGGCACGGAAGCGGCCCTCGTCGCCGTCCACCCGGTCGAGGACGGGGACGTGCTGGGTACCGTGCTGCCGATCCTCGAAGAGTGTCTGCGCTTCGCGGCCGCGTGCTCCACCCGGGACGGCTCGCGATGAGCTCCTGGCAGGGGATGGACACGGAGGCGGTGCGGGCGCACGGCGAGCGGCTGCGCACCGTCTCCGGCGACGTCGACGGGCTGCGGGACCGACTCGACGCCTCGGTGCAGGGCGCCGGGTGGACGGGCCCGGACGCGGAGGCCTTCCGCATGCGATGGAACGACTTGGCCGCCTCCACGATCGCCTCGCTGTGTACGCAGCTGCTCGACGTCGGAGCGCACGGGATCGCCGAGGCCGACGAGCAGGACGCGGCCTCCGCGCAGGACGGCGGGCCGGCCCCGAGGAGCGGCGACCGCCACGACGAGGATCCCTGGCTCCCCGTCTGGCTCGAGGGGCACGTGGGCGGGGCCGCGTCCGACCTCGCCGGCCGGGCCTCCGACACCATCGGCTGGGGGTTCGAGACCGGAATCGACCTGCTCGAGGGCGGGCTGGACACCCTCGGGGTGAACACCGAAGGGATCGCGCAGTTCCAGCGCGACGCGGACCATCTCGGCGGGGTGCTCGAGGACTGGGCCACCGGCGAGCGCGTCCCGACCTTCGCCGAGCTCGGTGCCGCCGCGCTGCTGACGGCCGGCTCGGCGGGGGTCGGCGTGTACGAGGCGGTCTCCGGCGAGGACACCGCGCTCCTCGATGACCGCCCCGGGGGCATCGTCCAGGGGGTTCAGACCGTGGAAGGCCCGTCCTCCTCCCCTCAGGACCTGCAGGATCTGATCGCCCGGAACGACGGACTGCGGCGGGACAATCCGGGCCAGACCCCTCTGGAGGCCGGCACCATCGGTATCCAGGAGGTCCGCGGCGCCCACGGCGGGGACCCCGCCTACATCGTGCAGGTCCCTCCCACCGAGGGCGCGGCCGTAACCGAGGTGCCCGAGGCCTACGGGGGCCAGGGCAATTCCCGTGACTGGGGCTCGAACCTGCGCCTGGTGGCCGGGCAGCATCCGGCGGCGATGGACGACGTGCGTGCGGCCCTGGAGGCCGCGGACGTCCCTGCCGGGGCGGACGTCCTGCTCGTCGGCCACAGCCAGGGCGGGATCGTGGGGAACCACCTCGCCGCGGATCCGAGCTTCAACAGCTCCTCCGGGGAGCCCGGAACCTACAACGTCACCCATGCGTTCTCGGTCGGCTCTCCCGTACAGACCGTCGTCCCGGCGCAGGACTCGACCCAGTCCGTGAACGTCAACCACGAGGCCGGCATCGGGACCCGCGGCTTCAGCGGCGACCTCATCGCCGCGACGGATCTCGACGGCGCACAGCCCGGCGGGACGCATCTGAGCGCCCCCAATCGCCACGAGGTGACGCTGGATCCCTATCCCGTCACCGGGGTCGATCCCGTCCCGGTGCTCGAGGCCAACCACGACTCCATGGGGCCGGGCCATGACCCCGCCGGCGGCTACTCCGGATCCGTCGCCCGTGCGACGGCGAGCGATCCCACGCTGTCGACCCTGCAGAACGACCTGACCGGGGTGTATCTCGGGGACGGCACGTACGTCTCCCGGTCACAGGTGGTGACCGTCGGGCGCGGCGAGCCCTGAATCCGCACGAGCCCCAACCCGCACGGGCCCAGGAGCCCGAGGGCCCCTACTCGGCGAAGTCCGAGAGGAGCACCGCATCGAGCCGTCCCGCGGACTGCTCGAGGTCCGGTCGCAGATCCCAGATGCCGTACTCCTCGCCGTCCGAGCTCAGTGCGGTGATCGCCCCCACCACGCGTGACCCTTCGCTGTCCGCATCTGCCTGGGCATAGGCGGCATCGACCAGAGCGGTCATCACCTCACCGAAGATCTCCAGCACCTGCTCGCGCCGGGCGGCGGAGATCTCGACCCGGCCTCGGATCGCCCGCTGGAACTCCGCCCCCGTGACCGTCTCGAGCGCCGAGGAGGTGACGCCGTCGACGTTCCCGGCGGCCTCGTTCAGCGCCTCGTCCAGTGTCCTCCCTCGCAGGCCGCAGCCGCTGAGCACGGAGGCGCCCAGGGCGAGGCCCGCAGCGAGCACAGGTCGCCGTCCCATCATCGTCCCGTCCCTTCCCGACGCGGGTCACGTCTCTCGCCGTCGTGCGCCCGCGTCTCGAGGCAAGCATCCCATCACGGGGCCTGTTCAGGCCTTCGCCACCGACACCGTCACCGCCCCGCCGGAGACCTTCTCGCGCGCCGCGTGCGCGCCCTCGGCGGGTGCGGCGGGCACGGCCAGCTCCACGGCCAGCACCTCTCCGGCGACCAGCTCGCGGTGCGCGGCGACCGCCGCCACGACCAGCTCGTCGCCGTCCACGCTCAGGCGGACCCGGTCCGAGACGTCGAGTCCGGCCTCGCGGCGGGCGGCCTGGATGGCGCGCACGACGTCGCGGGCCGTTCCCTCGGCCTCGAGCTCGGGGCCGACGCGGGTGTCCAGTGCCAGGAAGTCGCCGCCGCGCAGCACGCCCACGGCCCGCCCTTCCATCGCCGCGGACTCCCCCGCCACCAGGTCCAGCGAGTACTCCCCCGCAGCGAGCTCGATGCCACCGGCGGTGACGGCTCCGTCCTCGTCCACCGTCCAGTCGCCGGACTTCGCGCCCTTGATGACGGCCTGGACCTGCTTGCCCAGGCGAGGGCCGGCGGCGCGCGCGTTGACGGTGAGCCGCTGCTCGACGCCCATGCCCTGGGCTTCCGGGCTCGCCACGTCCAGCAGACGCACGGCCTTGACGTTGAGCTCATCGGCGACGAGCGCGGTGAAGGCCTCCAACGAGCGCGGATCGTGGTGGACCACGGTGAGCTCCGCCAGGGGCAGCCGGGCCCGCAGCTGCTCCTTCTTGCGCAGGGAGTTGCCCACGCTCGCGATGGCGCGGACGTCGTCCATCTGCGCGACCAGCGCTGCGTCCTGCGGGAACCGGGCGTCGTCGGGCCAGTCGGTCAGATGCACGGAGCGTCCGCCGGTCAGCTGCCGGAAGATCTCCTCGGTGACCATGGGCAGCAGCGGTGCCGTGACCCGGCACAGGGTCTCGAGGCAGGTCGAGAGCACGTCGATGGCCTGCGTATCGCCCTCCCAGAAGCGGTCGCGGGAGCGTCGCACGTACCAGTTGGTGAGCATGTCGAGGTAGTCCTGGATCAGCTCGGCGGCATCGGCGATCGCCAGGGCGGTCATCCGTTCGCGCACCGCGCGCACCAGGTCACCCGTGCGGGCCAGCAGGTAGCGGTCCATGACGTCGTCGGACTCGTAACGGGGGCGGCCCCGGTATCCGGCCGGGCGACCGTCGGTGTCCTTCTCCCCCGCGGCGTTCGCGTACAGGCCCAGGAAGTACCAGACGTTCCACAGCGGCAGCACCACGTGGCGGGTGGCGTCACGGATCTTCGGCTCGTCGACCACGAGGTTGCCTCCGCGCAGGATCGGCGAACTCATGAGGAACCAGCGCATCGCGTCGGCCCCGTAGGTGTCGAACATCTCGCGCACGTCGGGATAGTTGCGCAGCGACTTGGACATCTTCTGCCCGTCCTCGCCGAGCACGATGCCGTGGCAGATCACCGAGGTGAACGCAGGCCGGTCGAACAGCGCGGTGGACAGCACGTGCATCACGTAGAACCATCCACGGGTCTGTCCGATGTACTCGACGATGAAGTCCGCCGGATTGTGGGACTCGAACCATTCGGTGTTCTCGAACGGGTAGTGCACCTGGGCGAACGGCATCGAGCCGGAGTCGAACCAGACGTCGAACACCTCGGGGATGCGGCGCATGGTCGAGGCCCCGGTGGGATCGTCGGGGTTCGGCCGGGTGAGCTCGTCGATGTAGGGGCGGTGGAGGTTGGCCTCGCCGTGCTCGTCGCGCGGGAGGGTCCCGAAGGCCTCCTCGAGCTCCGCGAGCGAGCCGTACACCTCGACCCGGGGGTGGTTCGGATCATCGCTCTTCCACACCGGGATCGGCGAGCCCCAGTAACGGTTGCGGGAGATCGCCCAGTCGCGGGCACCCTCGAGCCAGCGCCCGAACTGGCCGTCCTTGACGTTCCCGGGCACCCAGTCGATCTGCTCGTTCAGCGCGAGCATGCGCTGACGCTGATCGGCGACCTTCACGTACCAGGAGCTCACGGCCTTGTAGATCAGCGGGTTCCGGCAGCGCCAGCAGTGCGGGTAGGAGTGCACGTAGCTGGCCTCGCGCACGAGCCGGCCGCTGCGCTGGAGATTGCGGATCAGCGGACGGTTCGCCTCGAACACCTGCACCCCGGCGATCTCGTCGAGGTCGGTGCCGGCGAAGTAGTCCAGGAACTGCGCGCCGTCGTCGACGGAGACGATCACCGGGATCCCGTACTCGGCATTGACCTGCTGGTCGATCTCGCCGTAGGCGGTGGCCTGGTGGACCACGCCGGTGCCGTCGTCGGTCGAGACGTAATCGGCGACCGTCACGATCCACGCGTTCTGGGTGCCCCACTTCTCGCGGTCCTCGGAGTAGACCGTCCACAGCGGCTGGTAGGCGACGTGCTCGAGCTCGCGCCCGGCGAAGACGCGCTCCTCGACCGTGGCGAGGACGGCCTCGGCGCTCTCGTAGCCGAGCTCCTTGGCATAGGAGCCGATCAGGGCCGTCGCCATCAGGTACCGCCCCTCTCCTGCGGCGGTGCCGTCGGCCGCGCCGAGCGGTCCGGCCGGCACGACCGCGTACTCGAGCTCGGGGCCGACGGCGAGGGAGAAGTTCGTGGGCAGCGTCCACGGGGTGGTGGTCCAGGCGAGGGCCTTCACGCCCTCCAGCCCCAACTGCTCGGCCTTCTCCCCGGTGAAGGGGAAGGTCACGGTGACGGTCTGGTCCTGACGCTCCTGGTAGACGTCGTCGTCCATGCGCAGCTCGTGCGCGGACAGCGGCGTCTGGTCCTTCCAGCAGTAGGGCAGCACGTAATAGCCCTCGTAGGCCCGCCCCTTGTCGTACAGCGTCTTGAAGGCCCACAGCACGGACTCCATGAAGGTGACGTCGAGGGTCTTGTAATCGTTCTCGAAATCGACCCAGCGGGCCTGGCGGGTGACGTAGTCCTCCCACTCCTTGGTGTACTTCAGCACCGAGTTGCGGGCGGCGTTGTTGAAGGCCTGGAGTCCCATCTCCTCGATCTCCGACTTCTCGGTCATGCCGAGCTCCCGCATCGCCTCGAGCTCGGCGGGCAGGCCGTGGGTGTCCCAGCCGAACCGGCGGTCGACCTTGTTCCCGCACATCGTGCGGAAGCGCGGGATGACGTCCTTGACGAAGCCGGTGAGCAGGTGCCCGTAGTGCGGCAGCCCGTTGGCGAAGGGCGGCCCGTCGTAGAACACGAACTCCTCGGCGCCCTCGCGCTGCGCGATCGAGGCGCGGAAGGTGTCGTCGGTCCGCCAGAACTCCTGGACGGCGTTCTCGAGCGCGGGCAGGTTCGGCGAGGGGACGAGCGGGTCTCCGCTGACCGGGTAGACCATGGGGAGGGACCTCCGAGGGACGGGCGTCGGCACTGCTGCCCGAGGACGTCCGCCGGCACGGGCCGGCGACGCGGTACCACCTCGGTTGACCGCGCTCCCGCTGGCGGGTGCGCCGTCCCCTCGATCCTCAGCTGTGACGGGCTGGTCCCGGCGGGTTCTACTTACGTCCCGCGCCCTCGAGAGGGCGGAGGCGGTTCTTCCCGCGGCTCGCCGGTGATGGCCGGGTCGATGCCGTTGGCGGTCAGTGTACGCGGCGGCCCGGGGACCGTCACGCGCCGACGAGCGGAAGAGACACGGTGAACACGGTACGGCCCGGCCGGGAGGCCAGATCGATGGTGCCGCCGTGGGCCTCGGTGATCGCCCGCGCGATCGAGAGGCCGAGCCCGGTGGTGCCCTCGGCGCCCGAGCGAGCCCGGTCGGCTCGCGTGAAGCGGGAGAAGACCTCGGGCACCAGCCCGGGGTCGATGCCGGGGCCGGCGTCGGCGACCACCAGCTCGGCCCTCCCGTCGGCCTCGCGCAGTCGCACGTCGATCCCGGTCCCCGCCGGGGTGTGCTTGCGCGCGTTGGAGAGCAGGTTGACCAGGATCTGGGTGAGCTGACGGGGATCTCCGGGCACGACGACGGGGTCGTCGGGCACTCGCACGTCCACGGGATGGTCGCCGCCCGCGGCGCGGGCGTCCATGACGGACTCCATGACGATCTCGCCGAGGTCGACGTCCTCCTCGGGACGGGGCTCGTGCTCGTCGAGCCGGGTCAGCAGAAGCAGGTCCTCCACCAGCGCGGTCATCCGGGCGGACTGTACCTCGAGGCGATCGATCGACTGCAGGCCGCGCTCGCCGAGGTCCTCCGTCAGCCGCAGCATCTCGGCGTATCCGCGGATCGCGGTCAGCGGGGTGCGCAGCTCGTGGGAGGCATCGGCGATGAACCGGCGCATCGCCTCCTCGCTGTGCTGGCGCACCTCGATCGCGCCCTCGACGTTGTCGAGCAGATGGTTCAGAGCACGGCCGACGTCGCCGACCTCGGTGCCGGGGACCGTGTGTGCGGCGGGGACGCGGCGCTCGAGGCTGACGCTGCCGTGCTCCAGCGGGGTCCTCGCGACCTCGGAGGCGAGCTGCGCGACCCCGTCGAGAGGGCGCAGGGTGCGTCGGATGATCGACGAGCCTCCGATACCCGTGACGACGAGGGCGGCCGCCCCTGCGCCGAGCAGGGTCAGGTCCAGTCGCAGCAGTGTGGAGCGCATCCGGTCGGTGGGGAGGCCGGTGACGACCAGGGTGCCGTCGCCGAGGTCACGCGCCACCACCCGGTAGGTCCCGATCGACAGCGGGGCCGTGGTGGGAGGTCCGTCCCCCCGCTCGTCCAGCGCCTCCTCGAGGACCGTGACGTCCTCGGCCGACAGCGCGTGCACGGTTCCCTCCGGGTCCCGCCAGACCGCCTTGAGGAGCTCTTCGTCCTCGCCGTGCGCGGTCAGCTCGAACTCACCGCTCTCGGGCTCGGGGGTGGAGGTCCCGTCGCTGGGCGGGCTCGGCAGCGGCTCCGGGGCGCCTGCGGGCCCTCCGTCGGGGGCGGCGTGCTGCACCCGGTCGACGGCGCGGTCGGCGGCGCGGTGCAGTTGGGCGTCGAGCTCGGCGTCGAGCTGGGTGCGCAGGCTCGCGTGGGTGACGATGCCGACGGCCAGACAGACCACGGCGACCGTCGCGACCAGGACCGCGACGAGCGTGGTGCGCAGGTCACGCCGACGGCGGCGGGGCCGGGGGGCGGTCTCCGGGTGGGAGCGGGCCGGGGTGTTCATCGCGATCCGTCAGAGGGCCGGCTTGAGCACGTAGCCGGCGCCGCGCACGGTATGGATCATCGGTTCCCGCCCGACATCGATCCGCTTGCGCAGGTACGAGATGTACAGCTCGACGATGTTGGCCTGACCGCCGAAGTCGTAGTTCCAGACCGCGTCGAGGATCTGCGACTTCGACAGCACCTTCCGGGGGTTCTCCATGAGGTAGTGCAGCAGCTGGTACTGGGTAGCGGTGAGGGCGACCGCCTCGCCGCGCCGGGTGACCTCATGGGTGTCCAGGTTCATCACCAGGTCACCGACCACCAGCTCGTTGCTGCTCTCGGCGACCACCCCCGAGCGCTGGACCAGCCGGTGCAGGCGCAGCAGCACCTCCTCGATGGTGAAGGGCTTGGTCACGTAGTCGTCGGCCCCGGCGGCGAGACCGCCGATCCGGTCGGCGGCCGCATCCATCGCCGTGAGCAGGAGCGCGGGGATCTCCGGGTGCAGAGCGCGGAGGCGACGCAGCACCTCGACCCCATCGATCCCGGGGAGCATCCGATCGAGCACGAGCACGTCCGGGGTGCTCTCCCGCGCCAGCCGCACGGCTTCGAGGCCGTCCCCGCACGTGGTCACCTCCCAGCCGATCATCTCCAGGGGGAAACGCAGCAGGTCCGCGATGGTGGGCTCGTCCTCGACGACGAGCACGCGCACCGGGCTGCCGTCAGGGTGCTGGAGCGGCGGCAGCGCGGCGATGGCGGACTTGTCGGGCACGAAGAACTCCTGGTTCCAGTGGCGGTGTGCGCTCCGAGCGTAGCGCCGCCCGGCGCGTCGCCCCTGGGCGGAACGGCCTGACCGCCCTGATCACAGAGAACCCGATCCGCGTGCACAGCACCAGCACAGCTTCAGGCCCTGGGATGGGGTGCATCGGCAGACCGCCGCTGGTCCCTGAAGGAGGAACCGACATGGACGACGAGACCGACGCAGCGCCCCGCCCCTCGACGGCACCGGACGACGCTGCGCAGCGCGCGCAGCATTCCTCGGCCCTCGCCCCCTCAGCCGTTGCCCCCGTCGAGGAGCGAGGTCTGCGCGACCGCGCCACCGCCGGCGCCGCCGCCTTGGGTGCGGCCGCCCTGCTGGTGATGAGCTTCGGCCCTGCCGCCCTGGCCGTGAGCCCGTCCGGGACCGCCGAACCCTCGCACGACCGGGTCTGGGTCTCCCCGCTCGAGGGCGGGGACACGGAGGTCACTGCGCCGCCGCGGACCGAGGACGAGGACGTCGCGTAGGAGGACGACGCGTAGGAGTTCCGCGGACACGTCGTGCAGCGGGTCCGCGCCGCACCGATCGACCGCGAAGTGAGGCAGGCCTCACCTTCTCCCCGACGCCCCCTCGTGGGAAGCTGGGTGTCCCAGAATCCGCCTGCTCGGGCGGTCGACGCAGAAGGAGCGAGGATGTCGCTGTTCGGAGAGCCCTTCACCGCAAAGTGCCTCAAGTCCGGGATGACGGTCGAGGTCGCGGAAGGGCAATCTCTCCTGCAGGCACTCCTCGACGCCGGCGTCGACATGGACTACTCCTGCGAAGGCGGCGTCTGCGGCACGTGCGTGGTTCCCCTGGTCTCCGGGCAGGTCGAGCACCTGGACGAGTTCCTCATGGAGGACGAACAGGAGGATCAGATGATCACGTGCGTCTCCCGCGGCGAGGGCGAGATCGAGATCGACGTCTGATCAGAGGCGACTGATCAGCGAGGTGTGATCAGCAACGACCGGTCACAGACGCGGACCGGCCACTGCCCAGGCGATCCCGACCAGGCTCAGCAGCCCGCCGGCCGCGGCGACCGCGACCGGCAGCGTGATGCTGGGTCCGGCCACGAGCAGGCCCAGCACGCCGAGCGCGGCGATCGCGAGCAGGACGACGAAGAGCACCGGGCGGCCGACGGAGGGCTTGCGCTCGCGCTGATGCTGCGAGGAGGTGTCGGGGGGCATCGTCGTCATGATGACGTCCTGGAGGCTCGGGTGCGGCGGTGATCGCCCGATCCGCGAGCCGATTGCGCTCGGGCACCGGGTGATGACCCGATCCTCCCTCGGTCCGCGCCGGCGGCACATCGGGCCGCGGGAGGAGATCCGTCTACACCTTTGGTCGTAGACGGGGGCCGGGTCGCACGGCGTCGTCGGGCACGTTCGTCGTTCTCCCGCAGTGCCCCGCACACGACGCGTGACCCGCAGTCCGCGATCCGCGGCGGCCTAGATGTTGCGGGTCATGACGTTGTGGTCACGGCGTATGGGATGAAGGAACGGGCCCCTGGACTGCACGATGGGTGGTGTCTAAGCAACCGTCTCGCAGGAAGAGGCCCGTTCCATGCACCACCGTAATGCGCCGCTGACCGTCGTTGGAAGGCAGCGAGCTGTCGCGCAGGGGCCTGTCAATTTGTTTGTGTAAGCGGGGTGGTCACAGGTAGGGGTTGATTCGGTCGGGGTAGGCCGCGGCGAGTTGGGCGAGGGCTTGATTCCAGTTCGTGACGATCTGGCCCTCGACGAGTCGGCCCTGGGCTTTGCGCTGGCCGGCGGGCTTGCCGTGGTCCCGAGCGCGTTCGGCAGCGCGTTTGTCTTCGATGTTGCAGATCGCTAGCCAGAGCAGCTTCACCGCCGCGTCCGTGGAGGGGAAGTGGCCGCGGTTCTTGGTCACCTTCCGTAGTTGGAAGTTCAGCGACTCGATGCTGTTGGTCGTGTAGATGACCTTGCGGAGCATCGGCGGGAACTGCAGGAACGGAATGAACCGCTCCCACGAGTTTGCCCAGGTCGCAGCGGTTGAGGGGTACTTCTGTCCGAGGTCGGAGGCTTCGAACTCGGCCAGCGCCTGCCGGGCGACGTCCTCGCTGGGCGCGGTGTAGATCGGCTTGAGCGCAGCGGCGACTTTCTTGCGGTCCTGGTAGGCGACGAACCGCATCGAGGCTCGGATCAGGTGGACCACGCAGGTTTGGACCATCGAGTCCGGCCAGGTCGCCTCGATCGCCTCGGGGAGGCCTTTCAGCCCGTCGCAGCACACGATCAGCACGTCCCTCACGCCCCGGTTGGCGAGGTCCGCGCAGACGTGGGCCCAGAACGCCGATCCCTCGGTGTCCTGGACCCAGATCCCCAGCACGTGCTTGATCCCCTCGAGATCCACTCCGACGGCGATGTAGGCGGCGCGGTTGATCACCTGGTTGTTCTCCCGGATCTTGATCCGGATCGCGTCGAGGTAGATCACCGGATAGAACTCCTCCAACGGCCGTGACTGCCAGGCCAGGACCTCCTCGCTGACGGCATCGGTGATGTTGCTGATCGTCTCGTGAGACAGGTCCGTGCCGATCGTGGAGGCAAGGTGGTGCTGGATATCGCGGATCGTCATCCCACCCGCGTAGAGGCTGATGATCATGTCATCGAGCCCACCGAGGCGCCGCTGGCCCGTGGGGACCAGGCGCGGGATGAACGACCCGCCCCGGTCGCGGGGGATGTCCAACTCGATCGGCCCGACCTCGGAGGCGACCGTCTTCGGTGTCTTCCCATTGCGCGAGTTGGCGTGCTCCGACGCCCGCGCGGAGCCCTTCTCATAACCCAGATGGCTGGTCAGCTCTGCCTGGAGGCCCCGCTCGAGCGCGGCCTTGACCAGTGCTGGCACGAATCCACCGTCACCAGTGAGTTCGACATTTCCGTCATCGATCTGCTCGAACAGGGCATCGAGCTGTCCCGAGGCCTTCAGCTGCTCGACCAGGTCCTGGCCCGAGGGCTCGTCACTCGGCTGCTGCTTCTCATCGGTCATGGTCATGATTCTTACCGTTCCTCTCGGTACGGCTTACACAGACCATCTGACACGCCCTCGCGCAGGTCATCGACTCCGGTCGCCCGATCGCCCACGTCGCGGCCGAGTTTCACATCGCTCGCACCACGCTCTCGAAATGGGTCGGCCGCTACCGCGAGCACGGCGACCCAGGCCTGCAAGACCACTCCAGCGCGCCGGCGAACCGCCCCACCCGCCTCCCGATCTGGGTGCTCGAGCTGATCGAGTCCTGGCGGCGGAAGAGGAAGTGGTCCGCGCGCCGGATCGCCCGCGAGCTCGCCGACGGCCACGGGTTCGCGTGCTGCGTGAGGACGGTGACGAGGTGGCTGGACCGCCTCGGCTTGAACCGGATCCGCGATATCACCCCAGACGGTGAGAACCTGCGTTCACCAGGGAAGATCACCGCCCGCTACCCCGGCCACATAGTCCACATGGACGTCAAGAAGGTCGGTCAGATTCCCGACGGCGGCGGCTGGCGGGCCCATGGTCGTGGCAGCGAACTGGCCCTCGCCGGCAAGCGCGCCCACAAGCAAAAGGTCGGCTACACCTACCTCCACTCCATGGAGGACGGCTTCTCCCGCCTGTCCTACACCGAGTCGCTCGAGGACGAGAAAGCGATCACGACCATCGGGTTCTTCCATCGCGCCCGCGTGTTCTTCGCCGCGCACGGCATCACCTGGATCACGCGGCTGGTCACCGACAACGGCAGCAACTACACCGCCTCAGCGTTTCGGCGATCGACCTGCGCTTTCATCTCCCGGCACCAGCGTACGAGGATCTACACACCTCGCCACAACGGCAAGATCGAGCGCTACCAGCGGATCCTGGCCGAGGAGTGCCTCTACGCCCGCCCCTACGGCTCCGAGACCGAGCGGCGCGAAGCGATCGCGATCTGGGTCCATCACTACAATTTCCACCGACCCCACACCGCCTGCGGCGACCAGCCCCCGGCCTCACGACTTCACACCGGCGTCGACAACGTCATGACCAACTACACCTAGACCCCCTGGTGGCGCGCCACGCGATGGGCGGCAGCCTGCGCGAGCGGCCTCACGGTGACCAGATCGAGGTTGAGGTGATGCGGAGCGTTGAGCGCATAGGAGATCACATCGGCGCAGTCCTCCGCCGTCAGCGGGTTCTCGACCCCGTCGTAGACGGCGTCGGCCGCAGCCTGGTCGCCGAGCCGCACGAGGGAGAACTCCTCGGTGCGCACCATGCCGGGGGCGATCTCGATGACGCGGATCCGCTCTCCGTTGAGCTCGAGACGCAGGGCGGCGGCGAGCATGTGCTCCCCGGCCTTGGCCGCGTTGTAGCCGGAACCGCCGGGGTAGGCCTCCTGCCCCGCGACGGAGGTGACGAACAGCAGATCACCACGCCCGCTCTCCCGCAGGGCGGGCAGCAGGGCACGGGTCACCCGCACTGCCCCGAGCACGTTGATGTCGTACATGCGCTGCCATTTGTCGAGGTCGGCCCGGGCCGCGGGCTCGACACCGAGCGCGCCACCAGCGACATGGACCACGGCGTTCAGCGAGCCCTCGAAGAGTTCCTCGGCCCGCGCGACCAGCCGCTCGACGGATTCGTCGGAGGTGACGTCGACACCGAGCACCTCGCAACCGCTCTCCGCCGCGAGCCCGGCCAGGCGGTCCTCGCGACGGGCCACGGCGAGCACACGCCAGCCGTCGGCGACGAGACGGGCTGCGGTCGCGCGACCGATCCCGGAGGAGGCCCCGGTCACCACTGCGGTGAGGGGCGCGACCCCCTCGGCGGACGGTGCGACGGCGGACGGGGACGCGGACGAGTCGGTCATGACCTCAGGGTACGCGGACCGGAGGGCATCCGGTCCGCTCACGGGTTACCCGCACCCCGGCTTCTCAGACACCCTGCACCTGCGGATGTTCCCGATCCTCCAGGTCCCCGGACCCGCGCCGCTTGGACAGTCGCGTCATCAGTGCCGCGATCGCCCCGTCGCCGGTGACGTTGGTGGCCGTACCGAAGGAGTCGATCGCGATGTAGGCGGCGATCATCAGCCCGACCGCCGCCTCGCCGAAGCCGAGGATCGAGGAGAGCACGCCGGCGGCGGCCATGATCGCGCCGCCCGGCACACCGGGCGCTGCGATCATCACGACGCCGAGCATGAACACGAAGCCGACCAGCGCCCCGATGTCCAGCGGCATACCGGTGACGATCATGATCGCGACCGCGAAGGTCGTGATCTTCAGGGTCGAGCCGGCCAGGTGGATCGTCGCGCACAGCGGGATCACGAAGTCGGCGATCGCGTCCGGGATGCCGTTGCGCTTGGCGCACTCGGTGGTCACCGGGATGGTCGCCGCCGATGAGCTGGTGCCCAGTGCGGTCGCGTAGGCCGGAATCATGGTCCACAGCATCTTCAGGGGATTGCGGCCCATGGCCCAGCCGGCCACCCCGTACTGCGCCAGCAGCACCACCACCGTCATCGCGAACACCAGCAGGACCACGGCGAGGAAGGTGCCGATCACGGTCCAGATCTGGCCGTTCAGGGTCAGGCCCAGGAACATGCCGAAGATGTACAGCGGAAGCAGCGGGATGATGATCGCCTCGATGATGCGCACGATGATCGTGCGCAGCTGCTCGAAGGACTCCTGAAGAGCGCCGCGGCGCACGAGGGTGAGCCCGATGCCCAGGCAGAACGACAGGATGAGCGCGGTCATCACGTCGAACACCGGGGGCACGTCGAGCTCGAAGTAGGGCGCGATCGCGGAGTCCTCGGGGTTCTCGAGGGCCCCGATGGACTCACCGCCGAGCATCCGCGGCAGCAGCAGGAGGGAGAGGGCGAGCGCGAAGGCACCGCACAGGACCGTGGAGAGATAGGCGATGCCCGCGGCGGCCGCCAGCATCTTCCCTGCTCCGCGCCCCAGCTCTCCGATCGCAGGGGTGACCAGGCCGACGATGATCAGCGGGATGAGGAAGCCGAGGAACCCCGAGAACAGTCCGTTGAAGGTGGTGAAGACCCGGGCGACCGACTCCGGCATCACCAGGCCCAGCAGGATGCCCAGCACGATGGCGACGACGATGCGGGGCAGCAGGCCGAAGCGGGGGCGACCTGGCCTGGTGGTGCCGGGCGAGTCGGAGGCAGGGGCCACGCCGGAGGTGGCGGTCGCGCCGAGCGCGTCGGTGGCGGCCTGCGGGCCGACGCCATCCGCGGCGTCGGCAGCGTCGCCCGTCCTGTCGGAGGCCACGGAGTGGTCGACGGTGTTCATGAGAGATCCGGTTCTGCTGCGGGGTCGGGACCGGGTCAGAGTAGACGGGACGTCCCGTCCGCCGCGACGCGGCGCGAGCAGGACCTGCGCCACGTCACATCATTGGCCGCTGCACGGGAATCATTGTTCCTCCCCAGTGTGGGTTATCCACAATTTTGGGTGATCCTTGATCGGCTCTTGTGTGGAGCGAATACTGGTTCTAAACTGGTGTGAGTATTCGGGCACCAGTTCGAGTGTGTGGGTCAGAGTTGGACCTCGCACGGACCGGCAACGGGTGGCCGCGTGGGGTGTGTCGAGGGGGACAGGGTGGGTCTGGTGACGGCGAGAACCGAGGAGAACCCGGCCCGGCCTGCTGCTGGCCGGGTGGTGAAGCGCCCTGGGTTCCGTTCCGATCCTGATACGAGGAGGATTGGAACATGCCGAGCAAGTACCCACAGTCGTTCCGCGACCGTGCCATGCGCATGGTCGTGGACCGTATGGAGGCCGATGAAGGCCTGACGCAGTATCAGGCGATCAAGGAGATCGCGCCGAAGCTGAACATCTCGACGGAGTCGCTGCGGCGCTGGATCGAGCAGTCTCAGATCGACGCAGGGGCCAAAACTGGGCTCTCGAGCGAGGCCCAGGCCGAGATTCGCCGGCTCAAGCGTGAGAACGCGGAGCTGCGCAGGGCGAACGAGATCCTGAAGTCAGCGTCAGCGTTTTTCGCCGCGGAGCTCGACCGCCCCTCGACGAGATGATCGCCTACATCGATATGTATCGCGATCAGTTCGGGGTCGAGCTCATCTGCCGCACCCTCGCGGCGACCGAGGGTGGATTCATCACTTCACGCGGCTACCGCGCCGCGAAGACTCGACCGGCAAGCGACCGTGACCTGCGCGATCGCGTGCTTATCGAAGAGATCAGGCGCATCCATGCCGAGAACTACGGGGTCTATGGGGCGCGGAAGATCTGGCACGCGATGCGGCGTGAGGGCTGGGACATCGGTCGTGATCAGTGCGCTCGGCTGATGCGCAAAGCCGGGTTGCACGGTGTGATCCGCGGGCGGACGCCCCGCACCACGCAGCCCTCGCCGCTGCCCGATGGACGGCCGGATCTCGTGGAGAGGAACTTCGAGGCTCCCGCACCGAACCGGCTCTGGGTCGCAGACATCACCTACGTCCGCACGACCAGCGGATTCTGCTACACGGCTTTCGTGATCGATGCGTTCTCCCGCCGGATCGCGGGCTGGGCAACAAGGGCGACGATGCGGACAGAGGACCTCCCGCTCGAGGCCCTCGAACACGCTTTGATCGCAGCAAAAGACCAGGCCATCGGGGGTTTGATCCACCACAGCGACCGTGGCAGTCAGTACGTCAGCGTTCGATACACCGAGCACCTGGCCGAAGCGGGCATCGCTGCCTCTGTCGGCTCCCGCGGCGACAGCTATGACAATGCCCTGGCAGAGACGGTCAACGGGCTCTACAAAGCCGAGCTCATCCACGCCCGGCCCGCTTGGCCGTCGGTCACCGAGGTCGAATTCGCGACGATGAACTGGGTCCACTGGTGGAACCACCAGCGGCTCCACCAGGCCCTGGACTACTCGACTCCGATCGAGGTCGAGAAGGCCTACGCTCAGACCCGGGAGCCCTCAACGGCCCCCACATAGAAGCCGGAACGGAACCCAGGGCGCTTCATGGTGCCGTCTCGGCGGGTGCGGGCGCGGTCGGTGTTGACGGCGGAGTCCGCGGCTCGGCGGGGGAAGCTTGAGGCGGGGTCGGCGGATGCGGCCGCGGTGGGGCGGTTGTTGCAGATGCAGCGTGCTGCGTCGACGGCGCGGGCAGCGTTGTGGGCGCAGGTGGCGATGTTCTGGGTCGATCGGGATGACCCGGATCTGGTCGAGGAACGCCAGGAAGCCGATCTCGCGGTCGCGATCGCGTTACGGACCACGACCAGCAAGGTCGCCTACCTCGTGCGGGATGCGCATCTGGCCGTGACCGATCTGCCCCGGACCTTCGCCCGTTTGGCCGGTGGAGACATGCCGGTGGACTGGTTCGAGAAACTGGTGCGGGCCGTCCGCGATCTCTCGCCCTACCAGCGTGAGCAGATCGATGAGCTCGTCGCGGGCTGGGACCTGGCCTCGATCCCCGCCGACCGGTTCCTCGACGAACTGCGCCTGCTGCGGGCCTGGTTCGATGCCCGCGGTGCCCGGCCGAGTCCCGAAGCTGCCCGCGACGTGGCGGTGGAACTGTCCGGTCATGACGACGGGATCGCGTGCCTGCGGATCACCGGGCCGATCCCCGAGATCCATTCCCTGGCGGCCCGGTTGGAGGCGGCCTCTCGCGCGGTCCAGACCCAGCAGCGTCACGCCCTGGAGACCGGGGCGCCGGTCCGGGCCTGTCAATTTGTTTGTGTAAGCGGGGTGGTCACAGGTAGGGGTTGATTCGGTCGGGGTAGGCCGCGGCGAGTTGGGCGAGGGCTTGATTCCAGTTCGTGACGATCTGGCCCTCGACGAGTCGGCCCTGGGCTTTGCGCTGGCCGGCGGGCTTGCCGTGGTCCCGAGCGCGTTCGGCAGCGCGTTTGTCTTCGATGTTGCAGATCGCTAGCCAGAGCAGCTTCACCGCCGCGTCCGTGGAGGGGAAGTGGCCGCGGTTCTTGGTCACCTTCCGTAGTTGGAAGTTCAGCGACTCGATGCTGTTGGTCGTGTAGATGACCTTGCGGAGCATCGGCGGGAACTGCAGGAACGGAATGAACCGCTCCCACGAGTTTGCCCAGGTCGCAGCGGTTGAGGGGTACTTCTGTCCGAGGTCGGAGGCTTCGAACTCGGCCAGCGCCTGCCGGGCGACGTCCTCGCTGGGCGCGGTGTAGATCGGCTTGAGCGCAGCGGCGACTTTCTTGCGGTCCTGGTAGGCGACGAACCGCATCGAGGCTCGGATCAGGTGGACCACGCAGGTTTGGACCATCGAGTCCGGCCAGGTCGCCTCGATCGCCTCGGGGAGGCCTTTCAGCCCGTCGCAGCACACGATCAGCACGTCCCTCACGCCCCGGTTGGCGAGGTCCGCGCAGACGTGGGCCCAGAACGCCGATCCCTCGGTGTCCTGGACCCAGATCCCCAGCACGTGCTTGATCCCCTCGAGATCCACTCCGACGGCGATGTAGGCGGCGCGGTTGATCACCTGGTTGTTCTCCCGGATCTTGATCCGGATCGCGTCGAGGTAGATCACCGGATAGAACTCCTCCAACGGCCGTGACTGCCAGGCCAGGACCTCCTCGCTGACGGCATCGGTGATGTTGCTGATCGTCTCGTGAGACAGGTCCGTGCCGATCGTGGAGGCAAGGTGGTGCTGGATATCGCGGATCGTCATCCCACCCGCGTAGAGGCTGATGATCATGTCATCGAGCCCACCGAGGCGCCGCTGGCCCGTGGGGACCAGGCGCGGGATGAACGACCCGCCCCGGTCGCGGGGGATGTCCAACTCGATCGGCCCGACCTCGGAGGCGACCGTCTTCGGTGTCTTCCCATTGCGCGAGTTGGCGTGCTCCGACGCCCGCGCGGAGCCCTTCTCATAACCCAGATGGCTGGTCAGCTCTGCCTGGAGGCCCCGCTCGAGCGCGGCCTTGACCAGTGCTGGCACGAATCCACCGTCACCAGTGAGTTCGACATTTCCGTCATCGATCTGCTCGAACAGGGCATCGAGCTGTCCCGAGGCCTTCAGCTGCTCGACCAGGTCCTGGCCCGAGGGCTCGTCACTCGGCTGCTGCTTCTCATCGGTCATGGTCATGATTCTTACCGTTCCTCTCGGTACGGCTTACACAGACCATCTGACACGCCCGCCGGTCCCGTTCGACCTCGACGGCGACGTGGCCCGGAACCACACCACGATGTCGTTGAAAGCTCTGCAGTACGCGATCGTCCACCGCACCCTGCTCGAGACCGGCGGGATCGAGGTCCCGGAACCCGCCCACCGCATCAACGTGGTCGTGCCGGTGTTGACGTTGATGGGCCTCGATGACGCGCCGGCCACCTACGACGGGGTGACACCGCTGCCGGCACAGATGGCTCGCCGCCTCGCGGCCGGACAGAAGACCTGGTACCGGATCCTGACCGACCCCACCAGCGGGCAGTTCCTCCCGGTGCCGGCCGACCAGTACCGCCCCACCGCTGCCATGGTCGAACACCTCAGAGTGCGGGACCCGGTCTGTGCTGCGCCCGGCTGTTCCCGCAGCACCAGTCGTGTCGGGCAGAACGACCATATCGAGGAGTTCGACCACGCCCACCCCGCCCGGGGCGGGCCCACCAGCATCGACAACCTCCACCGCATGGACTTCGGACACCACGAGACCAAGACCGCGAAACAGATCGACCCCGTCCGCCACGCCGATGGTTCGACGACGTGGAGTATCGGGGTGCCCGAACGCGCCCGGATCACTCTCGCGCCCCGCCGCGACCTGCTGACTCCCACCATCGCGAAAGCCTTGAGCGAGGCGTGGGACCACTACCAATGGCTACTGGACATCGACGCCTACGAACGCACCGGCCAGATCGACCAGTTCCTCCGCGAAGGCGGCCCCGAAGACCCCCTCACCACCGGCGAGGACCCCCACCACCACGAGAACAACGCCGACCGGTGCCACCCCACCGACCCACCCTTCTAACCCCACCAGACCCGGCCCGACCAGGCCCGGCCAGACCTGCCCGGCCAGACCTGCCCGGCACATCCCCCGACCCCACGCCGCACAGACCCGGGCACGTCAATGCCGCTCGTCATCTTGTGGCCCGTCCCACATGTCGTTAAGATCGCGCGAGTGCCTACGTACTGGTCGATCGCCACGGCGTCCTTCCGTCAGTACTCGACCTACCGCATGGCGACGGCCGCCGGGGTCTTCACCAACACCATTTTCGGCCTCATCCGCGCGTCCATCATGATCGCTGCGATCACGACCGCCGGCGGCGAACTCAGCGGGTACACCGTCGCCCAGGCCGCGACCTACGTGTGGCTCGGGCAGGCTTTGCTCGCCCCCATCGAGGCCTTCGGCACCCGCGAGGTCTCCCAGCGGGTCCATCAGGGCGACGTGGCTGTCGACCTGCTGCGGCCCACCGCGTTCCTCGGCCTCTACTACGCCCAGAAGCTCGGCCGCTCCAGCTTCCTCCTGATGGGGCGCGGCGTCCCTCCCTTGGCCGTGGGGGCGCTCGTGACGGGCCTCGCCCTGCCCGATGATCCCCTCTCCTACCTGCTGGGCGCCGTCTCGCTCCTGCTGGCGATCACGGTGGCCTTCCTCGGCGACATGATGGTCAATCTCGCCGCTTTCTGGCTGCTGGAGACCCGGGGCCTGACCGTCGTCTACAACGCGGTCATGAACCTGCTCTCGGGTTTCCTGATCCCGATCCTGTGGTTCCCGGACTGGCTGCTGACCATCGCCCGTGCCACCCCGTTCCCCTCGATGATCCAGACCCCCATCGACACCCTCTCGGGCCGCGTCCCTCCGGCCGAAGCCCTCCCCCTGGTCTTCACCCAGGTGGTCTGGCTCGCGGTGCTCACGCTCGCGGCCCAGCTGATGCTGCGGGCGGGCGTGCGGAGCGTGGAGGTGCAGGGTGGCTGACTCCTCCCGCGCCCCGCGCCGCACCGACCGCACCGACCGGGCAGATCGTCCGGTCACGGCTGCCCGCATGGTCGCCACCCTGTACGGTTCGCGGATCCGTTCCCAGGCCACCTTCCGTGCCAGCTTCGCCGCCGACCTCGCAGGGCAGGTGCTCATCGTCGGCACGGAGTTCCTCGAGCTGTGGGTGATCCTCTCGCAGGTCAGCACCCTGGGTGGGATGACCCTTCCTCAGGTCGCGGTGGTCTACGGCCTGGGCGCACTGGCCTTCGGGATGGCGGACCTCTTCTTCGGGGAGATCGACGGGCTCTCGACCGCGATCAAGTCCGGCAAGCTCGAGACCCTCCTGATCCGTCCGGTGCCCGTGCTCCTGCAGATCTCGAGCCTTGACCTGTCGTTGCGGCGCATCGGACGGATCGTCGTCGGGCTGGCGATGTACGTGACCGCTCTCGCAATCGCCGGCTTCCAGCCCACTCCCGCCACGCTGGCGCTCGCGGCCCTCGCCCCGCTCGCGGGTGCTCTGATCTTCGGCGCCCTGTTCACGATGGCCGGTGCCCTCCAGTTCTGGCTCGTCGACGGTCGCGAGTTCGCCAGTGCCTTCACCTACGGCGGCAACTACGTCGCCACCACGCCGGGAGCGGTGTTCGCCCTGCCCCTGCGCGCCTTCTTCACCTTCGTCGTCCCGGCGACGCTGATCGCCTACGCCCCCACTCTCGCGCTGCTCGACCTGCCCGGTCCCCAGCTGGTCCCCGCCTGGGCCGGCTGGTGCGGGCTGCCCGCCGCGGTCCTCGCCTGGATCGTCGCCGGGGCGCTCTGGCGCGCGGGGGTCCGCAGATACACAGGAGCCGGCGGATGACCACGCCCGAAACACGCCCTACGTCCTCGACCGCGTCCGCGGCGGCCATCGAGCTGACCTCCCTGCGCCGCGACTACGTGGTGCGCTCGCCCCTGGCCGGCTCGCGTCGGCGCCGCCGCCAGATCGTGCGAGCGGTGGACGACGTGTCCCTGACCATCTCCCGCGGCGAGACCGTGGGCTTCGTCGGGGCGAACGGCGCCGGCAAGTCCACGACCATCAAGATGATGACGGGCATCCTGCGGCCGACGTCCGGGGGTCTGCGGGTGCTGGGTCGCGACCCCGTCCCGGAACGGCGCCACCTGGCCCGCGAGATCGGAGTCGTCTTCGGTCAGCGCTCCCAGCTGTGGTGGGACCTGCCCCTGCGCGAGAGCTACACGATCCTCGCCGCGATGCACCGCCTCACGCAGCGGCAGCGGGAGGCCCGCCTGGATCGTCTGGTCGACGGCCTCGACCTGAGCAGCTTCCTGGGCCGTCCGGTGCGGCAGCTCTCGCTCGGGCAGCGGATGCGCGGGGAGGTCGCCGCGGCACTCCTGCACTCCCCCGACCTCGTGGTGCTCGACGAGCCGACGATCGGGTTGGACATGGTCTCCAAGGAGGGATTGCGTCGATTCCTGCGCACCGATCGCGCCGAGCGCGGCACCACCCTCTTCCTGACCACGCACGACATGGGAGACGTGGAGCGACTGTGCGACCGGATCGTCGTGGTCAACGCCGGGACGGTCGCCTACGACGGAGAGTTGGACTCGTTCCGCGAGCACCTCGGGGCGCCTCGCGAACTGCTGGTCGACCTCGCCGAACCGGTCGCCGCCCTCACCCTGCCGGGCTCCGCCGAGACTGCGGCCGTGGAGGCCGAGGGGATCCGCCACCGGATCCGCTTCTCGGGAGCGGAGCTGACCGTGCCCGTCCTGCTGGCGGCGATCAACGCCCAGACCACGGTGCGTGACCTCGCACTGAGCGAACCCGCGGTCGAGGACCTGGTGCGGCAGATCTACGCCCGCGGCGGGATCGACTGAGCATGCAGGAGCGGAGCACCCCACCGTGCTCCCCTCCTCCCCGGTGAGCTTCCGCGTGCGAGATGATGAGGACATGGATACGCGCGAGGACAGCACGACGATGCATGGCGAGTACAAGGTCCGCGGCGGCAAACTGGTCTCGGTGGAGCTGACCACCCGGGACGGCCGGATCGCCGCACCCCACGTGTTCGGCGACTTCTTCCTCGAGCCCGACGACGCGCTGGAGGATCTGGGCGCCGCCCTGGAGGGGATGTCGACCGAGGCCACCGCCGCGGAGCTGGCCGCCTCGATCACCGATCGGCTCGAGGCCCGACCGGATCCCGTCGAGATGATCGGTTTCGACGCCGAGGCGATCGCGATCGCGACCCGCCGGGCGCTCGGACACGCCTCCAGCTGGGAGGACCTCACCTTCGACGTGATCCCGGCCGTCACGCTGCCGCCGGTGATGCACGTCGCCCTCGACGAGGTGCTGCCCCTCGAGGTGATCGCCGGCAGGCGCCGCCCCCACTTCCGGATCTGGGACTGGGACTCCTCGCTCGTGGTGATCGGCTCCTACCAGTCGGTGCGCAACGAGATCGATGCCGAGGGCGCGCGGAAGCACGGCATCGGTGTGGTGCGTCGGATCACCGGCGGCGGCGCGATGTTCATGGAGCAGGGCAACTGCATCACCTACTCCCTGGTGGTGCCCACCTCGCTGGTCGAGGGGCTCAGCTTCGAGCAGGCCTACGCCTACCTGGACGACTGGGTGATGGGAGCGCTCGCGGAGATCGGGGTGAAGGCGCGCTACGTGCCGCTGAACGACATCGCCTCCGAGCAGGGGAAGATCGGCGGCGCCGCCCAGCGTCGTTTCGCCGGCGGCGTGCTGCTGCACCACGTGACCATGTCCTACGACATCGACGCGGACAAGATGGGCGAGGTGCTGCGGATCGGCAAGGAGAAGCTCTCGGACAAGGGCACCCGCAGCGCGAACAAGCGCGTGGACCCGATGCGCTCCCAGACGGGATTGGCCCGCGAGCAGATCATCGAGGGATTCCTGGACCACTTCCGCGCCCGGTACGACACCGAGGAGTCGACCTACACCGAGGACGAGCTGTCGATGGCCCGTGAGCTGGTGGAGACGAAGTTCGGGACCGAGGAGTGGACCAACCGGGTGCCATGAGAGGAGACGGGGACTCGCCCTGCCGAGGGCTCCACGCCTGGCCCTCGCGCCGCCAGACTCTCAGCGCAGTCCGAGCGCCTCGTGGCGGCCGCGGTAGATGCCGGTGCGCAGTTCGATCGCCCAGGCCTCGGCCTCGGGCATGCCGAGCTGCCGGGCCACCGCGATCTCGGCCTCGATGTCATAGGGGACGCGCACGAACTGCACCCCGAAGGGGGCGGCGGCCTCCCCACCGGCGACGCCCTCGAGGATCGCGTAGGACGGCGTCGGCTCGTCCAGCGGATTGCCCACGCTGCCGACGTTCACGAGCGTGGCCCCCGGCTGCGCCGCGAGGTAGGAGTCGTGGATGTCGCCGTAGACGACGACATCGGCCCGACCTGCGTCGCCGGTGAAGGGTGTCGGCTCGAACATCATCGCGAAGGTCTCTTCGTCCGGCTCGCGGTGCACGCGGGTGAACTCGTCGATCGGCGAGGCGTGGAGCAGCCGCACGCGTCGGCCGGAGAATTCCAGATCCAGGCTGCCTGGCACGCCGATCAACCACCGGCGGTCCTCGACCGAGAGCTCCGAGCGCCACCAGGCCTGCCCCTCACCGTCGGGCTCGCCCTGGCCGGCGACGAACACCTCCCAGTTCCCGCGCACCGCGGCCTCGCAGCGCTCCCGGGTCAGGGCCGTGCACGCAGCACCGCGCGGCCCCTTTCCCACCACGTCCCCGAGGTTGATCACGCGGGTGATGCCGCGTTCGGCGATGTCGGCGAGCACCGCCTCGTAGGCTGTGAGGTTCCCGTGCACGTCGGAGACGACGGCGAGGCGCTGGCGTTCCATCGCCCCACCGTACGACGCGGCACGGTCGGCGCGAGGGCGCTCACACTGCCGGCGTCCGCATTGCACTGCCGCGCAGACCTGGAACAATGACCCCATGACCGATACCGCACCGCGCCCTGACCACGCCCTCCCCGATCGTCCCTCGCTCGAGGGTCTCGAGGAGAAGTGGGACGGTGTATGGAGCGAGCAGCAGCTCTACGCCTTCGACGACGACACCACGCGCGAGCAGGTCTTCAGCATCGACACCCCGCCCCCGACCGCGTCGGGCTCGCTGCACGTCGGCCACGTGTTCGGCTACTCGCAGGTCGACATGATCGCCCGCTACCAGCGGATGCGCGGCAAGAACGTGTTCTACCCGCTGGGTTGGGACGACAACGGCCTGCCCACCGAGCGCCGGGTGCAGAACTACTTCGGAGTGCGCTGCGACCCGTCGCTGCCCTACGAGGAGGACTTCACGCCCCCACAGGAGGGCGGCGACAACAAGTCCGCCAAGGCTGCGAACCAGAAGCCGATCTCGCGGCGCAACTTCATCGAGCTGTGCGAGCGCCTCACCGAGATCGACGAGAAGTCCTTCGAGGAGGTCTTCCGCACGCTGGGCCTGTCGGTCGATTGGAACCACAGCTACCAGACCATCAACGCGCACTCCCGCGCGACCTCCCAGCGCGCTTTCCTCGAGAACCTCGAGCAGGGACAGGCGTACCAGGCGGAGGCCCCCACGATGTGGGACGTCACCTACCGCACCGCGGTGGCCCAGGCCGAGCAGGAGGATCGCGATCGCGACGCCGCCTACCACCGCCTCGGCTTCACGAAGACCGACGGCACCGGCGAGAAGGTGTTCATCGAGACCACCCGCCCTGAGCTGCTGCCCGCCTGCGTGGCCCTCGTGGCCCACCCCGAGGACGAGCGCTACCAGGACCTGTTCGGCAGCACCGTCACCTCTCCCCTGTTCGGCGTCGAGGTGCCGGTGAAGGCCCACCCCCTCGCCCAGGCCGACAAGGGCGCAGGCATCGCCATGATCTGCACCTTCGGCGACTCGAACGACGTGATCTGGTGGCGCGAGCTGGAGCTGCCCACCCGCTCCGTGGTGGGTCGCGACGGCCGCTTCCTGGCCGAGGCGCCCTGGATCGCCACCGACGAGGGCCGGGCCCACTACGAGGAACTAGTGGGTCTGACCGTGTTCAGCGCGCAGAAGCGCGTGGTGGAGATGGTGACCGAGTCAGGCGACCTGGTCGGGGAGCCCGAGAAGATCTCCCACCCGGTGAAGTTCTACGAGAACGGCGACAAGCCGCTGGAGTTCGTCACCTCGCGCCAGTGGTACCTCACCAACGGCGGCCGCGACCAGTCCGAGGACGGTCTGCGCGACGAGCTCATCGCGCGGGGACGCGAGCTGATCTGGCACCCCGCCTACATGGAGTCCCGCTACCGCAACTGGGTCGAGGGGCTCTCCGGTGACTGGCTGATCTCCCGCCAGCGCTTCTTCGGCGTGCCGTTCCCGCTCTGGTACGCCGTGGACGCCGAGGGCGAGACCGACTACGACACCGTGCTCACCCCGCCCGTCGAGTCCCTCCCGATCGACCCGACGATCGACGTGCCCGCCGGCTACAGCGAGGCCCAGCGCGGGGTGCCCGGTGGCTTCGTCGCCGATCCCGACATCCTCGACACCTGGGGCACGTCCTCGCTGACCCCGCAGCTCGCGGGCGGCTGGAACTCCGAGGCAGAATCGGACGGGCTCTTCTCCAAGGTGTATCCGATGGATCTGCGCCCGCAGGGCCACGACATCATCCGCACCTGGCTGTTCTCCACGATCGTGCGCTCCCACCTGCAGCAGGATTCGCTGCCGTGGAAGCATGCCTCGATCAACGGCTGGATCCTGGATCCGGACCGCAAGAAGATGTCGAAGTCCAAGGGCAACGTGGTCACCCCGATCGGGCTGCTGCACCAGCACGGCTCCGACGGGGTGCGCTACTGGGCGGGCCGGGCCCGCCAGGGCGTGGACACCGCCTTCGACGAGGGGCAGATGAAGATCGGCCGACGGCTGGCGATCAAGATCCTCAACGCCTCGAAGTTCGCCCTCGGTTTCGGCACCGCTCCGGCTGATCCCGCCGGTCGCCTGGCCGCGGACCCGTCGGCCGTCACCGACCCGCTGGACCGTGCCCTGCTGGCGAACCTCGCCCGGGTCGTCGACCAGGCCACGGCCGCCTTCGACGACATGGACTACGCCCGCAGCCTCGAGGTCGCCGAGCCCTTCTTCTGGGCCTTCTGCGACGACTACATCGAGCTGGTCAAGGAACGCGCCCACGGCAACTCGCCGAGCGGCGAGACCGGGGCGGCCTCGGCCCGGGCGGCGCTCGCGATCTCCCTCGAGGTGCTGCTGCGCCTGTTCGCGCCGGTGATCGTGTTCGCCACCGAGGAGGTCTGGTCGTGGTGGCGCGGCGGCAGCGTGCACACCCAGGCCTGGCCCGTCGCGGGGCCGCTGCGCGAGGCCGCCGCCGGCCAGGAAGCATCCCTGCTGGACTCGGTCGCGCAGGCGGCGATCGCGGTGCGGCGCATCAAGTCCGATGCGAAGGTCTCGCAGAAGACCCCGATCCTCCACGTGAGGGTCCTCGCCCCGCAGGCCACGCTCGCCCACCTCGAGGCGGCGTCGGAGGATCTCACCGCACTGGGCCGGATCGAGTCGCTCGAGCTGGGCGCGGGCGAGAGCGAGGACATCCTCACCGAGGACGTCGAGCTCGGCGAACCGCCCGTGAAGAAGCCCCGGAGCCAGGGCTGAGCACGGACCCGAGATCCGGTCCGGGGGCGTTCAGTCGAAGGGGTTCATGCCGCTGACCGCATCGCCGACGGCGTCCTTCGCCCCCTCGAACGCACCCGAGGCGTCGCCGATCGCGTCGTCGAGGTCGTAGTCGCCGGGGGTGATGTCGTTGACGATCTCGTTCGGGTGGACCGAGAACGAGAGGTCCGCGTTGACGCCCAGGGCGGCGGCGACATCGCCGCCGACGGCGACGCCGACCTCATCGGTCGAGACCGTCCCGCCGAAGCTCCCGCCGACGCCCGCGCCCGCTTCCACGCCCGCGGACGCCGACGAGCTGAACCATCCCCCGGGAGAGGTCCCGGAGAAGTCCGCCTCGGCCTTCGCACCAGCGAACGCACCTGCATCGGCACCGAAGGTCCAGCCGTTGACGTCACCGTCCTCGTTGCGGGTGACGTGCGAGTACGCGTTCGCATGGGCTTCAGCACCGGCGTAACCATTCGCTCCGATGGTCTGGCTCGCCCCGTACGGCCCCGCCAGGGTCGCGCTGATGTCCCCGTAGACCCCGGCGCTGCCGGACGCTCCGGCGCTGAACCCGTCCGGGCCGTAGGTCACTCCCGCCTCGCTGTAGGCCTCGGCCCCGAGGCGACCGTCGGATCCCAGCGTGAACCCGCCGGGCAGGTTCAGCTGTTCCTCGTACCCGATCTCGGCGCCGGCCCGGGCTCCGATCGTGCGGGTCGTGTTCCCCTCGGCGTCCGTCGTGGTGTTGGCGCCGTAGCTGGCTCGCGTGTTCGCGTATCCGTCGACGTAGCCGGCATCGTTCTCGATCTCGCGACCGTCCCAGTGGGAGTCCCCGGCCGACTGGGCCCCGACCGGACGGGAGTCCGAGGCGGCGCCACCGGGACCGTATTCCTCATCGCCGTAGAAATACGGCCCCTCGCCGTCTCCGGGGACGGACCCTATGCCGAGCAGGTGCTGGAGAGCATCGATTCGGCTCGGCCCCAGCGGATCACCGGGGAACGCGGGCAGCGGCAGCAGCGGGCCGAACGGACCGCCGGGCAGCAGGTCGGCGATGATGTCGAAGAAGCCGCCGTCGTCACCGCCCGAGGTCTGGTCCTGCTGCTCGGCATGCTGCTCGAGCTCGCGAGCGCGGTGGTCCACGTCCTCGCCCCGCGCGAGCAGGTCGGGCATGACGGTGCCGTGCCAGCGCTCGCGGAAGGCGTCGGCGTCCGGACCCTCCCAGGCGGCGCCGTCGATCGCGGACTGCGCGGTCGAGACTAGGTCCGACAGTCTCTGCGCACCGCGCGTGCACGCCTGGGCGTGCCGGCGCATCTGCTCGGTGTCGCCTCCGTAGAACCCGGCCACGACCGCTCCCCTCGTCCGTTACTCCGCTGCCCCTGACGTGGAGATCAGAGTACGGCGATCGCGCCGTCGTGCCCATGGGGAGGACTACCCATAGGGTGGTCCTCGCGGACCGGTCGCGCAGCGCCTCCGGGTCCCGGATCCCGATTCACCCGTGCACGCGTCGCAGGAGGCCCCATGCAGCAGACCATCCGCGGCACCGGATCGCGCGTCAACACCGTGATCGTCGGGCCGATGGTGATGCTGATCGGCGTCGGAGCGGGGATCACGGCGATCGTGCTGTCGATCGTCCTGCAGGCCCCGGGCTTCCTCGCCCTGTTCCTGCCGGCCCTGCTCGCCCTCGGGGGCGGGGCGTTCGTGCTGTGGGGAGCCAGACGGTCCCGTCTGCGGGTCGACGAACACGGCGCCACCTGGTCCGGCTTCCTCGGCGCGACGCGCTCCCTGCGCTGGGACCAGGTCCATCGGCTGCTCCCTCCTCCCGCGGGTGACCCCCGCTGCGTGGCGATCGTGCAGCTGCGCGACGGATCGCACCGAGAGGTGCACGCGCTGTGGGAATCGCGGACCTCACCGGTCTCGCTGATGGGCGCCCCGGACCATTCCGCGGCGCAGAACGCGCTGCTGGCCGGGCACCGCGCCTGGCTCGACGGGCACCGCTGACCGGACCGCGCAGACGGTCCGGCTCAGCGCACGACCTCCCGGTGCCCCGGGTCGGGACGGCGGGTCCAGCCGCGGGCGTCGAGGTGCTCGAGCAGGGGGATCGCGATGCGCCGGGTGGTGCTCAGCGCCTGGCGGGCCTGCGAGGTCGTGAACGGCTGCGGCAGGCGGGCGAGCTCTCGCATGGCCAGGGCCGGTGCCGTGGGGAGCAGGATCACCTCCCCGGGAAGGCGCAGCAGCCGGCCCTGCCGGGCGGCGGCGGCGAGCTCACGCGGTCCCAGACCCAGGGCGAGGAGGTGATCGGCCTCGGGAGCCTCGAAGGGATGTTCTCCGAGGCTCTGCTCGAGCCGGCGCACCGCGGGCTCGGCCTCGCCCAGGGGACCGGTCTCGGCCGCCTCGCGCACGCGTCCCTCGCCCCGGTGCAGCCCGGCGGCGTCGACGACCGCATCCAGCAGGGCAGGATCGGGGAGGTCGAGGGCGTCGACGGCGGCCTTGCGCGGCAGACCCGGTGACAGCGGGTCGGCCTCCCGATCCGCGACGACGACTTCACGCAGACGACGCGACCAGGCCTGCAGCGCGGAGGTGTCCACGAGCCACTCGCCGCGGCGCTGCACTGGTGACGGGAGCGGGGCGGGGACGGCGATCCCGGCGCGGACCAAGGCGTTCTCGCGCATCGCCCTGCGGCGGGCCACCTCGGTGCGGACGTCTCCCTCCGGTGGCATCGCCTCGAGCGTGAGCGCCCGCCGGTGGCCGTCGCCTCGGCGATCGAGGCTCGGCGGGTCGACGTCGAGGACCAGCGCACCACCGCGCACCGCTCTGCTGCTGGTGGTTCGCAGGACCAGACGATCCCCGACCGCCAGCGGGAGCGGCCGGTCCAGGGTGAGGCGCGCGTGGTCGGCGCCCAGCGGTCGCACCCGCGCCGGGACGGCGGCGGTGCCGACATGGACCATGAGCTGCGCCGGCGTGTCGTCGTACCCCTCCCCGCTCGCGCGGCGCACGTCGAGCACCCCGCAGAGCTCCCACGCCCCCGGGGTGAGCAGAGCATCCCCACGCCCGATGTCCTCGGCGGGGGTCCCTCGCAGGTTCACCGCGGCGCGGCTGACCGGGCCGAGCGAGCCCACCGGCCCGCCGCGGGTCTGCAGGCCGCGCACCACGGCGTCTCGCCCGCGCCGTGCTCCGGCCAGCTCCAGGGGGTCTCCTCGGGTGAGGGTCCCGGCCGGTAGCGTCCCGGTGACCACGGTCCCGGCACCGGCGATGGTGAAGGAGCGGTCCACCCACAGCCGTACCCGCTGTGCAGCGGAGGGCTCCGGGGCGCGGCGCACGACCTCGTCGAGCAGGGCGCACAGCGCCGGGAGCCCGTCACCCGTCACGGCGGAGACGGCGACGGCCGGGGCGTCGGCGAGACCGGTCCCGGCCAGTTCGGCGCGAGCCTCGGCGAGAACGGTGTCCGCTCGCCCGGGGGCGAGGTCGGTGCGGGTGATCACGAGCAGACCCTGGTCGAGGCCGAGAGCGGCGAGAGCGTCACGGTGGTCGCCGGACTGGGCGCACCAGCCCTCGTCGGCCGCGATCACGAAGCACACGAGCGGAGAGGGGCCGAGACCGGCCAGCATGGTGCCCAGGAACCGCTCGTGCCCGGGGACGTCGACGAAGGACACCTCGCCGGACGGCAGCTCCATCCAGGCGAACCCGAGCTCGATGGTCAGCCCCCGCTGCTTCTCCTCGCCCAGACGGTCCGGGTCGGTGCCGGTCAGTGCATGGATCAGGGTGGACTTGCCATGGTCGACGTGCCCGGCGGTCGCGACCACCTGCTTCATCGCGGCGGCTCCGGGCGCGGGGACGCGACGTGGGCGCGGGCCGCTTCGACGGCGGCGATCACGGTGTCGTCCTCCTCCTCGGAGATGCACCGCAGATCGAGCAGGCAGGCGTCCTCGCGCACCGTGGCCACGACCGCGTGCTCGCCCGTGCGCAGCTCTCCGGCGAGCTCGGGCTCGAGGGCGACGGCCCAGCCGGGCAGCGGCACCTCGGCCCCTCCCCCGCCGCCGACGCGACCGTCGTGCTCGACGAGCCGTCCGCCCGTCCGCTCGGCGAGGCGGACGGTGCGCTCGCGCAGCTCCTCCGCGTCGAGGCGCAGGGCCGTGAGCACGGGCGGGGCGGGGCCGGTGACGGTGGCCTCGAGAGCGGCCAGGGTGAGCTTGTCCGCGCGGACCGCGCGGGCCAGAGGATGGCGGGCGAGGCGGGAGATGAGCTCGGAGCTGCCCAGCAGGATGCCGGCCTGGGGCCCGCCGAGGAGCTTGTCGCCGCTGGCGAGGACGAGGTCCGCGCCAGCGCGCAGGGCGGTATCGGCATCGGGTTCCGCGGGCAGGCGCGGCTCGGGGGCGAGCAGGCCGCTGCCGAGATCGGCGACCAGAGGGATGCCCGCGGTGCGGCACGGCCCGGCGAGCTGGGCGAGAGGGACCTCGCTGGTGAAGCCGATGATGCGGTAGTTGCTGGTGTGGATCCGCAGCACGCAGCCGGTGTTGGGCCCGAGCGCCTGCTCGTAGTCGGCCAGGTGCGTGCGGTTGGTGGTGCCGACCTCGTGGAGTACGGCCCCGGTGGAGGTGATGAGATCGGGCAGACGGAACCCGGCCCCGATCTCGATCATCTCGCCGCGGCCGAGCACCACCTCGCCGGTGCCGGCCAGAGCGGTGGTGGCCAGCACGAGGGCGGCGGCGCCGTTGGTGACCACGAGGGCGTCCTCCGCGGCGGGACATGCCGCCAGCAGCGCTGCCCGGGCGCCGGCGCCGCGGCGGGCGCGAGCCCCGGTGGCCAGGTCGAACTCGACGTCGGTGCAGCCCGCGGCGTCCTGCAGCGCGGCCCGGGCAGCGGTGGACAGCGGGGCGCGGCCGAGGTTGGTGTGGACGATGACACCGGTCGCGTTCAGCACCGGGCGCAGCGAGGAGGCGCAGCGCTCCCCGAGGGCGGTGAGGACCTCGTCGAGCACCTGCTCGGGGCTGATCTCGCCGGCCCGGGCGCGGTCCTGTGCGGCATGGACGAGGTCGCGCACGACCCGGTCGCTCAGGGTGCCGCTCGCGCGGGCGACCTGCGGATGGGCGAGCAGGTCATCCGTGCGCGGGATGCGGCGCCGCGGATCCCCGGTCGCGTCCTGGCCCTCCGGTTCCTGGATCACGGCGAACCTCCTCGGGCGGCGCGGAGTCGGCGGAGGCGGACGGGAATCGAACCCGCCAGACCGAGATGCTCGGTCTCACCGGTTTTGAAGACCGGGGCGCCCACCAGGACGCGTACGCCTCCATGCATCAATGGTGCCGGCCATGGCGATCTCGGAAGGAGCACCTCGAACCGGCAACGGTTCCGAGACTATCCGACTGTCCGCCCACATACCACCGTCCCACCTGCGGATTCGGGAAGGACCTCGTAGGCTCGGTCCATGAGCGACTCCCCGATCACCCCGGTCCCGAGCACACCGGCGATCCGTCTGACGACGATGGCCCACGGCGGCGGCTGCGCCTCCAAGATCCCGCCGGGTGAGCTCGAGGAGGTGGTCAGCGCCCTGGCCGGGCAGGAGGACGACTCCGTGATCGTGGGGCTGGAGGACGGGGACGACGCCGCCGCGGTGCGGATCTCCGAGGGCACCGCCGTGCTCTCGACCGCGGACTTCTTCACCCCGGTGGTCGATGACCCGTACGACTGGGGGCGCATCGCCGCCGCCAACGCCCTCTCGGACATCTACGCGATGGGCGGGGATCCGGTCGTGGCGATCAACCTGGTGGGGTGGCCGCGGGGCGTGCTGCCCCTCGAGCTGCTGCGGCAGGTGCTCGCCGGCGGTCTCGCCGTCGCGCAGCAGGCGGGTGTCCCCGTCGTCGGCGGCCATTCCGTCGACGATCCGGAGCCGAAGTACGGCATGGCCGTCACCGGCACCGCGGACCCGGACCGGCTGCTGCGCAACGATGCGGCGCGCCCCGGCCTCCCGCTGACGCTGACCAAGCCGCTCGGGGTGGGACTGCTGAACAACCGGATGAAATCCACCGGTGAGGTCTCGGCAGCCGCCGTGGAGACCATGACCGCGCTGAACCGCGACGCGGCGCGGGCCGCGCTGTCGGCCGGGGCGCGGGCCGCGACCGACGTGACGGGCTTCGGGCTGCTGGGCCACCTGCACAAGATGACCCGGGCCTCCGGGGTCGGTGCGGTCCTCGAGCGCGGGGCCGTGCCGCTGATCGACGGGGCCGCCGAGGCGCTGCGGGACGGGTACGTCTCCGGCGGGACCCGACGGAACCTCGACTGGGTCCGGGACCATGTACGAGCGGGAGCCGGCATCACCCAGGACGATCTGCTGCTGCTGGCCGATGCGCAGACCTCCGGTGGACTGCTGGTGGTCGGCGAGGTCCCCGGTCACCCGATCATCGGCGAGACCGTCGAGGGATCCGGCATCGAAGTGCGCTGAGCGGCCCGCCGCGACCGGTCGCGGTCAGCCGACGGTGGTGATCGAGTCGTCGGTCCGTCCGCCTGCCCGCCGAGCGGCCAGGCGGGCCCTCTGCGGCTCGATGACACGTCGCGGGTCCTTCACGGACTCCAGCCCCGCCTCGAGCACGCCGAAGCGGGTGAGCGCGGAGGCGGTCAGCAGGACGGCCCCGCTCGCCGCGGAGACCACACGGCTGCGCCCGCCGAGCACCGCGCCGATCCCTCCCGCGACGGCCAGCCGCTCCGCCCACCGCAGCAGGGTGCCGGGCCGGCCGATCTCGAGCGGCTCGGCCTCGAGGGGATGCATCGAGGCCTTCATCGCGCGCATCGACGTCACGTCGCCGACCACGCCGGCGGCCGCGAGCAGCCGGGCAGGGCGCGATTCGGCCACCGGGGCGGTGACCATCGCGGCGCCTCCCGCGGCGAGGGAGGCCGAGGAGACGAACAGCGTCGAGAGGTGCTTGCGGGAGGCGGCCCAGGTGGGGACCGCCGTGTCCCCGAGCAGGGCACCGGTGTAGGAGGCGAGGACCGAGCCGAGGGTGGCCTGGGCGAGCGCCGCGGGGGTCTCCGTGGCGCGCAGCAGCGGACGCAGGCGGCCCAGCGGGATCCGCCGGCCCGTGAGGTGGTCGGCCTCCACCGCTGCGACCATGCCCGAGGCGGCCCCGAAGCCGGTGAGGATCCAGGTGCCCAGGCTCATCGGCGAGGTGACCTTGACGGTGCGCATCATGTGCAGGAACCGCTCGGGGCGGCCGAGGTCCTCGATCAGCGCGACGGTGCCGACGCCCAGCGCGCCCAGCGCCACGAACCGGGAGTTGCGCCGCAGCGTCGGCCGACCGGTGAGCTGAGCGCCGGTGGCGAGCATCCCGGATCCGCCCGCGAGGCCGCCGAGGAAGAGGTACACGGCGATCGGGCCGCGCCACGGCGGCGCCTTGACCACGGGCCGGCCGTAGTACGAGTCGTGGGGGTCGACCTCGACGTCCTCGACGACGGCCTGCTCGCGCCCCCCGTCGGTGCTGCCGAGCCGCCCCAGGGTGCGGCGTCGTCGGCGGGTGCGACCGGTGCCGGAACGGGGTCGCCGGGGCTCTTCGGGCGGGCGGTCGGCATCGAAGGGGGTGATGCTCACCGGCGGCCTCCCAGGAAGGCGAGGGCGGTCGCCGCGAGCATGCCGGCCGCCGCGATCCCGGCCCGCGCGAACATCTGGGGCAGCTCCTTGGTGGGCACCTGAGGATCCGGAGGGAGCCCGTAGACCTCCGGCTCGTCCAGCAGCAGGAAGACCGACCCGGTGCCGCCGACGCCGTCCTTCGGATTCGCCCCGTACAGGCGGGCCTCGGTCATGCCCTGGTCGTGGAGGGTCCGCACGCGGTCCTCGGCATCGGCGACCAGGTCCTCGTGGTCCCCGAAGCGGATCGACTGGGTGGGGCAGGTGGCCGAGCAGGCGGGCTCGTCCCCGTCGACCAGGCGGTCGTAGCACAGCGTGCACTTGTTGGCGGTCCCGGCGTGCGGCACCTCCTCGTCACGCTCCACCTTCGCCGAGACGGTGCCGTCGTCGCGCCGCTCGATGACGCCGAAGGGGCAGGCCGCCACGCAGGTGCCGCAGCCGTTGCAGACGTCGTCCTGGACCACGACGGAACCGAACTCGGAGCGGAAGATCGCGCCGGTGGGGCACACGTCGAGGCAGCCGGCGTTGGTGCAGTGCTTGCACACGTCCGAGGACATCAGCCAGCGGAACTCCGGGGTCTGCGGCGGGGTGCGATCGGTGTCGCTGAGGTCCCCTGCGGGCGTCTCGCCGCGCGGGGGCCTCGGCCCGACGGTGGGCATGCCGAGGCTGACCAGCTGACGGCCGGATTCCCGGGCCTGTTCGATACGGTCCTGCTCCTGCTCGACGAAGGCGACGTGACGCCAGGTGTTCGCGCCCAGCGAGCCGGTGTTGTCGTAGCTCGAGCCGAGGATCTCCAGGTCGCCGTCGACGGGATTGCGGTTCCACTCCTTGCACGCCACCTCACAGGCCTTGCAGCCGATGCAGATCGAGGTGTCGGTGAAGAAGCCCTTGCGCTCGTGCTCGTGCTCGGGCCCCCAGCCGGAGGAGGCGGCGGGTCCGTGCGGTCCGGCGAGCAGGCTCATCGGTTCCTCATCTCCTTGATCGACGACTCCCCCGTGGGCATCGCGCTGGCCTCCTCGGGCCCGCGCATCTGGTGAGCGGAGTGCTCCTGGGCCGGACCCGGTCCGGGAGCGCCCAGACCACCATCCACCGGTGCGTCCTGTTCCGGGACCAGCCCCGCCCGTCGCCGGTACTCGGCGACCAGGTCCAGCCGGGCAGCGCCGCGGGGACGGCGCCCGGGGATGATCGCGCAGTCGTTGTTCTTGCTGTTCTGGATCTGCGTGTTCGCATCCAGCATCATGCCGATCAGGTCGTTGGCGCTGTCGCCCTCGACGACGGCGTCCGTGCCGCGGCCGAAGTGGAAGGGCATGCCGACCTGATGGAGGGTGCGGCCGCCGATCCGCAGGGGCTTCATCCGGCGCGTGATGAGCACCTTGGCCTCGATGGCGGAGCGGGCCGAGATGATCGTGGCCCATCCGTACGGGACGAGGCCCACCTCCTCGGCGAGCTCCGGGGACACTTCGACGTACATCTCGGGCTGCAGCTCGGAGAGGTAGGGCAGGAAGCGGCTCATACCGCCCGCGGTGTGGTGCTCGGTGATGCGGTACGTGGTGAACACGTGGGGGTACACCTGGCCCAGTGGCGAGGTGGCACCGGGCGACTGCAGGTTGTTCGGGTCGGTGAAGGTCACCCGCGTGGGGTTGGCTTGGACGGGGTACAGCGGGTTGGGCACCGTGGACTCAGGCCCTTCGTAGTGCGTCGGCAGCGGTCCGTCGACCATGCCGCTGGGGGCGAAGAGCCAGCCGCGGCCGTCGGCCTGCATGGTGAACGCGTCGGTGCCGGCCAGGGCGGCCACGCCACCCCGGGTCGGGTCCCCCGGGTCATCGGGACGTTTGGTCACCGGGAAATCCGGGATGTCGTGCCCCGTCCAGGCCCCCCGGGCCTCGTCCCACCACACGAGCTTCTTGCGCTCGCTCCAGGGCCGGCCCTCGGCGTCGGCCGAGGCCCGGTTGTACAGGATCCGGCGGTTCGCGGGCCAGGCCCATCCCCACTCCGCGGCGATCTCGTCCTGCTCCGCCCCGGGGGTACGGCGCCGGGCCTGGTTCACGCCGTCGGCGTACACCCCGGAGTAGATCCAGCAGCCGCCCGCGGTCGAGCCGTCGCTCTCCATCTCGGCGAAACCGTTCAGCGGCTGCCCGGCCCGCTCTCCGCGGAGGTGATGACCGTTGATCTCGGCGAGCACCGCCTCGGCCTCGACCTCGCCGTCCTCGTCGGCCGGGTAGTCCCAGGTGAGGTCGAGGATCGGGCGGTCCCGTGGATCCGTCGAGTCCGCCAGGCGTTCCCGGACCCGCAGGCCCAGCTCGACGGCGAACTGCAGGTCGCTCTGGGCATCGCCCGGCGGGTCCACCGCCTTGTCACGCCACTGGACCAGGCGCTGGGTCTGGGTGAAGGAGCCCGACTTCTCGGTGTGGTTCGCCGCCGGCAGGAAGAACATCTCGGTGGCGATGTCCTCGCTGCGCAGCTCGCCGGACTCGATCTCGGGGCCGTCCTTCCACCAGGTGGCGGACTCGATCAGCGAGAAGTCACGCACGACCATCCACTTCAGATGCGACATCGCCAGGCGCTGCATGCGTCCGTTCGCCGAGCCCACCGCCGGATTCTGCCCGAACAGGAAAAACCCGTCGACACCGTCCTCGAGCATCCGCATCACCGTCTGGTACGTGCCGTGGGCGCCGGTGAGGCGGGGAAGGTAGTCGTAGAGGAAGTCGTTCTCGGGCGTCGCCGCCTCGCCCCACCACGCCTTGAGCAGGTTCACCGCATAGACCTCCGAATCCGCCCAGAAGCCCTTCTGCTCGGACTTCCCGATCAGTCGCGCGTACTCCCGGAAGTCGTCCTGGCCGACCTTCGGCATCGGCAGGTAGCCGGGCAGGATGTGGTAGAGCGTGGGGATGTCGGTGGAGCCCTGGATGGTGGCGTGCCCGCGCAGCGCCATGACACCGCCGCCCGGGCGGCCGACGTTGCCCAGCAGCAGCTGGAGGACGCCCGCGGTGCGGATCATCTGGGCGCCGCCGACGTGCTGGGTCCAGCCCAGGGCGTAGGCGAAGCAGGTGGTGCGCTCGCGGCCCGAGTTCTCGACGATCGAGGAGGCGAGGTACTCGAACTCCTCGGCGGAGATGCCGCAGGTCTCCTGCACCATCTCCGGCGTGTAGCGCGCGTAGTGACGGCGGAGCACCTGGAACACGGTGCGAGGGTGCCGCAGGGTCTCGTCCCGCTCGGGGAGCCCTCGCGCCAGGTGCTCGGGGTCGCCCGCGTACGCCCAGGTGCCGTCGTCATAGGTGGCGGTCTCCGGGTCGTACCCCGAGAACAGCCCCTCGAGGTCCTCCGGGTCGCCGTACTCCTCGCCCACCAGGGAGGAGGCGTTGGTGAAGAGCTTGACGTACTCCTCGAACCAGAGATCGTTCTCGAGGATGTACCGGATCACGCCGCCGAGCAGGGCGATGTCGGTACCGCCGCGCAGCGCGAGGTGCCGGTCGGCGTTCGCCGAGGTGCGGGTGAATCGCGGGTCCACGTGAATCACGCGGGCACCGCGCTTCTTCGCCTCCATCACCCACTGGAAGCCCACGGGGTGCGCCTCGGCCATGTTCGAGCCCTGGATGACGATGCAGTCGGCGTTGGCCATGTCCTGGAGGGACTGCGTGGCACCGCCGCGTCCGAACGAGGTCCCCAGACCGGGAACCGTGGCGGAGTGTCATATGCGGGCCTGGTTCTCCATCTGGATCGCGCCCGCGGCGGTGAAGAACTTCTTGAGGAGGTAGTTCTCCTCGTTGTCGATGGTGGCGCCGCCGAGGCTGGCGATCCCCATGGTGCGCCGGAGCGGACGGCCGTGCTCATCGGTGTCCTGCCAGTGGTTGCGGCGCGCCTCGAGGAAACGGTCGGCGATCATGTCGAGCGCGGTGTCGAGCTCGAGCGGCTCCCAGTCGGTGCCGTGGGGCCGGCGGTAGAGCACGCTCGTGCGGCGCAGCGGGGTGTTCGCGAGCTGTTCGCTCGCCGCTCCCTTGGGGCACAGGCGCCCGCGCGAGACCGGCGAGTCGGGATCGCCCTCGATGTGGACGACGCGGCCGTCGCGGTGGAAGACGCGCTGGGCGCAGCCGACGGCGCAGTAGGGGCAGATGCTCTGGGCGACGCCGTCGGCGGTGGCGGTGCGCGAGGTGGTCTCGCGGGTCCGCTCGGACGTGACGGCGGTGCCGCGCCCGGTCGGGTCCGCTCCGCGCAGCTGCCGGAGGACCGGCCACTGCAGGAACTGTCCACGTGCCATGTGACGCACCTTACCAGCGCGCCCGGGCCGACGTGGAGGGTCGACCTCCGAGGTCAGGCGCTCTCGGGCCCCTGTTCGCGGATCCGCTCGTGATGACGGATCACCTCGGTGACGATGAAGCGCATGAACGCCTCGGCGAAGACGGGGTCGAGGCCGGCGTCATCGGCGAGGGAGCGCAGCCGGTCGATCTGCTCGTGCTCGCGGGAGGGGTCGGCGGGCGGCAGACCGTGGGTCGCCTTGAGGACGCCGACGCGCTGGGTGTGGGCGAAGCGCTCGGCGAGCAGGTGGACGAGGGCGGCGTCGATGTTGTCGATGCTGCGGCGCTCCTCGAGCAGCAGCTCGCGTGCCCGCTCGACGGCGTCGCGGTCGTCCCCCATCAGGCGGACCGGTCCTGCCGCGAGGGCTCGGACTCGCGGTCGCTGTCCTTGCCGGTGACCATCAGCGGCGCCCTTCCCTCGGCGATGACGCCCTCGGTGATGACCACCTTGACGACGTCGCTGCGCGAGGGGACCTCGAACATGACCTCCTGCAGGGAGTCCTCGAGGATCGCCCGCAGACCGCGCGCGCCGGTGCCGCGCTCGATCGCGCGATCGGCCACCGCCTCGAGGGCGCTGCGCTCGAAGTCGAGCTCGACCCCGTCGAGGGCGAACATCCGCTGGAACTGCTTGACCAGCGCGTTGCGCGGCTCGGTGAGGATCTTGATCAGGGCATCGCGGTCGAGGTTCGACACGCTCGTGATCACGGGCAGGCGTCCGATGAACTCGGGGATCAGGCCGAACTTCAGCAGGTCCTCGGGGACCAGTTTCGAGTACAGGGCCTCCTGCTCGAGCGGGGTGTGCAGCTCGGCGCCGAATCCGATGCCACGTTTGCCGATCCGCGACCCGATGATGTCCTCGATGCCGGCGAAGGCCCCCGCTACGACGAACAGCACGTTCGTGGTGTCGATCTGGATGAACTCCTGATGGGGGTGCTTGCGACCGCCCTGCGGCGGCACCGCGGCCACCGTCCCCTCGAGGATCTTCAGCAGGGCCTGCTGCACACCTTCGCCGGAGACGTCGCGGGTGATCGAAGGGTTCTCCGCCTTGCGGCCGATCTTGTCGACCTCGTCGATGTAGATGATGCCGCGCTCGGCCTTCTTGACGTCGTAGTCAGCGGCCTGCAACAGCTTGAGCAGGATGTTCTCGACGTCCTCGCCGACGTAGCCGGCCTCGGTCAGCGCGGTCGCGTCGGCCATCGCGAAGGGGACGTCGAGCATGCGGGCGAGGGTCTGGGCGAGGTAGGTCTTGCCGCAGCCGGTGGGCCCGACCATCATCACGTTGGACTTCGCGACCTCGATCCCGTCGCGCTCGGCCTCGGCATCCTCGGCCAGGGTCGCGGCGGCGTTCTTGCCCGGGGAGGCGGCGGACCCCTCGTCCTGGGCGCGCACCCGCTTGTAGTGGTTGTAGACGGCGACGGCGAGGGCGCGCTTGGCGGGGTCCTGGCCGATGACGTAGTCCCCGAGGAAGGCGAAGATCTCCTGCGGGGTGGGCAGCGGCGCCTGCTCCTCGGAAGCGGGCTGGGCGGCCTGGATCTCCTCGGCGATGATCTCGTTGCACAGCTCGATGCACTCTTCGCAGATGTACACGCCGGGGCCGGAGATCAGACGCTCGACCTGCTTCTGCGACTTCCCGCAGAACGAGCATTTGAACACGTCGGCCCCATCGCTCGTGCGCGCCATGTCCGTGTCCTTTCGTCGGGCCACCACCAGTGCGTTCGTCGTGCACCGCGGGTCCTCGACCCGCGATGCGCAGACCGTCCCACGGTACCCCGCCGTCCCGGTCGGTCGCGGGAGGCGGGCCCGGCGGTGGGGAGTGCGCCGCGTCCGGGAGCGAGGGACGCTGCCCGGACGCGGCGCGATGTCACTGGGTGATCGCGGCGCGGGGCACCTTGCGGGACTCCAGCACCTGGTCGACGAGCCCGTACTCCACGGCGTCGTGCGCCGTGAGGATCTTGTCGCGCTCGATGTCGGTGCTGACCTGCTCCTTGCTGCGTCCGGAATGATCGGCCAGGGTCTGCTCGAGCCATCCGCGCATGCGCATGATCTCGTTGGCCTGGATCTCCAGGTCGGAGGCCTGGCCGCCGCCGCCCTCGCCGCCCATGGCGGGCTGGTGGATCAGGATGCGGGCGTTCGGGAGCGCGAGCCGCTTGCCCGGGGCTCCTGCCGCGAGCAGCACGGCGGCGGCCGAGGCCGCCTGGCCGAGGCACACCGTGGTGATGTCCGGCTTGATGTACTGCATCGTGTCGTAGATGGCGGTCAGCGCGGTGAACGAGCCGCCGGGGCTGTTGATGTACAGCGTGATGTCACGGTCGGGGTCCTGGGACTCCAGGACCAGCAGCTGTGCCATGACGTCGTCGGCCGAGGCGTCGTCCACCTGCACGCCGAGGAAGATGATGCGGTCCTCGAACAGTTTGGTGTACGGGTCCTGACGCTTCATGCCGTAGGCGGTGCGCTCCTCGTACTGCGGGAGCACGTAGCGCGAGGTGGGCATCGAGCCGGCGTGGGCGGTCGGCAGGGCGCCGATGGTGCGGGGATCGAAGGTCACGGGGTCTCCTTGCTTCGAAGGTGTCTGTGGGGGACGGAAGGGGCGGTCAGTCGTCGGTGCCGCCGCCGCCCGTGACGTCACCTGCACCGGTGACGATCTTGTCGATGAAGCCGTACTCGAGGGCCTCGGAGGCCGTGAACCAGTGGTCGCGGTCCCCGTCGGCGATGATCTGCTCGATGCTCTTGCCGGTCTGCTCGGCGGTCAGCTCGGCCATCTGCTTCTTCATCGACAGGATGAGGTCGGCCTGGATCTTGATGTCCGTGGCGGTGCCGCCCAGACCGCCGAGCGGCTGGTGCATGAGCACGCGCGTGTGCGCTGTCGCGTAGCGCTTGCCCTGCGTGCCCGAGGAGAGCAGGAACTGGCCCATCGACGCGGCCATGCCCATGCCGATCGTCACGACGTCCGGCTGGACGTACTGCATGGTGTCGTAGATGGCCATGCCCGCGGTGATCGAGCCGCCGGGGCTGTTGATGTAGAGGTAGATGTCCTTGTCCGGGTCCTCGGCGGCGAGCAGCAGGATCTTCGCGCAGATCGCGTTGGCGTTCTCGTCACGGACCTCGGAGCCGAGCCACACGATGCGATCGCGCAGCAGGCGCTGGTAGACGTTGTCGTCCAGCCCCATCGGCACGTCGCCGGCCGCGGCGCGGGGCGAGGAGGGCTGGGTGCTCTGAGAAATCTCGGAGGTCACAGAGGTCACAGGGTCTCCTAAGTAGCGGGATTCGTCGATGGAACGACTCTATTGCCTGTCCCGGACACGACGGGGCGCTGTTCGCCGCAGGCGCATAGGACCCGATCCGCGAGCCCCTGGGACCTGGGAGGCCTCAGAGTCCGCGAGAGTCCGCGGAGGCCCCGGGGCCTGGGAGGTCCCGACGTCGGCCCTCACGCCGACCCTCATCGCCTTGACCCGTGTGGTCCAGCTCCCCCTCGCACGTCAAGTTCGACCGGGGTCAGGTCACGGTGACCCGTGCTCTCGCAAAAATAGCGTCAAGTCCCGTGCCGAGCTCTTCCAAGCCCGGGACCTGCAGGGGGACTCGCTCCTACGGTGGTGTCATCGCCCCGACGACGATCGCCCCGACGCGGTGATCACTCACCTAGCAGGAAGTCCCCGGCCCCTGGCGCCGGGAACGGAAGGAACGATTCGCACATCATGGCCAAGCACAACACGCACCGCATCCCCGGACGCGCCCAGAACCCGACCCACAACGCCCAGCGCGCCGCTCGCGGCCTCGGTGGGGCTGCCGTCCTCGGCACCGTCCTGGTCGGCACCGCGTTCGCCGGATCCGCGCAGGCCGCTCCGGCCTCCTCCCCCGCTCCGGCGGCCCCCTCCGCGCAGACCGCACCGGCCGCCCCGGTTCAGACCGCGCCGACCTCTCAGCTGGACACCAGCGAGAAGCTGCGCTGGGGCTCCGAGGGCTCCACGGTGGAGAACCTGCAGTCGACGCTCAACGAGAGCGGTGCCGACCTCTCCGAGGACGGCGTCTTCGGCCCCCGCACGCACGACGCGGTCAAGGATTACCAGGCGAACAACGGCCTGCAGATCGACGGGGTCGTCGGCCCGGAGACCTTCGGCTCGCTCAACGGCGGCTCGGTCCCCTCCGGCGGCACCGCCGTCCCGGCCTCGTCCTCCTCGGAAGGCAGCAGCTCCATCGTGGACGCCGCCCGCTCCGCCATCGGCACCCCCTACAGCTGGGGTGACTCCTCGCTGAGCGGCATGGACTGCTCCGGTCTGGTGAACTACGCCTACGAGGCCGCCGGCATCGACGTCCCGCGCACCAGCGGCGCGATCGCCGACGGCGGCCGCTGGATCTCCGAGTCCGAGGCCCAGCCCGGCGATCTCGTCGCCTGGGACGGCCACATCGCGATCTACGCCGGTGACGGCCAGATCATCGACGCCTCCGGCTCCAAGCAGGAGGTCGTCGAGCGCGGCATCTGGGGCAACCCGATCGGCTTCGTGACCTACCGCTGATCCACGCAAGCTCCCCGACGAGGGCCCGGTCTCCACACGGAGACCGGGCCCTCGTGCATGGGGCCGGTCATGCCAGCCGGCGAGGACGGAAGATCCGACCCCAGGAGGACACGCTGTCCGTGCGGGCCCGGACCAGCTCCCAGTCCACGCGCCGGCCTCCCGGGACGTCGAAGATGCGCGTCCCGTCCCCCAGGAACACCGGCGCCACGAACATCTGCAGCTCGTCGACGAGGTCGTGCTCGAGGGCCTGGCGAGCGATGTCCGCACTGATGATCTGCACGTCCCCCTCCCCGGCGATCTCCTGGGCCCGTCGGACCGCCTCGCGCACGTCGCAGTCCATCGGCACGATCGCGGGGTCCTCGGCGATCTCCTCGGGCCGGTGGGTCAGCACGATCTCGGTCCCCTCCCAGGCCCCGCCGTACGCCTCGGCGGTGAGCTCGCCGCGCTCCTCGGCCTGCGCTCGCGCCGCGTCGTAGCCGGCGCGCCCCGAGATGATGACGCCGACGGCCGCCGCCATCGCCTCGGTGGCCCCGTCGGCCGGCGGTGCGGTCTCCTCGAGCCACCGCATGTCGTGGCGCGGCCCGGCGATGAACCCGTCCAGCGAGGCGGTGAACCCCCACGCGACCTTACCCATGGCTCCTCCTCGAGCTGTCTCGGCACGGTCACGCTTCCACCCCGGCGGCCCCTGCACAAGCCCCGCCCCGGCACGACGACGGGCCGCCGCCCCGTGAAGGGGCGATGGCCCGTCGATGACTCACCCGGCCTCGAAGCCGGGCGGGAGGATCACTTCTCCGTGTCGTCGGCCTTCTCGGCGGCCGGCTCCTCGGAGACGGACTCCTCGGCGGCGGGCTCCTCGGCCTCGGACGTGTCCTCGGCGCCCTCCTCCGCGGCCGGGGTCTCCAGGCCGAGGTCCAGCGTCTCGCCGGCGGTGTTCTTCACGGTCACGTCCGCCAGGACGACCTCGAGCGCCTTGGAGCGCTGCACCTCGCCGAAGATCTGCTCGAGCTGACCGGACTGGGCCAGCATCTGCAGCAGCTGGTTGGACTCGATGCCGTACTGCGCCGACAACTGGGTCATGTAGTTCATGAGGTCGTCCTGCTCGACGCTGACTTCGCGGGTCGCGTTGATCTCGTCCAGCAGGAACTGGGCGCGGACGGCCTTGGTGGTGTCCTCGCGGATCTCCTCGCCGTGCGGGTCGCCCGGCTCCTTGTCCTCGTTCTCGAGATGCGAGTTGATCTCGTCCTCGACCAGCTGCTCGGGCACCGGGATCTCGAGCTCGTCCAGCAGCTTCTCGAGCAGGGCGTTGCGGGCCAGGGCCACGCGGTTGCCCTCGGCGTCGGCGGCGGCCTGAGTGCGCAGGTCCTCCTTGAGCTCGTCGATGGTGTCGAATTCGGAGGCCATCTCGGCGAACTCGTCGTCGGCCTCGGGCAGCTCGCGCACCTTGACGGACTGCGGGGTGACCGTGATCAGGGCCTCCTCGCCGGCGCGGTCGCCTCCGGCGAGCTTCGAGGTGAAGGTGGTGGTCTCCTCGGCAGAAAGGCCGATGAGGGCCTCGTCGAGGCCCTCGAGCATGTTGCCCTCACCGATCTGGTAGGACACGCCCTCGACGGTCTCGACCTCCTCGTCGCCGATGGTGGCGACGAGGTCGAGGGAGACGAAGTCGCGGTCCTCGGCGGGGCGGTCCACGCCCACGAGGGTGCCGAAGCGCTCGCGCAGCTCGGTCAGGCGCACGTCGACGGCGTCGTCGTCGACGGTGGGCTCCTCGATCTCGACCTCGACGGTCGAGAAGTCGGGCAGGTCGAGCTCGGGACGCACGTCCTGCTCGACGACGAAGACGAGGTTCCCCTCCTCGGAGCCGTCGAGGCCCGGGATCTCGCTGACCTCGACCTCGGGACGGCCGACGGGCTTGATCTCCGCCTCGGCGGCGGCCTGCTGGTAGAAGTCGGGAAGCGCGTCGTTGACGGCCTCCTGCATGATCGCGGGGCGACCGAAGCGCTGCTCGACGAGGCGGGAGGGGACCTTGCCCTTGCGGAAGCCGGGGATCTGCACCTGGTCGGCGATCTTCTTCGTGGCGGCCTCGACGGCGGGCTGCAGCTCGTCGAAGGGCACCTCGACGGTGAGCTTCACCCGGGTGGGGCTGAGCTTCTCGGACTCGGTCTTCACTGGTCAGGTCTCCCTGTGGATGGTCGGTCTATGGTCTGTTCTCACGGACGCCTCGGAGCTCGCACGCGGCGGCGACCCGGAGACGGAGTCGGGGTGACAGGATTTGAACCTGCGACTTCCCGCTCCCAAAGCGGGTGCTCTACCAAGCTGAGCTACACCCCGGAGGGCAACCCAGGGGATATTACCCGTTCCCCCTGCCGCCTGCCTGAATCGTCCTGGCGGGCTGTGAGCAGATGCATGTCTCCTGGCCCACGACGGATGTGCCATCGCGCCGGTGATCTGGTTGAATGGAGCGGTCCGCGGGCGTAGCTCAATGGTAGAGCCTCAGTCTTCCAAACTGATTACGCGGGTTCGATTCCCGTCGCCCGCTCCAGCTCGAGAGCCGCGGCCCCTCCCTCGGGGCCGCGGCTCTTCTGCGCCGGGGCTCATCGGGGTGCGGCTCATTCGAGGGCCCCGTCGCGGAGCGCCCGCAGCACCGCCTGAGTGCGGTCGCGCGCCCCGGTCTTCTGCAGGATCGTCGAGGAGTGGTTCTTGACCGTCCCCTCCGCCAGGTGCAGGAGCCCCGCGATCTCCCGATTGCTGTACCCCTCGGCGATCAGACGCAGGACGTCCAGCTCCCGCTCGGTCAGGGGCTGCACCGTCGTGGCGGGAACGTCGGCGGTCGGCTCCGTGGCCCGGACCACGCGCAGCAGACGATCGGTGAGGGACGGGGAGATCAACGTGCCCCCGTCGGCGAGCGTGCGCACGGCCCGGGCCAGCCGGTCGAGGGTGACGTCCTTGAGCAGGTAGCCGCGGGCGCCGGCGCGGAGCGCCCCCAGCACCAGCTCGTCGTCGTCGAAGGTGGTCAGGACCAGCACCGGGATCTCCTCGCCACGCTCGCGCAGCTGCTCCAGGACCCAGATCCCGTCACGGTGCGGCATCCGCAGGTCCAGCAGCACCGCGTCCGCGCGGTGCCGGACGATGGCCTCGATCGCCTCCTCACCGTCGGCCCCCTCGGCGACCACGTCGATCCCCGCCAGCTGCAGCAGGGTGCGAAGGCCCTCACGCACCAGGGCGTGGTCGTCGACCACGATCACGCGGGTCATGCCGCCTCCAGGTGCCCGGTCACGCGGAATCCCTCGTGCCCCTCGACATCGACCCCGCCGCCGAGGCCCTCGAAACGCTCCCGCAGCCCGCGCAGACCGTTGCCGAGCCGCACCTCTCGTGCCCCGACGCCGTCATCGGCCGCACGGAGCTCGACGGCGCCGTCGCGGCGACTGACGTCGATGCTCAGGTGCTCGGCCTGCGCATGCCGGATCGTGTTGGTCAGCGCCTCCTGCGCCAGCCGCACGAGGGCGAGCGCGCGCTCCTGATCGAGCTCGAGGCCCTCCTCGACCGTGATCTCGACCGCCAGTCCGGGCACGCCGTCCACCATGCGGGTCAGCGCGGTCTCGAGGTCCGACCCTTTGTCGCGCAGGGTGTCGACCGTTGAGCGCACGTCCCGCAGCAGTGTGCGCGCGACCTGGTCGGCCCGCTCGACGTGCTCCTCACCCGGCCCTGCCCCGAGATGCCGCGCGGCCTCGAGATTGAGGGTGAGCACGGTCAGCTGGTGGCCGATGAGGTCATGCAGATCGCGGGAGATGCGCAGCCGCTCGGCGGTGCGCGCGGATTCCTCGAGCAGAATGCCCGCGGCCTGGAGATCCACGTGCGCGCGGGCGAGCTCGGTGCGCATCCGTCTCTCCCGCAGCATGGTGGCGGTGCTGAAGATGGTGGCCAGCTGGATCAGCAGGTAGAAGCCGGTCAGGATCAGGACTTCGGAGGAGTCGGCCGATACCAGGCTGTTGTTGATCAGCACGACGACGGTGTTCGTCCCGGCGATGGCGAGGCTCACGGAGAGCGGCACGACATACACGCTCACGGCGGCCGTGATCACCACCAGCACGTGCAGCAGACCCATCGCGGGAACGGTAAGGACGAGGACCCAGACGGTGACCACTGCGGTCGCGAGCACCGCGCGAGAGGCGCGACGACGGGCACTCAGCACTCCCACGGCGACCACGGCCGCGAGCGCCACCACCAGCACCAGTGCCCACAGCGGGCGTGGGATACGCAGCGGGACGTCCCACAGCAGCACGGGAAGGGACACGGCCACGGCGACGATCATCATCGCCACACCCGCCCAGCCCTCCGTACCCAGTCGTCGCATGGGATCACCTTAGAGCTCGGTCACCAGTGCCACCCGTGCCGATGGTCACGGGTGGCACTGGTGACCGTCGGCACTGATCCGTACCCGTTCTCGGTGCCTAGCGTCGAGGTATGAGCAGAGCACCAGCCGTCGAGGTCGAGCACGTCGCCAAGAGGTACGGGAACACGGTCGCCGTGGACGACGTCAGCCTGAGCGTCCAGCACGGCGAGACCCTCGGGATCCTCGGGATCAACGGGGCCGGGAAGTCCACCACCGTCGAGATGATCGCCGGACTGCGGTCCCCCGACGACGGACACGTGCGCGTGCTCGGCCTGGACCCGCGCCGCGACCGCGCCGCGCTGCGGCAGGTCCTCGGGGTCCAGCTCCAGGACGCGCAGCTGCACGGCGCCCTGACCGTCACGGAGCTGATCCGGCTGTACCGCAGCTTCTACCCCGATCCCCGCTCCACCCAGGAGCTGCTCGACCTGGTCGAGCTGGGGCACCAGCGCCACACCCGCTTCGAGCGTCTCTCCGGTGGGCAGCAGCAGCGACTCTCGGTCGCGCTCGCCCTGGCCGGACGGCCCCGCGTGGTGATCCTCGACGAGCTCACCACGGGCCTGGACCCGGCGGCGCGGCGCCGCATGTGGCGCACGCTCGAGCACCTGCGCGAGGACGGAGTCACGATCCTCCTGGTGAGCCACACGATGGAGGAGGTCGAGCAGCTGTGCGACCGCATCGTGCTGCTCGAGGCGGGATGCGTGCTGACCACCGACTCCCCCGCCGAGGTCGTCGCGCGGGCCGGCACCTCGACCCTGGACGAGGCCTTCGTCCAGCTCACCGGACACGACCTGGAGGTCGCAGAATGAGCGCCAACGATGCCCGTGCCTCCGCGCCGCGCCGCAGCCGCAGGCCCGGCCTGCGCTCTTTGGCGGTCCTGGTCCTCAGCGAGGCGAAGATGGTCGTGCGCGACACCGCCGGCCTGATCGTCCCGCTCGGCCTGCCGCTGCTGATCCTGCTGACCAGCGCCGGTTCCAGCGGGGAGCAGGTGATCACCGCCGGCCGCACCGCTCTGGACCTGTTCGTGCTCCCGCTGGTGATCACCATGGTGCTCACGATGGTGGGAGTGCTGAACATGCCCAGCTTCCTCGCCTACTACCGGCGCAGCGGGATCCTGCGCCGGCTCGCCCTCACCCCGGCCTCCCCGGTGACGGTGATGGCGGCGCAGGTGATCGTGAGCATCCTGCAGTCCGTCCTCGGCATCACCCTGGCCCTCGTGGTCGCCCTGACCGTCTTCGGGGCCCGTCCGCCCGTTGACCTGCTTCCCGCGCTCGGGGTGCTGGCCCTGGCCGCCGCGGCGATGTATGCAATGGGGATGATCGTGGCGGCGACCGCCCCCACGCCGAACTCCGCGGTCGCGATCGGCCTGATCGGCTTCCTGCTGCTCGGAGCGACGGGCGGCATGTTCGGAGGACTCCAGTCGCTGCCGGAGCCGATCGCGCGGATCGGTGGCCACCTGCCCTTCGGTGCCACCGTCGAAGCACTCGGCGCCGCGTGGGCGGGGCAGCCCGTCGGCGCCGCACCGCTCCTCTCCCTCGTCGCGGCGATCGTCGTCGGCGTCACGATCGCCTCCTGGCTGTTCCGCTGGGAATGAGCGTAGGAACGGACGATCAGGCGGACTGCTGGATGCGCAGGAGATTGCCGGCGGGGTCGCGGACGGCGCAGTCGCGCAGGCCGTAGTCCTGGTCGATCGGCTCCTGGACGATGTCGGCCCCGGCCGCTACGAGGGCGGCGAAGGTCGCGTCGAGGTCGTCGGCGGCGAGGTTCGCCCCGAAGTAGGAGCCCTTGGCGATGAGCGCGGCCAATGTCGCGTTCTCCTCCGGTGTGATCCCGTTGCCCTCGAACAGCGGGTGCAGCACGATCGCGGTGTCCTGACCGGCCGGACCGACGGTGAGCCAGCGCATCTGGCCACCGCCGACGTCGAGCCGCACCTCGAAGCCGAGCACATCGCGGTAGAAGGCGAGCGAGGCCTCGGCGTCGGTGTGGGGCAGGAAGCTGGAGTGGATCGAGCAGGCGGTGGCGGAGCGGGTCTTCTGTGTCATACCTGGGAATCTAGGCCCCGCTCGGCGGCGGCGCTTCTCGTTTCCTGATCGGTCTGGTCACGCGTCGCGCGATGCAGGGCGGCATGGAGTCGAGCACCTCGACCCCCTGCTCGCGATAGACCGAGGGCGGGATCCCGAGCAGCTCCTTGAAGCGGGTGCTGAAGGTGCCCGGCGAGGAGAAGCCGACGGCCATGCAGATGTCGGTGACGGAACGGTCGGTGTGCCGCAGTAGGGCCATCGCCCGTTCGATCCGACGGGTCATGAGGTAGGAGTAGGGCGATTCCCCGTACTCCTCGCGGAAGCGACGGCTGAGGTGCCCGCCGGAGAGGTGCACCGTGCGCGCGAGCGTCTCGACGTCGAGGGGCTGGGCGTGGTCGCGATCGATCCGGTCCCGCACCCGTCGCAGCAGCACGAGGTCCGGGGCGGGACCGGCCGGCGAGGGGGCGGGCGCCCTGGCCGGCATCGTGGCGCGGAGGAGGGCGGTTTCCCCGTCCTCGCCGTCCACGGTCCCCAACTCTCCATAGGCACCGGTCCCGCGGGCGGCGGCGAGCGCGGAGGGTGCCTGGTCGCGGTGCATCTCGAGCAGCAGCACCCCGCCCGGGGCCAGCCAGTGCGGGGCCTCCTTGAGCAGGCGCCGCACCTCGTCCAGGCCGTCGTGCCCGGCGACGAGGGCGGGGACCGGTTCGTGCTCGCGCGCCTCGCGCGGCATCAGGTCCCACTGCCCGGCGGGGACGTAGGGAGGGACCGCGGCCAGGAGGTCCACCGCGCCCGCGAGCTCCGGCGGCAGGGGCCCCAGGCCGGTGCCGCAGTGCACCTCGGCCCCTGGCGGGAGGTTCTCCCGGGCGTGGACCAGCGGGCACGGATCGTGGTCGGTCACGTGCACCCGGGCGGTGGGCACCCGGCGCCCGATGATCGTGGCGAGGGGGGCGATGCCGCAGCAGGCCTCGACGATGACGGGGCGGCGACGCCGTCGGGCCTCGGCGAGCGCGGTCCCGATCAGCAGTGCGGTGCGCTGGCGCGGCACGAAGCAACCGGATCCGATGGACAGGCGCTCCCCGCAGATCTCGACGGAGCCGACCACGTGCTCGAGGAACTCCCCGGCCTCGCGACGGGCGCAGAGACGTTCCAGCTCGTGCGGATCGCCGGCGGCCTCCTCGAGGACGGCCGCCTCCTGCTCGGCGAAGACGCAGCCGGCGCGGCGCAACCGTGCCACGAGTGCCTCGTGACCCGCCGTCCCCGTCGTCCTTGATGTCCCGAGTGTCCCCATCGTCTCATTCTCGTCCGCGCGGGAGGTCTGCGCCAGGTCGCGGTGCCGTCATCACCACCTGCGCGCCGGCGCCGTCCTGCCGCGCTGTCCGATTTCCGCTGGTGCCCCAGGCCGCGGCGCGGTTCACTGGTGTCATGACCGTGATGACCGACGACGAGCGCTATGCCGCGATCCGTGCCCGGGACACCCGTTTCGACGGGATGTTCTTCACCTGCGTGCGGTCGACGGGCATCTTCTGCCGTCCCTCCTGCCCGGCCCGCACCCCGCAGCGCGGCGGCGTCGAGTTCGCACCCTCGGCCGCGGCCGCGGTGGCCGGCGGCTACCGCGCGTGCAAACGCTGCGGCCCGACGGCCCCGCCCGGCAGCCCCGACGATGATCCGCAGGGGTCGCTCGCCGGGAGAGCGCTGCGCCTGATCGACGCTGGCGTCCTCGACGACGAAGAGACGGTCCCGGAGCTCGCGCGGCGCCTGGCCGTCTCGGAGCGGACGCTGCACCGCGCCCTGCTGGCGGCGACCGGGGCCGGAGCCCTGGCCCACGCCCGGCTGCGACGCGCCCGCCGCTCGCATGAGCTGGTCGTCGGCTCCGACCTCCCTCTGGCGCGGATCGCGCATGCGGCCGGCTTCGGCAGCGAGCGCCAGTTCCACGAGACCTTCACCCAGGTCTTCGGTCACGCACCGTCGGAGGTCCGGGAGCGGGCGCTGCGCCCCCGTCGCTCCGCCGGCCCGCGCGAGGACGTCGCTCCCGCGGGGCGCGACGACGGTGCCGCCGTGGTGACCGGTCGGCTGGCGGTCCGTCGCCCCTTCGACGGGGCCGGCCTCGCCGCCTGGTTCGCCCACCGGGCCGTGCCCGGGGTCGAGGACGTCAGCGGTCCGGTCTGGACCCGGGCGGTGCATCTGCCGCACGGCCCGGGGACGGTGCAGGTCGATCTCGGCGCCGACGGTCCGCTGCCGGTGAGCATGCACCTGGCGGATCTGCGGGACCATGCCGCCGCGATCGCGCTGGTGCGCCGGCTGCTGGACCTCGACGCGGACCCCGTCGGCATCGACGAGGGCCTGATCGCCGCGCTGCCTGCCCTCGCTCCCCTGGTCGCGGCGCGTCCCGGGGTGCGCCTGCCCGGCGCGCCGAGTCTCGCCGAGGCGCTGCTGTGGGCGATCACCGGCCAGCAGATCACCACGACCCAGGCTCGCGAGCAGATCACCCGCGCGACAGACCTGTTGGAGGAGGCTCTGCCGGCGCCGCTCCACCTGGCCGGGGTGCACCGGGCGCCGGTGGATCCTGCCGCCGCGGCGCTCGCGGCGGAGCAGTGGTTCCGTGGGCCCCGCGCTCGCCGGGAGACCCTGAGCTCCGCCGTGCCGGCGATCGCCGAGCACGAGCTGGGACTGCCCCTGGCCGGGAGCGTCGACGAGCTGCGCGAACGCCTGCTCGCCCTGGCCGGCATCGGCCCCTGGACGGCCGACTACGTGCTGCTGCGCGGAGTGCGCGCGGTGGACGTCGCCCCCGACCGGGACGTCGTCCTGCTCGGGGCGGCCCGCGACCTGGGACTGGCCGAGGACCACGCCTCCCTGCGGCGGGTGCTCGCCGACGCCTCCCCCTGGCGCTCCTATGCCGTCGTCCACCTGTGGCAGCACCAGGCAGCGCTCCGCGCCGCCACCAGGTCCCGCTGACCCCTGACCCCGCTCACGACCCCATGGAAGGATCCCTGAGATGACCGACACCCACCCCACCCGACAGCTCCCGGCCGACACGTTTGCACCGGGGCCGCGCCACCGCCGGCTCCCCACCCCGCTGGGCACCTACGTGCTCGCCGCCGAGGGCGGGGCGGTCACCGGGCTCTGGCGTGAGGAGCAGAACCACTTCCCACCCCCGGCACGGCTCGGCGAGCCGGCCGCGGCGACCGATCCCCTGTTGGAGGCGGCCGGGGACCAGCTGCTCGCCTACCTGGCCGGCGAGCGCGAGGACTTCGACCTGCCGCTGGCACCACGCGGCACCGCGTTCCAGCAGGCGGTCTGGGCCCGACTGCAGGAGATCCCTCGCGGCGCGACCACCACCTACGGGCGGATCGCCCAGGATCTCGGCCGCCCCCGCGCCGCCCAGGCCGTGGGCGCGGCCGTCGGCTCCAACCCGCTCTCGATCGTGGTCCCGTGCCACCGCGTGCTCGGCACCAGCGGAGCGATGACCGGCTACGCGGGCGGGATCGAGACCAAACAGGCACTGCTCGTCCTCGAAGGGGCCCTGACCACGTGACACGATGGGGCGATGACCGTGCCCCAGACCTCTGCGCCGTACCGCTTCCCCGTGGCCGCCCGTTACGCGGGCATGGAGTCCTCACCGCTTAAGGACATCTTCGCCCTCGCCGCGCGCGAGGACGTCGTCTCCTTCGCCGGCGGCATCCCGGACCCGGAGCTGTTCGACCTCCAGGCCGTCGCCGCCTGCTACGAGTGGGTGCTGTCCCAGCAGGGCCACCGAGCCCTGCAGTACGGGGTCAGCGAGGGCGAGGTGGAGCTGCGCGAGCAGGCAGCTCGCCGGCTCAGCCGGGACCTGCCCACCGATGCCTCCCAGATCCGGGTCACGTCCGGCTCGCAGGAGGGGCTGTTCGTTCTCGCGCAGGCGCTGCTCGAGCCCGGTGACGTGGTGCTCGTGGAGTCGCCCACCTACCTCGCGGCCGTGCAGGCCTTCGCCGTGCACGGCGCCCGCATGATCGGTGTGGACACCGACGACGACGGGGTCGTGCCCGAGGCGCTCGAGGAAGCGATCCTCACCCACCGTCCGCGGATGGCGTACCTGATCCCCACCTTCCAGAATCCCACCGGGCGCACCATGCCGGTCGCCCGCCGCGAAGCCGTCGCCGACGTGCTGCTGCGCACCGGCGTGCCCCTGGTGGAGGACGACCCGTACGGGGCGCTGAGCTTCACCGGCGGCACCTGGGCCCCGATCGCGTCCCTGCCCGGGATGGGCGAGCGCACCCTGCTGCTGAACTCCATGAGCAAGCTCATGAGCCCGGGGGTGCGCATCGGCTGGATCCGCGCGGAGGGACCGGTGCTGGACACCCTGGCCGTGGCCAAGGCAGCGATCTCCATGCAGTCCTCCGTGGTGGACCAGCTGACCGTGGCCCGCTACCTCGAGACCGCGGACCTCGACGCCCACGTGGCGACGGTCAGCGGCGTCTACCGGGAGCGGCGCGATGCGATGGCGTCCGCCATCGCCCCCGTGCTGCCGCCCGGCGCCCACGTCACCCATCCCGACGGCGGCATGTTCCTGTGGGCCGCGCTCGGTGAGGGATACGACGCCCAGCGCATTCTGGCCGACGCGGTCGAGGCCGGGGTCGCCTACCTGCCGGGCTGGTCCTTCTTCGCCGACCACCCGGACCACTCGACGATGCGTCTGAGCTTCGTGACGCACTCACCCGAGGTCATCGAGGACGCCGTCGGGCGTCTGGGCGAGGTCATCGCCCAGCACCCGCAGCGCTGACCCCCGGGGCTCCGCTCAGGCGGTGAACTCCCCGGCGGCCGGCCGGTCCCAGCGCAAGGTCGCCCGGAAGCCCTCGCGTCGCCGGATCACGGCTCCGGGCAGCTCGAGCGCGGCGCTCTCGCGCAGCACGTCCAGCGACCAGGACGGGTCCCGGACCGGGATCGGGAGGGGCTCTCCCGCCTCGCGCACCGGCCGTGGATGCTTCACCAGGCCGATGATCGGGTTCGTCAGCGCATTCGCGACGTCCCAGACCTGGTCGAAGGCCGTGACCGGGGTGGTGAGGGTGACCACGAGCAGCCTGCCTCCCGGCCGCAGCAGCGAGCGGGCCTGACGCAGTGCTTCCTCGAGGTCCATGTGGTGCAGGGAGGCGACCATCGTGATCGCGTCGTAGGCACCGTCCGGCTCCGCGGCCAGCACCCGCGCGGCGTGCTCGGTGAGCGAGCGTCGGCGGATGCGCACCCGGGGGTCGTCCGCGCAGCGGGACGCGGCGGCGTAGGACATCTCCTGGTCGGGGTCGATCCCGTCGACCCGCCCCGTCCGTGCCGCCAGCTCGACCACCAGGTCGCCGCGGCCGCAGCCGACGTCGAGGACCCGGCTGGCGTCCGGAGGCAGCGAGCGCAGGATCCAGGGATGGAAATGGTGGTTGTGGCTCCAGGGATGGCGCGCGTTGAACTCCCCCAGGCGGCGGCCGGCCCACCGGACCAGGGGGTTCGGCGTGGTGCGGATGTTCATCCTCGGGTTCCTTCCTCTCAGTCCCGCAGGGCGCGCAGGCGCCCCCAGGTCATCAGGATCATCAGGGCGGTCTCAGCGGCGGCGGCGGCGAGCAGCCAGGGCGCGCCGTGCATGCTGACGACCAGCAGCAGGGCCCCGCCGGCCAGGGCGAGCAGCAGGGCGTCGGATTGCCACAGGAGCATCGTCACCACTGACAGGTCGCCCTGCGGGGTGGGCATCGGGGTGCTGAGCGCCAGCGGCATCGGTCCCTTCGCAGCGTCCCGGGCACGACCGGCGACGAGCACCGGAGCCAGGGCGACGGGCAGGAGCACGGTCCCGAGCACGGAGGTGCCCCCGCCGCCGGCGGCGATCCCCACCGCGCCGCCGCCGGCGACCCCGAGCACGATCAGCGCCAGCAGCGGGGCGAGCGAGTGCAGGATCGTCTGCATGCCGGCGGACTGGCCGAACAGCCGCGGAGCCCCGAGCGTGTGCACGCCATGACGCAGACCGTCCACGAAGGAGCTGCTCGCGGCCCACAGGGCGAGGGAGCCGACGAGCACCACGAACCAGGACAACGGCCCTGTGATCAGGGTGGCGCCGGCGAGGGCGGCGGCGGCCAACAGCGTCCCGAGGGCGCCGGTGACCAGGCGCTCCGGGCTGCGCAGCCAGGCGATCACGTCCCGTCGGACGTACTGCAGCGGGAGGGGGCCGGCACCGACCGCGCGCAGCCGGCGCCCGGTGCTGGGCGGGGCACGCAGCAGCCCGGCGGCACCGGCCATGTCCATGCTGGTCGCCGCCATGGTGGCGGAGTCCCATCGGTTCGCCTGCTCGCGGAGCACGGAGCCCCGCAGCCGGTCGAGCAGGGGCACGACCGCCCCGACGGCGAGGACGCCTGCCCCCAGCAATCCGAGGGCCGAGGAGCCCGGGAGCGTGCCTCCGGCCGGATACGCCCCGCCGAGCCCGATGCCGACGGGCAGCAGCAGCGTCCCGACCGCGACAGCGGCGAGCGCGGCGGCGAGGACCCGACGGACCCAGTCGCGGAGCAGCTGGCCGAGGAACCAGGCGACCGCGAGCAGGAGACCTGTCCCCGCGGCGGCGAGCGCGAAGGCGACCACGGCGTCCGTGCCCGCCTGCCCGGCGGTCGCCAGGGTGACGCCGAGCAGAGCGGCTGCCACCGCCATGCCCAGCGCCAGGGCCAGCAGGGAGCGGGCGAAGGGACGCCAGAGCACGGAGCGCCGGCGGATCCCGCTCGCGGCGAGGGTCGCGGTGAAGAACGGGGAGAGCAGAGCGGGACCGCGCACCGCGCCGAGGAGCACCAGTGCCGCTGCCGAGACCAGAGTGACAGCGTCGGTGACCTGCGGGGCCCGGTCCAGGAGCAGCACCGGGAGCACGTCGGGACGGGCCAGGGCCTCGCCGGCCGTCCCGAGCGCGGGGATCCCGACGATCAGCAGGGTGAGCACCACCACGTACACCAGGTAGAGGACATCACCGCGGGTGCGGGCCTCGGCGCGCTGCGCCCAGACCTCCCGGACGGGGCCGAGCGAACCGTTCACCCCTGCTCCTCGAGCAGCAGGCGGGAATCGGCGAGCTCCTCGAGCAGACGCGGACTGTGGCTCGCCAGCACGACGGCGGCACCGGCAGCGGCCCGCGCCCGGATCGCGGCGATCACCAGGGCCAGACGATCGGCGTCCAGGCGCTGCTCGGGCTCGTCCAGCAGCAGCACGCTGCACGGCCGGGCCAGTGTGAGGGCGATGGCGACGAGCTGGGACTGACCGCTGGAGAGCTCGTGCGGGAAGCGACCGCCGAGCGCCCCGATCTGCAGCTCCTCGAGCAGCTCCCCCGCCCGGGTGCGGGCTTCCTCCGCGCCGGTACCCCAGGTCGCGCCGATGAACTGCAGGTGCTCGAGCACCGTGAGATCGCGGGCCGTCTGCGGCGGTCCGATCAGCGCGGCGAGCGCGGCGCGGAAGGTCCGGTCGCGGTCATCAGGTGCGCGGCCGGCGACGCGGACGGTGCCGACGGTGGGGGCGATCAGCCCCGCGAGCACGCGCAGCAGGGTCGTCTTGCCGGAGCCGTTGGCACCCGTCACGGCGAGCACCTCCCCTGCGCGAGCGCGGCCGGTGGCTTCCAGCAGGAGCACGTTCCCGTCGGAGACGACACCGACGTCCTCGAACTCGACAGGCTGCACGGCGGGGGATGCTGCGCTCTTCTCGCGCCCTGCAGTACGACTCATGGGGGCGATCAGACCTCATCGCGACCCACCCGGGCATCCGCCTTCGGTCGACGATCTCGCCACGGTCGTCGACCGTCGTCCCTCCTCTGTCTCCGCCGTCTCCGCGCCCGCGCCTCGCGAGGCGCGTGATGTGACCGAGCCGGAAACGTCACGCTCTGGATATCGTGTCAGATCCATGAGACCATGGGCAAGCGCTGTCGTAGGTGCCGCCATCCTGTTCCCGCAGGTCGAACGGCACTCGAGCCGCCTCGATGCTGCTACTGGAGGGGTCTGACCAGGCCCTTGCACGGTCCCGAGTGCGGCCGCCCTGACCCCGAGGGGTCCGCGGTACCGACGGCGCACAGGTCCACCGAGGAGGTTCCCCCTTGTCCGTCGCCACTGCGTCCGTCGACACCGCTGCCCCGTCCCCCGGCGAGGTGCTCACCCACCCCGTCCACGGTCCGGTGCGCATCGTCTCCACCTGCACCCGCTGCGTCCGCGGGACCGATCGGGAGTACGTCGACATGGAGGTCATCGGCGACGAGATGCGCATCTCGGTGCCGGCCGACGGCAAGGACGTCATCGGGCTCCGGGCGGTGCTCGAGGAGAAGGAGATCGCCGAGCTCGTCGAGCAGCTCTCGGAGCCGATCGAGCCGCCGGCGAAGAAGGCCTCCTGGGCCCACCGCATCAAGTCCCTGACCATGCAGCTGCAGTCGGGCCGGCTCTCCGATCGCATCGACGTCATCCGCGGCATCCTCGGCGACTCGGGCGGCACCCCCTCCTCCCTGGCCGAGCGCAACCTGCTCAAGCAGGCGATCGCCCCGCTGGCCGCGGAGATCGCGATCGCCCGTTCGATCACCCTCGAGGAGGCGGATCAGCTGCTCCAGGACACGGCCGAGCGTGCGGTGGAGCTCGGCGCAACCGGCGACGCCGCCTGATCGACGTACTGGCGAGGAACGAGCCGGTAGGAGACCAGGCGATCCGGCACTGCTGATCGACGTACTGGCGAGGAACGAGCCGGTAGGAGACCAGGCGATCCGGCACTGCTGATCGAGACCCGCCCCCGCCTCAGCGCCCCCGGGTCCCTCCGGAGGGGGTGACGCGGGGCAGGATCCGCGCCATCCACGTCCCCCCGACCAGGCACAGGCCGCCGATCGCGGCCCCCGCCACCGTGATCGGCGCGAACAGGGCGACCCCGGTGACGACCAGCGGCGCCGCGAGGCGACCCGCTCCGAGCATGGTGTTCCACCAGGCGAGGTACCGGGTGCGGTCGTGGACCGGGGACACATCGATACCCAGGGTCATACCGATCCCCGAGCCCAGTCCGTTGCCGAGGCCGATCAGCAGACTGGGCACCAGCAGGGCGAGCACCGCGAGGGTCTCCCCCTGCCCGGCCCAGACCGTCCCCAGGAGCGCCAGCAGCAGGTAGCCGGCGCCCATCAGCACCGCACAGGGCACTGCCACGGCGGCGCGGCCGTGACGGTCCATGAGGGTCCCGGCCGGGAGCACCAGCAGGATCTCGAGCACGGCGCTGATGCCGAACACGATCGAGATCCACACCGAGTCGAGGCCCAGCGCAGCCCCCAGCAGCGGCACGATCACCGGACGGTTGACCCGGGCCATCATCACCGGGGTGAACCCGAGCCCCACCATCACCATCCGCGCCAGCACGGCGCCATGCAGCCGGCGACGCGCCGAGGTGCGGGGCAGGCGCCGGTCACGGGGTCGGGCCGAGCCCTGCCGCATCTCCCCCGGCGGCAGGAACACCGCGATCATCACGGTCCCTGCGCCGGCGGTCACTGCGAACAGCACGAACACCCCGGTGTCGGACCCCGTCGCCATGACCACGGCGCCGAGCAGCGGCCCGACTACCTGCCCGATCCGGATCACCCCGCCGAACAGCGTCATCCCGCGCGCGCGCATCATCGGTGGCAGCGCCGTGCCCAGGTACGCCTGACGGCCCAGCTGCCATACCTGCGTGTTCGTGGCCATCACCAGCAGCAGCACCACCAGGGCTACGCGATGGACGGGGGCGGCCTCGCCCTGGACCGCCGGGGTGAGCACCGCGAAGGCGACCACGTTCGCGATCACCAGCAGGCACCCGGTGGCCACCAGAGCACTGCGCGCCCCGACCCGGGAGATGAGGTGCCCGGCGGGGATCGGCCCGAGGAACGAGGTGAGACCGAAGATCGTCGTCAGCGCCGCCGCCTGCCAGGCGCTGAAGCCGAGGTCGAGGGCGAGCAGCGGGATCACCGGCATCAGGGCCGCCAGCCCGGAGAACTCCAGCAGGCTGGGGATGTACACGGACGGGGCCAGGGACCACAGCACCTGCTTCGACGAGCGGGGCCTCCCCCTCGGGGGCGAGGTCTCGGGGGTGGTCACTGCGCGAGTCTGTCAGCGGGTAGTGAGCCGGGGCAAACACTTCCCAGCCGTCGGGACGGGCCCCGCGGCCGGCTCCGTCCGGGCACGGACTCAGCCCAGGGAGATGCTCGTGGTCGCCCTCTCTCCTCGGCGCGCGGTGTCCTCGTCGACCCCGGCCGCGACGGCCTCGGCCGCCCAGCGCACCGACCAGGCGCGCAGCAGCTCGCGTCCCTCGGCACCGGCCAGCCACTGCGGAGTCGGCGTCGGCACCTCGGTGAGGCAGCTGGTGCGCCAGCCGTCGGTGACGGCGGCGAGCCCCAGCAACGCGATCTCCCAGTCCAGCGCCCGCAGGCCCGGGCCGATCCGGTCGAAGCGTTCGCGCTCGCTCAGGGTGGTGTGCCGCAGGCCCAGGGAGGTGGTGCCGTCGTCCTCGGGATCCAGACGGATCAGCAGCGGATCGACCGCGCCGTCCTGCTCCCAGGTCAGGAAGATCTGATGGGGCGGCTCGACCTGGATCACGCTGCCCTGGGCGCCGTGGGGCGCGGCGAAGCGGCCACCCTCGTGCAGCTCGCCCGTGACGGGACCGAACCATCGGGCGAGGTGCGCGGGGTCGGTCAGCAGCGGCCACAGCTGGGCCGGGGCCCGGGCGATGTTCGTGGTGAGGGTCGCCGTCGTGCGCACCAGAGTGCGTCCGACGTCGGCCTGCTCCTCGATCTCGAGCTCGCGACGTACCGCGTCGACCACGGTCAGTGACTGGGTGAGGGCCATTCTCTCCTCGGCAGGGGTCGGACCGCTCCGCACCGGCGCGCTCGCGCGGGCGCGGACCCTCGAAGACTAGTCGACCGGCGCAGAGGGCGCCACGGAGCGGGAGCGGCTGTGAGCGAACGCGCCCGTGCCCCGGTGTGCCGGGCGGGGCCCGTACGATGGCCGGCGTGACTGCCGAGGCCGCCTTCCGACCGTCCGACTTCTCCGTGCACCTCTTCGACCTCGACGGCGTCATCACGCCGACGGCCGAGGTCCACATGCGGGCCTGGGCCCGCATGTTCAGCGCGTTCCTCACGGGGCGCGGGATCCCGGAGCCCTACACCGATGAGGACTACTTCGCCCACGTCGACGGCCGTCCCCGCTACGACGGGGTGCGCTCCTTCCTCCTCTCCCGCGGTCTCGAGCTGCCGGAGGGGGCCGACGCGGACCCCGGCGACCAGCCGGTGGGCGAGGAGACCGTCCGCGGGCTCGGCAATCGCAAGAACGACCTGGTGCTGACCCTGCTGCGGAGCGAGGGCGTCGCCCCCTACCCGGGGACCCTCGCCTACCTCGAGGCCCTCGGGCCGGATGCCCGGGCCGCGGTCGTGTCCTCCTCCCGCAACGCCGAGGAGGTGCTGCGCGGCGCCGGGCTGCTGGGGCGGTTCTCGCCCCTCGTCGACGGGAACGTCGCCGCGCGCGAGGGCCTTCCCGGCAAGCCCTCCCCCGCCACGTTCCTCCATGCCGCCCACCTGCTGGGCGCAGAGGCCACCGAGGCCGTGGTCTACGAGGACGCCGTCTCCGGGGTGCGCGCCGGGGCCGACGGCGGATTCGGGGCCGTCGTCGGGGTGGACCGCGGGGTGGGGGCCGACGCGCTCACCGCGGCCGGTGCCACCCTCGTCGTGTCCGACCTGGAGGAGATCGCGTGACCCGTCTGCGCTCGCTGCCCGCCGACCCCGTCGACCGCACCCATCTGCCGCTGGACGAGTGGCGCCTCGTGGAGTCCCGCCCGGGCGGGGATCTCGGACTGCTGGAGACCCTGTTCACCACGGCCAACGGCTATCTCGGGATGCGCGGCACCCCCGCGGAGGGCCGCGACGTGGACAGCCACGGCACCTTCCTCAACGGCTTCCACGAGACCTGGCAGATCAACCACGCGGAGTCCGCCTTCGGCTTCGCGCGCACCGGGCAGACCATGATCTCGGTGCCGGACTCGACCGTGATGAAGCTGTACGTCGACGACGAGCCGCTGCTGCTGTCGATCGCGGATCTCGTCGAGTACGAGCGCTGGATCGACTTCCGCGAGGGCGTGCTGCGCCGCGAGCTGATCTGGCGCACCCCGGCCGGCAAGCGGGTGAAGGTCTCCACCTCCCGGATGGTCTCCTTCACCCAACGGCACCTCGCGCTGATGACCCTCCAGGTCACGATGCTCGACGGTTCCGCCCCGATCGCGGTGTCCTCCCAGATCATCAACCGCCAGGACATCACCGACGACTACGGCCGGGGCGTGGACGGGACGCCGCTGACCACCACGGACGACCCGCGCCGGACCACGGACTTCTCCCATCGCGTGCTCGAGCCGCTGCAGGACTGGCACAGCGAGCGGCGGATGCTGCTGGGATACCGGGCGGCCGACTCGGGCATGACCCTCGCCGTCGGTGCGGACCACACCGTCGAGTCCGACGCCGAGGTCGAGCAGCTGGTGGACACCAGCGCCGACCGCGGCCGACAGGTGTTCCGCGCCCACCTCGAGCAGGGGGGTTCGCTGACGGTCCGCAAGGCGGTCGCCTACCACTCCTCCCGCTCCGTGCCCCATCGCGAGCTGTTCGACCGCTGCCGGCGCACCCTGGACCGGGTGCGCGCCGTCGGGTTCGAGGCCCAGTACCGCGATCAGCACGCCTACCTCACCGATTTCTGGGAGCGTTCGGACGTGCAGATGCCGGGCATGCCGGTCGAGCAGCAGGCCACCCGCTGGTGCCTCTTCCAGCTCGCCCAGGCCGCGGCGCGCTCGGACCAGTGGGGTATCCCGGCCAAGGGGCTCACCGGCTCCGGCTACGAGGGCCACTACTTCTGGGACACCGAGATCTACGTCGTCCCCTTCCTGACCTTCACCGAGCCCAGCTGGGCCCGCAACGCCCTGCGCTTCCGCAGCAACCTGCTGCCCAAGGCGCGCGAACGCGCCCGGGAGCTCAACCAGCGCGGGGCGCTGTTCCCCTGGCGCACCATCAACGGGGACGAGGCCTCGGCCTACTACGCGGCGGGCACCGCGCAGTACCACATCAACGCCGATGTGTCCTATGCTTTCTCCCAGTACGTCGACGTCACAGGCGACGTCGACTTCCAGCACCGTGACGGGGTGCGGGTGCTGGTCGAGACGGCCCGGATGTGGGCCGATCTGGGGTTCTGGCGGCTGACCGCCGGGGGCGATGCCAGCTTCCACATCAACGGCGTGACCGGGCCCGACGAGTACACGACGGTGGTCAACAACAACATGTTCACCAACGTCATGGCCCGCCACAACCTGCGGCGGGCGGCCCGGGCCGTGCGCGAGCTGCGGGACGCCGACGAGGGGGCGCACCAGGTGCTGCTGGCGGAGCTCGACCTCGATCCGCTCGAGCTCGAGCAGTGGGACGCCTGCGCCGACGGCATGTTTGTCGCCAAGGACGAGTCCCTGGGCATCCATCTGCAGGAGGATCGCTTCCTCGAACGCGAGGTCTGGGACCTCTCCAGCACCCCACCCGAGGCCTTCCCGCTGCTTCTGAACTTCCACCCGCTGGTGATCTACCGCTTCCAGGTGCTCAAGCAGGCCGATGTGGTGCTCGCCCTCTTCCTGCGCGGCAGCGAGTTCAGCGCCGAGGAGAAGCGCGCCGACTTCGAGTACTACGACCCCATCACCACGGGCGACTCCTCCCTCTCGGCGGTGGTGCAGTCGATCATGGCGGCAGAGGTGGGCCACCAGAAGGCGGCGCTGGACTACTTCCGGGCCGGTCTGTTCGTGGATCTCGCCGACCTGCACGGCAACACCTCCGACGGGGTGCACGTGGCCTCCGCGGGCGGGGTGTGGAACGCTCTGGTGCACGGCTTCGGCGGCATGCGCCACGAGGAGGGGCGGCTCTCCTTCGACCCGCGCCTGCCCGAGGGCTGGCCGGAGCTGTCCTTCCCGCTGACGGTGCGCGGTTCCCGCGTCCGCGTGCGCGTGCTGCCCGAGGAGATCATCCTCACCCTCGAGACGGGTGCGGAGCTCGAGGTCACGGTGCGCGGCCGCAGCGTCGCGGTCACGGCCGCCGGCGCCTCGGTGCCGCTCGCGGACCAGGGCCCCGTGCTCGACGACGCGGTGCTGGCCTCCCCCGTCGGCCTCGGTGACCAGCGCGCCGACGGGACCATCGTGACCTCGTACGTACCCAAGGACCCCGAGGACCCGTGGGAGTACCCCGCGCTCACAGATCCCGATGACATCATCGAGGAGGCCTGAGCCGCGCCCGGGCCCTTCCCCGGCCCGGCATGGTCCCGGCATCCGATGCCCCGGTGGCATAGGCTCCGGGCGTCCTGACCTTCCTCCTCAGCCCGGAGCACGAGCACACGGTGACCGCACCCCGCCCCCGTCGGCCGAAGCCGGTGGTCGAGTACGTCCGACCTCGGCTGAGCATCCTGCATGTCCTGAATCGCGTGCGGATGCGACTGCTGGACATCCAGGTGTGGGACGTGGCAGGCACCATGACCTTCTACGTGGTGCTCTCGGTGTTCCCGGGTGCGGTCGCGGCGGTGTCGATGATGTCGCTGATCGGCATCGAGGCCGAGACCCTCAAGGCGTTCTCCGGGATGTTCCTGGAGATCTTCCCGACACTGGACCCCAGCCCGTTCCTCACCGCCATCCACGCCGTCTCCTCCACCAGCGGCGGGCTGCTGGGGCTGACGCTGGGCACCATCGGCTCGCTGCTGTCCGCCTCCAACGGGGTCGCCGCGTTCCACCGCGCCCTGCACCGCGTCTACGACACCCGCGAGGGCAGACCGTTCCTGTGGTTCCGCACCATCGTGTTCGGCGAGACGGTGCTGATGGTGGCAGTGGTGCTGCTGGCCTTCGGCATGATCATCGTCGGCGGCGAGGCCTCCCAGCGCATCGGTGACTTCATCGGCATCCCCCGCATCGCCTTCAACGCCTGGAACCTGGTGAAGTGGCCGATCCTGCTGGTGATCCTGATTCTCGGGGTGTCGCTGGCCTACTACCTGTTCCCCAACGTGCGCCTGCCCCGCTACCGCCTGATGTCCCTGGGCTCGATCCTGTCGGTGCTGGTGCTCTTCGGCGCCGCTCTGCTCGCCGGCCGGCTGCTGGTGTACGCGACCCGCGTCACGGAGGTGCTGACGGTGCTGAACGGACTGATCGCGATCCTGCTGCTGCTGTGGCTGGCCAACATCGTGATCGTCTCGGGCGCGGCGCTGGACGCCGAGTTCCTCAGGGCCCGGCAGATCGCCAGCGGATTCGACGCCTGGGACAGCATCGTGCTGGACTCCCATGCCACCCACACCCTGGATTTCCTGGCCCGGGACGCTGCCGAGGCCGAGGAGCTGGGCCGGGAGGTCGCCGCCTCGGCGAGGACCGGGGAGAGCCTGCACCGTCCGCGCGGACCGTGGATCGTCGATGCCCGCAATCCGCTGGCCGTGAACCCACCGACCGCATACCGCGTCTCCCCCGATCCCGACTCCACGGATCCTCCCGGGCCGACGGGCCCACCCGATTCCCCGAGCACAGGAGACCGCACCGCATGAGCGTCCGCCCGATCACGATCGTCGGCCACCGCGCCCTGACCCAGCGCACCCGCCGCGTCCGCGAGATCACCGACGACATCCGCGCCCTGGTCGCGGACATGTTCGAGACGAACGACGCGGCCGACGGCGCGGGACTGGCCGCTCCGCAGGTCGGCGCGCGCTGGCGGCTGTTCGTCTACTCCTGTGCGGATGCCGAGGACGTGGTGCGACGGGGCGTCGTCATCAATCCGCGGCTCGAGCGCTTCGGGGGAATCGAGCTGGACGAGGAGACGCTGGAGGGGTGCCTGTCCGTGCCCGGGGAGGGCTTCCCGACGGCCCGTCACCGCGGGGCACGCGTGAGCGGGATCGATCTCTCGGGCCAGGAGGTCACCGTCGAGGACACCGGCGGTGTGCTCGCCCGGGCCCTGCAGCACGAGGTCGACCATCTCGACGGCACCCTCTACCTCGACCGGCTCACCCCCGCCCGCAGGCGCGAGGCGCTCGACGCGGTGACGGCGCGGGGCTGGCGGGCCGAGGGTCTGCGCACCTGGGACCCGCGAGACGTCGAGGCCGCCGACGTGTGAGAGCGGCTCCGCTCAGCAAGGCTCGTTATCCTGGGGGGATGGAACGTCGTCCGTGCCTCTCCCGTCGTCTCGCCCTCCTGCTGCCCGCCTCCGCCGCGGGCCTCGGCACCCTGGCTGCCTGCGGCCCGGAGGGCGAGGGCAGCGACACCCCTGAGCCCGTCCGCGCCGAGGACGGGTCGGTCTCCCTGGACGAGGTCCCGGAGAACGCCTCCACCCTGGTCAACTTCGGCGGCCAGATGCCCTTCGTGCTGCTGGTGCGCGGCAGTGGCGAGGACATCGCCGCCTACTCCGGCTACTGCACCCATAACGGCTGTGCCCTGAGCCAGGTGCAGGAGGAGCTGGACTGCCCGTGCCACGGTTCGAAGTTCGACGCGTCCACCGGCGAGGTGCTGGCCGGCCCGGCGACCCGTCACCTGCCCGAGGTGGACGTGGTCGTCGACAACGGTGCCGTCCGCCGTGCCGGCTGAGGACCGGGCACCGAAGCCCCCTCGCGAGATCGTCTCCTTCGTCCGCCGCGGCGAGCGGCTCTCCCCGAGCCGGCAGAACGCCTGGGACCGGCTGTCCGAGGAGTACGTGCTCGATCCGCCGCGCGGCGAGCGCGACACAGTGCCGGCCCCCGGGGCGACCCTCGACCTCGAGGAGGTCTTCGGCCGTCGCGCGGAACTCGTCGTCGAGGTGGGCAGCGGCCTGGGTGAGAACATCGTCGCGGCCGCCGCCGAGAATCCCCAGCGCGATCACCTCGCCGTCGAGGTCTACCGGCCGGGGCTCGCCCAGACCCTCAGCCGGATCGACCGAGCGGGCCGCCCGCGAAACATCCGCCTGCTCCCGCTGGACGCCCAGCGGGGCCTGCCCGTGCTGCTGCCGGAGGCCTCGATCGCGCAGCTGTGGGTCTACTTCTCCGACCCCTGGCCCAAGTCCCGCCACCACAAGCGCCGCCTGATCAACCCGCCGTTCCTGGATGCGGTGCTCCCGCTGCTGGCCGACGGGGCGAGGTTCCGCCTGGCGACCGACTGGGCGCAGTACGCCCATCACATGCGGGCCCACCTCGATGCCCGTGAGGAGCTCGAGCTCCTGCACCCCGAGGGTCCACGACCCGGTGACCACAGCAGCGACACTCTCCCGGAGGGGATGAACGCCACCGGCTGGGCGCCGCGATTCGAGGGTCGTGTGAAGACCAGCTTCGAGGCCAAGGGACGGCGCGCCGGGCGCTTAGTATGGGACCTCGGGTATATCCGGCTGCCCCGGCATTCCGGACATTCCCCGGCCTAGATTCACAGGACCTCCGTCGCCACGGCGACACCGTGTGAGAGCGAGCCCGTATGAACGTCCCCGATGACGTGGACCTCCCCTCCGACTGGGAGGACGACGACCAGCCCGATCCGCGCCAGCGCCGCGGGCGTCGCTTCGCGCTGCTCGGTCTCGGCCTCGTCGCGGTGCTCGTGGTCGCGGTGGGGCTCGTGGTCGCCAACTATCTCCACGGCATCAACAGCTCCTATCAGAAGCGCACGGTCGTGGAGATCACCCGCGGCGCCTCCGACGGTGATCGACCCGAGGCCATCGAGGGCTCCGGGCGCAACTACCTGCTGCTGGGCTCGGACAAGCGCGCCCCCGAGGACGCCGCCTCGGAGGATGTCAGCGGCCAGCGCTCGGACGCGATGATGCTGGTGCACGTCTCCGACGACAACCAGAGCGTCTACATCATGTCGTTCCCGCGCGATCTCTACATCGACGTACCGGGCCACGGCAAGGATCGCATCAACTCCGCCCTCTCCTACGGCGGGGTGGGGCTCGCGGTGACCGCGGTCGAGAACTATGCAGGGGTCCCCGTCGACCATGTGGCGCTCATCGACTTCGAGGGCATCGAGGGCCTGGTGGACGCGCTCGGCGGCATCGACGTGGACGTCCCGCAGTCCTTCGAGGCGCAGGGCCACCAGTTCACCGAGGGCACCCAGACCCTCGACGGCGAAGAGGCCCTGGCCTTCGCCCGGGAGCGCAAGGAGTTCTCCGAGGGCGACTTCCAGCGCAACCGGAACCAGCAGGCGGTGCTCGAGGGCATCGCGAGCAAGCTGATCAGCGCCGACACGCTGAGCGACCCGGGCAAGCTGGCGAGCACCGTGGAGACGATCTCCCCGTACCTGACCACCGATGCGGGGCTGTCCGGCGGGACCATGGTGGAGCTCGGACTGTCGATGCGCGCGGTGAGCACCAGCGATCTCCACTTCCTCGCGATCCCCCACGGGGACCCCACGACCACCTCCGGCGGGGCGAGCGTCGTGGCCACCGACGAGGAGACGATGGACGTTCTGCGCGAGGCACTGCGCACGGACGACATGGGCACCTATTACGCTCAGTACGCGGGGACCTCCTGACCGGACGCCCCCGCGCCAGCTGCTGACCGACCGCTTGGAGGAATCCCGTGGCCAATCCACTCGTCAAGATCGCCGTGCCGGTGGCAGGAATCATCGCCTCCACGGTCGGGAACAAGGCCGCCAACGCGGGATGGGGCGCCGTCTTCGGGGAGGACGCCCCGACCCTGAAAGCCGCCAAGGCCTCCCAGAAGGAGACCCAGAAGCGCCGCAAACAGGCCAAGAAGGAGGGTCTGCCCGCATCGGAGATCGAGTCGATCAAGGATCCGGTCGATGATCAGCCGATCTGGAAGATGCTGCTGTGGGCGACGGTCTCCGGCGTCCTGCTGCAGGGGCTGCGGATGGCGGCCAAGCGCGGCGCCAAGGCGGGCACGGAGCGCCTGACCGCCCGGCGCCCCCGCGCCAACCGCGGCTGAGCCGCTCCGGGCGGTCTCAGAACTCGGAGACGTCCACGCTCTCGTGCAGCGTGTCCAGGGAGTCCCCGGTGACCAGGAAGCCCACGCGACGCACGAGCGAGACGGCGTGGTCGCCGATCCGCTCGTAGAAGCGGATCAGCAGTGTGAGGTCGACGATCTGGCCGTTGGAATAGCCCTCGCCGCGGGAGATCTCGCGGGAGATCTCCAGCATCAGCTCGTCGATCTCGTCGTCCTCCTCCTCGACCCGAGCCGCCAGCGCCAGGTCGCGCTCAGCGATGACCTGCGAGGCCTCGGCGAGCGCAGCGCCCGCGAGGGACGACATCCTGGCGATCTGCTCACGGTGCTGCTCGGGGACGGCCAGCCCCGGGTGCGTGCGCCGGGCCACCAGGGCCACGTGGGCGCACAGATCGCCCATGCGCTCGAGCGAGGAGCTCATCCGCAGGGCCGCGACCAGCAGACGCAGATCGGTGGCGACGGGGGCCTGCCGGGCGAGCAGCTCGACGGCCTTGGAATCCAGCTCGACCTGCCGCTCGTCGATGTGGGGATCAGCGGCGATCACCCGTTCGGCCAGCCCCAGATCGCCCTCGAGCAGCGACCGGGTCGCGTTCTCGAGCGCCGTCCCGACCAGGTCGGCCATGTCGACCAGGTCATCGACGATGTGCCGCAGGTCGCTCTGGTACGCCTCGCGCATGGTGGTTGCTCCTTCGTCCGACGGAATCCTCATCAGGGAGTATCGCAAGGCCCGGTGAATTCATGCCGCCCGCGGGTGAACACCGAGCGTAGTCCCCGTGAACTCCTCGCCCCCAGTGTCCCAGTCGCGGCGTGGAACGGCCAGGTCGGCGCAGCCCGGGGCCTAGGCTGTGGGGGTGCCCTTGACTGCCCTCCTCCTGCTCGCCGCGGCGATCGGTCTCGTGATCGGCTGCACCGCGACGCTGGCGTTCGTGCGGTCCGACCGTCGGCGCGCCGCGGCGCCGGCGACCGTGCAGCAGGGCGTCCCCGAGGCCACCGCCGAGGTGCTGGCGATCCTCTCCTCGGCCTACGTGGTGCTCGATGCCAGCGGTGACGTGCTGCGGGCGTCCCCGCTGGCGTACTCCTACGGGATCGTGCGCGCCGCCGAGGGCGACTACCCCCGCCTGGCCAGCGCGGAGCTCATGGAGCTCGCGGCCGACGTGGGGCGCAACGGGGGCTTCCGCGATGAACGGCTCACCCTGCGCCGCTCCAGCCAGCGCGACACCGACGCCGTGATCGACGTGCGCATCGGGGCGCTCGGCGAGCACGGCGCCCTGCTGCTGGCCGACGACCTCACCCGCGCCGTCCGCGTCGAGGAGACCCGCCGCGACTTCGTGGCCAATGTGTCCCACGAGCTGAAGACGCCCGTGGGGGCGATCACGCTGCTGGCCGAGACGATGGAGGACGCGGCCGAGGATCCGGACGCCGTGCGGCGCTTCGCCGAGCGGATGCAGACCGAGACCCGTCGGCTCTCCCACCTGGTGCAGGAGATCATCGAGCTCTCGCGGGTCCAGGGCAGCTCCTCCCTGCCGGACGCGAAGCCGGTCGAGATCGACGACGTGATCGCCGACGCCGTGTCCCTGAACCGCAATCTCGCGCTGGGCTCGAGCATCGAGCTGGCCACCGGGGCCCGCAGCGGCCTGCGCGTCTTCGGCTCGGCCTCGATGCTGACCACGGCGCTGTCGAACCTCATCTCCAACGCCATCGCGTACTCGGACCCGAAGACCCGGGTGGGGGTGTCGGTGCGGCGCGAGGGCGGGATGCTCGAGCTGTCCGTGAAGGACGAGGGCATCGGGATCACCAAGGAGCACCTGGAACGGGTCTTCGAACGGTTCTTCCGGGTGGACCGGGCCCGCTCCCGCACCACCGGCGGCTCGGGGCTGGGGCTCGCGATCGTCAAGCACATCGCCACCGATCACGGCGGCGAGGTCACGGCCTGGTCGATGCCCGGACAGGGCTCGACCTTCACGCTCCACCTCCCGGAGATGGGGAACACCGAGACGATCACCGTCCCGGCGTCTCGCTCCGGGGGCGCGGCGGAGTCCACGACACCGGCCGGGACGGGCACCGTACCGTCGGCCGAGAGCACCCCCGGAGCCCCTGGGCCCGGCGGGACGACACGCGCCGTGGCGACCGACCACGCGCCGGGAAAGGGAAGTTGACATGACGCGGATCCTGATCGTGGAGGACGAGGAGTCGTTCTCCGATCCTCTGTCCTACTCGCTGCGCAAGGAGGGGTACGAGGTCGCGGTCGCCGACAACGGCACCGACGGCCTGCGGATCTTCTCGGTGCACGGCGCCGATCTGGTGCTGCTGGACCTCATGCTGCCCGGGATGAGCGGCACGGAGGTGTGCCGGGAGATCCGGCGCACCTCGAGCGTCCCGGTCATCATGCTCACCGCGAAGGACGACGAGTTCGACAAGGTCCTGGGGCTCGAACTGGGCGCCGACGACTACGTCACCAAGCCGTACTCCTCCCGCGAGCTGCTGGCGCGCATCAAGGCCGTGCTGCGTCGCGGGCAGGACGCCGGAGAGGACGAGGAGGACACGACGCTCACCGCCGGCGGGATCATGATGGACGTCGAACGACACGTCGTGCAGGTGCGCGGGGAGGACGTCGCGCTCCCGCTCAAGGAGTTCGAGCTGCTGGAGATGCTGCTGCGCAACGTCGACCGGGTGCTCACGCGCGGCCAGCTGATCGACCGGGTGTGGGGCGCGAACTACGTGGGTGACACCAAGACCCTCGACGTCCACGTCAAGCGACTGCGCGCCAAGATCGAGGACGACCCCAAGAACCCTGTGCACCTGGTGACGGTGCGGGGTCTGGGCTACAAGTTCGAATCCGCCGGAGCGGCCGGCTGAGTCGCCCGGGGCGCCGTGCGTGCGAGCGGCGGCGGCGCGTGCCGTCGGCTCGGTCAGGCGTTCTGCGCCTCGGGGCCGTAGTGCTCCAGGGAGATCGGCATCACGGGCACGTTGACGGTGTTCGTCTCGCCCCCGGCGGTGACCTGGAGGCCGATGAGGTGGCCCGGCGAGGTGGGGATCCCCGTGATAGGGACCTGCTGCCTGCCCTCGGTCCGGCCGAGTTCCACCGACTCACGGGGGCCGACGGAGACGGAGGTCGCGAAGAGGGTGGTGTCCTCGGCGACGCCCTCGAGCTCGACGGTGATGGTCTCGTCGGTGTAGTTCACCACGGTCCCCGAGAACGCCGGGTCTCCCCCGCCCTCCTCCGCGACCACCAGCGCGTTGCGCACCCCGGCGTACAGGGAGCCTGCCTGATGGATGCTGACGTTGTTGCCGTCCCCGGCCTGGTAGAAGTCGTGCGTCTGCACCGGGCTGAAGTACGCGCATCCGGAGGCGGCGAGGGCGAAGCCCAGCGCAGCTGCGGAGAGCACGAGACGGCGAGGACGGCTCACGGAGGACTCCTGTTCGATGCCGCGGGGGACGGCGGGACGTTCTGGGGACGGCCCTGACAGGTTACCCCACCTCGGACGCGGATCCTGCCCTCGCTCGCGGCGGCGGGCACCCGCGGCGCCGGTGCGTTCCTGCAGCGTCCCGAGCGGAATCGAACTCCTCGTATTTCCCCCGTGAACAGCGGATTCTCTGAAGGGTGCGGATCCTAGCACGGCGCAGCGGTGATAGACTCGTCTGCGGAAAGGGGACCCACCACATGAATTTTGCTGTCGGCGAGACCGTCGTCTACCCGCACCACGGTGCCGCGCTCATCGAGGAGGTCAAGACCCGCACCATCAAGGGCGAGGACCGCACCTACCTCAAGCTCAAGGTCGCCCAGGGCGATCTGACCATCGAGGTCCCCGCAGACAATGTCGACCTCGTCGGCGTGCGCGACGTCGTGGACAAGGAGGGCCTCGACGAGGTCTTCGAGGTGCTGCGTCAGCCGTACACCGAGGAGCCCACCAACTGGTCGCGTCGCTACAAGGCGAACGTCGAGAAGCTGGCCTCCGGGGACGTCAAGAAGGTGGCCGAGGTCGTGCGCGACCTCTGGCGCCGTGACCAGGACCGCGGGCTGTCCGCAGGGGAGAAGCGGATGCTGGCCAAGGCGCGCCAGATCCTGGTCTCCGAGCTCGCCCTCGCGGAGAAGACCGACGAGGCCGACGCCGAGTCGATCCTCGACGAGGTCCTCGCCTCCTGAGCATCGCTCACCGACAGGACCCGCCCGCTTCGGGGGTGGGACCGCGGACTCGCCCGGCCACGTGCGGACCGACCCGTCCCCTCGTTCCCGGCCGCCAGGTCATGACAGAATCGACCGTCGCCGGGATGCCGATTCATCCCGCTGATCCGCACGCCCCGGGGCCGTCGACCGTCGCCCCGTCCTCGACCGCCCCAGGAGTTCGCATGCTCACCATCGCCATCGTGTGCGGCGCGGGGATCGCCACCTCCGCGCTGGTCGCGGACCAGGTGCGTGATCACCTCACGTCCCTCGGCCGCGAAGCCCACGTCGTACAGGCCACCGTGATGGACCTGCTCTCGCCCGACTTCCAGGCCGACCTGGTCGTCAGCACCGTCGGCCTGCCCCCCGCGTTGGGCATCCCGCAGATCTCCGGCATGCCCCTGCTGCTGGGCACGAACCCCCAGGTCACCTACGACGACCTCGACCGCGTGCTGGCACAGATCGACGGCGGCACCACGGCATGATCGTCGTCGCCGAGGAGGAACGATGAGCCTCGACGCCGCCGTGACGCCCCTGTCCGCCGAGGACGTGGAGGCCGCCGCCCAGCGGCTGGCCCCGGCGCTGCGGCGCACTCCGCTGCACCGCAGCGAGCGCCTCAGCGAGCTGGCCGGCGTGCCGGTGTGGCTCAAACGCGAGGACCTGCAGTCGGTGCGCTCCTACAAGCTGCGCGGTGCCCAGCTGCTCCTCGACTCGCTGGACCAGGAGGCACGGGAGGCCGGGGTGGTGGCGGCCAGCGCGGGCAACCATGCCCAGGGCGTCGCCCAGGCCTGCCGCACCCTCGGCATCCGCGGGCGGATCTACGTACCCGGCAGCACGCCGCGTCAGAAGCGCGAGCGGATCACTGCCATCGGTGGCGACCTCGTCGAGCTGGTGCTGGTGGGCGACACCTTCGACGACGCGGCGGAGGCCGCGGCCGATGACGTCGAGCGCACCGGCGCCACCCAGGTCCCGCCCTTCGACCACGCGACGGTCATGGCCGGGCAGGGCACCGTCGCCCTCGAGGCCGTCGAGCAGCTGCGCACCGAGCAGGGTCGCGAGGTCGGCACCATGGTGCTCCCGGTCGGAGGCGGCGGCCTGCTGGGCGGTTCCGGCGCCTGGCTGCGCGAGCGCGCCCCGGACGTGCGGATCGTCGGGGTGGAGCCCGCCGGTGCCGTGTCGATGGCGGCCGCGCTGCGGGTCGGGCATCCCGTGACCCTGGACGAGATGGACCGCTTCGTCGACGGCGCCGCGGTGCGTCGGGTCGGTGCGGAGCCGCTGCGCATGGTCCAGGCCATCGAGCCCGAGCTGATCGCGGTCGACGAGGGTGCGGTGTGCACCGAGATGCTGGAGCTCTACCAGATCGACGGCATCATCGCCGAGCCCGCCGGGGCCCTGGCCGCCACCGCCGTCGCCACCGGCGCGATCGAGCACCTGGGTCAGGCGACCGCGGATTCCCCCTCCCCCGAGGCGACGGGCGACATCGTGGTGGTCCTCTCAGGGGGCAACAACGACGTCTCCCGGTATCGCGAGATCGTCGAGCGGTCCCTGGTCCACGAGGGGCTCAAGCACTACTTCCTGGTGACCTTCCCGCAGGAGCCCGGGGCGCTGCGTCGTTTCCTGGACCGGGTGCTGGGCCCGCACGACGACATCGTGCTGTTCGACTACATCAAGCGCAACAATCGCGAGGAGGGGCCCGCGCTGGTGGGCCTCGAGATCAGCGACCGCGCCGACCTCGAGCCGCTGATGTCACGCATGGCGGCCTCGAACATGGAGATCGAGCGCATCGATCCCCACGACCCGATCTACCGCTACCTCACCTGAGCGCCGACCCGAGCCCTCGCACCCGCGGATTCTGTCGCAGGCCGGCGGACGGGTGGGCCGGGGTCGGCCTGATCAGGCCCCGGGGGAAGACACCTCGTCAGGGGCGACCGGCGCCGCGGCGGGCCTCGACGGCGGAGCGGACGATGTCGTCCAGGTCGTGGGTGCCCGTCCAGCCGAGCGCCTCCTCGATGCGGGTCGCGGAGCAGACCAGCCGAGCGGGGTCGCCGGCGCGGCGCGGGCCGATCTCCGGCGTGAGCTCGACGCCCCGGGCGCGGCCGATCGCGTCGAGCACCTCGAGCACACTGGAGCCCGTGCCGGTGCCGACGTTGAAGACCCGATGCGGGCGCTCCTCGCCGCGCAGGTAGTCCAGCGCGGCGACGTGGGCCTCGGCGAGGTCGAGGACATGCACGTAGTCGCGGATGCACGTCCCGTCCGGGGTGTCGTAGTCGTCGCCGAAGACGACCGGGTCCTTCCCCTGCTCGAGCCGGTCCAGGACGATCGGCACCAGGTTCATCACGGCGGTGTCGGCGAGCTCGGGCCAGCCGGCACCGGCGACGTTGAAGTAGCGCAGGGCGACGGTCCGCAGGCCGTGCGCGCGCTCGGCATCGGCCAGCATCCACTCGCCGACGTACTTGGTGGCCCCGTAGGGATTGATCGGCTGCGGGGTGAGCTCCTCGGTCACGAGGTCCACGTCCGGCACGCCGTACACCGCGGCCGAGGAGGAGAAGACCACGTCGCGCACCTCGGCGCTCGCGCAGGCGGCGAGCACGTTGGCCAGCCCCCCGATGTTGTCGTGCCAGTACATCTCGGGCTTCTCGACGGACTCGCCCACCTGCTTGTGGGCGGCGAAGTGGATCACCGAGTCGGCGCCGGCGGCGCGCAGTTGGAAGGCGAGCTTCTCGCTCGCGTCCGGCGCGGTCACGTCGAGCTCGACGAGCTCGGCTCCCGCCGTCCGCTCCTCGATCCCGGTGGAGAGGCTGTCGACGACGACCACCTTCTCCCCCTTCGTCAGGAGGAGTCGCACCACGTGCGACCCGATGTACCCGGCACCACCGATCACGAGAGTCGTCATGGCTCACAGCCTACCGGGACCCGGGCAGCGCTCCGGGACCCGTCCGCCGGGCGCTCAGGTCCAGGAACTGGCCAGCGGGCGGCCCTCGGCGTAGCCCGCGGCGCTCTGGAGGCCGATCACGGCCCGCTCCCGGAACTCGGCGGTGCTGGCGGCGCCGGCATAGGTGAAGGAGGAACGCACCCCGGCGGTGATCTCGTCGAGGAGGTCCTCCACGCCGCCTCCGCTCTCGGCCAGGAACATGCGCGAGGTGGAGATGCCCTCCTCGAACAGGCCCTTGCGGGCGCGGGCGAAGGCGTCCTCGTGGGCGGTGCGGTGGGAGACGGCGCGCTTGGAGGCCATGCCGAAGCTCTCCTTGAAGCGGCGGCCGTTCTCGTCGGTGCGCATCTGACCAGGGGACTCGTAAGTCCCCGCGAACCAGGAGCCGATCATCACGTTGGAGGCCCCGGCGGCGAGCGCGAGTGCGACGTCGCGGGGGTGGCGGACTCCGCCGTCGGCCCACACGTGGCCGCCCAGGCGTCGCGCCTCGGCGGCGCACTCGAGGACGGCGGAGAACTGGGGGCGGCCGACGCCGGTCATCATGCGGGTCGTGCACATCGCTCCGGGGCCGACGCCGACCTTGACGACGTCGGCGCCCGCCTCGATCAGCTCGCGAGTCCCCTCGGCGGTGACGATGTTGCCGGCGACCAGGCGCACCGGCGTGGACTCACGGGGCCCGAGCGCCTCGCGGGCGGTGCGCAGGGCCTCGAGCATCTTGTCCTGGTGACCGTGGGCGGTGTCCAGCACGATCACGTCGGCCCCGGCGGCGACCAGCTCCCGCACGCGGGTGTCGACGTCGGCGTTGATGCCGACGGCGACCGCGATCCGCAGCGCGCCGGTGGCGTCGGTCGCGGGGCGGTAGATGGTCGAGCGCAGCACCCCGGTGGCGGTGAGGACGCCGCGCAGCGCGCCGCCGTCGGCCTCTGCCTCCACCACCACCGCAGCGTCGTGGTGGGTGGCGGCGATGCGGGCGTGCAGCTCGGCGGGAGCGACCTCGAGATCCTCGGGGTGCAGGACGGGCACGTCCGTGCTGAGCACATCTCCGACGGGTGAGAAGGAATCGCGCCCGGCGATCTCCTCGGCGGAGATCGTGCCGAGGGGGCGACGCTGGTCGTCGACCACGACGACGATGCCGTGGGGACGCTTGGGCAGCAGATCGGCCGCCTGTCCGAGGGTGCCGTCGACCGTGAGGGTCAGGGGGTGGTCGACGAGCAGGTCGCGCCGCTTCACGGAGCGGATGATCGAATCGATCCGCTCCGGCGAGAGGTCCTGGGGCAGCACGGCGAGTCCTCCGCGCCGGGCCATGACCTCCGCCATGCGGCGACCGGAGACGGCGGTCATGTTCGCGGCGATCAGCGGGATGGTGGTGCCGGTTCCGTCGTCGCTGCCGAGATCGGCGTCGAAACGGGAGGTGATCGCCGAACGGGCGGGCAGGAAGAAGCAGTCGTCGTAGGTCAGGTCGGTCGACGGGGAGTGGATCAGGCGCATGGGTCCAGGATACGGATCCCCGTCCGTCATATGACCTCCACGATGTTCTCACAGGCTGATGCGGGACGATCCGTCCTCGTGAATCTAGGATGTAGCGCATGATGGACCCCTCCTCGGCCTCCCGGCGCAGGCGTCGTCGATCCGGCAGACACCAGGAGCCGGTCCGACGCCAGGAGTCGTCGCCCCTGCCTCCGGACGAGGCCCGCAGGAATCGCGACGCCGCCTTCGGCGCCCCCAAGAACCCCAAGCGCACGTGGCTCGGCGGGACGGCGGACACGTCCCCCTCCGCGGAGTCCGGCGCGTCCGCGCAGTCCGCCCCTTCGGCGCCCTCCCCCTCGGAAGGGCCCTCGGCCCCCTCGGACGACACCGCCCCTGCTGCAGGCGCCGCAACCGGTGCGGGCGCCACTCCCGCTGCCGGCGCGGGCCCTCCGTCCCGCTCCGCCTCGTCGACCCCGACGCCCGCCTCCACCCCGGCCCCTGCGTCGGACCCGGCACCGTCGCCTGCGTCGGAACCGAGCGGCGACGCCGTATCGACTGATGCGGCGGCCACGCCCACCCCGCGCCCCTCGTCGTCCTCGACCGATACGCCGCCGCGGCGCCCTCGCGGCCGACGGGCCGCCTACCCCCTGGCCGCTGACGGGACTCCCGCGGAGCCGGCCACGAGCGCCTCCACCGCGAGCGGGTCCTCCGCCTCGGAGCCGCAGCACAACGCCTCCTCCCCCTCGCGCCCGCCCCGCGGCAATGCTCCCGTGCACGATGCCTGGTCCCAGGAGCCTTCCCCCGCAGAACCCGACGAGCACGACGTCTGGTCCGGTTCACTCGCCCCGGCCTCCGCAACGGAGCCCGCCGCCCCCGGCGACGGCCCCACGGAGTCCGGCTCCCCGGCGGAGACCAGCTCTGTGGCAGAGACCGGCTCGGCCGGTGCCGCCGACACCCCGGCCGGGACCGACTCCCCCACTGCAGCCGCCCCGATCAGCACGGCCGCAGCCACCGGCACCGCCGCTGCGACCACCACCGCAGCCGCCGCTGGTGCCGGCTCCGGGGCCGGTCACGACAACGGCGACGATGACGGCGGCGACGACGGCGGCGGCGGCGGCGACGGATCGCTGCCGCGGGTGGCGTTCTGGACCGTGCTCACCTCACTGCTGCCGGGCTCGGGCCTGGTCACCACGCCCCTGCGCCGGATCGGCTGGGTACTGCTGGCCCTCCTGGTCCTCGGTGTCGTGGGCGTGACGGCCTTCCTGGTCATCGGCGACCCGCTGCGCAACGGCATGATGCTGCTGACCAATCGCGCCGTGCTGGTCGGGATCCTGATAGCCATCGGGGTCGTCGGCCTCGTCTGGGCGCTGCAGATCGTGGCGACGGCCCTCGCCCACTCGCGCCTCCAGCGTCTCGAGGGGACCAAGCGCTACATCGCCCTCGCCCTCGCCGCCCTCATGGTGGTGTGCGTCGCTCTCCCCTTCGGCCGCGGCGTGCAGTCGCTGTGGGCCGCCCAGGGGCTGCTCGGCTCGACGACGGTGTTCGGCGGGAACCACGAGAGCGGCGGATCCCTCGCGGAGGGCAAGGACGCCTGGGCGAACACCGAGCGCGTGAACATCTTGCTGCTGGGCCAGGACGCCGGGGACGACCGCACCGGCACCCGGCCGGACACGATCATGGTGGCTTCGGTCGACACCGAGACCGGGCAGACCGCCCTGTTCTCCATCCCCCGCAACCTCGAGAAGGTCGAGTTCCCCGAAGGCACCCCCGCGGCGGAGGAGTTCCCGGACGGCTTCGACTACTACGGTGAGAACCAGGACCTCATCAACGCCGTGTGGACGTGGGCGGAGGAGCATCCTGAGCTCTTCCCCGGCGATTCGAACCCGGGCCTGACGGCCACCCGCTGGGCGGTCGAGGAGACCCTCGGCCTGAACACCGACTACTACGCGATGGTCAACCTGAAGGGCTTCGAGGACCTCGTCAACGCCATCGGCGGCGTCGACCTGGTGGTGGAGCGACGCATCCCCATCGGCGGCGGTGCCGGGCCGATCGACGGCTACATCGAGGAGGGCTCGCAGAAGCTCGACGGGTACCACGCCCTGTGGTACGCGCGCTCCCGTGAGGGGTCCAACGACTTCGACCGCAACTGTCGTCAGCAGCGCATCGTGCGGGCCGTGGCCGAGGAGGCCGACCCCACCACGCTGGCCATGTCGGTCCCGCGCCTGGTCTCCGCCACGGAGGCGAACATCCAGACCGACATCCCGGTCTCGAACCTCGACGCCTTCGTCGACCTCGCCCTGCGGATCAAGGACGGCGGCTTCACCTCCTACCCGATCACCCCGGACGTGACGCCCTCGGGCAACCCGGACTACGAGTACCTCGAGTCCTGGGCGCAGGCCTCCATCGAGGACTCCATGAAGCAGGATCCCCCGGAGTCCGTGCTCGGCGAGACCGAGCCCGGTTCGACCGATCCCGCGGAGACCGGAGCCGCCCCTGAGGAGGAGAGCTCCTCCGACGACACCGCGGACTCCGAGGAGACCACCGAGGAGGAGACCACGACCGAGGAGGAGACCACGAGCGGGGACGCCTCCGACTCCGCCGAGGCGACCCCGTCGGACGATCCCGAGATCGATCACGACCCGCTGCAGTCCTGCCTGCCCGGCGCCGACGCCCAGCAGGGCTGAGATCCCGCCCGCCGGGATCGGTCCCGCAGCCGGAGCTCAGTCCAGCAGCTGGATCAGGGCGTTCTCGATCAGCTCCGGCATCGCCGGGTGGATCCAGTACTGGGTGGTGGCGATGTCGCGGGCGGTCTGCCCGGTGCTCATGGCCTGGATCATCAGCTGGACCAAGGTGGTGGCCTCGGGGCCGATGAGGTGGGCGCCGAGGATCTCGGTGGTCCCGGCATCGGCGATGAGCTTCACGAAACCGGTGGTGTCCTCCATCGCCCAGCCGTAGGCGATCGAGGCGTACTCCTGGACGGCGACCTTCACGTCGCGGCCGCTGCGGCGGGCGGTCTCCTCGTCGACCCCCACCCACGCCACCTGCGGGTGGGTGAACACGCCGCTGGGGATCGGCATCGTGTCGGCGCGACGCAGCTGCTCGGGGTGCAGGATGTTGTGCCGCACGATGCGCTGCTCATGGTTGGCGACGTGCTTGAGCTGGTGGGAGCTGGAGAGGTCGCCGAGGGCCCAGAGCCCCTCGAGCACCTCGCCGCCGCCGAGCACCCGCTGGTACGGGTCGACCGCGACGCGGCCGTCGTCGAGGGTGTCGATGCCGGCGGCGGAGACGTCCAGCAGGTCGGAGTTGGGGCGGCGCCCGGTCGCGACCAGCAGCTCCTCGGCATGCAGCACGACCTCGGCGCCGTCGCGCCTGCCGCGCAGCTCGACCCCCTCGACGCTGCGACGCACCGAGGTGGTCGTCAGCTGCGTCTCCAGGTGCAGCCGCTCACCGAGGATCTCGGTCAGCCGCGCCGAGACGTCGGCGTCGGCCACCCGCAGCACCTTCTCGGAGCGGGCGATGACGGTGACCTCGACGCCGAGGGAGGCGAACACGTGCGCCAGCTCCACGGCGATCACGCCGGAGCCGAGGATCGCGAGCGAGGAGGGCAGCTGGTCGATCCGCATGATCGTGTCCGAGGTGTGCGGGGCCGCCTCCGCGAGGCCGTCGATCGGCGGGAGCACGGGGCGGGAGCCGGCGCCGAGCACGAGCGTGTCGGCGCTGACGATGCTCTCGCCCCCGTCGGGTCGGGTCACCCGCAAGGTCTTCTCCCCGGTGAAGGCGGCGGTGCCGCGCAGCAGGGTGAGGTTGGCATTGTCCTCGTGATCACGCCGGTACTCCTCACCGCCGGCGGTGATCGGGTCGATACGGCCGAAGATGCGGTCGCGGATCGCGGGCCAGTCGACGTGGCGCAGCTGCTCGGTGAGACCGAAGCGGCCCGCCTCCGCGGGGGTGGCGGCGAGGTTCGCGGTGTGCACGAACATCTTGGTGGGGATGCAGCCGAGATTCAGACAGGTCCCGCCGAACACGTGGTCGGGGCCCACCCCGCGATCGATCTGCACGATGCGGCGATCGGCGAACTCGGGCCCCGGGAAGGAGTTCACGGAGCCGGAGCCGATCAGGGCGATGTCGAAGTGCGTCTCGTCGGTCACCGCCCCAGGCTAGCCGCCCCGTCCCGGACGTGGTCCGCGAGGGCGGCCGAGGCCTCCAGCAGGGCGATCCCCCGCGCCGTCACCCGCTCCCGCGAGGCCGTCAGGGCGGTGTGCACCGAGGAGTTCTCCCCCATCGTCCGCACCTGTCCGAGGATCTCGGCGATGTCCCCGAGCCGGTGACCGCCTCGGCGCAGCAGATGGACGAGCTCCGCGTCGTGCACGGTGCTCGGCGGGTAGAGACGGTGCCCGCTGACCCTTTCCCGGGACGGGGCGAGCAGGCCGAAGCGCTCCCAGTGCCGGAGGGTCGCCGGGGAGAGGCCCAACCGGGCGGCGAGCTCTCCGATCCACAGCGTTCGCGGTGGTCGTCCCCGGTCCTCCCCCTGCTCGAGGTCGCCGACGGCCCGCTCGACCACGGTGAGGGTGGTGCGGTCGCGCAGGAGCTGCTCATGCGCGCGGCCCAGCAGCGTCAGGGCCCCCTCGAGGTCCCCGCCATGCAGCGTGGACAAGAGGTCGAGAGCCGCTCGGTGCCCGACGGCACGTCGGAGTGAGAGGAAGGCCCGCAGCGCTCTCGCGTGGCGGGCGGTGTAGCGACGATGGCCCGCGCTGGTGCGCTCGGCCGGCGGCAGCGCCCCGGCGCTCTCGTAGTTGCGCACCGCCTGGGCGGACAGGTCGTGCCGGCGGGCCAGATCGACCGGACGCATCTCGACCACCTTTGAGGATTCTTCGGCGATGCAGGCAGGATCGCCTGCGTCAGGGTTCAACGGGAATCTCAAGGATACGATCGAGGACTGCAGCATCCGCTCCCTCTGACCCTGGACGCCCACCTCTGGAGGATCGATGACCACCGCCGCCGACGCCCGCCGCTCTGCCGACGCCCATGACGTGATCCGGGTGCGCGGTGCCCGCGAGAACAACCTCCGCGACCTCAGTCTCGATCTGCCCAAGCGTCGCCTGACCGTGTTCACCGGCGTCTCCGGCTCCGGAAAGAGCTCGCTGGTGTTCGGAACCATCGCTGCCGAGTCCCAGCGGATGATCAACGAGACCTACAGCTCCTTCATTCAGGGCTTCATGCCCTCCCTCGCCCGCCCGGACGTCGATGAGCTGCAGGGGCTGACCACCGCCATCATCGTGGACCAGGAGCGGATGGGCGCGAACGTGCGCTCCACCGTCGGCACCGTCACCGACGCGGGCGCCTACCTGCGCACCCTGTTCTCCAAGCTCGCCGCACCGCACGTCGGCGGGCCCGGGGCCTTCTCCTTCAACGTCCCCAGCGTCACCGCCTCCGGTGCCATGACCGTGCAGAAGGGCGCGAAGACCATCGCCGAGAAGACCACCTTCTCCCGGGTGGGCGGCATGTGCCCGCGCTGCGAGGGGATGGGCGAGGTCTCCGACCTGGACCTCACCGAGCTGTACGACGAGGACAAGTCGCTCGACGAGGGCCCGTTCACGATCCCGAACTACGCCGCCGGTGGCTGGTTCGTGAAGGTCTTCGCCTCCTCGGGCTTCTTCCCCTCCGACAAACCGATCCGCTCCTTCACCAAGCGCCAGCTCCACGACTTCCTGTACAAGGAGCCCACCAAGGTGAAGATCGACGGGGCGAACATGACCTACGAGGGCCTGATCCCCAAGATCCAGAAGTCGATGCTGTCCAAGGACCGCGACTCGATGCAGCCGCACGTGCGGGCGTTCGTGGACCGGGCCGTGAAGTTCATCGTCTGCCCGCAGTGCGAGGGGACGCGCCTGGCGGAGCATGCCCGCAGCGCACGGATCGACGGCGTCTCGATCGCCGACGCCAGCTCGCTGCAGATCACCGACCTGGCGGACTGGGTGGAGTCATTGCGCGCCCTGCACACGGGGCCGACGGTCGCACCGCTGCTGTCGAACCTCTCGGCCCTGCTGGACTCCTTCGTGAAGATCGGGCTGGGCTATCTCTGCCTGGATCGTCCCTCCGGCACCCTCTCCGGTGGCGAGTCCCAGCGCACCAAGATGATCCGGCACCTGGGCTCGGCGCTGACCGACGTCACCTATGTGTTCGACGAGCCCACCATCGGACTGCATCCGCACGACATCGCGACCATGAACCAGCTGCTGCTGGCCCTGCGGGACAAGGGCAACACGGTGCTGGTGGTCGAGCACAAGCCCGAGTCGATCGCGATCGCCGATCACATCGTCGACCTCGGCCCCCGGGCCGGCGTGCACGGCGGAGAGCTGCAGTACGAGGGCGACGTGGAGGGTCTGCGGACCTCCGACACCCTCACCGGGCGCCACCTCGACCGCCGGGCGCGGCTCAAGGACCAGGTGCGCGAGTCGACCGGCGCCCTCGAGATCCGCGGCGCGGATCAGCACAACCTCCGGGACGTCGACGTCGACCTGCCGCTCGGGGTGCTCACCGTGATCACCGGGGTGGCCGGCTCCGGGAAGAGCTCCCTGGTGCACGAGTCCCTGCCCCGCGACGCCGAGGTCACCATGGTCGACCAGGGCGCGATCCGGGGCTCGCGCCGCTCGAACCCCGCGACCTGCACCGGACTGCTCGAACCGATCCGCAAGGCCTTCGCGAAGGCCAACGGCGTCAAGCCGGCCCTGTTCTCCAGCAACTCCGAGGGCGCCTGCCCGGTGTGCAGGGGCGCCGGGATGATCTTCACCGAGCTCGGCTTCATGGAGACCGTCTCGACCCCCTGTGAGGAGTGCGAGGGCAGGAGGTTCCAGGCCGCCGTCCTGGAGTACACGCTCGGCGGGGCGTCCATCGCCGATGTGCTGGAGATGTCCGTCGAGGAGGCGCTGGAGCTGCTGACCTCCCCGGAGGCGAAGGTGCCCGCCGCGGCGAAGCTGCTGCGCCACCTCGACGAGGTCGGTCTCGGCTACCTGACCATCGGCCAGCCGCTGACCACGCTCTCCGGCGGCGAGCGCCAACGACTCAAGCTCGCCACCCACATGGGCGAGAAGGGCGGGATCCTGGTGCTCGACGAACCCACGACGGGCCTGCACCTGGCCGACATCGGCACCCTCCTCGCTCTGCTCGATCGTCTCGTGGACTCCGGCAAGACGGTGATCGTCGTCGAGCACCACCAGGCGGTGATGGCCCATGCCGACTGGATCATCGACCTCGGCCCGGGAGCCGGAGTCGACGGCGGCCGGGTCGTGTTCGAGGGGACCCCGGCCCAGCTGATCGCGGACGCCTCGACCCTGACCGCGACCCATCTGGCGCAGTACGTCGACCGCTGAGCCCACCTCCGCCGTGCGCATCCACCACCTCAACTGCGGCACGTTGCGCCCTCCGGGCGGCGCGATGGTGTGCCACGTGCTGCTGCTCGAGGTCGACGAGCGCCTGGTGCTGGTCGATACCGGGTTCGGGTCGGCCGACGTTCGTGACCCCCGCCGGCTGGGACCCCTGCGGCACGTGCTGAGGACGGCTCTGCGCCACGAGGAGACCGCGATCGCGCAGATCCGCGCGCTGGGCCATGACCCGGCCGCGGTCTCCGACATCGTCCTGACCCACGGCGACCTCGACCACGCCGGCGGGATCAGCGACTTCCCCGCAGCGCACGTTCATCTCACCGCGGAGGAGCGCCTCGCGATCCGCCGCCGACGTGGTCCACGGGAAGCCCTGCGGTACCGCCCGGCCCACTGGCCCCCTCGAGCGGACGTCCACGGCCATGCCCCGGGCGAGGGCCGCTGGTACGGCTTCGAGGGCGTCGTGGACCTCTCGCAGCTCGCCCCGGGCCTGCTGCTGGTGCCGCTCCCGGGCCACACCGCCGGGCACGCGGGCGTCGCGCTCCCCACCGAGGGCGGATGGTTGCTGCACGCCGGGGACGCCGCCCACTCCGCGGCCTCGCTGCTCCCGGGCGGCGCCCGGCCCGGCGTGCACCTCCGTCAGGGCCTGCTCGCCCACGACACGGGGGCACTGCGCCGCACCCAGCGGAGGCTGACCGCCCTCGCGACCGACGCGCAGGAGGTTCGGATCCTCACCGCGCACGACCGCGGCTCGTGGGAGCGCACCCGCGCGGGCGACTGAGCGGCCGCGTCCGGGGCGGGGCCGCGGATATCCTCAGGTGGTGCCCTCCGCTGTCCCCGCTGCCCTGCTCGACGTCCTCGACATCCTGCGCTGCCCGACCTGCGGTGGGCGCCTGGACCTGCGGGATCGGAGCTTGCACTGCCGGAACCGGCACACCTTCGACATCGCGCGCGCCGGCTATGCGTCGATGCTGGGTGGCAGCGGCGCCACCAGCGGCGACGACGACGAGATGGCGCGCGCCAGGGACCGCTTCCTCCGCAGCGGCGCCTATGCCCCGCTGTCCGCGGCGATCGGAGCCCTCGCCTCGGAGGTCGTCCCGAGGCTGAACGGCTCCGACGTACCGGCCCCCTCCCCCACGGCCGGGTCCGACCGTGCGGCGCCGACCGTCCTGGACATGGGCTGTGGCCCCGGCTACTACCTCGCCGGGCTCCTGGACCGCTTCCGGGGTGCCCGCGGGCTCGGCATCGACACCTCCGCGCGGTCCCTGCGCTTCGCCGCCCGTGCCCACGAGCGGGCCGCCGCCTGCTCCGGGGACGTCTTCGCGCCCTTCCCCCTCGCCGATGACTCCGTCGATCTGCTGCTCGACGTGTTCGCCCCGCGCCATCCTGCCGAGTTCGCCCGGGTGCTGCGACCGTCCGGTGCCCTGGTGGTCGCGCGTCCGGCCGCCGACCATCTCGCCGAGCTGCGGGCGGCGATCCCGGGGATGGTGGCGATGGACCCGCGCAAGGAGGAACGGCTGCACGAGGCGCTCGAGCCTCACGTCGAGCAGCTGGATCAGCGCACGGTCCGCTCGGAGCTCTCCCTGGACATCGCGCGGGCCCGTGATCTGGTCTCGATGACGCCGAGCGCGCGCCACGTCGCCGGGGAGGATCTCGACCGCTTGCTGGCCGGCCCCACGCTCCGCCCGGGCGGGCCGGAGCACGAGACCGTCACCGTCACACTCTCGGTGCTGCTCAGCGCGCACCGTCCTCGCTGACCGGGCGCTGCGCACCGAACGTGAAGGGTTCCGAGGGCTGACGAGTACCGCACACGGCGGGGCCCGCAGATCGTGGCGGGCGGCGGGCCACGACATACTGGGGCGGTGGCCGCCGAGGGCGCGCCGTCCCCATCCGAGAAGTCACGGAGGCTCCATGACCCCACGACGCTGCGTGTTCATCGATTTCGACGGCACCCTCGCCGAGCGGGGTGTGGTCCCGCGCGAGCACGCCGAGGCCGTCCAGCGGGCCCGGGCGAACGGTCACCTCGTGCTGCTGTGCACGGGACGTCCCGCCTCGATCGTGGCTCCTGAGGTCGCGGCCCTGTTCGACGGCGTGGTCGCGTCGGCGGGCGGCTATCTGCGCCTCGGTCAGGAGGTGCTCCATGATGAGCGCTTCCCCGCCGAGCTGGGACGGCGCACGGTCGAGGTGCTGGGACGGTACGACCCGGCTTTCGTGCTCGAGTCGCCGGAGGCGCTGTGGTGCACTCCGGCCTCCGCGAGGCGGATCCGCGCCCGGATGGGCGGGGATTCCCCGGCAGGCCCCGCCGGTATCGGGTCCGGGCCCGCCGACATCCTCGCCGCGGTACGAGTGCGCGACGAGCTCGCCGACCGCTCCTTCGCGAAGATCTCGCTCTGGGGCTCGCCGGTGCCGATCGAGCAGCTCGCCGACGAGATCGGACCGGAGGTCGGCGCGCTGCCCAACTCGATCACGACCGAGGACCTCAGCGCCGGGGAGCTGCACCTCAGCACCGTCGACAAGGCGGACGGGATGCGGCGGGTCATCGAGCGCCTCGACATGGGGGCGGGAGAGACCGTCGCGATCGGGGACGGCATGAACGATCTCGGGATGCTGCGGGCGGCCGGGACCGCCATCGCCGTCGAGGGCTCCCCTGCCGAGATCCTGGCCGCCGCGGATCTCGTGGTCCCCGGCCCGGCGGGGCTCGGAATCGTCCGAGCCCTGCAGCGCCTCGGAATGCTCTGAGAAGTCCCCTCGCCTGCGGTCGCCGCGGCCCCCGGGCGACGTCAGCTGCGGCGGTGCAGGCCGACCAGCACCAGCCCGGCGGCCGCGACCAGGGCTCCCACCCCGAGCAGGATCACTCCCTGCGGCATCACGTCGGTCGCGAAGAGCTGCTCGAACTCCCGGACGATGGGGCCGAGGAACGTGGCCTGATCGATCCGATCCGGCACCAGGCTCTCGAGACGCTGGGCGAGGGCCCAGGTCACGAGCCCGGCGATCATGGTGCCCAGGCCCGCCACGGTCAGCATCACGCGGCGATGGCCGGCGATCAGCAGCGCCAGCACCGCCAGGCCCAGCGCGATCGGGCCCGCCCGCTGCGCCCAGGGGTCAAGCACCGTGGCGTGGGTGAGCAGCGGGACGTCGGGGACGGTAGCGACCGTGACGGCGGCGGAGTCCGGGCGCGGGATCTCGAGCAGCGGCACCTGCTCCTCGACGGAGGTCAGCACCGAATCGATCACTGGCTCGAGGTCGACCTCGAGGTCGGAGGAGCCCGGGGTGAACAGTGCCCCGTGCAGCTCGACCATGGCGGCGTCCCACACGGGGGTGAAGGCCTCGCTGTCAGAAGCTCGGGCGGCCTGGTCCTGGACGGCCGGCTCGACCGAGTCGGCGATCCATCCGGGCACGGTCCCCTCGCCCAGGATCTTCTCGACGGCGCCATCGGTCAGGGTGCGCTGGAACGCGGGGTCGTCCGCGAGGGGCTGGGTGATGGCGAGGAAGCCGTCCTGGTCGACGACGTGCGACTCGAACCAGACGGCGGGAAGCCACAGGGAGGCGAGCGCCGTGGAGACGATCAGCAGGAGGACGGCGAAGAGATCACGGGCGGTGGACACGCCGCCCACGGTACCGGGAGCCGGCTTCCGGAGTTCCCAGGCTGCTGGGGAACGGGAACGGCCCCGTCCCACCGGTGTGGGACGGGGCCGTGCAGGCGGTGCGGGAGCGTGTCAGCCGACGCGGACGAAGGTCCAGCTGCCGGAGTAGATGTTGCGCTCGGAGGTGTCCACGCGGGTGTTGCCGGCGTCGACGAACTGGTTGCCACCGGCGTAGATGCCGATGTGGCCGGGCTTGTAGACGAGGTCGCCGGGCTGGGCCTCGGAGCGCGGGATGACGGTGCCGGAAGCTCCCTGGGCGTTGGCGCCGCGCGGGAGATCGATGCCGTGCTGGGCGTAGACCCACTGCACGAAGCCGGAGCAGTCCCAGCCCGACGGCGAGGTCCCGCCGAAGACGTAGGGGGTGCCGATGCCGGAGCGGGCGGTGGAGAGGATCGAGCCGCCCTTCGCAGCGGACGGCGCCGGCGCGGACTCCTGCTCGGCGGACTCCTCGGAGCCCTGGTCGCCGGAACTCTCCTCGGGGGCGTCCTCGCGATCGTTCGAGCGGCTCGAGCCGTCGTCCTCGCGGGTCTCGGTCTGCTGCTCGTCCTGGGCGGACTGCTCGTCCTCGGCGGCTTCCTGCTCCGCGGCCTCCTGCTCGGCGGCCTCCTCAGCGGCGGCAGCCTCGGCGGCGGCGATCTCCTCGGCCGTGGGGCCGACCTCGACGGAGATGTCGGTGGCGGCGGGAGCGATGGAGGGGGCCTCGGCGTCGTCCTCTCCGGTCTCGGCGGCGGGGAGCCCGACGGCGGGGGCGACCACGGGAGCGACGACGGTGGAGGATGCGTCGGCCTGCGGCGCGGCCGGGGCGTCGGCCTGCGGCTCGGACGGCTCGGCGGTCGCGGCGGCGGCACCGCCGAACAGCATCGCGGCGGCCATGGCGGCCCCGGCGGTGGCGCGTCCGGCACGGACGGCGGGGGTCATCGTGCGCATGGCGCGGCGGTGAGTGTTGTTCACAGTCTTCGACACGTTGTGGCTCCCGACCCCTGGGCATCCGCCCTCGCGCTGTGCGTCAGCTCCCTCTCCGGACCCGGTGCGCGGTGGGGTTCTCCAGGCGGAATACCGAGACCAGGACGCCTCGGCACATGCTCGACCCTAGGGGGTGCGACCCCCCGAAATCAGGGCGACAGAAAGCTCTGGGGGAGAGCTTGACGGAGCCTTTACCCGGCCGGAAGCGGGGTGACGTGGAGCTGGGCCGCCACAACCTCCGAGACCGCCACCTCGCCGCCGGAGGGGCCGCGCAGAACGAGGGTCCCCCCGAGGCGCTCAGCCTGCATCTCGGCCTCCGGGACAATGCCCTGACGTGCGAGTTCACCGAGGAGCTGGACATCGCTCTGGACCCGCTCCCCGATGCGCCGCAGCTGCACCCGAGCGGTCTCCCCCTCAGTGAGCACCTCGGTCAGCTCACGGGGCGGATTGGCCCGCCCTTTACCGTCGTCGGTGGTGTGGGTCTCGGTGATGCCGAGGGCCGCCAGCCCGGGGATCGGGTTGCCGTAGGGGTCGACGAAGGGAGGTTCGAGCTTGTCCGCGAGCCGCTGCTCGACCTCGAGGCTCATCACGTGCTCCCAGCGGCAGGCCTCCTCGTGGACGAGGGCGTAGTCCAGCCCGATCACGTCCAGCAGATGACGCTCGGCCAAGCGATGCTTGCGCATCACGTCCGTGGCGACCTCATGACCCTTGCCGGTCAGGCGGATGCGGCGCTGATCGTCGAGATGGAGCAGACCGTCGCGCTCCATGCGGGAGACGGTCTGGGAGACCGTCGGGCCGGAATGCCCCAGGCGCTCCGCGATCCGGGCGCGCATCGGTGCGATGCCCGCTTCATGGAGCTCGAACACCGTCTTCAGATACATCTCGGTGGTGTCGATGAGATCTCCGGTCACGGGTCCCCTCCTAGGTCGGGCGCACGGCAGGCTCCGGCCAGCTTAGTCGTCCGCCCGACAGCCCGCGTCCTCCTCGACCCAGCGGTCCCGTGCGCAGGGGGAACCTGCCGCGACACGTCGGGCGGACCCCGGAACGCACGAATGCGACGTCCGGAACACCTTCCGTCGGGGAAGGCGGTCCGGACGTCGCACTCGATCAGCGTGCGCCGACGGCTCGGCGACGAGACCCGCGCGGGGGTCACCTCGCCAGCTTCACGCCTGAGCCTTGACGATCTCGCGCATGAGATCGGCGGTCTCGGTCGGCGTCTTGCCGACCTTGACACCGGCGGCCTCGAGGGCCTCCTTCTTGGCCTGGGCGGTGCCCGCGGAGCCCGAGACGATGGCGCCGGCGTGGCCCATGGTCTTGCCCTCGGGGGCGGTGAAGCCCGCGACGTAGCCGACGACCGGCTTGGACATGTTGTCCTTGATGTACGCGGCCGCACGCTCCTCGGCGTCACCGCCGATCTCGCCGATCATCACGACGCCGACGGTCTCGGGGTCGTTCTCGAACGCTGCGAGCGCGTCGATGTGGGTGGTGCCGATGACCGGGTCGCCGCCGATGCCGATGGCGGTGGTGAAGCCGATGTCGGCCAGCTCGTACATCATCTGGTAGGTCAGCGTGCCGGACTTGGAGACCAGGCCCAGCTTCCCGGTACCGGTGATGTTCGACGGCGTGATGCCCGCATTGGAGACGCCAGGGGTGATGACGCCGGGGCAGTTCGGCCCGATGATGCGGGTGGTGCCCTTGGACTGGGCGTAGTTGAAGAACTCGGCGGAGTCCTTGACCGGGATGCCCTCGGTGATGATCACCAGGAGCTCGATGGCGGCGTCGATGGCCTCGACCGCCGCGCTCTTGGCGAACTTCGGCGGCACGAAGACCACCGAGACGTTCGCGCCGGTGGCCTCCATGGCCTCGGCGACGGAGCCGAAGACCGGGACCTCCTGGCCGCCCTCGAAGGCGACGGACTGGCCGGCCTTGCGCGGGTTCACGCCGCCGACGATGTCGGTGCCGGAATCGAGCATGCGCTGGGAGTGCTTCATGCCCTCCGAGCCCGTCATGCCCTGGACGATGACCTTGCTGTTCTCATCAAGGAAGATAGACATCTCGGGTGCTGCTCACTTTCCTGCGGCGGCGAGCTCGGCGACCTTCGCGGCGCCGCCGTCCATGGTGTCGGCCTGGGTGACGAGGGGGTGGGCGAAGTCCGCGAGGATCTTGCGGCCCTCCTCGACGTTGTTGCCGTCGAGACGGACCACGAGCGGCTTCGTGGCGGCGTCGCCGAGCTTCTTCAGGGCGCCGACGATGCCGTTGGCCACTGCGTCGCAGGCGGTGATGCCGCCGAAGACGTTGACGAACACGGCGGAGACCTGCTGGTCGCCGAGGATCACGTCGAGGCCATTGGCCATCACCTCGGCGGAGGCGCCACCACCGATGTCGAGGAAGTTGGCGGGCTTGACGCTGTGCTGCTCACCCGCGTAGGCCACCACGTCGAGCGTGGACATGACCAGGCCCGCGCCGTTGCCGATGATGCCGACCTCGCCGTCGAGCTTGACGTAGTTGAGGTCCAGGGCCTTGGCCTTGGTCTCCAGCGGGTCTTCGGAGGCGATGTCGACGAGGACCGCGTGGTCCTCATGGCGGAAGCCCGCGTTCTCGTCGAGGGTGACCTTGCCGTCCAGGGCGACGATCTCCCCGTCACCGGTCTTGACCAGCGGGTTGACCTCGACCAGAGAGGCATCCTCCTCCCGGTAGGCGTCCCACAGCTTCTGCAGCACGGGGGCGACCTTCGCACCGGTCTCGGCGTCGAACTTCGCGGCCTCGACGATCTCCTTCGCCGTCGCCTCGTCGATCCCGACGTTGGGGTCGACGGCCACGCGCGCCAGCGCCTCGGGGCGCTCGACGGCCAGCTGCTCGATCTCCATGCCGCCCTCGACGGAGCACAGGGCGAGGTAGTTGCGGTTCGCGCGGTCCAGCAGCAGCGAGAAGTAGTACTCCTCGGCGATGTCTGCGCCGGCGGCGACCATGACGCGGTGCACGGTGTGTCCCTTGATGTCCATGCCGAGGATCTCGGAGGCCTTCTGCTCCGCCTCCTCGGGGGACTTGGCGATCTTCACGCCACCGGCCTTGCCGCGGCCACCGGTCTTCACCTGGGCCTTGACGACGACGACCGGGGTGCCGAGCTGCTGGGCGGCAGCCTTGGCAGTGGCAGGATCTTCCGCGACGACTCCTCCGAGCACGGGCACGCCGTGCTTCTCGAAGAGATCGCGGGCCTGGTACTCATACAGGTCCACGGGGTGCTTTCCTCTCGATGTCGGCAGAGGGCGGCAGGCCACAGCGGCTACGATGCCACCCCTGGGAACCCAGTCAGCGTATCGCTTCCGACGTCCGTGTAGCGCCGCAGCGGCCGGGGTGCGCGCTGTCTCACGTCGGTGGTCCGCACGGCCCCGTGCACCGTCCGGTGCCCATCTCCCGCGGATAGGATGAGCGGATGAGCCGACGATCCCGCAGCCTGGCCCAGCGCGTGCGAGAGCACCTGGGCTTCAGCATCATCGCCATCGGGGTGCTGTTCGTGGTGCTGCGCCTGGTGGGGGTGCGCTCGACCGTCATGGGCTTCGTGATGTCCGTGGGCATCACCCTGGCTCTGAACGTCGGACTCTCCTACTACAACGACCGTCGCGCCCGGAACCCGCGGCCCCGGGTCGCACCGCGCGGCGGCGGGGACATCCGCTGGCGCGAGGACGATCGTCCGGGCGAGGACCGCTGAGGCGAGGAGACGCCATGGCCGACTGGAAGACCTACGCGAAAGCCGCCCGGAACACTGCCCGCAAGCAGGCGCCCGGCGCTCGCGACGCCGCGCAGCGGGCCACTTCGCGCGCGAGCGGCTACGTCAAGGCCGCCGGCCGTGCCGTCGACGAGGGTCGACGCGGCGACGACGCCCCGCGCCGTGAGGAGGACGCCTCGCGCCGCGAGGACACCGTTCCCCGTCGGCCCGAGACGCGGGCGGACGAGGAGGACCGGACCGCCGGTGACCGGGTGCGCGCCTCCGAGCCCGCGGACGGCGCCCGGCGGCGCCCGAGCGCCGAGGACAGCCGCGGGACCCGCGGCGCGAGCAGCCTGCGCGAGGACGCGAAGATCTACGCGACGGTCGCCGGCCGCACCGCCCAGCGTGCCGGCACCCGGGCCCGTGAGGCCGGGATCGGCGCCCGCATCCTCCGCGCCGTGCGCGATGCCCTCCTGATCGGCGGGTCGCTGTTCGTGATCTGGGGCGTGCTCTACCTGGCCGGGCTGCCGATCCCGTTCAGCGCAGTGCTCATCGCCGCGGCCGTCGTCGTCGCCATCGCCCTCGCCACCAGCCTGTACGCCCAGTTCAGGCGACGCCCGGGGGACGATGACCTCGACCACGAACCGGATGACGCGTGAGGTCGCCGTAGCACCGAGCTCACCGCCCGGCCGCGCCGGCGTACAGCCCGCGCACCCGCCACTGACGGCCGGAGCGGTCTAGAGCTTCGTCAGCGGGGCGTAGCGCAGCAGCAGCCGCTTCGTCCCGTGGGGCGCCTTGAACTGCACCTCGACCTGGGTCTTCTCCCCCTGCCCGGAGACCTCCGTGACCGCGCCCATGCCGAAGGTGTCGTGGGTGACGCGGTCCCCGATGCTGAGCTGAGGCATCGCGGAGGCGGAGACCGGTGCACGACCCGAGCCGAAACTGGGCCGCTTCACGTCGCTGCGACCGCCGCCGATCCCACCGCTGAAGGACGGGCCGTGCCCGCCCCCGGAGCGGGACCCGCCGCCGTATCCACCGCCGCCGTGACCGGCGGCTCCGGAGCCGCCGAAACCCGCCCCGCTGAGGGTGGAGCCGGCCCGCGCCACGTCGAGCACGCCTTCGGGGATCTCGTCGAGGAAGCGGCTGCCGGGCATGAACTGCGACTGACCCCAGGTGGTGCGCATCTGGGCGCGGGTGAGGTAGAGCCGCTCGCGGGCACGGGTGATGCCCACGTAGGCCAGCCGCCGCTCCTCCTGCAGCTCATCGGGATCCGACAAGGTGCGGTTGTGCGGGAAGGTGCCGTCCTCCAACCCGGTGAGGAACACGACCGGGAACTCCAGCCCCTTGGCGGTGTGGAGCGTCATCAGCGTGACGAACTGGTCCTCGCCACCAGGGAGCTGGTCGGCGTCGGCCACCAGGGAGACCTTCTCCAGGAAGCGGTCCACGAGGGACGCCTCGGGATCGTCCGGGGCGCTCAGAGCGGCATCGGGGTCGACGTCGGCGCCGACCGCCTCGGGGACGGCACCGGAGGCAGGAGCTTCGTCAGGCCGCGCGGAATCCGCCTCGTCCCCCGTCGCCACCTCGTCCTCGGCCACGTCGTCACCCGTCGCGTCGTCGTCACCCGTCGCGTCGTCGTCCGCGTCGTCCTCCTCGAACTCGCTGGCGGCGGCGTCGGCGGCCTCGATCTGCGCCTCGAACTCGGCGGCGACGCTGATCAGCTCGGCGAGGTTCTCCAGGCGCGACTCGTCCTGCGGGTCCTCGCTGCCCTGCAGCTCGGCGTAGTAGCCCGAGCGCTGCAGGATCGCCTCGAGCAGCTCGGCGGGGCCGTCGCCACGGGCGGCCATCTCCTGCAGGTCCTCGAGCATCGCCACGAAGCCGCGCACCGCGTTCAGCGAGCGGGTGGCGATCCCCGGTGCCTCCTCCGCCCGCCGCAGCGCCTCACCGAAGCCGATCCGTTCCCGCTCGGCCAGCATCGCGATCGTGGCCTCGGCCCGGTCGCCGATCCCCCGCTTGGGGACGTTGAGGATGCGCCGGAGGTTGATCTCGTCGGCCGGGTTGGCGAGAACCTGCAGGTACGCCATCGCGTCCTTGATCTCACGACGCTCGTAGAAGCGGGTCCCACCGACGACGCGATAGGGCAGCCCCACCCTGATCAGCTGGTCCTCCAGAGCGCGGGACTGCGCATTGGCGCGGTAGAAGATCGCGATGTCCCCGGCGCTGCGGCCGGCATCGACCAGCGCGTCGATCTGCCGGCCGATGTAGCGGGCCTCGGCCTGCTCGTCGTCGGCGACGTACAGGGTGATCTGTTCACCTTCGCCCTGGTCGGTCCACAGATTCTTCTTGCGCCGCCCCTGGTTCTCCTCGATGACGGAGTTCGCGGCGGACAGGATGTTCTGGGTCGAGCGGTAGTTCTGCTCGAGCACGATGGTGTGCGCCGAGGGGAAGTCCTTCTCGAACTCGACGATGTTCCGGATCGTGGCGCCGCGGAAGGCGTAGATCGACTGATCGGAGTCGCCCACCACGGTGAGATCCGCGCGCGGGTCCTCCCCCACCAGCTCCCTCACCAGCTGGTACTGGGCGGTGTTGGTGTCCTGGTACTCGTCGACCAGGAGATGGCGGAAGCGCCGGCGGTAGCCCTCGCGGATCGCCGGGTTCTCCCGCAGCAGCGTCACGGTGAGCCCGATGAGGTCGTCGAAGTCGACGGCGTTCGCCTGGCGCAGACGCTCGGTGTAGTTCGTGTAGATCCGCGCGAGGGTGCTGTCGAAGGGATTCTTCGAGCTCTCCGCCTGGTCGGCGAAATCGATCGGGTCGGTGAGGTCGTTCTTCAGCGAGGAGATCCGCGAGGCCAGTGCCCGCGGGGCGTGCTTCTTGGTGTCGAGCTCGAGGTCCTTGGCGATCGTCGTGATCAGTCGCAGGGAGTCGGCGCTGTCATAGATCGTGAAGGAGCTCTTGAGGCCGGCGGCCTGGGCGTCGCGGCGCAGGATCCGCACGCAGGCGCTGTGGAAGGTGGAGACCCACATGCTGCGGGCGACCGTGCCCACTAGTTCCTCGACGCGTTCACGCATCTCGGCGGCGGCCTTGTTGGTGAAGGTGATCGCGAGGATCTCCCCGGGCAGGGCCTCCCGCGCGCGCAGCAGGTGCGCGATGCGCCGGGTGAGCACCCGGGTCTTGCCGGAGCCGGCGCCGGCGACGATCAGCAGCGGGCTGCCGCGGTGCTCGACGGCCTCGCGCTGGGCCGGGTTCAGCCCGTCGGTGAGCTCGGCCAGGGCGGAATGGTCGACGGCGAACCCGCCGGGACGAGACGGGGCCGTCGGGACCGGTCCGGGCGGCACCTCATCGAACGGCGGCTCCTCGTCGTACGGCGGGGGCTCCTCCTCGGACGGCGGCTCCTCCTCGTGGGGCGGGCGCGGCTCGTCCCGGCCGGCGCCCTCGTGCGCGGGCGCGGAGGGCGACGGGGTGACCGTCACACCGTCCAGGCGGCGGAAGGCGTCGGGCAGGGAGAGGTCGTCGAAGAGTGAGCTCATGAGGTATCCAGGATAGGCACGGGACCCGACAGCGTGAGGGCCGGCGGGTCCCGTGTGGACGAGTGGTCGTGGCGGAGGGCGGCTCGCTCCCCCGGGCGGGTCAGCGACCGATGCCGAAGACCGCGATGATCACGTTGAGCACGATCGCGGTCGGGATGCCGTACCAGATGACCGCCGGAGTCTCCTCGCGGCGGTTGATCGCGACGAAGGAGAAAGCGGTCACGACGAGGGCGATCACCAGCTTCAGGGTGAACCACAGGTGACTGTCCGTCCCCATGGCCATCGACAGCCCCATCATGATGATGCCCAGCACCAGCGCCCCGCCCGCGGCGTGCGCCATGCCCTTCTGGGGCTGCTTGGTGCGGATCGCTGCCACCCACAGGCCGAGGCTGATGGCCCAGCAGAGCAGGTGCAGGACGACGAGGAGGGAGATCACGAAGGACATGCCCCCACGATACGGGCGGGGTCTGGGAGACCTCACTCCGTACCGTGCGAGAATCACCGCATGTCAGCGGCTCCCGACGGCTCTCCCGACTCCCCTGTTCCGGGGCCCGGCGCGACCACCGGCGAGGAGGCCGCCTGGGCGCCGTCGGATCTGGACCTGGAGCGCCGCCCGACCGTCCCGACCGGCAAGATCATCACGGGCGCCGTCTCGCTGCTGCTGGTGGTCGTGGTGCTCACCTGGGGGCTGCCCTGGGTGGTCGGCGCGAGCTGGTCGCAGATCGGCGCCGCGCTCGCAGCGGTCCCGGCCTGGGCGCCGGCGGCGATGGTCCTGCTCGGCCTTCTCGCCCTCGCCCTCGAGACGCTGACCGTGCGTGCCGCCGTGACCGGCTCCCGCTATCCCTCGGCGCTGCTCGGGCACACCGCCTCGACCGGCATGGGGCTCGCCCTGCCGGGCGGCTCCATGCTGGGCCTTGGTCTGCTGGGGTGGATCCTGCGCCGTGCCGGGGTCGCGGTGCCCGTGATCATCACCGGGATCCTCGCTGCTTCCCTGGTCGAGATGGCGATCACCTCGATCCTGGTCCCGGTGCTGGGGCTGGGCGCCTATGCCCTCTCCTCGCTGGTCGCCCCGACCGGCTTCACCCTCCCCGGAGCCCTCTGGGCCGCGCTGGTCGCGATGCTCGGCGCGGTCATCGCCCTGGTGCTGACCGTGATCGCCCTGCGCCGCACGGTGCTCGCGGGACTGCTCCATCAGCTCGGAGGTCTGGTCCCCTCCCACCTCGAGGCCGCGATCCTCACCCAACGGGACTCCCTGGTCCGCCTGCTGCGCCGACGTCCGCTGCCGCTGCTGCTTCCCACTCTGGCGGCCCGGGTGGTGCAGTGGGCGGCGCTGGTGCTGGCCGTCGAGGCGGTCGGCGCCGACGTGCCCCTGCTGCTGTCGACGGCCGTGTTCGCCCTGGGCCGGGTGCTCGCGCTGGTGCCCGTGACCCCGGGCGGGGCAGGTATCGGCGAGACCGTCCTGGCCGCGGCGCTGGTCGCCCTCGGAGTGGCGGCCGCAGATGCCGCGGCGGCGATGATGCTGATGCTGGTGGCCACCCTCGTCGTGCCGCTGCTCGCAGGGGCCCTCAGCATCGCCCTCTCGGCCACGCTGCCCGCCGCCCGGCGGGGTCACTCCGTCTCCGCGTCCTCGTCATAGGTCGGGGTGTCGATGCCGAGCGTGTGCGAGGGGTGAGACAGCAGACCCTCCCCGGCCGACGGGACCAGCGGGAAGCCGCCGATGCTGGCACCACTGGCCGTGCCCACGAACTCCGCGACCTCCCCCACGTGACGGTGGGCGTCGTCGCCGCGTCCCAGGAAGCCGGCACCCTGGTAGCCGCCCAGCCGCCGACCGCTGCTGCGCTCGCCGGCGATGGCGACCTCGTCGAGCCGCGAGGCACTGGTGCGCAGACCGGAGGCGATGCGGCCCAGTTCGGTGTACTGCTGATCCGTCCAGCACTCGCGGACCCGCTCACCGAGCCGCCGCGTGGCGGCGTCCTCGGAGCGGGTGACGTCGACGATGGTGTTGGCCAGGCGCAGACGCAGCAGGGTGAGTCGGTCGGCGCCGTGGCGGAGGGCGACGGCGTGCTCCCTCAGCTGGCGCGGGTCCGAGGTCATCCGGCATCTCCTTCTCACAGGTCCCGGTGCCGGCCGCGGCGCCCGAGGAGCCGACGACGGGCACAGCCATCGTAGGCGTTCACGGGGCGAGCGTCTCCAGCCAGTCGTCCAGGATCCGGATGGCACGGACCCGTGCGTCGGCATCGGAGAGGAACACGTCGTGGCGTGCGCCCTCGATCGGCTCGATGCGCACGTCGGGGCCGAGACGCCGGGCCGCACGGGCGAGGGTGTGCACGTCCAGCACGGAGTCCGCGCGCCGCATGTCCTCGCGGAAGGACGTTCCGAAGCGGCTGCGGGCGGAGTGCATCACGAGCACCGGGATCGTCAGCGGCCCCGCGGCCCGCAGCCGCTTCTGGCCCTCGAGCACGGCGGCGAGGGTCTCGGCCGGGAAGCGGTGCCCGCGGGCCGGCTTGAGAGCGAGGTCGTAGTCGTACATCCCGCCGAAGTCGCGGTGGATGGAGCGGGCGTAGTGCGAGGACCCCGACGGCAGGATGGGGCGGTGGCGCAGATGCTCGGCGAGCAGCCGCACGGGGGCCTGGGCGAGGGTGCGCACGCCCGAGCCCAGATGCATCTCGAGCCACGGCGAGTTCAGGGCGAGGGCGCGGACGGTGCGCGGGCGGCGCTGCGCCCACAGCGTCGCGGTGAGCCCACCGGCGGAGTGGGCCAGCAGCACCGGGGGCCGGTCCGGACCGATGATCCGCAGCGCCGCCTCGATCTCCCGGTCGTAGCGGCTGAGGTGGTCGACGGAGGTGGGCGTCTGGTCCGGCAGCAGGCTACGACCGTACTTGCGCAGGTCGAGCCCCCACACGTCGTGCCCGGCCTCGCCGAGGTGCTCCAGCAGCGCCCGGTCGAAGACGTAGTCGGACCAGCCGTGCATCATGAGGATCGGCGGCTTCTCGCCGCGGCCGGTGTGCTCCGGCATCGCCGGGACGGTCGGCTCCCGGTGCACGAGGGAGGCGACCAGCGGCCCCTCGCCATCGGCTCCCAGCTCGAGTCGACGGACGGAGTACCCCTCGCCGAGCACCGGGTCCGGGATCACGCGTCCTCGGTGCTGTCCCGCAGCAGCTCGACCACCTCGTCGCGACGGTAGCGCCGGTGCCCGCCCAGGGTGCGCATGTACGAGAGCTTCCCCGCCTGGGCCCAGCGCGTGACGGTCTTGGGATCGACATGGAACATCTTCGCGACCTGCGCGGGGGTCATCAGCTCCGCGTCCTGGTCACCGGATTCATGCGGACGATCCGTGGGTCCGTTGTTCATGCAGGGGCCTTTCCAGCGGTACAGCGGGGAGACAGTGCCACGAGCTCACGAGCGGACCCGTGTCCACGGACCGCATCGCCCCGACGAGTCCCGGGACGTCCGTCCCGGGGCCCGCAGCCGTCTCAGACTAGACGGTCGAGTTCGTGTCCCGGTCAACAGTACCCCTGGTTCCGGCCAAGTTCCTAGACGGTATCCTCCGCGCGTCCCGGCCCGACGGAAGGGATATCGAGCACGTCCGCGCCCTCGCGGTTCGCCGGAAGCGAGAGCATGCATGTAGGATCGGGTTCCGACACACTGCCATCTTCCGGGTCGACAAGAAGGCCCGGCAGCCGACGCACAGGGGGTCAGATCCATGGGTCGCGGCCGACAGAAAGCCAAGCACACCAAGGTGGCACGGGACCTCAAGTACTACAGCCCGCCGACGGACCTGTCGGCGCTGCAGCGCGAGCTGCAGACCGAGCGGAGCGAGAGCCCCGCGGAGGGCGACGACTGGGCCGAGGACAGCGACGACTGGGCGGACGAGAACGCACCGTCTGCCCGTCGGCGCTGAGGACCGAGAGACGACCCGCACACCTGTGACGTCCGGTGACGGACGAGCCGGAGGCGGGACGCGCGCACCGCAGCGGGCTCCGGACCGACCGACGCACGCAGGAACCGTGACCATGCACGAGGGCCGACCCAACGGGTCGGCCCTCGTGCTGTGTCAGCGGACATGAGAGGTCAGACCCAGCCCGGATGCTGACCGGCGAGCAGGACCGCTCCGCCCTCGACGCCCTTCGCGCCGATGACGACCTGTTCGAGCGGGGTGCCGGGCTCGGGCAGGTCCTCCTCCCCGACGACGTCGCCGATCACCCGGGCCGCCAGGCCGCGCTCGGAGAGCACTGCGAGGGTCGCATCGGCCTGCTCGGCGCCCACCAGAGCGACCATGCCGATCCCCATGTTCAGCGTGCCCTCGAGGTCGAGCTGCGGGACCGAGCCCCAGCGGGCGACCTGCGAGAACACCGCACCCGGCTCCCAGCTGCCGCGGTCGATGCGGGCCGCGAGGCCGCGGGGCATGACCCGGGCGAGGTTCGCGGCGAGACCGCCGCCGGTGACGTGGCTGAGCGCGTGGACGGCGTCGGTGGTCCGCGCGTCCTCGAGGACGGCCAGCACATCGGCGGAGTAGATGCGGGTGGGCTCCAGCAGCTCCTGGCCGAGGCCGCGGCCGAAGTCCTCGATGTGAGTGTCCAGCGCGATGCCCTGCGCAGCGATCACGGCCCGCACCAGCGAGAAGCCGTTGGAGTGGAGGCCGGAGGCGTCCATCCCGATCACCACGTCACCGCGGCCCACCCGGTCCGGCCCCAGCAGGGCGTCGGCCTCGACGACGCCGACCGCGGCGCCGGCCACGTCGTAGTCCTCGGGGGCCATCAGGCCGGGATGCTCCGCGGTCTCGCCGCCGACCAGCGCGCAACCGGCCTCCTGGCACCCCTCGGCGATGCCGCGGACGATGTCGGCGATCCGCTCGGGCACGACCCTTCCGCAGGCGATGTAGTCGGTCATGGCCAGTGGGGCGGCCCCGGCGACCACGATGTCGTCGACCACCATGCCGACGAGATCGCGGCCGATGGTGTCATGGACGTCCATCTCCCGGGCGAGAGCGATCTTGGTGCCGACACCGTCCGTGGAGGACGCCAGCAGTGGGCGGCGGCAATCCTTCAGCGCGCTGACGTCGACCAGCCCGGCGAACGCACCGATCCCGCCGAGCACCTGCGGTCCGTGGGTCGCGGCCACGGCCTCCTTCATGAGCTCGACGGCACGGTCCCCCGCGGCGGTGTCGACCCCGGAATCGGCGTAGGTGATCGCCTTCGCGGTGTGGCCCGCAGCGGCGGTCGGCTCCGTGGTGTTCATGCGTCCTTCCCGACGGCGATGGCTTCGTGCCCGGCCGAGGTCACGATCCCCTGGGCGCGGGCGACGGGATCGGGCAGCGAGACCGGGTAGACCCCCGAGAAGCAGGCGCTGCACAACGAATCGGGCGGCTGGTCGGTGGCGGCGATCATGCCCTCCTCGGAGATGTAGCCCAGCGAGTCCGCCCCCAGGGACCGGGCGATGTCCTCGATCCCGAGGCCGTTGGCGATCAGCTCGGCCCGGGAGGCGAAGTCGATGCCGTAGAAGCAGGGCCAGCGCACCGGCGGCGAGGAGATCCGGACGTGGACCTCGGCGGCACCTGCCTCCCGGAGCATCCGCACAACGGCGCGCTGGGTGTTGCCACGCACGATCGAGTCGTCGATGACGACCAGTCGCTTGCCGGCGATGACCTCCCGCAGCGGGTTGAGCTTGAGCCGGATCCCGAGCTGACGGATGGTCTGGCTGGGCTGGATGAAGGTGCGGCCGACATAAGCGTTCTTGACCATGCCCTGGCCGTAGGGGATGCCGGACTCCTGGGCGTAACCGATCGCCGCGGGCGTGCCGGATTCCGGGGTGGGGATCACCAGGTCGGCGTCGACGGGGTGCTCGCGGGCGAGCTGGCGGCCCATCTCGGCCCGCGACTCGTTGACGCTGCGTCCGGCGATCCGGGTGTCCGGCCGGGCGAGATAGACGTACTCGAAGACGCAGCCCTTGGGCTTCGGTTCCATGACCTGCTCGCAGCGCAGCCCGCGCTCGTCGATGACGATCATCTCGCCGGGGGCGACCTCGCGCACGAAGCTTGCGCCGCAGATGTCCAGTGCTGCGGTCTCCGAGGCCACCACCCAGCCACGTTCGAGGCGGCCCAGCACCAGGGGACGGATCCCCTGCGGGTCGCGGGCGGCATAGAGCGTCGACTCGTCCATCAGGGTGAAGCAGTAGGCGCCGTGCAGGCGCGGCATGATCTCGCGCAGCGAGTCCTCGAGCGGTCCTTCGACGTCGAGGAGCGCCGTGACCAGCGCCGTGTCGGTGGTGTTGCCACGGGCGAGCTCGCCGGTGCGGGGGGCGCCACGGCGCTGCTCGACGAGCTCCAGCAGCTCCTCGGTGTTGACGAGGTTTCCGTTGTGGGCGAGCGCCACGGTGCCGTCGGGTCGCGGTCCGAGCGTGGGTTGGGCGTTGGACCAGATGGAGCCGCCGGTCGTCGAGTAGCGGGTGTGCCCGATCGCGATGTGTCCCTGCAGCGCTTCGAGGGAGGCCTCGTCGAACACCTGGGAGACCAGTCCCATGTCCTTGTAGACGAGGATCTGCGAGCCGTCGGACGTCGCGATGCCGGCGGACTCCTGCCCGCGGTGCTGCAGAGCGTAGAGACCGTAGTAGGTCAGTTTCGACACGTCCTCACCGGGGGCGAAGACGCCGAAGACGCCGCAGGAATCCTGCGGGCCCTTCTCCCCGGGGAGCAGGTCATGGGTGAGCTTTCCGTCGCCGCGTGCCACGGCACCATGATGACACAGCGCACCCGGGTGCCGCGGCGGCGTCCGAGGTCGTCCGGAGCCCTCGCTCAGCGTCCCCGGGGGCCGCCGCGACGGTGGAGGAAGGCGTCGATCGCGGCGGCCACGGCAGCCAGCGGGACACCCACGAAGACCGCCGCGATCAGCACGAAGGTGACCACGCTGCTGACGTCCTGGAAGTCGAAGAAGGGCGAGATGATCAGGGCGACCACCATGGGCGCCACGAGCAGGACGGTGACCCAGAAGCCCAGCGTGGGCGTCCGGCCGTGACGCACGTACACGCTGGTGTTCCCGGTGTCCTCCGCGGCCTCGGACGGATCCCCGACGGGCGGCTCGGAGCCACCCTCGGAGGGCGCCGCCCCCTCGTGCTCGGAGGAGGCGATACCGGTGATGTTCGACTCGTCCGACGGCTCACCGGCGGGTGGGGCGGCCCGATCGACGCCCCCGGTCTCCGCGGGATGGCGCGGGATGCCTCCGGTGCTCTCCGTGTTCTCGGTGCTTCCGGTGTTCTCGGGATCTTCGGTGGCGTTCACTGCTCTCCTGCGGCGTCGACCGCGGCCGTGACGACGGCCGGGTCGGTCTCGGTGTCGGGGGCGCCCGTTTCGACGGGGGCCCCGGGGCGGCGACGGGCGGACAGGTGCACATCGGTGACGCCGGCCCGGGCGGCGAGGTCGGCGACGTCCGCGGGTCGGACCCCTCCCCCGGCGCACACGTCGAGCAGGCCCTCGGCCGCCTCGACCATCGCGCCGAGATCCTCCGCGCCCTCCAGCGCTCGGGCCGCCCCACCCGAGCTGAGCACCCGGTGGAAGCCGAGCACGAGCAGGTCGCGCACGGCCTGGGCGCGCTGCTCGCGACCGTCGAGGGCGTCCACGGCGCGGTGGAAGGTCAGGTGCACTCCGCGCAGTGCGGACTGCGCAGCCCTCAGCGCGGCGTCACGGACGGTTTCGATCGCGGGGACGTCCAGGTCGCCGTCCGCGGTCAGCGCACCGAGCACGACGCCGGCGGCCCCAGCGGTGACGGTCTCCTCGGCCTGGCGGGCCATCCGGGCGATCTCGTCGGAGGTGTAGGCGAACTCGGCGGGCCGCGCCAGGAAGTCGACCTCCCCGGCCCGGGAGCGGATCAGCACGTGGACGTCGAAGTGGGGCTTGGCGTCCCGGGCGGCGACGAGCCCCGCGGCGCGGACGACGCACTGCTCGACGAGGTCGGGCGGCGGCGTCAGACCCCCGCGGGCGAGGTCGGTGCACAGCTCCACCCGGTCCGCACCGCCCAGCGCCGCGACTTCGAGGCCCGCCACGTCCTGGACGGCGATCTCCACGGCGAGGCTCATCGCTCCCCCTGATCCCGAGCGGTCCGGACGACTCGACGCGGTTCGGGCAGGGGCAGCAGCTCCGCGAGGTCGCTGCGCTCGCCGCTGGCACGGACGCGTCCCGCGGCGAGGGCGTCGGCCCAGTCCAGGGCGCCGGTGACCAGCTCGAGCCAGGTCGCGGCGTCGGTCTCGACCACGGCGGGCGGGGTGCCTCGGGTGTGCCTGCTGCCGGCGATCGCCTGCACGGCCGCGTACGGCGGGACGCGCACCTCGACCGCTCCGCCGGGGAACTCCTCGGCGAAGGCCTCCAGGGTGTGGCGGACGGCAGGGGCGAGCACCGCGCGCTGAGCGGCCTCGGGAGCGCTCGCCCACTCGGCCAGGGCGCTGCGCCCGGCCACGGGATCGGTCCGGCGGGTCACCACGTCAGCGGGTCGTCCCCGGCAGCAGGTCGTGCACGGTGATGGTGTCGGCACGATCGGGACCGACGCCGATCACGCTGATCCGGCAGCCGGCGAGCTCCTCGAGGCGATGCACGTAGGCCCGGGCGTTCTCCGGCAGCTCCTCGAAGGTGCGGGCCCGGGAGAGATCCTCGGACCAACCGGGCAGCGTCTCGTAGACCGGTGTCGCGTGGTGGAACTCGGTCTGGGTCATCGGCATCTCGCCCTGGATGACACCGTCGATGTCGTAACCGGTGCAGATCGGGACCTCGTCGATGCCGGTGAGCACGTCGAGCTTGGTGAGCACGATGTCGGTGAAGCCGTTGATGCGCACGGCGTGGCGGATCATGAGGGCGTCGTACCAGCCGCAGCGTCGGGGGCGCCCGGTGTTCACGCCGACCTCGCCGCCGGTGGTCTGCAGGTACTCCCCCCACTTGTCCTCGAGCTCGGTGGGGAACGGACCGGCGCCCACGCGGGTGGTGTAGGCCTTGACGATGCCGATCACCCGATCGACCCGGGTGGGGCCGATACCGGCTCCCGTGCAGGCCCCACCGGCGGTCGGGTTGGAGCTGGTCACGAACGGGTAGGTGCCGTGGTCGACGTCGAGGTAGGTGGCCTGGCCGCCTTCCATGAGCACGACCTCGTCGCGGTCGAGGGCGGTGTTCAGCAGCTCGACGGTGTCGACCACCATCGGGCGCAGGCGGTCGGCGTAGCCGAGCAGGTCCTGCGTGACCTGCTCGGGGTCGACGTCCCGCCGGTTGTACACCTTGACCAGCAGCTCGTTCTTCTGCCGCAGCGAGCTCTCGACCTTCTGCCGCAGGATCGAGGCGTCGAAGAGATCCTGGACCCGGATGCCGAGACGGCCGATCTTGTCCATGTACGCCGGACCGATGCCGCGGCCCGTGGTGCCGATCGCGCGCTTGCCGAGGAAGCGCTCGGTGACCTTGTCCATGGTCTGGTGGAAGGACGCGACGACATGGGCGTTCGCGCTGATGCGCAGGCGCGAGGTGTCCACGCCACGCTGCTCGAGCATGCCGATCTCCTCGAACAGCGCCTCGAGATTGACCACCACTCCGTTGCCGATCACGGGGGTGACCTGCGGCGAGAGGATGCCGGCGGGCAGCAGCTTGAGCTCGAACTTCTCGCCGTCGACGACCACGGTGTGCCCGGCGTTGTTGCCGCCGTTGGGCTTGACCACGTAATCGACCCGTTCACCGAGGAGATCGGTGGCCTTGCCCTTCCCCTCGTCACCCCACTGGGCTCCGACGATCATGACGGCGGGCATGGCAACTCCTGGAAGCGTGGACGGGCAGGCGAGCGGGACCTGGGGATCCTACCAAGCACCGCCCGGACGCGACCTGGGCGGGGCCCGGCATCAGCCCAGCAGGCTGGGGTCCGCCTCGCGCAGGAACGCGGTCACCCGGTCGGCCTCCTCCTCGTCGCCGAGACGGCGCGAGGTCTCCCCCAGCATCGCCAGGGCACGCAGGAAGCCGCGATTGGGGGCGTGGGACGCCGGGATCGGGCCCTGACCGCGCCAGCCGGCCTTGCGCAGGGCATCGAGACCGCGGTGGTAGCCGGTGCGGGCGTAGGCGTAGGCGGCGACCTCGTCGCCGTCGGTGAGCGCATCCTGCGCCAGGGTGGCCCAGGCCATCGGGGACTCGGGGTGACGGGCCGCGATGTCGCGCGGTTCGCCGTCGGCGAGCTCCGCGGTCACCTGGACGTCGATGAAATCGTCGGGCAGCAGGGTCTCCGGGATGCCCAGAAGATTCCCGCTGGTGAGGTTATCGGTACGATCTGCCATGAAAGCATCGTAGGCGCTGGCGCCCGATGACCTCTCGGACCAGATTGTTACCCCATGTCACGAACGCAGGACGGCTCGGAGCTCCTCACCGGGTCCGGAGCAGGTGGCCTGCTCCGCTCTGCTGTCGGCAACTCCGGCGGCGTGCTGCACAGCTGGCAGCTGGATCATGTCGACCACAGGCCCGGCCGCAGCACGAAGGCGCTCTATCGGACCATGGTGTCCTGGCCCGAGCTCGACGGCCCGCAGGCCCCCGCCCGCGAGGAGCTGTTCGGCGCGAGCGCCCACATCGGCGAACGAGAGAAGAACCTCTACGTCGCCGAGCAGACCCTGGTGATGACCGACGGCGACATCAACGTGCGGGTCTGGCGCTACCCCCATGACCCGTGGCTGCCGATGCTGCCTCTGGTGTGCTATCCCGATGTCGTCGGCCGCACCCTGCACGACCTGGGCGTCTCCCTGGCCGCGGCACCGGAGGACCTCTCCGCTCCGATCGCGATCGACGTCGTCTCCTACCGTCCCGGGCGCCGCGCCGTGCTGCGCGCGAGTCAGGGCGAGAGGGCCGTGTACCTCAAGGTGATGCAGCCCCATCGCAGCGCAGAGATCGTCGACCGCCATGAACGGCTGCTGGCCGCCGGGGTCCCGGTCCCCGCGGTGATCGCCCACCACAACGGGCTGGTGGTGCTCGAGGAGCTGCCCGGTCGTCCGCTGGCCCGCGCCGTCATCGACGAGGGCGTCGAGGCGTGCTCTGCCGAGGATCTCGTCGCGCTGCTGGACCGGCTCCCCGCCTCCATGTACACGCTGCCGCTGCGGCCTCCCTGGACGGATTCCGTGGAGTTCTACGCCGGGATCGTCAGCTCCTCGGTGCCGTCCCTGGGACCCCGGCTCGACGCCCTGGTGCGCACCATCCGGGACGGCCTGGCCGCCCTCGAGCAGCGGATGGACATGCGACCCCACGACGTGGTCCACGGAGACTTCTACGAGGCCCAGGTGTTCGTCGAGAACGGCCGGGTGATGGGTCTGCTGGACATCGACACGGTGGGTCCGGGCCGACGGGCCGACGACCTCGCCTGTCTGCTCGCCCACCTCAGCGTGCTGGCCGACTACGGCAACGCCGGCCGGATCGACCGCGTCATGCAGGAGCGCGTCGAGGAGGCCATCCGCACCTGGCGCACGACCTTCGCGGACCGGGTCGACCTCACCGAGCTCGCCCTGCGCACCGCGGGCGTCGTGCTGTCCCTGGCCACGGGCCCCCACCGCCAGCAGGAGGCGGCCTGGGAGGCGGCGACCGAGGCGATCGTGAGGGTGGCCGAGGAATGGGTCTCCCGGGCTCGCGCCGCCGAGTCCGAGCGTCTCGCCGGGCAGGAGCCGCCGCCCCGTGCCGCCGCTTCGCCCTCGACCTCGGCCTCGGCGAGTGCTCCGAGCGGGCCCGCTCCCTACGGCGCGACGGGGCCGACCACGGTGCCGCCGGGCACGCCGGACACGACGGGTCACCCGCCCACCCAGCCGCGCTCCGTCGCCCCTGCCCGGCCCACCCCCGCCCCGGGGCAGCAGCCGGTAGCTCCCGCCCAGCCGGCAGCCGAGCCGCCCGCACCCGAGCCGCGGCACGACGACGCTCCGCGGCAGTCGCCGGGTCCGCAGCCCTCCGAGTCCCCGCCGGAGTCCCCGGGATCGACCCAGCCGCTGCCGCTGGCGGAACGGCCCGACCGGAGCGGCAGCGGCGACGACTCGCCCACCCAGGAGCGGCGGATCGACTCCATCCTCCCCGGCTGACTCCCCCGCCGGTCGGTGTCGCCCCTCCCCGGCCGGCCCCCGTCGCCGCAGGTGTGCCAGGATCGGGGCATGCGCGCAGTGCTCCAGCGAGTCGACGGTGCCCAGGTCGAGGTCGACGGCGAGGTGGTCGGCGCGATCGAGGGTGAAGGACTGCTGGCGCTGGTCGGCGTCACCCACGACGACGGTCCTGCGCAGGTGGCCACGATCGCGCGGAAGATCTGCGAGCTGCGGATCCTCGAGGGCGAGCGCTCGGTGCTCGAGACCGGCGCTCAGGTCATGGTCGTCTCCCAGTTCACCCTGTACGGCGATGCACGCAAGGGCCGTCGGCCCTCCTGGAGCGCGGCGGCCCCGGGCGCGGTGGCCGAGCCGCTCGTGGACCAGGTCGTCGACGCGCTCCGCGAGCGCGGGGTGGAGGTCTCCTCCGGCCGCTTCGGTGCGCACATGCGGGTCGGCCTCGTGGGCGACGGCCCCGTCACGCTCCTGCTCGAGGCCTGAGGCCCCGAGGTCCTGGGCCCGCCGACCGCCTGCTCTCCGCGCTCCCGCCCCGCGCCTCGAGCCGGGGCCCTCAGCGCAGCAGCATCTCCTCGAGTGCGTCGACGGTCTCCGCGCGCGGCACCTCCGCCTCCTGTTCGACACGGCCCCCGTACCCCCAGCCGACGAGCACCGCGGGCAGCCCGTGCGTCCGTGCGCCCTCGGCATCGTGGAGTCGGTCGCCGATCATCACGGCCGGCGCCCTGCCGGCGACGGCGCTTCCGGTTGCCGAGGAGGACGGCTCCACGCCGAGGCGATGCAGGACGCTTCCGATGACGGCCGCCTTGTCCTCCCTTCCCGTCGCCCGATCGGTGCCCCCGATCAGGGCGAGCTCACCGTCGAGCCCCTGGTGGGCCAGGAGGCGGCGCGCGGTGGTCTCGGGCTTGTTGGTCGCGACGGCGACGGTGCGGCCGGCCCGGGAGAGCCGGCGCAGCAGCTCGGGGATCCCGGGATAGGGCGGGGCCGTGAGGAGCCCGTTCGCGTGGTAGTGCTCGGTGTAGGCGAGCCCGAGCTGCTCAGCACGCTCGGCGCTCAGGCCGAGGGTCCCCTGGAAGGACTCCGCCAGCGGCGGCCCGACGAACGTGCGCAGCACCTCCGGCGAGGGCAGCGTCTCGCCGCGGACGGCGAAGGCGTGCTCGAGCGCGGCGAGGATCCCCGGACCGGAGTCGACGAGGGTGCCGTCGAGGTCGAGCAGGACGACCGGGACGTCGGCGAGGGCGCCGGATGCGACGGTGGACATGCGGTCGAGACTAATGCCGGGGCCCCTGTCTGGCGGGGCCGTGAGCCCGATATGCGCCCCGTCCCGGCTCCCGCGTAGGCTGGCTCCATGACCTACACACTCGTGCTGCTCCGCCACGGCGAGAGCGACTGGAACGCGAAGAACCTGTTCACCGGCTGGGTCGACGTGGCCCTCACCGAGAAGGGACGCCAGGAAGCCGTCGAGGGCGGCGATCTCCTGAAGGAGGCCGGCATCCTCCCCGATGTGGTGCACACCTCGCTGCAGCGTCGCGCGATCATGACCGCGAACCTCTCCCTGGACGCCGCGGACCGTCACTGGATCCCCGTCAAGCGAGACTGGCGCCTCAACGAACGTCACTACGGCGCGCTCCAGGGCATGGACAAGTCCGAGATCCGGGAGAAGTACGGCGAGGAGAAGTTCATGGCCTGGCGCCGCTCCTACGACACCCCGCCCCCGGAGATCGAGTTCGGCACCGAGTTCAGCCAGGACCAGGACCCGCAGTACGCGGACCTCGGCGATCAGCTGCCGAAGTCGGAGTGCCTCAAGGACGTCGTCGAGCGCTTCCTGCCGTACTGGGAGGAGGGCATCAAGCCCGACCTCGCGGACGGCAAGGTCGTGCTGGTCGCCGCCCATGGCAACTCCCTGCGCGCGCTCGTGAAGTACCTCGACGGCATCTCCGACGAGGAGATCTCCGGTCTCAACATCCCCACCGGCCAGCCGCTGGTGTACGAGCTCGACGAGAGCTTCCAGCCGGTCGAGACGGGCGGCCGCTACCTCGATCCGGTCGCCGCGAAGGCCGCCGCCGAGGCCGTCGCGAACCAGGGCAAGAAGTGAGCCCTTCCCAGGGCATCCCGCGGGGCTGACCCCCGGTCACCGTCGAGGGCCTCTCCGGCAGCTGCCGGAGGGGCCCTCGGGCGGTCACGCGTTCCGGCGCTACTGTGTGTACCCATGACGACCCGCCACGACGCACGCCCCCAGGTACTCGGTGACCCGCCGACCTCCGTCCGCTCCATCGACGAGCTCGCAGAGGCCGACGTCGCCACGATGCTGACCGCTCCGTCGGCCCCCGAGCTGCTCGAGCGGCTGGGGATCACGGGCCAGGACCACGAGGAGCTCGCGCCCCTGCTGAGCGCGGCGGTCGCCGACACCGAGATCCTCGCGGAGATCACGCGCACGGCCAATCTGCTGCGGGCCGGCGCAGGCCTCGACGTGCCGGAGGTGGACCTCGGGGCGCTCTCCGCGCGGCACGACGAGCTCCAGCACCGCCTCGTTCCCGGGGAAGGGCTGCTGGGGATCCTCGCCCTCGTGGTGAGCACGAGCACCGTGCGCGCCTGGCACGCGGAGCGCGGGCTGACGACGGAGCTGTCCTGGGAGGTGCTCGCCGATCTCGGCCAGCAGATGCGGGTGCACCGGCGCAGCAGCGGGCGGCTCGGGCTGCACCAGCTGCACTGGATGGTGCTGAACTGGCGCGGACGCCTGGTCCACCTGGGCCGGCTGCAGTTCGACCTCCACCGGGCCGAGAAGGGCACCGACCGGGAGCGCTGGGTGATCGGCACCCACATCCCGGCCCGCGGCCCGCTGACCCCTCGGGCCGTGGAGGACTCCTTCGCCCGGGCCACCGAGTACTTCACCACGCACTACACCGACCTCGGGACCGGTCGACCGCAGGATGCGCCCCGGTTCGGACATGAGTTCGTGTGCGACTCCTGGCTGATGAACCCGGTGCTGGTCCAGGAGCTCGGGACGACATCGAACATCGGAGGATTCGTCGACCGCTGGGAGATCCTCAGCACCTCCCCCGGTGCGGACGGCGCGGCCTTCTTCGTCTTCGGTGAGCGCCCGCCCTACGACGCCGCAGCCCTTCCGCGCAGCACTCGCCTCGAGCGGGTCGTCGCCGAGCGGCTGGCCGACGGGCGCGGCTGGGACAGCGGCCTCGGCCACCTGGAGCGGTAGACCCGCAGCGATGCGGAGCTCGTCGGCCGGAACCTCGAAGGGCGCGGGCCGGCCGGGCCGCGGAACCAGACCGAGATCGACATGGGGACCACTTTCAGGGGCCCAAAGTGGTCCCCATGTCGATCTCGATGACGAGGTCGGCGCGGCTCGCACGCTCACAGCACGTCGATCAGGCTCTGCCGCCCCACCTGATCTCCTGCCGCTCGCACGCTCACAGCACGTCGATCAGGCTCTGCCGCCCCACCTGATCTCCTGCCGCTCGCAAGCTCACAGCACGTCGATCAGGCTTCGATGATTCCCGAGTCGTAGAGGTCGGTGACCTCGTCGAAGGCGGCGAGCAGGTCGACGCCCTTGGCCATGGACAGCGCGAACGCACTGCGGGTCAGGGCGAAGCCCACCTGCACGGCGACCACGGCGCGGGTGCGGGCTTCCTCCCCGTCCAGGAACCCGGCGAGCACCTCGACCATCTCGGCCTGGACCTCGAGGAGACGGCCGGAGGAGATCGAGTGCAGCAGCGGCTCCTTGGCCATCACCTGCTTCTTCAGGTCGCGCAGCTCCGGATCCGCAGGGACCGCGGTCAGTGCGTCGCGCAGCACGGCACGCAGCGCCTCGCGGGGCGAATGCTCCTCGAGCTCGACGCGCAGCCGGCCGCTGATCTCGAGCGAATCGCCCGTGATGACGCCGAGCACCGCCGCGTCCTTGGTGGTCCAGTGGTTGAAGAAGGTCCGGGTGGAGACCCCGGCGCGCCGGGCGATCATCTCGACTGTCACCTGCGCGAAGCCGTGCTCGGCGACGAGCTCGAGCGCGGAGCGGTGCATGGCGATGCGGGTCTGGCGCTTCTTCAGCTCGCGCAGTCCGAGGCCTTCGGTCGCGGGATCGTCGTCATCGCCCGGCTCCGTCAGGGGTCGGGCGGGGGAAGTCTGTGGGTCAGTCACGGCTCCCATCGTAGGTCCGCGAGATCACAGAAACTGCAGTCGATGAAATAGTGCAGTGAACGCAACAGTTGGCTAGAATCGTCCGGTCGAGGCCCGATGACGCGCTGAGACCGTCGGACGAGTCCCTTCCCGCCCGAGAACGTCCGCCCCTCCGCCTTCTCACCGCCCCCGAGGAGCTCCATGAGCACTGCATCGACCTCTGCCTCGGCACCCGGCCCCACCGGTGCCGTCGCACCGTCCTCCACCCCTGAGGCCTTCGTCGGCCTGGACCGACGGAGCAAGCTCGTCTTCGTCGGCCTCATGCTGGGCATGCTCGTCGCCTCCCTCTCACAGACCATCGTCAGCCCCGCCATGCCGGTGATCGTCGCCGACCTGGGTGGGATGGACCACTACAGCTGGATCGCGACCTCCGCGATGCTGGTCTCCGCCGTCACCGTCCCCGTCGTTGGCAAGCTCTCCGACCAGTACGGACGCCGCGGGTTCTACCTGGCCGGCATCGCGATCTTCCTGCTCGGCTCGATCCTGGCCGGCTTCTCCACGAACTTCTGGTTCCTCGTCGCCGCCCGCGCCGTGCAGGGCCTGGGCATGGGCACGCTGATGCCGCTGTCGCAGACGATCATCGGCGACATCATCCCGCCGCGTCAGCGCGGCAAGTACCAGGGCCTGATGGGAGCCATGTTCGGCCTCGCCTCGATCGCCGGGCCGCTGATCGGCGGCACCGTCACCGACCACTTCGGCTGGCGCTACCTGTTCTTCCTCACGCTGCCGCTGGGCGTGGTCGCCTTCGGCTTCGTGCTGCGTTTCCTGCACCTCGACCACGTCCAGCGCCGCACCACCGTGGACGTGCTCGGCATCATGACCCTCACCCCGGGCCTGGTCATCGGCCTGCTGGCGACCTCCTGGGGCGGCACCACCTACGCCTGGGGCTCCCCGACCATCATCGGCATGTACGTCGCGACCGCGCTGCTGCTGGGCCTGTTCGTGCGGGTCGAGATGCGCGCCGAGGACCCGCTGCTGCCGCTGGGCATGCTGGCCCGTCCCGTGGTCGCGCTGTCGATCCTGGCCTCCTTCGCGGTCGCCGTGGCCATGTTCGGCGCGATCATCTACATCCCGGTGTACGCCCAGGCCGTCATGGGCGTCTCCGCGACCGGTTCCGGCGCGATCCTCATCCCGCAGTCGGTGTCCATGATCGGCATGTCGATCATCTCCGGCCTGCTGGTCTCCAAGTTCGGACGCTACAAGGAGATCCTCATCGTCGGCGGGCTCGTGATGCTCACCGGCTACTGGTTGCTCACCCAGGTCTCGTACGGGGACTCGGCCTGGCATCTCACGGTCGCGATGGTGGTGATCGGCCTGGGGCTGGGCATGATGATGCAGATCTTCACCCTCGTGGTGCAGAATGCGGTGCCGCAGTCCGAGCTTGGTGTGGCCACCGCCTCGGTGCAGTTCTTCCGCAACGTCGGCTCGACCGTCGGCATCGCGGTGCTGGGCACCGTCATGACGACGCGCATGCAGCCGGCCATCGAGAGCCACCTGCCGCAGGGAGCCTCCTCGATGATGGACAGCAGCGGCGGAAGCGGTGCCGGCGTCGGGTCGGTGCTCGACCAGAGCACGCTGGAGAAGCTGCCGGCCCCGATCGTCGACGCCATCCGCACCGGCATGGGCGAGGCGATGCACGACGTGTTCTTCACCGCGATCCCCTTCGTGGTCATCGCGATCGTGCTGTCGATCTTCATCCCGCACCTCACTCTGCGCGACACCCTGCAGGCGCACGAGCCGGCCACCAGCACGGGATCGGTCCCGGCGCTCGCGGTCGACGAGGACGAGATCCACGGCGCGGCCGACGCCGAGAGCGTCGACCGCGACGCGGAGCACCTGGCAGGCACCGCCGAGGCGACCGCCGGCGCCTCGGACCCTTCCTCAGCCGATCACCGCCCTCGCGACTGATCCCGGACGCGGGCTCCGTTCCCGGCGGATCACGGTTCCGCCGCCGCCCCGTGCGGCCCTGAGCACGCGTGGCACCATGAACGGGTGCCGCTCATCGATCACTTCCCGCCCCCGCTGCCCGCGTCGCTCGAGGCGACGCTGACCACACGTCTTCCCGTCGAGGCCGACGTCGGAGCGCTGGCGGAGCTGCACGTAGCGGCGCAGCGGGAGCACACGCCGGAGGGCGTCGTCGACGAGGACGCGCTGCGGTCCCAGCTGGTCGGGCTGAAGTCGTGGTCGCGTCGCCAGATCGTCGTCGTCCCCATCGCTGCCGACGGCTCCCCCACCGAAGACCGCGACCCGCTCGCATGGGTCGCCCTCGAGGATCGCGCCCGTGGGCGCTCCGACCTGCAGTTCGTCGTCTCCCAGGACGTGCCCGAGCGCGAGGCGCTGACCGCCGCGCTGCTGGACTGGGCCGTCGAGGTCGGCGGGTCCTTCGCCCGCCATCGCGGCGTGGAGAGCACGCAGCTGTCCTGCGACACGAACGAGCTGGACACCGACCGCGCCCGCGCGCTGGAGGCCGCGGGCTACGAGAAGGTGCGCACCTGGCTGCACATGCGTCGCCCGGTCACGGCCGACGACTCGGGCGCGGGCCCCGGGCCCCGGGAGGGGACGCGGATGCGGCCCGTGCATCGCCACGAGTCCGGGCTGCCCGTCGCCCAGGACGTCCGCACCGTCCACCGGATGCTCGAGGAGTCCTTCGCCGACCACTGGGGGTCCTACCGGGAATCCTTCGCCGAGTTCGTCCAGCGCCTCATCGAGACTCCCGGGGAAGCGGCCTGGGACCACTGGTGGATCGCGGAGATCGACCGCGACGGACTGTGGCTGCCCGCCGGCGGCCTGGTCGCGGCGAGGATGCCCGCGACCCCGACGCTCGGGGAGGGCACCTACCTCGAGTACCTCGGGGTCCATCGCAGCGCTCGCGGCCACGGCATCGCGAAATCCCTGCTGGGGGCGGCGATCCGGGACGCCGCCGGCCGCGGACGCACCCACGTCGACCTCGAGGTCGACGCGGACTCCCCCACCGGCGCCGACGGGCTGTACGGCTCGATGGGCTGGGAGACCTTCGAGCGCACTCGCTCCTGGCACTCCTCGGCGCCGGCGCACTCCTCACGCCTGCTCGAGCCACCGACGGCCTGAGAGCGCCGAGCTCGGCGCACCGAGCTCATGTCGCTCTCACCGGGTCGGGACGGGCTCGGCCTCGGGAAGGCGGCGGCGGATGGCCTCGGGCCACGCGAGCTGCACCCCCAGCTCGTCGGCCAGCAGCGCCTGCAGCTCGCGCGTGAGCTCGCTGCTGCTGTGCACGCCTGCCGGGTCGACGCCGTGACGCCCGCCGATCTCCGACAGCGCTCCCACGGCCTCTCCGATGGACCATTCCACGGGGTGGAGGCGGTAGGCGCCGTTGGAGATGTGGGTGGTCCCGATGTTCTTGTTCGCGGGCACCAGGTTCGCCACGTCCCGCGGGACCAGTGCACCCAGCGGGATTTGGAACGGGAAGCAGTCGATGTCGACGTAGTTCCGCCCCGCGGTCGAAGGGTGCAGGTCGATGCGGTAGTGACCGGTGCCGACCGCATCGGTGAACTCCTCCGAGCCCGCGAACTCGCCGCGCATCTCGCGACCGATGTGCTCTTCGGTGACGGTGAACACTGCGCGGATCCGTCGGGCCTCGCGGATGTACGGCCGGCGCGCCAGCCCGTCGGCGGTGCCGAGCACGTCGCCGCGCAGCCGCAGCTCGGGATATCCCGCTCCCCCGTCGCTGCGCGGCGCCTCGTGCTGCAGCCAGTGGACGAAGGACAGCGTGAGCTGGCGGGCCTCGTCCTCGGCGCGGTCGCGTTGCTCAGCGTCCACGCCGAGCAGCGGCGCGTCCCAGAAGTCGATCTGCGGCCAGTTCACGAGCGTCACGTCGCTGCCCGGAGTCCCCGGCTCCATCAGACGCTGGGCACGGATGCGCCGGTAGTGCCACATGTCGCCGGCCCCGTCGAGCCGTTCATGATCCGTCGGGTCCCCCTCGAAGATCGGCCGGGTGCGGCGCTCGAGAGTGATGGGGTGGACGTCGTCGAAGGACAGCTGCGGTCCCGGCCAGAAGTCCGGCACGACGCTGGCGAAGCGGTCGTACAGCGGGGGCCGGGCCACGAGGTCCCCGTGCCCCGGGGCCCACTCCAGCGCGCAGCACCAGGTGATGGCCTGCTGGTCCAAGGGATCGGGGCCCACGGGGGCGTGCAGCTCACCGTGCTCGGCGCGGCTCTCCGCCCCGATCACATGCTCGAGGTCTCCCAGGGCGAGCAGGTCTCCGAGCTCGGTCGCATCGACGAACAGCGGGGCGAGGAGCCGGCGCTCCGCCCCGGAGGAGGTCTCCCTCACGATCACCGCGGTGACGCGGTCCCCCGCGCGCTCCACGCCGACGGGCTCGTGCTCGCGCAGCCACTGGATGCGTCCGTCCGACAGCAGAGGGGAGAGCATCTCCTCGAGCACCAGGGCACCGATCCGCGGCTCGTGGCAGAGCCGGGAGACGAAGCCGGCTCCCGGGTTGAGGAACGGATCGCTCCGGGCGGCGTCCGTGAGCGGGAAGCTGCGCCGGTAGTGATCGCGCACTCGCTCGCGGAACTCCGTGTAGGAGGCGGAAGTCGGGTGGCTGTCGGCCCAGCGTGACTCGTCCGGGGGCACGGCCTGGACGGTCAACTGACCACCCAGCCAGGCGTCGGTCTCGGTGAGGATCACGTGTCGTCCGAGTCGCGCGGCGGTCAGGGCCGCCGCCACGCCGCCGAGACCGCCGCCGATGACGACGAGATCGGCGGTGGTCTCGGGGAGAGGGGCGGGGGTGCTCGACGTGGTCATGGGGGTCCTTCCTGGGTGGGTGGCCAGTGCGATGCGCCGTGGGAGACCTCATTCGCCGGTCGACGCGATCGTGCCGAGGTGGTGCGGCAGGCAGCGGATCAGTCCGTGGTGGTCCGTCGGGAGCTCCCCGTCGAGGATCGCGGCGAGCGCCCGCACGGTGCGGCTTCCCACCTCGTGCTTGGGAATCACCAGGTGCGACCACCCGGCGGTGCGGCCGCTGCGCAGCGGCCTCTCCAGGCATACGGCGGAGAGGTCGTCCGGGATCCGCAGCCCCGCCCGAGAGACGGCGGCCGCGAGGCTCTCCGCGACGGCCGGATTCTCCGCCACGACCGCGCTCACTCCGTCGCGCACCCAGTGCTCGACCAGCTCGCGGCTCAGCTCGGACGGCGTGACCCGGTGCGTCTCGTCCTCGGCCGTGGCGGCGGCGAAAGCCTCACGTCGGGCCTTCGACGGGAGCCGTTCGTCGTCGCCTCGGACGTAGGCGAGGCGGCGGTGTCCCGCTCCGTGGAGGTCCGCGAGTATCGACCGGACGGCCGCGGCATAGTCGACGGCCACCCAGGCCGCCTCCGGCACCGGGTCGTAGCCGCCCAGGCTCACGAAGGGGTAGCCGTCCGCGGCGAGCCGGCGCAGTTCGTCCTCGTCGCGCCGCTGGCCGAGGACGACGGACCCGTCCGCCACCTGGAGGCGGTTCGTCCCGCGGTCGTAGATGGTTCGGGTCCCGTCGGCCCGCTGCGTCGACGAGAACAGCACGAGGTCCCGCCCGAGCTCGGCGGCGGCGACCTCGATGCCGACCAGGAACTCGTGGAAGTAGTCATCGGGCGTCGCGGGGAAGATCGGCTCGTAGGTGAAGACCCCGATCAGGCCGCTGCGACCGCCTCGCAGCGACTGCGCGACGGGATCGGGCACGTATCCCAGGTCCACCATCGCCGTGCGGACCCGCTCCTGGGTCCGGGGCGAGACCCCGCCGTCGGAGGCGCGGCCGCTGACCACCAGGGACACGGTCGCCTGCGAGACCCCGGCTGCATACGCGATGTCGCGCTGACGTACTCGCACCGGCCACTCCTTGTTCGTATCAGTCCTGGCAACGACTGTAGACGCGGGATGCGCGATCCTCAAGGTCTCGCCCGCATTCCCTCGCCATCCGGGTCCAGGATCCGACTCTCACCTGGTCCAGCATCTGCGAGGACGACGGGCCGGCGCCGACGACTCCCTCGTGAAGCCCAGGAGCCCCCTTGACGGTGATGCACGCCATGCCTAATCTCTGATCAGAAACCTAATACGTAACGCCATCATCGGGACGAGAGCGTGCTCGTCCCGTCGGCCCGGGATCCTCGGACCCCATCGGCCGAACGCGGATGCGCGACGTCCTCGTCGCCGATGAGCGTTGACCATTCCTGCACGGAACGAGAGGTGCCCCTCGTGCTCCCCACCCGCAGACGCACGTTCCTGACGGCCGCGGCCGCCGCGGTCGCCGCGGTCGGTGCCCCAACACTGCTGTCGGGCTGCGACGGCGGCTCCGGCGGAGCCGGCGGTCCCGACGGCGACCTCGTCATCTGGTGGCCCGGCGTCCAGCCCACCGAACAGGACTTCGTCACCGAGATCCTGGTCCCCGCCTTCACGGAGAGGACGGGACGCGGCGCCAAGGTCACGTTCATCGATTGGCCGGACATGTCCCCGCGGCTCAATGCCGGATTCTCCTCGGGGACGGGACCCGATCTCTACGGCCACGGCCCCGCCGCGGTGGCCGATCTGGTGAAATACGGCCGCATCGAGCCCCTCGACGATCGCCTCGAGCAGATGGAGGAGGCCGACCGCGAGGACCTGAAGATCGGTCTCGAGAGCGGTGTCGTCGACGGCGCCCACTACATGTTCCCGATCGCCGCCACGGGACGTCAGGTGGCCTACAACGCCGCCCACTTCGAAGAGGCCGGGCTCGACCCCGACGCGCCACCGACCACCTTCGTCGAGCTGCGCGAGGCCGCCGACGCCCTCGCCGTGCGATCGGGCGGTTCTCTCGAGCGCGCGGGTATCGTGTTCAGCGCCGAACCACCGGGGATGCAGCAGGCCTACACCAGCCTGCTGTGGGCGAACGGCGGTGAGCTGCTGTCCGAGGACGGAACCACGGTGCAGTTCAACGGCCCGGAAGGCCTCGAGGCGCTCGAATGGTACGTGAGCCTCTACCAGGGAGACTCCCCCGTCGACAGCAATCTCGGCGGCACCTGGGACGCCCTGCCGCCCGCCCAGTCGCCGCTGGCCACCGAGGACTCCTCGATGCTCTTCACGGACCCGGCGACGCTCACCCAGATCATGGCCGCCGCCCCGGACCTCGACCTGCGCTTCATGGACGTGCTGCCCTTCGACAGTGAGGACGAGCCCGCCGCATTCGGCGGTGCGGCGACCGGCCTGCTGATCAACCCCGACAGCCAGAAGATGGACCTCGCCTGGGAGTTCATGCAGCTGATCGGCAGCAAGGACTACAACAACAAGTACGCTGAGGAGGTCGGGATCGTCCCGGCGCGCGCCTCCGCCGTCGAGAGCGATTACGTCCAGGAGACCCCGGCGATCGCCTCCACGGTGGAGAACTCCGAGTCCTTCCGCTCCAATCCCAACGTCGCGGGATGGACGCAGATCCGCGACACCCTCGCCGAGTACCTCGAGCAGGCGCTCAACGCCGCGCTGACGCCGCAGGAGGCGCTCGACCAGGCCGCCACCGAGCTCGAGCAGATCATCGCGCAGGAAGGGTGATCGCCATCTCCGACGCCATCTCGTCCTCGACGGGCCGCGCGGCGACGGAGGGCCCGGACGCCGCCGGCACCGGCCCGCGCACGGGGCTCGCGCGGTCTCCTCGACGCCGCGAGCCCTCGCACCGCCCGCTGCGCCGCTCGATGTCCCGGGCCGGCATGCTCTTCGTCGCCCCCGCAGCGGTGTACGTGCTGGTCTTCCAGATCGTTCCGGTGCTGTACGGCCTGGTGCTGAGCTTCACCGAGTACACGCCCCTGCAGCGCGGTGCCCCGACGTTCGTGGGCCTGTCCAACTACGGCGCTCTGATCGCCGACGGCGCCTTCCGCAATGCTCTGTGGGTGACGGCGCGCTACACGCTGCAGGTGCTCCCGCCGACCGTCGTGATCGCCCTCGTGCTGGCGATGCTGGCCAACCGCCCGTTCCGCGGGGTCGGGCTCTTCCGCTCGGCGCTGTACGTCCCGCACATCGTCTCGCTCACCGCCGTGAGCATGATCTGGCTGTGGATGTACTCGCAGAACGGGCTGTTCAACGACGTCCTCGAGGTCCTGAACCTCTCCCCGCAGAAGTGGCTCAACGACCCGGAGACCGCGCTGAACGGCGTCTCCGTCATGCGCATCTGGAAAGCGCTGGGGAGCAACATGGTGCTGCTGCTGGCGGGGCTGCAGACGATTCCGAGGCATCTGTACGAGGCGGCGAGCATCGACGGCGCCGGGCTCTGGCACCGCTTCCGCCACGTCACCCTGCCCGGGCTGCGCCCGATGCTCGTCTACGTGGTGGCGACCGACATCATCTACCTGTCCCAGAGCTTCGCCGAGATCTTCGTGCTGACCTCCGGAGGACCGATGAGCTCGACGACCACCGTGAACTACCTGATCTACACCGAGGCCTTCGAGTACAGCAGCATGGGATCGGCCTCGGCGATGGCGTTCGTCCTGTTCGCCTTCATCGCCGGCCTCACGCTGATCGCCCTGAGAGGAGGGCGCGAACGATGACCGACACCACCGCCGACCGGACGGCCCGGCGACCCCGGGTCTCCCGCAGCGAGCGGAGCAAAGCAGTCAACCTGGTCCTGCTGCTGCTCGCGACGATCGTCGTCCTGTTCCCCTTCCTGTGGATGGTCTCCCTGGCGTTCACCCCGGCGCAGGACGCCTTCCGCGAGGTGAAGCTCTGGCCGGACCGGCCGACGTTCGAGAACTTCATGACCGCGCTGACCGTCGGGAACCTGGGCCGCGCCTTCGTCAACTCCGTCATCGTGGCACTCGCCGCCGTGGCGTCGAACTGCGTGATCGCCGTGGCCGCGGGCTACGCCTTCGCGCACCTGCCGTTCCGGGGCAGCACGGTCGTCTTCTACATCCTGCTCTCCACGGCCGCCATCCCGGTGGCGGTGACCCTGATCCCCTTGTTCCTGATGGTCTCGAACGTGCCCTTCGCCGGAGGGAACGATGCCCTCGGGCGAGGCGGGAGCGGACTGACCGACACCCTCGGCGGCCTCGCCATCCCCTACCTGGTCGGGACGTTGAGCATCTTCCTGGTGCGTCAGTTCTATCTGGGCATGAGCCGCGAGCTGGCGGAGGCCGCCCGCATCGACGGGGCGAGCGAGTTCCGCATCTTCTGGACGGTCTACCTCCCGATCTCGAGGCCCATCATCGCGGTGGTCGCGATCTTCTCCTTCACGGCGGTCTGGGACGACCTGCTGTGGCCGCTGGTCGTCTCCTCCTCGCCCCGGAGCCAGACCGTGCAGCTCGCCCTGACGGGCTTCACCCAGAGCGGCAACATCCAGTACGCGCCGCTGATGGCGGCCGCGATCATCGTGACCCTGCCCGTGCTGCTGGTGTTCCTGTTCAACCAGAGGCACTTCATCTCCGGGCTCTCGGAGGGCGCCGTCAAGGGGTGAGGCGGCAGCGCGGACCCCTCAGCGCCGGCTCAGGACGAGCTCACTCCCACTCGATGGTCCCCGGGGGCTTGGAGGTGATGTCGAGGGTGACGCGATTGATCTCGCTGACCTCGTTCGTGATGCGCGTCGAGATGCGGCTGAGCACGTCGTAGGGCACCTTGGCCCAGTCGGCGGTCATGGCGTCGTCGCTGGTGACGGGACGCAGCACGACGGGGTGGCCGTAGGTGCGGCCATCGCCCTGCACGCCCACAGAGCGGACGTCGGCCAGCAGCACGACGGGGCACTGCCAGATGGTGCGGTCCAGCCCGGCGGCGGTGAGCTCGGCGCGGGCGATGGCGTCGGCGGCCCGCAGGATGTCCAGACGCTCCCTGGTGACCTCGCCGATGATGCGGATGCCCAGGCCGGGGCCCGGGAAGGGCTGGCGCCAGACGATGTCATCAGGCAGGCCCAGCTCGGAGCCGACGGCGCGCACCTCGTCCTTGAACAGGGTGCGCAGCGGCTCGACCAGCTCGAAGGAGAGATCCTCGGGCAGCCCGCCGACGTTGTGGTGGCTCTTGATGTTCGCCGCGCCCTCTCCCCCGCCGGACTCGACGACATCGGGGTACAGGGTGCCCTGGACGAGGAACGCCTTCGCTCCGGAGGTCGCCGTGTGCGTCCCGGCACCGTCTCCCTCCACGACGCCCTGCTCCCGCAGGATGTCCTCCTGCGCCTGCTCGAAGGTGCGGATGAACTCGTGCCCGATGATCTTGCGCTTGGCCTCGGGATCGGTGACCCCGGCGAGCGCGGCGAGGAACTGCTCCTCGGCATCGACCACGACCAGCTTCGCCCCGCCGGTGGACTCGCCGAAGGCCTTCTCGATCTGCGCGGACTCGTCCTGGCGCATCAGGCCGTGATTGACGTACACGCAGGTGAGCCGGTCGCCGATCGCGCGCTGCACGAGCGCGGCGGCCACCGCGGAATCGACGCCGCCGGAGAGGGCGCAGATGGCGGCGCCGTCGCCGACCTGGGCGCGTATCCGCTCGACCTGCTCGTCGATGACGTTGCCGGTGGTCCAGGACGGTTCGATCCCCGCGCCCCGGTACAGGAAGTTCTCCAGCACCTCCTGCCCGCGGTCGGAGTGGCCGACCTCGGGGTGCCATTGCACGCCGTAGAGGCACTTCTCGGGGTGCTCGAAGGCGGCGACGGGGCTCGCGGTGGAGGTCGCGACCACCCGGAACCCCTCGGGGGCGGCGGTCACGGAGTCGCCGTGGCTCATCCACACGTTCTGGTCGACGTCCTGCTCGGCCAGCAGGCGCGAGCTGCCGTCGACGGCCTCGAGACGGGTCGCGCCGTACTCGCGCACACCGTTGGCGGCGACGGTGCCCTCCAGCGCCGCGGCCATGGACTGGAAGCCGTAGCACAGCCCCAGCACCGGCACCCCGGCCTCGAGCAGGGCGCGGTCGAGGCGCGGGGCACCCTCGGCGTAGACGGAGCTGGGCCCGCCGGAGAGGATGATCGCGCGCGGGTCCTTGGCGAGGATCTGCTCCGCGTCCATCGTGTGGGGCACGATCTCGGAGTAGACCCGGGCCTCCCGGACGCGGCGGGCGATGAGCTGGGCGTACTGGGCGCCGAAGTCGACGACGAGGACGGGGCGCTGGTCGGTGTCGGTCACGTGGCCGAGTCTACGGGGGCGCCGGGCCGGACGGAGCCCCCGTCCGGGCGATGAGGGGGCAATCCTCGTCACCCCGGAACGCCACCGAGCACCCGACCCGATCCGCAGGCTCCCGCATCCTCGTGATCGAGGTCGCCGCGCCGTAGAAGGTGCCACCGAACCCGCACCTTTCTCGTCAAGACACCGACGAGTCCGCAGCGGACGGTGCGTTCAGGCGCCCGGCGCCGCCTCCGCCTCGTCCTGGAGGGTGGGTCGCTGCTGCAGGTCCACCTCCACCTGCTGATGGGTCCAGCGCTCCCCGAAGAAGGACAGCACCGGGACCACGCCGAAGAACATCAGCAGGAGCATCCTCGGCAGCGCCCAGCGCATCTTCAGCCACAGGTCGAAGCCGAGGATCACGTAGATCATGTAGATCAGCCCGTGGATCGGCGACCACACCGAGGAGACGTGCTCCCACAGCGGGGAGGTCGAGGTGAACCAGGCGTCGCCGCCGAACACGACGTAGCGCATGATCATGATGGTCACCAGCACGAGCAGCGCGATGCCCTCCACGATCGAGGCCACGCGGAAGCGGGCGAAGGAGGTCCTGCAGGCGACATCGTCCAGGGGGCGGGGGGTGGGCACGGGTCACACGTCCTTGTCGGGGGTCGGAGAAGTGGAAGCGGTGGGAGAGGAGGAGCCGGCGACGGCCGGCTCACGGGGGGTTCCGGACGCGGGGTCAGCAGACTCAGCGGACTCAGCGGGCTCGGCGGGCTCCGAGGACTCTGTCGGCCCGTTGCCCCGCAGGGACTCCTCCATCGCCTCGCGCCGCGCGGCGAGCTCGTCGAGGTACGCGGTGCGCACGGAGCGCCACCACAGGTAGAGGAAGAAGCCGCCGAACAGGACCCACTGGAAGGAGTATCCGATGTTCTGCCAGTTCAGCCCCTTGCTGAAGTCGGACTCGGCCTCCGGCATCGGCTGCAGCCCCGCGTTCGGGTCGACCTGTGCGAGGTAGCCGGAGTACATGGGTGATCCCCACTCGTTGACCAGCATCGGGGTGGCGATCTCCTCGACCACGCCGTTATCGACCCCGCCCGAGGCGGATTCGCTGGCCTCGAGCCGGCCGGTCACCTCGACCTCGCCCGCGGGCACCTCCGGGGCGAGCGTGGGATCGATCTCGCCGTCGGGCCCGGTGAGCTCGTCGGCCGGAACCCAGCCGCGTGCCACCGGCAGGCGGGCGGTGGAGCCGTCGGCGAGGTCGACCTGCAGGGCCGTGACGACGATGGCCGCGTCGGTGCCGTCGATGTTGCGCCCGGGAACGACGACCTGCTCATCCGGGTCGTAGTGCCCCGTCGCGGTGACGATGTCGCCGACGATCGCATTGGTGACCGCCTCGCCGACGTCGAGCACCTCCTCGAGGTCGCCGCGACGCTCGGCGCCGTCGGCCTCGTCGGTGATCGCCTGATGCGCCCGGTCCCACTGCCAGCTGGCGAGCAACCCGCACACGAGAGTCGCCACCACCATCAGGGCGAGCAGCCCGAGGAAGCGCGGGCGGAGGGCGGTGCGGAGCATGACCTCATCGTACGAGTCGCGCCTGGGACCGCACGATGGGCGATCGGTCACGCCGCCACAGTCCGCGGACTGTGACCGATCTGCCCGGGCCGACGGGACGCAGGTCCCGTCGGATCGCGGTGATCACGCCCGCACGCAGGTCCGCTCTGCTCGATCCCCTGTCGCTGAGCCCGGGCGCACCTATGCTGAGTGGCGTGACCCAGAGTGTGTATATCGCCAGTCCGGAGGGACGGACCGGGAAGTCGATGGTGGCTTTCGGTCTGCTCGAAGCCCTCGCCTCCCGCTCCGACCGCGTCGGGGTCTACCGCCCCGTCGTCAAGGCCGACCATGCCCGCGATTACGCGGTCGACCTGCTCACCTCGCACCCCGCCGTCGAGCAGGAGTACTTCGACGCCATCGGGGTGGACCACCAGCTGCTGCTGTCGGACCCGGACGCGGCGCACGAACGCATCCTGAGCCGCTACCGGGACCTGGCCGAGCGCTACTCGATGCTCGTCGTGCTCGGCAGCGACTACGACGACCTGGCCAACCCGACGGAGATGGCGTTCAACGCCGAGGTCGCCGCGAACATGGGCGCCCCCGTCGTCCTCGTGCTGTCCGGCCTGAACCGCAGCCCCGACCAGATCGCGGCCCTGGCCGCGGTCTCCTCCGGCGAGTTCGGCAGCCATCACGCCGCCCCGATCGCGGTGGTCGTCAACCGCGCAGAGGACGAGTCGCTCGAGGCGATCGAGGCTGCCGTCGGCACGAAGGTCGGCGGGGCGCTGGTCGCCGTGATCCCCGAGAATCCCGTGATCATGGCGCCGACCGTGCAGGAGGTGAAGGACGCCGTCGGCGGCACGCTCCTGCAGGGCAACCCGGAATGGATGGACCGCGTGGCCCTCGGCACCGTCATCGCGGCGATGAGCCTGCCCAACGTGCTCAGCCGCCTCACCGAGAACTGCACGGTGATCGCCCCCGGCGACCGCTACGACCTGCTTCCCGGCCTGGTCATGGCGCAGCAGTCCGGCACCTTCCCGTCGCTGTCCTCGATCGTGCTGACCGGCGGCTACGACGTCCCCGAGGAGGTCAGCCGCCTGGTCTCCGGCGTCCAGTAGGACCTGCCGGTCATCGCCACCGACCTCTCGACCTTCGACACCGCCCGGCAGGTCGACCTCACCCGGGGCCGTCTGTTGGCGGGCAGCGCACAGAAGATGGACGCCGCCCGGCGCGCCGTCGCCGAGCACCTGCCCACCTCCGAGGTGCTGGCCGCGCTCGAGGTGACCCGCAGCGAGGTCGTCACCCCGATGATGTTCGAGTTCGAGCTGCTGACCCGTGCCCGCGGCGAGAAGAAGACGATCGTGCTGCCCGAGGGCGAGGAGCCGCGCCTCATCGCGGCCGCCGAGGCGATCCTCGCCCGCGGCGTGGCGGACCTGATCCTGCTGGGCGAGGAGAACCAGATCCGATCCCGTGCCTCGCAGCTGGGTCACGACATCTCCGAGGCCCGGATCGTCTCCCCGCGCGATACGGAGCACGTCGAGCGCTACGCCGCCGAGTACGCCCGGCTGCGGGCGAAGAAGGGTGTCACCCTTGAGCAGGCCCGCGAGCGGGTCCAGGACGTCTCCTACTTCGGCACCATGATGGTGCAGATGGGAGAGGCCGACGGGATGGTCTCCGGCGCGACGCACTCGACGGCCCACACGATCCGTCCCTCCTTCGAGATCATCAAGACCAAACCGGGCGCGCAGATCGTCTCCTCCGTCTTCCTGATGGCCCTGGAGGACAGGGTGCTGGTCTACGGCGACTGCGCCGTGAACCCCGATCCCACCGCCGAGCAGCTGGCCGACATCGCCGCGCAGTCCGCCGAGACCGCTGAGCAGTTCGGCGTCGCCCCGCGGGTGGCGATGCTGTCCTACTCCACCGGCACCTCGGGGACCGGGGCCGACGTCGACAAGGTCCGCGAGGCCACCGCGCTCGTGCGCGCGGCCGCACCGCACCTCGACGTCGAAGGGCCGATCCAGTACGACGCCGCCGTGGACGCCTCGGTGGCCAAGACCAAGCTGCCGGACTCCTCCGTCGCCGGCCGCGCCACCGTGTTCGTGTTCCCCGATCTCAACACGGGCAACAACACCTACAAGGCCGTGCAGCGCTCCGCCGGGGCGATCGCCATCGGCCCCGTGCTGCAGGGCCTGAACAAACCGGTCAACGACCTCTCCCGCGGCGCGCTCGTCGACGACATCATCAACACGGTCGTCATCACCGCCATCCAGGCCCAGGCGGAATCGGCCCGCGCCTCGGCCGCCCCCGCCCGCTGATCCACTTCCAGGAGCTGACCGTCCCATGACCGACACCTCGTCCGACGCCCGCGTCCTCGTCATCAACTCCGGCTCGTCCTCGCTGAAGTTCCAGCTGCTGGCCCCGTCCGACGGGACGGTCGACGCGGCCGGCATCGTCGAGCGGGTGGGTCAGGACCAGGGCACCGCGTCGATCACCGCCGGCGAGCGGGAATCCGACGTCACCGGGCCCGTCCCCGACCACGTCGAGGCGATGAGGATCGTCCAGCAGCTGTTCGAGGACGTGGACCTGGCGCTGAGCGAGGACCGGATCCGCGCCGTCGGCCACCGGGTGGTCCAGGGCGGCGCCCGCTACGCCGAGCCCGTGCTCATCGACGACCAGGTGCGATGGGACATCCACGATCTCGGCAAGCTCGCCCCGCTGCACAACTACGCGGCCGTCGAGGGGATCGACGGGGCGAAGCAGTTGCTGCCGAACGTGCCGCACATCGCGGTCTTCGACACCGCGTTCTTCACGAGCCTGCCCGAGGCCGCCGCGAACTACGCACTGAACCGCGAGATCGCGACGGAGTACAAGGTGCGCCGTTACGGTGCCCACGGCACCAGCCACCAGTACGTCTCGGCCACCGTCTCCGAGCTGCTGGCGGCGCAGGGTCGGGACGTCGAGGGCCTGCGCCAGATCGTGCTGCACCTGGGCAACGGGGCGTCGGCCTCGGCGGTGCGCGGCGACCGGGCGGTGGAGACCTCGATGGGTCTCACCCCGCTGGAGGGCCTGGTGATGGGCACCCGCACCGGCGACATCGACCCGACGATCTACTTCCACCTCCACCGCCGCGCCGGCATCGGCCCCGCGGAGATCGACGACATCCTCAACAAGCGCTCCGGGATGATGGGCATGTGCGGGATGAGCGACTTCCGTGACATCACGGCCGCGGTCGAGGCCGGGGACGAGGCCGCGACCCTGGCCACCGACATCTACGTGCACCGTCTGCGCAAGTACCTGGGCTCCTACACCTTCGTCCTCGGCGGTCTGGACGTGCTGACCTTCACCGCCGGCATCGGCGAGAACGTCCCGATGGTGCGCGAGCGCCTGCTGACCGGCCTCGAGGAGCTCGGCATCGAGCTGGATCCCGCGGCGAACGCCGCCCGCAGCGCGGAGCCGCGCGTGATCTCGACGCCGGACTCGCGGGTGCTGGTGATGATCGTGCCGACCAACGAGGAGCTCTCGATCGCGCAGCAGGCCGCCGCGGTGGCCCGCGAGGGCGCCTGAGCGGCGGCGACGCCCCGTATCCTGCAGGGACCCGACCACGACACTCAGGGGGAACAGGTGGCATACCAGGCGCCCTACGGCACATACCAGGCACCTCGCAGGAAGCGGGGCATGAAGCGGATCGTCTTCGGGGCCCTGGGGATCATCGCCAACGGCATCGGGCTGATCGTGATGCCCTTCGTCGCCGGCCTCGCCGTCGCCGTCGTCGCGCTGCTGTCCGCGACCCCGGTGTCGCTCGGCGGAGCATCGGGCACCTTCGACGCCTCGGCGTCCTCGCTGCACTACGTGTACGTCCCGACGGCGGAGGCGGGCTCGGTCTCCTGCACCGCCGAGGGCGGTGCCGACGCGGTCTGGGAGCCGGAGGGGACCACCGTCCCCACGACGGTCGACGGCGCCGAGTACTCACCGGTCGGCAGCGTCACCGTCACCTCCGATCAGGAGGTCACCCTCTCCTGTGAGGGAGCCTCCGACGTCGCGGTGGCCGATGTCGGCATGATGGGGACGCTCATCGGCCTCGGCGTCGGTCTCGTGATCCCGATCGGGCTGGGCCTGATCGCGGTGATCCTGCTGATCTGGGGGATCATCGCGCGCGTGCGCTCCTGAGACCGCCCCGCGCGGGGTCTCACACCGTGGTGACGACCTCGATGCGCTGGAACTCCTTGAGGTCCGTGTACCCGGTGGTGGCCATCGCGTGGCGCAGGGCGCCGACCAGGTTGGTGGTGCCGTCGGCCCCGAGGGAGGGCCCGAAGAGGATCTGCTCGAGCGGGGCCGCCGTCGTCACGTCGACACGGTGGCCGCGGGTGAGGGTCGGGTGGTGCGCCTCGCTGCCCCAGTGGTGACCGCGGCCGGGCGCCTCCTCGGCGCGGGCGAGCGCCGCCCCCACCATCAACCCGTCGGCGCCGCAGGCGACGGCCTTGACGATGTCGCCCGAGCGACCGAGGCCGCCGTCGGCGATGACGTGCACGTAGCGGCCCCCGGACTCGTCCATGTAGTCGCGGCGGGCGGCGGCGACGTCGGCCACCGCGCTCGCCAGCGGCACCGAGATGCCGAGGGTCTCCTCGGTGGTCTGCGAGGCGCCGCCGCCGAAGCCGACCAGCACACCGGCGGCGCCGGTGCGCATCAGGTGCAGGGCGGCCGTGTAGGTGGCGCAGCCGCCGACGATGACCGGGACGTCGAGCTCGTAGATGAATCTCTTGAGGTTCAGCGGCTCCCGTCCCGTCGAGACGTGCTCGGCGGAGACGGTGGTGCCACGGATGAAGAACAGGTCCACGCCCGCGTCGACGACGGTCCGCCAGTGCTCCTGGGTGCGCTGCGGGGACAGCGACCCGGCGGCGGTGACCCCGGCGTCGCGCAGCTGCTGGATGCGGTCACGGATCAGCTCGGGCTTGATCGGTTCTGCGTAGATCTCCCGCATGACGTCGACGACCTGGTCGTCGGACGCCCCAGCGACCTGGTCGAACTGGGCCGTCGGATCCTCGTAGCGGGTCCACAGACCCTCCAGGTCGAGCACCCCGAGTCCGCCGAGCTGCCCGAGCTCGATCGCGGTCTCCGGGGACATCAGCGAGTCCATGGGGGCGGCGAAGATCGGGATGTCGAAGTGATAGGCGTCCACCTGCCAGGCCGTGGAGACGTCCTCCGGGTCGCGGGTGCGCCGGGAGGGCACCACCGCGACGTCATCGAAGCTGTAGCTGCGGCGTCCGCGCTTGTTCCGGCCGATCTCGATCTCGCTCATCACACGGGGAGTCTACCGTCGGCCACGAGGTCGCACGGCCCGGCTACGGTGAAGCGATGAGCCCCGTGCACGCCCCCGGCGACAGCGATCCGCGGGACGGCGCGCCGGCGAGCCCGTCGCTGGCCCCGCCCGTGCTCGTGGCGGCCCTGGGCGTGGGGGCGATGGTCCTCGAGGTCGTGCGCGTGATCGGGATCGACCCGGCCGACGGTCGGGCCCGACCGATGGCCGGCCTGGTCCTGGCGGCGGCCCTGGCTCTCGGCGGCTTCTCGGCGACGAGGGTGGCGCAGCTGCTGCGCCTGGCCGCCCGCCGCGCCGCCCGCGCGGAGGGCTCGGTCCCGGCGCCGTGGGCCCTCACCGAGGCGCACAGCCTGCACGCGGTCTGGGTGATCGGGGTCGGTGCCTCGGTCGCGCTGATGGGGCTGCTCGGCCTGTGGTCCCTGGCCGACGGGAACCCCTCGGGCCTCGAGCCGGGATGGCCGCTGCTGCTGGTCGGCGCCCTGATGGCGCTGCTGGCCCGGATGGCCTGGCAGCGCACGAGCCGGCTGTGGGCCGTCTCGGGCGACGGGATCTGAGGCGGTCCCGCTCAGAGCGGCCAGGCAGTACTGACGTCCGGCGTCTTGCCCTTCTTCCGGAGGAACTGGTTGAAGTTCTCCGCCCAGCTGAGGTGCCAGCCGATCTGCTCCCGGTGCAGATCCGGCAGGGAGGAGGCGCCGACCTTCGGATGGGCCAGGACGAGGGCGCGCAGCACGTCCAGCGTGGCCGAGACGTCCACGTCGGCCGTGTGCAGCCGGCCGTCCTGCTCGCACCCGTAGTGGGCGATGAGGTCGGTGAGGGTGCGCTTGCCCTTGCGGTAGCGGTCCACGCCGCGGTCGACCACCAGCGGGTCGATCACAGGCGCGATGTCGTGGCCGAGACGCGCGGCGAGGGTGGGGAGGCCGAGGCGGGTCAGCTCGTTCTCGAGGATGGCGAGATCGAAGCTGCCGTTGAAGGCGACCAGCGGGACGTCGAGGTGCAGGGAATCGGCGATCATCGTGACGACCTCCTCGAGGGCGTCGGCCGCCGCCATGCCGTGCACCCGCGCGTGCTCGGTGGTGATGCCGTGGACCCGCTGGGCGGGCTCGGGAATGTCGATCTCCGGGTCGATCAGCCAGGTCGCGACCGTCTCGTTCTCACGGCCCGGCCCGACGGAGTGCACGAGGGCGACCGTCACGATCCGATCGCTCGCCACGTTCGTGCCGGTGGTCTCGGTGTCGAAGCCGAGCAGAGGTCTGTCGATCCAGGTACTGGTCATGGATCCAGCGTATCGGCGCGGGCCGACGTCCGGCCCTCCCCCGTGGACGGCCCGTGCGGGAGCCCTCAGTGCGAGGTGTAGTTCGGGGCCTCCATGATCGCGGCCATGTCGTGGGGATGGGACTCCTTCAGCCCGGCGGGGGTGATCCGCACGAACTGTCCGCGCTCCTTGAGCTGGGTGACGGAGTCGGCGCCGACGTAGAACATCGACTGGTGCAGGCCGCCGACGAGCTGGTGGAGGACGGAGCCGAGCTGGCCCTTGTAGGAGACGCGGCCCTCGATGCCCTCGGGGACGATCTTGTCGTCGGAGTCGACGTCGGCCTGGAAGTAGCGGTCCTTGGAGAAGGACTTCTTGCCGCGCGAGGCCATCGCGCCCAGGGAGCCCATGCCGCGGTAGGCCTTGAACTGCTTGCCTCCCACCAGCACCACCTCGCCCGGCGACTCCTCGGTGCCGGCCAGCAGGGAGCCGACCATGACGGTGTCGGCCCCGGCGACCAGCGCCTTGGCGATGTCGCCGGAGTGCTGCAGGCCGCCGTCGCCGATCAGCGGGACCCCGGCCGGGCCGCAGGCCTTGGCGGCCTCATGGATCGCGGTGACCTGCGGGACGCCGACGCCGGCGACCACGCGGGTGGTGCAGATGGAGCCCGGTCCGATGCCGACCTTGACGGCGTCGGCCCCCGCGTCGACCAGGGCCTGCGCCCCGGCGCGGGTGGCGACGTTGCCGCCGATGACCTGGACGCCCTCGAAGGACGGGTCGTCCTTGATGGTCCGGATCATCTCGAGGGCGAGGCGGGCGTGCCCGTTGGCGGTGTCGACCACCAGGACGTCGACGCCGGCCTCGCGCAGCGCGGCGGCGCGCTCGAGGGAGTCGCCGAAGAAGCCGACGCCCGCGCCGACCAGCAGGCGGCCCTGGCGGTCCTTGGAGGCGTCGGGGAACTGCTCGGACTTCACGAAGTCCTTGACGGTGATGAGCCCGGTGAGGCGGCCGTCGGCGTCGACCAGCGGCAGTCGCTCACGCTTGTTGCGGCGCAGCAGCGCGGTGGCCTGCTCCTGGGTGACGTCGTCGGGGGCGGTGAACAGCTCGGTGGTCATGACGTCGACGATCCGGGTGCCCGACCATTCGGCGACGGGGATGAAGCGGAGGTCGCGGTTGGTGCAGATACCCAGCAGGAGCCCGGTCGGATCGACGACGGGCAGGCCGGAGACGCGGTACTGGCCGCAGAGCTCGTCGAAGTCCTCGAGGGTGGCGTCGGGGCCGATGGTGACGGGATTGGTGATGCGGCCGGTCTGGGTGCGCTTGACGAGGTCGACCTGATGGGCCTGGTCCTCGATCGAGAGATTGCGGTGGAGGATGCCGATGCCGCCGTGACGGGCCATGGCGATGGCCATCCGGGACTCGGTCACGGTGTCCATCGCGGCACTGGCGAGCGGCACCCGGAGACTGATCTCGCGGGTCAGCCGACTGGAGGTGTCCGCCTCGGAGGGGATCACGTCCGTCTCCCCGGGCAGCAGCAGCACGTCGTCGTAGGTGAGTCCGATGAAACCGAAGGGATCCGCGCTCGTCATGTACCGATGGTAGCGGCGCAGCTGCCGCACGCACAGTTCTGCTCGCCACTGTCCCGCCCCCGACCCGCTGCTCTGACCAGCACCGATTGATGAGGTGCGCGGAATCACGCCGCCCGGGGGGTCGCCGGGTGCATCCACCGACCTGCGGTCCGGCGGCCGGCAGCCCGGGCAGGGCCGCGTCGGATGGATGTCCCGGAACCCACCGCTCGTGGCCTACAGTGGCGACGCCCACCCGGAGGCCCGTGCACGGGTTCCGCCTCCGTCCCCGCCATCCCCGGAGCTCGACGATGTCCCGTACGAACCTCCAGACGCCCACTGACCCTCCGGTGACGACCGGGTTCCTGGGCGCTGACCGGAACTGGCACCTCGGTGCCGGCCTGATGACGGCGGCGACCGTGGTCGCCTTCACCATCTGGTCCTTCTCCCACGCCGGGGGTGACGTCAACGCCCTCCTGCTGATCCTCGCGATCGCGTTCGGCCTGTTCATGGCCTTCAACATCGGCGGCAACGACGTCGCCAACTCCTTCGGCACCAGCGTCGGGGCGGGAACCCTCACGATGAAGCAGGCGCTCCTGGTCGCCGCCGTTTTCGAGGTCTCCGGCGCGGTCCTCGCCGGGGGCTCCGTCACGGAGACGGTCCGCAGCGGCATCGTCGACATCGACGGCATGCACATGGACCCGCAGTCCTTCGCCTACATCATGATGTCCGCCCTGCTGGGCGCCGCCGTCTGGCTGCTGCTGGCCACCAAGATGGGCTGGCCCGTCTCGACCACGCACGCGATCATCGGCGGCATCGTCGGCGCCGCCGTCACCACCGGCATCGTGACGGGCACCGGCGGATTCGCGATGGTGCAGTGGAGCGAGATCGGGGCCATCGCGACCTCCTGGATCCTTTCTCCGCTCCTCGGCGGTGTCACGGCCTTCCTGCTCTTCGGCGCGATCAAGCGACACATCCTCGCCCCGGCCTCTCGCGCGATCGCGCTGGGCTCGCGCGGTTTCGACGACGCCGAGGACGATGACGACGAGGACGATGATGACGACGAGGAGGAGAACCGTCACGTACCAGGTTACGAGCGCGTGACCGAGCTCCAGCAGAGCGCCTTCGCCGAATCCGCGGCCCTGGATCTCACGCCCGGCGGGCCAGGCGCCGAGCTCGCCGAGCACGCCGCGACGCTCACGAAGAAGGAGCGCAAGGCCGCCCGCAAGATCGAGCGCAAGGCGGCCTACCACGCGCTCGAGAAGCGGGTCCCGCCGCTGGCCGCGGGCGCTGCCGTCGTGATCGCGGCGATGCTCGTCTTCAAGGGGCTGAAGAACGTCGGGTTCGAGGTCACGATCGGCGGCGGCCTCCTGCTGCTGATGATGATCGCGCTGGCCGTGTGGATGGCGGTGACCGTGTTCGCCCGTGCTCTGAAGAAGCAGTCCATCTCCCGCGCCACCTTCATCATGTTCAGCTGGATGCAGGTTTTCACCGCCTCGGCCTTCGCCTTCAGCCACGGCGCCAACGACATCGCCAATGCCGTGGGGCCCTTCGCGGCCGTGCTGGACGTGGTGAGGACGGGGGCGATCTCCGAGGAGGCCGCGGTCCCCACAGCGGTGCTCGTCGCCTTCGGCATCGCCCTGGTCTCCGGGCTGTGGTTCGTCGGCCGCCGGGTCATCGCCACCGTCGGCACGGGCCTGACCACGATGCACCCGTCCTCGGGCTTCGCGGCCGAGCTCGCGGCCGCAGCGGTCGTGCTGCTGGCCTCCGTGCTGGGCCTGCCGGTCTCCTCCACCCACATCCTGATCGGTGCCGTCCTCGGCGTCGGGATCGTGAACCGGGCGGCGAACTGGAAGCTCATGCGACCGATCGCGCTGGCCTGGATCATCACCCTGCCGGCAGCCGCGAGCATCGGGGCGATCGTCGTCCTGGTGCTGCGCGCCGCCTTCTGAGCCTCTCACCGGGTCTCCTGACCCGTTCAGTGCCCCCGGAGCTCACTGCCTCCCCGGATCACCCGGCCGGGGCCGCTCCTTGCCTCCGAGCACACGGCGGACCCGGTCGAACTCGGCGCGGAAGGCGAGCTCGTCGTGCTCGTACTCGGACCGCCACGGCATGCCGAGCCGCTCGGCCAGTTCGCGGTTGCTCGCCGCGACCCGGCGGCGGCGGTTCTCCCGCACCAGCTCCCGGCGGGGCGGGGCGGGGCGCAGCCCGGCCGCGGCCTGCAGCACGCGCAGGCCGTCGAAGGAGGCCGCGTCCCAGCCGACCTCCGGCACGATCCACTGCCGCAGCGTCCCGGAGCCGTCGTCCCCCCGGCCTCGCAGGCCGATCAGCGCCATGCTCCCCCGTTCCGGCTCCCCCACCGCGTGGTCGACGTCCGCGAGCGCTGCCCGGTCCGTGGTCCGCAGTCCCTTGCGCAGCTCGAGCGACGCCGCGGTCTCGTCGAGACGGATCACGCGATGGGTCAGCAGCAGCGGCACGATCGCCCACAGCGCGAACAGCGCCCACAGCAGCACTGCGCCGAGGAGGAGCTGCACCGCCGCGGGGGCCAGGAGCTGCTCGAGCAGGGTGTCGTGACCCGCTCGCACCCTCCCTGCGCGCCATTGCTGCAGCCCCGCCGCGGCGAAGGGCGACAGCAGCACCGAGATCAGCGGCAGACCGATGAGGGCACCGGGCCGGTAGCGGGCGAGGATCGTCGGCCCGATGAGCACCGCGCCGTCCCGGGTGCGCCGCGGCGCGGGCTCCGGCATGGAGGAGTCGGCGGGCTGCGGGGCGGTCACGGGGAAAGAGTACGGGGCGCCGCTGCACCTCGCCGTGGGATGCCCAGCTCCCGGGCGCTGAGGAATCGGCGCTCCTGCCCGGTCACGGGGTCGGTGAAGGCGAGCGAGCGGGCGAGCAGCTGGAGCGGTATCGGCGTGGCATCGACCGGTTCCGGATAGAGGTCTTCGCCCAGGATCGCCGCGCCTCGGGAGGAGAGCTGGAGGCGCAGCTGATGGGTGCGCCCGGTGAGCGGTCGCAGTCGCAGCAGCGCCGTGCCGTCCGCCTCGACCTCCGCGACCTCCAGGTGCGTCTCGGCGTTCGGCTCTCCCGGCAGCACCAGCGCCCGCAGGTGTCCGTGGCGCTTGCCCAGGCGGTCACGCAGCGTGGCGCGCTCCCCCGGCCTGGTCGGGATGCCCGCTTCCGGGTCGGGGCGCACGCGGGCCTCGTACTCCTTCGCCGCCTCCCCGTGGGCGAACAGCTGCTGGTAGGCGGGGCGATCCTCCGGGCGGATGCCGAAGGCGAGCACCCCGGCGGTGCGGCGGTCCAGGCGGTGCAGCGGCACCAGCGTCTCGATCCCGGTCGCCCTCCGCAGCCGCACCAGCGCGCTGGCCAGCACATGCGCACCGCGGGGCATGGTCGCCATGTCATGGGGCTTGTCGAGCACCAGCAGGTGCTCGTCGCGGTGCAGGATCGACAGCTCGGCCGCAGGGACGTCCTCGTCACGCAGCTCCCGATGGAACCACAGCTCGTCCTCGGGGCCGACGGCGTCACCGGCGTCCCAGGACCGCCCCTCGGGATCGACGACCTCCCCTCGTGCGAAGCGCTCGTGCAGAGGGGTCGCTTCCGGGTCGTCCAGGGCCGGGAATCGTGCACGCAGTGCGTCCAGGGCGGCGTCCTCCGCCGTCCCGGGTGGCACCACCCAGCGCACGGGGTCCAGTCCGTCCCGCTGGGGCAGCGGCGGAGCCCGACGCCGGGCCCGGCGTCGGGCCGCCCGGCCCGGCCTCCGCCCCGGCGGCGTCCCTCCGCCCGTGCTCACAGCCCCCACACGGCGAAGGTCAGCACGTTGTGGGCGATGTAGAAGGCCGCGAGCAGGAGCAGCAGCAGATTGGGGTGACGGTCCACGGAGCTCAGCGCCTGCGGCGCCTGGGCGCGCAGGTCAGCCGTGGTGATCGCGTCGATGTGGTCGATCCGCACTCCGGCCCGTCGAGCCCGGTGCAGGGTCATCTCCTGTGCGCGGGGCCCGAAGAAGCGACTGGAGACCGCGATCATCCGATGTCCCTGCGGGTCCAGCAGGTACACGCCGTCGTAGGCCGTCTCGGCGGCATCCAGCATCTCGGCGGGGGTCACGCCCCGGTCGATGTCGCGCACCGCGATCACCCTGCCCACCTCCTCCCATGAGGCCTTGCGGGTGCGCCGGGCCAGGCTGCGCAGCTCGAACCCCTCCTCGTCGATCTGCAGCCACGCGGTGAGGACCCGCAGGCACAGGAGGGAGGAGGCCACCGCCACCAGGACCCAGAGCAGCGCCGGCGCGGTGAACACGACGTCCCGCAGCAGTGCGGGGTGGTTCCACAGCCGCTGGCCGACGAAGCTGATGATCACCAGGAACTCGAGCACCACGACGAACACGAAGCCGGCCGCGAGGGTGCCGAGCACGACGCCCGCCGGCGGTCCGAAGGTGCGGGTGGGGCGGTCGTCGTGGTCCGGGGACCGCGTGGTATCGGGGCTACTGATCACCACTGCTCCTCCGACCGTCGACATCCAGGGACCTGCCCATATTAGTCCGCTGGTACGACGCTTCGGAGGGCTTCACCCCAGGTCGGCCCACGCGTCGCGGGCACGGGCCGACCCGGGCCTCGGGCACGCTCCCGGATCACTCGGGCGGGGCGGTGGGGAGGGTATCGATCGTGCTCGGGGTGAGCACGCTGGCACCACCCACCTCCGCCGCGTAGCTGAGGTACTGGATGTGGTTCTCGTAGCGGTCCAGGACGTCGTTGATGATCTGCTGGCGGGTCAGCGAGCCCACCTCGTACCCCTCCGCGCCCGTCTGGGTGAACACGTCCAGGCGCTGATAGGTCGTCCGCTCCTGCGCGACGCGGGCACCGAACGTCGGCACCGGGGTCTCGACCGGGGCGACGCGGTACATGAAGTCGCGCTCCTGTCCCATGTGGATGATCAGCGAGTTGATCGAGATGCCGGAGCCCCGTCGGTGACAGACGTCGTCTCCGCGGCGTAGCCCTGCTCGAGGAACTCTCGGCAGACGTCCTCGAGGGCGGGGCCGACGTTCTCCTGCGAGAACTGCACGACCGAGCGGGTGCTGGGGTAGGAGCGCAGGTTCGCCAGGCGCTGGCGCCACGACCTCTCCGGCGCGAATCCGCCGTGGACGGCGACGTCGGCACGACGCAGCACGCGACCCTCGCGTTCCGCTCGCTCCATCCGCAGCGCCTTGGAGAAGCTCACCATCACCAGATAGGCGACCACGGTGACGGGCAGGCCGAAGATCAGCGTGGCGTACTCCATCGTGGTCACGCCCCCCGGCGGTGAGCATGGCGATGGTCAGCAGCGCGGTGAGGATCGCCCAGAAGATGCGCAGCCACTTCGCCCCGTCCTGGCCGGGGTCGGGGATGGTCGAGGAGAAGTTGCTCATCACCAGTGCACCGGAATTGGCGCTGGTGAGGTAGAAGAGCAGCCCGGAGAGCGTGGCCAGACCGATGAGGAACGGGGCGCCGGGGAACATCTCCAGCAGCGCGTACCAGCCCTGCTCGGGGGTGTCGATCGCCAGCCGTGCGAACGCACGGGACGCGGGGGTGTCCTCGAGCACGACGGCCAGCGCGCTGTTACCGAAGACGGTGATCACCAACAGGTCGCACAGCACCGGGGCGGTGATGGCGGCGAGCACGAACTCGCGCAGGGTGCGGCCGCGCGAGATGCGCGCCAGGAACATGCCGACGAACGGGCCCCAGGCGAGCCAGAACGCCCAGAAGAAGAGGGTTGCTCCGGCCATCCAGTCCGAACCGCCCGGTTGGTACGCCATGGTGCGCTCCGGGAGCGTGGCCACGAAGCGGCCCACGTTCTCGACGATGGCGTTGAGGAGGAAGGAGGATTTCCCGGTGATCAGGATGTACAGCAGCATCGCCCCTGCGCTGTAGAGGTTCAGCTCGGAGATCAGGCGGATGCCCCTGTCGACGCCGGACGTGCAGGCGGCGATGGTCACCACGACGGCGACGAGCACCAGGGCGATCTGCAGGCCGAGCCCCTGCGGCAGACCGAACAGCCACGAGAAGCCGACGTTGAGCAGCACCACGCCGATGCCCATCGAGGTCGCCACCCCGAACACGGTGCCCACCAGCGCGAAGATGTCGATGACATCGCCTGCGGCGCCCCGCGCGCGCTTGCCCAGCAGCGGGTAGAGGGCCGCGCGGATGGACAGCGGCATGCCCCAGCGGTAGGCGAAGTAGCCCATCGCCATGCCGAGCAGCGAGTACATCGACCAGCCGGCCACGCCGTAGTGGAACATGGTCCACACCACCGAGTCCTGCAGCGCGGCGGCGGACTCCGGCGGGGCGTCCGGAGGTGTCAGGTAGTGCGAGATCGGCCCGGTGACCAAATAGAACAGCATGTCGATGCCGACGCCGGCCGCGAACAGCATCGCCAGCCAGGTGAAGAACCGGTACTCGGGGCGGGAGTGGTCCGACCCCAGGCGCACCCGGCCTTCCGAGGAGAACGCCACCCACAGCACGAACAGGATCACCAGGGTCACGGTGAGGACGTAGAACCAGCCCAGGTCCTCGGCGATCCATGTGACGACCTCCAGCATCGTGCCGGCCGCCATGTCGGGAGCGAAGATCGTCCACAGCGAGAAGGCCAGGATGATCGCGGAGGAGGTCAGGAACACGACCCAGTTCACCCGCGGTCCGCGAGCGCCGCCGACCTCCGCGGACCCCTTCTGGAGGTCGTCCCTGCTGACCGGGGAACGTCGCGATTCCCGCTCCTCGCGCACCTCGCGGCGCGTCTGCGCGCCGAGCTTCCCGCGAGCGATCTCGGCGGCCTCGCGCTCGCCGGCCCGAGCCGGGGCGCTCTCGTCCGCGCTCGCGTGCTGCTGGGATGGGTGCGAGGTGCGGTGCTCCGTCACGCAGTTCCTCCGATTCGGGTCGACAGGCCGGGAGGAGAACCGGATGAAAGCTCACGACCTCGGGCCCGAAGGGCGAACCCTGAGGATCCGGGTGGCGTGAGAGGCGTCGTCGTCCCACCGGTGCCCGGCGCACCCACCGTAAGTTGAAAACTGTCGCAATACCATCAGTGAGCACGCTGAGAAGGATCACCGCGCCCTGACCTGCGCAATCAAGCCCTTGCGCCGTCTTGCCCCGCGACCACCGGGGCCCGGGTTCGCGGGGCGGCCGGCAGCACGCCGGACATGACGACGGGCGGGCAGCCCGGGTCTCCCCGTGCTGCCCGCCCGTCGCGGACGAACGCTCCCGCTCACGGGCCGCCGTCCACGCTTACCTCGCGGACGGCGACGCGCTCACGGCACGCCGATCACTCAGCTCTCGTCGTCCTCGTCCTTCTTCTCGATCACGAGGGTCTCGGTGGTCAGGACCATGCCGGCGATCGACGCTGCATTGCGTAGCGCGGACCGGGTGACCTTGACCGGATCGATGATGCCCTCGGCCGCGAGGTCGACGTACTCACCGGTCGCGGCGTCCAGGCCGGTGCCGACCGGGGACTCCTTGACCTTCTCGACGACGACGTAGCCCTCTTCGCCGGCGTTCTCCGCGATCCAGCGCAGCGGCTCGACGACCGCCCGGGCCACGGCGCGCACGCCCACGGCCTCGTCACCGGAGAGACCGAGGTCGCCCTCGAGCACGGAGGACGCCTGGACGATGGCGCTGCCGCCACCGGCCACGATGCCCTCCTCGATGGCCGCACGAGTCGCGGAGACCGCGTCCTCGATGCGCATCTTCTTCTCCTTGAGCTCCACCTCGGTGTGAGCCCCGACCTTGATCACGGACACGCCGCCGGCCAGCTTCGCGAGGCGCTCCTGGAGCTTCTCGCGATCCCAGTCGGACTCGGTGTTCTCGATCTCGCCGCGGATCTGGGCCACACGATCGGCCACGGCCTGATCGTCACCGGCGCCGCCCACGATGGTGGTGGAGTCCTTGGTGACGACGACGCGCCCGGCATGGCCGAGCACCTCGGGGCCGACGGTCTTGAGGTCCAAGCCGAGGTCGGCGGTGACGACCTGAGCACCGGTGAGCACCGCGATGTCCTGCAGCATCGCCTTGCGGCGATCACCGAAGGCGGGAGCCTTGACGGCCGCGCCCTTGAAGGCACCGCGGATCTTGTTGACGACCAGCGTGGACAGGGCCTCGCCGTCGACGTCCTCAGCGATCACGAACAGCGGCTTGCTGCCCTCGACGACCTTCTCCAGCAGCGGCAGGATGTCCGCCACGGCCGAGATCTTGCCCTGGTGCAGGAGCACCTGGGCGTCCTCGAGCACGACCTCCTGGCGGTCCGCGTCGGTGACGAAGTGCGGGGAGATGTAGCCCTTGTCGAACTGCATGCCCTCGGTGAAGTCCAGCTCCATCGCCGTGGTGGAGGACTCCTCCACGGTGATGACGCCGTCCTTGCCGACCTTGTCGAACGCCTCGGCGAGCAGCTCGCCGATCTCACGGTCCTGGCTGGAGACGGCCGCGACGGACGCGATCTGCTCCTTGCCGTCGACCGGGTGGGCGATCTGCCCGAGCTTCTCGGACAGCGCCTCCACGGCCTGCTCGATGCCGCGCTTCAGGGCCGCCGGAGCGGCCCCGGAGGCGACGTTGCGCAGACCCTCGTGGACGATGGCCTGGGCGAGGACGGTGGCGGTGGTGGTGCCGTCGCCGGCCACGTCGTTGGTCTTGGTCGCGACCTCCTTCGTGAGCTGGGCGCCGAGGTCCTCGTAGGGATCCTCGAGCTCCACCTCACGGGCGATGGTCACGCCGTCGTTGGTGATCGTGGGGGCGCCCCACTTCTTGTCCAGCACGACGTTGCGGCCCTTGGGGCCCAGCGTGACCTTGACGGTGTTCGCGAGCTTGTCGACACCGCGCTCGAGGGCGCGACGCGCGTCCTCGTTGTAGATGATCTCCTTCGGCATAAGGCTCGTCCGCTCAGTTCTCGAGGATTGCGAGGATGTCGCGGGCGCCGAGAACGAGGTACTCCTCGTTGCCGTACTTCAGCTCGGTGCCGCCGTACTTGGAGAACACGACCTTGTCGCCGAGCTTGACGTCCATGGGGACGCGCTCGCCCTTGTCGTCGAAACGGCCGGCGCCGACGGCGACGACCTCGCCCTCCTGGGGCTTCTCCTTCGCGGTGTCCGGGATGACCAGGCCGGAGGCCGTGGTCTGCTCGGCCTCGAGCGGCTTGACGACGACGCGATCCTCGAGGGGCTTGATGGAGACCGGCATGCGGCTCACTCCTTCATGAAGAGATGACTCTGTATGAGTTCGGGGGTCCAGGGATCCCGATCCCGATCGTCGTCGCGGTGCCGACCGAGGAGGATCCCTCCGCAGCAGCTTCTGGCACTCTCGGCCATCGACTGCCAACGAGGACAACTCTAGGACCACGCTGGCACTCGTGCAAGGCGAGTGCTAAACCGCGGACGACCACCCGCCGGCCGGCGGCGGGGATCGCCCTGGGACCTTCGCCGCACCCGGCTTCTGCGCCCCAGGTCACACCCTTATTGTGAACCCGGCAACCAGAAACGAGCGACGTGCTGACACACGATCCGCGCGAGGGTAGAACGGCTGGTGTCGAACGTGCCGGAGCACCTGCGATCCAGGGCCCGCGCCTCCATCCCGCACCGAGCCGAAGGGGACAGACCGCCATGACCATCCTCCGCACCCTCGACTCCGCCCTGGGCCGCCTCGCGCACCGCTTGCAGGGCCAGGAGATCGAGCGCGAGAACGCGGTCGGCCGTTCCCGCCTCGGCGCCGACTACACCGCCATCATGAAGTCCCGCCAGAGCCAGGGCATCAGCCCCCTCGGCTTCGGCCGCTGAGCCCGCGGTTCAGCGTCCCGCAGCCTCCACGATCGCGGCGACCTGCTCCGGCCCGAAGTCGTAGACCGGGTCCCCCGGGTCACCGTCGGGATCCCCGGCATGGGGGAGCACCGAGGTGATCACCCAGGGAGCCCCCTCGCCGAGCTCCACCACGGAGACGCCGGAGAGCGCGCGGGCCTGCTCCCGCTCCCCCGCGGTGACCGGATCGACGACGTTCGTGACGCCCGGGACGACGTGGACCGGGATCCCGGCGATCTGGCCGGTCATCTCGTGGTGGTAGTGGCCGGACAGCACGAGGCGCACGTCGGAGCCCTCGAGCACCGCAGCGAGCTCCTCGAGGGCGTCCAGGTCGAGGGCCCGCAGCAGCGGAGTGGCCGCGACCAGCGGCGGGTGGTGCACAGCCAGGACGGTGCCTGCCGCGGCCGGTTCGGACAGGACCTCACGCAGCCAGGTCAGCTGCTCGGGATCGAGATGCCCGTACCCGGCACCGGGGACGCTCGAGTCGAGCACGACGGCGCGCCAACCGCCGGCCAGCGGGACCACGCGGTCCTGCACGGCGGTGCCGCGATCACCGAGGGCGATGGTCCCGCCGTAGACCCCGGAGACGTCGTGGTTGCCCATCGCGACGACCAGCTGCGCCCCCTTCGCGGCAGCGAAGGGATCGAGGATCTCGTGCAGCAGGCGGTAGCTCTCCGCGGAGCCGTCCTCCGAGGCGTCCCCGGTGTGGAGGATCGCGTCGAGATCCGTGATGGCCTCACACCGGGCGAGGAGCCCGCGCAGGGCCGCGGTGGTGTCGATGCGGTCGTAGTGCCGCGCCGAGGGATCGCCGTGGAGATGGGTGTCGCTGAGGTGGAGGATACGCATGTGAGCACCGTATCCACCGCAGGTGACGAGGCGGTGACGGGCAGGTGCTCGTCCCCGCCGCGCTCAGCTCTCAGCCCACGACCCCCAGCCCCCGACCCTCAGCCCAGGGCCCCGACCCATTCGCTCTCGCCGTCGTCGAACACCTGGTGCTTCCAGATCGGCAGGCGCTCCTTGACGGTGTCGACGAGGTCGTCGCAGGCGACGAAGGCCTGCTTGCGGTGCGGGGCCGCGACGGCGCAGACCAGCGCGCTGTCCCCGATCCCCAGCGGACCGTGGCGATGGGCGATCGCGACCAGGGTGTCGGGATAGCGCTCAGCGATCTCCCGGGCCACCTCGCCCATCACGCCCGCGGCGCCGGGGTGCGCGGAGTACTCCAGGCGGTCGACGCCGCGACCCCCGTCGTGATCGCGGACCACCCCGTCGAAGGTGACGATCGCCCCGCACCGCGGATCGGCGACTGCCTCGACCATCGCCGCGACGGAGAGGTCGTCCTCGCGCACCTCGGCGCGGCGCACCCGCTCCGCGGAGGGCCCCATCGACGGGTCCCCGGCGACGTGCAGCTGACCGGGCTCGCCGGTCAGCTGCGCCGCGCCGCGGGTCGGGTCGGTGCTCGCATCCGTGCTCGACGACCTGTTCGACGCCCCGCTCGACACCGTGCTCGACTCCTGGCCCGTCGCCCTCTCGTGCCCGCCGCCGTCGCGCTGGTCGAGGAGGTGGTCCAGCACCGGGTCGAGGACGGCGATCCCGTCGCGCACTCCCCCGCGTGATCCCGGCAGAGTGACCACGAAGCTGCGTCCGGCCATCCCGGCGATGCCCCGGCTGAGCAGTGAGGTCGGGGCCTTCTCGGCGCCCACTCGGCGCACTGCCTCGAGCACGCCGGGCATCTCGCGCTCGATCAGCGGCGCGACCTGCTCGGGCGTGACGTCGGTGGGACTGATCCCGGTGCCGCCCGAGGTGATCACGAGATCCGCTCCCGCCGCGATCGCCTCCCGGACGGCCGCGCCGACCTCGGGCCCGTCGGCCACCACCTGCTTCTGCACGGGCTCGAGCCCCCGTCCGCGCAGCCAGTCCTCGAGCAGCGGCCCGGTGCGGTCCTCATAGGTGCCGTCGGCCGCGCGGCTCGAGGCGATGAGGATCCGCGCGCTGCCGCGCAGGACCGGCGCCTGGAGCGGATTCTCGCGCCGGGCGCAGTCCGCGTCGCTGCGCCGGGCGGGCATGTCCTTCACGAGCGCTCCTCCGTCTCCGGACCTGGGGCGCTGCCGCGTTCGGCCGCGGGCATTCCTGTCTCCTCCTCGCGACGCCAGTCTCCGCTCTTGCCGCCGGACTTGGCCAGGACCTGCACCTGCTCGATGGTGGCGAGGTGGTCGACGGCCTTGATCATGTCGTAGACGGTCAGCGCGGCGACGGAGGCCGCGGTGAGCGCCTCCATCTCGACGCCGGTGACGCCCCGGGTGCGCACCCGGGCGATGATCTCGACGTGGTCCTCGCGAGGCGTGAGGTCGAGCTCGACGCCGCTCAGCGGCAGCGGGTGGCACAGCGGGACGAGGTCGCTGGTGCGCTTGGCCCCCATGATCCCCGCGAGGCGCGCGGTCGCGAGCGCTTCCCCCTTGGGCAGGTCACCGTCCGCGATCCGCGCGACGACATCGGGCCGGGTGCGCAGCACGGCGCGGGCGGTGGCCTCACGGGAGGTGGTGGCCTTGTCGGTCACGTCGACCATGTGGGCGGAGCCGTCGGCCCGCACATGGGACAGGTTCTCGGGGCCGTGGGTCATGAGTCTCCTCCGGGGATCAGCAGGGTCTCCAGGACGTCGCCGTCGCGGATCGTGTCGAGGCCGACGGGAACGAGGACCAGGGCGTCGGCGGCGGCGAGCCCTCCGATCAGGTGCGAGGACGCTCCCCCGACCAGTCGCACCCCGCCCGAGGGCAGCACCCGGGCCCGTCGGTACTGCTCGAGCGCCGGCGGCGAGGGCTCGGGCGCCTCCAGCCGCAGGGGCAGGCGCAGGCGGGTGCGGGGCGGGGCGCCGAGGGCCGGGCGGGCGATGAGCTCGCAGCTCAGCAGCGCGGAGACGGGGTTGCCGGGGAACGCGAGCCAGGGCACGCGGCGCTCGGGAAGGTCGAGGGTGCCGATCCCCTGCGGCCCGCCGGGCTGCAGGGCGACCGTGGGGAAGGCCATCGTCACCCCGTCGTCGTCGGCGGCGTGCCGCACCACCTCGAAGGCGCCGGCGCTGACCCCGCCGCTGCTGACGATCAGATCGGCGTCGTGGACGGCGACCTGATCGCGCAGCTGCGCGACCAGCGCCCCCACGTCGTCGGGCACGACACCGCGGGCGACCACCTCGGCCCCGGCCGCGGTGAGAGCGGCGGCGAGACCGGGCCCGTTGGCGTCGAACACCCCAGCGGCCTCGGGCACCGCGCCCCCGGCGGCGATCTCGCTGCCGGTGGACAGCACGATCACCCGCAGCGGGGCCTCGACCTCCACCGCGCCGGTGCCGCACGCGGCGAGGTGGGCGATGCGCGCGGGGGTCAGCGTCTGCCCCACCCGCAGGACGGTGTCCCCGCAGCGGGTGTCGGAGCCGCGGCGGCGCACGAAGCGCCCGGGGTCGAGGGCATCCGGGCTCAGGGTCACCGCTCCCACCTGCTCCGCTCCTGCCGCTCCCGCCTCGAAGCTGCCCGCGGCGCTCTCCTCGACGGGGATCACCAGGTCGGCGCCGGCGGGGATCGGGGCACCGGTCATGATCGGCCGCGCGGTGGCCGGGTCCAGCGTGCCCGGGCGGTCACCGGCCGCGATCGTCGGCCCCAGAGGCAGGGTCGCCGCGGCGCCGTCGCCACCGGCGCGACGTGCTGCGGCGAGGTCGGCGCTCGCGAGGGCGTATCCATCCATCTGGGAGTTGTCATGGCCGGGCACGTCGACGCGAGCGCGAGCCTCGGCGGCCGCCACCCGGCCCACCAGCTCCCGGTCCAGACCCACCGTCTCGCGCCGCCGCACGGGGGCCAGCAGGGCGAGGGCGTCGGCCACGTGATCGGCCAGGGGGATGCGTTCGGCACCGGACATCGTCAGAGGTCTCCCGTCGTCCTGGAGGTCGTGCAGGTCTCATGCGGCGCGGTGTGCGGCCACTCCCAGTATGGCGCGCGGGGCGAGGTCTCGACCCCGTCGCCGCCGGGAGGCCTATCCTGGACGGGCAACCGCGTCGCGTAAGGAGGACAGTGCCATGGCTTCCCGCCGTATCGCCCTGGGCATGCCCAAACCGCGCACGACGGACGAGACCGCCGATGCGCTGCCGGACACCTCCGACCGGCCGGCCACGCCGGATCTCGCGGACCGCTACGGTCGCGCGGCCACGGACCTGCGCCTGTCACTGACCGATTTCTGCAATCTGCGCTGCACCTACTGCATGCCGGCCTCGGGGCTCACCTTCCTGAACAAGGAGCAGATGCTCTCGGCCGAGGAGGTGGTGCACCTGGTGCGGGTTGGGGTCGAGCGCCTGGGCATCGAGCAGGTGCGCTTCACCGGTGGAGAGCCGCTGACGCGACCGGACCTCGAGGAGATCATCGCGGGCGTCGCCGCCCTCTCACCGCGCCCGGACATCTCGCTGACCACGAACGCGATCGGTCTGGACCACCGCGCCGAGCGACTGCGGGACGCGGGCCTGGACCGCATCAACGTCTCGCTGGACTCCGTGGTCTCCGAGACCTTCGAACGACTCAGCCGTCGACCCCTGCTGCACCGGGTGCTGGCCGGCATCGACGGTGCGCGGGAATCCGGCATGGACCCGATCAAGGTCAACTCGGTGCTGCTGCCGGGCGTGAACGACCACGAACTGCCGGAGCTGCTGGACTGGTGCCTGGCCCGTGATCTCCAGCTGCGGGTCATCGAGCAGATGCCGCTGGATGCGGATCACATCTGGGACCGCAGCTCGATGATCACCGCGGCCGACGTCCACGGCCTACTCGCCGAGCGCTACCTCCTGACCCCCGTCGACGAGGAGCGTCACGGCGCTCCCGCCGAGCTGTTCGAGGTGACCGACCGTGCGAACGGAGCCCACCGCGGTCGGGTCGGGATCATCGCCTCGGTCACCCGCCCCTTCTGCGCCGACTGCCGTCGCACCCGTCTGACCGCCGAGGGTCGAGTGCGCACGTGCCTGTTCTCCCGCGAGGAGACCGATCTGCGAGGCGCATTGCGCTCCGGGGGCGACGACGAGGCGATCGCGGAGACCTGGCGCGCCGCCCACTGGGGCAAGAAGGCCGGTCACGGCATGGACCAGGACGACTTCGTCCAGCCCGAGCGCCCGATGAGCGCCATCGGCGGCTGAGCAGGGAGAGACGATGCACGCGAGAACGGGAACTCCCTCAGGGACGGCGGACGCCGCCGGGACGGCAGGCGCTGCCAGGACGACCGACGCCGCCACGACCTCTCGCGACGCCCCTGCCATCGCGGTGCAGCTCTTCGCGGGGGCGGCCGCCGAGTACAGGGCCGACACCACGACCGTGCACGGCACGACGCTGCAAGAGGCGCTCGAGGATCTCCTCTCCGCCGCCTCCCCGCAGGCGGCCCAGGTGATAGGCCGCTCGAGCTTCCTGGTTAATGCGATCGCCTGCACGGACCGCGGCCGGGAGCTGGCCGAGGGCGACCGGCTGGACGTGCTGCCGCCCTTCGCCGGCGGCTGAGGAGCAGGTCCCGACCGCCCGGTAGCAGGCGCCCGGCGAGTCGCGGACAACTGTGCGGAACCTGCCGCATGCACAAGGACGCCGACGGCGCCACTGCTTTCCACGAGGCAAGGCGGCGCCACGGGGTTCCCGCGTGGGAGAGGCTGCATAACGATTAGGACATGGTGGTCCACACACGGTGGGGATGCGACGTGACGTGTCCTACAGTGCACGAACCTACTCGTCGGTCTCGCAACGTCGCCGGCCGTGCATCGATCATGTGAGGAACCCCCGTGCCGAAGTCCCCTCGCCCCTTCGTGCGCCGTCGCCCGGACGTGAAGCCCCCGGGCCGAGCGATGATGCACGGCGCCCTGCCGGTCGCCTCCGCACCCTCCGGGTCCGGAGGGCGTCGATGATCCTGTACGTCCTCCGTCGCTTCGTCAATTATCTGATCCTGACCTGCGTGGCGACGACGTTCTCCTACATGGCGGCGAGCACCTTCCTCAACCCGGCCAAGAAGTACCAGGGGGTGAACCCCCCGGTGCCCGAGGAGTCGATCGCGGCCCTGATGCGCAAGTACGGCGTCTACCGGGAGGACCCGGTCGCCCTGCGCACATGGAACTGGATCGAGAACATCGTCACCGCGCCGTTCCACGAGAAGCTCGGGATGAGCCTGTCGAACAAGTGGGTCATCACGGAGATGCTCGGCAAGCCCGAGAACGCCCTGACCTTCTGGCAGATCGAGTGGCTCGGCCGCGCCGGCGTCAGCCTGCGGCTGCTGCTGATAGGCAGCCTGCTCGGCGCGATCCTGGGCGTCATCCTCGGGGTGTGGGGCGCGGTGCGGCAGTACAAGTTCTCCGATCAGGTCATCTCCTACGCCTCCTTCATCCTCATCTCCACCCCGACCTTCGTCGGCGGCCTGCTGCTGATGATCCTGGCGACGCACCTGAACCGTCTGCTGGGGTTCCAGCTGATCAGATTCTCGGGGGCCTACTCACCGGGGTACGAGGGCTGGGGGGCGATCTGGGACCTCGGGATACACCTGCTGCTGCCGACGATCGCGCTGATGATGTTCGGCGCCGCCGGCTACTCCCGCTACCAGCGCGCGGTCATGCTCGACGTGCTGGGTTCGGACTTCATCCGCACCGCCCGCGCGAAGGGAGCGACCCGCACCCGGGCACTCATCAAGCACGGCGTGCGCGTCGCGCTGATCCCGATGTCCACGTACTTCGCCTACCAGTTCGGCACCCTCATCGCGGGCTCCACCTTCCTGGAGGTCATCTTCTCCTGGGCGGGGATGGGCCAGTACGGCATCCAGGCCGTCCAGACCTCCGACATCAACGCCATGGCGGGCGTCGTCTGCTTCGCCTCCGTCCTGGTCCTGTTCGCCTCGACCCTCTCGGAGATCCTGTACGCCGCCCTCGATCCGCGCGTGAGGATGTGACCCCATGACCATGCAGCAGCCTGCGGACATCGCAGAGGACCTCCCTCAGGACGTCGAACCGACCCAGGGGATCTCTCCGGAGAAGGAGCACAAGCCGATCTCCCGCCTCCAGCTGGTCTGGAGGCGCCTGAGGACCAAGCCCAACTTCTGGATCGGCGCGACGGTGATCGTCCTGATCGTGCTGTTCTCGCTGTTCGGGAACATCCCGAACATCTACCAGTACACGGACACCGATTCCTACAGCCAGAACTCCCCGCCGTCGGGGCAGCACTGGTTCGGCACCGATTCCGTCGGCCGCGACCTGTACGCCGGCATCACCAGCGGCCTGCAGATGTCGCTGCTGATCGGTTTCGTCGCCGCTCCCCTGGCGACCCTGCTGGCCGCGTTCCTCGGCTCACTGGCCGGATACGTGGGCGGTTGGACCGAGACCATCATCAGCTGGTTCATCAACCTGTTCCTGGTGCTGCCCGTCTTCTACATCCTGCTGCTGCTCTCCCCCGCCATCCAGGCGCCCGAGTCGCTCCCGGCCGGACTGCAGCAGCTGGCGAGCATGCCCAGCTGGCTGCTGATCGTGCTGGCCATCGCCTGCTTCGGCTGGATGATCATGGCCCAGATCGTGAAGAACCAGACGAAGTCCCTCAAGGAACGGGAGTTCGTCAAGGCCGCCCGCTACATGGGGGTCGGCACCTTCACGATCCTGCGGCGGCACATCATCCCGAACGTGGCCTCGCTGCTGATCATCGACGCGACCCTCGGTGTCGCCTACGCGATCCTCGCCGAGACCTCGCTGTCGTTCTTCGGGCTCGGCATCCAGTACCCGGACGTCTCCCTCGGCACCCTGCTGCAGAACGGCCAGTCGGGAATCATCTCCCGTCCCTGGTCCTTCTACTTCCCGTCCGTCTTCCTCGTCGCCCTGCTGACCGCTGTCGCCCTGCTCGGCGACGCCCTGCGCGACGCCATCGACCCCACCAGCGAGGTGAACCGTGCCTGAGCCGATCCTCGAGGTCAAGGACCTGACCGTGACCTTCCCGAACGCCACCGGCGGCGTCCGGGCGGTGCGCGGCGTCAACTATTCGGTCGGTGAGGGCGAGTTCCTCGGCATCGTCGGCGAATCCGGCTCCGGCAAGTCGGTCTCCTCCCTGGCGGTGATGGGTCTGCTGCCCTCCTCCGCACAGATCGACGGCGAGATCCTCTACCGCGGCCGGTCCCTGCTGGGGCTCGACGACAGGTCACTGTCCGCACTGCGCGGCAAGGACATGACGATGATCTTCCAGGATCCGCTGTCCGCGCTGACGCCCGTGTACACGATCGGCCAGCAGATCGAGGAGGCGCTGACCCTCCACGACAAGGGCCTCAGCGCCGACAGCGCGAGCAAGCGGGCCATCGAGCTGCTGAAGATCGTCGGGATCCCCGCCCCTGAACGGCGGGCGAAGGCGTTCCCCCACGAGTTCTCCGGAGGTATGCGCCAGCGCGCGATGATCGCCATCGCGATGGCGAACGATCCGACGCTGATCATCGCCGACGAGCCGACCACCGCCCTGGACGTGACCATCCAGGCCCAGATCCTCGAGGTCCTGCAGAAAGCCAAGGAGGTCACGGGCGCCGCCGTCGTGCTGATCACCCATGACCTCGGCGTGGTCGCCGGCAACGTGGACCGGGTGGCCGTGATGTACGCGGGCAAGCTGGTCGAGACCGGCCCCGTCGACGACATCTTCGCGACTCCGCGGATGCCGTACACCATGGGGCTGCTGCGCTCGGTGCCGAACATGCTGCGCGCCGGGAAGGACCGCCTGGTCCCCCTCGAGGGCCGTCCGCCGGTGCTCTCCGAACTGCCCCCGGGCTGCCCCTTTGCTCCGCGCTGCCCCGCCGTGCAGGACAGATGTCGCCGGACCGAGCCCGAGCTCGAGGTGGTCCTGGACACCGATCGTCGCGTCGCCTGCCATCGGGCCGACGAGATCGCCGCAGGCACCCTGTCGACCTCGGACATCTTCCCCCGCCCGCCGTTCGAGCCGCGCGAGGTCGGCGACCGCTCCACGCAGGAGCCGGTCGTCGCGGCACAGGGGCTGGTGCGGCACTTCCCATTGTTCAAGGGCGCGGTGTTTCGCCGGGAGATCGGCACCGTCCGCGCGGTCGACGGGGTCGACTTCGAGATCCGTCCCGGGGAGACCCTCGGCCTGGTGGGCGAGTCCGGCTCCGGGAAGTCCACCACCGCGCTGGAGATCATGGAGCTGATCGCGCCCCAGGCCGGCACGTTGAAGGTCTCCGGCAAGGACGTCGGCTCGCTGTCCACGCGCGACCGGCTCTCGCTGCGCAACGACGTCCAGATCGTCTTCCAGGATCCGATGGCCGCGGTCGACCCGCGGCTTCCCGTCGGCGACATCGTCGGCGAGCCGCTGACGGTCCACAAGGTCCCCAAGGGCGAGCGCGACGCCCTGATCAAGGAGAAGCTCGCCCTGGTGGGTCTGGACCCGCGGATGACCGACCGTTATCCGCACGAGTTCTCGGGCGGCCAGCGTCAGCGCATCGGGGTGGCCCGCGCCCTGATGACCGATCCCAAGCTGCTGGTCCTGGACGAGCCGGTCTCGGCCCTGGACGTGTCCGTGCAGGCGGGCGTCATGAACCTGCTGGCCGACCTGCGCGACCAGCTGGGGCTGTCCTACCTGTTCGTCGCCCACGACCTCGCGATCGTCCGCGAGATCTCGGATCAGATCGCCGTCATGTACCTCGGGCGCATCGTCGAGTACGGCCCGGTCGCGGAGGTCTTCGCCTCGCCCCGCCACCCGTACACCAGGGCCCTGATGTCCGCGGTGCCCGTCCCCGACCCGACGATCGAGCGCGAGCGCAACCAGATCATCCTCAAGGGGGACCTCCCGAGCCCCACCGAGGACATCCAGGGGTGCTCCTTCGCGTCCCGCTGCCCCCTGTACCTGCTCCTCGACGAGGACCGGCAGGCGCTCTGCCGCGCCGAGGACCCGACCCCCCGCACCCACGGTGCATCCCGCGTGGCCTGCCACCACGTGGACGCGATCGGCCGGCTCGATGCCATCGACGTCGGAACCAGCACGTCCGTCACCAGCGCGTGACGGCGGGCCCACGAAGAAGAGGGAGAACATCATGACCATCACCAGCACCCGACGCCTGTTCCTGGGTGGCACGGCCGTCGTCGGATCCGCCGCCGCGCTGTCCGCCTGCGGAGGTCAGAAGTCCGCCGAGGAGCAGCAGAAGGCCGCCGAGGAGGAGAACCAGAAGGCTGCCGACGAGCAGTCCCAGCTCCCCAGCACCGCGTGGGAGGTCGCCGAGTACGACGCCGTCGCCGACGGCGGCAGCCTCACCCTCGCGGTCTCCCAGCTGCCCAACAACTGGAACTCTGCGCAGACGGACGGCAACCTGGCCGATCTCACCGACATCCGCTCGCCGATGGGTTACGGCCACGAGATCCTGTACTCGGAGAAGGGCGAGAAGACGCTCAACCCGGATTACATCGAGAGCGCCGAGCTCACCAGCGAGGATCCGCAGATCGTGACGTTCACGTACAACAAGAACGCGGTCTGGGACAACGGCGACCCCATCGTCGTCGAGGACCTCATCTCCCTGTGGAAGGCCACCAACGGGAAGAACGAGGAGTTCCTCATCGTCTCCCCGATCGGCTGGGACCAGATCAAGGAGATCCGTCAGACCGATGACGAGTTCTCCGGCGAGATCGAGTTCGCCAGCCCGTTCGCGGACTGGATCACCGTGCTCTACCCGAGCATCCCGGCTGCGGTCTCCTCCGACCCGAAGACGTTCAACGAGGGCTTCACCTCCGAGCCCACCCCGTCGTACGGCCCGTACGTGGTCAGTGACATCGACTCCAGCGGCGGCGTCATCACGCAGAAGCGCAACGAGAAGTGGTGGGGTCGCGCGCCGAAGCTGGAGACGATCGTCTGGAAGGTGGTCGACCAGTCGCAGGCCCCGGCGGCCTTCGCCAACGGCGAGCTCGATGCCTACGAGATCGCCAACGGTGACGAGCTGGCGCAGGCGAAGGGTCGCCAGGACGCCACGATCCAGGTCACCAACGGGCTGACCTGGACCCACCTGACGATGAATGTCGAAGGCGGCGGTGGCGTCCTCAAGGACGTCAAGGTGCGCGAGGCGATCGCCCGCGGCATCGACCGCAACGCGATCGGCAATGCCGTGGTGGGCCCCCTCGAGGCCCCCATCGTGCTGGTGAACAACTTCGTGTACATGCCGGGGCAGGAGGGCTACGAGGACTCCTACGAGCCCCTCGGCAGCCTCGAGTTCGATCCGGAGGCCGCGAAGAAGCTGCTCGACGACGCCGGGTGGGCGGCCGCGAGCGAGGGCGAGGTCCGCGAGAAGGACGGCACGCAGCTCGCCTTCGAGATCATCGTCCCGGCCGACACCAAGTCGAACGAGGACCGCGCCGCCCAGGTGCTCACCAACCTCAACGCGATCGGCTTCAAGGTGGGCGTCAAGACGGTCCCCTCGGACGCGTACTTCGATGAGTACATCACTCCGAAGAACTTCGACGCCGTGACGTTCTCGTGGGTGGGTGGCCAGTTCCCGGAGTCCAACTCGGTGAACCTGGTCTACCCCAAGGACTCCGGCCAAAACCACACGAACTTCGAGGACGAGCGCCTGGCCGATCTCGACAACCAGCTCAAGGCCGCGTTCGACGAGGACGAGAAGCACAAGCTCGCCAACGAGGTCTCGACGATGATCGCCGAGTCCTTCGCGATCATCCCGTTCTACGCGACCCCGAACATCGTGGGCGTCAAGGACGGGATCGTGAACTACGGCGCCTCGCAGTTCCAGAGCTTCGACTGGACCACGGTGGGTGTGAAGGCCTGATCGACGTGCTGTGAGGAACGAACGGCAGGAGACCAGGCGATTCGACAAGGCCTGAGCCTGAGCTCCGGCACCGCTACACGACGGGAGGGCCCGATCGCCTCGAGGCGGTCGGGCCCTCCCGTGCGTCAGGACGCCCCGATCCCGCTCCTCGGCGCCCTCACAGCACGAGGGTGAGGACGTTGACGACGATCAGCACGCCGAGCACGAGGAGCACGGGCGTGTTCAGGGTGCGCTCGTACCGCACGTCGCGCCCCGGGGTCGCCGTCGACGCGGAGGCCTCGTCCCAGGCCTCCCAGCGCTCGCGCACGACGGCCGAGCGGCTGGCGCTCTGGTCCCGCCGCAGCCGCTCCCCCTGGGAGAGGGCGCGTCGTCGCTGGGTGCCCGTCGTCGGCCGCTGCTGGTCCGCCCCGCCGGACCTGCCGCCGGTGCGGCCCAGCGCTCCGACGTCCCTGCGGATGCCGGGCGCGTTCCAGGCGGTGAGGGTGCGAGGGCTGTCCGGGCCGTCGGTGAACTCGAAGCGGAGCATCGCTCCCAGTCGCACCGCTCTGATGAGCGGGAACGGGAGCCGGTAGGTGTGCAGGAGGTTGCGCACCTCGACCTCCTGGGCGTGCAGCACGACCCGCGGTGCCCAGAGCACAGCCCAGATCAGCGCGGAGATCAGCGCGAGCCCCGGGAGCACGACGAGGCCTCGCGCGCCGGCGGCGAGCACCGCCTCGAGCGCCATCGCCCCGAGGATGCACCAGACGAGGATGCTCAGGACGGTCGCACCGCGGGGGCGCAGGACGAGGGTGTTCCCGGCATCGGTCTCGGGGCTGTGCATGGCGGCCACCATATCGGCGGGGGCTCAGAGCCCGAGGACGAGCACGGTTCCGTCCGGCCCTTCCTCGGACTCGTCGGCCTCGCGCAGCACCATCGCGTCGGCCCGCCCGTACGGCGCGAGACGGCAGCCGGGCAGCAGCTCGACCCGCTCGGAGCCGTCTGCGTCCCGGCCCAGTCGGCCGGGCACCACGTGCAGGCCGCCCCGGTGCGCGTGACCCGCTCCCGGGTCGGCGTCCCCGAGACGGATCCGGCGCGGAGCGGCCTCGGCGCCGGGCAGCAGCGGGCGGACGAACAGGTGGTACCCGACCAGTGCACCGACCGGGGTGCCGGGGAGGTGGATGACGGGGGTGCCGTCCGGGAGACGACCGGCGCCCTGCGGACCGCCGGGGCGCAGGGCGAGGTGCTCGAAGCGGGAGGTGGCGCTGCCGCGCTCCCCCAACAGGGTCTTGACCACGTCGAAGGCGCCGTGGCCGATCCCGCCGGTGGTGAGCACCAGGTCGGACCGCTCTGCGGCCGTCTCGAGGGTGCTGCGCAGCTGGGAGTGGTCATCGCCGCTGTGCAGGGCGCTGGCCTCGACGCCGTCGCCGGCCAGCGCGGCCCCGAGCATCGTCCCGTTGGACTCCCGCACGGTGCCCGGGGCGGCGTCGTCACCCGCGAGCTCGTCCCCGGTGACGACGACCGCGACCCGCAGGGGTCGGAGGATCGGCAGCGTCCCCAGACCCAGCGCGCGGACCAGACCGATCAGTCCGCCGCCGACCCGGTCCCCGGACCGGGCGAGCACGTCGCCGCGCGCGACCTCCTCCCCCACGTCCCGGACATGGCGGCGCGGAGCTGGCACCTCCTGAAGGCGGAGGGCGACCGTGGCGGGGGCGGGGCCGTAGGGGTCGGCGTCGGTGGCCTCGACCTCGATCACCGCGTCGGCACCGGTGGGTATCGGCGCACCGGTCATGATGCGGGCGGCGGTGCCGGGGGCGAGGGCCGCGATCTCCCCGGGCCCGGCGGGGATCTCGGAGCTCACCGGCAGCGTCGTCGTTCCTGAGGCGAGATCCGCACGGCGCACGGCGAAACCGTCCATGGCGGCGATCGCCACGGCCGGGAAGGACTCGGGGCTGTGCACGTCGGCGCCCAGCACGGCCCCTGCGGCCTCGTGCACCGGGACCTCCGGGACCTCGCGCGGCAGCGTGATCTCCTGCTGCAGGAGGCTCCGCCACTGCCAGGGGTCGACACGGGTGACGGTCATGGTCCTCCTCGGGGTCCGCGCGGACGGGGCGCCCGCCCATGATCCCCCATCCACAGTGCGCGGAGCACCTGCCCACCGGCGGGTCCGCGGGTGCATGATGGGAGCATGCGCGAGATCCGTTTCGACCGCTTCGGCGGCTCCGAGGTCCTGACCCTGCACTCCGATGCCCCGACACCGGAGCCGGGGCCCGACGAGGTCCTGGTCCGGGTCTCCTACGTGGGCCTGAACCCGCTGGACTACAAGATCCGCGACGGCTCCTCCGGTCGGGCGGAGGATCTGGGGCTCCCGGCGGGCACCGGACGGGAGATGGCCGGCACGGTGCTCGGCGCGGGCTCGGCCCTGGACGACGCCGAGCTCGGATCGCGCGGCCTCACCGCCGGCACGCGGGTGTTCGGCATGCGGGCCCCGGCCGATTCGCGCGGCGTGGCCGCCGAGATCATCGCGATCGGCGCCGATGAGCTCGCCCCCATCCCGGACGAGATCCCCGAGGAGGATCTCCCCCGCTGGGCGGGCCTGGCCCTGGTGGGGCTGACCGCGATCGCCACCATCGAGGACACGGCGCGGATCGCTCCCGGGCAGACCGTGCTCGTCCATGGCGGCAGCGGCGGGGTGGGACAGCTGCTGATCCCGATGGCCCTCGAGGCCGGGGCGGCTCAGGTCTGGGCGACCGGCCGCGCGGCCAATGCCGACCGGATCCGCGACCTGGGGGCGACCCCGATCGCCTACGACACCGAGGACTGGCAGGCGGAGATCCTGCGCGAGACCGATGATCGCGGCGTCGACGTCGTCCTCGACACCCACTACCACTCGACGTTCCTGCCCAGCCTCGACATCGTCGCCGAGAACGGACTCGTGGTCACCCTGCCGACGCTGGCGGACCTCACCCCGGCGCACGAACGGGGGGTCGAGGCGCGTGTGCCGCGCATCCGTCCCGGGCGGGACCGCCTGGACCGCCTGGTGCAGGGGATCCGGGCGGGCCGCTACCCCCTCGAGGTCTCCCAGGTGCTGCCGCTGGCGGAGATCGCCCAGGCCCATCGTCTGCTCGAGGACGGCCACACCCGCGGCAAGCTCGTGCTCGACGCCGGGGCCTGAGCGGACCAGCAGGCCTCCTGCGCCCCCACTCGCCCGAACGGTGACGCCGGACACATGTCCAGCGGGTAGCCTGGTCGGCATGGTTCCGCGCCCCCTCGATGATCCCGATGCCGCGGTCCGTGCTCTCGAGCCGGTCCTGCAGAGCTCCGGCTGGGAGCTGCTGAACTCGCTGCCTCCCTATCGCGAGCAGGACGCCCTGCGCCAGGGCGCCCGACTGCGCGAGGCCGGTCATTCCCCGGAGCTGGTCTCCGCGGTGATGACGCAGTCGCGTCTGCGGGCCAGGGCGGCCGACAAGTTCGGCGAGTTCGCCTCGTCGATGCTGTTCACGCCGCACGGCCTCGAGCAGGCGACCCGCCTGCCGGTCGCGGCGATGCACGCGGAGCGCTTCCAGCGCGCCGACGTGGCCTCGGTCGCGGATCTCGGGTGCGGTATCGGGGGCGATGCGATGGCGCTGGCCGGCCTGGGCCTTCGGGTGCAGGCGGTGGATCGCGACCCGCTCGCCGTCGCCGTCGCCACCATGAACCTGCGCTCGTTCCCCGCGGCCACGGTGCAGCTGGGCCGGGCCGAGGGCCACGATCCCACCGAAACCGAGGGCGTCTGGCTGGACCCGGCGCGGCGGTCGCCCGCCCGGGGAGGCACCCGGCGGCTGCACGATCCCGAGGAGTACGAGCCGCCGCTGTCGACCGTCATCGATCTCGCTCACCGCCTCGGCCGTGACGGCGGGGCAGGACCGCTGGGGGCGAAGCTCGGCCCCGGCATCGACCGCGCCGCCCTGCCGAGGGGCGTCGAGACCCAGTGGCTCTCCTTCCACGGGCAGGTCCTCGAGGCCACGGCCTGGTTCGGTCCGCTCGCGAGGGAGGGCGTCACCTCCACGGCCGTGCTCATCGACCGCACGGGCGCGCACCGTCTGGACCGGGGTGAGGACGCCCCCGGCGACCCGGACCCCGGCCCCGTGGGCGATCACCTCTACGAACCCGACGGCGCGGTGATCCGCGCGGACCTCATCGGGCGCCTGGCCGAGGAACTGGGGGCGCACACGCTCGATCCGACCATCGCCTACCTCACCGGGGACCGTCGGCTCGACACGGCCTTCGCCCGCGGGTACACGGTGCGCGACGTGATGCCCTTCGGCCTCAAGCGCCTCACCGCGTATCTGCGCGAGCACCGCCTGGGAGTGCTCGAGATCAAGAAGCGCGGGACCGCGGTGGAGCCCGAGGAGCTGCGCCGCAAGCTGCGTCCGCGCCGATTCGGCGACGAGGCGGCGACCCTGATCCTCACCCGCGTCGCCGGCGAGCAGTCCATCATCATCGCGTCCCCGCACGGTGACCTCGGGACCCCCGACGGGGCGACCCCGTGAGCGGCAGAGAGCCCCGCGGCGGGAGCGCCGAGGCCGCAGTGGCGTCCGGCGGGGCGCACCGCCGGGTGCTCGCCGTGCTCCTGCTGGTCGCGGCCCTCGGCGGTATCGGTCTGGCCACCCTCGGCGCCTCCGCCGAGCGTGCCGGGGAACCCGTCTACGTCGGCGAGGCCACGCAGGAGCTGCCCAGCTTCGTCCAGCGCGAGCAGTACGAGGAGCCGGTGTGGGCCACTCCCAGCGCCCAGGAGCAGCCCCCGCGCCCGGACGGTCCGAACACCGGGGTGATCGCCACCCTCGTGGTGCTCGGGGTGATCCTCGCGATCCTCACCGCTTGGGTGGTGTACCGGATGCGCAGGCTCGCCCGCCCCGGACAGGAGATCGCGGGGGAGGCCGACGAGGACGAGCTCACCGTCACCCAGGCCCGTGCCGCCTTCGACGACGCCCGGGCCCACTTGTCGACGGTGGTCGATGCCCACGACGCGGTGATCGCGGCCTGGCTGGCTCTCGAGCGGGCCATCGCCGCGGCCGGAGTGCCTCGCCGGCCCTCTCAGACCACCCTCGAGTTCGTCGTGGCGGTGCTGGCGACCCTGCAGCTCGATCGGTCCGCGCTGGACCGGCTCGCCCATCTGTACCGTCGGGCGCTGTTCGACGCCCAGCCGCTCGCGGAGCCCGATCGCGAGGAGGCGATCGCGCTGCTCGACCGGCTCACCGCCGGCCTCGACGCCCGGATAGACGAGGACGCGCGATGATCCGGGACCTGCTGCCCCTGCTGTGGCGCCTGGGGGTCTGCGTCGGCATCGCCCTCGCAGCGGTCGGGGGCTTCGCCCTGTTCGATCTGCTGATCCCGCTGCCGGTGCCGATCGTCCTGGGCCTGGTGGGCGGGACGATCTGGTGGATCACCCGCTCCGGCGCGGCGCGCGCCGACCAGCTGGACGCCCCCGAGCTGGACCTGGACGTCGACTATGCCCTCCCCCACTCCCGGGACATGCGGGTGCGCCGCCTCGAGGACCTCCTGCACGGAGCTCAGCCGTCGCGCCGCATGACCTCGCGCGCCCTGGCCCGCACCCTCGGCGACATCGCCGACGAACGCGCCCACGACACCGGTGCGCCACCGCTCAGCGACGGATTGACCCGGGTGATCGGCCAGGCCCGCCACCCCGACGCCGAGGGTCATCCCGTCGGCCCCATCGACCGACGCACCCTGCACCGCTATCTAGGAGAGCTCGCCGCCGGCGAGGAGAGGGATCGATGAACCAGCCCACGCCCATGTCCCCTGCCGAGGCCACCGCCGCCGCCCGCCGCGTCCTCGACGCCGTCGAGACCGCCGTGGTCGGCAAGCGCGAGTCCCTCGAGATGGTGCTGACCGGGATCCTCGCCGGAGGCCACGTGCTGCTCGAGGACCTGCCGGGGCTCGGCAAGACCCTCGCCGCGCGGTCCTTCGCCCAGGCGCTCGGCCTGCCCTTCACCCGCGCCCAGTTCACCCCGGACCTGCTGCCGTCGGATCTCACCGGCGCCGAGGTGTTCGACCAGCGCACGGGCGAGTTCGTGTTCCGTCCCGGCCCGGTGTTCACGGGGCTGCTGCTGGCCGACGAGATCAACCGCACGCCCCCGAAGACCCAGTCGGCCCTGCTGGAGGCGATGCAGGAGCACCAGGTGTCCGTCGAGGGCACCACGCGCCGGCTGCCGCGGCCGTTCCACGTCCTGGCCACTGCGAATCCCATCGAGCACGAGGGCACCTACCCGCTGCCGGAGGCCCAGCTGGACCGCTTCCTGCTGCGGCTGTCCTTCGGCTACCCGACCGCGGAGCAGGAGTGGGACGTGGTCGCCCGCCGGATCGATCGCCGCCGGGAGGAACAGACGGTGGCCGAGGTGCTCGACGCCGAAGGGTTGCTCGGGGTCCAGGCCGCCGTCGAGGACGTGCACGTCGAGGACTCGGTGGGCCATTACGCCGTCGAACTCGTCGCCGCTACCCGCAGCCACCAGCACGCCCTGGTCGGGGCCTCCCCGCGTGGCACCCTCGCCCTGATCACCTGCGCGCGGGCGCTCGCCCTCATCCGAGGCCGCGGCTATGTGGTGCCCGAGGACGTCAAGTCCCTCGCGCATCCGGCGCTTGATCACCGCGTGACGGTCAAGCCTGAGCTCTGGCTGCAGAACGCCTCCGGGTCCGGCGTCGTCGATTCCGTGCTGGACCAGGTCCCGGTGCCGGCCGCCGCGGACGCCGCGCAGTCCCCGTCGGGCGCCCCGGCGTGAGCTCCTCCCCGGACCAGCAGCGGTCGGCGCCGACGGCCCCCACCGCGGCCCTGGTGCGTGCGGCGGTGATCGGCTGCGCCGCCCTCGCCCTGGCGGTGCTGACGGGGCGGCCGCTGATCATTCTGGCCGGGCTGCCGCTGCTGATGTGGACGCTGGTCGCCGTCGCCCGCCGCGTGGCGCGCGGCGAGGAGCACGGTTCGCCCTCACCTGCCGTGGTCTCCAACCGGCGCTCCCTCGAGGAGGGCGGCACCGCAGCCGTCTCGGTCACCACTGCGCCGGGTGTGCTCACGGCGGCCACGATCCCGCTGCAGCCCCATTCGCGCTTCTCGCCCCGGCACGGCTCCGCGGCGGGCGACGGGACACTGCGGCTGCGCGTCAGTGCCCAGCGCTGGGGCCGGATCCGGGTGGGTCCCGTGCATGTGCTGGTCGCCGACTCCCTCGGGGCGTTCCGGGCCCAGCACCGGCTGCCTCCGCTGGACGTGCAGGTGGTGCCGTCCTCGACGGTGCTGGAGGCGCCCGTCGAGGTGCCGACTCCGATCGGTGTCAGCGGCGTGCACCTCTCGCGTCGGCGCGGTGACGGCACCGCGCTGTCGGAAGTGCGGGCGTTCCGGCCCGGCGACCGGCTGCACCGCATCAACTGGCGCGTCTCGAACCGCACAGGGGTGCTGCACACCAATGCGACCTTCACCGAGCAGGACACCGACGTCCTCCTCGTCACCGACACCATCGCCGACGTCGCCGCGGCCCCGTGGAGCGGCGAGGACGCTCCCACCAGCCTGGACATGACGATCCGGGCGACCTCCGCCGTGGCCCGGCACTACCTGACCGCCGGGGACCGGGTCTCCGTGTTCGACATCGGGCACCTGATCGGCCCCATCCCGCCCGGCACCGGCCCGCGCCAGCTGCGCGTGCTCACCGACGCCCTCTCCCGGGCCACGCGGGAGGACGGTCGCGCCCGGCCCGCCCGCCGGCTGCGCACGATCCGGCCCGGCACACTCACCGTGGTGTGCTCCCCGCTGCTGCACGCCGAGTCCGTCACGCAGATAGGAGCGCTGGTGGCGCACGGGGCCGACGTCATCGTCGTGGACACCCTCCCGCCGAGCATCGGTGACGTGTCCGTGCTGAACGGGAAGCCACTGCGCCTGGAGGGCAAGGTCTCGGACCGTTTCTGGCCGGAGGCGTGGGCCATGCGCCGGATGCTGCGGCAGACGACCGTGCGGGAGCTGCGCGAGTCCGGGGTGCCGGTGACGCCCTGGGAGGGCCCCTCCTCGCTGGCGCCGGTGCTGCTGTCGCTGTCGGCCGCGCGGTCCGCGCCGCGGATGCGGAGGTCCTGATGCGACTGGGAAGTCTGGTCGACCCGATCGCGGGACGGCTGCTGGAGCTGCAGAAGGTCAGCGGCACGCAGTGGCTGCTGCGCCTGCTGGGCGCGGCCGCGACGCTGCTCGCCCTGTCCGTGACACTGCCGGGCGGTCTGGTACAGAATTTCGGTGCCGTGTTCGTGCTGCTGGCCGTCGCGATCTCGGTGTGCGTGCAGATGTTCCGTCCGGACAGCGATGTGGGGCTGCTGGCACCGGCGGTGATCCTCCTGGTCCTCGCCGGGCAGGGTGACCTGACCGCCCTGCGCGCCGCGGTGGTGGGGCTGGCACTGCTGGTGTCCCATTCCGCGTACGCCCTGGCCGCCACGATCCCGGTGCACGGAGTGTTCGAGCGCTCGGCGTGGCGGCTCAGCGGGCGCGGGCTGCTCATGGTGCTCGCGGCCAGCATCGTGGCGGGCCTGCTCGTCGTGGTGCTCTCGGGGATCCGGTTCGGGCCGTGGATGCTGGTCGTCGGCGCCCTCGCCGCGCTCGCGCTGTTCTACACGGTGCTTCCGCGGGCCCGGTGAGGGCGGCGCGGGCCCCGTGGAAGCGCGGCGCCCTTCACCGCCCCCAGTGCGGGCGCGGCGTCTGCGGCCCCTCGTAGGGCAGGTCCCCCACCTCGGTCTGCAGCTGGGCGAGGCGCCGCTCGAGGTTCGCGCGAGTCGCGGCATGGGCGGGGTCGTCTGCGATGTTGGTGAGCTCGGCAGGGTCGGCGGCCAGGTCGTACATCTCCCATTCCGGCTCCCGGAGTGCGTCGGAGGATCCGGGTGCCCCCATGCCGTCACCGTAGTAGTGGATCAACTTGTGGGTCTCGGTGCGGATGCCGTAATGGGCCGGCGCATCGTGGGAGGGGTCCTCGTGCTCCCAGTAGCGGTAGTACATGGCGTCGGGCCAGGACTCGCGGGTGGCGTCGTCCGCCGTCCCGTCCAGCAAGGGGAGCAGGCTGCGTCCCTGCTGGTCCGGGAGCGATGCCTCCGGGTCGAGGCCGCAGGCATCGAGCAGCGTGGCGGCCAGGTCGACGTTGGTGGCGAGCTCGTCGACGACGGATCCGGGAGCGATCTGCGCCGGCCAGCGCACCATCATCGGCATCTGCAGGGACTGGTCGAACATGAGTCGCTTGTCGAACCAGCCGTGGTCGCCGAGGAAGAAGCCCTGGTCGGAGGTGTACACCACGATCGTGTTCTCGGCGAGCCCGCGTGATTCGAGGTCGGCGAGAACCCGGCCGGTGGAGTCGTCGATCGCCTGGATGGTCTGGAGATAGTCGCGCATGTACAGCTGGTAGTTGCGGCGGGTGCGCGCCTCGCGGCGCTCCTCGCCCACGAGCTCGGGCGGCAGCGGCTGCTTGAGATCGTCCTCGGTGAGGTCGTCTGCGATGCTCATGCGCACGTCACGGACGGCGCGGCTCATGGTCGAGTGGTCGTCGAACAGGGTGTCCGGCTCGGGGATCGATCCGAGCGGGTACAGATCCGAGTGCCGGGGATGGGGGATCCAGTTGCGGTGGGGGGCCTTGTGGTGCAGCAGCAGGCAGAACGGGGCGTCGGGGTCCTTGTCCTGGGTGCGCTCGAGCCAGCCCAGTGCGAGGTCGGTGACGGTGTCTGTCGCGTAGCCGGGAACCGCCTCGTCCACGCGGTCTCCGGCGGCGTCGATCCCGTACATGACCGGGTCGTTGTACTCGCCCTGACCACGGTAGATCCGCCACTCGTCGAAGCCCTGCGGGTCGTTGCGCGTCTCGTGGCCGAGGTGCCACTTGCCGAACAGCGCGGTGCGGTATCCGCACTCGTGCAGGACCTGCGGGAACGTCCGCACCCGGTAGTCGAAGCCGGAGTAGATCGTGGCCGCCCCGTTCACGTGCGAGTAGGTGCCCGACAGGATCGTGGCGCGGCTCGGGGTGCAGATCGAGTTGGTGCAGTACAACGAGTCGAGCCGGACGCCCTGCGCGGCGATCCGGTCGAGGTTCGGCGTGGAGTTGAGCCGGCCCGAGTAGGTGCTGATCGCGTGGGCGGCGTGATCATCGGTGAGGATGAAGACGATGTTGGGGCGAGCCCCGCCGGCCCCCTCCGTGCTGGTGCTCGAGCGTGATCGCTCGGCGGCTCCGGGGGCATTGCTGCTGTCGTGCGGGATCGTCGTCGGCTCCATCGAGCCATTCTGTCATCGTCCCCGCGTACGACGGCGAGCCGATGCTCTGCCCCGGCACCCGTGGGGGCTTTCGTGCCCCTGGAGTCAGCCGGCCCGAGGCAGCGCGTCGCCGGGTTGGTCGTCATCGGACGGAGGCGAAGCGGACGGAGGCGAAGCGGGCGAGTTCGAAGCGGGCGGATGCGAGGGTGGACGCAGCGCGGGCGTGGTCGAGGTGTACCGGTGCCCGGTCGGGGTGGTGATCGTCAGGGTGCTCGCGGCTCCGTCGCCCCCGGCCTCCGAGGCGGTCTCCCAGCCGGGGATCTCCTTGACCAGGTTGAAGCGCTGGCAGTGCCCGATCCCGTTGCGAGTCGTCGTCTCGCCACCCTCGGCATGACGAGTGACGTGGTCGATGTCGTGGATGGCCGCGTCGCACCAGGGCGTGCGGCAGCGCTGATCCCTCAGCAGGATGAATCGGCGGATCGAGCCTCGGAACAGGCGCCGGCGCGGGTCGGCGGCGACCAGTTCCCCGGTGCGAGGATCGGTGTACAAGCGCCGGATCCATCGCGCGGCGTACGTGAGGTCCCGTGACGTGGGGCCCGAGGAGCCCGGTGGGCCCTCAGGGCGGGAACGTTCTTCCTGCGATGACGGAGTCGCCGTCGGCTCCTGCGGAGCTTGGTCGACCGCAGACGACACCCGATGAGCTCGGTCTGAGGACTCACCGCGGTCGACGCTCTCGGCATCGTCAGCGTACGACGGGCCCTCGCCCGCTCGGTCGCGGTGCTCGTGCTCAGGGCCGGTCAGGTCGGTGGCACTCGAGGCAGCGCTAGCCTGGTCGGTGGCAGCGGTACTCGGTTCAGGGGAGTTCCAGTGCGAGGCCGTCCGGATGCCTGCGCGGGTGGAGACGACTCCCAGAGCGATGTCGCGGGCGAGCCGGCCAGGGATCGGGTGACCGTCCATCCACGCCGTCTGATCGTCATCGTTCAGCAGCGTCGTGTCCGTCATCAGCAGGTTGACCTCGACCGGGATCTCATCGACCGTCGCGGCTCCGGTGACCCGCTCGACGAGGGTGTCGGCCATGATCTGTCCCTTGTTCCGCGCGTCACCGGAGCTCTTCGCCGACTTCGACGCCTCGGTCAAAGCCTTGAAGGTGGAGACACCCTCCTTCGTGGGCAGGACGGCGCGGAAGATCGACATGCCGTCCGGTGCCGGCCGCAACGAGGCGCGACGACCGGCCACCGCGCGCTTGGCCCGGACCACCGCGGCGACGGGGTCGAGCTCCTGAGCACGCGCTCGCGCGACCTGCCCGCTTCTCGTGGCGGTGAGCTTCGGGAGTCTCGTCTCCAGCTCCGCATCGATCAGCGCACGGTCCTCGTCATGGAGCACGACCACGTTCTTGGCGACTTCGTGCGCCGCCCATTCACTGATCTCACCGCGCTCGAGCAGACCGATGGTGCGCGGCAGGCTCTCGACGAGGACCCGATGCAGCGCCACCTGGTCGGAAGCCTGCTTCGGAGTGATGCGACGAGCGAGCCCGATCTGGTCGGCGACGCCACGACCCCGTAGTGCGCGCGCGACACCCTGGCGCCGCTGCAGCTCGACCTGCGAGTCCCGGAACGCGATCTCGGCGCGAGCCTGGGCGGCGCTGATCGCCCCCTTCATCCGCTCGAGTGCTCCGATGGAGTCGATCAGCTCCGCATCGGTGACACCCCGGAGGTCACCGCCACGGGGCGCGCGCTCACAGGCCCTGGCCAGGGAGGCGGTCCACTCCTGCAGTGCGGTCGCCATGGTCGCCTCCTCGTCATGTCCCGGGGCGATGCCCCTCGTCGAGCCTCTGTTCGTGCGTTCCCTTCCAGGGTCGTCCACGGCCAGGGGCGCGGCTATCCATCACGCGACGATGGGGATGAAGGGGCTGTGTGGAGGAAGGTCGGATCGATGTCTTCTCGGGGCATGGACCGCCGGAAAGCCCGCGGGCCTGTCAATTTGTTTGTGTAAGCGGGGTGGTCACAGGTAGGGGTTGATTCGGTCGGGGTAGGCCGCGGCGAGTTGGGCGAGGGCTTGATTCCAGTTCGTGACGATCTGGCCCTCGACGAGTCGGCCCTGGGCTTTGCGCTGGCCGGCGGGCTTGCCGTGGTCCCGAGCGCGTTCGGCAGCGCGTTTGTCTTCGATGTTGCAGATCGCTAGCCAGAGCAGCTTCACCGCCGCGTCGCCCTGCTCGTGCTGACCCCCACTCCTGCAATCCCCGCGCCTGCTATTCCCCCGCGCCGGCGCCTCGTGAGAAGCCTCCCTGCGCCCTCCCCTGTGGCAGCCGCCAGGACTAGCGTGTGCTTCATGTGGCAGATGATGGATCTCCTGTACGCGCACAAGAAGGACATGGTCGCGCCGGAGGACGCCCTGCCCGGCCGAGACCGCTACCCCTATCCCCTCGAGCGCGAGCATCTCGTGCTGGGTACCGACATGCTCGGCCCCGACTCCCCCACGGACCCCCGCCCCTGGCCCGAGGGCACCGAGGAGATCATCCTGGCGGGCGGCTGCTTCTGGGGGATCGAGCGCATCGCCTGGCAGATTCCCGGTGTGCACACGACGTCCTCGGGATACGCCGGCGGCTTCACGCCGCATCCCACCTACGAGGAGGTCTTCTCCGCGCAGACCGGCCACGCCGAGGCGGTGCGCGTCATCTACTCCGGTGGGGAGGAGACCCTTCGTGCCCTGCTCACACAGTTCTGGCAGCAGCACGACCCGACCACGGCGAATCGGCAGGGCAACGACGTGGGCACCGAGTACCGAAGCGCCGTGTACTGGACGTCGGACGCCCAGGCCGAGGTGGTCCGCGATTCCGTCGCGCGCTATCAGCAGGCCCTCGACGAGGCAGGTCGCGGCCGCATCACCACCGAGCTGAGCGCGCTGGCCGAGGCCGGTGACGGTGTCTACTACACCGCCGAGCCCGTGCACCAGCAGTACCTGCACGCCCAGCCCGGCGGTTACTGCAACCACGGTTTCAACGGCGTGGCCTGCTCCCTGGGCTGACCGCTCGGCTGGTCGCTCGCCTGGTCCCTCGCCTGATCGACCGGCCGCTCCCGGCCCAGCCCCTCACGTCAGCACCCGTGCCGCCGTGCGCAGCCACGCCTCGCTCTCCTCGGCGTATCCGAGACGGCCCAGGTGTATCCCGGTGGTGACGCGCTCCAGATGCGCCCAGGCCGCGATCCGCTCCGGTTCCAGCTCGAGCCGCCGGGCGAGTCGGCCGACGAGCTCCGTGTGCCACCGCCTGCCGGCCCCCGCACCCTCGGCCCGCTCGAGGTCGTCGATCCACTGCTGGTGGTCGCGCAGGACGACCCCGGCGTCGTACTCGGGCTCGCACCGGAATCCGTCCGGGTCGATCAGTACCTGGGCCCCCTCCCGCGCCAGGGCGTTCGAGGCATGCGGATCACCATGGACCACCACCTGGCGAGGGGCCGGGGAGGCCGCCAGCGAGAGCGCCAGCTCCCGGGCACGGCTGAGGACCGCGCCGTGGCGTGAGGAGGCGACCTGGTCGGGCGCAGCCTCGACGAGCTCGAGCAGAGATCGCGCCTTCTGATCCGGGGCGAAGGACGCCCCCACCTCCAGCGGCAGCTCCCAGGCCTGTTCGAGCAGCCCGGCGAGTACGTCGGTCTGGGCGACGGGATCAGGTGTCGTCTCCGCCAGCGTGGGTCCGAGGCGTTCCAGCAGCATCGCGCCCCGCGCGGGATCGTGGTCCAGCAGCCGTACGTAGCCGTGCCCCTCGGCCGCCTCCAGGATCCGTGCCTGCTGGTCGACGCCGGCACCGGCGCCGTCGAGCTTGAGGACCGCGCGGCGGCTCCGACCGCCGGCACCGCCCTGCAGCACCTCCAGCACCGGCAGCCCCGCGCCCGCCGGCAGCGCGCCGGTCACGGTCAGGTCCCAGCGCTCGCGCACCGCCTGCAGCCGCGCGGGGAACTCCGTGACCAGGTCCTGTGCCCACGGCGCAGCGGCCCAGGGACGCTCCTGGACCAGGGCCAGGATCTCGGCCTCTCTCACGAGAGGGCAGCGGTCCGTCCGGCCTCCGCGGCCGCGTCGAGGGTGCGCCCCAGCGGACGATAGTGCTCGTGGACGGCCGCGCGGTAGGCCTCCGCGTCACCGGCCTCGAGGGCCACCAGCATCGCCCGGTGGGCCTCGACGGTGTCCAGGATGTCCTCCGCGGGGGCGACGCCCAGCATCGGGACCGCGGTCGTGTGGATCTCCCAGAACGCCTGGGCGAGCTGACGCAGCAGCCCGTTGGGCAGATCCGCGAACAGGGCGCCGTGGAAGGCCGCGTCGGCCTCCGGGAACGGTTCGCCCTGTGCCGCCAGCTCCCTCATCTGCTCGACCAGAGCCTCGAGCTCGGGATTGACGGTGCCGCGGTAGAGATCGACGAGCTGGTCGGCGACGGAGAGGTCGATGGCGATGCGCAGCTCCACCACCTCCCGCAGGGCCCGCAGGTCGTTGCCGTCGTCCAGTCGCGCGCGGAAGATCAGACCGTTGACCAGCGGGGAGAGCGAGAGCTGCCCCACGAAGGTGCCGTGCCCGTGCCGCACCTCGACGATGTCCAGCGAGGCGAGCGTGCGCATCGCCTCGCGCACGGAGGAGCGCGAGGTCTCCAGCCGCTCGCACAGCGCGGTCTCGGTGGGCATCGGATCACCCGGCACGAGTCCCTCGGCCAGGATGAGCTCCTGGATGCGCTCGACGGCGCTGCTGCCCGCCCCCTTGATGCGAACCATGTCGTCTCCTCCCCGGCGCCCCGCCTCACGCGATGCGTCGCTCCATCGTGCCGTGTCCTGCCCGTGCGGGCCACATGTCGGCCACGACGGTCACCACGGGGACACGACGAGCGCCCAGCGGTGGCGATCACCGATCCCGTGATGTACTCTCACGAGTCATCAGACATCATACGTCTGATCTTCGCACTGCGGCGAACCCGGTCGTGCGCGAGGACGAGGTTTTCCCGACCTCGGCGCCCCGAGGCGCCGGGACCGACCCCCTGAAGGGATGTATCCACGGTGAACACGAACTCCATCGGCCGGTTCGGCCGACGCGGATTCCTCCGCAGCTCCGCCACCCTCGCCGGCGCCGCCGGGATCGTCGCGGGCATCGGTGCCTGCGCTCCGCGGGATTCCGGCTCCGGCGGCGAGGCCTCCGACGGTGGCGGCGCGCCCGCCGGCGAGGCGGACCCGAACGGCCACCTCACCGCCGCCATCAGTTACGAGCTGGGGACCAACGGCTACGACCCGATGACCACGTCGGCCGCCCTGACCGTCGCCGTCAACTGGCACGCCCTCGAGGGCCTGACCGAGCTGCATCCCGTCACCCGCGAGGTGTACGCGGCGCTGGCCACCGAGGTCCCCGGCGCCGACGGCACTAGCGTCGACGTCACGCTGCGCGACGGGGCTGTCTTCCACGACGGCTCCCCGGTGACCACCGACGACGTCGTCTTCTCCTTCGAGCGGGTGCTGGACCCGGACAACGCCTCCCTGTACGCGCAGTTCATCCCCTTCATCGAAGGCGTCGAGGCGAAGGACGACTCCACCGTCACCTTCTCCCTCGCCACTCCGACCGGCGTCTTCGCCGAGCGGCTGTCGACGGTGAAGATCGTGCCGCGGGCCGCGGTCGAGGCCGATCCGAAGGCGTTCGACTCCCGGCCCGTGGGCACCGGCCCCTGGACGATGACCGACGGCGGTGCCTCCTCCAAGATCGTCGAGTTCGAGCGCTTCGACGACTACACCGGCCCCTGCCCGCGAAGGCCGCCACCATGAGCTGGCAGATCATCCCCGACGCGGCCACCCGCACCAATGCGCTGCAGTCCCAGACGGTGCAGGTCATGGACTCGGTGCCCTACTTGTCGATCGAGCAGCTCGAGGGCACCGATGACGTCGAGTCCGTCGGCGGCTTCGGGCTGCTGTTCGCGATGTTCAACAATGCCCCGGGCAACCCCTTCCACGACGTGAAGAACCGTCAGGCATTCCTCTACGCGATCGACGTGTACAAGGTCATCGAGACCGGTCTGAGCGGGCAGGCGACGGCGGCGAGCTGCTTCGTCCAGCCCGAGCACCCGAACTACAAGGAGGCCTCCACGGTCTACTCCCTCGATGCGGAGAAGGCCAAGGCCCTGTTCGAGGAGACCGGGCTGACCTCCTTCCGGATGCTGGTCACCGACCACGGCTGGGTCCAGCAGTGCACGCCGATCATCCAGGAATCGCTGACGGCCCTCGGCATCGAGGTCACCTTCGAGCAGAAGCAGTCTGCCGACGCGTACAACACTATCGACACGAACCCCGATGCCTACGACGTGATGATCGCCCCCGGCGACCCCTCGGTGTTCGGCAACGACCCCGATCTGCTCATGCGCTGGTGGTACGGCAACGACGTCTGGACCGACAGCCGCATGCACTGGAAGGGCGAGGGCGCCTACGACGAGGTCCAAGAGCTGCTGACGCAGGGACTGGGCACCGCGGACGTCGCCGAACAGGAGAAGGTCTGGGGCCAGCTGTTCGACCTGCTCTCGCAGGAGGTGCCGCTGTACCCGCTGTTCCACCGCAAGTCGCCCACGGCCTGGGACGGCACCACCCTGGTCGACTTCACGCCGATCTCGCTGACAGGGCTGAGCCTGCTCGAGGTCGCCACCACCGAACCCGCCTGAGCAGCGCCGGGGCCGACCCGCCGTCGGCCCCGGCCCCGGGCGCTCCCGCCCTCTGTGTTCCCGTAGAACCGCCACCCACCGGAGGACCCCGTGTCCCAACTCGTCCGACTGATCGGACGGCGTCTGATCTCGCTGCCGATCATGATCCTCGGCGTCGCCCTGCTGGTGTTCGTCATCATGTCGTTCTCGCCCTCGGACCCCGCCCGCCTCGCGCTCGGGGAATCCGCCTCGCTGGACGCACTGGAGCAGTATCGCGAGCGCAACGGCCTGAACGATCCGCTCTGGCTGCGATACTTCACCTTCGTCGCGGGGCTGCTCCGCGGTGACCTCGGGACGACCAGCGGCAACGCCCCCGTCACCGAGGTCGTCGCCCAGGCCTTCCCGATCACGTTGCAGCTGACCTTCCTGGGCCTGCTCATCGCCATCGTGATCTCCGCCGTGCTCGGCGTGCTGGCGGCCCTGTTCCGCGACGGCTGGGTCGACCAGATCATCCGCGTCTTCTCCATCGCCTCGCTCGCGACGCCCTCGTTCTGGCTGGCCATCCTCATGATCCAGTGGGTCGGCGAGGTGCCCGGCGGTTGGGGGATGTTCCCGGCCCTGGTGACCAGATGGGTGCCCCTGACCGAGGATCCGGCCACCTATCTGCGCAACATCGCGCTGCCGGCGCTCGCCCTCGGGGTCCCCGTCGCCGGCTCGCTGATCCGCGTGGTCCGCACCGCGATGGTCGAGGAGCTGGACCGCGACTACGTGCGCACCGCGGTCGGCGCCGGCGTCCCCTACCCGATCGTGGTCAGCCGCAACGTGCTGCGCAACGCCCTGATCACCCCGGTGACCGTCCTCGGGCTGCGCGTCGGCTATCTCATGGGCGGCGCGACGATCATCGAGATCATCTTCAACATCCAGGCGATGGGCCAGCTCATCCTCGACGGCGTCACCCGCAACGACGTGTTCCTCGTGCAGGGCGTGACCCTCGTGGTCGCGATCGCCTTCATCGTCGTGAACATCGCCGTGGACGTGCTGTACGTCCTCATCAACCCCCGCATCAGGAGCATCTGACATGCGACCGAAGCTCGGATCCCGTCTCCGGGCCGTCAGCGGCAGCCCGCTGGCGCCCCTCACCTCCCTGCCCTGGCCCAGCCGCCTCGCCGTCGGCTTCCTGGTGGTGCTGGCCCTGGTGGCGCTCTGCGCCCCGCTCGTCGCGCCGTACAGCCCGCTGAGGAGCGGCACCCCCGTGCTGCCGCCGAGCGCCGAGAACTGGCTGGGTACGGACGCCATCGGCCGCGACATATTCTCCCGGATCGTCTACGGCGCCCGTTCCTCCCTGCTGATCGGCCTGGCCTCGACGGTGGCCGCCCTGATCGCCGCGATGGTGCTGGGCTCCTTCGCCGCCACCGCCTCGAAGCTGCCCTCCGAGATCCTGATGCGGGCGCTCGACGTGATCATGTCGTTCCCCGGCATCTCCCTGGCCGCCGTGTTCGTGGCCGTCTTCGGCACTTCGCTGCCGGTGCTGATCTTCGCAATCGGCTTCCTCTACGTGCCGCAGCTGGCCCGCATCGTCCGCGCCAACGTGCTCTCGCAGTTCGGCGAGGACTACGTGGCGGCCTCCCAGGTGATGGGCGCCTCCACCCCCTGGATCCTGGTCAAGCACGTGGCCCGCAACTGCATCGCCCCGATCATGGTGTTCGCGACCGTGCTGGTCGCCGATGCGATCGTGCTCGAGGCCTCGCTGTCCTTCATCAACGCGGGCGTCCAGCCGCCGGCGCCCTCCTGGGGCAACATCCTGGCCGACGGCAAGCAGCTGCTGCTGTCGGGCTACTGGTGGCCGACGTTCTTCCCGGGACTGGCGATCCTGCTGACCGTGCTCGCCCTGAACATCCTCTCCGAGGGGCTCACCGACGCCATGGCCAGCCCGCGGATCCGCTCGAAGGCCGACGTCGAGGCCGACGAGGAGGCGATGCTCGACGCGGAGGGGACCGCGGGAGCCGCGGGGCGCGACGGAGACGACGGAGCCGCGGGGGCCGACGGGGCCGACGGATCTGGCGGAGCCCCGCGTCACGAGGTGCTCGGGGCGGTCGGCGAGCAGACCTCGCACCGGCTGCTGGTCGACTCCCTCGCCGCCCTGCGCCGGGCGGAGCTCACCCGGCCGGAGCGCCCCGTGGTCGATGAGTCCCTGCCCCCGCTGCTGCGGGTCGAGGACCTGCACATCTCCTTCCCGGAGGCCCATGGCGAGATCGACATCCTCGACGGGATCTCCTTCGAGGTCCGTCCGGGCGAGACCATGGGCCTGGTCGGCGAGTCCGGCTCCGGCAAGTCCGTGGCCTCCCTGGCGGTGATGGGGCTGCTGCCCAGCACCGCGCGCATCAGCGGCACGGTCGAGCTCGATGGCGTCGACCTGCTGTCGCTGCCGTCGAAGCAGCTCAACGCCCTGCGCGGCCATGAGATCGCGATGATCTACCAGGACGCACTGAGCTCGCTGAACCTCTCGATGCTGATCCGCTCCCAGATGGCGCAGTTGACCCGCCGCGGCGGGACCCGCAGCGCCGAGGAGCTGCTCGAGCTGGTGGGGCTGGAGCCCGAGCGCACCCTGTCGGCCTACCCGCACGAGCTCTCGGGCGGCCAGCGGCAGCGCGTGCTCATCGCCATGGCCCTGACCCGCGACCCGAAGCTGGTGATCGCCGACGAGCCGACCACCGCCCTCGACGTCACCGTGCAGAAGCAGGTCGTGGACCTGCTGAACCGTCTGCGCGAGGAGCTCGGCTTCGCGATGGTCTTCGTCAGCCACGACCTGGCGCTGGTCGCCCAGCTCGCCCATCGCGTGACGGTCATGTACGCCGGGCAGGTGATCGAGCAGGGTGCCACCCACGAGATGCTCATCGACCCGCGCCACGAGTACACCCGGGGCCTGCTGGGATCGGTGCTGTCGATCGAGTCCGGGGCCGAGCGGCTCCACCAGGTCGCCGGTACCGTCCCGTCCCCGCGGGACTTCGCCGACGGCGACCGCTTCGCGCCTCGCTCGTTGGACCCGGCTGCCGATCCCACCCAGCGCCCGGAGCTGTTGGAGATCGGCACCTCCGGTCACCGCGTGGCCAGCACCGGGGCCGTCCCTGCTCCCCTCGAAGGAGACCTGCGATGACCGAGTCCACCCCCACCATCGAGCTGCGGGACGTGCACGTGGTGCACAAGCTGCGCACCGGCAGCATGCTGCACCCCGACACCATCCGCGCGGTCGACGGGGTGAGCGTGTCGGTGCGTCGCGGCGAGGTGCTCGGCATCGTCGGTGAATCCGGCTCCGGGAAGTCGACCCTGGCCCGGGTGATGACCGGACTGCAGAGCGTGACCAGTGGTTCCGTCCTGTTCGACGGTCGGCCCATGCAGCGTGGCCGGGCCCGACGCAAGGAGCTGGGCCGCACCGTCTCGGTGGTCTTCCAGGACCCCTCGACCGCCCTGAACCCGCGGCTGCCGGTGCGGGAGACGCTGATGGACCCGCTGCGTGTGCACGGCATCGGCACCGAGCGGGAACGGCTCGCCCGCGTCCAGGAGCTGCTGCACCTGGTGGGCCTGCCCCAGTCCGCCCTCGAGGTGCTGCCGCGGCAGATCTCCGGTGGGCAGCGCCAGCGCGTCGCGATCGCCCGCGCGCTGGCCCTGGAGCCGCAGATCATCGTCGCCGACGAGCCCACCAGTGCCCTCGACGTGTCGGTGCGCGCCCAGGTTCTGAACCTGCTGATGGACCTCAAACGCGAGCTCGGGCTGGGTCTGGTGTTCATCTCGCACGACATCAGCACCGTCCGCTTCGTCTCCGACTCGATCATCGTCATGAACCACGGGAAGGTCCTCGAGCACGACTCCGCGCAACGGATCTTCACCGATGCGCAGGACGAGTACACCCGCTCCCTGCTCGCCGCCGCGCCGTCATTGCTGTGACCGGTCCGACCGCCCCGTCCGCACCTCCCCCGATCCCGCACCCGTCCACCGAAGGAGCACCCCAGTCATGACCACCCCCACTCTCTCCGGCGTCGTCCCGCCGCTGCTCACCCCGCTGACCGCCGACGGGGACCTCGACCTCCCCTCGCTCGAGCGACTGGTCTCGCGTCTGCTCGACGCGGGCGTCGACGGTCTCTTCGCCCTCGGCTCCAGCGGCGAGGTGGCCTTCTTCGACGACGCCCTCCGCGCCCGGGTACTCGAGGCGGTCACCGGCCTCGTCGCCGGGCAGGTGCCGGTCATCGCCGGCGTCATCGACATGCAGACCCATCGCGTGATCCAGCACCTGAGCGCGGCCGCGCGCTTCGACCTCGCCGGGTACGTCGTCACCGCGCCGTTCTACGCGATCACCGGGCCCCAGGAGATCGACACCCACTTCCGGGAGGTCGCGGCCGCCGCGGACGCTCCGATCTGGGCCTACGACATCCCCGTGTGCGTGCACACCAAGCTCGATCCCACGCAGCTGCTGCGGCTCGGACAGGACGGCGTGATCGCCGGGGTCAAGGACTCCAGCGGGGACGACGTCTCCTTCCGTCGCCTGACGGCCTCGAACCGGGCGGCCGGCTCCCCGCTGACCCTGATGACCGGGCACGAGGTCGTCGCCGACGGCGCCTACCTCGCCGGGGCCGACGGCTGCGTGCCCGGCCTGGGCAACGTCGATCCGGCCGGGTACGTGCGGATGCATCGTGCCGCCGGCGAGGGCGACTGGGAGCAGGTGCGCCGGGAGCAGGACCGTCTGGCCGCGCTGTTCGAGATCGTCTTTCAGCCCACCGGCAAGGTGGGCCCGGCCGCGGGCGTGGGTGCCTTCAAGACCGCGCTGCGCGAGCTCGCTGTGTTCTCGAGCAATGTCATGACCTCCCCGATGTCGCCGATCGAGGGAGAAGCCGTCGAGCGGATCCGCGCGATCCTCGCGCAGACGGGGCTGCGGGACGGCGCCGATGCCTGATCCGGTCCTCGCTCTCGACCTCGGGGGCACCAAGATCCGTGCCGCCCTGGTCACCGGGGCGGGCACCGTCGACGGAGCGACGGCGACCCCGCGCCTCGAGCGCGTCGCCACCGTGCCCACACCCGCGGCCGACGGCTCCGCAGCGATCCTCGGTGCCGCCCTCGGCCTCGCCGAGCAGGTGCGCGACGGGGCAGCGATCGAGGCCGTGGGGATCTCCTCGGCCGGGGTGATCGACACCCTACGCGGCAGCGTCACCCACGCCACCGGATCGCTGGCCGGCTGGGCCGGGACGGCGCTCGCCCCGGTCTTCTCCGAGCACTTCGCGGTGCCGGTCGGCGTGCTGAACGACGTGCACGCCCACGGGATCGGCGAGGCCCGCTTCGGGGTCGGCCGCGACCGCGGTTCCCTGCTGCTGGTCGCCGTCGGCACCGGGATCGGCGGCTGTCACCTGATCGGCGGCTCCCCCGTGCTGGGCTCCCGCGGCGCCGCGGGGCACATCGGTCATCTGGCCGTGCCCGAGGCCGAGGGCGTGCCCTGCCCCTGCGGCCGCGTCGGCCACCTGGAGGGCCTCGCCTCCGGTCCGGGCATCGTGGGCCTGGCCGGACGTCTCGGGGCCGACGTCGCGATCACCGATGGGCACGGCCTCGCGCGGGCCGCGCGAGAGGGCGGCGAGGCGGCGCGGGAGGCCTATCGCCTGGCCGGCTTCGCGACCGGTCGTGCCCTCGGCGGGCTGCTCAACGTGCTGGACGCAGAAGTCGTGGCCCTGACCGGTGGGGTGAGCGAAGCCGAGAGCCCGTGGCGCGATGCCGTCGCGGACGGCCTCGCCCACGATGCCATGGACGTCGTGGCGGACACTCCGGTCCTGTCCGCTCGTGCCGGTACCCACGCCGCGCTGCTCGGTGCCGCTGCCCGCGCCATCGACGCGCAGCACCCGTCCTGACCCGCCCGTCCGACCGTCCGCTCGTCCTCGTCCTCGTCGTCCTTCGTCGTCCTTCGTCGTCCTTCGTCGTCCTTCGTCGTCGCGAAAGGTCCCCCATGCATCCTCTGATCGCCCCGCTCGAGGGCACGCTGATCGTCTCCTGCCAGGCCTACCCCGGCGAACCCCTGCGCGACCCGGCCACCACGGCCCAGATCGCCACCGCCGCCCAGACCGGCGGCGCCACCGCCATCCGCGCCCAAGGCCTCGAAGACATCCACGCCGTCAAGAACGCCGTCGACGTCCCCGTCATCGGCATCTGGAAAGACGGCACCGACGAAGTGTTCATCACCCCCACCCTCGAACACTGCCTCGCCGTCCTCGACGCCGGCTCCGACATCCTCGCCCTCGACGGCACCACCCGTCCCCGCCCCGACGGCCGCACCCTCACCGAAACCGTCCACGCCCTCCGCGAACACTTCGACGGCCCCCTCATGGCCGACTGCGACTCCCTCGACTCCGCCCTCGCCGCAGCCAACGCCGGCATCGAACTCATCGGCACCACCCTCGCCGGATACACCACCACCCGCCCCAAGACCACCGGACCCGACCTCGAACTCCTCACCGCCCTCGCCGAACACCTCCCAGAAACCTCCGCCCTGATCGCCGAAGGCCGCATCCACACCCCCACCCAGGCCGCCGCCTGCCGCGAAGCCGGAGCATTCGCCATCACCGTCGGCACCGCCATCACCCACCCCACCACCCTCACCACCTGGTTCCACGACGCCATCACCCGAGCCTGAGACCCGAAGGATCGACGAAGGAGCATTCGATGGAGAACCCCCTGACCCGACGCGGCCTGCTCGGCACGGCCGCTGCCATGACCGCACTCGGCGCCGGCACCGCCACCGCCGGTGCCCTGCCCCCGCCGAAGCAGAACGGCCGCCGCCACGGCGTCTACGAGGAGCAGGTCCTCGCCGCCCCCGGCGACTACGGCGTGGCCAACTTCCGCATCCCCGCCCTCGCCGTGGTCCCCAACGGCGATCTGCTCGTCGGGTACGACAAGCGTCCCGTCCACGGGGATGCGCCCGCCCCGAACTCCATCTGGCAGCGCCGCTCCCGGGACGGCGGGCGCACCTGGGACGAGCCCACCGTCGTCCACCAGGGCAACGAATCCGACGTCCCCGCGGAGAAGCTCGGCTACTCCGACCCCTCCTACGTCGTGGACACCGAGGCCGGGATCATCTACAACTTCCACGTGTTCTCCAAGGACACCGGCGTGTGGAACTCCGCCTACGGCAACGACGACGAGGACCGCCAGGTGCTCAGCGCCGCGCTCTCGGTCAGCCACGACAGCGGCGAGACCTGGGAGCACCGCTGTCTCACAGAGGTCGTCAAGCCCGCGGACTGCCGGGCGACCTTCGCCACCTCCGGTGCCGGTATCCAACTGCGCTTCGGGAAGCATGCCGGTCGCCTGGTCCAGCAGTACGCCGGGTTCTTCCGCGGCACCGGGGCCGACGAGATCGTCCAGGCGTACTCCGTCTACTCCGACGACCACGGCGCGACCTGGACCATGGGCACCCCCGTCGGCACCGAGATGGACGAGAACAAGGTCGTCGAGCTCTCCGACGGGACGCTCATGATGAACTCCCGCGAGCACGTGCGCACCGGACACCGCTGGGTGGCGCTCAGCGACGACGGCGGCAAGACCTGGGAGGGCCTGCATCGTGACCCGTCGCTCCAGGACCCGGGTAACAACGCGCACATCACCCGCGCGTACCCGGACGCCCCGCAGGGTTCGGACACGGCAGGGTGGCTGCTGTTGTCGCACGCGGACAACCCGCCCGACGAGCGTGTGAACGGCACGATCGAGCGCTGATCGTGTGCTGCGACGGGCTGAAAGGCCTCCCCGAGGCGATCGAGGCGACCTGGCCGGACTCGATGGTCCAAACCTGCGTGGTCCACCTGATCCGAGCCTCGATGCGGTTCGTCGCCTACCAGGACCGCAAGAAAGTCGCCGCTGCGCTCAAGCCGATCTACACCGCGCCCAGCGAGGACGTCGCCCGGCAGGCGCTGGCCGAGTTCGAAGCCTCCAACCTCGGACAGAAGTACCCCTCAACCGCTGCGACCTGGGCAAACTCGTGGGAGCGGTTCATTCCGTTCCTGCAGTTCCCGCCGATGCTCCGCAAGGTCATCTACACGACCAACAGCATCGAGTCGCTGAACTTCCAACTACGGAAGGTGACCAAGAACCGCGGCCACTTCCCCTCCACGGACGCGGCGGTGAAGCTGCTCTGGCTAGCGATCTGCAACATCGAAGACAAACGCGCTGCCGAACGCGCTCGGGACCACGGCAAGCCCGCCGGCCAGCGCAAAGCCCAGGGCCGACTCGTCGAGGGCCAGATCGTCACGAACTGGAATCAAGCCCTCGCCCAACTCGCCGCGGCCTACCCCGACCGAATCAACCCCTACCTGTGACCACCCCGCTTACACAAACAAATTGACAGGCCCCGCGCGCCGCATCGGAGCTGACGTCTTCCTACATCACCTGACCACATCCATCGACGAATCCTCCCGACGGGCCGAGATCCGCATGGAGTCGGAGTCGGCATTCTCCCATCCGGTGGACCGAGCCGGCAATGAACATCTGGCCGAGCTGCTCGAGGAGCCATCAATCGATGAAGGTCTGACAATCATCACGCACTGAACAGTGAGCTATCACCACAGGGCACCTGTACCTCGCATGAGCGAGTGCGTCATGAACGGTCGGTAGCAGGAGGCGCCTGCGGCCTCAGCCACTGCCAGATCCCCTGAGCCCGTCCTCCAGCAAGTCGCGCGAGAAGGTTCGCAACAGCCTCTTCAGGAGAGAGTGCTCGTACTCGTCGCCCACGCCTATTTGTGCAGTTGATGTTCCTGTCGAGGTGCTGCTAAGTCAGGTGTCGCCAGCCATCCGCCAGTGAGGAGGGTTGCGCATCGCGTGGGGGAGCCCAGGTGCTCCATTTCCTCTCTTCGTCGAGTCCGGCCGAGCTCATTGCCTCCGACAAAGTTTGCCCGACCTCGCGAATGCTCTCGGCTTGCTCAATGGTGTAGACCCCCTGGTCGACGAACCAATCAAGCTCGTCCTCATCCTTGAGCTTCACTTCCCAGTCGTCGGTTCCGGGCATGCCGTCAGCAACGACGTCGAGCGTCCAGTCCTGGGTGTCGTAGCCCATCTCAGTTCGCCTCCATGGCGCCTCCAGATTTCCGTACCAGGCTCGACTCCAGTCATGGCCGTCATGGAACCGCCAGATCGACCAGCACTGTCCGCGTTGATGAATCCTGACCACGGACTCGCCGTCCCAGACCCCGAGGGTGTAGGAACCATTCCAGAGCGAATCGATGATGTTGCGACCTCGCGGCCCCGCGCGCTCCCCAGCTCTCTCAGCTTTGTCCGAGCCTGAGATCGACGCGACCACCGTCATTTCATCATCGTCGTGCAGGACGACCCCGGCAACGGCGAACCCCACCGCGCGTCGCCCGGGGACACCTTCCACACTGCGGATCGTCACCTCGCTCCCGACCGGATGGGGCCCGGGCTCGAGATCGTCGTGGCCGACCCGTAGAGACTCCGGCGCTCCGTTTCGACCTACTCCGTTGTGTGTCATCCAAGCAATCTACCGTCCCAACCTTGTCTGTCGCCGGCGCTCGAGTGCTAGATGGATCTGCTGCGCCATTGAGGTATGAATCGCCTGTAAGTGTTCGTGGTGGCCGGCCCGGGGCTGGCTGGCAGGGTTGGTGCTGGTAGCCCGGCGCCCGTCGTGACTCCTGAATCGGCTGACCCCTACGGGGTGTCATTCCCGGGATCTGTCCGGCGGGGGCCGGGTGCCGGCGCCAGCCCTGGCCCACCACGATGGCTTGATCAGAAGCATGTCCACCGCCGGAATCACGATCCCGGCGGCGTGGCTCATTACAGGCCCGCCTCGTAGTGACTCTCATCCTGGGCCGACGCCGGCAACGACGTCCCGTCCCAGCGATTCGAGAGGAACATCGTCATGAACAGTCTGCCTGCCACCGTAGGGGACTTCTACCGATATGTCGTCGGAGTCGACACCCACGCCGCAACCCACTCCTACGCGATCATCAAGGCCCCGAACGGCGGTCTCATCGATCAGAACGTCTTCCCGACCAGCCCTGCAGGGCTGCGACGCGCACGAGACTGGATCTCACGCCGAACCGAAGGCGACCTCGACGATGTGCTGATCGCCGCGGAAGGAACTGGCTCCTACGGGGCAGTTCTCAGCGACGTGCTGCAACAAGCGGGGTACCGAGTCGTCGAGGCACCGACCCCGCGTCGTGCACGAGCCCGAAGCAAGACTGACGCCCTCGACGCGATGCTCGCCGCCCGATCGAGTCTCGTCATGCCGTTGACGAAGTTGCGAGATCGTCGCGCCGGTGAGCTGCAGTCGGCGCTTCAGGTGCTCACGGGTGCCCGCGACCAGCACAACGCCGACAGATTGCGGTGCATCAACGCGCTCACCGCCCTCGTTCGGACCCACGACCTCGGCATCGGCGCCCGCCGAGCCTTGACCGGAACGCAGATCGCGACGATCGTGAGCTGGCGTCGCCGCGAGGAAACACTCGGCGCAGCAACCGCCCGCGCTGAAGCGACACGCCTCGCGAAGCGGATCACGACGCTCGAGAACGACCTCGCCGAGAACCGTGAACAGATCACTCGCATCGTGGAGACCACGGCTCCCGAGTTGCTGGACTTGCCAGGAGTCGGCGCGGTTACCGCAGCCGTGATCTTGACGGTCTGGTCGCACCCCGGGCGAATACGCAACGAGGCCGCATTCGCCATGATCGGAGGAATCTGTCCGATCCCGGCTTCCTCGGGCAACACCACGAGGCATCGCCTCAACCGCGGTGGGGACCGACGGCTGAACCGCGCGCTGAACACCATCGTGCTCACCAGGATGCGCACCGACCCTGCCACCCGCGCCTACATCGAACGGCGCCAAAGCGAGGGCAAGACATCCAGAGAGATCCGACGCTGCCTCAAGCGCTACATCAGCCGCCAGATCTTCCGATCGCTCGCAGTTGCCCACCCCGCCCCGGACGCCGCCGCCGCGGCTTGACACAACATAGAAGCATCCCGGGTCTGGTGGAGGCTCTGAATCCACGGGAGGATGAGGAACATGGCAGCACCGAGGAAGTACCCGGACGAGCTTCGGGAAAGAGCCACGAGGATGGCTGTTCAGGCGCGACGGGATCCATCGACGAGGTCGGGCACGTTCCGTCGTGTGGGCGAGCAGCTCGGGATCAATCCCGAGACTCTGAGGAACTGGGTCGTGCAGGCCGAGGTCGACGAGGGATACCGTCCCGGAACCACGACTAGCGAGTCCCAGCGCTTGATCGAACTGGAGAAGGAAGTGCGTGAGCTGCGCCGGGCGAACTCGATCCTGAGGTCGGCCTCGGCTTTTTTCGCGGCGGAGCTCGACCGCCCACAGCGTTGATCGTGGAGTACATAGACCAGCACAAGCATGAGTTCGGCGTCGAGCCGATCTGTCGGACGCTGACCGCAGCGGGTACGCAGATCGCGCCGAGCACGTACTACGCGAGCAAGGCCCGCCCGCCCTCGAAGCGAGCACTGCGCGACGAGGAGCTACTGGTCGATATCGGCCGGGTCCACTCCGCGAACTTCAGCGTCTACGGGGCAAAGAAGGTCCATGCGCAGTTGCGGCGGGAGGGCATCTCGGTGGCGCGCTGCACGGTCGAGCGACTCATGCGCGTCGCAGGGCTACGTGGGATCAGCCGGTCCAAAGGCCCGCGCACCACGATCCCCGGTCGCGGTCCGGATTGTCGTCCTGACCTGGTCGAACGGGACTTCACGGCAACCGCTCCGAACCAGTTGTGGGTCGCGGACATCACCTACTGCCGAACCTTCGCCGGCTGGGTGTATGCGGCGTTCATCATCGACGTGTTCTCCCGCCGCGTGGTCGGCTGGCAGCTGTCGAAATCGCTGCGGACAGATCTTGCGCTGAACGCGTTGGAGATGGGCATCTGGACCCGCGATCACGCAGGCCAGGCCGTCACCGGGCTCACGCATCACAGCGATAAGGGCGTTCAATACGTCGCCATCCGCTACACCGAGCGACTTGCCGAGGCCGGCGCGGTCGCCTCGGTCGGTTCCACCGGCGACTCGTATGACAACGCCCTGGCCGAGGCCTTCAACTCGCTGTTCAAGGCCGAACTGGTCCGCAACCGCGGGCCCTGGAAGAACATCGACGACCTCGAGATCGCGACCGCAGAGTACATCGACTGGTTCAACCACCGGCGTCTGCACGGCGAGATCGGCATGATCCCGCCCGTCGAGCTCGAGGACACCTACCATCACAACCACCCCGCACCGGCACCCGCCGACGCGGCACTTGCGAGCCTCTAACAAACCCGGGATGCTTCTATGTTGTGTCAAGCCGCGGCGGCGGCGTCCGGGGCGGGGTGGGCAACTGCGAGCGATCGGAAGATCTGGCGGCTGATGTAGCGCTTGAGGCAGCGTCGGATCTCTCTGGATGTCTTGCCCTCGCTTTGGCGCCGTTCGATGTAGGCGCGGGTGGCAGGGTCGGTGCGCATCCTGGTGAGCACGATGGTGTTCAGCGCGCGGTTCAGCCGTCGGTCCCCACCGCGGTTGAGGCGATGCCTCGTGGTGTTGCCCGAGGAAGCCGGGATCGGACAGATTCCTCCGATCATGGCGAATGCGGCCTCGTTGCGTATTCGCCCGGGGTGCGACCAGACCGTCAAGATCACGGCTGCGGTAACCGCGCCGACTCCTGGCAAGTCCAGCAACTCGGGAGCCGTGGTCTCCACGATGCGAGTGATCTGTTCACGGTTCTCGGCGAGGTCGTTCTCGAGCGTCGTGATCCGCTTCGCGAGGCGTGTCGCTTCAGCGCGGGCGGTTGCTGCGCCGAGTGTTTCCTCGCGGCGACGCCAGCTCACGATCGTCGCGATCTGCGTTCCGGTCAAGGCTCGGCGGGCGCCGATGCCGAGGTCGTGGGTCCGAACGAGGGCGGTGAGCGCGTTGATGCACCGCAATCTGTCGGCGTTGTGCTGGTCGCGGGCACCCGTGAGCACCTGAAGCGCCGACTGCAGCTCACCGGCGCGACGATCTCGCAACTTCGTCAACGGCATGACGAGACTCGATCGGGCGGCGAGCATCGCGTCGAGGGCGTCAGTCTTGCTTCGGGCTCGTGCACGACGCGGGGTCGGTGCCTCGACGACTCGGTACCCCGCTTGTTGCAGCACGTCGCTGAGAACTGCCCCGTAGGAGCCAGTTCCTTCCGCGGCGATCAGCACATCGTCGAGGTCGCCTTCGGTTCGGCGTGAGATCCAGTCTCGTGCGCGTCGCAGCCCTGCAGGGCTGGTCGGGAAGACGTTCTGATCGATGAGACCGCCGTTCGGGGCCTTGATGATCGCGTAGGAGTGGGTTGCGGCGTGGGTGTCGACTCCGACGACATATCGGTAGAAGTCCCCTACGGTGGCAGGCAGACTGTTCATGACGATGTTCCTCTCGAATCGCTGGGACGGGACGTCGTTGCCGGCGTCGGCCCAGGATGAGAGTCACTACGAGGCGGGCCTGTAATGAGCCACGCCGCCGGGATCGTGATTCCGGCGGTGGACATGCTTCTGATCAAGCCATCGTGGTGGGCCAGGGCTGGCGCCGGCACCCGGCCCCCGCCGGACAGATCCCGGGAATGACACCCCGTAGGGGTCAGCCGATTCAGGAGTCACGACGGGCGCCGGGCTACCAGCACCAACCCTGCCAGCCAGCCCCGGGCCGGCCACCACGAACACTTACAGGCGATTCAGTATACCCCGTGCGACAGATGTGTCGCAAAAGTACACGTTCGAACCCTATTGGCAACCGCACGTCACTCGGCCGCAACTGTACCGCTGGGGTACCCATCTTCCGGACACGTCCGCTGGCGGCCTCGTGCGGTCAGCTGAGGCGCGTCCTTCTTTGGGGTGTTGCTGATGCACCTCGACTCCAACAGCGGCGGCATCAATCCCGGGACGGTTCGTCCTCCAGTGCTGCATCGTCGCCGACGACGAGTTCTCGACGGCGTGGGGCAGAGTTGTACCGGTCTGGCAGGCGAGGACTTCGATAGGCTTCTTGCATGAACTCGCCGACGAGGTCACCGAACATCCCAGATAGCCGAGCTCGCTACGACGGCCTCGCAGACTGGTATGACGCCCAGATGGCGGAAGGTCCCCACAGAGACGCGGTCTTGCGCGAGACCCTCCCGCGAGGATCCGGCACGTGCCTGGACATCGGGTGCGGCACAGGCAGGAACCTCGCCATCATCGAAGAACTCGGCTGGACCGCAACCGGCGTCGACATCTCTGAGGACCAGCTTCGCCTGGCGCGTCAGCGATGCCCCCGAGTACACCAGGGCGACGCCCAGGACCTCCCATTCGACTCCGAGTCCTTCGATCTGGTCATGAGCGCCTGGACGTCCACGGACGTCGACGATTTCAGCCGCATGGTCAGGGAAGCCGCACGAGTTCTGCGCCCCACGGGGATGTTTATGTTCTACGGAGTGCACCCGTGCTTCAACGGACCACATGTACACAGCCTCCCCGCAGGAGAGTTGGTCGTACACACGACCTATCGCGAGGCACGACGACATGAGTCTGCCCCCTGGTGGGGAGAGGGTGGCATACGGTACAAAGTCGGCGGCATGCGCCAAGTTCCCCTCGCGGAGTTTCTGAACGCCTTCGTCGACGCTGGCCTTCGGATCGACAGGGTCACGGAACCGGGTGAGAAGGACGTCCCGGTCTCCATCACCATTCTCGCTTCCAAGGACCGGGCGCTTCCTCCGCCCCGCTAGGAACCTGACGACATAGCGAGAAACCGCGCACTCGCCACGGCCGTCGAACCGCTGTTCACAGTGCTGCACGTCTGACAGATCGAGCGAGAATCTACACGGGTGCTGCGTTGACCGGTTGAGACCACCGTAGTTTGCGGCAGGGTGGACATGGTGCGACGAGGTCGGCAGGCCTTCGTGATCTTAGGACGTAGGGCTGCGCGTGCGACATGCTGGTCTCGTGTTCCGCGCCGTGATTTTTGACCTCGATGACACCTTGTTCGATCACGCCAGCTCCGCACGCCTAGGGGTTGCTCGCCTCGTCGAAGAGATGGGTGCCGAGGCGACCCCCACGGTCGTCGCTGCGTGGGAGCGCCACGCCGAGCGTCTGGCTGAACGGCGCGGCCTAGGGGAGATCGATGGACCCCAGTACCGGAGGCTTCGAGTTCGAGGACTACTGGAGAGCCTCGGTCCTGCTCAGAGCATCAGTGACCCAGAGTGCGATCGGATCTATGCGCGATTCGTGGAGCTGTACGAGCGCGAGTGGATAGGTTTCGATGACGCTGTACCCGTGCTGCGCGAGTTGCACCGCCAGGGCGTACGTTTGGCGATCCTGACCAATGGGCCGGAGGCGAGGCAGCAGCGAAAAGCCCACCACCTCGGAATCCGTGAGTACGTGTCCGGGGTGTGGACGAGTGAGGCTCTCGGTGCCGCAAAGCCGAGGCCCTCCACGTACCGGGCGGTGTGCGAGGCATTGGAGGTAGACCCTTCTTATGTGCTCCACGTGGGCGACAACGAAGACCTCGACCTCCGTGGAGCAACGCAGGCAGGGCTCCACGGCCTCCACCTCGACCGTGCGGAACGGCTGCCGAGGTCCCCACGACGTATTACCAGGCTGGTTGACGTGCTCCCGATCGTCATGTCCGAGTGAGTCTCCACGTTGCCAGAGCAGAGCATGCCGACCCGGCGTTCCCCGCGGGTCACGCCGGGTCGGCCTGCTCTGCCGGGCGGCCTTGGGAGTTCCGCTGGAGCTGGCCCCGTCGATCTGCCCCGTTGAAAACGTCACGACCACCTCCGGCCAGCATCATCCGGTGAGTGGTGCGTTGACCGGTTGAGACCACCGTCTTATGTGGACGGGTGGAACTGCTCCGTTGAGGTATACCCAGCCCGACAGAAGTGTCGCAAAAATGCGTTCTCGGGCCCTATTGGGAACCGTAAACGACCTGCGAGTAGCTGTCCTGGTGGGGTTCCCTAGTTCGAGACGTACCTGGCGACGCTGCGCGTGACACCGCTGTGCGTGTCAGTCCGGGGCTCGGTTATGGTGGTTCAGTGAGTTCTCCCGAAGCGTCCAAGGTCGAGCTGCCGGTACGCCGGTAGCTCACTACTTCGACGCCTTCCTCTTCGAGTGGGTGCGACTGCGCGACGTTGATCGCGGTCAGTGAGCACGCGTGCCGGTCTAACCCGACCGCCACCTCACTTCGAAAGACTCACCATGCCACTCGTTATCGTCCTGCTCGCTGTAGCGGTCTTCGCCCAGGGAACCTCCGAGTTCATGCTCGCCGGTCTTCTGCCGGAGATCGCGGAAGACCTCGCAATCAGCATCCCTCAGGCGGGCCTACTGACCTCAGCCTTCGCCCTCGGCATGATCGTCGGCGCTCCTGCCATGGCCGCCGTCAGTCGCCGCTGGTCGCCGAGGCTTGCCCTCTCGGTCTTCCTCGTCGTTTTTATCGCGATGCATGCGATCGGAGCCGTGACTGACAGCTTCGTACTCCTCCTCGCCACGCGCATCGTGGCCGCCTTGACCAATGCAGGCTTTCTCGCCGTCACGCTCTCCACAGTCTCGGCGCTGGTACCTCCCGGCCGCATTGCGCGTGCGCTGGCCGTGATCCTTGGTGGGACCACCTTGGCACTGATCGCAGGTGTCCCCGGCGGCGCCGTGATTGGATCTCTGCTCGGTTGGCGAGCAGCCATGTGGGCGGTAGCTGCCATCTCTGTGCCGGCTCTGGTCGCCGTGATGGTGGCGACCCCTCAGCGAGCGGTTGGCAGGCAGCGCCCTGTGTCGCTGGTGGCGGAGATCCGAGTTCTGCGCCGACCGGGACTCTTGATCCCGTTGGGGCTCGGGGCACTGATCAACGGTGCTACGTTCTGCGCCTTCACCTACTTCGCGCCAGTGATCACTGAGTCCGCTGGCCTCGCCGCGCCCGCAGTGCCTGCTGTGTTGGCGGTTTTCGGCGTCGGATCATGCGTCGGAGTATGGACAGCGGGACGGCACGGCGACGCTCACTCCACCCTCATCCTCGTCGCAGGCGGAGCGGCTTTGTTTGTCGGATGGGGATCCCTCGCGGTGTTCGCCACGGTCCCTGCCGCGGTGTTCACCCTCGCACTTCTTCAAGGAGCGCTGTCGTTCGCCGTCGGAAGCACCCTCATCGCCGCCTCGATCCGCGCGGCGGCATCTGCCCCAACTATGTCGGGCTCGTTCGCGACAGCATCCCTCAACATCGGCGCTGCTGCAGGCCCCATCCTCGGCGGGATCGCTTACGCAACAGCCGGAGCCACGGGGCCACTCGTAGTGAGCGCTGCTCTGGTTCTCACCGCCGCACTGACGTTCTTGGTCACGGCAAGGGCAGGGGTTTCGTGAGGGAAGTGTGGTTCACGCGGTGGAGATTCTGGTCGTTCGGCTCCGTGAGTGCGACAGCTGCTGCGCACCGTTACGACGTGGTCGACGCGGCGCCTGGGTGGGGAACGGGCCTCTGGCCGGAGCGGTGGGGGCTGGGTTCGCCCATCTCGCCGGACGAGGCCCGTTCCGTGACCCGAGTCGTTTAGCTGATCGCTGCCCGAGCGATCTCGGCGTCCTGTTCTGGGGTTCCTCCTGAGACACCTAGCGCACCGAGGAGTCGACCTGTGTCATCAGTGATCGGAACGCCGCCGCCCATGAGGAGCAGACCGCCGTTGGTGTGATCGAAGTGAGCGACCGGCTCACCGAGCTGTAAGGGCGCGTTCAACGCTTCGCTTGGTGCTTCGAACATGACGGAGGTACGTGACTTCGCCAGCGCCAGATCATTAGAGGCCAGCCAGGCGCCATCCATGCGCTCGAAGGCGACAAGGTTCGCCCCGGCGTCGAGGACGGCGAAGACGGCGTTCAGGCCGAGATCATGGGCCTTCTCCTGGCCGGCGTCGATGATGCGGCTGGCCGTTTCAAGAGTGATTGTGGGGTGTGACATGTGGTTCTGTCCTTTCCTTCTCTCTTGGTGTCAGGCCTTCTGGGTCCACTCGGTTTCCTGCCACTGCTTGGCAGCGTCGATGGTCTCCAGTGGCCGCATGGTCCGGTAGTCGGGATTGTCGGCGGTGATGGTCTCCACCATCGCGTCGACCATCTCCTGGGGGTCGGCCTGGTCGGCCAGCGATGGACCGAAGTCAGGCATCGGGACATGCGCGGTCTCGCCGTCGTACCACTGCACGTAGCTCTCGGCGCCGGTGTCGTTGAACCCGGTCCCGAACACTCCGGGGTTGATGGTGGCGACCTTGATGCCGAACTGCTCCAGCTCGGCCTTCATCGACCCGGCGACCGCTTCGATCGCGTGCTTGGTCGCGCAGTAGGCGCCTAGGAACGGGACGACGAGGATCCCGCCCATCGAGGAGGTCCAGATGATGCGTCCGCTCTTGCGAGCGATCATCTTCGGTGCGATGGCCTGGACCAGTTCGAGGTGCCCGAACAGGTTGATGTCGAACGACTCCCGCACTCTCTGCAGCGGGATATCGACCACGGACCCGCCCTCCATGACTCCGGCGTTGAGGACCAGAACGTCCACGTCGAAGGAGCCGGCGTGAGCGATGTCGATGGGGTCGAGCAGGTTGAGCTTGATGACGTTGAGTTCGACGCCGGCTGCGTCGGCATCCGCTCGAAGGCTGCGGACCTGGGGCCACGTCTCGGCAGCGGCAATCACATCGTGGCCCTGACGGGCAAGCTCGAGCGCTGCTCCTTGCCCGAATCCACTGCTGGCACCGGTGATCAAGATCTTCTGGGACATGGGCACTCCTTGGGTAACTATCTGGATGCTTACGACAGGGAGCCTGCCACGCCAGGACAGACAGGTCAATAACCAGGTGGTTACCTATAGGCTGAGGGGATGCCACCCGATGCCACGGAGACCAAACGTCGGATCCTCGACGCGGCGCGGGCCGAGTTCGCGCAGTTCGGCCTTGCTGGCGCGCGCGTGGACAGAATCGCTGAGACTGGGCGGGTCAACAAGCGCTCCATCTACGTTCACTTCGGACCCAAGGGCCAGCTGTTCGATCTTGTGGTGTCGGCCGCGCTGGCCGAGATGGCAGACGAGGTGCCATTCACTGCTGAGGACCTCCCTTCGTACGCCGCGGCGCTGTTCGACTACCTGACAGAGCGACCAGAGATCCTGCGCTTAACATCCTGGGCTGGACTTGAGCGGGAGGATGCATCGCCGGGCGAGGTCCAGGCGTACGAGCCCAAGGTGCGAGAGCTGTCAGAGCATTTCGATGGTGCGGCGGTCGATGTGCTCGCCTTGCTGCTTGGCCAGATCACGGCGTGGCAGTTCGCATCGTCTGGGCTTCGCGCGCACGCATCAGAGGGGCCCTGGTCTGATGACCGCCTCCAGCGGCACCGCGCCCTGCTGATCGTTTCCGTCGAGGCGCTCGTCAGCGCCGCGAGGGCCCGTGCTTGAGGGTCACCGTTCCGGACCTTCGGTTGCTTGTTCCAGTCGATGAGGGCTCCACCGTTCGACGGGGCGTCCTTGACTGTCTTGGAAGTCGGTGACGGTCTCGTCTGGATCAATGAGGATGATCTGGTGTCCCTCTTCGACGAGCTTCGTTGCCATGTCGGACGACGTGCGCCGGGCGACGGCATGCACTTCGTCGACTCGGCTCATGTCGAAGATGATGAGGTCGGTCTGCGGAGGATGCTCGATAATCTCGTGCACGAGGGATTCGATGGAGCTGAGCACCAGGTCACCTTGGAGGACATAGATCGTCGCTGGTTGTCCTTCGACGATGACGGTCCGTGTCTCGCGCAGTGAGGAGCGCGCTGGTCTTCCCGTGTCCATGAGATGCAGACCGAGGTCTTCTGAGAGCCGTTTCATCATCTCGATCCCACGGGCACTGTTGCCGTGTGGGTCGAGCCGGGGAGAGAAGACTGCTACCCCGATCTGCCCGGGCAGGACGCCGATGATGCCTCCGGCGACTCCGCTCTTGGCGGGGATGCCAACTGTGGAGAGCCAGTCTCCCGCCGCGTCGTACATGCCGCAGGACGCCATGACGCTGAGCACCTGTCTGGTCGTCTGTCGACGCAACACCTGCTCGCCCGTTTCAGGTTGCACGCCGGCGTTGGCAAGGGTTGCCGCCATTAGGGCAAGGTCACGCACGGTGACAGAGGCCGCGCATTGGCGGATGTACCCCTCGACCGCAGGCCCAGGCTCCTGCGCGAGCGCCCCGGCCGCGCGCAAGAGATGAGCGAGCCCGAGATTGCGATCGCCCGCACCAAGCTCCGATGCAGCGACTGCCTCCTCGATGTCGATCTGTCGACCCGTCAGCTGCGAGAACAACTTGAGCATCCGCTCGACCGACGACTCCTCGTCGCTCTTTAGCAGCGCGTGGGTCGCAATGGCACCGGCGTTGATCATCGGGTTGCGCGGTTTGCCGGTCTCTGGATCAAGGGAGAGCTCGTTGAAGGCCTCACCGCTGGGTTCGACACCGACGTTGTCGAGCACCGCGCCCAGGCCGTGGTCCTCGATCGCCAGGGCATACGCGAACGGCTTGGACATCGATTGGATACTGAAACGATGGTCGACGTCGCCGCTGGAATAGACCGTACCGTTGACCGTGCACAGGGCGATGGCCACGCGATCCGGGTCGGCGGCCGCGAGTTCGGGGATGTAACCGGCAACATCACCGGCGCTGATGTGAGCGGTCTCCTCGATGACCGTGTCGAGATAACCGAGAATAGGTGATCTCATCGCGTGCTCCTTTGCGTCAGTCTTGTCGCTTCAAGGGATCTTATGTCGGGGACGGCGAGGAGGCCCCCCGGCCTGCGCGGCGGCACGCCGTGCATGGCGGACATCAGGCGTGCTGCGCCCGACGGAGTCACGGGGGCAGCCCCGTCCGCGATCCGTGCGGCAGTCCCTGACGAACACGTAGAAGCCTCTCGTCGCCACCAAGGACTGCCCCGAGGGCGCCACCTCGAGCCAGATGCGTTGCCACAGCTTGAGACTCCCGCACAAACAGCTCTCCAAGCTTGTGGTTCCGAAAGGCTCTCTGCATACGAAGATGTGCTGCGCTCGCTCCGCGCGACTTCACTACGCGTCCACCACGAACTAGGGCGTGAAGCGCCCTGGGTTCCGTTCCGATCCTGATACGAGGAGGATTGGAACATGCCGAGCAAGTACCCACAGTCGTTCCGCGACCGTGCCATGCGCATGGTCGTGGACCGTATGGAGGCCGATGAAGGCCTTACGCAGTATCAGGCGATCAAGGAGATCGCGCCGAAGCTGAACATCTCGACGGAGTCGCTGCGGCGCTGGATCGAGCAGTCTCAGATCGACGCAGGGGCCAAAACTGGGCTCTCGAGCGAGGCCCAGGCCGAGATTCGCCGGCTCAAGCGTGAGAACGCGGAGCTGCGCAGGGCGAACGAGATCCTGAAGTCAGCGTCAGCGTTTTTCGCCGCGGAGCTCGACCGCCCCTCGACGAGATGATCGCCTACATCGATATGTATCGCGATCAGTTCGGGGTCGAGCTCATCTGCCGCACCCTCGCGGCGACCGAGGGTGGATTCATCACTTCACGCGGCTACCGCGCCGCGAAGACTCGACCGGCAAGCGACCGTGACCTGCGCGATCGCGTGCTTATCGAAGAGATCAGGCGCATCCATGCCGAGAACTACGGGGTCTATGGGGCGCGGAAGATCTGGCACGCGATGCGGCGTGAGGGCTGGGACATCGGTCGTGATCAGTGCGCTCGGCTGATGCGCAAAGCCGGGTTGCACGGTGTGATCCGCGGGCGGACGCCCCGCACCACGCAGCCCTCGCCGCTGCCCGATGGACGGCCGGATCTCGTGGAGAGGAACTTCGAGGCTCCCGCACCGAACCGGCTCTGGGTCGCAGACATCACCTACGTCCGCACGACCAGCGGATTCTGCTACACGGCTTTCGTGATCGATGCGTTCTCCCGCCGGATCGCGGGCTGGGCAACAAGGGCGACGATGCGGACAGAGGACCTCCCGCTCGAGGCCCTCGAACACGCTTTGATCGCAGCAAAAGACCAGGCCATCGGGGGTTTGATCCACCACAGCGACCGTGGCAGTCAGTACGTCAGCGTTCGATACACCGAGCACCTGGCCGAAGCGGGCATCGCTGCCTCTGTCGGCTCCCGCGGCGACAGCTATGACAATGCCCTGGCAGAGACGGTCAACGGGCTCTACAAAGCCGAGCTCATCCACGCCCGGCCCGCTTGGCCGTCGGTCACCGAGGTCGAATTCGCGACGATGAACTGGGTCCACTGGTGGAACCACCAGCGGCTCCACCAGGCCCTGGACTACTCGACTCCGATCGAGGTCGAGAAGGCCTACGCTCAGACCCGGGAGCCCTCAACGGCCCCCACATAGAAGCCGGAACGGAACCCAGGGCGCTTCAGCGTGTCTCCCATATGTGGAGTGGGGTGCGCGAGATGCTGGTGTGGTGAGGTCGACGGGTTCGCGGTATCGGGTGTTCACGGACGAGCAGTGGGGACGAATCGAGCCGTTGCTGCCCTCGAACGCGGGCAGGCGAGGTCATCCGTTCGGTGATGACCGGCGGATCGTGGAGGGCATCGCGTATCGGTTCCGGACTGGGATTCCGTGGCGGGATCTGCCTCGCGATCAATTCGGGCCGTGGCAGACGGTGTGGAAGCGACATCGCCGGTATGCCGGTGACGGCACCTGGGATCGCGTGCTGACCCAGATGCTCGCCGAGGCCGACGCTGCCGGGAAGATCGACTGGGCAGTGTCGATTGACGCGACGATCGCGCGTGCGCATCAGCACGCGACGAACACGACCCGCCCCGAGCAGGACACAGGGGGCCGCGTCGAATCACAAGAACCTCCCACTCGATGAGGTCGAACCGCCCGGCCATGGCATCGGCCGCTCTCGCGGCGGGTTGACGACGAAGATCCATCAGGCCGTCGATGGGCATGGCAGGCCCCTGGCGATGGTCCTCACCGGAGGGCAGCGCAACGACGGCGCAATGCTCGCCGACGTGCTCGGCGAGATCCACGTTCCCCGGGTCGGCCCGGGCCGGACACGGACTCGACCGGACGCCGTGATCGCTGACCGTGCATACGCGACCGGTGTGATCCGCAGGCAGCTGCGCCGCCGCGGCATCAAAGCAGTCATCCCCGACAAGCGAGACCAGATCGCCGCACGCAAGCGGCGTGGTAGCCAGGGAGGACGCCCGCCCGCACTCGATACCGACGCCTACCGTGGCCGCAACGTGATCGAGAGGTTCTTCGCCCTGGCCAAGCAATGGCGCGGCATCGCCACCCGCTACGACAAACTCGCCATCACCTACCGCGCCGGCATCACCCTCTGCGCCATCCTCACCTGGACCCGCCTACTAAAAGGCACGCCCTAGCCCATGTTCGTCATCCAGGCACCGGTCACATCGCGCGTGGCGGCAGGCTCGTTGCTCACGGTGGCGATCCCGGGGGCGGTCCGTGCGGGAGACGGGATCTGCTCATCGGTCCTGGTGATCCGTTCTTCGTCAGGGCACAAGGCCCGGATCTCACACTTGGCCGACCAGGCTCGCACCCTGGCCGCAAGAAGACTAGAATCGACGGCTATGAACCAGGACGCTCTCGGAAACTCGGTAATCAATATCCTGACGGAAATTGCTGAGCGACGATGCGACGGCGAGCGTTTCGACATTCGAGCGACTGAGGTCACCATTGAACGACCCCGCGACCGCGCCCACGGTGATTGGTCGACTAATGCCGCGATGAAGTTCGCCAAGAGGCTGGACTTGAATCCTGGTGAACTCGCGCAGGAGATCGCCGACGGTCTATCCCAAGTCAACGGCGTCGCATCGGCGGGAATCGCAGGGCCCGGTTTCGTCAACGTGCGCCTCAATGCTGCTGCGGCGGGGCAATTGGCGAAGACGATCGTGGACTTGGGATGCGAGTACGGGAATGGTGACGCATTTGAAGGCCAAAGGATCAATCTCGAGTTCGTTTCGGCGAACCCGACGGGACCGATCCATCTTGGCGGAACAAGATGGGCCGCCGTTGGTGATTCTCTCGCGCGACTCCTTTCTGCGCAAAAGGGCGATGTCACCCGTGAGTACTATTTCAATGACTATGGGACGCAGATTGATCGATTTGCTCGAAGTTTGGTCGCCGCCTATAAGGGTGAGCCAACCCCGGAGGATGGCTACGGCGGCTCGTACATCGACGACATCGCGCAGCGCGTCGTTCGCGTACACGAGCCAGGGTGCCTCGAAGACTTGACGCCCGAAGCACTACAGGAGACGTTCCGCGCGACTGGAGTCGACTTCATGTTCAGCGATATCAAGAACAGCCTGCGCAACTTCGGTGTCGACTTCGACGTATTTTTTCACGAGAACCAGCTGCATGAGTCGGGTGCTGTCGCGCGTGCCGTTGAAAGACTGCGCGACCTGGGGCAGATCTTCGAAAAGGATGGCGCCGTATGGTTGCGCACTACCGAGTTTGGCGACGACAAGGATCGTGTTGTCATAAAGTCTGACGGCCAGCCCGCATACATCTCGGGTGACATTGCGTATTATCTAAATAAGCGTGAGCGCGGATTTGACCGTTGTCTCGTCATGCTCGGGGCCGATCACCACGGTTATGTGCAGCGACTCATGGCGATGTGCTCAGCCTTTGGAGATGAGCCAGGAACGAATCTCCAAGTGCTCATCGGCCAGATGGTGAATCTGGTGCGCGACGGCCACCCCGTACGCATGTCAAAGCGGGCCGGAACCGTCGTCACGCTCGAGGACCTCGTCGAGGTGGTCGGCGTTGACGCAGCGAGATATGCCCTCGTGCGCAGCTCCGCTGATACGAATCTTGATATCGATCTGGGCATCCTCGAGAAGCGCTCGAACGATAATCCAGTCTTCTATGTTCAGTACGCTCACGCGCGCACGAGCAATGTTGCGCGAAAAGCGGCCGAAGGGGGCGTCACGCTCGCGGGATTCCGGCCCGAGCTGCTCGAGCACGAGACCGAGGCCGCCTTGCTCGGTGCCCTCCAAGAGTTTCCCCGCGTTGTTAGGTTCGCCGCGGAATCTCGCGAACCGTACCGCGTCGCCCACTACCTTGAAGAGCTTGCGGGGTTGTACCACCGCTGGTACGGAAATTGTCGTGTGATGCCGAAGGGCAACGCACCGATCGAACCCGTGCACCGCACTCGGCTCTGGCTGAATGAGGGACTGATGCACGATCAGGTGTCACATGATCTGTGGCGTCGTCGGGCAGGGCTGGGGTCCGATCCGCTCGGATGGGCCCCGGGTTCCACCTGGACCGGTGGATTCTGAGCGGACAGCGGCATCGCGGTGTGTGACGCCCTTGGAAGCCTTGGTCGGCCTCGATCACGATGCTCTGCTTGCAGCGTTCTCTCTGTACCTGGTACTGCAAACTTTGGGTCAGCATTCCGACTGACCCTCCTATGAACTGAGGAGTAGAAAGCCATGGCACGACCGATTACACTGTTCACCGGCCAGTGGGCCGATATGCCGTTCGAGGAACTCGCCCAGCGGGCTGGCGAGTGGGGCTATGACGGCCTTGAGATCGCCTGCTGGGGCGACCACCTCGACCCTAACCGCGCGGCCACTGACGATGACTATGTGGCTCAGAAAAAAGAAGTCCTTGAAAAGCACGGTTTGCAGGTATTCGCGATCTCGAACCACCTCAAGGGCCAGGCCGTTTGTGATGACCCGATCGATCAGCGTCACCGCGACATGCTCCCGGACTCGGTGTGGGGCGACGGTGACCCTGAAGGAGTGCGCCAGCGCGCCGCGGAAGAGTTGAAGAACACTGCTCGCGCTGCCAAACGCTTAGGCGTTAAGACCGTCACTGGCTTCACCGGATCGGCGATCTGGAAGTACGTCGCGATGTTCCCCCCGGTCAGCGATGAGTTGATCGAGGCCGGATACCAGGACTTCGCCGACCGCTGGAATCCGATCATGGACGTCTTCGATGAAGAGGGCGTTCGGTTCGCTCTCGAGGTCCACCCCAGCGAAATCGCATACGACTACTGGACCACGAAGAAGACTCTCGAGGTGATCGACCGCGACTCCTTCGGCTTGAACTGGGACCCCTCTCATATGGTTTGGCAGCAGCTCGACCCGGTGGGGTTCTTGCTGGACTTCTCCAACAAGATCTTCCACGTGCATTGCAAGGACACCAAAGTGCGCGTGGGTAACGGCCGTAACGGGCGGCTGTCTTCCCACCTGCCGTGGGCTGACCCGCGGCGCGGGTGGGACTTTATCTCCACCGGTCACGGGGACGTGCCTTGGGAGAACGCGTTCCGCGCGCTCAACCACATCGGATACGACGGCCCGCTGTCGGTGGAGTGGGAAGACGCCGGTATGGACCGCCTCGTGGGCGCGCCCGAAGCGCTGGAATTCGTACGTAAGATGAGTAAGTACGAGCCTTCCGAGGCAGCCTTCGACGCGGCGTTCTCCACCCATAGGGGTCAGTGACGTCAGCGCCAGCCCCGTTCGAAGTGAGATGCCTCCACTCGTCATCGCGTGGGCGAAGCATGAGACTGCGAGCTTCGCGGTTTCTGCTCTTGTGTGCCAGGAGGTCAACATGGCTCATCGCATTTGAGCGTGTAGCAGGGGTCTGAAGCCTCCTGATTGGGACTGTCGCACGATCAGGTCAAGATGTCACCTATTCGCGCGGCAGTCCCAAGGCACCCGGTGCGTCCGGTGAGACGCAAGCAATGAAGAGGGATTCGTTCCAGGATCCGCGGCACGGGGCCCCAGGTGGCCGCCTGGGAATGCGGTGCGCACTGCTGAACCTCTCGTCATGCGCGGGAGCGTGAGTGGCAGGGGTTGAAGGTTCGTCTCGATGGTCCACCCCCGCGGATCCGAAGACGTAGACGGCGGCACCTACGGCCGTGCATTGATACTCCCGCCGGTAGGCCCCCGGCTTCACGGGGGAGCCGGGGGCCTTCGGTGAGGGTGATCGAGTGATCAGGTTGCTGAGGACTCGATCTGCTGGGGAGTGTTCTGCGTGGTGATCTCGATCTTGCGGGGCTTGGCCTTCTCGCTGATCGGGATCGTCACGCTGAGCACACCGTTGTTGTAGCTCGCGGAGATGTGCTCGGTGTCCAGTCCCTGTCCGAGGCTGAGCTGGCGCAGGAAGGTTCCTCCCGTGCGCTCGCGAGTGATCCACTGCGCCTGTTCATCGGTCGCGAGGGTCCGCTCGGCGCGAATGGTCAGCAGCTGGCCGTCGACGTCGACGGATCCTGGATCGATGCCCGGCAGGTCAGCGGAGAGAACATAGTGATCGCCAGCGCGATACAGGTCCATCGGCATCTGCCGAGGGCCCCGTCGCCCGGTGTCGAGGAAGTTGCTCGCGAGACGCTCCATCTCACGGAACGGGTCGTAGATAGCCATGGTGTCTCCTTCCTGTCGCGGCCACCTCCTGGATCGGTGGCCTCCCAACCTTGAGTCCCTTCGACTCAACTACGAGCAGATTAGTACTCTCACTAGGAGAGTGCCAGCCTTGGATTGGTTCCTCCTGGGCGCCGCAACTGCCCTGCGGCAGGGCTGAACATCCCCTTGGTGCTCCTCGCTACGGAGGTCGACGAACAGGGCTATAGGCGCCCCGCTACACCCAGGTCGGAGGGTGTTGAGCTCGCCATGTCGCCGGTATACGTATTACGATATTGAGCATGAGGAAGATGCAAGGTAGTGAGGTCCCCGAGGAGCAGGTCGACGCCTGGGTTGCTGAGGCCGAGGCCGGCTACGACGTGGAGCAGCTGCGCAAGCGCGGGCGGCCTACTCGTGGTGAGCAAGCGGCGCAGGTGGTGCCGGTGCGATTCACCGACGAAGAGATTTCCTCGCTGATGCAGCGCGCTGATCGTGAGCACCTGAATCGCTCCGAGGCGATCCGTCGAGCCGTTCGTGAGTGGACGACCGCGTGAGGGTTCGACCCTCAGCACTCACGCACGACATCGCCCGCGAGGAGTCCATTCATGCGGCCAGCACTGCGGTGTACGTAGCGCCACTGGATGAGGAGAACCCGCAACGCGAGCTGCGCCTGGGCTTCGACACCCACGCCCGTCTTCTCGAGCTGGTGGTGTTGATCTGGGATGACGGCACCGAGGAGATCATCCACTCGATGCGCGCCCGCAAGCAGTACCTCACGCTCATCTCGTAATGCGAGTCCGCCGCGGTGCCGGCAGCCCCGGAGTGGGCGCACGGGCGGAGCCGCCTTGGGGGAGCCGTCCATCTAGTGCGCATAATCAAAATTATGCGCACTAGCGCGGGATGTCGCCACGGTTGAGCACCGACTGCGACCTACCGTGGTGGAATGAGCGAGCTCTTCCAAGATGCGGCGCGGGACTGGATCGCAGAACGCCGCGCCGTCGGACGCACCATCAGTGCCGAAACGGCCAAGGCCTACCGCGGGGATCTGGCCTTATGGCAGCGCTACCTCGAGGCCCAAACGGGCGCACCCGCGAGGGTGCAGGACCTGACGGGGCCCGTCATCAAGGCCGCGCTGGCCGAGATGAACAACGCTGGGCTCGCGCCGGCCAGCCGCCGGCGACTGGTGACGACGCTGCGAGGACTGTGCCGATACCTCGTTCTCGAATCCCGGCTCCCCGCGGACCCCACGGCCGGGATCCAGGCCCCGCGCGCCCCCTCGCGTCTGCCGGTGGCGTTCACCGACGGGCAGATCTCCGCCCTCCTGGAGACAGCGCAAACGGAAGATCCCCAGGCACGCCCGGCGGCGCCCCTGCTGGATGTGGCGATCGTGGTGATCCTGGCTGCCGGCGGACTGCGGGCCAGCGAGGCGGCCGGGCTCCGCCTTCTCGATTACCGGCCCGGTAATGAGCCCTCGCTGCGCGTTGTCGGCAAGGGTCGCAAGGCTCGCACCGTGCCGCTGGATCCGGGCATCGCTGCGCAGATCGACACCTACCTGCCCTGGCGGGCAGAACACGCCGTGGACGATGACGGCATGTCACCCCTGCTCATCCGGCCGGACGGCAGAGCGCTGACCCGGGACACGATCTCCTATCGGGTGACCCGGCTCTACGCGCGGGCCGGCATCGCCAAACCCGAGGGCGAAGCAGCCCACGCCCTCCGCCACACCTACGCCGTGTCGATGGTCGACGTCGGCATCCCAATCTCAGAGGTGCAGCAACTGCTCGGTCACGAGAGCATCGCCACCACCGGCATCTACCTCAAAGCCTCCGCCTCCCACCTCAGGACAGCGTCCGCGGCACCGTCAGCGGCTCGCCTGCTTGCCAGCAAGCTGACATGACGGCTCTCGCCAGAGCGCCTTGGACGCCGGCGCGTACCGGCCCGAGTTATCGCGAGACAGCAAAGGGGCTGGTGACGGCGTCACCAGCCCCTTCCTCATGCAATGGGCTCAGTGCGCGGCGCTGTACGCGTCACGAATCTCCGTGGGGATGCGACCCCGCTCGCTGACCTCGTAACCGTTCTCGTTCGCCCAAGCGCGAATCTTGCCAGCGTCGCTCGAGGAGCTCGCGCCTCGGGTGCCGCTGATGCGCCGACCTCCGACCCGGCGTGCTTTACCAGCCCACTCGCCCATCTGATCGCGCATCCGCTGGGCATTGTCCTCGCTGAGGTCGATCTCGTACGCGACGCCATCCAGCGCGAAGCTCACCGTGCTGGTGGCTTCGGAGCCGTCGATATCGTCGGTGAGGATTACCTGAGTCTTGCGCGCCACCGACGACGGCGCCACCTGGGTGCGCAAGCGCGCCTTCCAGCCCGGCGCCTGTCAGTACTCCGCCCTCCTCGCGATCGGTCGTGACGAATACGCGCTCCTGTACGAGGGGCCGGACGAGGCCATCACCTTCGCTTGCCTCGACCTGGACTGGATCCTCTCGCGATGATCTCCCTCAGTGGACCCCGGGCCTTGGCGGTTCCGGATCGGCGATCGTGAACTGCGGGGAGGAGAAGGTCTCCCAGTGGTCCGGGTCCTGCGGATCGCCCAGGGGCTTCAGCACCCGCATCTCCAGGACGTAGTCGCCGTTCCCGACGGTCTTGGACTTCTGGTTCTTCAGCGAGTAGTTGCCGTCCCAGCCGAACACCTCCGGCTGGGCCGAGCGGCCGAGGTGGTCGGAGGCGTCGATCAGCCCCACCGAGGGGTTGACGATCGTCATCGTCCCGGCCGGGTTGACCCGATGGGCACGCATCTCGAGCCGCTCGGCGGGGTACTCCAGGTAGTACGCGAGATAGGGGACGTCGCCGCCCTGCATGGTGTAGGTGTGGCCGCCGTCCGGGTCCAGCAGCACGCCGCCGGCGCCGTCGCTCACGCCGAGAGCGGGCAGTCCCATCCCCTGGTCATCGAGCACCGGCAGCGATTGGTAGTCCCCGGAGAGCCCGGCGTAGGGGACTGCGAGGTCCTCGCCCGGGCCGGTCAGGGTGATCCAGCCGCCGTAGATGAGGCCGTTCTCGCCGAGATCCTCCCCGAGCGTCACGGCCACCTCGGAGCTGCCGCCTGCGGGGACGGTCACGGTCTGCGAGGTGGGTTCGGCGATGCCATCGGCCGTGTAGAACATCGGGTCGTAGGTCGGTGCGCCGGTGGCGATGCCATGTCGGACACCGACGTCATAGGTGTGCCACGCATCATCGCGCCCGGGGATCCGGTGCACACCGGCATCACGCATTCCACCATGCGGATCCCGACCGCGTCGGCTGTATCGCGGGATTGCCCGGGCGCGGTCGGGTTCGGGTCGGACGTATACCCTCGCCTCCGTGACTCCCGCCGCCGACGCCCCCTCGACGCCGCCGGAGGTCGAGCGCCGCCCCGTGCGCGATCCCACCGCCGTGCGGCGCCTGGTCCCGCCGGTGCTGGCAGCACTGGCCGCCCTCGCCTACGGGCTGATGGGCAGCCAACAGTTCCACCGCCTCGTCACGCGGTCCTGGGACCTGGGGATCTTCACGCAGCTGGCGCGAGCCTACGGCGAGCTGCGTGCCCCGATCATCCCCATCAAGGGCGACGCCGTGAACCTGCTCGGGGATCACTTCCATCCGATCCTGGTGCTGCTGGCTCCGGTGTGGTGGGTCTGGCCCTCCGGGGAGGCGCTGCTGTGGACCCAGGCGATGCTGCTGGGGCTCTCGGCGATCCCGCTGACCCGCCTCGCGATCGATCGGCTCGGCCCCGGCCTCGGGTCCCTCGCCGGCGCGGCCTACGTGTTCTCCTTCGGCCTCCAGTCCGCCGCCTCGGTGCAGTTCCACGAGATCGCGTTCGCGGTGCCCCTGCTCGCACTGTCCCTGACCGCCCTGCTGCGCGACCGCCCGATGGCCGCCGTCCTCTGGGCGGCGCCGCTGGTGCTGGTCAAGGAGGACCTGGGGCTGACCGTCGCCCTGCTGGGGGGCCTGATCGCGCTGCGGGACCGCGCGCACCGCCGGGAGGGGCTCGGACTGGCGGCATGGGGTGCGGGATGGTTCGTGCTGTCCACCTTCGTGCTCCTGCCGCTGCTGAACAACGGCGGGCAGTACGACTACACGGACAACCTCGGATCCGCGCTGGAGGTGTTCTGGCCGCCGGTGAAGTGGGTGACCGTGGCGATGCTGCTGCTCGCTGCCGGCGTGATCGGCGCCCGCTCCCCGCTGATCCTGCTCATGCTGCCCACGCTGGCCTGGCGATTCACCGGCACCGTCGAGTTCTACTGGGAGTGGGGCTGGCACTACGACGCCGTGCTGATGCCGATCGCGTTGGCAGCCCTGCTGGATGCCCTCGGGGATCGCCGCACGGGACGCGCCACCTCCGCGCTGCGCCGGGACGTCCCCCGGCCGCGGCGCCGGATCCGAGTCCTGGCGGTCGCCGCCGGCGCCGCGGTCACGCTGCTGCTGGGGACGGCGATGCCGGTGCTCGACGTCGTCCGGCCCGCGAAGTGGGAGCCCACCTGGCGAGCCGAACCCGCCGCCGCGGCCCTGGAGGCCGTACCCGACGACACGGTGCTCGCCGTGGACATCACCCTGATGGCCCAGGCCGTCCCGGACCACGACGTGCAGTGGATCCACGGCCCCAACCAGCGGGTCCCCGACTGCGTGCTCGGCGACGAGTACGCCTTCTCCTGGGACGGACGCCCACCCCCGGACATCGCGGTATGGGCGGAGCAGACCTGGGGCAGGAGCTACGAGACCGTGTTCGACGACGGCGGGTTCACGGTGGCCTGCCGGGAATGACCGGCCGCTGAGGGTCAGTCCTCAGCGTGGTCCGGCCGTCCCGGGGTCCGGTCGTCATCGCCCGGTCGTGCCGGGGCCCGGCCATCGCCGTCCGGTCGTGCCGGGTCGAGGGTCGGCATCGGACTGGCTCGGGAGGGATTCAGTCGGCGTCCGGCTCTGCCGGGGTCTACGGCTGCGTCGGGGTTTCCGACTCCTCCGTGGGCTCGGTGGGATCGGCAGGAGCGCTCGTCGGTTCAGTGGGAGCGTCCGTCGGCTCTTCTGTCGGCTCGGTGGGCTCCTCCGACGGGTCCGTGGGGTCCTCGGCCGGGTCGGTCGGCTCCTCCGACGGGTCCGTGGGCTCCTCCGACGGGTCCGTGGGCTCCTCGGTCGGCTCCGTGGGCTCCTCCGACGGGTCCGTGGGCTCCTCGGTCGGCTCCGTGGGCTCTTCCGTCGGGTCGGCCGGCTCCTCCGACGGGTCCGTGGGCTCTTCCGTCGGGTCGGTCGGCTCCTCCGACGGGTCCGTGGGCTCTTCCGTCGGGTCGGTCGGCTCCTCCGACGGATCGGTCGGCTCCTCGGTCGGGTCCGTGGGGTCCTCCGACGGATCGGTCGGCTCCTCGGTCGGGTCCGTGGGCTCCTCGGTCGGGTCCGACGGGTCCTCTGTGGGCTGCGTGGGTTCGGTGGAGCCGTCGCCGGGGGTGGTCGGGGGCCCTGTCGGGTCCTCGACCGGCGGATTCGGTTCCTCCGGCGGGTTCCCGGGGTTCGGGGCCGGCGGGACCTGGCCGGGGTCGTCGGTCACCGGTGCTTCGGTGGGCTGGGACGTCTCGGGGGCGCCGGTCGAGGGGTCCTTCTCCGCGGACGTGGCGGGGTCGGTGGCCGGCGACGTGGTCTCGGGGGTTTCCTCCGCGGCGGTCTCTTCGGTGCCGGGCTCTTCCGTGGCAGTGTCCTCCGTCGAGGTCGCCTCGGTGCTGGGCCGCTCCGTCTCGACGTCCTCGGCCGTCGCTGCCGGCGTCCCGCCGCCGTCGGACGGGCCGGCCCCGCGCAGCGGGCTCATCACGGAGGATCCCGTGACCTGCGCGAGTGCGGCCAGTGGACCGACTCCCCCGATGCCGAACCCTGTCAGAGCGCCGACCACGGCGACGCTCCCCGCCGCCAGGGCCACGGTCGTTCGCGGCCGAGTCCGTACCGGCTCCGTGCTGCGGATGCCTGTCAGTCGCTTGCGCATCTGTCCCCTCCGACCGTTCTTCCGGGCGAGCGCAGTGGCTCGCGACCGGTGCACGAGGCACCGGCAGGTTCTCCCAGGGGCAAGGATAAGCGGCCAGCTCAGGAGATGGATACCCCCGTCCGCCTGTCAGTTCAGCCGGTGCGTGAGCGCGGAGGCATCAGTCCATCTTCACGTGGCGGGTGCGGCGGGCCCGCGGGTCGACCTGGGCCTGCTCGCGTTTCGCCTTCGCCGACTCCACCCACAGCCGCCACGGCGAGTAGCGCTCCGCGGCCAGGGCTATCTGCAATCCACGCGAGAGTGCCTGGTCCGTCGGCGTCGCCGGCAGTGCCGTGAGCTCCTCGGCGCGGGCGGGCAGCAGATGCGCCGCACCGCAGGCGCTCCAGCGCGCGGCGACCTGCGTGATCTGACTGCGGGTGTCGAGCATCGAATGGCCCCCACCGGGCACCTCCACCAGGTCCGCCCCCGGGATCCGCGCGACCAGGTCACGGGCGATCACCGGCGGGGAGACCAGGTCCTGGCCGCCCGTGAGCACGAGGGTCGGCGCGGTGATCGCCGGGGCGAGCTCGTGCAGATCGAACGCTTCACCGGTGAACCGCGGCACCGCACGGGCCTGCTCACCGATGATGACCAGTGGATCCAGCGCTCCACCGTCGGCATGATGGCCGCGGCCGAGCTCGCTGTGGGCGATCCGAGCGGTGAGGTCGTACTCCATCGCGTAGGGCGTGTTCTGCAGCCAGCCCTGGTTCAGCACCTGCCTCACGCTGTTCCAGGTCAGCTGCCCGCGGCCCAGGGCGAGCAGGTCCACCAGATCGCGCACCGCCGAAGGACCGCCGTGCTCGTGCACCGCGAGCACCACGGGGCCGGCACGACGGGCGTCGACCTCGCCCTCGGCGGCCAGTCGCCGCAGCGTGGAGGCGATGGTGGAGGTCGACGACTCGGTGCCGTCCCAGTACAGGGCGCGCAGGGCGGCCTGGGCCACGCGCTCGTCGTCGGCACCGGTCAGCGGCGAGTCGAGCACCAGTGAATGCACCCGGTCGGGGTGGAGGGCGGCGAGGGCCTGCGCGAGATAGGCGCCGTAGCCGACGCCGTAGACGCTGACCTGGTCGAGACGCGCATGGTCCAGCACCGCGAGCAGGTCGCCGAGCACCTCGCGCAGAGTGATCACGGAGGCCGGGAGGTCCTCCCCCGTGGCGTCCAGGCGGGAGAGCCCGACGCCGCGGTGCTCCATCATCAGCACGTCGAGGCCTCGTCCCGCGAGCGAGCGGCGCAGCACGTCATAGGGCAGCACCGAGCCCCGTCCCGGCCCGTCGGGGATCAGCAGCACGGGCACCTGCGGCGGAGCGGCCAGGCGGGCCGCGGGATCCGTCGCCTCGGGGTGCCCGTTCCGGCGCCGGACGCCCGGGTGAGGGCGGCGGGGCCCCCGGGCGACGGTGCGGGCGTAGCGCAGCGGGAACAGCCGTCGGTCCTCGGCGGAGAACTCGCGGTAGACCGTCATGAGGTCGTTGCGGATCTGCAGGAGGTCGTCCTGCGCGGGGCGGTCGAAGAGGTCGACGGATCGCACGGCGGCGCGGGTCACTCGCCGGTCCGGCCGTCCAGCAGTTCCGCGAGCACGTCGAGCTGGCCGGCGTGGCGGGCGGTCTCCTCCACCATGTGGATGAGCACCCAGCGCAGGCTGCGGAGGTGCTCACCGGCATGAAGCTCCTCGTCGGGATCCCTGCCGTGAAGCTGGGAGCGGGACAGGTCGATCGCGGCCGCGTAGTCGGTGAGCGCGGCCTCGAGGGAGGCGCCCTGCGCCACGGCCCACTCGCCGTGCGGCCCGGACTGCTCGTACCGGGTGTAGCCGACCTCCTCCGGCGGGACCCCGCCCACGATCTGGCAGAACCAGAAGCGTTCGGAAGTGGCCAGGTGCCGGACAACTCCCGTGACCGTCGTCGCGGATCCGACCAGACGCCTCGCCGCCTGCTCGTCGCTGAGACCCGTCACCTTCCGGACGACGGTGGCGCGCTGGACGTCGAGGAACCCCTGGAGGGTTTCCATCTCGCCGGCGACGGCCGGGGGTTCGGGGCGGTCCCCCGGGAGCGTTCCGAAGGCGTCATCGTCGCTCGCCGTCTCGAGTGCGGCCTGCTCGTCGGCGAGCCGGTCCACCAGGACGTCGAGCTGGTCCGGCGCACCCGGTGCCTCGGCCGCCGCCCGGTCGGCCGTCACCTCGGCGCCCTCCGGCTCCGCCCGGTGGTTCGGGCTCATGAGCTGGTCCCGCCGGCGTCGCCGATGGTGCTCCACAGGAACGCGTACATCAGGGCGTTCATGCGGGCGGCCTGCTCATTGGTGGCCGCACCGCCGTGCCCGCCCTCGGTGTTCTCCCAGGAGCGCACATCGGCGCCCAGCGACTCCATGGCGGCGGCGAACTTTCTCGCGTGGCCGGGATGGACGCGGTCGTCCCGGGTGGAGGTGAGCAGGAACGTCGGCGGGTACCGCACGTCCTCGCGCAGCAGGTGGTACGGGCTGAAGGTGCGCACGAACTCCCAGTCCTCGGTGTCCGGATCCCCGTACTCGGCCATCCAGGACGCCCCGGCGAGCAAGTGCGAGTACCGCTTCATGTCCAGCAGCGGCACCTGGATGACGACCGCGCCGAACAGCTCCGGGTACCGGGTGACCATGTTGCCGGTGAGCAGTCCGCCGTTGGAGCCGCCGCGCACGGCGAGATGGTCGCGGTCGGTGACACCGCGCTCGAGGAGGTCCCGGGCCACCGAGGAGAAGTCCTCGTAGGCCCGGTGGCGGTTCTCGGTCAGCGCCGCCTGGTGCCAGCGGGGACCGTACTCGCCGCCGCCGCGGATGTTGGCCAGCACGTAGGTGCCGCCGCGTTCCAGCCAGGCCTTGCCGATCGCTCCCAGGTACCCGGGGGTCAGGGAGATCTCGAAGCCGCCGTAGCCGTACAGCAGCGTGGGCACCGGCTCCTCGCTCTCGGCCCGGTCCACCCGCGAGATCTCGAAGTACGGGATGCGGGTGCCGTCATCGCTGGTGGCGAAGTGCTGGCTGACGTCCAGGCCCTCCGCGTCGAAGCGGGCGGGGGTGGACTTGATGACCTCGAGATCGCCCGGCTCGCCGCCCGCGGGGACCTCCGCGAGGTCGCCCAGGTGCAACGTGGTGGGCTCGAGGAAGCCGGTGACCGTCACCCAGACCCGGTCGTCGACGTCGGCGTCGACCGCCGCCACCCCGATCGAGCCACGTAGCTCGGGGTAGAGGTCGCGCCGCACCCAGTTCCCGTGCTCGTCGCGATGGTAGACCTCGAGTCGGTGCACCACGTCCTCGAGGATCGACAACACGATCGTGGAGCGCGTGATGGTCATGTCCGCCAGGGAGGTGGAGTCGGTGGGCTCGAACAGCATGTGCAGCTCGGGCTCGCCCGCTTGGAAGCGGGCGAAGTCGCCGACCACGAGCGATCCGGCGGGGAACGTCGTCCCCTCGACCTCCCAGTCGCTGCGTGGACTGAAGATGCCCAGGTCGCGGTGCGCGTTCGCCTCCAGGTCGCGGGGCACCTCGACGGTGCGCAGCGTCGGCTCCTGCGCGCTGCGGTCCACGACGTGGAGGGTGGTGTCGTAGAACGCGTGCGCCTCGATGATCCAGTCCCGCTCCCACTCGGGCGTGGAGTCGTGGGCGGCGAAGACGGCCATGTCGTCCTCGGCGATCTCGTGGACCAGCTGCGCCTCGGCCAATGGTGTGCCACGCCTCCACAGCCGCGCCTGCCGCGCGTACCCGGAGGTGGTCATCGTGCCCTCGCCGAAGTCCGTGGAGACCCAGACGGTATCGACGTCGATCCAGCTGAGGCCGCCCTTGGCCTCGGGGCGGACGAAGCCCCCCTCGGACTCGGGCACGAAGGAGAGCGTCTCGAGGTCGAACTCGCGGGAGACGTCGGCATCGGAGCCGCCGTGGGAGAGATCCACCAGGGCGTGCCGGTAGGGCTCCCCCTCGGCGAGGCCTGCCGGACGCAGCAGGCTCGCCCCGTGCCACACCCAGTCCTCGCCCTCCGCCTCGTTGAGAGCGTCGACGTCCAGCAGGATCTCCCAGTCGGGCTCCTCCAGGCGGTAGGACTCCAGCGTCGTGCGGCGCCACAGCCCGCGCTCGTGCTCGGCATCGGTCCAGAAGTTGTAGAGGTACTCACCGCGCATCACCACGCCGGGGATCCTGTCCTTGGCGTCGAGGATCTCGCGGATCTCCCGCTGCAGCGCCGCGGTGAGCGGTCCCCCGCCCGCATCCCGAGGGTCGACCACCTGGTCCAGCTCGGACTCCGCGCGGTCGTTGCGCTCGTGCACCCAGGCCAGGGCGTCCTCGCCGGTGACCTCCTCGAGCCACTGGTGAGGATCGGTGCTGCCGTCGGGCGCGGGCAGGGACACGGTCGCGGGATCCTGCGGGGCGGAGTCGTTCATCGGGTCTCCTTCTCGGCGGTGGCGGAGAAGTCGGTCAAGACCGACTTCCACGTGGTCTTCCAGGCATCGCGCGCCGCGGCGGTCGCGATCCTCTTGTGCTCGATCGCGAGAGCACTGCGATCAGCCCGGCCCGAGCGGTCCTTGGCGGTGATGTTGACGCTCAGGCTGGTCCCGTCCGCCACCGCGGCGCGCCAGTACCGCCACCGCTCGGTGTCGGTCAGGGCCGGCTCCTTAAGTCCCAGCTCCGCGCGACGGTGCGCGGTCATGAACGCGTCCCACAGGTCGCGCACGCGGTCCATGTCCCCGACGACGGTACGGGAGGCGGAGGCCGCGAAATCGCCCTCACTGCTCTGCCCGACGACGCGACGGCCGATGACCTGCTCGTAGGCGACGGTGACGCTCTGCGCCCACCACTCGGTGATCTCCCAGCGCACGGGCAGCAGGGACGCGATCGCGGTGTGGTCGAGGTCCCGGCCTCCGGCCTCGTCGATCCGCTGGACCCAGGTCTCGAGCGTGGTGCCGGTCGCGGTCTCGATCGCCGCCGCCCGCGGATGCTCGTGGGACGGGTTCTCGGTGCTCATGAGGCCAGCCTACGGGCCCGGTGGTGCGCCAGGTCACCGGTTCCTGGAGGTCCTTCCCGCGTGGAACACTGACGCCATGCGCCGACGACATCTCCTGGCCCTGGCCCCAGCGGCCGCACTCGCCGCCTGCACCGAGCAGGGCGAGGAGCCGCGGACCGACCCGGAGCGGACCGGCGCGGGCGATCCGGAGGACACCCGCGAGGAAACGGCGGAGGAGTCGTCCGAGGAGGCGACGACCGAGCCCACCACCGAACCCCCCACGGCGGCGGAGCTCCTGCTGAAGGACCTCTCTTCCCGTGAACTGGCCGGGCAGCTGGTGCTGGTCGGCATCGCCGCCGGCACCGAGATCCCCACCGAGGTGCTCACCGAGCATCACGCCGGCGGGATCTTCCTGCTGCAGGTGTGGCGCAGCGCCACCGCGGTGGAGGACACCGTGGCCGCCGCGCGCGTGGGCTCCCGAGAGGATCTCCCGCCGCTGATCGCCGTCGACCAGGAGGGTGGCGAGGTGCGGATGCTGCGCGGGAACGCCGCCCGGTCGACCCCGTCGGCGGAGGAGCTCGGCGCCGAGGGGCCCGATGCCGTCACCGAGGCGTACACCACCATCGGGGAGGACCTCGCCGCGCACGGCATCCAGGTGGCCCTCTCCCCCGTCGCCGACGTCGTCGATCCCGACCTCGCAGACGCCAACGAGCCGGTCGGCGGGCTCGACCGCGGCTTCGGCACGGACCCCGAGCAGGTGGGCCAGTGCGTCACCGCGGCGGTCGAGGCGCTCGAGGCCCAGGGAGTGGCCGCCACCCTCAAGCATTTCCCCGGTCTGGGACGGGTGGAGGAGAACACCGACTTCTCGGCCGAGGGCATCGAGGACCCGGTCACCGGGATGGAGGACCCCTTCCTCGATTCCTTCGCCGCCGGCATAGAGGCCGGGGCGGGCCTGGTGATGATGTCCTCGGCGATCTACCCGCAGCTCGAGGCGGACGTCCCCGCGATGTTCTCCTCCGTCGCGATAGAGGATCTGCTGCGGGACCGGCTCGGCTTCGAGGGGCTCGTGGTCACCGACGACATCGGCAACGCGGAGGCGGTCGCCTCCGTCCCCGTCGCCGAGCGCATCACCCGTCTGCTCGAGGCGGGCGGCGATGCGGTCGTCACCGCCGACCCCTCGCTCACGGGGCAGCTGGTCGACGCCGTCGAGGCCTGGGCCGCCCAGGACCCGGAGCACGAACAGCGGGTGCGCGAGTCCGCTGCCCGCATGCTCGCGCTCAAGGAGCACCTGGGGATGCTGTCCCGCTGAGCGGTGTGCCGGCCTCTACTTCTTGTCGAGGGTGATGAGGTGGTTGAGGGGGCGGTACCCGCCGCCGTCGCGGGAGACCTTCCACTCCCCGGCGTTCTCGATCGCGCTGGCGAGGAACTCACGGGCCGAGGCGACGATCGTGACCAGGTCGTCGTCGGCCCCCTTCTCGCCGATCTCGCCCAGCTCCCCGGCGCGCCCGAACTCCTCGATGCGGGCCAGCTGCGCGGCGATCGCGGCCGACAGCGTCGCCCCGGCCCCGCGCACGTGCCGCCCCGGCACCCGGTCCGCGCGCAGCAGATCTGTGCCGCCGGGATGGACCAGTACGTCGACCGCGTCCTCGGCCTCCAGCCGTCCCCCGGTGACCAGCACCGCGGACGGGCCCAGCGCCTGCAGCGCGAGCGCCTGCTCCCGCATCTCGTCGATCGAGGTGGCCAGCGGCCTGCCCAGCAGCTGGGCGGCCTCGGCCAGGTTCGGCGTCAGCAGGTCGACCAGCGGCACCAGGTCCTCGCGCAGCGCCCGGGCACCCTCGGCGGAGATCAGCGGCGTCCCGTCGCTGGAGACCATCACCGGATCGAGGACCAGACGTCCCAGGTGCCCCCGGTGCTCGCGCACCGCCCCGGCGACCGCCTCGACCACGGCGGCACTGCCCAGGGCGCCGATCTTGGTGACGTCCAGCAGCAGGTCCGCGGCGACGGCGTCGATCTGGCTGCGGACCACGTCGCCCGGGAGATAGTGGATCCCCGTGAGCTCATGCGTGTTCACCGCGGAGACCATGGTGACCGCACCGGCCCCGTAGACGCCCAGGGCGGTGAACGTCTTCAGGTCCGCCTGGATGCCGGAGGCACCGTCCGCATCGGAGCCGGCGATCGTGAGGACCAGGGGTGGGCGCATGCGGACTCCATCTCTCGGGGCTCTCGGCGCTGCGCAACGGGGCGGCGGGCTCCCGTGAGCGTGTGCCGGGAGAGTATCAAGGGGCGCCGGACGCCCCCTGGCAGGTCCCACTCGGGACGGGTGCGAATCCCTATCCTGGGTGGGCACGCATCGGACGGGGCGTGCGAGAATCACCCGGGGACGAGGGTCCCCGACGGGGGCACGGGGCCCTCCGCGCCGGGGAGGTGGCGATGACACAGGATCCGCACGGCAGCGATGAGCAGCCGACGGGCTCCTCCTTGCCCAGTTTGCCCAGTTTCAGCTCCGACGACCCCAGGTCGCTGCCGGATTACGAGACGGCCGAGCACGGCGCCTCCACCGGCGAGCCCGGCGAGCGCGCGCGTCACCGCACCCTCACCACGGTGCTGGCCGTCGTCGGCTCCGGTGTCGTGCTGCTCGCCGTGATCGCCCTGGTCCTCTCCCAGACGGTGTTCCGCTCGGTCCTGGAAGAGGGCGACCCCCAGGCGTACAAGACCGGGGAACGCTCCGCCGAGGGGCAGTCGGAGTACGTGCCGGACCCGCAGGATCCCGACATCGCCCCGCCGCCGCCGATCTTCACCGAGAAGCCCACCACCGAGTGCACGATGCCCTCCGACAACGCCTCGGCGGAACCGGCCGACCCCGGCACCATCCGCGGTGGCGACCTGCAGTACACGATCCCCGAGAGCTGGCAGTTCGCCTGGGGCCCCTCCTCCTTGCCGTACCTCACGGAGGTCGACGCCCAGGCGCGCAACGTCGAGGGCAACTGGTACAGCGTCGTCAACCTCGGGAAGGTCACCTGGCCGGAGGACGAGGGCGGCTACCCCGGGACGGAGAACGCCGCGGTCGCGCTGTTCCAGTGCTACGCGACGACGTCGGGCGTCATCGACTACTTCGGCGAGGAGCCGCAGGTCACCGACTACCGCTCCGAGGCAAGGACCATCGACGGTCAGTCGGGATGGATCGTGCAGGCCACTTACCACTTCGAGGACCCCGAGACCCTCGCCACCACCCAGGCCTCGGTCGTGACCTCGATCGTCGTGGACGGACCTGACGGCCCCAGTGCCCTGGTCAGCGACGTCGCCGCCGATCAGCCCGAGCACGTCCAGGATCTCGAGGACATCATCGCCAGCCTCGAGGTCGTCGAGTGATGACGAGGCGCCCCCGCCCCCGAAGGAGCAGACCGTGAGCACCGGACCGCAGTTCACCTCGACCCAGCCGCAGAGCCCCGGCCCGGGCGGCGGGCGCGGCGGCGCGCTGCTGATCGGAGCCATCGCCTTCGCCATCGTGTTCCTGCTGATCGTGGGGGCCACGGTGGGCTACCTCGTGCTGCGCCCGACCCTCACCGGCGGCTCCGGCGAGGAGACCACGGCGGCGGGTCCCGAGACCCCGCAGGACCCCGAGGCCACCGCCACCGACGAGCCGACCTCCGGGGAGCCGACCGACGTGGACGAGGAGCGGTGCTGGGCGCCGGAGTCCGAGCGGACCTCGAAGAACCCCTCGGGCAAGCTCCGTGGCGGCGGCCTCGAGTTCATCCCCCCGGCGGCCTACGGCGGGCGCGAGACCGGCGGCTTCGTCTACTTCCTGGGCGACAGCCAGACCGCCTACGGCGAGGTCGAGGACAGCTGGGTCTCGACGATGACCGTCGGCCAGGTCCAGTGGCAGCCCGGCGTCGAGTACCCCGGCCCCGAGATCGCCTCGCAGAAGATCGCGAAGTGCTTCTTCACCGACGGCAACTGGGGCGATCAGGCGCGCGAGCGCACCTGGGACGAGGAGACCACCAAGCCCGTGACGATCGGCGGGATGCCCGGGTACGAGACCCGGGCGGTGGTGAACTTCGGATCCGACGACCTCGAGAAGACCGACGCCAGCGAGATCGTGGTGGTGGTGCTGGAGACCGAGGAGGGCCCCAGCGCCTTCGTCACGGAGACCGCGGTGGGCGTCACCGAGCACGAGAAGGCGGCCGACGAGGGGTACTCCTCCCTGACGGGCCTGTCCGGCTGAGGGACCGCCGCTGCCGCCGGATCAGACGACCGAGGAGGCGAGACGGCAGAGGTTGTCCAGCAGCCTCATGGGCACCGGGCGCTGCTCCCATTCCTCCAGGGTGAGCTCCCGGCTGCGGGAGCGGTAGGCGTTCTCGACCTCGTGCATCTTGGCCATGAAGTCGGTGCCGCCGATCATCATCGAGCTCTCCATGTCCAACAGGAACGAGCGGATGTCCATGTTCGAGGAACCGATCACGGTCACCGAGTCGTCGATGGTCACGTGCTTGGCGTGCAGGATCGTGGGCGCCTGGTAGAGCCAGATCCGCACCCCGGCCTGCAGCAGCGCCGTGTAGTAGGAGCGCTGGGCGTGGAACACCAGGAACTGGTCCCCGATCTCCGAGACGAACAGCTCGACGTCGACCCCGCGGCGTGCGGCGGTCACGAGCGCCGCGAGCATCGACTCGTCGGGCACGAAGTAGGGACTGACGGCGCTGATGCGCTGGCCGGCCGAGTAGAACAGCTGGTTGAACAGCAGCAGGTTGTTCTCGAACACGAAACCCGGACCGCTGGGCACGAGCTGGCACTCGTAGGTGCCGGAGGTGTCCTCCGGAGTGGTCACCACGGTCTCCATCGGCAGCTGCTCGGAGGACTCGTAGTACCAGTCCGTGGAGAACAGCAGGTTCATCTCCGAGACGATCGGGCCGCGCAGCCGTGCCATCGTCTCCTGCCAGTGCAGGCCGCGCCGGATGTTCGCTCTCTTGTTGTAGTGCGCGGCGATCATGTTCTGGCTGCCCAGCCAGCCGATCTGCCCGTCCACGATCAGCAGCTTGCGGTGGTTGCGCAGGTCGGGACGCTGGAAGGCCCCGTCGCGGAACAGCTTGACCGGCATCATGGGGTAGTGCTCGATGCCGTGGGCGTCGAAGTGCCGCCGCATGGCCCGGTACACGGAACCGTGGGTGAGCGATCCCAGGTGGTCGTAGAGGGCCCGCACCTTCACGCCGCGGTCCGCGACTTCCGCGAGGGCCGCGAAGAAGTCCTCGGTGACCGCGTCGAGGGCCATGATGTAGAAGAGCACGTGGACCTCGTGCTGGGCGGTGCGGATGTCGGCGGCCATGCGCGCGAGCGAGGTGTCGTAGTCGATCTCGAGATCGGCGACGTTGTTGCCCGTCAGCGGGAACGCGCCGAGCTCGCGATTGAGTCTCACCGCGGACTGCAGCCAGCTGGGGGCGTCCTCGTCGAGCTCGCTGTCGGGGATGTCCTGCGCCCGCGCATGCATCAGACGATTGACGACCTTCTGCTTCTCGCGACGTTTGCGCGGCAGCTCGGCCTTGCCCAGCAGGAGGTACAGCGGGAACCCGACGATCGGAAGCACCATGATCGCCATCAGCCAGGCCAGCGCGGAACCGGGCCGGCGGTTGCGCGGGACCAGGATCAGCCCGAGGATCCTCAAGATCACGTCGATCGCCAGGAAGAGGTAGGTGATCACGACGACCCCGTGGTCGAGCAGCCACTGCCACACCTCGGCCATCGCAGAGCCCCTCTCTCCCGAATACGCAGCGGCGGGCCCCCGAGGAGGGGACCCGCCGTGTCAGCATACGGGCGCCGCCGAGGCGGCGCGTGATGCGCCCGTCAGTCGCCGCGCAGGATCGCGAGGATCCGCAGGATCTCGACGTACAGCCACACCATGGTGACCGCGAGCCCGAAGGCGCAGCGCCAGGCGTACACCCGCGGCATCCCGGAGTCCGCCGCCCGCTGGACGTCCTCGAAATCCATCACCAGCGAATACGAGGCCATGACCACGGCCAGACCGCCGATGATCAGGCCGACGACCCCGTCACGGAGGCTTCCGCCGGTCAGGAACACGTACCCGATGTTGACGATGCCGAACAGCAGGTAGGCCACCATCGCGACCATGAAGATCTTGTTGAGCACCGGCGAGGTGCGCAGCACGCCGAGGCGGAACATGACGAGCACGGCGCCCGCGACCGCGAGGGTCCCGACCACGGCCTGGAGGCCGATGCCGGGGAACTGCTGGCCGAGCATGGCGCTGAGACCGCCCAGGAGCAGGCCCTCGAAGGCGGCGTAGGCCAGCACCAGGATCGGCGACGGCTTCTTCTTGAAGATGTTGACCAGTGCGGTGACCAGACCGCCGACGAGGCCGATCACCAGCGCCGCCATGGTGACCACCATGCCGAGGGCGAGGCCCTGCTCGCCGGCGACGAGCCCCAGCGCGGCCGGGGTCACGCCGACCGCGAAGCCGACGACCACGATGGTGCCGAGGGTCGCCGTGATCGCGTTCAGGGCGTCCCGCATCGACATCCGGCCGGTGTCGTGGCCGGTCGCGGCGGGCCGGGCGTACATGGCCTCGAGCGGGTCGCCGCCCTGCTGGCCGAGGGTCTGCTGGCCGGCGGCCTGCCGGCCGGCGGCGGGCTGTCCGAAGTCGGAGGACCACTGGGTCCCGGGGGGCGGTCCGTCCTGCGACTGACCGAACTGGGGGGCGTGATAGTTCCGCCCCTGCACGGCCTGGTCACGGCCGAACACGATGTTGTGGCGTGCCATGGCGCTCCTCACGAGAGAAATGGTTGGCCGACGTCGAGGAGCGCGTAGGACGGTCCTCGGCGCGCCGACCCCTCCACTCTAACGGGGTTTCCCGTGCCCGGGCTGGAAGCTGCCCGTGACCTCACACGGAACCGATGACATCGCGGAAACGACGCAGGCGCGCGTCCTCGCTCCCGAAGAACTCCTCGGGGGTGCCGTCCTGGAGGATCCGTCCGTCCTCGAGGAACACGACGCGGTCGGCGACCCGACGGGCGAAGGCCAGCGAGTGGGTGACCACGACGAGGGTGCGGTTCTCGGCGGCGAGATCGGCGAGGACCGCCACCACCTCGGCGGCGAGCTCGGGATCCAGGGCCGACGTCGGCTCGTCGAACAGCAGGAAGTCCGGGTCCATGGCGAGGGCGCGGGCGATGGCGACCCGCTGTTGCTGGCCTCCTGAGAGCCGGTCGGGGTAGGCGTCGGTCTTGTCCCCGAGCCCCACCTTCTCCAGCAACTCACGTCCCCGTTCCTCGGCCGCGGGGCGGGGCAGCCCGCGCGACTCGATCGGTGCCAGGACCACATTGCCCAGCGCCGTCAGGTGCGGGAACAGGTTGAACTGCTGGAAGACCATCGTCGAGCGCGAACGGATGGTGCGCACCGTGCGGCCGGAGAGCTTCCCGCCCACGTCGATCGGTCCGTCGCCGAGGTCGATCTGCCCGGCATCGGGCTTCTCCAGCAGGTTGATGCAGCGCAGCAGCGTGGACTTCCCGGAGCCGGAGGGCCCCAGCAGCACGGTCGTGCTGCCCCGGCCGACCTCGAAGGAGATGTCGTCGAGAGCGACCAGGTCGCCGAAGGTCTTGCGGACCCCGAGGAGCCGGAGGGGCTCAGCCGGCACGGACATGGGCGGACACCTTCTTCTCCAGGACGTTCTGCCCGAGGCTCAGCAACGAGACCAGGGCGAGGTAGATCAGGGCGACCAGTGTGTACATGATCAGGGGTTCGTAGGTCGTGGCCGCCACCTGCCGTCCCACCTGGAACAGGTCGATCAGGGTGATCGCGAAGACCAGGCTGGTGCCCTTGACCAGGTCGATGAAGTCGTTCGCCAGCGGCGGCAGCACGATCCGCACCGCCTGCGGGGCGACGACCTTGCGGAAGGTCGTCGAGCGCGAGAGGTTCAGGGTCTGCGCGGCCTCGAACTGCCCGCGCGGGATCGAGAGGATCGAAGCGCGCACCGCCTCGGACGCATAGGCCCCCGTGTTCAGCGCGAGCGTGATCACCGCCGCGGTGAAGGCCGGCAGGCTGACCCCCAGGTTCGGCAGGCCGAAGAACACGATGAACAGCTGCACCACCAGGGGCGTGCCGCGGAACACCTGCACGTACGCCCAGGCCAGGAGCTTCAGGGGTGCGGGCGAGTACAGCCGGAGCAGTGCCACCGCGACGGCGAGGGCCAGGGCGATCGCGAAGGAGATCAGCGACAGCGGGACCGTGACCTCGACCAGCGCCGCGAGCATGCGCGGCAGCGAGTCGATCCACAGCTCGAGGACGTGGGACATCTGGTGCTCAGCCCTCCGGGGTGATGTCCTGGCCCACCCATTCCTCGTAGATGGTGGTCAGCGAGCCGTCGGCCTTCATGTCGGCCAGGATCTCGTCGACCGCGGCGAGCAGCTGCTCCTGCCCCTTCTGCATGATCACGCCGACGGTCACGTCGGAGGGCAGCTCCGCATCCAGCATCCGGAAGGCGGCATCGGGGTGCTCCTCCTGGTAGGTCTGGAAGGAGATGAAGTCGTTGGCGGTCGCGTCGACGCGTCCCTGGAGGACCAGGTCGATGGCTTCGGCGAATCCCTGGACCGGCACCACCTCCGCGCCGAGCTCCTCCATCTGCTGGGCCCAGTTGCTGGTGGCGGTCTGGGCGGCGCGCTTGCCGTCCAGGTCCTCGACGACCTCGAGGTCGGAGTCCTCCGGGACGGCGATACGCCCGATGGACTGCGCGTACGGCGCGGTGAACGCGTACTTCTCCTCGCGCTCCGGCGTGATCCCGACGTTGTTGATGACCAGGTCGTAGCGGTCGACGTCGAGCCCGGCGATCAGGGAGTCCCATTCGGTCTCGATGTACTCGGGCTCGACGCCGAGTCCTTCGGCGATGACATCGGCGATGTCCTTCTCGAAGCCGACCAGCTCACCGCTGACGTCGTGGAAGGCGTAGGGGCGGTAGGTGCCCTCCAGCCCGACCCGGACGGTCCCGGCCTCCTGGATGCGCGCGAGGAAGTCCTCGTCGCCGGAGCCTCCCGCGGAGGACCCGCCCCCGGCCCCGCAGGCGGCCAGGAGCGCGGTGAGGCCCGCGCCGCCGGTGGCGAGCGCGAGGCGACGGCTCGGTCGAGGAGTGCTGCTGGAGCGAGTCATGCGAGTCATGAGGGTCGTCCTTCGGGGGGTGGGGAGGGTCAGCGGGACGCGGAGCGCAGTGCCTGGTCGAGGTCCTCGAGCAGGTCCCGGACGTCCTCGATGCCGACGGAGAGCCGCAGCAGCTCGTCGGAGATCCCCGCGTTCGCGCGCGCCTGCGGGGTCATGGCCTCGTGGGTCATGGTCGACGGCCGACAGATGAGCGACTCCACGCCGCCCAGGCTGACCGCATAGGCGGGATAGCGCAGCGCCCGCAGGAACGCGACCCGGTCCAGCTCGGGGGCGAGCTCGAAGGAGAGCACCGCGCCGGTGCCGCTGGCCTGGGAGGCATGGATCCGTGCCTCCTCCTCGCTGTGGGACCCCGGGTACCGGACCTGGGAGATGGCGTCGTGGGCGCGCAGGTGCTCGACGATCGCGATCGCGGAGTCCTGCTGGCGCTCCAGGCGCAGCGGGAGGGTCTTGATCGCCTGGATCAGTCGGAAGGAGTCACCGGGGGCGAGCACCCCGCCCTGTGCCTTCTGGGCGAGGGCGAAGGCGTCGGCGAGGCGGTCGTCGTCGGTGGTGACGGTGCCGGCCAGCAGATCCGAGTGCCCGGCGAGGTACTTGGTGGCGGACTGGACGACGATGTCGGCCCCCAGCTCGAGCGGCCGCTGCAGCACCGGGGTCATGAAGGTGTTGTCCACGATCACGAGCGCGCCGTGGCGGTGGGCGAGCTCGACGAGGCGGCGCAGATCGGTGATCCGCAGCGTCGGGTTCGCGGGGGTCTCCATGAAGATCGCCTTGGTGGAGGGCGTGAAGTCCGCGTCGGTGAGCGCCCCGAGATCGTCGACGAAGCGCCCCGTGATCCCGCGGCCGGGCAGCACCAGGTCCACGAACCGGTAGGTGCCGCCGTAGACGCTCGCCGGCAGGATCACCTCGTCGCCCACCTCGAGGGTGGACAGGGAGGCGGCCGTGGCGGCCATGCCGGAGGCGAAGGCGAAGCCGTGCGCGGCGCCCTCGAGAGTGGCCAGCACGGTCTCCAGCTGCGCCCGGGTGGGGTTGGAGCCGCGCTGGTAGGCGTAGGCCCCGTCCTCGCTCGCGGGGTCCAGCTCGAAGGTCGAGGCGAGGTGCACAGGCGGAACGACGGCGCCGTGCTCCTGCTCCCTCAGAGCCTGCACGGCTGCGGTCTGGATGTGCACGTCGTCCTCCGGTCCTCGGCGCTGGTCGATGGCGCGCCCGGCTCCGGCGGCCACCGGGACTCCCCAGGGGCCCCGAGGGAGAGCCTAAGCTCCCCCGGGGGCCGGAGGATGCGGATTATGACGCCACAAGTCGGAGGGCCGCGCGACCGCTCGGGTGGGCCTCCCGGACTCAGACGCCCGCGGGGACCTTCGGGATCTGGCCGGTGAGGGTGTCCTCGTGGCGGGCCAGCATCGCCAGGGTGCGGCGGGCGCGCACCCGCAGGGCGATCAGCGTGACAGCGACCATCGCGAAGCCGGCGCTCGCCAGCACGATCGCGACCACCATCGGGGCCTCGTAGCCGAAGCCCGCCGCGATCACCGCGCCGCCGAGGGCGGCACCGAGAGCGTTGGCGACGTTGAAGGCCGCATGGTTCAGGGAGGCCCCGAGCACCTCGGAGCGGTGCGCGACCCGGATCAGCCAGGTCTGCATCGCGGGGTTCAGCGAGGCGTTGGCCGCGTTCATCAGGAAGAAGGCGATCAGCAGGGCGACCAGGGAGACGTCCGCGACCAGGAACAGCCCCACCAGCGCCGCGATGTACAGCGGGAAGCCGACCATCAGGGTGGCGCTCACGGAGCGGTCGGTGGTGGCGCCGCCGATGACGTTGCCGACGGTCATGCCCAGCCCGGCTGCGGCGAGCACCCACGGGACCGCGCTCGCGGAGGCGCCGGTGACGTTGGTGGTGATGTCGGCGACGTAGCTGAAGACGGCGAAGGCACCGGCGAAGCCGACCGCGGCGATCCCCATGATGATCCACAGCTGCACGCGGCGCAGGGCGACGATCTCGTCGGCCATACGGCGCCCGAGCACCTTCTCCTCCCGCGGCACCGTCAGGCGCAGTGCGGTGACGGTGCCGACGAAGATCAGGGCGATCAGCAGGTACACCGCGCGCCAGCCGGCGGCCTGGCCGACCGCGGTCAGGACGGGCACGCCGATGAGGTTGGCGACGGTGAGGCCGGACAGGGCCAGCGCCACGCCCTTGCCCTGGTTGCCGGGACCCATCAGCGAGGCGGCGAGCAGGGAGGCGACGCCGAAGTAGGCGCCGTGGGGGACGCCCGCGAGGAAGCGGGCGAGGATGGTGAGCTCGAAGGTGGGCATGATCCCCGAGAGCACGGCGCCGGCCGCGAGCGCGACGGCGAGCCCGACGATCATCGTCGAGCGGCTCCAGCGCACCGAGAGCAGGGCGAGCACCGGGGCGCCGACGACGACGCCGAGGGCGTAGGCGGAGATGGCCAGGCCGGCCCGGGCGATGCCGCCCTCGGGGTCGGTCGCCATCTGCTCGCTCAGCAGGCCGCCGGCGATGTCGGGCAGCAGGCCCATGGAGACGAACTCGGAGGCGCCGATGCCGAAGCCGCCCAGGGCGAGGGCGAACAGCGCCAGGCGGCGGCGAGCGGGGCTGAGGGTCGCAGGAGAGGTACGGGTGTCGTCGACGATGGTCATAGGTGGTCCTCGACTGGTCGGAGCGTGCAGAGGCGGGCGGGCTCCATCGACCCGACAACAAGGTAAGCAAACGCTGTTGCGTTACGTCAAGGGTGGGGACGGGACGATCCGCATCACATCGCGGGGCGAGGAACGCCGGCGGGTCGACGGACGGGCGGGTCGACGGGCGGTGCCGTCACGTACAGGGTGCGTGCGAGGATGAGCAGGTGAGAACGAGCTCCCCCCTGGACCGTGTGGCAGGCGCGCACGATGCCGCCGTCCTCGCCGTGGCGCGCCGGGGCGAACCCGTTTCACGGGCGGGGCTGGCCCAGGCCCTGCAGGTCACACCGCAGGCGATCTCGAAGATCCTGGGGCGGCTGATGGACCGCGGGCTGATCGCCGAGATGGGCACCGTCGCCGCCGGGCCCGGCAAGCCGACCACCTTCTACCGCATCGTCCCCTCCTCGCGCCGGGCGATCGGGCTGCACCTCACCCGCTCCCGCGTCCACGCGGTGGTGGTGGACCTCACCGGGGAGATCCTCGCGCGGCGCGAGATCGAGACCGGCCGGCTGCAACCGATCGACCAGCTGATCGCGACCCTCGCCGACCAGACCCGTGCCCTCGTCGATGTGGGCCCCGGTGAGCTGCTCGGGGTAGGGGTCGGGATGCCGGGGCCGGTCGACTGGTCGGAGGGCGTCTACCGCGGCACCTCCCAGCCGGACCCGTGGCGCGGTGCACCGATCCGTTCCCTGCTCGCCCAGGAGCTGTCCGTCCCGGTGCTGCTGGACCACGACTCCCGGGCCGCACTGGTGGGCGAGGCCTGGTCCCAGCCCGGGCTGCTGGACGACGCCGCGCTCGTGCTCGTCGAGGACGGCCTGGGAGCGGCCCTGTGCCTGGACGGGATGATCGTGCGGGGTGCGCACTCCCACGCCGGCGAGGCCGGGCACACCGTGGTGCGGATGGGCGGGGTCCCCTGCACCTGCGGACGACGGGGCTGCGCCCAGGCCGAGCATCGGGCCGCCCTGGAGGCCGGCGACGAGGAGCTGGCCGCCCAGGTGCTGGCCACGGTCGTGGTCGATCTGGTGCGGGTGGTCGACGTGGATCGGGTGGTGCTGGGCGGACGGACGGTCTACGCCCATCACGAGCGCACCATGGATGCGATCCGCGCCGCGCTCGAGGAGGGCCTGCGTGCCGAGCCCTGGGTGCATGTCGAGGTCATGCTCTCCACCCGGGGCACCGACCTGATCGCGGTGGGCTCGGCCTGCGAGGTGCTCGAGCACGAGTACGGCCTGCCGCAGGCGCTGGTCGGTCCGGCCTGAGGGTTCAGGGGCGGGCGCCGAAGAGGGCCGAGCCGACGCGGACGATCGTCGCGCCTTCCTCGACCGCGATCTCGAGGTCGCCGCTCATCCCCATCGAGAGGTGCTCCAGCTCAGGGAGCTCGAGCTCGGTGCGCACCTGGTCGCGGAGCTCGCGCAGGCCGCGCAGGGAGGCGCGCACCGCCGTCGCGTCGGAGGTGTTGGCACCGATCGTCATCAGGCCCACGGGTCGCAGGGTCCCACTCCCCCGCAGCCGCTCGAGGATCGGGCCCACGGCCTCGAGGGTCGGGGCGAAGCCGCCCTTGGACTCCTCACCGGAGGTGTTGACCTGCACCAGCACCTCCCGCACGAGGCCGGCCAGGGCGGCCCGACGCTCGAGGGCGTCGGCGATGTCCTCGCGGTCCACGCTGTGTATCGTCTGCGCGAAGGCGATGACGTCGCGGGCCTTGTTGGTCTGCAGGCGTCCGATGAAGTGGCGCGGGACCCCGTTGTCCGCGAGCATCGGGTCGGCGTGCTTGGCGATCTCCTGGGCGCGGTTCTCCCCCACGGCGATCCGTCGATCCCGTGCGCGCAGCAGGTCGACGACGACGGCGACCTCCTGAGGCGTGCGGGTCTTGGTGGCCAGCAGCAGGGTGATCTCGCGGCCGTCCCGGCCGGCGCGGGCGGCGGCGGCATCGAGGCGGGCGAGCACGTCGTCGAGGCGGGCGGCGAGCTGGTCGGCAGGGAGTTGGTCGGCGGCGGAGGTCCGGGTCATGCTCTCCATTGTGGCCCGGACGCGCATCACGGGCCGACCGCCCCGGTGCCCCCAGCGGGACTCGAACCCGCACTGTGCCGCTTTTAAGGCGGCCGCCTCTGCCGATTGGGCTATGGGGGCGTGCCGCGGGACGACACCGATGCCGCGGCCCACCCGGTGGCGAGCGGCCCGTGGTGTCCCGGGCAGCATCGCCACTTTATGCTGGATCCCATCATGGCCGCTGTGATCCGGTCCCTCGCGGACTCCCTGCGACGGTTCGGCGACGATCGCCTGGAGGCGCTGCTCGTCGCCCGACCGGACCTCGCCTCGCCGCTGCCCAAGGGGCTGGGCCCGCTCGCGGCCCGTGCCGCCGGTGCCACCTCCGCCCGTCGTGCGCTCGGGGCGCTGCGGCTGCCGGAGCTCCACCTCGTCGAGGCCCTCGCCGTGCTCGAGGACGGCACCTCCCCGTCGGACCTGGCCGAGGCGGTCTCCTCGGAACCTGCGACCATCTCCCCCGGCCTCGAGCGACTGACCACGCTCGCCCTGGTCTGGGGTGAGGACTCCCTGCACCTGATCCGCCCACTGCGCGACGGGCTGCGCGCCCCGGCCGGGCTCGCTCCCGCCTCCGCCGAGGACCCCTCGGCCGAGACCGCCGAGCGTCGGGTGGCCGCCGCACGGGCGTCGGTGCCCGAGGTGCTCGAGACCCTGGCCTGGGGCCCCGCGGCCGTGGAGGGCCAGGGGCGCCTGGCCCTCGAGCTCCGGGAGGCCGGCATCGTGGTGACCGGCGAGGACGGCACCTTGCACCTGCCCCGCAGCGTGCACCTGGCGCTGCGCGGTGGACGGGTGCGCCGGACTCACGCCGCCCGGTGCCCCGAGCCCGAGGGACCGGCGGTCACCGAGCGGATCCCCGGCTCCCGCTCCGCCCAGGCCGTCGAGCAGGCTTTCGAGGCCCTGCGTCTGCTGGGCACCGTCCGCGGCTTCGACGAGGATCCCCCAGGGGTGCTGCGCCGCGGTGGGCTGCCCCAGCGCGACCTCCGGCGACTCGCCGAGCGTGCCGGCGCTCCCCTGCTCACCTGTGCGACCGTCCTGCAGTCCGCCTGGCAGGCCGGGCTGATCGGCCACGACGGCCAGGAATGGCATCCCACCCGGGACTGGGACGCCCATCGCGTCCAGGCTCCCGAGCAGCGCTGGGCAGAGCTCGTACTCGCCTGGGCGCTCGGGCACCATCTCGCCGCCGTGGTGGGCACTCCGGACTCCTCCGGAACCGGTCGCGCCCTGCTGTCGGACCTCACGCGACGCGACGGGGTGCGCACCCGGCGCGGCAGCCTGTTGCGCACCCTGCGCACGTGCCCGGGCATCCACGCCACGCGGGAGTCCCTTGCACTGTGCCTGGCCTGGGCCTTCCCGCTGGTCCCGGCCGAGGTCATCGAGGAGGAGACCGGGGCGCTGCTGACGGAGGGCGAGGCCCTCGGCGTGCTCGACGGCGGGGCGCTGACCGTGCTCGGCCAGGATCTGGTGCTCGCGCTGGACGAGGACGTCACCGAGGCCGACGCCCGTCTCACCGGGGCGCTGCGCGCGGCGGCCCCGTCCCCGGTCGACGAGGTGCTGCTGGATGCGGATCTGACCGCCGTCGTCCCCGGCAGGCCGGCCGAGCGCCTGCTGCCGCTGCTGGACTGGGCCGAGGTCGTCTCCCGCGGGGGAGCCCTCACCCTGCGCTTCAGCACCACCTCGGTGCGCCGCGCGCTGGGCGCCGGACGCGACGCCGAGGCGCTGCTGGTGCTGCTCGAGGAGGCTTCCCGCTCCCCGGTCCCGCAGGCCCTGCGGTACCTGCTGCGTGACGAGCAGCGTCGTCACGGCCGGGTCCAGGTCTCCCGGGCGACGACGGTGCTGACCGCCGAGTCGGAGGTCCTGGATCTGCTGCAGGTGGCGCCCGAGGCGTCGGCCCTGACACTGCACCGCCTGGCCCCGACCGTCGCGGTGACCCTCTCCGACCCCGGCTTCGCCCTGCAGGTGGCACGGCAGGCGGGACTCTCCCCGCAGGCCGTGGGGCCCGATGGTCGCCCGGCGGGGCCCGAGCTGGCGCATTCGCTGCCCGGCGGACCGGTCGACCCGGATCTCGTCACCGTCGACGGCCCCGAGCTGCGCGTGCCGGCCGCCGAGGCCGTGGCCCGGATCCGGGCGGCGGAGGAGGGCGCGACGGACCTGTCGGTGACCGATCGGCTGCTGGATGCGATCGCCCAGGAGGGCGAGCTGCCGCTGGGCATCGTCGACGGCCGCGGCGGCGTGGTCGTCAAGCAGGTGCGGCCCCTCTCCCTCGAGGGCGGGCGGCTGCGCGCCCGCGAGCTGGGCCACGACGAGGAGTTCACGGTGCTCGTGCATCGGGTGACCCTGGGATAGCGGTCCCGCGCGACGTACCCGACGCGCCATGGGGAGTCCTCCCCATGGCGCCACCAGGGTGGCGTCCCGTTATGCTGTCCCCGACGCCGCGCGGGTCAAGCCTGCGGCGTCGACAGCACCCAGGGGAACAGATCCGCGGGACTTTCGGAGGGAATCACCATGACCGACATGAACTTCAACGCCCCCGGCGGCGGCGTCGGCGGGCAGGCCGGAGGCTTCGGCGGCAACCAGCCGGTGTCCAAGACCAAGTGGATCGTGCAGCTGGTCGTGTCGGTCCTCTGCCTCGGCAACCCCATCACGCTGATCCTGGCGATCCTCGGGCTGGTGAAGGCCGACACCGATCTCGAGAGCGCGAACAAGTACTACAAGTGGGGCTGGATCGTCTACGCCATCCTCGCGGTCCTGTGGGTCATCGGGATCATCCTCTACTTCGTCTTCGTCGGCGCCATGATCGCGAACGCTCCGACCGAGTACTGAGCACCCAGCGCCGAAGAAGGCCCGGACCCCGAAGGGGCCGGGCCTTCTTCCTGTCCGCGCGAGGACGCGGCGCGCCGAGAGGCCGCGAGGTCGCCCCGTGAGGGACGACCCCGGGCGGTGTCAGTCCTGCTCGGTCTCGCGACGGTCCTCGGACCACTCCACGTGGAAGGTGCCCGCGGCGTCGACGCGCTGGTAGGTGTGGGCGCCGAAGTAGTCGCGCTGGGCCTGGACCAGGGCGGCGGGCAGACGCTCGGCCCGGACCGCGTCGTAGTACGACAGGGTCGAGGCGAACACCGGGACCGGGTAGCCGCTGGCGGCGGCGAAGGCCACCACGCGCCGCCACGCCGGGATGCACTTGGCGATCTCGGAGGAGAAGTACTCGTCGCTCAGCAGCAGGGGCAGCTTCGCGTCGCGGCCGTAGGCCTCGGTGATGCGGTCGAGGAAGCGGGCACGGATGATGCAGCCCTCGCGCCAGATACGCGCCATCGCACCCAGGTCGATGTCCCAGCCGTACTCCTCGGCGCCGGCGGCGATCTCGTCGAAGCCCTGCGAGTAGGAGACCAGCTTCGCGGCGTACAGCGCCTTCTGCAGGTCGTCGATGAACTGGGCGGGATCGGCGATCTCGAGCGTCTGCGCCTCGGCGGAGAGGGTCCTGCGGCCGGCTTCCCGCTGCGGCACGGAGCCGGAGGTGGAGCGGGCGAAGGTCGCCTCGGCGATGCCGGTGACGGGGACGCCGAGGTCGAGGGCCGTCTGCACGGTCCAGGCGCCGGTGCCCTTCTGGGCGGCCTGGTCGAGGATGACGTCGACGAAGGGCTTGCCCGAGGTGGCGTCGGTGTGGTGGAGCACCTCGGCGGTGATCTCGATGAGGAAGGACTCCAGGTCGCCCTTGTTCCAGTCGGCGAAGACGTCGCCGATCGCGGAGGCCTCCATGCCCAGAGCCTTCGACATCATGTCGTACGCCTCGGAGATGACCTGCATGTCCGCGTACTCGATGCCGTTGTGGACCATCTTCACGAAGTGCCCGGCACCGTCGGCACCCACATGGGTGCAGCAGGGCAGGCCGTCCTCCGCCTCCGCGGAGATCTTCTCGAACATCGGGCCGAGGCGGTCGTAGGACGCCTTGGTGCCGCCCGGCATGATCGAGGGGCCGTTCAGCGCGCCCTCCTCTCCACCGGAGACGCCGGCGCCGACGAAATGCAGACCCTGCTCCCGCAGCGCGGCCTCACGACGACGGGTGTCCGTGAACAGCGCGTTGCCGGCGTCGACGATGATGTCGCCCTCCTCCATCAGGGAGGAGAGCTCGTCGACGACGGCGTCGGTGGGGCCGCCGGCCTTGACCATGATGATCGCGACGCGCGGCTTCTGCAGCGAGGCGACGAAGTCCGACATCGACTCGGAGGGATAGAACTCGCCGTCGCTGCCGTGATCGGCGATGACCTTCTCGGTCTTGCCGACGCTGCGGTTGTGGATGGCGACCTTGAAGCCGTTGCGGGCGAGGTTGCGGGCCAGGTTGGAGCCCATCACCGCCATTCCGGTGACGCCGATGTCCGCGACATCAGCGGGGGACGGAGCGAAGCTTGCCATGGGTTCTCCTCAGGTCAGGTGACTGTCGAGCCGGGCGTCGGATCGCCGAGCCGGTGGTGCCGGCCGAGGGCGGGATCCCGGCCCATCACGGACCATTCTAGGGAAGTCGGGCCCGTCGCGACCGGGTGTGCCAGTCCTTGCCGCCTGGAGGCGGCGTCACCGGGTGCTCGCCGAGGTGGTGCCAGGGTGGGGAGCGCGCGCTCGCCGACTCGGACCGGCACCGCGCGACGCCGGATCCGACGAAGGTCCGGGGCAGGGCTCCTGCGTTCTCACCGGTGGTCGGATGCCACACCGGGGCGCCCGGCACGTACCGTGGTGCCGTCCCCACGAGGGGGCACCCATCGACCGCCGGAGAAGCGTCGCCGAGCACGCGGCCCGCCCTCGCGAGAGTAGAGCCATCTGATGACTGTTCCCCCGCCCCCGCATGATCCGTACTCCCAGCCGACCCCGGCACCGGCCCCGGGGCAGCACTCTCCGCCGCCTCAGCCGGGGCCCTACGGCCAGCCCTCCCCATCCGGGAGCTACGGGCAGCCGTCGCCGTCCTACGGTCAGCCCTCGTCGTCCTACGGCCAGCCGTCGCCGTCCGGGCCCTACAGCCAGCCGGCCCCCGGCGCCGGACAGGAGGCCTGGGGCGGACCGACCTCCGCCCCTGCCGCAGCAACGGCCCCCGGGGCCGCCGGGCCGCCCCCGGGCACGGACCTGGCCTCCGATCTCGGCGCAGCCCTGAAGTTCGCTAGCAATTCCCTGCTGCGCAACCCGGTAACCTTCCTGGTCGTGGGACTGATCTACAGCATCATCTCGGTCGTGCTGATCGCCGGCGGTACCGCTGCCGCCGTCGCGATCACCTTCCCGCAGATGGAAGCGGCGGCCGTCTCCGAGGCGCCGCCGATCGGGCCGCTTCTGCGCATGTACGCGATCATGCTCGGAGCCATGCTGCTGTGCATCCCGTTCTCGGTGCTGTGGCAAGCAGGCTCGGGCCGCGCAGGCGGGGTCGTCCTCGAGGGCGGTCGCCCGCGCATCGGGCAGGCCATGGCCGGACCGATGCGCGTCATCCTGACGGTGCTGCTCGTCCTGGTGATCACCGTCGTCGGGTTCCTGCTGCTCTACGTCCCCGGGCTCATCGCCTCAGTGGCGCTGATGTACTCGATCCCGGCGGCGGTGCGGGGCGCTTCCCCGGTCGAGGCGATCAAGGAGAGCTTCTCCCTGGTCAAGACCAACCTCGGGACCTCGATCGTGCTGTTCCTGGTGGTCGGCGTGATCGGCTCGGTCGCCGGCACCCTGATCCTTCCGTACCTCGTCCTGTTCCCCTTCGTCATCCTGACCCAGTTCGGGATGTACGAGCGCCTGAGCGGGCGCGCGCTGCCCGAGCCGGCGCGCGGCTGAGGAGCCCCGTAGACCGGACCGTGACGGGAGCGGCACGCGCTGAGCCATGGGCTCGGCGGGTGCCGCTCCCGTTCCGTTCCCGCCGCGTGCGACCGACGGACGAGGCCCGGCTCACTCCCCCGCCCGGCCCCGCACCGTCGGCCCCAGCGTAGCCTGGCGGGATGAGCGACGGCCCCCTCATCGTCCAGAGCGACAAGTCCCTCCTGCTCGAGGTCTCCCATCCCCGAGCGCAGGCCGCTCGCGCCGCGATCGCCGCCTTCGCGGAGCTGGAGCGGGCCCCGGAGCACGTCCACACCTACCGGATCACGGATCTGGGGCTGTGGAACGCGCGCGCCGCGGGCTACGACGCCGAGTCCGTGGTCGCGGCGCTCGTGGACCACTCCCGCTATCCGGTCCCGCACTCGCTGCTGATCGACGTGGCGGACACGATGGACCGCTACGGGCGTCTGCAGCTGCTCTCGGACCCCACCCACGGGCTCGTGCTGCATGCCCTGGACCCGGCCGTGCTCGAGGAGATCTCCCGTACCCGGCGCATCCAGGGCATGCTCGGCGCCCGCCTCGACGAGGAGACCGTGGTGGTCCATCCCTCCGAGCGCGGCGCCCTCAAGCAGGCGCTGCTGAAGCTGGGCTGGCCGGCCGAGGACCAGGCCGGCTACGTCGACGGTGAGGCCCATGCCATCGCCCTGCGCGAGGACGACTGGTCGCTGCGGCCCTACCAGAACGAGGCGGTCGACGGATTCCGCCACGGCGGCAGCGGCGTCGTCGTCCTCCCCTGCGGTGCCGGCAAGACGCTGGTCGGCGCCGGGGCGATGGCGGCGATGGGGCGCACCACGCTGATCCTGGTGACCTCGACGGTCTCGGCCCGGCAGTGGAAGGACGAGCTGCTGGCACGCACCACGCTGACCGAGGACGAGATCGGCGAGTACTCGGGGGCGACCAAGGAGGTCCGCCCGGTCACGATCGCCACCTATCAGGTGCTGACCATGAAGCGCAACGGCGTCCACCCGCACCTGGAGCTGATGAGCGCCCGTGACTGGGGACTGATCATCTACGACGAGGTGCACCTGCTGCCCGCCCCGGTCTTCCGCATGACCGCCGACCTGCAGGCCCGGCGGCGACTCGGACTGACCGCGACGCTGGTGCGCGAGGACGGCCGCGAGGGCGAGGTGTTCTCGCTGATCGGGCCCAAGCGCTACGACGCCCCCTGGAAGGACATCGAGGCGCAGGGCTACATCGCCCCGGCCGACTGCACCGAGGTGCGGGTGGCCATGCCGGCCGACGACCGCATGGCGTACGCGATGGCCGAGGCCGAGGACCGACCCCGCCTGGGCGCGGCGCATCCGGCGAAGATCGGCGTGGTCAGGTCCGTCGCGCAGCGCCATCAGGGCGAGCCGATGCTGGTGATCGGGCAGTACCTCGACCAGCTCGAGGAGATCGCCACCCAGCTCGAGGCCGATCTCATCACCGGCCAGACCCCGGTCAGGCGGCGCCAGGAGCTGTTCGCCGCCTTCCGCACCGGGGAGGTCTCCCGCCTGGTCGTCTCCAAGGTCGCCAACTTCTCCGTCGACCTGCCGGAGGCGTCGGTCGCCGTGCAGGTCAGCGGCGCCTTCGGCTCGCGCCAGGAGGAGGCCCAGCGGCTGGGACGCCTGCTGCGCCCCAAGGCCGACGGACGGGCCGCGCACTTCTACACCGTGGTCATGCGCGACACCCAGGACCAGGACTACGCGGCCCACCGCCAGCGCTTCCTGGCCGAACAGGGGTACGCCTACACGATCGTGGACGCCGAGGAGCTGGAGGCCGCGCTCGAGGGCAGCTGACCGTCGCCGGCGGACGACGTGCCCGGTTCCCGGAAGAGGACGTCCCGGCCGTGCCGTGCGGGGAGCCTCCGGCCTGGGCGTTCTCCGAATCGTTACAGTGTGCTCAGCGGCGACCTTCCCCCGAAGGCCGCACGGGAGACATCCCGGCACCCCACACCGAGGAGCGAACATGAGCACCGGACCCGAGAACCCGGATCAGCCCACCGGCCGCACGCCCCAGGACGCCCCCGGCGCCGGCGGCCCCGCCGGGCAGGACGATGCCGCCGAGCAGGACCGTGCCTCCAGTTCCCCTGCCGGCCAGGACCGACCGGCTGGTCAGGACCGTCCCGCCGAGTCGGCCCGCGGCCGCCGCGCCGCCGAGCCCACGGACGAGGGCGCCGACGGCACCGGCCGGCGGACCGCTCAGCGACCGGAGCAGCCCCGGACCGAACCCGAGCCCACCGGTGGCGGGCGGACCGCCGGGATCTGGATCTCCCTGATCCTCGGCGCGATCGTGCTGGTGCTGCTGCTGATCTTCGTGATCCAGAACAGTGAGACAGCTCGCTTCGAGTACTTCAACGCCACCTTCGACCTGCCCCTGGGAGTCGCGATGCTGCTGGCGGCGATCGCGGGCGCCCTGGTGATGGCCCTGGTCGGCTCGGTGCGGATGATCCAGATGGGTTGGACCATCCGCAAGCTGCGCAAGCAGCAGGAGAAGATCCAGCGCGCGGCCCGCTGATCTCACCCAGGTGACGTCCAGGCGATTCCCAAGCATCAGGAGCACTGTGGGGTGATGACTACGAACGCTACGACTGACGATCAGGAATTCGAGGCCCGGCTGCTCGTCGTCGACGATGAGCCGAACATCCGCGACCTCCTCGCGACCTCCTTGCGCTTCGCCGGCTTCGAGGTGTTCACCGCCTCCACCGGCAACGAGGCGATCCGCGAGGCCACCGACCACCAGCCCGATCTCGTCGTCCTCGACGTGATGCTGCCGGACATGGACGGCTTCACCGTGACCCGGCGGCTGCGCGACCGCGGCGAGCAGTACCCGATCCTCTTCCTCACCGCTCGGGACGAGACCCAGGACAAGGTGGCAGGCCTCACCGTCGGTGGCGACGACTACGTCACCAAGCCGTTCAGCCTGGAAGAGGTCGTCGCCCGCATCCGGGCCGTGCTGCGCCGCACCCACGGCGGCCACGACGCGACGGTCGACAGCTCCCTGGTGGTGGGCGACCTGCGGCTGGACGAGGACTCCCACGAGGTCTACCGCGCGGACGTGACCATCGAGCTCTCCCCCACCGAGTTCAAGCTCCTGCGCTACCTCATGCTCAACGCGGGTCGGGTCGTCTCCAAGACGCAGATCCTCGATCACGTGTGGGATTACGACTGGTCCGGAGAGGTCGGCATCGTCGAGTCCTACATCTCCTACCTGCGCAGGAAGATCGACGTCATCGGCGACCCGATGATCCACACCAAGCGCGGCATCGGCTACGTGCTGCGAGCTGCCGAAGGTTCCTGACGATTGGCGTTGCCGACCCTGCGCACCGAACGGCCCGTGTCCCTGTGGACACGGATCGTCGCGCTCATCTCCCTGCTGCTGGTCGTCGGCGTCGTCATCACCGGGAGCCTCTCGCTGTTCCTGCTCAACCGGACCCTGATCCAGTCCGTCGACAACAACCTCCACTCGGGCATGGGCGAGATGCTCTCGCTGGCGCAGCACGAGCTCGCCGGGGACGAGGAGGACGACGTCCGCGGCAGCGTCTACACCCCGGTGGAGTACGCCGTGGAGATCCGCGACGAGCAGGGCGTCGCGATCGAGCAGGTGGTCGTCCACTACGGCAACAGCGACGTGAAGCTCCCGTTCCCGGACCTCTCCGACGAGCAGATCCTCCAGCGCGGCGGGAAGCCCTTCACCGTACTGGACTCCTCGGAGAACCGCTGGCGAGTGGTCGCCATGCTCAACTCGGGCCCGGACAAAGGCAGCGTGTACGTGGCGCTGCCGCTGACCGGCGTGGACCGCACGATGCACGAGATGGCGCTGATCATCGTCCTGGTCGGCACCCTCGTGGTGCTGGTCGGGATGGGGCTGGGCGGTTACATGACCCACCGCGCCCTCGAGCCGCTGCAGGACGTGGAGGCCACGGCCTCCCAGATCGCCGGCGGTGATCTCTCCCGCCGCGTCCCGGTCACCGACACCAGCCTCGAGGTGCACGCCCTCGCGCTGTCGCTGAACGAGATGCTGGTGCGGATCGAGCAGTCCTTCGCCGCGCAGTCGGCCTCCGAGGAGCATGCCACCCGCTCCGAGGCACGGATGCGCCGTTTCGTCGGCGATGCCTCCCATGAGCTGCGTACCCCGCTGGCCGCGATCCGCGGCTTCGGGGAGCTGTACCGGATGGGGGCACTGGGTTCCGACGACGACGTCGCCTCGGCGATGCGTCGGATCGAGGACGAGGCCCGACGCATGGGCTCACTGGTGGAGAACCTCCTACGACTGGCCCGTCTCGACGAGAACCCGGACCTCGTCCTCGAACCGATCGACCTCACCGACGCCGTCTTCGACGCCGCTCAGGACCTGCGCGCCCTGGACCCGGACCGGCAGGTCATGGTGGTCTCCCTCTCGGGGACCCCGGTGCCGGTCCACCCCCACCTCTCGCTCGGCGTCCTCGGCGACGAGGCCTCGTTGCGCCAGGTCATCCTCAACCTGGTGGGCAATGCGAACCGGCACACCCCCAAGGGCTCGCCGGTCGAGATCGCTGTGGGCTACACCGGAGAGGGGACGGTGCGCATCGAGATCCGCGACCACGGTGACGGCATCGACGAGGACCAGCGCGAGAAGGTCTTCGAGCGCTTCTACCGCACGGACTCCTCGCGGGTGCGCTCGGCCACCCAGGGCGGCGGCGCGGGCCTGGGCCTGTCGATCGCGGCCACCATCATCCAGCAGCACCGCGGCTCCATCGGAGTGACGCACACCCCCGGCGGCGGTGCCACGTTCTGGGCCGAGCTGCCCGGCAGCGAGGTCGAGGCGGAGCACCGCTCGCAGCCCGACCAGCTGCGCGCGCTGACGAGCCGGCAGACCCCGAACGGCTCCCCCGACACCCCCGGCGGGCCCGACTCCCCTCGCGGGCCCGGGTCACCCAGCGAGCCCGACTCCCCCCGCGGGCCCACACGGACCTGAGGGCGGCGTGGCCCGGCGACACGTCATCGCGCATCGATTCCGGCACCGAAGGGAACTGGGGCCAACGCGGCCCCAGTGGGTCACTCAGGTGCCGAGCTCCAGGACCTGGCCGGTGAAGCCCGCAGCGCCCGCGGCCCGCGCGAGCTCGTCCAACTGCGTCAGCAGCGCGATCGCGGCACGGCGTCCGCTCTCGTCGTGCGCCTCGATGCGCGGCGGGGCGGAGAGGTCGTCCCGGGTCATGCGGAAGGCGCCGGGGCGAGCTCGTCCCGGCGCCGGCAGCGGATCGACGTGACCGAGCAGCCCGACGATGAGATCCCGCGGCACCTCGGCCAGACCCAGCTGCGCCGCGTGCTCGGCGCTGCGGCGAACCCGGGCAGCGGGCCGGTCGACCAGCGGGATCCGCAGGCCGGAGCCGATCAGGGCCCGGGTCAGCTCCCGGTTGCCGACGAATGTGACCCCGGCAGCGACCAGCCGTTCCCGAGCGGTTCCGGGCCAGTCGTAGTGGTCGAGATCGAAGGAGCGCAGGGGGAGGTCGGCGCGTGCCGCGGTCTCGTGCAGCTCGGCGAGCGAGGTGTCGGAGATCAGGTGACCCCAGAGCATGCCGTGGCGCGGCCAGCGCGGGGTGTCGGCGTAGACGGTCACGGGCGGCCTCCGGGTGCTCGGCGCGCCGCGCTGGTCGGGACGGTCCCGCGGCGAGGCGTGCTCGAGCCTGCCAGACGTCGCAGCACCACCTCGAGCGGTCCGCGGTGCTCGCCGCGACGCAGGGCGACGGCGAGCGGGATCATCACCAGGTAGGTCACCACCACGATCACCGCTGCGCCTGCGATGCCGGAGCGTTCGCCGAGGTCCAGGGTGTAGGGCGGGAACAGGGCGTGGAAGACGACGGACTGTCCCACGTAGGCGCTCAGCGAGACCGCCCCCAGGGCCTCGATGCCGTGCACCACGCCGGCCAGCGGTCGTGCCTCCCGGTTCCGGACGTGCTCGGCGAGCAGCGCCGCGGCCGCGGCGAGGCCGAGCCCGCCGAGGAGACCCGTGTACTGGTGGACGAGCCCGAGGAGGCCGAGGACGGTCTCGGAGTCCAGGATCTGGTGCGCGGGGTCGACGACGAGCACGGCGGTCAGGGGCACCGCGCCCACGAGGCCGATCCCGAGCCCCCAGCGGGCCAGGGGCACCAGCACGTCATGGTTGGCGGCGGCCTCCTCGAACAGGCGCACCCGCGCCGCGAGCGCTCCGATCGCCATCGGGGCGAGCAGTCCGATATCGGTCAGCAGGCCGGTGGCCACCTCCGATGCCGCGGACTCGGTGCGCAGACGCAGACCGCTCAGGTAGTCATCGGCGGCGGCCGCCGCGTAGCCGTCCCCGGAGGACAGACCGATGATCCCGTCGGCCCAGCCCCACACGCCCAGCGCAGGCAGGGCGAGCACGCCCGCCAGCGGCAGCGCCGCGCGATGGCGGGTCATCAGCAGCACGCAGAGCATCCCCACCAGGGCGTAGGAGACGAGGATGTCTCCCTGGAACAGCAGGATCGCGTGAGCCACCCCGATCGCCAGCAGCACCACGTGACGTCGCAGCATGCGCATCAGGAAGCGGCCGGTGCGCTCTCCGTGCTCGCGGGAGCGGCGGTACAGGATGCCGAGGCCGTAGCCGAAGAGCATCGCGAACAGGGGGAAGCCGCGGTTGTCGGCCGTCAAGGCGATCAGCACGTCGGCCGCCCGGTCCCACCCGGCGGCGTCCTGCTGCTTCAGCAGCACGGTCCACTGCGAGCCGTGCAGCCAGCCGACGGTGTTGGCCAGGGCGATGCCGAGCAGCGCGAGGCCGCGTGCGAAGTCGGGTCCACCCGCGCGGCGGGTCAGCGGGACGGAGCCGACTGCCGGGATCGATGCCATCAGTGCCCGTCGGTCGGGGTGCCCTGGTGATGGCGCAGGAGCCAGCGGCCCTTCTCGCGCACCCACAGGGAACTGCGGGCGGCGGTGCCCCGTGGTCTTGTCGTCGTGTACCGCAGCAACACCACACCGGGCGCGATCTCCTCGGCGACGAACTCCTCGGCCCGCACGCCGGGGACGGGCGCGAGGTGGGCGAGGAGCGCGTCGCGGTCGTAGGTGCGCCCGCTCGCGCCGATCTCGGTGAAGGAGGGGTGCAGCAGCTCGGCGGCGCTGGGCGCGTCGGCGCGCAGGGCGTCGGAGAGAAGTGCCTGTTCGCGCGCGGTGACCTGCTCGAAGTCTGTCGCCCCGGGGGCATCGGCGGCCAGCACGGTCTCCTCGGAGGCCGTGGAGCAGCCGACCGGGGTCGATGCCGGCTGGTCGAAGAGGCTGAAGAGGTCGTCGGCGGGGGTGGTCGGCGCCGTGGCCGATGAGGGCTCGGCCGACGAGGACCGGGTCGACGGGCCCGCTGCCGACGGGGACTCGGGCAGCGCGTCGGTGCCGCGGGGGATGGGTGCGGTGACGGGTGTCGTGGACGAGCTGGTCGAGGAGCCGCCGTCGGCCGCCCGGTATCCGGGGCCGACCTGCGGGTCCTGCTTCTTTGAGTAGGCCGTCGCCGCAGCATTGGCGCGCCGGTCGGCAGCCTCGTTCATGGCGTGGCCGGAGTGGCCCTTGACCCACTCGAACTCGACGCTGCGGCCCGCCAGAGCACGGTCGATCGCCTGCAGCAGTTCGACGTTCAGCACCGGCTTGCCGTCCTTCTTGCGCCAGCCCTTGCGCTTCCATCCCGGCATCCACGTGGTGACCGAGTTGATGACGTACTGGCTGTCGCACAGGATCTTCAGGTGCTGATCGGCATCGACCGCGGTCGCCTCCAGCAGGTCCAGCACCGCCTTCAGCTCGCCCATGTTGTTGGTGCCGTGGGGCCAGCCGCCGGCGCGCCAGGTCGTCTCGTCGATGTACCAGGCCCAGCCGGCCGGACCGGGATTGCCCAGGGCGGAGCCGTCGGCAGCAGCAGTGAGGGTCATGGGGCAATCGTTCCACAGCCGATCGTCCGCTCCGGACGGGCCGCCGTCGCACGTCGGGCGATGCGGGGTACCTCTCCTCGAGTCACCGGGTCAGTCCGCCGGCACCCGGCGCACCGATCCGCGGGCACGGTATTCATCGCAGGCGTGCGACGGTCATCCCGGCGGTGGTGGGCGGGTGGTCCATGGCGCGCATCGCGGCCGGCAGCTCCTCGAGGGTGAGCAGGCAGCCAACGGTGGAGCCGAGGTCCAGCCGCTCTTCGGCGACATCGGCCAGCAGCTCGCGATACTCCTCGACGGCGAGGCCGTGGCTGCCGAGGATCTGCAGCTCCTGGGCGATCACGCGGCCCATCGGCAGGGAGGGGTCGGCATCCTCACCCAGCAGCAGGCCCACCTGCACGTGGCGGCCACGGGGACGCAGGGACTCGAGGGCCGCGCGGGCCGTCGCCGCGGATCCCAGCGCGTCGAGCGTGACGTGGGCACCTCCTCCGGTCATCTCGCGCACCCGCTCGACGATGTCGGGGCCGGAGGCGAGGGCGGTGGCGCCGAGCTGCGCGGCGGCGGCGAGCGCCTGTTCGGAGACGTCGACCGCGATCACCCGGGCGCCGGCGGCGAGAGCGACCATCACGCCGGCCAGCCCGAGCCCGCCGCAGCCGAACACGGCGACCGTCTCCCCCGCCGCGACCGCTGCCTGCACCTTCACGGCGTGATACGCGGTACCGACACGGCATCCGAGCCCGGCGGCGAGGGCCATGTCGATCCCCTCGGGCAGCGCAACGAGGTTGTGGTCCGCCTCGATCACCACCACCTGCTCGGCCCAGGCGCCGGGCAGGTCGAATCCCGGCTGCTGCTGGTCGGGACACACCTGGGGCGCACCGGCACGGCACTGCGCGCAGCGCCCGCAGGAGAGGATGAACGGCGCGGTCACCCGGTCCCCGGGCACGAAGCGCGTGACCTCCTCGCCCACGGCCTCGACCACACCGGCGAACTCGTGGCCCGGGATATGGGGAAGCTGCACGGACTCGTCGTGCCCCTGCCAGGCATGCCAGTCACTGCGGCACACCCCGGTCGCGTGCACGGTCACCACCGCACCGCGCGGCGGGCACAGGGGGTCGGGGGCCTCGACCAGACGGGGCTGCTCGCCGAAGTCGTCGTAGCGGACTGCTCTCATGGGGCCATCCTCGCTCAGTTCAGGCCGACGGCTCGAGCCGCTGGCGGGCCCCGGAGTCCAGCTGACGGATCCACGCGTGCATCCGGGCGCGCAGCAGCAGCGCCAGCAGGACGACCACGACGAGAAGACCCAGCGGCGCCAGGAGACTCGGCACGGTCTCATCGACCCCGAACGTCGTGAGCACCACGAGCGGGAGGGAGAGCACGGAGCCCCCGAGCACGGCGGTGAGGCCGAACAGCAGCACGCTGAGCACCGCCATCGACCGTCCCGGCCGATGCGTGAGGCAATCACCGCCGACCCAGATCCCGACCAGCAGCAGGATCACCGCCGCTCCCAGCGTGGTGATCACGCTCTCCAGGACGAGAGCGGCGCCGGAAGGGATCGCGGTGGAGGCCATGGTCCCGGCGAGGGAGCTGCCATTCCCCAGGGCCGTGGCGAGCAGGGAGGCGGCGCCTGCGACCAGGAGGATCACGAGGGATTCGAGCGCGATCAGCGTGACGCGCCCCCGCACCCGGTCGGCACGGGACATGCCCAGGCTCACCCGCAGCTCCTTCCGTTCCACGGTGTCCGCCCGCCCGTAGCGGTACCAGGCCAGAGCCGCCCACAGCGGGAGCAGGCCGGCGAAGGCGTCGGTGAGCACCACAGAGAGGAGCAGGAAGAGTCCGCACGTGACGAGCGTCCCGCCGAAGCGGTCGGCATTCAGCCGGAGATCGACCACCAGGGCCCGGCGCAGCGCGCGACGGCGTGAGGCAGCCGTCTCGGTTGGGGCCCCGGGGCGGGTGCTGGTGCTCATGCCGTGGTCCTCCTGGGGCTGGGCTCGAGGGGCCCTGCGGCGCGGAGCCAATGGGTGACCAGCTCGCTCACCGTCGGGCGACGCAGGTCGGTGCCGGGTGGCAGCCCGAGGACGTCCTCGGTGCCGACGAGGGCCCGCAGTCGCCCGCCGACCGTGCTCGGGCCGATCAGGGGAGAGCCCGGACCCCGTAACCCGTCCCCCACGCCAGCCGCCTCGAGGACGAGGAACTCCTCCCGCAGGGACTCCACGTCCCCTTCGAGCACGTCCTGCCCGCCGGCGATCACCACGAGATGGTCGACGAATCGCTCCATCCCCTCGAGATCGTGCGTGGCCAGCACCATCGCGCGCTCCTCCCGGGCCATCACCGTGCGGAGCCGATCGACGAGATCGGTGCGGGCCAGCGGATCGAGGCGGGCGAAGGGCTCGTCGAGGATCAGCAGCTGCGGATCCTGGGCGATGGCCGCGGCGACGGAGAGCTGGGTGACCTGCCCGCGGGAGAGCTCGCTGTGTCGACGATCGTGCGGGAGACCCTGCGCGGTGAGCAGAGCCGCGAAGGTGCGCACGTCGAAGCCCGGATCGAGCCGTCGCAGCAGCCGTGCCACGTCGTGGGCGGTCCAGTGGTCCGGATGGGCGGGGTCATCGGGCACATGGGCCGCCCGGGAGGGCAGCGGGACATCGGCCGGGCCCAGGGCGGTGCCGAGCACCTCGATGCTCCCTTCGGCGAAGGGCAGGGCGGTCGTGATCGCTCGCAGCGCCGTCGTCTTGCCGGCACCGTTCGCGCCGACCAGGGCGGTCACCTGCCCGGCGGGAGCGGTGAAGGTCAACCCCCGCAGCACCTCGACCGGGGCGGCGTAGACCTTACGCCGGGAGGGGACGTGGACACGGAGGTCACGGACCCGCACCGCAGGGGGTGCGGTCGAGGCCACGGGATCGAGGTGCGACGTGCTCATCGGTTCTCCTCATCGAGGGCGTGGGCGAGCCGGTCACGGAGCTCGTCGGCCCCGATGCCCCCGGTGCGGGCGGCGCTGACGGCGTCGGCGAGCGCGCTGTCGATGCGCTCCAGGGCGCGTCGGCGCACCTGGTCCCTCTCCTGGGCACGGACGAACACCCCCTTGCCGCGCACCGCGTCGACCAGGCCGTCGGCGACCAGTTCGTTGTAGGCGCGGGTGGTGGTGATGACGCTGACGCGGAGGTCGCGGGCGAGAATGCGGATCGAGGGCAGCGGATCGCCCGAGGCGAGATCACCGCGCAGGATCGCGTCGGCGAGACAGGCGCGGATCTGCTCGTAGATCGGCTCGGGGGCGGAGGGGTCGAGCGGAATGTGCATCCGCGCCCTCCTCCGTCACCGACCGACTGACTGCATCTACTGTACATAGTCACTATGGACAGCGGGCGCCATGGCGTCAAGGGGGCGGCGTCAGGCCACCGGCTTCTCATAGGTGGAATGGACGGCGTCCCGGGCGAAGCCCAGGGCCTCGTAGAGCCGGGTGGCGCCGGTGAGACTCTCGGCGTCGACCTCGAGCTCGGCGAGGGCGTACCCGGCCTGCACGGCGGCCCCGAGGGTGCGGGCGACGACGGCGCGGGCGAGCCCGCGACCGCGGGCTTCGGGACGCGTGCCGACCAGCGCGAAGTAGAGCACTCCCGGTCTCTCCTCTGCCGCGATCACGTAGGCGAGCACGGTGCCGTCACGGTCCACGGCGATCGTCGACAGCTCGCGACGAGCGGTGTGCGAGGACCACAGCATGTTCCAGCGCTCCTCGCCGATCGGGGCCGAGCCCCAGTGGTCGGCGAAGGCGGCGAGGTGGGCGAGGCGGGTGGCCTCACGCTCTGTGTCGGACGGGGCGCTGACACGCGCTCCTTCGGGGTCGGTGACGGGCAGCCCGGCGCCGGGCAGCTCACGGGTCATGGACAGCCAGCTTCGTACCCGTCGGTAGCCGCGGCGCTCGAGGAGCGGGCGCACGTCGGCGCCACCGGTCAGCGGGGCCGACGGATCGGAGTCCGCCTCGGGATCGCGGCCACCGGAGGTGCGGTAGACGGCAGGGGCGCCGGGGTGCCGTGCGGTCGCCAGTTCGGCGGCGCGGCGCTCCCCGTGCTCGAACAGCGCCGCGCCGAGGCCCTGACGGCGGTACGCGGGATCGACCGTCCCGAGCAGCTGGCAGCGCGCCCGGCCGTCGCGGTCGAGGCGGAGGTGGACGTCGGCCAGGGAGACGGCCACGAGGTCGTCCCCGTCACGCACGGCGAGAGAGTCCAGAGCAAGGTCCCGCCCGGGCAGGGTCAGCCACTCCCGGGTGCTCGGCTCCTCAGCCGGTTCACCGAGGTCATCAGCCTGATCAACGCGGTTCAGCAGCGCCGTCAGCGCCGGCACGTCCTCGAGGGAGAGCGGGGTCCAGGTGAGGGAGTTCGCGGTGGTCACCGCTCAAGTGTAGGGAGCCGGTAGACCGACACGTGGCTGCGGGAGTCGGCGGTGAACTCCGAGCGGTCCCAGCCGGCCCAGCGGGACTCGCGGGTGAAGCCGGCCAGCTGGGCCATGAGATCGAGCTCGGCGGGCCAGACGTAGCGCTGCGGGGTGCGGTCGATGCTCGCCTCCCGCGAGCCGTCGACCCGGGGATCGAAGCGCAGGTGATGGGAGACGAGGATCTGGGCGAGGGTGTCGTAGGTGTCCACCAGCAGGTATCCGCGCTCGGAGTGCTCGAGGGTGCCGCCGGTGCCAGGCGTGAGAGAACGCAGATCGGGCACCGTCAGCTCGATCACGAAGCAGCCGCCGGGGGCGAGATGCCGGGCGGCATTGCGGAAGCACTCGACCTGCTGTTCCTGGGTGAGGACGTTCCCGATCGTGTTGAACACGAGATAGACGAGCGAGAACCCCTCCCCTGCGCTCGCGGTGGTCATGTCACCCGCGACCACCGGCAGGGCGGCGGGATCGGCCTTCTCGCGCAGCCGCGCGATCATCGCCTCCGAGAGCTCGATCCCGGTGACCTCGACGCCGGCCTCACGCAGCGGGATCGCGACGCGGCCGGTGCCGACCGCGAGCTCCAGGGCGGCTCCGCCGGCGGCGAGATCGCGCAGGACCTCGACCGTCGGGCCCAGTACCTCCGGGGCGAACATCCCCTTCCCGGGGGTGTCGTACTCGGCGGCGGCGTGCGCGTCCCACAGGCGTGATTGATCGACCATGGGCTCATCGTGGACCAGAGCACCCGGGCCGTCACGGGAATTACCGTGGCAGCGACCTCAGGAGTCCCGCTCGTACGCGGCGGTCCTCTCCTGGACGGCGCGCAGGCGGGAGAGGTCCAGCTTGCGACCGCGGGCGAAGTCGACCACGCCGTTCTTCTCCTGGAACACGTCGGTGACCTGCGTGTAGCAGTAGCCGAACATGAGCGGGTCCTCGAGCAGCACGCGGGTGAGCCCCTCGAATCGCTCGTACAGCTCCTCCTCGCTGAGGATGCGCTGCCCGTAGCCCCAGGACTCGGCGGCGTTGTTCCCTGCGCGGTCCGCCTCCGCGGCCCGCTTCGCCTCCTCCTCGTTCCACCAGATGCCGCCGTACTCCGAGACGAAGTAGGGCTGACCGGCGTAGGGCAGGGAGAAGGTGCCGTCGGCGAAGGGGAACTCGTCGGGGCCCAGCTCGCGGCGGTTGGCGAAGGGCTCCCCCGCTGCCAGGCCGGACTGCTCCTCGCGGAAGCGCTCCGGATCCTGCTCGTAGGAGTGGGAGTCGTAGACGTCGGCGCCGCGCACGCGATGGCTGTACCCGGAGGCGTCGAGCACCGGCCGGCTGGGATCGGCGAGCTTGGTGGCGTCGTACATCGCCTGGGTCACCGCGTCGAGCTGGGTCAGCCGGTCGTGGAGGATCTGGTGGGTCTCGTTCAGGGGGCACCAGCCGACGATCGAGGGGTGGTTGATATCCCGCTGCAGAGCCTCGATCCACTGACCGATGAAGGTCGCGGTGGGCTGCTGGTTGTCGCCCGCCGGCCCGAAGCCCTGGACACCCCAGTCGCCGAACTCGCCCCAGGTGAGGTAGCCGTGCAGGTCCGACCAGAAGAGCATCCGCTGCTCGAAGACCTTCTGGTGCAGGCGCGCACCGTTGAAGCCGGCCTCCAGGGAGAGGCGGATGTCGGTGGTGAGCGAGCCGTCCTCGGGAGCGGTCATGAACGACTCCTCCCAGTACCCCTGGTCGAGCACGAGGCGCTGGAAGACCTTCTCGCCGTTGATCCGGAACTCATGGGCGTTGAGCGAGGTCGAGCGCAGGCCCGCATAGGAGCCGACCTCGTCGAGCACCCCGCCGTCGGAGTCCAGCAGGCGCACGCGGAGGGCGTAGAGCTCGGGCGCACCCGGGCCCCAGATGCGCACGGCGCCCTCGGGGACGACGAGCTCGAGGTGCGGGGCGAGGTCGAGACCGGCGCGCACCTCGGCGCGGGCCACCTCCTCGCCGCCGGGCACGGAGGCCACCACCTCGAGCCTGGTGCCCTTCGTGGTGCGCGAGAGCGGCACGTCGATCGAGAAGGAACGGCCCGCGAGCGACGGGAGGATCCGCAGGGAGCGGATCTCGTCGGTCGGGACACCCTCGAGCCACACGCTCTGCCAGATGCCGGTGGTGCGGTGGTAGTTCGCGGCGGTGGGGCGGAACTCGTGGGACTGCTTGCCGCGGGCCTGCGGCTCGTCGTGGGGGTCGCGGGCGCGCACCACGATCTCGACCTCGCGGCCGGGGCCGACGTCCGGCACCTGCGAGAGGTCCGCGGAGAAGGGGGTGAAGCCGCCGCGGTGGCGGGCCACCTCGACGCCGTTCGCCCAGACGGTCGCGTCGTGGTCGACCGCCTCGAAACGCAGGATCGGGCGCAGCCCCTCCCACCCGGCGGGAACGGTGACGCTGCGGCGGTACCAGACGGCCTCGAGGAAGTCGCGGTTCCCGATGCCGGAGGCCTCGGTCTCCGGCGCGAACGGCACCGTGATCGACTCCTCGAGCTCGCGCTCGAGCAGCCCCCGGTCGCGGCCGGAGTCGCCCTGGTCGATCTCGAACTGCCAGGTGCCGTTGAGGGTCAGCCAGGTGGGGCGGTGCAGCTGCGGACGGGGGTGCTCCGGACGCGGCACGTCGGTGATCGCCGACAGCGGGGCGTCGAGGTGCGCCGCGAGTTCGTCGGCCCGGGAGAACAGGGAGCTGAGGTGCTGCGGCAGGGCGGGGGACTGGGCGTTCACGAACGGCTCCTGGAGTCGGTGGGGCTCGGCGCTGAGTCACCGGCGCAGGGCGCCGGCACGGATCGGACAGGCTCCAGTCAAGCGCACCCCAGCTCGATGTGCAACGTGGGAAACGGAGGTGGTCAGGAGTTTCCGTCGGCCGGCGAGAGCGGGCGCGTGGACTCCCGCTCGATCAGACGATGCGCGATCACGGTCTCGGCGCCCTCGTGCGCCGGGCTCGTACCGCTGCGCTCCGTCCCGGAGATCGCGGCGTCGAGGGCGGCGGCGATGAGGGCGTCGAGGTCGGGGGCGATCGAGGTCAGCGACGGTCGGGTCCACGCCACTTCCGCGGTGTCGTCCCAGCCGACCACGGCGACGTCCCCGGGCACCTCGAGACCGCGGGCGTGCAGGGCGGCGAGCGCCCCGACGGCGAGCATGTCGTTGCCGGCCACCACCGCGTCGAACCGAGCCCCTTCCTCGAGAGCGGTCAGGACGGCGTCGCGCCCTGCCTCGCGCGTCCACTCCCCGACGCCGCGCACGAGAGAGGGGTCCTGCGGGAGATCGGCGAAGCGGGTCGCCGCACGGAAGCCCGCCAGCCGGTCCGTCCCGGTCGAGCGCACGGCGTCCTCGGCGCCCAGGAAGAGCAGCCGACGGTGACCGCCGGCGACCAGGTGGCGCACCACGTCGGCGGCCGAGGAGACGTTGTCGATCGCGACGTGGACCACGCCCGCCGCGGCCGGGAGGGTCTCCCCCAGCAGCACCACGGGAGGCCCGGAGGCCCGGTCCAGCAGATCCGCCGGGTCGAGGGCGGACGGGGAGATCACCACCGCGTCCACGGGCCGCGCGGTGCGGCCGCGCACGTGGGCGCGCTCGGTCGCGGCGTTGTGCAGGGAGACCTCGACGCTGACGGTGTAGCCGCGCTGCCGGGCGCCGGCCTGCATCAGCTCGGCCAGGCGGGCGAAGTAGGGGTTCTGCAGCTCCGGCACCACCAGGGCGATCGATCGGGTGGGGCCACCGCGCAGCTCCCGACCGACGTGGTTGGGCACGTAGCCGAGCTCCTCGATGGCGGTGAGCACCTTCGCGCGGGTGTCGGCTCGGACCACGGGGCGCTCGTTGACGACGTTCGAGACCGTCTTCCAGGACACCCCGGCTCGCTGCGCGACGTCCTTGATGCTCACCCTGCGCGCCATCACCGGCTCCTTCCGCCGTAGTCCCCGAGTCGTGCCCGGGCCCGCACCAACTGACCTCAGAACCTTATCCGCCACTCGGCCCGCCCCTGGGGCAGGTGTATCTCACATCCGAGGGGCCGATCGTTCCCCCTGGACAGAGCCGGGTCTACGGTGGACCCAGCGTGCCGTCGTCCCGCCGCGGCACAGGTCCCACCGCACGGTGGTGACAGCGAGGACCCGCAGCGATCGCCACGGCTGCGCTCGGGGACCAGACGCATCGGGCGGGATCTGCATCTTCAGAACGGATCTCCGTGACCTCCCCCGACTTCGCACGCCTCGGCGTGCCCTCCGCCCTGGTCGACGCACTCGCGCCCCGCGGCATCATCCAGCCCACCCCCATCCAGGCCGCGACGCTGCCGGACTCGCTGACCGGGCGCGACGTCCTGGGCCGCGGCCGCACCGGCTCGGGCAAGACCTACGCCTTCCTGCTGCCTCTGGTCGCCCGCCTGCTCGAAACGCCGCGCCGCCGAGCGGCCCGTCGCCCCCGCTCGCTGATCCTGGCCCCGACCCGTGAGCTGGCCTCCCAGCTCGCCGACTCCCTGAAGCCCCTCGAGGCCGCCACCGGCCTGCGCAGCGCCGTCGTCTTCGGCGGCGTGGGCCAGAACCCCCAGGTGAACGCCCTCACCGGCGGTATCGACGTGCTCATCGCCTGCCCGGGCCGCCTGCTCGACCTGATGGGTCAGGGACATGCGGATCTCAGCGCCATCGAGATCACCGTCATCGACGAGGCCGACCACATGGCCGACATGGGCTTCCTGCCGATGGTGCGCCGGATCCTCGAGGCCACGCCCAAGAAGGGGCAGCGGATGCTCTTCTCCGCCACCCTCGACTCCGGCGTCAACAAGCTGGTCAAGCAGTTCCTGCACGAGCCCGTCACCCATTCGGCGGACCCGGCCTCCAGCCCCGTCGGCACCATGGAGCACCACGTGCTCGAGGTCGATGCCGCCACACGCTTCGACGTGCTGCGCGACCTCGCCGCCGCCCCGGGCCGCACCATCATGTTCACCCGCACGAAGTACGGGGCGAAGAACCTCGCCCGCAAGCTCAGTGCCCGCGGGGTGGACGCCGTCGACCTCCACGGCAATCTCTCGCAGAACGCCCGCACCCGGAACCTCGAGGCCTTCGGCTCCGGCAGCGCGACCACCATGGTCTGCACCGACATCGCCGCCCGCGGCATCCACGTCGACGAGGTGGCCCTCGTGGTCCACGCCGATCCGCCCGTCGAGCACAAGGCGTACCTGCACCGCTCGGGCCGCACCGCGCGCGCCGGCGAGTCCGGCACCGTGATCACCGTGCAGACCCCGGAGCAGAAGCGCGACGTCAGCGACCTCATGCGCAAGGCCGGCATCAAGCCCGCCGTCCACCGCGACGTGGTCCCCGCCTCCCCCGTGCTCTCGCAGCTCGCCCCCGGTGAGCGCGTCGAGATGCACGAGCCCCGTGAACCCGCCCCGGCCGAGCGTCCGCAGCGCTCCGGCGGTCAGGGTGGCCGCGGCGGCCGTGGCGGCCAGGGCGGCGGCCGCGGACGCTCCGGCGGCCAGGGACGCGGCTCCGGTGAGGGCGGCGGCCGACGCAACGGCCAGGACGACCAGGGCCGGCAGGGCCGCCAAGGCGGCCAGGGCCGCTCCGGTGGCCAGCGGCGCTCCGGTGGCCGCGGCGGTCAGGGCGGCGAGGGTCGCCCCGCCCGCAGCGGCGGAGGACGCCGCGAGGGCGCTCCCGCGCGCTACTCCACGAGCTCCGAGGGCTCCCGGGGTGGGAACTCGGGCGGGGGCCTGGCGGCCTTCTCCTCGGGACGCAACCGGTGACCGAGGGCAACGCCGGTCGGCGCCGGGCAGAGGCACCCACGCGGCACAGCATCGACGAGATCCTCTCCGCCGCCCGTCAGGGCGTGGAGCGCGTCGAGGCGAACGATCTCCCCGCCCTGCTCGAGCAGGGCGGCCACGTGCTCGACATCCGGCCCGCGGCCACCCGTGAGGCCGAAGGGCACCTCCCCGGCGCCACCGTCATCGACCGCCTCGTGCTCGAGTGGCGGCTGGATCCGGCCGGCGAGCACCGCATGGACGCGGGCCCGGAGTACGACGACCTCGTGGTCGTGGTCTGCAATGAGGGGTACTACTCCTCGCTCGCCGCCCGCGACCTGCGCGATCTCGGGTTCCACCGGGCCACCGATCTGGTCGGCGGCTTCCGGGCCCATGCGGAGGCCGGCCTGCCCCTCGCGGAGGAGCCCACCCGCCAGGTGAGCTGAGCTGAGGGCCCGCGCGCTCGCGGACCCTCAGCGCAGCTCGCGCTTGAGGATCTTGCCCGTCGAGGTCATCGGCAGCTCGTCGACGATCACCACCTCGCGCGGATACTTGTAGGCCGCCATCTGCTCCGCGCCCCAGGCGCGCAGCTCCTCGGCGGTGAGCTCGGCGCCGTCCTCGAGGATCACGTAGGCCCTCACCTCCTCGCCGACGCGCTCGTCGCTGACCCCGACGACCGCGGCGAGCGAGACCTCCGGGTGGGAGATCAGCACCTCCTCGAGCTCGCGCGGATACACGTTGTACCCGCCGCGCACGATCATGTCCTTCGAGCGGTCGACGACGTAATAGAAACCCTCCTCGTCCTTCCGGGCCAGGTCCCCGGTGCGGAACCAGCCCTCGCGCATCACCTCCGCCGTCTCCTCGGGACGGTTCAGGTATCCGCTCATCACGTTGTGGCCGCGCACCGTCAGCTCGCCCACCGCGCCGGGGTCGGTGACCTCGGCCCAGTCCGGGTCGACGGGGTCGATCAGCCGCATCTCGACGCCCCAGACCGGCACCCCGATGGAGCCGGGTCGCGGCGTCTCGGCCAGGGAGAAGCTGGCCACGGGCGAGGTCTCCGAGAGCCCGTAGCCCTCCATGATCGAGACCCCGAGCCGTTCGCGCACGGCCTCGAGGATCTCGACCGGCAGCGGGGCCCCACCGGAGACGCCGAGGCGCAGGTGCTCGGAGAGGCCGCGCGCGTCGGCGCCGTTCTCGAGGGCGTGCAGCAGGCCCCACCACATCGTGGGCACGCCCGCGAAGCGGGTCACGCGGTGGCGGACCAGCAGCTCCAGCGCCTGCTGCGCCTCGAAGCGGGGCAGCAGCACCAGAGTCGCGCCCATCGAGAACCCGGCGTTCATGTCCACCGTCGCGCCGAAGGTGTGGAACAGGGGAAGTGCCACCAGATGCGTATCCGTCCCCGGCGCGGAGCGGAAGAGCCGGTTGCAGGTCAGGGCGTTCATCAGTTGGTTGGAGTGGCTGAGCTCGGCTCCCTTGGGCCGCCCCGTGGTGCCGGAGGTGTAGAGGACCACCGCGGTATCGGTCTCCTGCGCCTGCACCGTCGCGAAGGAGTCGGGCATCTCCGCGAGCGATGCGGAGAGGGTGGGCACGCCCTCGAGCGGAGCGGGGGCCGACGGGTCGGCGGTCATCAGCACCAGGTGCGGCGGGGCGGCCGCGGCGCGGGCCCCGTCATGCCCGTACCTCCCGATCGGAAGGTCCTCGCTGCCCTCGAAGCAGAAGAAGACCTTCGCTTCGGCGTCGTCGAGGAAGTAGGTGACCTCGCGGGCCTTGTTCAGCACGTTCAGCGGCACCACCACGGCACCGGCCTTGAGGATCCCGAAGTAGACGATCGGGAACTGCGGCAGGTTGGGACAGGTGAGCGCGACCCGGTCCCCGGGGGCCACGCCGAGGGAGACCAGCAGATTCGCGACCTGGTTCGCCGCCGCGTCGACCTGCGCATAGCTGAGGCTCAGCTCGCCCAGCACGAGCGCCGGATGGTCCGGGGCGGAACGGGCGCTGTCCTCCAGCACGAGGGAGAGGTTGTACATGGCGGGCTCCTTCGGACGACGGTGTCACGCTGGCCCCTCACGATAGGAGCCGGACCCGCCGGGGCATGCCGTTTCGGCGAACCCCGCGCGCCCCGAGCTGCGGCACTCCGACGCCGCCCATGTCACATCGACGTTTCGTCCCTTGCGCAACTATGCACATTGGGAAAGACTCGACGGCATGACCGTCCAGGAGAGCGCACCCGGCCCCGCCGAGGAGCCCACGGAGCTGCAGCTCGCCGCGGCGGCCGACACCTTCGCGATGCTGGCCAGCCCTGCCCGGCTGCACCTCATGTGGCGCATGAGCGCGGGCCGCGTCGACGTGGGCGAGCTCGCCGCGCACGTCGGTCTCAGCCTGCCCACCACCAGCCAGCACCTCAGCAAGCTGCGTCTGGCCGGAGTGGTCTCCGCCCGTCGCGAGGGTCGTCACAGCTACTACACCGTGGACGATCCCCACGTGCTGTCCCTGGTCGAGCAGATCTTCGAGCACATCGCCCCCGACGGCACCCTCGCCCCCGATCCCCCGACCGAGGACCACCGCGCATGAGCACCGCGCCCACCGATCCCCCCGCCCCTGCGACCACGACGGTCGATCTGCGCCGCTTCGCCTGGCTCTCGATAGCCACCGCCATCGCCACGATCACGCTGAAGGCGGGGGCGTGGGCGATGACCGGCTCGGTGGGCCTGCTCTCCGATGCCGCCGAGTCGACGGTGAACCTGGTGGCCGCCGTCGTCGCCCTGATCGCTCTGACCGTCGCCGCCCGGCCCGCGACCGAGCGCTTCCTGTACGGGCGGGCGAAGGCCGAGTACTTCTCCGCCGCCGTCGAGGGGCTGATGATCTTCGTGGCCGCCGCGGTCATCCTGGTCACCGCCGTCGAGCGCTTCGTGAATCCGCGCCCGCTGGAGAACCTCGACATCGGACTGGTCATCGTGGTGATCGCGTCGGTGCTCAACGGGGTGGTCGCCCTGGTGCTGATGCGCGCCGGGAGGGCGCACAACTCGATCACCCTGCGCGCCGACGGCAGGCACCTGATGACCGACGTGGTCACCAGCGCCGGCGTGCTGATCGGCGTGGGGCTGGTGGCACTGACGGGCTGGGAGCGCCTGGACGCGCTGGTCGCCTTCGCGGTCGGCGTGAACATCATCGTCACCGGCATCGGACTGCTCTCGGAGGCGATCTCCGGCCTGCTCGACAAGGCGCTGCCCGCCCGGGACCACGAGATCATCACCGACATCCTGCGCCGCCGCACCGACGGCACCGTCACCTTCCACGGCCTGCAGACCCGCGAGGCCGGGCAGGAGCGCTTCATGACCGTGCACGTGCTGGTGCCCGACGAGTGGACCGTCAAGCACGGTCACGACTACATCGAGGATCTCGAGGACGAGCTGCGGGACGCGCTGGGCTCACTGCGGGTGCTCACGCACCTCGAGCCGATCTCGGACCCCGCCAGCTACGAGGACATCCCCGAGGCGCACGTGCCGATCCACGGGGACGACCACGATCCGACGCGACCCCCGACCCACTGAACGCGGCCGAGGGATCCGCCTACGATGAGGGTCAGCCGCCCGATGAAGGGCGGCACCGGCCGAGCAGGGGGACCCATGAGCCAGATACCGCACGAGATGCAGGACCCGCCCGAGAACCGGCCGCCGGTGATCGCCGGTGAGCTGGTCGCCCAGGGGGCAGCGGACCCCGGGACGCGCAGCTACGATCCGTTCGCCGGGCGAACCGGCCCGCAGCACCCGCAGGCCGCTCCCCTGCAGCCGTACGGCCCGCCGCCCGGTGGGCCCGGCGCCGGGCCGGTGCCCGTGTATCTCACCCCGGAGAAGAGCGTGGGCGTGGCCTTCGTGCTCACCTTCTTCTTCGGACCGTTCGGGATGTTCTACTCGACCGTCGCCGGAGCCCTGGTCATGCTAGGGACCGGCCTCGGCGTTAGCCTGCTGGCGGGAGTGGTCGTCGGGCTGATCACCCTGATGACCCTCGGCCTCGGGGCGCTCCTGGTGGGACTGGCACCACTGGTCGGGCTCCCGATCTGGATCACGAGCATCATCTGGGGCTGCCTCGCCGCTTCGCGACACAATGAACGCGTCCGCGCGCAGCATGCGCAGTTCGCGCAGAACGCGCAGTACGCCGCCGGTGGGTACGGCCCTACCGGGTACTGATCCGTCCCGAGCGGACGTGACCCGCAGGCACCAGGAGCACCCGTGACCAGCACCGATCCCTCCGACGCCACTCCCGCAGCCGACGACCTCGCCGCCCGGTTGCGCAGGGAGCTCGGGCCGGAGGCCGTGCCCACCGTGCACGAGGCGCGCTACCGCGGGGATCGGGCGGTGCCCGGGGCCGCCGACCTGCGATTCGTGCTGGTCCTGCCCCGGGACGTGGCCGGAGTGCAGACCGCCCTGCGCGTGGCGCACGAGACGGGCACGCCCGTGGTACCGCGCGGCGGCGGCTCGGGCCCCTCCGGTGGCGCGACGGCCGTGGCGGGCGGGATCGTGCTGGGATTGGAGCACCTGAGCGCGATCCGCGAGATCGACCCGCTCGACGAGGTCGCGGTCGTCGGGGCCGGCGCCCTCACGGCCGATCTCTCGGCGGCCCTGGCCCCGCACGGCTTCTTCTACGCCCCGGACCCGGCCAGCGCCACGCTGTCGACGATCGGTGGCAACATCGCCACCAACGCCGGCGGTCTGCACTGCGCGAAGTACGGCGTGACCCGCGAGTCGGTGCTCGGTCTGGAAGCCGTGCTGGCCGATGGCACCCTGCTGCGCACCGGCCACCGCTCGATCAAGGGCGTGACCGGCCTCGACCTCACCCAGCTGCTGATCGGCTCCGAGGGCACCCTCGCCATCATCGTGGCCGCCACCGTGCGGATCCGTCCGCTCCCGGTGGCCCGTCGCACGGTGCTGGCCCGCTTCACCAGCTCCGTCGGCGCTGCCGCGGGGGTCGGAGCGATCACCCGCAGCCCCGTCCGCCCGGCCGCCACCGAGCTGATCGACGCCGGCGCCCTCGCCGACATCGAGGCGCACACCGGTGCCACGATGGCCGACGGTGACGGCGCCGTGCTGCTGCTCGAGCTCGACGGTTACGGCGTCGACGAGCAGACGGCGGATCTCCTCGACGTCCTGACCGGCGCGGGCGGGAGCGTGACGGTGATCGAGGACGAGGCCGAGGCCGAGCGCCTGTGGGAGCTGCGCCGCACCAGCCGCGCCGCCGGCGCCGGCAGGGCCCGCCTGGGCGAGGACGTGGCGGTGCCGAAGTCCCACCTGGCAGAGCTGCTGACCGAGCTGGAGGCGATCGGCCGCCGGCACGGCGTGCGCACCTCGGCCGTCGCCCACGCCGGCGATGGCAACCTCCACCCCGCGTTCTCGCTGCCCGGAGTCCCGGAGGATCCCGCCGGGCAGCTGCCGGCCCCGATCCTCGACGCGGCCGACGAGCTGGTCCGGGCGGCCCTCGAGCTCGGAGGGACCATCAGCGGCGAGCACGGCATCGGCACCGCCAAGCAGCAGTGGCTCGACCTCGAGCTCTCCCCGGCCTCCCGGGGCCTGCAGCGCCGGCTGAAGGATGCCTTCGATCCGCAGCACCTGCTCAATCCCGGCAAGGCGCTGTGACTCGGCTCTGCCGGGGTCGAGCTCTTCGGCGGCGCTGAGCCTCGTCGGCACGTCGTGCCGGTCCGCGGGTGCTCTTCCGCACAGCCGAGCCGATGCTTGTGAATTCTTATGTCCTTCACTACTTGCTCTTATGGCCGGTGTGGTCGCACGATGGGCGCGGACCACCACACGGCACGACCCAGGAGCACGCGTGACCAGTACTCTCCCCTCCCCTGATCTCACGTCGGCGCGCGAGGACCTCGCGACCGCCCTGCGCGCTGAACTCGGCGACGACGCTGTGTTCACCGACCCCGCGGGTCGGTACGTCGGCGACCGTGCGGTCCGCGCGGCTCCCGACACCCGCTTCCTGCTGGTCCTGCCCCACGACGTCGCCGGGGTGCAGGCCGCGGTGCGCCTGGCGCACGAGACGGGCACGCCCGTGGTGCCCCGTGGTGCCGGCTCCGGCCTGTCCGGCGGCGCGGTCCCCACCGACGGGGCGATCGTGCTGGGACTGGAGCGACTCACCGCGATCCGCGAGATCGACCCGCTCGACGAGGTCGCGGTCGTCGAGGCCGGCGTCATCACCGCCGAACTCTCCGATGCCCTGGCCCCGCACGGTTTCTTCTACGCCCCGGACCCGGCCAGCGCCACGCTGTCGACGGTCGGCGGCAACATCGCCACCAACGCCGGCGGTCTGCACTGCGCGAAGTACGGCGTGACCCGCGAGTCGGTGCTCGGTCTGGAAGCCGTGCTGGCCGATGGCACCCTGCTGCGCACCGGCCACCGCTCGATCAAGGGCGTGACCGGCCTCGACCTCACCCAGCTGCTGATCGGCTCCGAGGGCACCCTCGCCATCATCGTGGCAGCCACCGTGCGGATCCGCCCTCTGCCCGTCGCCCGTCGCACGGTGCTGGCCCGCTTCACCAGCTCCGCCGGCGCTGCCGCGGGGGTCGGAGCGATCACCCGCAGCCCCGTCCGCCCGGCCGCCACCGAGCTGATCGACGGCGGCACCCTTGCCGATATCGACGCCAACTCCGGCTCCGCTCTGGCCCGCGGCGAGGACGCCATCGTGCTGATCGAGCTCGACGGCTACGGCATCGAGGAGCAGACCGCCGACCTCACCGTCGCGCTGGAGGCCGCCGGCGGGTCCGTGCGCGTGATCGAGGACGAGGCCGAGGCCGAGCACCTGTGGGAGCTGCGCCGCTCGGGTCGCGGCACCGGGGCGGGCGGGCACCGGCTCGGCGAGGACATCGCCGTGCCGAAGTCGCAGTTCGCGGCGATCCTCGACCAGCTCGCCGAGATCGGTGAGCGTCACGGCGTCGAGACGTCCGCTCTCGCCCATGCGGGCGACGGGAACCTCCACCCGCTGCTCGCCCTCGCGCGCGAGGAGGGCGAGGACCCGGGCTCTCCCAGACCGCCGGTGCTTCTCGCGGCCGCCGACGACCTCGTCCGTGCCGCACTCGACCTGGGCGGCACGATCAGCGGCGAGCACGGCATCGGTACCGCCAAGCGTGGCTGGCTCGACCTCGAGCTGTCCAGGGACTCGCGGAACCTGCAGCGCCGCGTGAAGGACGCCTTCGACCCCCAGCACCTGCTCAACCCCGGGAAGGCTCTGTGATGACCGCGACCTCCCTCGATCCCTCCCTGCTCGCCGACGGCCTGCTCTCCCCTCTCGCCGCCCGGGAGGACCGTTCGCGGGGCTTCGGCAGAGGCGGGCAGACACTGCCCGGGGCAGTGCCCCTGTACGGCGGGGCCCCGAGCCCCGACCTGCTGCCCCTGACGGCGATCGGTCGCGCTTCCGCCGACCTCGCCGCCGACCCGTCGGCCCTCGCCGCTTCCCTCCAGTACTCGGTGCCCACCGGTATCGGGGAGCTGCGCTCCTGGATCGCCCGCCGGGAAGGGGTCGCGCCCGAGCGGGTGCTCATCACCAATGGTGCCTTCCACGGGCTGTCGCTGCTGTTCGACGCACTGCTGGACCGCGGGGACCAGATCGCCGTCGAGGACCCCACCTACCCGCTGATCTTCCGCGACCTCCAGCACCATGAGCCCGAGGTCCTGCCGCTGACCCTCACCGCGGACGGTTTCGACCTCGAGGCCCTGCAGGCACGGCTCGAGGCCGGTGCCCGCCCGAAGTTCCTGTACACGGTGCCCGATTTCCACAATCCGACCGGCTTCGTCACCCCCGCAGAGCAGCGCGCGCGGATCGTGGAACTCGCCGAGCACTACGGCTTCGTGATCGTCTCCGACAACGCCTACCACTCCCTCGGGTTCGAGGGCGTCGAGGTGCCCGCCGACTATCCGACCGACAGCGAGCTCGTCGTGCACGTGCGCACCTTCTCCAAGACCCTCGGGCCCGGGCTGCGGCTCGGCTGGCTGGTGCTGCCGACCTGGCTCGTCGGCCCCGTCACACGGTTGCGCGCCAATCAGGACCAGCACTCCTCGGCGCTCGTCCAGGCGATCGTCGCCCGGATCGTCGGCGCCGGCGACCACGCGCCCCTGGACGGCGGCCTCGCGGCCGTCGCCGAGCGCGCCCGCACCGCCTACGCCGAGCGCTTCGACCTCGTCACCGGGATCCTCAATGCTCAGGTGCCCGGTGGCATCGCGGTCGATCACCGCACCGGCGGCATCTTCGGGTGGGTCCGGGTGCGCGACGAGCGCATCGACCTCGCCGCCGCGCAGCAGCTCGCCCGGGCCCGCTACGGCACCGATGCGGTGCTGGGCCGCTTCTTCTTCCGCGATCGTCCCGAGGACGACCGCGCCAGGGTGCGGATCGGCATCAGCCACCTCGCCCCCGAGCAGCTGCGCAGCGGTGCCGAGCGGCTGGCCGCCTCTCTCGCCGATCCGGAGGCCCGTCGATGAGTCGACCCGGCTCCGGCCGATCCGTCGCCCGTCCGGCCCCCACCCGTCGCCACCTGCTGCAGGCGCTCGGCGCCGGCTCCCTGGGGCTGGCCGCTCTGCCCCTGGCGGGCTGCGCGCTGGAGGGCGCGAGCGCCGAGAGCACGGACGAGGACGAGCTCACCTTCCTCATCTCCAACCTCGACGGCGGCTGGGTGCCCTCCAAGAGCGCCATCTCCAGCTACGAGGCCAACGTCTGGCAGCAGCTGACGGACAAGCTCGTCCACACGGATCCCGAGGGGACGGTGACCCCCTGGATCGCGAGCTCCTGGGAACAGAACGAGGACTCCACCGAGTTCCTGCTGCATCTGCGGGACGGCGTGACCTTCTCCGACGGCACCCCGGTGGACGCCGAGGCGGTCGTCGCGAACCTGCAGTCCTGGGCACTGGGACGACCCGAGGAGGGGATCGCCCGCGTCGGCCTGTTCCCCGGCGGCACCTACGACGGGGCGGAAGCCGCAGGCCGGCTTAGCGTCCGGGTCTCCTTCACGGCACCGACCCTGTCGTTCCTGCCCACCCTCGGCTATCACGGGTGCCTGCTGCTGTCCCCGGCCAGCATCGCGGCCTCCCTCGAAGAGCAGTCGGACCTCGCCGTGCAGATCGGTTCCGGGCCGTTCGTGCTGGACACCTGGGCGGCGAGCGACCACGTGCGCCTGGTGCGTCGAGAGGACTACGACTGGGCACCCGAGGTGCTCGGCGCGAGCGGGCCGGCAGGGCTCGCGGCGATCACCTTCACCGTGCTGCCGGACGACTCCCTGCGGGCCTCCGCCGCCCGCGCCCGCCAGACCGACCTCTCCTACAACGTGAACCCGCAGGTGCTGGACTCCTTCACCGATGCCGGGTTCACCCTCGAGGTGCCCCGCTACCTGGGGTTCGTCCACGGCTACAGCCTGCGCACGAACGTGGCACCCTTCGATGACGTGCGCGTGCGCCGGGCCGTCACCCGCGGGATCGACCGCGCCGAGATCCTGCGCACCGTGTTCACCGATGCCTGGGAGCCCGCGACCAGCTGGCTGCAGACCGGGGTGCCGGAGACCACGGATCTCACCGAGCTGTTCTCCTACGACCCAGACCTCGCGTCCCGTCTGCTCGACGAGGCCGGATGGACCGCACGCACCGCGGACGGGTTCCGCGCCAAGGATGGGGTGGAGCTCGGCTTCACCCTCTATCCCACGCCGTATCTCACCGGCTCGGTGCCCGAGGCGGAGCTGATCTCCCAGCACCTGAAGCGGATCGGCATCCGGGTGAGCACGCAGAAGCTCGACATCCCCACCTGGACCGAGCGCGTGACCAACGACCCCACCCAGGGCGTCGCGGAGGTCACCCGCAGCTTCGTGGACGTCGGGACCGTCGCAGGGGTCATTACCGGAGAGGGTGAGGACTGGTTCGCGGTCGGCTCCTCCGATCCGGTGCTCGAGGACCTCCGCGACGGGGTCGCCGGTGCCGCGTCCCGCGCCGAGCGCGCCGGGCTGGTGGAGGACCTCTCGCGGCACGTGCTCGAGCAGGCGTACTTCATCCCGCTGGAGCAGAACGTGCAGCGCATCTACGTCCAGTCCCCCCAGCTGCGGGACATCTCGTTCAATGCGGTCGCGATCCCCTCCTACCACGCCACCACGAAGGAGGCCGCGTGAGCGCCGCCGTCACCGCCCCCGTCGCCTCGAACTCCGGCGCAGCCTCCCGCTCCGCTTCCACCGCCCGCCGCTACGGGACCTTCGCCGCTCGCCGCACGGGCCAGGCCCTGGTGGTGATCGTGCTGTGCTACGTGCTGGTGTTCCTGGTGCTCGCCGCGATCCCCGGCGACCCGATCTCCGCCCAGCTGGACAATCCTGAGGCCGGCTACAGCGATGCCGAGAAGGCGCAGATCCGCTCCTTCTACGGCCTCGACCGGCCCGTGCTCCTCCAGTTGCTGATCTCTCTGGGCAATGCGCTGCAGGGCCGGCTGGGCATCTCCCTGTCCACCTCGCAGGCGGTGACCGAGATGATCACCACCGCGATCCCCTCCACCCTGGCGCTCGCCGCGACCGCTCTCGTGCTCGCCGTGCTCCTGGCCGCGCTGCTGGGTCTGCTCTCCCAGCGTCTGCCGCAGGGGCGGCTGAACTCGCTGGTGCGCTCGCTGCCCACCCTGTTCCTGTCCACCCCGAACTTCCTCATCGGACTGGTGCTGATCCAGGTGCTCGCGGTGCAGCTCGGAGCGTTCTCCCTGGTGGACTCCGAGAGCGTCGGCTCCACGCTCGTCGCCTCGCTGACGCTCGCGATCCCGGTCTCCGCGCAGATCGCCCAGGTGTTCATCACCGCGCTGGACGAGTCCGCCGGGCAGGACTACGCGGAGGTGGCACTGGCCCGCGGCCTGCCGCCTACGCAGGTGGTGCTGCGACATCTGCTGCGCCCGTCCCTGCTGCCCACGGTGACCGTCGTCGGTCTCGTGATCGGCGAGGTGCTAGGCGGCTCGCTCATCACCGAGACGATCTTCGGCCGGGCCGGCATCGGCACCCTGGTGCAGAAGGCCGTGGCCGCCCAGGACGTCCCGGTGCTGCTGGTCACCGTGGTGCTCTCGGCCGCCGTGTTCGTGGTGGTGAATCTCGTGATCGATCTGCTGTACCCGCTCCTGGACCCGCGCCTGCGCGGCGCGGAGGCGGCACGATGACCGCCGCCGTCCTCACCCCCGGCCTGCGAGCCCGCGCGCGCGACCGCACGGCGGCGCGGAGCCGGCCGCCGGTCGGCGTCCTGCTCTCCGCGGTCGTCCTGGTGGTGGTGCTTGCCTGGTCGTGCGTACCGGGCCTGTTCACCTCCCACGACCCGGCGATCGGGATCCCGGCTGACAAGTTCACCGCTCCCGGCGGCCGGTACTGGCTGGGCAGCGATCATCTGGGTCGGGACCTGCTGACCCGCATCATCCACGGCTCCGCCTCCTCGATGACCAGCGCTCTGATCGCGGTCGCGATCGGTGTGCTCGTGGGCGGCCTGCTCGGTCTCCTCGGCGGCTATCTGGGCGGATGGGTCGATGCGGTGATCGGCCGGCTGGTCGACGTGCTGCTCGCGATCCCCGGCTTCCTGCTGGCCGTGGTAGTGGTGACGGCACTGGGCTACGACACCCGCAATGCGGCGATCGCGACCGGCGTCTCCGCAGTCGCCGTGTTCGCCCGGCTCATGCGCTCCGAGGTGCTGCGCGTGCGCACCAGCGTGTTCATCGAGGCGGCGCGGGTGAGCGGTGGCTCCGCCGCGTACGTGCTGCTGCGCCACGTGCTGCCCAATGCGCTGCGCCCCGTGCTGTCGCTGGCGATCCTGCAGTTCGGCATCGCGATCCTCGTGATCGCCGGACTCGCGTTCCTGGGCTACGGCGATCCGCCGCCCGCCTCCGACTGGGGTCTGCTCGTCTCCGACGGCCGCGAGCACCTCCTGCACGCCCCGTGGCTCGTGATCGCCCCGGGTCTGGTCATCGCCGTCGTCGTGCTGTCCGTCAGCCGCATCAGCCGCTGGCTCGATCAGGGGAGGAACAGTTGAGCACCCTCGAGAACACCGCGCAGTCCGTGCGCTCCACCGCACCCACCGCACCCCTGCTGCAGGTCAGCGACCTCAGCGTCGCCTACGGCCAGAAGGAGGTGGTCCACGGGGTGTCCTTCGCCGTGGGCGCCGGGAAGGCCCTGGCGCTGATCGGTGAGTCAGGGTCGGGCAAGTCGACCATCGCCCGCGCCGTGCTGCGTCTGCTGGGATCACGACGCGCTCGGGTGAGCGGCTCCCTGACCGTGCAGGGACGTGAGGTGACCGGGCTGCGGGAATCGGAGTTCCGGCCGTTGCGCGGTCGGGTGCTCGGCTTCGTGCCGCAGGACCCGGGATCCTCCCTGAACCCGGTGCGCAGCATCGGCGCCCAAGCCTTCGAGGCCGCCGCCCTGGTGCCGGGCGCCCGCTCCCGGGCCGACCGCGAGGCACTCGTCCGCGGCGCCTTCGAGCGGGTGGGGCTGCCGGATCCGCAGCGCGTCATCGGGTCCTTCCCCCACCAGCTCTCCGGCGGTCAGCTGCAGCGGGTGCTCATCGCGCTCGCGATCCTGCCCGGGCCGCGCCTGCTGGTGACCGATGAGCCCACCAGCGCCCTCGACGTGACCGTGCAGAAGCAGATCCTCGATCTGCTCGACTCGCTGCGCCGCGAGCTGGGCATCGGGGTCCTCCTGATCACGCACGACCTGGCGATCGCCGCCCAGCGGGCCGACGAGGTGGTGGTCCTCCAGGACGGCCGCATCCAGGAGGCGGGGCCCACGCAGGAGGTGTTCTCCCACCCGGGTGCCGAGTACACGCGCGCCCTGCAGGCCGACGTCCCGGGCCTGAACCCGGAGCGTTTCGCCGCGCTGCGGGCCGAGCGCGATGCGCGTCACCGGCTCGAGGACGCCCCGGTGCGCGTCGAGCTCGAGCGTGTCTCGCGCACCTTCCGCGGCCGCGACCACGAGGTGCAGGCACTGCGAGAGGTGTCCTTCACGATCCCGCGCGGGCGCACCCACGCGCTGGTGGGCGAGTCCGGGTCCGGGAAGTCCACGGCCGCTCGCGCGCTGCTGGGCCTGGAGACGATCGATGCGGGCACCCTGCGGGTGGACGGCCGTGAGATCCGCCCCGATGACCGTCAGCAGCTGCGGGAGGTGCGTCGGCACCTGCAGATCGTCTACCAGAACCCCTTCACCTCCCTGGATCCGCGCTTCACCGTCGGCCGGATCGTGCGCGAACCGCTCGACCTGTACCGCGTGGGCCGGCGCGGCGAGCGCGAGGAGCGGGTCGCCTGGGCGCTGGATGCGGTGCGCCTGCCGCAGGAGCTGCGCTCCCGTCGGCCCGGAGCGCTCTCCGGCGGGCAGCGTCAGCGGGTCGCGATCGCCCGGGCCCTCGCCCTGCGACCCGACGTGCTGGTGCTCGATGAGCCCACCAGCGCGCTGGACGTGACGGTCCAGGCGAGCATCCTCGAGGTGCTCGCCACCTTGCAGCGCGACCTGGGCCTCACCCATCTGTTCATCTCCCACGACCTCGGGGTGGTGCGGCAGTTCGCCGACACCCTCACGGTGCTGCGCGGCGGCGAGGTGGTCGAGTCCGGAACGGTCACGGAGGTCTTCACGGCCCCGCGCGAGGAGTACACACGGCGGCTCATCGCCTCGGTGCCCTCCCGGGTGGAGGCGGGGTCATGACCGCGACCGATGCGCAGGGCCCAGCCGCGGCCACGAGACACGCGCTGCCCGACGGGCGCCCCCTGCGCTGGGAGCGGACGGACTGGGACGAGGCGCGCGCTGCGTCATTGCGGGCGGCGATGGACGCCGAGATCGGCCCCCGCTACGCGGCCCTGCGCGGGGACTCCCCGCGACCCGCGCCTCCTACTCGCGAGGACGTCGCGGTGGTGCTGCTGGCGGTGGTGGACGGGGAGGTCGCGGCGACCGGCACCCTGCGTCGCCTCCCGGAGCGCTGGGAGGTCAAGCGACTGTTCATCGGGGCGAACCACCGCCGGTCGGGGCTCGCGAGCGCCGTGCTCGCCCGACTCGAGGACGAGGCCCGCGAGCGCGACGCGGCGGAGCTGTTCCTGCAGACCGGCAATCGCCAGCCCGAGGCGATCGCCCTGTACGAGCGCCAGGGATGGCATCGCGTCGAGGTTTTCGCGCCCTACGATCCGGCCGACGGCATCAGCGTGTGCTTCCGCAAGGAGCTCAACGTGGCCCTCCCCGTGGCCGGAGGGCAAGCCCTCTGATGCCATGGGTCGGCGGCGATCGTCCGGTTCCACTCGTCCCCTGCCTCACCCCAGCAGCGCCGAGACCCGGTGATCGGACTCGGCGAGGGCCTCGCGATCGGTGGTGGAACCGGAGACCAGCAGCTCGTCGGCGCCGGTGCGCTCCAGGAGCCGGCCGACCCGTTCGGTGATGGTGCGCTCGCTGCCCGCCCACATGTTCTCGAGGCCGTGCTCGAGGCGGGAGCGTTCGCGGTCGCCGATGTCACGAGCACGGATCCCGGCGACGTCCTCGAGCGGTGGGAACTCTCCGGTCTCGCGGGAGCGGACGATCGCCCATACCTCCGGCAGAGCGAGCTCGCGCGCCTCGGCGTCGGTGTCGGCGACCAGGACGTCTGCCGAGAGCACGACCGTCGGCGCGCTGCCGCGATGTGGGCGGAAGGCGCGACGATACGCGGCAAGACGGTCCTCGATCTCGTCGGAGAGCAGGACGGGCCCGCCGACCACGACGGGCAGCCCGAGCGCCGCGGCAGTGTCCAGGCCGCTGCCGGTCGCGAGCACGAACAGCGGCACCTCGCCCGCATCGCCCGGGCGCGCGGTGAGCGCCGCCGTGCCCTCGAGGTGCTCGCGGACCGCCGTGATCTCCTCGGCGAACTCCTCGGGTGTCGTGCGGCGGCGGCCGAGGGCCTCGCGCACCGGGGCGGTGAAGCCGAGTGAGCGTCCCAGGCCCAGGTCGATGCGGCCGGGGTACAGCGCCTCGAGCATGCGGAACTGCTCGGCGACCACGAGCGGCCGGTGATTGGGGAGCATCACGCCCCCGGAGCCGAGGCGGATCCGGGCGGTGCGGGCACCGATCGCGCTCAGCAGCACCGCCGGGGAGCCGCTCGCGATGCCCGGCACGGCGTGGTGCTCGGCCACCCAGAACCGGTGGTATCCCTGCTGCTCGGCGGCGATCGCCCGCAGGACGGAGTGCTCCAGGGCCGCTGACTCGGCCTGGCCCCGACGCGTGCGGGAGCGGTCGAGCAGGGAGAGCCTCATGCCGTGATCAACGCGGGCACCCCACGTGATCTTCCCTGTTGCGAGGTCGACAACGTCTCATCCTCGGCGCGACCCGCGAGCGCTCCGCGCCGATAGCCTGACGACCATGAGCGCACCGCACGTCCCCCTGTCGATCCTGGATCTCGTCTCCATCTCTGAAGGCATGTCCACCTCCGAGGCGATCACCGCCTCCATGGAAGGGGCGCAGGTCGCCGACCGCCTCGGGTACGAGCGGTACTGGTTCGCCGAGCACCACAACACCAACTCCCTCGCCTCGAGCGCCACCTCGCTGCTGATCGATCGCGCGGCCTCGATGACCGAGCGGATCCGCGTCGGCTCCGGCGGGATCATGCTGCCCAACCACTCCCCGCTCGCGGTCATCGAGCAGTTCGGCACCCTGGTGCAGTTCCACGGTGACCGCATCGACCTGGGTCTGGGCCGCGCCCCGGGCACCGACCAGCTCACCGCGCAGCTGCTGGCCCGCACCTCGGCGGAGCCGCAGGCCTTCGTCGCCGCGGTCGAGCAGATGCGGGACTGGTCGCGCGAGGAGTCCGCCGGCTCCCTGCCCATCACCGCCGAGGTCGCCCGAGGCACCGAGGTGCCGATGTGGATCCTGGGCTCGACCGCCAACGGGGCGCGGCTGGCCGCGCAGCTGGGGCTGCCCTTCTCCGTGGCGTCCCACTTCGCACCGTTCCAGTACCTGCAGGCGCTCGACGTCTACCGCGCGAACTTCGACCCGAGTGCCGCCTCCGCCCAGATCGCGGAGCCCCGCACCATGGTCGGGGTGAACCTGGTGGTCGCCGAGACCGACGAGGAGGCCCAGCGTCACTTCTCCACGCTCCAGCAGATGTTCCTGGGAGTCGTCACCGGGCAGCGGCAGAAGATCCAGCCGCCGACGCCGATCGAGGACGTCGCTCCCGATCACCTGCTGCAGCAGGTCGACCAGACGCTCTCGATCAAGGCCGTCGGCTCCCCCACCACGGTGGTGCGCCAGCTCGAGGAGATCGTGGCCGCCACCGGCGCCGACGAACTGATCCTCACCGCCTACTACTACGATCCGGCCGACCGTCTGAAGGGGCTCGAGCTGCTGGCCGAGGCCTGGGGCCTGGACGACTGATCACCTCCGCCCGCGACAGGTAAGCGATCGTCAGCGCGTCGTGACGACGGCTGCGACGGTGGCGTGATCGCTCGCGACCCGGCCCTCGAGCTCCGGGACGGACGCGGAGTAGGACTCGACGGTGACGTCGCGGGCGAGGATCCAGTCGATCCGCTCCCCGCCGACCACCGGCGCCCGGTAGTCCGGGAAGGTGCCGATGTCCTCGCCCTCCTGGGACACGGCGACGTCGTGCGCATCCTCGAACCCGGCGTCGCGCAGCACGCGCCAGGGGGCGCTGTCTCCGCCGGCGGCGTTGAAATCTCCCATCAGCACCACGGGTGCCCCGTCGGCCGCCTCCCTCAGGCGCTGGGCGATGATCATGGCGCCGCGCTCCCGCGCCCGGGGCCCGGCATGATCGAGGTGGGTGACCGCGAGGACCAGCTCGCCACCGCCGCGGCGGTCCCGCACCCGGGCCCACACCGCGATCCGTGGGCAGTGGCCGTCCCAGCCCACCGAACCCATCAGCGCCGGCTGCTCGGAGAGCCAGAACTGGTCCCAGTCGAGCACCTCGAACCGGTCCCGACGCAGGAACAGCAGGTTGTGCTCCCCGCGACCGCCGCCGTCCCGCCCGATGCCGAGCCGCAGATGGGTCGCCGCGAGGGCCCCGTCGAGCACCGGGACCTGGGAGGGAAGGACCTCCTGGGTGCCCACCACGTCCGCGTCGGCGGCGCGCAGCAGCTCCACCAGCACCGGGGCGCGGTCGCCCCAGTGATCGCTCTCGCCCGGCGAGGTCTCGGGCCGGTGCTGGCGGATGTTCTGCGTGAGCAGTCGAAGGGCGGTCGACGGTCGGTCCTGGGTTCTCGTCATGTCCCCATCCTGTCGCACGGCTCACGGGCGTGACGCTCCGTGACGCAGGATGACATCGTGAGTCGGGGGTCACGGGCGCTCCGGCGCCGTTCGGCGCATACTGCCCCCATGAGTGCTCTGGTCCTGCAGTCCGACTTCGGGCTCGACGACGGCGCGGTCAGCGCGATGTACGGCGTCGCCGTCGGCGTCGACCCCGCCCTGCGTCTCCACGACGTCACCCACAACATCCCGCCCTACGACATCTGGGAGGGCTCCTACCGCCTCGCTCAGGTGCTGCGGTACTGGCCCGAGGGCACCGTGTTCGTCTCCGTGGTCGACCCCGGCGTCGGCTCCTCCCGCCTGTCCGTGGTCGCGCGCACCGCCACCGGCCACTACGTCGTCACGCCCGACAACGGGACGCTGACCCATCTCGAGGACATCTTCGGGATCACCGCGCTGCGGGAGATCGACGAGACCCGCAACCGGCGCCCGGGCTCCGAGGAGTCCTACACCTTCCACGGCCGCGACATCTACGCCTTCACCGGCGCCCGACTCGCCTCCGGCGTCACCGCCTTCGAGGACGTCGGCCGCGAGCTCGACCTCGCACGGATGGAGCGGCTGCCGATCACGGCCCCGGCGCGATCGGAGGAGGCGGTGGTCGGCACCATCGACACCCTCGACGTGCGCTACGGCTCGCTGTGGACCTCCATCCCCCGCACCCTCTTCGCCGAGCTGTCGGTCGCGCCCGGCGCCCGGGTGACCGTGCGCGTCCATCACCACGACACCGTCGTCCACGCCGCGCAGGTCACCTACGCGCGCAGCTTCGCCGCCGTCGAGATCGGCGAGCCGCTGCTGTACGTGAACTCGCTGGATCGGATGGCCATCGCCATCAACCGCGGCCACTACGCTCGCGCGTTCTCCCTGGGCACCGGCGCCTCCTGGCGCGTGACCCTCGAGCCCGTGCGCTGACCTGTCCCTCCCCATGCCCGGAGATCCCATGACCCGCACCCATTCCCCCGTCACCCAGGTGGTCGCCATCGGCATCGGCGCGGCCCTGTTCTTCGTGCTCGGCCGCTTCGCCGCGATCCCGACGCCGATCCCCAACACCTCGATCAACATCCAGTACGCAATCCTCGCCGTGTTCGCCGTGCTCTACGGCCCGCTCGTCGGCGCCCTGGCCGGATTCATCGGGCACCTCCTCATCGACGTCACCGGATACGGCATCTGGCTCAGCTGGGAGCTGGCCTCCGGCGTGTTCGGCCTGGTCGTCGGGGTCCTCCTGGTGAGGCACGCGATCGCCGACGGTGAGTTCGGCCGGTCGGTCGCCGCCCGCTTCTGCCTCGCGGTCGTCGTCGCCCACGCCCTCGCCTGGCTGCTCGTCGCGCCGCTCGGGGACGTGCTGATGTACTCCGAGCCCGCGAGCAAGGTGTGGGCCCAGGGCTCGCTCGCCTTCCTCTCCAACACGATCACCGCCTGCGTCCTCGGGGTCGTGATCCTGTCGGTCTACGCCCGTACCCGGACCAGGACCGGGTCGCTGAGCCACGACCTGTGACGGCCCCCCACTCCCGCACGGTCGGTGTCGAGGAGCCGCTGATCGAGCTGGCCGGGTACTCCTTCCAGTACCGGGCGCAGTCCGAGCCGACTCTGCACGACATCGACCTCACGATCCGTCGCGGGGAGAAGATCGCGCTCGTCGGTGCCTCCGGCTCCGGAAAGTCGACGCTGATCAGCGTGCTGAACGGTCTGATCCCCCACCACCATCGCGGTTCCTCGACCGGCACCGTGCGCGTGGGCAGGAGGGATCCTTCCCAGGTGCCGCTGGTGGAGACCGCGGCCGTGGTCGGCACCGTGCTGCAGGACAGCAACAGCCAGTTCGTGGGTCTCTCGGTCGCCGAGGACATCGCCTTCAGCCTCGAGAACCAGCAGGTCCCCCACGACGAGATGCCCGCGAGGATCGCGCGCGCCGCCGAGCTCGCCGGGATCCCCGACCGCCTCGGCGATGCCCCGCAGGACCTCTCCGGCGGCCAGAAGCAGCGCGTCGCGCTCGCCGGCGTGCTGGTGGATGACGTCGAGGTGCTGCTGCTGGACGAGCCGCTGGCGAACCTGGACCCGGCGACCGGTCGGGCCGCGGTGGAGCTGATCGACACGCTGCACCGCGATCACGGCCGGACCGTGATCCTGGTCGAGCATCGCCTGGAGGATGTGCTGCATCGTGACGTCGACCGGATCGTGCTGATGGACGCCGGGCGCATCGTCGCCGATGCCGCCCCCGAGGAGGTCCTCGCCTCGGGCCTTCTGGAGGCGCATGGCATCCGCCCGCCGCTGCACGTGGCCGCCCTGCGATACGCGGGCGCGCCCGTCACCGCCGCGCAGCGTCCGCAGCGCAGCGAGGACATCGAGTTGACCGCGGAGCAGATCGAGGCGGTGCGCGACTGGGTCGCTGCCGGCTCCGCAGGCCGGGACGGGACGGCCGGGGAGGGTTCCGACGCGGCTGCGCTGGATCTCCATCGCGTGCGCTGCGAGCTGCCCGTCGGCCCCGGTCGCTCCCGGGCCGCGCTGGAGGGGGTCACCGCCTCCGTCTCCCGTGGGGAGATGCTCGGCGTGCTCGGCTCCAACGGTGCCGGCAAGTCCACCCTCGCCCGCGTGATCTGCGGCTTCGAGCAGCTCACCGGCGGCGAGGTGCTGATCGGCGGGATCGACGCGGACGGCTGGAGCCTCGCCGCACGCGGGGAGCGGGTCGGCTTCGTGCTGCAGGAACCCGGCCAGCTGCTCTCGCGGCCGCACGTCACCGAGGAGATCGCCCTGGGCCTGCGCGCCCGCGGGTTCGACGAGGACGAGATCGCCCGGCGCACCACCACCGTGCTGACGGCCTGTGGCCTGTCGCCGTTCCGCTCCTGGCCGGTCTCTGCCCTGAGCCACGGCCAGAAGAAGCGCCTGAGCATCGCCGCGGTGCTCGCCCTCGAACCCGAGATGCTGATCCTCGACGAGCCCACCGCCGGGCAGGACTTCGCGCACTACTCCGAGTTCATGGGCTTCCTGCGCTCCCTGCACACCGCCGGCACCACGATCGTGCTCATCACCCACGACATGCACCTCGCCCTCGAGCACACCGACCGGGTGCTGGTGCTCTCCGAGGGCCGCCTGCTGGCCGACGAGGACCCCGCCGCCGTGCTCACCGATCCCGAGCTCACCGCCCGCGCCGACCTCGTGACCACCGGGTTGCACGGGCTCGCCCGGCGCTGCGGGATCGCTGATCCTCGCGCCCTCGTGCACCGCTTCGTGGAGGCCGACCGAGCTGCCCGGGAGGGGACCGCATGAGCAGCCCGGTGCTCGGGTACATCGACCGTCCCGGCCCGCTCCATGCCCTCTCGGGGGTCTCGAAGCTCGCCCTGTCCCTCGGCGTCGTGCTCGGCGCGATGATCGGCTTCGACGTGCGCTTCCTGGCGGTGGTCTCCGTCGGCTCGATCGTGCTGTGGGCGCTGTCGCGGGTACGGGTGCGGGACCTCGCCGTCGTGCTGTGGCTGATCGTGGTGTTCGTGGCGCTGAACAACATCGGGATCTTCCTGTTCGGCCCCGGCTACGGCACCGAGCTGTTCGGCACCCGCCACCTGCTGCTGGACGGTCCGTGGCGCTGGGACGTCACCGCCGAGCAGCTGTTCTACCAGCTCGCCGTGACGCTGAAGTACGTCGCGGTGCTGCCCGCGGTGCTGCTGTTCGTGGCCACCACCCGGCCCCCGGAGTTCGCCTCCTCCCTGGCCCGGATCGGCGTGCCCTACCGGTTCGCCTACGCCGTCTCCCTGGCCCTGCGATACATCCCGGACGTGCAACGGGAGTTCCGCACCATCTCCCAGGCCCAGCAGGCTCGCGGCCTGGACACCACCGCCGGAGCGGGGCTGCGCACCCGGCTGCGGAACCTGACCTCGGTGCTGATGCCCCTGCTGCTGGGCACCTTCGACCGCATCGAGTCGGTCTCCGCCGCGATGGAGCTGCGCGGTTTCGGGCGTGGACGTGGCCGCACCTGGCTCGTGCGCACGCCGCTGCGGACCCCCGACTTAATCGTGATCGCCCTGGCCGCGGTGCTGGTGGCGGCCCCGATCGTGCTGCTGGTCGTCAACGGTGGACGGTTCTGGAACCCGTTCGGCTGACCCGGGGAGGCCTCGGGGCTCAGCGGCTCTCGAACAGCGCGCGCAGCGCCTCGAGCGTGGCCGGGATGCCGATCCGCGCGGCCTCCCGGCGCTGAGCGAGCTCCTCCTCGGCCCGCTCGCCGTAGCGCTCCGCGAAGACCTCGGCGATCATCGGCGTGGTGCGGGTGTACTCCGTGAGCTCGGTACCTCCGGGGACGGCGCGCAGGCGGAACCCCCATTCGACGCGGCCCGGGCCCACGGACCAGGCGAAGTGCTCAGCGGGGACGTCGGCGACCACCTCGGAGGTCGTGCTCCACTCCCGCTCGGGCGTGCGGTTGTACCCGGTGAAGCGGGCGCCCGGCCCCCGCGCCGAGGAGTCCCAGCGGCAGCGGTGGCACTGAGGGCTCCACTCCCCCGTGCGCGTCACATCGCTGACCACGGAGTACACCGTCTCGGGCGGGGCGGGGACGACGAGGGATTCCTGCAGCGTGTAGGTCATGACCCCATTCTGCGCCGTCCGGACCGCATGAGCTCTCTGCGGTCCACCGCCCCGAGGCGGTCACTCGCCCGACATGCCCAGGAGGTTCGGGATGAACATCGAGATCTGCGGGACGAACACGATCAGCAGCAGTCCGATCACGAGCGGCAGGTAGAACGGCAGCAGCTGCCGGATCACCGGCTCCACCTTCATCCTGCCCACCCTCGCCCCGACGAACAGGATCACGCCGACCGGCGGGGTGATCGTGCCCAGGCACAGGTTGAAGGTGATCATCAGACCGAAGTGGATCGGGTCGACGCCCAGCTCCAGAGCCACCGGGAGGAAGATCGGGGTGAAGATCAAGATGGCGGGCGTGGGGTCCATGAACATGCCGACGACCAGCAGCGCCAGCATCATCATCAGCAGCACGACCACCGGGGAGCTCGAGACGCCGAGCAGCGCCTGCGCGATGAACTGCGGGATGGTCGCGTACGCCAGCACCCAGCCGAGCACCGAGGACACGGCGATCAGCAGCAGCACGACCGCCGTGGTCCGCGTCGCCGACAGGATCACCGCCGGCAGCTTCTTCACGGTCAGCTCCCGGTAGATCAGCCCCAGCACCAGCGAGTAGACGACGGCGATGACCGCGGACTCGGTGGCGGTGAAGAACCCGGCCACCAGACCGCCGATGACGATCACCATCATGAAAACCGCCGGCACCGCACGGAGCAGGGTGCGCACGGCGAGGGCAGGGGTCAGGCCCGTCTGCGCGCCGCCGGCGTCCTTCCCCACCAGCTCCGGACGCCGCTTCGCGGCCACCCACACCATGGCGATGCAGGCGAGCATCCACACGAGGCCGGGGCCGTAGCCCGCCGCGAAGAGTGTCGCCACCGAGGTCGAGGACACCAGGGAGTACACGATGAGGGTGTTCGACGGGGGGATCAGCATGCCCGAGGGGGCGGAGGCGACGTTCACCGCGGCGGCGAAGGCCGGGTCGTACCCCTCCTTCCGCTGGCGCCGCTCGAGGATGCCGCCGACGGCTGCGGCCGAGGCGACGGCCGCCCCGGAGACGGAGCCGAACATGGCGTTGGCGACCACGTTGGTCTGGGCGAGGGAGCCGGGCATCCTGCCCACGAGCACCTTGGCGGCGTCGATCAGACGGCCGGCGACGCCGCCGGAGTTCATCAGCTGCCCCGCGAGGACGAAGAACGGTATGGCCAGCAGTGCGAAGGAGTTCGCGCCGGTGAACATGCGCTGGGCGGAGACGAACACCGCCGGTTCGATGCCGATCACGGCGATCAGCGCCACCACCGAGGGCAGTCCGATCGCGATCGCGACCGGGGCACCGATGGCGATGAGGACGAGGACGCCGATGATCAGGATGATTCCGGCCAGAACTGCGGGATCCACGGTCAGCGCTCCTTCGGGTCGTCGGTCGGGACGGGCGGTGCGCTGTGCGGACCCGCTTCCGAGCCCGTGGCGGCGGCCGCGGCGGCCAGCCCCGCATTCTCCGCGGCCTCGTCGTCGGTCCGCTCGAGCGGGACCAGCTCGTCACCACGCAGCGCGAGGACGAGGTCCTCCAGGGCGAGGAAGGCGATCATCACCCCGGCGACCGGCAGCGCGAGGTACATGTGGCCGACGGTGAAGGGGAACCCGGGGATCTCCTGCCCCCACGCCATCGACATGCCACGCACACCGCCCCACACCATCACCAACAGCGAGAAGCCCAGCGTGCCGATCTGCACCAGCACGATCAGCACCTGGCGCAGCGTGCCGGGCGCACGGGAGGCCAGCAGCTCGACCGCGATGTGGCCGCGCTCGCCGAACACGAGCGTCGCGGAGAACAGTCCGAGCCAGACGAACATGTACTGCGCCGTGACGGTGGTCCACGCGCTCGGAGCGCCCAGGACCTGACGGGTGAACACCTGCCACACGACGACCAGCACCAGCACCGAGAACAGCACGATGCACAGCAGCTTGAGCAGGGACAGCAGCCCCCGACGCCATCGCATCATCATCGCCCGCTCCCTTCGTCGCCGACGGCGCGGATCGCGTCGTACAGCGCGATGTCCCGTGGATCCTCGAGGATCGAGACGCCGGTCTCCTCGATGATCGGCGCGAAGACCTCGGGATCGGGCCGCGAGATCGCGACCCCCTGCTCCGTCATCTGCTGGACCGCCTCGTCGGTCTCCCGCTTCCAGATCTCCACGAACTCGCTCTGGGTCTCGTTCCAGGCATCCTTCAGCAGCCGGGCGTCCTGCTCGCTCATCTCCTCGAGGAGATCGGTGCTCGCCAGGAGGAAGTCGAAGCCGACGAGATGGTTGGTCATCGTGAAGTGCTTGGCGACCTCGTAATGGCGCTGGGTCACGTACGAGATCTCGTTGTTCTCCGCGCCGTCGAGGACCCCGGCCTGCAGCGCGGTGTAGACCTCGCTGTACGCCAGCGGCGTGGGGACGCCGCCGAGGTTCTCGATCAGACGGAGGAAGACCTCGGACTCCTGGACCCGGATCTTCAGACCCGCGAGGTCCTCGGGGGAAGCGATCGGGCCCTGGGCCGTGTACAGATGGCGGCTGCCCTGGGTGTATCCCCCGAGAACGGTCAGCCGCATCTGCGGTTCCAGCGAGGCGAACAGCTCGCCGACGATGGAGTCGTCGAGCATGACGCGATTCTGGTGGTCGATGTCGTCGAAGACACCGGGGAGATTCATCGGCAGGAAGCGCGCGGAGGAGTTCTCGATCTGGGTGCCCGAGATGACGGCCAGGTCGATCGCTCCGTCCGAGACCAGCTGGACGGTCTCCTGCTGGTCGCCGAGGGAGTTGTTCGCGTACACGCGTGCGCCGTAGCGGCCGTCGGTGGCCTCCGCGAGGCGCTCGCCGAAGGAGACCAGCGAGCCGTAGCTGGGGTGGGACTCGGTCTGGCCGAGTGAGATCGACAGCACGCGGTCGACTCCGGTGACGGCACCTTCCGTCGAGGCGCATCCACCGAGCACGGCGGCGGCGATGCCGGCGGCGGGGAGCGCAGTGAGCAGATCACGCCTGCCGATGCCCCTCCTCGCGGCCGCGCGGGGGCCGACGGCGGGATCGAGGACCCCTGGTCGACGGGACCGAGACGTTCGCACTGCATTCCTCCTCGAATGGAATGTTCCCGCGGGTTCTCCTGCACGAGGAGGCGCCACCGTGAGGGCTGTCCTCGCGAGACCGACCGGAGCGGGTCGTGGAACCTCCTGTCCGCAGGAGGTCCCGGGGCCGCACGGAGCGTCCAGGACGGGTCCGGGGCACCGTCCGCGCTGGTGGCAGCAGTGCCTGTCCGCATCTCCGTCGCGGCCTCGAACAGAGTGTCAGGCGACCCGCGACCCGCTTCACCCCTTGCCACCTGTTGCCGCTGGGCCGGCCAGACACCGCCCTCGCGCACAGCGAAGAGCCCCGATCCTCCGGAGAGGATCGGGGCCCTGAGCGCTCCGGGAGGAGCAGCAGGTGATCAGCAGATCACATCATGCCGCCCATACCTCCCATGCCGCCCATGCCGCCCATGTCGTCGCCGCCACCCGCGGGGGCCGGCTCCGGCTTGTCGGCCACGACGGCCTCGGTGGTCAGGAACAGGCCCGCGATGGACGCCGCGTTCTGCAGCGCGGAGCGGGTGACCTTGACCGGATCGATGATGCCGGCGGCGAGGAGATCCTCGTAGGCACCGGTGGCCGCGTTCAGGCCCTCGCCCACGGGCAGGGACTTGACCTTCTCGGCCACGACGCCGCCCTCGAGACCGGCGTTGACCGCGATCTGCTTGAGCGGGGCCTCGACGGCGACCTTGACGATGCTCGCACCGGTGGCCTCGTCCTCCGAGAGCGCGAGCGTGTCGAAGGTGTCCTTGCCGGCCTGCAGCAGCGCGACGCCGCCACCGGCGACGACGCCCTCGTCCACGGCGGCCTTGGCGTTGCGCACGGCATCCTCGATGCGGTGCTTGCGCTCCTTGAGCTCGACCTCGGTGGCGGCACCGGCCTTGATGACGGCCACGCCGCCGGCCAGCTTCGCCAGACGCTCCTGGAGCTTCTCGCGGTCGTAGTCCGAGTCCGAGTTCTCGATCTCGGCACGGATCTGGGAGACGCGGCCGGCGATGCGGTCGGCGTCGCCGGTGCCCTCGACGATGGTGGTCTCGTCCTTGGTCACGACGATCTTGCGCGCCTGGCCGAGCTGCTCGAGACCGGCGGTCTCGAGCTTGAGGCCGACCTCCTCGGAGATGACCTGGCCGCCGGTGAGGATCGCCATGTCCTCGAGCATCGCCTTGCGGCGGTCGCCGAAGCCGGGGGCCTTGACGGCCACGGACTTGAAGGAGCCCTTGAGCTTGTTGACGACGAGCACCGCGAGGGCCTCGCCCTCGACGTCCTCGGCGAGGATCGCGAGCGGCTTGCCGGCCTGGATGACCTTCTCCAGCAGCGGCAGCAGGTCCTTGACCGAGGAGACCTTGGAGGACAGCAGGAGGATGTAGGGATCCTCGAGCACGGTCTCCTGGCGCTCGGCGTCGGTGACGAAGTACGGCGAGATGTAGCCCTTGTCGAAGCGCATGCCCTCGGTGAGCTCCAGCTCGAGGCCCATGGTGTTGGACTCCTCGACCGTGATCACGCCTTCCTTGCCGACCTTGTCGAGCGCCTCGGCGATGAGCTCGCCGATGGCCGGGTCGGCCGCGGAGATTCCCGCGGTGTGCGCGATCTGCTCCTTGGTCTCGATCTCCTTGGCCTGCTTCAGCAGGGTCTCGGAGACCGCGGCGACGGCCTGGTCGATGCCGCGCTTGAGCGCGATCGGGTTGGCGCCCGCGACGACGTTGCGCAGGCCCTCCTTGACCAGGGCCTGGGCGAGGACGGTGGCGGTGGTGGTGCCGTCGCCCGCGATGTCGTCCGTCTTCTTGGCGACCTCCTTGACGAGCTCGGCGCCGATCTTCTCGTAGGGATCGTCGAGTTCGATCTCCTTGGCGATCGACACGCCGTCGTTCGTGATGGTGGGGGCGCCCCAGGACTTCTCGAGCACGACGTTGCGGCCCTTGGGGCCGAGGGTGACCTTGACGGCGTCGGCGAGCTGGTTCATACCCCGCTCGAGGCCGCGCCGGGCCTCCTCGTCGTAAGAGATGAGCTTGGCCATTGTGGAATCTCTCCCGTGTGGTGTGGTGTCCACCCGACCCTGTGCCCGCGACGGACGGTACCCCGCGCCGTGTTCATGTCCCACGGCGCCGGATCCCTCACGGGGCCGGAATGTTCGTGGCCGGCCGACGGTTCTCCGCCGACCGATCAGGCTCACGACGCCCGAGTGCGGCCTCGCCGTACGGCGCTGTCACTCTCGATCATCGAGTGCCAGATCATCATAAGCACTCGGGGCGGGAGAGTGCTAACTCCTCTCGCCACGGATCACGGGTTCCGCTGTGGGCCGACGACGCAGAACGCGCGCCGTCCGTCCCGGGAGGGAGGCCGGCGCGCGTCCGCGGCTGCGTGGGGCGGGGCGGATCAGCCCTCTCCGCCGCCGTCCCCCTCGCCGCCGCCGTCGCCGCCCTCGTCGGGCATCTCGACGGCCACGAAGGTGATCCGGGCGTCGTACTCGTCGCTCTGGCGCGCCTCCCCGGCGCCGACCTCGTCCGCCAGGGCCTGCGCGCTCTCCTGGTCGGCCTCGTCGCGGAAGAACACGACCGGCTCCTGCTGGACGTTGTCCGACGTGTTGAGGCTGACGTCCTCCCAGTCCGCGCCCTCGAGGTTCTCCTGCCAGGCGCCCGCCATGCCGTTGATGCCGCCCGCGTTGACCACGAGGATCGGGATCGACTTGTCGGCCTCGGGCGGCGCCTCGCTGGTCTCCTCCTCCGCAGGCGCGGAGCTGCTCTCCGAGGCGGCCGGGGTCGTCGGGTCCTCGGCGCGCTCGTCACCGCCGCCGCCCATGCCCCCGATGAGGAAGAGCAGCACGATCAGCATCACCAGCGCAGCGCCGATGATGACGATGTAGAGCAGGTTCTGACGCCAGAACGGTTCTTCGGCACGGTGGGCGCCATGGAAGGACACGGCGTCGGCCTCGTCGTCGAAACGGTCCGGCGGGTACGGATACTGGGAATCAGCCACGACCCCATTAAACCTGCTCCACCGGGTGCGGCGGCGGAGCACACGCCCCGGAGGTGGCGTCCGTCAGGCGACGCGGCCGGAGCCGTCGGCCGCATCGGGGCCGTGATCCGAGGTGCGTCGGCCCCGAAGGCGATTGACCACCGCGGGGGCCGCGCGCAGCGCCGCAGGATCGTCGAGCAGGGCATTGAGCCGCACGTAGTAGGCCACCTTGGAGATCCCGATCTCCTCGCGGATCGCGCGCTCCTTGGCCCCGACGTAGCGGAAGGTTCGCGACTCGAGCCCGAGGATCTGCCGGTCACGATCCGTGAGGGCCCCCTGCGGTCCCGGCAGTGACGTATCGGACATCATCGCGGGGGTGTCATCGGCTCCCGCGTCGGGCCCGGAGACGTCCTGCGTCGGGTCCGCGAGCTCCCGCGCGGTCCCGTCCGTCTCCGCGGAGCGCGCAGCGCCATCGGGGTGGCCGGCGGGACGAGAGGGCATGGCCCAGAGACTACGCGGCAGCCGGCGCCGCCCCCGGGACGGCTCGCCGCACCCGGGGCGACGATGGAAGACTGCTCACATGCCGAAGCCGCTCACCGAGATCATCAGTGCCGACTGGGCCCGGGCCCTCGCCCCCGCCGAGGATCGGATCCACACCCTGGGCGAGTTCCTCCGCACCGAGGTCGAGTCCGGCCGCGGGTACCTTCCCGCCGGGGACCGGGTGCTGCGCGCCTTCACCCGCCCGATGTCGCAGGTGCGGGTGCTCATCGTCGGCCAGGACCCGTACCCGACGCCGGGGCATCCGATCGGGCTCTCCTTCGCCGTGGACCACGACGTGCGTCCGCTGCCGCGGTCGCTGACGAACATCTACACCGAGCTCGAGAGCGACCTGGAGATCCCTCGCGCCGCTCACGGCGACCTCACCGCGTGGCAGGACCAGGGCGTGCTGCTGCTGAACCGGGTCCTGACCGTCACCCCTGGAGCGCCCGCCTCGCACCGCCGACGGGGCTGGGAGGAGATCACCGAGCTCGCGATCCGCGCGCTGGTCGAGCGCGGCGGCCCGCTGGTGGCCATCCTGTGGGGTCGCGACGCCCAGTCCCTGATCCCGATGCTCGGGCAGGTCCCGCATCTGACGAGCCCGCATCCGAGCCCGCTGTCGGCCTCCCGCGGCTTCTTCGGCTCCCGCCCGTTCTCCCGCGCCAATGCGCTGCTGGAGCAGCAGGGGGCGGCGGGCATCGACTGGCGGATCCCCGGCTGAGGCGCCGGCTGCGGGAGGGCCGGATCGGCCCGGACGGTCAGGTCTGTCAGGTCGGTCAGGCCGGGTCGGTCCAGATCCAGCTGTCCAGCATCGCGGTGATCTCGGGGGACACCTCCGTCGCACCGTGGCTCTCCACCATGATCTGCAGCACCTGGTCGCCGACGTCGGCGCAGTACATCTCCGAGATCGCCTCTCGGTCATCATGGGTCCCCAGGGCGCGATAGGCCGGCAGCTCCTTCCCGTCCAGGGTGAGAGGGTCGATCTCCGTCGGGTCCTCGACCTCGTCCCAGGAGAACCCGATCCAGGTGGCCTGGGAATCGCACTCCGCCTTCGCATGCAGATCCGAGTCGAACACGTACACGGCCAGGGAGTTGGTCGCCATCTCCTCGGCCTCGACCTGCTCGTCGCGGAGGTCGAGCACCATGCCGGTCTCCTTGTCCTCCTCGGTGATCTCGTCCTCGACCCAGTCCTTCGGGTACTGGAGGCCGAAGTGCTCCCCGGAGTACTGCGCCATCTCGGGAGCGGAGGACTCCGAACCCCCGCCACGGCCGACCAGATAGATCACGCCCCCGGTCACGGCGATCAGCAGCAACAGGATCAGCAGCACCGCACAGCCCAGCGCGATCCACATCCCGGTGCGCGAGCGCCGCGGCGGCGTCGGGTCCGGTGTGCCGGGCCCTTGCGCGAACTGTCCCTGCCCGAACTGCCCCTGATCCGGTTGTTGCCCCATGTCCCCTCCTGGCCTCTCGGCACCGTCCCTGGTGGGTGGCGTCGCCTGCCGGGCTCCGGTCCATGGTAAAGGAGCACCCGGAGGGCAGCACGGCGGGCGGCCTCGAGAGCGCCCCTCAGGGACGCGGCATCATCCCCGTGAGCAGGACGTCCACGATCGCGTCGGCCGTCTCCTCGGCGTCGATCCCGGGCCGGGCGCGCACCTGGGACATCATCATCTCGACCGCCCCCTGGTAGGTGAGGGCGAGGGCTCGCACGTCGGCCTCCCGGGCGATCGACCCCTCCTGCTGCCCCCGGCGGAGGAGACGTTCCTGACCGACGAAGGTCTCCTCGAAGTCCTCGATGCCGAGCACTGGGCGTCCGTGCTCGTCGCGCAAGGCGGAGACGATCTGCTCGAGCGCCGCGAGCTCGCGCTCGTGGGATCGCGCGAGACGGGCCGCCGCACGGACCGCGGACCGCAGCAGGTCCGGGACGGGCGCCTCGAGGTCCACCTGCCGGGCGACCTCCTCGCGCAGCCGGGCGAGCGCGGCGCGGGCGGTCGAGGCCATCAGCTCGTCGCGACCGGCGGCGTAGTGCGAGACGAGCGCTTTCGAGACCCCGGCTTGCACGGCGATCGCCTCCAGGCTCGCGGCGGCGAATCCCTTCGCGGCCACCGTCTCCAGGGCGGCCTCCAGAATCAGACCCCGGCGCTCCGCTGGAGGGAGTCGCCGCCGGGCCACCGGGCTCATGCCGCCTCCCCCGCCCGGTCGGCGCGGGCCGCCGCCCGGGCGACGCACACGAGGATCCCGGCCATGAGTATCGCGATCATGACCATCTCGAGACGCATCCAGGCCGGGAACAGCCCCGGGACCAGTGCCTCGATGACATTGGCGAGCAGCAGCACGGCGGCGATCAGACCGCTCGCGCGCAGCGCGGTGCGACGCCCCTGGCGAGCCCGCCGCAGCCGCAGCGGCAGGAGCACCCCGAGGACGAGCACGATCATCGCGTGGATCCACGCCTCCGCAGGGGCCTGCGGAGGCGCCGCGAGACTCAGCACGACGAGGGCGAGCACGGTCCCGCTGACGATCACGAGGTAGAGGGTGGTCAGGGAGCGGGCGATGTCGAGCGGAGTCGTGGATGCCGTCATGCGATCCACGCTATTGGCCGTTCGGTCAATAGGCAATGGGTCACAGCGAGAACCGCTGTGAAGGTCCCGGGCCGACGGAACGCGCCGTGCCTGTGATCGCCGATGCAGGTCCCCTTCTGCGGCTCCCGAGTTCCGTCCGGGCACGACCCAGTGATCGGCAGTCGCATGGAGTGCGTCACGGAGCAGAGGAGACCACGACGGCGACGCGGCACCACCTGCAGCCGGTGACTGCGCCGCTGGTCATCGGGATGCCTCTCGTCCTCGACGCCACCGCGAACCCGGAATCGACGGCGGCGGGAGTGGACCGTCGCGGGTCGTGGTGTCAGACTCTCGGGGTCCGCGGCACGCCTCGCACTGCTGCGGCGAGGTCCTGGGCGCGCCCGAGAGCCCGTGTCGACACCGAGGGAGACGTCTGTGGCAGAGCCACGATCAGCGGCAGAGGAAGCCCGCGATCCGCGTACGACGCCGGAGCGCCTGCTCGAGCTCACGGAGAAGCATCCGCAGCTGCAGAAGCTGATCGTGCTCAACCCGTCGTGCCCCGAGGTGGCGCGCCAGTGGATCCTCGCCACGAATCCCTGGGCCAAACAGGCCTACGAGGAGCAGGCCGGCGGCGATGCCGAGGGTGCTGATCTCGCGGCGGATCCCGATCCGGAGGCCACCGACGAACAGGAGGATGCGGCGGGCGGGCCCGCGACGGCGGCGCTCGATCCGGTCGACGCCCCGGGCGCCCCTGACGACGCTGACGACGCTGACGACGCTGACGACGCTGACGATCCTCCCGCCGGGAGCGGCGAGGACCGCGACCGCGATGACACCGCGGACGCTCCCGTCGCCGCCCCGGCCCCGTCCACGCAGTCGGCACCCCCGTCGGCCCCCGCGGAGCCCGAGGAGGTCTCGGTGTGGGGCGACTACCCCGACGAGGCGCTCTGGGGCACGGCCCCGGCCTCCGCCGCTCTGCCCGCCGTGGGCACGTCCGACCCGGCAGCGCCCGGTGGGACCAGCAGCGTCCGGGTGGCCGACGACGCCGGCGTGGTGCCGCTCGGCCCGACCGTCGCCGACAGTGGCGCTGCTGCTGGTGGAACTACTGCCGGTACGGCCGCGGCCTCCGGCGCGTTGCCTCCTGCCGACGCCGGTGACGACGGAGAGGACGAGGGCCGCTCCCGTCGCCGCACCTGGTTCGCCTGCGGCGGCTGCCTGCTGCTCGTGCTCATCCTGCTGATCGCCGGGATCTTCGCCGGCCGAGCCTGGTTCGGCGAGGACGAGGACGCCTACCAGCGCGACAGCTCCACCACGGCCGCGGAGTCCTCCGAGGAGGAACCGAGCGCGGAGCCCACCACCCCGGAACCGGACCCCGTCTCCCCCGCGCCCGAGGGCGCGATCGAGCTGAACACGCTCCAGTCCCCTTCCGGGAACATCTCCTGCACCCTGGAGGAGGACTCGGCCTCCTGCTCGCTGGAAGAGAGCAACTACTCCGAAGCCGATCTCGAGGACTGCGAGGACGGCCCGTTCTCGATCGCCGTCGGCGGCGAGGAAGCCGGCCTCGACTGCGGCTCGCCCTCCCTCCCTGAGGACGCACAGACCCTCGAGTACGAGCGCAGCGCGAAGCACGGCGACATGGCCTGCACCAGCCGCTCCGAGGGCATGACCTGCTGGAACGTCATGACGGGTCACGGCTTCATGGTGAACAGGGCGACGTACGAGACGTTCTGAGGGTCCGCTTCCCCGGGATGCGGCGGACGGGGCCCGCGATGCGTCACTGCAGTGAAGAGAGCTGGAGACGAGATTCGAACTCGCAACCGCCTGTTTTGCGAGGGTGGCCTACTGGGAGAAACTCGCTCTACCCCACTCCTCCCACTGACCTGCACGTAGGCCGCCTCCAGAGCCACCAGCGCATGCAACCCCTCGAGGCAAAGCGGTGACGAAAGCGGTAGCGGCACCACCGTCCACGCCTTGCCGCACTTCGAGTACACAACGAAGGCCCCTCCCAGCGACATGCCGGAAGAGGGCTTGCTTGCATTCGGGAGGAGGTGCGCCCTACTGCCAGCGCCCGTCGGCACCATCTGGCCGCCATCCCGACTCGAACTCGAGGCAGGCCTCAGTTGACGCGAAGCGTCGACATATGTTCAGGTTTTTGTGCAAGGTGTAGCCATCCGCCCACGACGGCGAAGGACGAGCATGGACCGGCGACTATTCTTCAGGACTGCGACCGTGCTCGCGTCGACAGCAGGGATCACAGCCTTCACCCCACCCACCTGGGCGCAGACCCACAAGGATGAGGAGTCGACACTTCGACCACTGACTGCCGACGAATGGCGACAAATCGAGAAGGCCGCGCTAGACGCGGGTGACAAGGAATCGGCAGATGCTGCAGCAGAGGCTGCAGCTCGGGCCGAATCCACTATCACCCCGCGCGTCATTCCCACCGCGATAAAGCAAGCTGCCAAGGCCGCTCTTCGCTATGGTCGCGGAGCAATTCCGAAACCCATCCGGCCATACACTGACAAGATCCTCGAGGGCCTCGACAACGCAAACGCCTGGACTGAAGCGGCCCTCACGACGAGCTTCATGAGTGCGGGGATCCCGCCGGACGTCTCGCAACAGGCGGCTTGGTGGCTCACCAATATTGTCGTCTGAACTCCCCATGAAGCTCCTTGCGGTGGTGACGGTCGCCGCACTGCTGTTCGGAGCAGTGACCGTCGCCATACTGCCGACCATCGGCGTTACGGGCCTGGCCCTCCTGATGGGCGTCCCCTTCCGCCTCGACTGGCACTGGACCTTGATCGCTGCCTGCGGAATCTTCATCCTGTGGTTCATCCTGTCGACGAAGTCGGATACGGCTATCCGCGCTGCTCTGAACAGAAAGTCACGAGCCCATCAGGAGATCGCTACCAATCTACTCTCCTTCGCACTTCTCGCACTCGGCTACAGCCTGATTGCTGAGAGCTTCTGGGCCGCGGGCCTCATGGCCGCTATGGTGTGCAGCATCTATATTGCTCTCCGGCCCGTGATAGATAAGGCTGAAGCTGCATCCCGAAGTCGTCGCCCGCAGAAGTGACGGAGCGTTCTCGTGGACGTCGGCGTGCGCGCCGTGCGGTGCCGATTTACCGGGGCCGCACACGCGGCAACGCGCGACCCGTTACTGGCCTGAAGTGAACAGGCTTGATGTGTCAACTCTATGATCACGTGTCGGGAGTCGTCAGTGAGCTCGGGGCTGGCGGTGAGCCCCTGCCCGGCAACGGTGATGGTGGCGTTCTGGAGCGGGCTCACATCACCACTGCTCGCGGCGTGATTGAGCATTTCGTGGCGATCTGGTCGCGATATCCCCGGAGCGTAGCTCCATCCGCGATTGCGCCAACATCCACACAAGTTCCGCAAGGCTCTCGATCACAAGGACGCGAGCCTCCCGTGGGCCATACCCCACGCTTTCCGCCGCACCTACGCGACGAACCTCCTCCTACAGGGCCAGTCCCCCATCGCCTGGCCGCCCTGCTGGGACACATGGACCCTTCGTTCACGCTCAAGGTCTACGGCGGCTGGAAGAGCACACCGGACATCGAAGGCCCCGTCCTCGAGGGGCCTGTTCGCCGTCACCGCGAACGCCAATCCGGTGGTGAAAGCGGTGACAGGGGTCAGCCTCTCGAAGCACTCCATCCATAACACCTGGTCATCGAGCTGGAGACGAGATTCGAACTCGCAACCGCCTGTTTACAAGACAGGTGCGCTACCGTTGCGCCACTCCAGCAGGAGGGGCCGACCGACGGATCGACCGGCCCCCTGAGGTCTAGCAGTCTAGACGAGCCTGCTCGGCCCGCGGACCTCGCGACGGCTCATCACTTGCCGCCGTCGGAGGCCGCTGCCTCCCCGGTCGCGGCCTGGACCGCTTCGGCCAGAGCGCCCTCAGTGGTCCACTCCTCGAACTTCGTGCCGTCGATCTCGACGTACGGAGTGCCGGAGGCGACCGACGAGGCGTAGGGGTCGGCCACCTCGCGCACCCAGCGCACATAGGCGCCGTCCTCGATCTTCGGCTGAACCGCCTCGGAGGCACCGGCCTCCTTCGCGTAGCCCCAGATCTCCTCGTCGCTGAGACCCGCGCTGCCTTCGGCGGGCTGGTTGGCGAACATCAGCTGCATGAACTTCAGGGCCACCGCGGGATCCTCCTCGTAAACGGCGGCCAGCGCGCTGGCCGCCCGGGAGGAGTAGTCCCCGGAGGAAGAGGCGGTGTCGAGCGCGTTGCGCGGCACCAGGTGGAGGGTGACCTCCTCCTTCTCGACCATCTCGGCGACGTCCTGGCCGTTGATCTCCTCGAAGGTTCCGCAGTGCGGGCACATGAAGTCGAGGTGCAGCTCGAGCTCCGGTTTCCCGGAGTCCTCGGGGGCGCCGAGGGAGAGGTAGGGCTGGTCCTCGCTCATCCCGGCGGGCACGGCGACCGGCCCCTCGGGCTGCATGGACTTGTAGATCAGAAGGCCGATGCCGCTGAGGATCACGAGGGCGACGACGGTGATCGCGGCGATCACCACGGTGCGCACCGTGCGCTGGCGCCGCTGCTCGGCCTGTCGCTGCGCGCGCAACGTCTCACGCTGGGCGGCGCGGCGCTCCTGCGCTGATCTCGACGGGGAGGACTTCGGCGAACCGGACGGGGCCATGGATTCTCCTCGCCCCGCTCCGGGGCTGCGGTGGGTGACAGGTCGGTGAGAGTTTAACGGTCCGCTCCTGAGCGGGGCCGGGACTCATGGGGCAGCTCACCACGAGGCTGCGGATCACAGCATCGCACCGGCTCCGCCGATCATCGCCTCCACAGCGCGATGTCGTCCAGCCGTGGCCCGCCGGGGAACGGGAAGTAGTCGACCGTCCCCTGCCGGGCGAGCAGCGTGAAGACCACCGCACCGACCAGCAGCAGGAGGAGCACCACGACGACAGCGGTCCAGACCGCGTCGGGCGCGGCGGCATCGAGCATCCGGTGCGCGCCGTTGCGGGTGGTGCGAGACCCGATCCCCACCCAGGTGATCAGCAGCGTCACCGCCATCGCGGCGGCGAAGGCGACACCGTCCGGCGGTGCCGCACCCTGCAGAAGGGTCCAGGCGGCGTCGATCGCGATCCCCACCAGGACGCCGAGGATCAGCGGGAACAGCGCCTGCAGGACGATCTCGAGCAGTCCCAGCAGGAACGTGAACGGGCTCGCCATCCCGGCGGCCCACAGCGGACCATTGCCCCGCGACCCGCGCAGGCGCTTCCCGGCCACGGAGCGGTGGGCCCGCTCCCAGGTGCGCGCGAGGGCGCCCAGCAGCAGGAACACCGTCAGCGCCACGTACGGCGCGACCGCGGCGAGGGTGACGATCAGCAGGTGCCCGATCCACACCAGCAGCGAACGACGGGGCGGCGGGGGCATCGGGTTCGCCCACGCACCGGGAGGAGCCATCGGCCCGTTCCCCGCCGCGGGGTAGCCCTGCTGCCACCGCGGGTCCTGTCCCGACGGCGCCTCCTGCTGCACCGGCTGCTGCTGCACCGGAGATGTCTGTGCCGCCTGCTGGCGCGGGGCCTGCTGAGGGGGCGGGGCGGCCTGCTGCGGGGCGCGCTGGACCGGGCGCCCCTCGCCACCGGGGAAGCCCGTCTCCGGGGGCGGCGCCGACGGAGGCACCACCGGCATCTGTCGGGTCGGCGGGCCGGTGACGGGCAGCGCCTCGGTCGGCGCATCCTCTGCGGCGTCCGTGCGCGGCAGTGCCTCGGTCGCCGGCTCAGCCGGGGAGTCCACTCGCGGCAGGGTCTGGGTGGGCTGCTCGGACGGGGTCGTGACCCGCGGCAGCACCTCGGTGCCCGGCTCCGCGCCGTCGTCGGACCCGGAGCCCTCGGGCTCCCCCCTGCTCCCTGTCGCCCCCGCAGTGGCTCCGGCGGCACCTGCGGCCGCGGCTCCGGCGGCGGCCGCACCGGCCGGCGCCGCCGCGGTGCGACCGTCCGCACGCAGCGCTTCCGTCGGCCCCGGGTCCTCGTACCGGCTGAGGTCGAGCTCGGCCAGGCGTGCGAGCAGGTCCTCCGGGGCGGGGCGCTCCGTCGGCTCCGACTGCAGGGCGGAGCGCAGCCAGTCACTGAGCTCGATGGGCACCCCGTCGATGTCGATCTCCCCACGCTCGGCGCGCAGGAAGACCAGGTCGGCGCGTCCGCTGCCGTAGGGCTCGCGACCGGTCGCCGCGAACGCCAGCAGCGCGGCCCAGGCCCACCAGTCCCCCGCCTCCCCGGTGTGGTCGGTGCGGATCACCTCGGGGTCGAGATAGGCGGCGGTGCCCATCACCAGACCGGTCGAGGTCAGTCGCGACTCCTCGGCCGCGATCGCGATCCCGAAGTCGATGATCACGGGATCCAGGCGGTCGCCGTCCGGGTCGAAGCCGGTCAGGTCCTCCTCGGTGGTCCCGCGCAGCAGCACGTTGCTCGGTTTGAGGTCACGGTGGATCACTCCTGAGCCATGGATGGCGCGCAGTGCATCGCCCATGGCCAACCCGATCTCGCGCACCGCCTCGGGGTGCAGCCCGCCGTGGGCGCGCACCGCGTCCTCGAGCGTCGGGCCGGGCACGAACTCGGTGACCACGAACGCGTCCGAGGAGTCCAGCTCCGCATCCAGGATCCGCACGATGTTGTCATTGCGCACCAGCTTCTGCGCGGCGACCTCGCGGGCCAGGCGCTCGCGCGCCCGGGGGTCGTCGGAGACCTCATGGCGCAGCAGCTTGATGGCCACGTCGCGTCCGTCGGCGTCCTGGGCCCGGTAGACGATGCCCATCCCGCCCGTGCCGATCTGGCCCTGGATCTCGTATCCGGACTCCTCGGCGAGCGCCATCAGCCGCGGATCGCGGCGGGCGCGGCGGGAGGAATGCGACTCGACCATGAGCACATGCTACGAGGCCCGCCGCCGCCGCCGAGGCCCCGGCTTCACCGCTCCCCCACAGCCTCCACGCCGATTCCGCGCTCGCCACCTCTCCCGAGCCTGCGCAAGGTCGTGAGACCATCGCGGGTGCGGCGCGGTGGGTGCCGCGGCGACCCGGGCCGGACCGGGCACCCGAGAGGAATGGGCCTCCATGCGCTCCAATCTGTTCGACGCGGCGAACCAGGAACGGCAGACCACCGACAGGTGGGCCCTGCAGTCCTCCAAGCTGCTGCGCTGCTCGCTGACCCCGCAGGCCCCCGAGATCGTCTCCGCTGCCGGCGCGATGGTCGCCTACCAGGGGCAGATGGACTTCGCCTACCAGGGCTCCGGCGGCGGCATGAAGCTGCTGAAGAAGATGGCCACGGGTGAGGGCGGCAACATGATGCGCACCACCGGCCAGGGCGAGATCTTCTACGCCCACCAGGCCGACGAGATCTTCCTGATCCAGCTCGAGGGCGAGGCCCTCACCCTGAACACGAAGAACATGCTCGCCTTCGACGGCTCCATCCAGTGGGACATCAAGTCCCTCGGCGGTGCGGGATTCATGGCCGGCGGACTGTTCAACCTGTTCCTGCAGGGCCAGGGGATGGTCGCCGTCACCTCCGACGGGCCGCCCATGCTGCTGGACTGCTCCCGCCAGCCCACCTTCGTCGACCCCCAGGCCGCGGTGTGCTGGTCGGCGAACCTCCAGCCGCAGATCAAGAACGACTTCAAGATGAGTTCGCTGGTCGGGCGCGGCTCCGGAGAGTCCTTCCAGCTCGGCTTCCACGGGCCGGGCTTCGTGGTGGTCCAGCCCTCCGAGGGGATGCCGGTGGTCACCTCCTCCTGAGCGCGCTCGCGGGACCAAGGTGCCTACCATGGTGCGGTGAGCATCGCACCACCGCAGGCCCTGGCCGCCGCGCTGACCGCGCTCGGCCCCCGGGGTCGGCGCCGGGCCGCGACGTCGGCGTCCGCGATGATCGCCGCCGACGTCTCCGTCGCCCCGCCCGTCGTCGATCCCGTCCCGGTCGTCCTCGACCCGGAGGACTGGGAGACGATCTCCACGGGCCTCGTCCAGCGGATGCGGCTGCTGGACGCCCTGTACGCGGACCTCTACGGGCCGCGCACCGTGCTGAGCACCGACGTCGCCCCGGTGTCCGAGCTCCTGCAGGACCCCGCCTATCTCCGCTCCGCGATCGGGATCCCCGCCCGCAGCGGCCACCACCTCTTCGCCCTGACCAGCACTCTCACCCGCACGCAGGACGGCTCCTGGGTGGTGCTCGAGGACGCGGTCGACGTGCCGGACGGTGCCGGGACCACCCTCGAGGTGCGTCGTGCGCTCTCCCGCTGCGCCCCGACGCTGTACCGCGCGACGGCGCTGCGCCGCCTGCACCCCTTCTTCGACTCCGTCCGCACCGCCCTGCACCACCGCACCCGCACCGACGGCCGCGCCGGACGGACCGTCGTGCTCACCGACGACGACGTCGAGGACCCGCTGCGTGCCTTCGACGACAGCTGGTTCGCGAACCTGCTGGGAGCTCCCGTGGTCTCGGCGGGTGATCTGCGCACCGGCTCCGGCACCCTGACCCTCCGCCTTCCGGGCACCGATGCCGATCCCGGGGACGCGGTCGATGCGCTGATCCGTCTGCTGCCCTCTGAGTTGCTGGACCCCCTCGACCTGGGGCCCACCCGGCTCGGCGGCGTCACCGGGCTGATCGAGGCCGCCCGCTGCGGCGACGTGGAGGTGCTCAACCCCTTCGGGGCGGGCCTGCTGGAGAATCCCGCGCTGCGCGAGGCCCTGCCGGACCTGTGCCGTCAGATCCTCCACGAGGACCTCCAGCTGCGCCCGTCCGTGCCGGCGTCCACCAGCGGCCGTGCGGGCTGGCTGTCGATGGACCCTGACGGCGGCGACGAGCTGGTCGAGCGGCCGGTGCGTCTGCGCGTGCTGGTGGTCGCCTCCGAGGACGGCTTCGAGGTGCTGCCCGGCGGGGTCGCGCTCACCGACGACGAGGGACCCGAGGCGCTCAAGGACGTCTGGGTGACCGTGCCGGAGACCTCCGCGCTGCCCGCCGGCCCCGGGGAGGAGCCGGACGCGGCCGAGCAGAGCGGGGCGGTCCCCGCGGTGCTGACCCGCGGTGTGCTCACGGCCTACCCGGCGATGACCCGGTCGATCGGCTCGGACCTGTTCTGGTTCGGCCGTTACCTGGAACGGGTCGACTCCACCACCCGTCTGTTGCGTACCGTGCTGGACACCTCCAACGACCTCGGCTCGGAGCACGGCCCCACCGCCCGCACCGCCCAGGCCGTGCTGCTGGGCGCGGTCACCGACGTCACCACCACCTATCCCGGATTCCTCGCCCGGGACCCCCATGACCCGGACGACGTGCGCACCGAGATCACGAGCCTGCTGACCGATGTCGGCCGCCCCGGCTCCCTCGCCCAGTCCTACGCCTCCCTCGCCCACACCACCCGCACCCTGCGTGATCTCATCTCCGACGACGTCTGGCCGGTGATCGCGCGCATGCGAAGTCGCTTCCACACGCTCGCCGGTCAGGACTCCCAGCCGCTCGAGCAGGGACTGACGGACATCGTCGACGGCTGCCTCACCCTCTCGGGCGCGGTCGCCGACTCCATGCCGCGCAATCTCGGCTGGGACCTCACCGAGATCGGGCGGAAGCTCGAGCGGACCATGGGGCTGTTGGCCCTGCTGCGAGCCACCCTGGGTCGGCGCCGCAGCCGCGCGGCCGAGGCCCGCATCGCCGGCGCGGTCGCCCTGATCACCGAGTCCGGGGCCTCCTACCGCCGCACGTACCACGCGGCGGTGCAGTCCGAGCTGCTGCTGGAGCTGCTGCTCAGCGACGCCACCCTGCCGCGCTCGATCGCCTTCCAGCTGGACCGGCTGCACTCGACGCTCGACCGGCTGCCGGAGGTGACCCCCTCCCCCGAGCTGCGCGCCCCGCTGACGGCGCTGCGCGGACGGATCGGCGCCTGGGAACCGCGCGAGCTGCTGCGCCCGGCCGACGGGGCCGATGCCTCCGACGGCGCCCCCACCGCTCTGCTCGAGGAGGCCGACGCCGCGATCGCCACGCTGCGCGAGCTCGCCAGCGCGCTCGAGAGCCGCTACTTCCGACCGTCCGAGTCCACCTCGCTGTGGGGGGTCGGCGATGTCTGAGTATCCCCAGGAGCACCCCGAGACGCCCTCCGGTCAGCCGGCACCCCGCGCCCTGCACGAGCAGTCCGCCCCCGATGCGTCGGGCGCACCATCCGCTCCGGTGGTCCCCCTGCGCCTCGAGGAGGAGGCGGCCGCCGAGGCGGTCGACTACCGGGTCCACCATCTGACCAGCTATCGCTATGCGAAGCCGGTCTCGCGCAACTACGGCCGCGCCCACGTCGAGCCCCGCGCCACCCCGCACCAGCGGGTGCTCTCGCACGAGGTGGTCGTGGACCCCTCCCCGGCCCGGCTGACCGCGCACACCGACTTCTACGGGAACTCCTCGACATATCTTCTGGTCGACGACGTCCATGACCGGCTCGACGTGCACTCCCACGCCCATGTGACCGTCTCGGTGCGCCGCTACGCCGCCGAGGCGATGTCACGGCCCTGGGAGCAGTGCACCGCGGAGAACTGGGGCCAGCTGCTGCCGGCCGAGGGCATCGACTTCGTCCATCTCTCCCCGCGGGTCCCGGCCCTCGCCGCCGCCCGGGAGCTCTCCGCGGCGGTCTTCACGCCCGAGCGCCCGATCGGCGAATGCCTGGCCGAGCTCACCGCCCTGATCCACAGCGATTTCACCTATGACTCCGGCGCCACCACCGTCACCTCCACCCTCGCGGAGGTGCTCGCCGCCCGTCACGGCGTGTGCCAGGACTTCTCGCACGTGGGCGTGGCCGCCGTACGGGCCGCGGGGCTGGCCGCCCGGTACGTCTCGGGGTATCTGCGCACGGCACCGTCGGCCGAGGGCGCGCTGGGCACGCGCCCGGCCGGGGAGATGATCGGCTCGGCCGCCTCCCACGCATGGCTCAGCGTGCTGGTGCCCGGCACCGGATGGGTGGACATCGACCCCACCAACCGCACCTTCGTCGACCAGCGCTTCGTGACCACCGCCTGGGGCCGCGACTACGCGGACGTCCCCCCGCTGAAGGGCATCGTCGTCGGCCCGCCCGGAGCGACCAGCACCCTGGACGTCGCTGTCGGCGTCGTGCCGGTGACCACCGGGGGCTCCACCCCGGAATGACCTGCCACATCGCGACCCCCGGATCCTGGGCCGCGGCGCCCCGCGAGATCCGTGCGACGACGTATGACGCACATCGACAGAGATGAACGAGAGGGCGGACGTGCTGGTCACCGGATCATTCGCCCTGCAGCCGGAGCTGATTCGGCCAGCAGCGGGTAGTCCGGCTCACACGGACCGTTCCGGTGATGAATTTCGCGTATACAGTGGTGCGGAAATCAGCGTGTGCTCGACGACGCACCCGACCCGGCGCCTCCGCGCCACGAGACCGAGGTGAGATGTCCTTCTCCCAGCAGCCCTTCCGCCTGGCCGTCATCGGTTCCGGCCCCGCCGGTGTGTACGCCGCCGAGACTCTGCTCCGCGCCCCGCAGGTCAAGAACGGGGAGCTCGAGGTCTCGATCGACCTGTTCGACCGCATGCCGACGCCGTTCGGGCTGATCCGCTACGGTGTCGCCCCTGATCATCCGCGGATCAAGGGCATCATCACGGCCCTGCACCGCATCCTCGGTCGCGGCGACATCCGTTTCCTCGGTGACGTCGAGTTCGGCACCGATCTCACGGCGGAGGATTTGCGCGCCCATTACGACGCGGTCGTCTTCGCCACCGGAGCCCTCAAGGACGCCGACCTCGACGTCCCCGGCATCGAGCTGGAGGGCTCCCACGGCGCAGCCGACTTCGTCGCCTGGTACGACGGCAACCCGGACTACCCCCGCACCTGGGAGCTCGACGCCGAGAAGGTCGCCGTGATCGGCAACGGCAATGTCGCCCTCGACGTGGCGCGGGTGCTGTCCAAGAGCGCCGACGAGCTGCTGCGCACCGAGATCCCCGCCAATGTCCACGAGGGCCTGCAGGCCGCGAAGACCACCGATGTGCACGTCTTCGGCCGCCGCGGCCCCGCGCAGACCAAGTTCTCCCCGCTCGAGGCGCGCGAGCTCGCCCACCCCCACGGCCTGCAGGTCGTCATGGACCCCCGAGACGTCGAGCAGATCACCGACGCCGAGTGGGAGGTCATCACGGCGGACAAGCGCACCGACCAGGTCACCCGGACTTTCGTCGGTTGGCTCGAGGAGCAGCAGCAGCGCGAGGAGACGGGCGAGGAGCCGACGGACAAGCACGGCGGCCCCGTCAACCGCCGCCTGCACATGCACTTCTGGCACCGGCCCGTCGAGGTGCTCGGCGAGGACGGCAAGGTCACCGGGATGCGCTTCGAGCGCACCCGCCTGGACGACGAGGGCCGCGTCGAGGGCACCGGCGAGTTCGTCGACTACGAATTGGGCGCGGTCTACCGTGCCGTCGGCTACCACGGCTCCGAGCTGCCCGGCATCCCTTACGACGCCGAGCGCGGCGTGATCCACAACGCCGCCGGTCGCGTCACGGGACCCGACGGCGCGGTCGTGCCCGGCATGTACGCCAACGGCTGGATCAAGCGCGGACCGGTGGGGCTGATCGGCGCCACCAAGTCCGATGCGATCGAGACGGTCACCTCGCTGCTCGAGGACATCGAGGCCGGCACGCTCACTCCCGCGCCCGAGCGGGACGGCGACGCGATCCTGCGCCTGCTCGAGGACAAGGGCGTGCCGTTCACGACCTGGGACGGTTGGATGTCCCTGGACGAGCACGAGAAGGCCCTCGGTGCCGCCGCGGTGGACGCCGACGGCGAGCCCCGTGCCCGCGTCAAGGTCGTCGAGCGCGAGGAGATGGTCTCCGTCTCCCGCTCCGGCATGCCGGAGCCCTCCCACTCCTGAGGCCTGCGCACCGCACGGCGCCCAGCCCTCACACCGTCCGACGTCTGCCCCACGCAGCGATGCACCCGCCGATTCCCTCGATCCGCTTCACTCATGGTGCGGATCGAGGGAACCGGCGTTCCCGGATCGCGCGTCGCGGGACCGCTGCCGGCCTCAGTTCTTGAGATCGGCGGTGTCCGCTGACCGGATGCTCTCATCCAGGAGGGCGAAGAAGTTTCGCGGGTCCCGATGGTCGTCCACGGTCATTCGCAGCACCGACCATCCCTCACGGTGCAGCAGCTCGTCCTTGCCATGATCCTTGCGCTTCTGCTCAAGGGTGAAGTGGTGCTCGCCGTCGTATTCGATGGCGATCTTCCAGTGCGCATAGGCGAGATCGATCCAGTACCGCGTGCCGGTGACGGGATCGCAGATCGGACGGTTGGTCTCGGGCTCCGGATACCCTCGGCGCACGAGCATCAGGCGAGTGGTGGTCTCCCGTGGGGAGTCGACCCAGTTCCTCGCCTCACGCACCGCGGCTCTCAGCGCACGGACGCCGGGCGCGTGCACGTCGTGACAGGCTGTTCGCACCGCGTCCACGGACAGCCGATGACCCCTGCGGAGTCGGGAGCCCAAGGAGTCGACGCAGGCCACGAGCTCGTCATGGGCGAGCAGAGGGGCGAGATCGAGGAGCACGCTGATCGGGTGCTCGATCCTGATCCCGTCATGGAGGAGCGAACGACGATTCCTGCGCACGTGGACGACGAGGCCACGCGATGAGGCCCTCTTGGCCTCGGGTCCGATGCTGCAATGGACCGGCGCGCCCTCGCCCCAGGTCAGCGGTCCGGGCAGCGGCAGACGCAGGAGCTCTGCCGCGGTGACGTGGCTGATGAGGCCCCCGGGGGACGACTCGCCTCTGCGCGACCCGTGCAACGTCTCGGAGCGGGGCGAGATCCTCGCTCACCGTGTAACAGCCGGGCAGCACCCTCCGGAACTCTGGCGAGGACAGACGACGCGTGCTCACGCCCATCCTGAGCAGGCCGGCTCGCGTGAACACCCGCTGTGGCGGCACATCGGCCCGTCGCCCCTGTCGTCTCCTGGTCATACGACGACGCTAGGAACAGCGCTCGACGCCGTGAACCTCCTCCCCTGCACTGTGGATGGGAGCCCCGTGTGGAGGACAGAGGTACCGAGGTCTCGCTCACGACGCTTCCCGCCAATTCACCTCAGTCCTGACAGCGCGCCGATTCCCTCGATCCGTATCACCTGTGCGCCGGATCGAGGGAACGGGTGGCGCCCGCCAGCGTGGCGCCTCGGAGAGCCGCCCGACAGGGGCAGGGCATCCCGTCCGCGCCGGAGCGCCCCGGCCCCGGCCCGCGGCCTCCGCACTCAGCGTCGGATGGAGGCGAGGTAGTCGCCGATGCGGTCCACGGCGTCCTCCAGCAACTCGACCGAGGGCAGCGTGACCAGGCGGAAGTGGTCCGGGGTGTCCAGATTGAAGCCGGTGCCGTGGGTGACCAGCAGCTTCTGGGAGCGCAGCAGGTCATAGGCGAACTGCTCGTCGTCCTCGATCGCGTACATCTCGCGATCGAGCTTCGGGAACATGTACAGCGCCCCCTTCGCCTTGACCACGCTGACGCCGTCGATCGCACTGAGCCCTTCGTAGGCGACGTCGCGCTGCTCGCGCAGGCGCCCGCCGGGCAGCAGCAGCTCATGGACGGACTGGTATCCGCCCAGCGCCGTCGCGACCACGTGCTGGGCCGGCACGTTCGGGCACAGGCGCATGTTCGAGAGCACGTCCAGGCCCTCGATGAAGCTGGTGGCGTCGTCCTTCGGGCCGTACAGCGCCATCCAGCCGGCCCGGAAGCCCGCCACCCGGTACGCCTTGGACAGCCCGTTGAAGGTGATCGACAGCAGATCGGGGGCGAGGGAAGCGATCGGGGTGTGGACCGCATCGTCGTAGAGGATCTTGTCGTAGATCTCGTCGGCCAGGATCATCAGGCCGTGCTTGCGAGCGACCTCGACGATGTCGCGCAGCACGTGCTCGGGGTAGACCGCGCCGGTGGGATTGTTGGGATTGATCACCACGATCGCCTTGGTGCGCTCGGTGATCCTGTCGGCGATGTCGGTGACGTCGGGCCACCACTCGGACTCCTCGTCACAGCGGTAGTGCACGGCGCGACCGCCGGCGAGGGAGACCGAGGCCGTCCACAGCGGGTAGTCCGGCTGCGGGACCAGCATTTCGTCACCGTCGTCGACCAGCGCCTGGCACACCATCTGGATCAGCTCGGAGACCCCGTTGCCGAGGTAGACGTCGTCCAGGTCGATGCCGGGCATGTCCCGGGTCTGGTAGTACTGCGCGACTGCGCGACGGGCCGCCGGGATGCCCTTGGAGTCGGAGTACCCCTGCGCGGTGGGCAGGTTCCGGATCATGTCGACGAGGATCTCGTCAGGCGCCTCGAAGCCGAACGGCGCCGGGTTGCCGATGTTCAGCTTGATGATCTGGTGGCCCTCTGCCTCCATGCGCGCTGCTTCGGCGGGGACGGGTCCCCGGATCTCGTAGCAGACGTCACGCAGTTTGGAGGATTGGGTGAAGATCATCGGGCGCTCCTGGCTCTCCTGTGTTGATCAGGGTGGGGGCCAGGGTAGCGCCGCGGACCGGATGCACGGTGCGGCGCCCGCGATACGCACGCGACCGCGCCCTCGAGTCAGGTGCGAGGCAGGGCCGGATCGGGGCGAGGCGAGGGTGGGGCGAGGCCGAGGCAGGGCCGGGCCGCGCGGGGGCGAGGCGGGCCCCCGCCGGGACTCGACACCCCCTTGACGTCCGCGCAACCCTTTAGTTTCATAGTTTCAGTTAAACGCGGCGGAGTGGCCGCCGGCACACGCTCCTTCGCCGCGCGCCGGCACCACCCGCTCCGTCCGTCCCGCCCCGGAGGTCATAGATGTCCCCACGCCGGCCCTCTGCCGACACCGTCGGCACCGCTGACGCCGCCGGCATCGCCGTGACCGCCCCCGCACCGGGAGCCAGCCAGCGCCTGCACCTCAGCGCCTCCGGGGTCTCGGCGGTCCTCGACGTCACCGACGGCCGCTGCCCGGCCCTGGTGCACTGGGGCGCGGAGCTCGGCGCCCTCGGCGCGGCGGGCCTGGACGCGCTCGTCGCGGCGAGCATCGAGCCGGTCCCCCACAACGCGGTCGACGTCCCGCTGCGGGTCGGGATCATCCCCCAGCAGTCCGACGGCTGGATCGGCCGGCAGGGCCTGACCGGCTCACGGCCCGACGGCACCGGCTGGTCGCCGCGCCTGGTCACCCACGAGATCACGCTCGACGGTCACCCGCTGACCGCCGCGCACACGGAGACCGGCGCCGCCCTGGTGCGCTTCGACCTCGCCGACGCGGAACTCGGTCTCGCCGTCGTGCTCGAGGTCGAGCTGCTCCCCACCGGACTGCTGCGCCAGCGCGCGAGCCTCACCAACACCGCCACCACGGCGTACACGCTCGAGGAGCTCACCGTGACCGTGCCGGTGCCGGGGGACGCCGAGGAGCTGCTCGACTTCGCGGGCCGCTGGGGCAAGGAACGCACGCCGCAGCGCAGGCAGTTCACCGTCGGCACCCATCTGCGCGAGAACCGCCGTGGCCGCACCGGGCCCGACGCCGCGCACCTGCTGCATGCCGGACGGCCCGGCTTCGGATTCCGACGCGGCGAGGTGTGGGCGGTGCACACCGCGTTCTCCGGCAACCATCGTCACGTCGCCGAGCAGATCAGCACCGGCACCCGCGTGCTCGGCGGCGGCGAGCTGCTGCTTCCCGGTGAGCTGGTGCTGGATCCCGGTGAGGAGTACGTCGGCCCGTGGCTCCACGGCTCCTACGGTGACGGGCTCGACGCGGTGGCCTCCCGCTTCCATCGCCACCTGCGTTCGCGCGCGCACCACGTGGACACGGCGCGCCCGGTGACCTTGAACGTGTGGGAGGCCGTCTATTTCGACCACGACCTCGCACGGCTCACCGAGCTCGCCGACCGCGCAGCCGCTCTCGGCGTGGAGCGGTTCGTGCTCGACGACGGCTGGTTCGGCTCCCGGCGCGACGACACCTCGGGGCTGGGCGACTGGGTGGTCTCCGCCGACGTCTGGCCCGACGGCCTGGGCCCCTTGGTCGACCACGTCACCGGCCACGGCATGGAGTTCGGCCTGTGGTTCGAGCCCGAGATGGTCAACGAGGACTCCGACGTGGCTCGCGCCCACCCGGAATGGATCATGGCCCCGTCCCCGGACCGCATGCCGTTGCCCTCCCGCCACCAGCAGGTGCTGAACCTGTCGATCCCGGAGGCGTTCGCCCACGTGCTGGGCCAGATGAGCGCACTGCTGGAGGAGTACGAGATCGGCTACCTCAAGTGGGATCACAACCGCGACCTGCTCGAAGCCGCCACCCGCGGCACCGGTCGCGCCGCAGTCCACGCCCAGACCCTGGCCGCCTACGCCCTGATGGACGCGCTGAAGGCCGCCCATCCCGGGCTCGAAATCGAGTCCTGCTCCTCGGGCGGCGCCCGCGTCGACCTCGGAGTGCTCGAGCGCACCGACCGGGTGTGGGTCTCGGACTGCATCGATCCCCTGGAGCGCCAGCAGATGAACCGCTGGACCGCGCAGCTGATCCCGCTCGAGCTCATGGGCAGCCACATCGCCTCCGGCGCCTCGCACGCCACCGGCCGCCTGCACACCCTCGATTTCCGTGCCGCGACGGCCCTGTTCGGGCACCTCGGCATCGAGTGGGACCTCACGCAGGCGAGCGAGGAGGAGCTCGCCTCCCTGCAGCGCTGGATCGAGCTCTACCGGGCCCGGCGCGAGCTGTTGTTCACCGGTGACCTGGTGCGGGCCGACCGCGGCGACAGCCCGCTGTGGCTGCACGGAGTGGTCTCCCCGCAGCGCGAGCGCGCCCTGTTCACGCTCGCCGCCGTCGGCCGTTCGGATCGTTCCCAGCACGATCGGCTCCGCTTCCCCGGCCTCGACCCCGAGGCCACCTACCGCATCCTGCCGCTGCCGTCGCGGGCCCGTACCTCCAGTCTCGTCCCGCCGCGCTGGATGCAGTTGGCCGAACAGGCCGCTGCCGACGGCGGCGCCCTCGTCCCCGGCACGGTCCTGACCCGCTCCGGTCTGGCCGCTCCCCTCCTCGATCCCGAGCAGGCCCTCCTGTTCGACATCACCCGCGTCGGAATCTCCTGATCTCCCGCGCCCCGCACGCACGGCGCCGGGTGGTCCGGCTCCGTCCGATGGAAAGAAGGTAGCCATGTCCACCGCGACGACGTCGACGCGGTCGGCCCCGACCCGACGCCGACGGAAGGACGACACGAAGCTGGCGCTGCTGTTCATCGCGCCCGCCTCGGTCGGCCTCCTGGTGTTCCTGGTGTGGCCGCTGCTGACCGGCCTCTACTACTCCTTCACGGAGTACACCACGCTCACCCCGCCCCAGTGGGTGGGCCTGGCCAACTACCAGAAGCTGCTGGCCGACCCGACCTTCTGGACCTCGCTGAAGGTGACGGTCCTGTACGTCCTGATCAACATCGGCGTGCAGACGGTGGTGGCCCTGGTGATCGCGGTGCTCATGCAGCGTCTGACCCAGTCCACCGTCCTGCGCTCGCTGGTGCTGGCCCCGTACCTGGTCTCCAATGTGGTGGCCGCGATCGTGTTCCTGTGGATCTTGGACACGCAGCTCGGCGTGTTCAACATCTTCCTGCAGTGGATCGGTTTCGACCCGATCGCCTTCTGGGCCAACGAGACCTGGGTGATCCCGACGGTCGCGCTGGTCAACGTGTGGCGCCACATGGGGTACACGGCGCTGCTGCTGTTCGCGGGACTGCAGTCCATCCCCGCCTTCCTCTACGAGGCGGCCCGCACCGAGGGGGCCGGGGAGATCGCGATGTTCCGTCGGATCACCCTGCCGCTGCTGCGTCCGATCCTGGCGCTGGTGCTGATCATGACGATCATCGGCTCCTTCCAGGTGTTCGACACGGTCTCGGTGACCACCCAGGGCGGCCCGGCCGACGCCTCGAAGGTGCTGCAGATGTACATCTACGAGAACGCCTTCGGGCAGTACCAGTTCGGCTACGCCTCGGCGCTGTCGGTCGCGCTGCTGCTGATCCTCATGGTCATCACGTTCGCGCAGTACTGGATGACCGACGCCGGCAAGTCGGACCTGGACTGAGGGGAGAGGGCACCATGACCACCACGACGCAGCCCGTCGCCGACACCACGCAGCGGCCCGAGATCCGGCGTCCGCGCCGCGCCGTCCCCTGGGGGAAGATCGCGGCCTGGATCGTGATGGTGATCTTCCTGCTGATCACCCTGTTCCCCTTCTACTGGATGCTGCGCACGGCACTGTCCAGCAACAACGCCCTGGCCACCGATCCCGGCAGCCTGCTGCCGGTGGGGTTGAACACCGGCGGCTTCGAGCGGGTCTTCGGTCTGCAGGACGTCGAGACCGCGATCTCCCAGGGCGGCTCGGGCGCCTCCATCAACTTCTGGCGCTACCTGCTGAACTCCGTGATCGTCGCGACCTGCATCACGGTCGTGCAGACCTTCTCCTGCGCGATGGCCGCCTACGCGTTCTCGCGCCTGCGCTGGCGGGGGCGCGAGACGGTGTTCATGATCTTCCTGGGCTCGCTGATGATCCCGCAGATCTTCACGCTGCTGCCCAACTTCATCCTGATCAAGAACCTGGGACTGGTGGACACGCTGCTGGGCATCATGCTGCCGACGCTGTTCATCTCGAGCTTCGCGATCTTCTTCCTGCGCCAGTTCTTCAACAACATCTCCCGGGAGGTGGAGGAGGCGGCGCTGATCGATGGCGCGAGCAAGTCGCGGGTGTTCTTCACCCTGATCCTGCCGATGTCCAGCGCCCCGCTGGCCACGCTCGCGCTGCTGACGTACATGACCGCATGGAACGAGTACTTCTGGTCGTTGATGGTCTCCTACACCGACCAGTCGCGGGTGCTCACGGTCGCGCTCGGCGTCTTCCGCGCCCAGTCCCCGGGCACCGGCCCCGACTGGTCGGGCCTGATGGCCGCCACCCTGGTCGCGGCCGCCCCCATGCTGATCCTCTTCGCGCTGTTCGCGAAGAAGATCGTCAACTCCATCGGCTTCAGCGGGATCAAGTGAGGTCAGCCATGCACATCCGACGACACGCACCCACCGCACCGTCCACGGCACGAGCCTCTGCACTGTCCCGACGTCGCCTGCTGCAGGGTTCCGCGGCCCTGGCCGCCGGCGCCGCCGGGGCCGCGACCCTGGGCTCGTGCGGAACCTCCGCCGCCCCGGCCGGCGCGACCACGATCGAGTACTGGATGTGGGACGCGAACCAGCTGCCCGCCTACTCCGCCGCCATCGATCTGTTCATGGAACAGAACCCGGACATCTTCGTGCGGGTCACCCAGCTGGGTTTCGACGACTACTGGACGAAGCTGACGGCGAGCTTCGTGGCGGAGGCCGGGCCGGACGCCTTCGCCGACCACCTCGCGCGCTACCCGGAGTTCCTCGACCTCGGGGTGATCTCCCCGCTGGACGGTCTGGGTGCGCTCGACGAGATCCCGGCGGAGCGCTTCCAGGAGGGCCTGCAGGAGCTGTGGACCGGCCCGGACGGCAAGCGCTACGGCCTGCCCAAGGACTACGACACCATCGCGGTGATGTTCGACCGGGCCCTGCTCGAGGAGGAGGGCCTGGCCCCCGAGGACCTCGAGGGCCTGGACTGGAACCCGCAGGACGGCGGCAGTTTCGAGAAGATCCTGGCCCGCCTGACCCTGGATGCGAACGGGGTGCGCGGCGACCAGGAGGGCTTCGACCCGAAGAACGTGGCCCGCTACGGCATGGCCGCCGACTCCGGCATCGACTACACGGGACAGACCAGTTGGTCCCCCTTCGCGCTGTCGACCGGGTGGACCTTCACCGATGCGGAGACCTGGGGCACGCACTTCACCTATGACGAGGAGCGGTTCGCCGCCACCATGGACTGGTACTTCGGTCTGGTCGACAAGGGCTTCTTCCCTCCCTTCGGCATGTTCGGGGACTCCAGCCCGACGCAGACCCAGCTGCAGACCGGGAAGGCGGCGCTGGCGCTGGCGGGCTCGTGGATGATCACGACGTTCGACAACATGGAGGGCATGGACCTGGGCATCGCCCCGCTGCCCGCGGGCCCCGTCGGGCACCCGGTCTCGATGTTCAACGGTCTGGGCGACTCGATCTCCGCCCAGTCGGAGCGCAAGGAGGAGGCGGCGCGGCTGATCGCCTTCCTCGCCTCCGATGAGGCCCAGCAGATGATCGGCGAGCGCGCACCGTTCTTCCCTGCGACCGACGTGGGCACGCAGGCCGCGATCGACGCGTACGCCGCGGAGGGCCTGGACGTCACGCCGTTCACCGAGAGGGTGGCCAACGGGGAGACCGGGCTGTACCCGCTGGTGGAGAACTCCGCCTCGATCATGCCGATCATGCAGCCTGCATTCGACCAGTGCTGGATGCGGCAGATCGACGGGGCGGACTTCGCCTCGTACAACGAGCGGGTCAATGCCCTGTTCGAGTGAGGAGCGCGGGCTCGGGGTCGGGTCCTAGGAGCCGACCCCGACGAACTCCTGGATGGCGATGACGGCTGCGCCCCGGGCCCATTCGTCGAAGTCGCCGCTGAGCACCCGCACCACGAGGTCCTGCTGGGCCGCGGCGACGGCACCGCGCAGGGTCTGCTCGAAGACGGGGCCGGCAGCACGCACCAGGTCCACGTTCTCCCCGCCGAGCACGATCGCCTCGGGGTCCACGATCGCGACCAGGCCGGCAGCGGCGGCGGCGAGCGAACGGGCGAGCTCCTCGGCCACCTCGAGCGCCGCGCGCTCCCCTGCCGCTGCCCGTCGGGTGAGGTCCTCGATGCCCTCGTCGGCGGCGAGCGCCGAGGTGGCGCGGGCACGGCGCACGATCGAATCGGTGCTCGCCACGTCCCGCAGCGGCAGCGGCGTGCCGTCGGCCCGTTGGCCGATGCTCTGACGCCCGGTGAGGCCCGCGACATGGTGGCGGCCCTCGACCAGTCGCCCGTCGATCACGGTGCTGGCCCCGATCCCGGCGCCGACGGTGAGCACGGCGAAGGAGCCGTAGGACCGGCCGATGCCGAACCAGTGCAGCCCGTTGACCATGGCGACCAGGTCGTTCTCCACCACCACGGGAAGGTCGAGGCGGGCCTCGAGCGCGGTGGCGAGGTCGAACTGCGTGGTCCACCCGAGCAGATAGGACGAGAGCACGACGCGCCGCTGTGCGACCGGACCGCCGAGGCTCACGCCGACGCCCGCGAGACGCGGATGCGCCTCGACGAGCGCCTCGACCGGCGCGAGGATGGTGTCGACGACAGAGGCGGGCGAGGTGTCCTCGAGCGGCAGCACCAGTTCCTCGAGGACGTTGCCGCGCACGGTGGTGACCACGGCGTGGACGTCGTCGGCGGTCACCTTCACCCCGATGAACCGGGGCCCGAGGTTCTCCTCGATGTCCAGCGGTTCGTGGGGGCGGCCCTTGGCGCGCACGACGGCCCCGAGCTGGTGCAGGCGGCCGGCGTCGAGCAGGTCGCGGGTGACTCGGGTGACCGTCGGGGCCGAGAGTCCCAGCCGGGTGGTCAGCGCGCTGCGCGAGCGGGGGCCGAAGCGCAGCAGGTCCCGGTAGACCGCACGGGCGCTGTCCCCGCCGAGCTCCGGCACGGCATCCATCCTCACGGCCCCCTGGTGCTCCTTGCCCGGCATGTCTCGAGCTTATCCGTCCCCGACCGAGCACCGTCGCGTGACCCGGCCGGTCGGCGGGATCTGCGCGGTCGGAGCGCCCCGACCCGATACCCTGGCCCGGACCCATCCGCCACCCCCTTCGGATATGCCGAGCCTTCACAAGACCTCATCGACGTCGATGCCCACTCTCCCGGCGGACCGCCCCTGGTGGCAGGACCGCCTGGGGGCCATCCCCGATCCCGACGGCAGCTGGCGGCCGGGGGTGAGTCGCGCGCCGGAGCATCCCGGGGTACGCGGCGAGATCCACCAACTGCTGCTGACCAGCTACGGCACCGAACTCGTCGCCGAATTCTTCCGGCCGACGTCGGTGCCCTCGACGGGTGTCGTGGTGGTGGTCCCGTCCTACGACACCCCGGCCCTGTTCGCCGAGCCGACCGAGCGCACCGCGCTGAGCGACCAGGATCCCGCTCTCGGCGCGCACGGCCTCCAGCTGGCCGAGGTCGGGCACGCGGTCCTGGCCGTGCCGTGGTGGTTCGAGCAGGTCGCGGCCGAGGATCCCGCCCTCGCCGCCGCCCGGGGCCCCGCCGAGCGCTATGGACCCGCCGCCGCGCGTCACCGACGCGAGCAGTCCGTGACACCGCTGGGACGCAGCATCGCGGACGTCATGCTCGCCGTCACGGCACTGGAGGGCTCCTCCCTCGCCGAGGGCGACCGCCTGGCGGCCTTCGGAGATGCCCTGGGCGGCAAGCTCGCCCTGCACCTCGCCGCCCTCGATCCGCGCATCGAGGTCGCCGCCGTGCACGAGGCGGGCCTCGGATTCGATCAGCCGGCCTGGGGCGACCCCTGGTACCTCGACGGCGACGTCCCCCGCGACCACGACCAGGACGAGCTGCTCGCCCTGATCTCTCCGCGTCCCTTCCTGGTCTCCGGCGGCGGGGACCGGGACGGCGAGCACAACCTGGAGCTGATCCGCACGGCCCGCCGGCACTGGCCCGACGAGCAGGGCCTGGACGTGCTGCTGCACGACAGCGGGCACGCCCTGCCGCGCTCGGTGATGGCGGGGATCCGGGAGTGGCTGCGCGAGCGCACCAGCTGAGTGGGATCCGGTGGAGCGGGCCCGCCCGATCTGACATCCTGCTTCCCAGACCCCCGGCCCGCGACTCGCGGCCCCGGGACGATTCCGACCCGCATCAGGGGAGCCCATGAGCGAGACGACCGCCGACGCCGCGACCGACGAGCAGGCCACGATCTACACCGCGTACGAGATCGACTTCATGCTGACCCTGCGCCCCACCGACAACGGTGCGATCACGCGTGAGCAGATCGGGCTGCGCCGTGCGCCGGAGGCCGCCCAGGAGTTCGTGACCGCGGCGGTCACCTCGGGGCTGCGGGCCCGCGGCAAGGTCGAGCGCTCGCAGGACGGCCAGTGGCTGCTCGGTGAGGAGGGGCAGGTCATCGCCACCGCGCTGACCGCCGCGGATCGCTGGCTCGGGATCGCCCTGGCCGAGGGCGAGGCGATGCGGATGGCCTTCGTGATCAAGGCCAACGAGGCGATCCTGATGCTCACCCAGGACGAGCTGGACTCCTTCGTGGTCTCCGCGCTGCCGGACCCCTCGCACGTCGCCGCCTCGGTCACCGACGTCATCACCGCCTTCCTCGAGGAGCAGCGCGGCCGCACCGTCTCGCTGCGACGCCGGGACGTCGAGGACGACGGCGAGGAGGTGCCGCTGATGTTCCACGTCGAGGAGGACGGCGCCTGGAAGCTCGGGCACCTTCCGCTGGATGGCGACGGCATCCTCAGCGTCTCCGACCTCTCCCGCGAGGACGTCTCCGCGGCGGTCGGTGCGCTGTGGGAGGACGGCTCCAGCCGCGCCCCCTCGGCCTCCGCCTCCTGAGCTGCGGGGCCCGCCCCGCCCGGTGGCGGAGCGGAGTCTCCCGGGTCTAGATCCGGGCGGCACTCGCCTTCTGGCGGCGGTGCAGCTCGGTGCGCAGGGCGCGGATGTCCTGGCCCGCCGGCTCCGAGTAGGTCCAGATGTGGCGGTCGAAGGCCGCCATCACCACCCGCGAGCCGCCGTGCAGTCGCAGCGCCGCAGTCAGCCAGTGCACCGGATGGACCGCCCGGGACTCGACGGCGAGGATCCGGTGCCAGGGCACGGTCCGGGAGCGGAGGGCGCCGACCACGTGCAGCCCCTCCTCGGTGATCTCCACCCGGGACCTCGCGGTGCCCAGCGCGGCCAGACCGAAGCGGAGTCCCAGCAGACCGATCAGGATCATGGCCCCGCCCAGCGGGAACATGACCAGCAGCAGCCCGATGCCCGGGGCGTGGCCGTCCTCGAGGGTGAGCCAGAGGGCCACGAGGACCACCGCGAGCACCAGTGCGGTGCCGAGCGCGAGAGCGGAGACCACGGCACGCACCACGGTGTCCCGAGTGGCGGCGCGGGGGACGAGCGTGCGCACGCCGGCGCCCCGGGCACCGGAGCGTCGTCCCGGAGCGCGGAGGTCCGAGACCATCCGCTCGACCGTCGCCGTGCTGCGCGAATAGTCGGGCAGGGCGGTGCGCGGTCCCGTCTCGGGTCCGATCTGTCGAGGGATGGTCATGTCCCCAGGCTAATGCGGCCCCGGCGAGGGGTCGATGAGGGAACCGACCATGCGGGAGCTGTGCGCACGGCCTATGCGCGCCGTCCCGGGCGGTGCGTAGAGTCGTCTGCATGCCCTCCTCCGGATCCTCCCCTCGCTTTCGTCGCCCGGCGCCGCTGTTCCCCGCCACCGCGGAGGCGATCCCCGGCGAACCGGATCCGTCGACGTCGACGGACCTGGCCCACGACTCGGCCCAGGCCCTCCTGGACGGCGTGTTCCACAGCTCCGATCCCGAGGTGGTCGACCGGGTGCTGCACCTGGCGGCCGCCGACGGGCTCTCGGACCTCGCCGCTCTGTGGTCCGGCTCCCCCGCGACCACGCTGCCCGGTGCGCTGTGGCGTCTGTACGTGCTGCACACCTGGGTCCAGCGCCACGGGGAGGACGTCGTGCACCGCTATCGCGCCGGCTCGCGCACCATCCCGGGTCTGCGCTACCTCTCCGGATTCGCGGAGCCGCCCGACGTCCGGCAGGTCCAGCGCACCATGGACGACATCCTGCGCGGCGCCTTCACCGGCAATCTCGGTCTCGCGCTGACCCGGGCCGGAGCAGTCGCCACGATCGTCGCCCACGGCACCGCCCAGCTCGCGGACGAGGACCGCGAGGACGACCGCACCCGCCAGGCGGAGCGACTGCTGAGCACCGGCGAGGAGCTGGCCGCGGCCGGCCGGCACGCGGAGGCCGGGACGCTCGGCTGAGGACCGCGGTCCCGGGGCCTGCCCTGTCGTCGGCCCCTGTGACGATCTCGGCCCCGACCTCGGGCCCGCTGTATTCCAGCATCGCACCCGACGTGGCACTTCCCATGTCACGTCCCCTCCCGGGTGGAACCGTCCGCGCCCCGTGCCCTACGATGATCGGGCGTCGGGCCGCGGTTGCCCCGGGCTCCAACATTTGCCGCTTCGAGCGGCCTTCGCGCCGACAGGCGCATCCCGGTCCGGCGCCCCAAGCATCACGAGAAGGCCGCCCCCTGGTCACCCCCGGGGGACGACGGCACCGGGTACGGCGCCCTCGGGCGTGAGGAGGGGGACCTGAGGTGGTGCAGCTCTTCCCCCGTCGCGTCGAGCGTCCGATGACCGACCTGTTCGGCGAGCTCGCCGAACTGCTGGTCCAGACCACCGACACCCACTCCAAGCTGCTGGGCCACGGTTACCGCGAGCGCACGCGCATCGCCCCGAAGCTGCACGAGGAGTCCACGCGCGCCGAGGAGCTGTGCCGGCGCATCTCCCAGCGCCTCGCGCAGTCCCTGATCACGCCGTACGAGGCCGAGCTGCTCTACGACCTGGCGCTGACCATCGCGGACACCGTCGACTCCATGGAGCACACGGCCGAGCTGCTGGTCCTCTCCCGCGTGGGCGCCCTGCCCACGCCGCTGCTCGAGGCGGCCAAGGGGATCGAGCGCGCCGCGGAACTGACCGTCGCGGCGACCTGGACCCTGCACCGGGTGCGGGACCTGGGCGAGTACTACCCGCAGATCCGCAAGCTCAAGCGCCAGGGCGACCGGCTGGTGCGCCAGAGCCTCGCCGAGCTCTACGGCCGCGGCGGCGCCGTCACCGAGCTGCTGCCCCTGCATGACATCACGGAGTCCATCGGCCGCACCATCGCCCTGCAGGAGCACATCGCCCGTCTCGCGGATCTGCTGCGGGTCAAGGACGCCTGAGTGACGCCGGCCTTACTCGTCCTGGTCGTCGTGCTGGCGCTGGCGATGGCGTTCTACAACGGCTTCCACGACGCCTCCAACGCGGTCTCCACCGCGATCACCACCCGTTCCCTGCGGGAGTCGACCGCCCTGGGGATGGCCGCGATCCTCAATCTGCTCGGTGCGCTGCTGGGCATGCTGCTGCTGAGCGTCACCGCCGAGTGGGCGCTGCGGCTGCTGGGGCTGGGTCATCTCGTGGAGACCACCTCCGGCGCCCCGGACGTGCTCGGCGTGGGCCTGGTCGCGATCCTGCTGGCCACGCTGGCCTGGGAGGTGCTGACCTGGTGGCTGGGAATGCCCTCGTCCACCTGGCACGCCTTCTTCGGGGCCGCGCTCGGCGCCTCGCTGGCTATCGGTGCGGCGGCCGCCTGGACCCACCTGGTGGCGATCCTGATCGCCTCGATCGTCGGCCCGCTGATCGCCGTGGTCCTGGCCTATTCGGTGATGCAGGGCATTCTCGCCCTGGCGCGCAGCGAGCGTCTGGGCGTGGCCCACATCCGTTTCGCCCAGACCGTCTCCGCCGGTGCGGTCGCCACCGGGCACGGTCTCAACGATGCGCGGCTCCCGCTGGCCGTGATCGTGGTGGCGACCTCGGCCTCGGGCCTGTCGGTCGGCTCCTCGCTGGCGATGATGACGGCGGTGGCCCTCGCTGTCGCGGCGGGCACCCTGATGGGCGGGCACCGGATCATCCGCACCATCGGCCGCCGGCTGACCGACCTCTCCGCCGCCCAGGGCCTGGCCGCGGAGACCTCGGCGGTGATGTCGATGTCGGTGGCGATCTTCGGTCTCGACTCCCCGGTGTCCACCTCGCACGGCCTCGCCTCGAGCGTGGTCGGTGCCGGCGTCGCCCTGGGTCCGCGCCACGTGCGCTGGGCGGTGGCCCGCACGATGGTGGTGACCTGGCTGGCGACGCCGATCGTGACAGCCGTCCTCGGAGCGGCCCTGGCCGGCGTGATGCTCGAGCTGGGGTGAGCCGCGCGGCCGCGGTCGCTCCCCGACGCTCGGGCTCCTCCCTGCCCCGGCGGCTATCCTGGGTCGGCCCGACCGCGAATGGAGTGCTGATGTCCGACGGCGAGTCCACGACGCCTGCCCCGAGGAAGCGCCCGACCTACGGGCGTCCCGGTCCGACGACGCCGCAGACGGGCGACCCGTCGGCCTCCCCGTCCGGTGCGCAGGGAGCACCTGGTGCGCAGGGAGAATTCGGCGCCCCGGGAGGCCCCGGTGCGCAGGGAGCACCCGGTGGCCCGGGAGACACCGGGGGCCCGTTCGCCCAGGACGCCTACGCCTCCACGGACCCGGCGGGCCCGTACGCCTTCGCCCCCGCCTCCGGTCCGCTCCCGCCGCAGCCGCCCGTCGCCGCGCCGCGTCGGCGCCGCGGGCTGTGGCCGTTGCTGATCGGGCTCGCCCTGCTGCTGATCATCGCCCCCGTCGCCACCGTCGGCGGCCTGGTCTGGGCCTTCGGGTCCCTGGTCGACGACGCCTCCTCCGGTCCCACCGTGATCGAAGGCGGCACCGGGGAGCGCGAGATGAACGCCAACGAGATGCTGATCCTGTACGTGCCCTCCGAGGACGCCGCCGAGGCGCAGTGCACGGCCGAGGGCAGCAGCTCCGGGGCGGTCACCGAGGTGCCGACCTCCGGCTCGGTCACCTTCGGCGACGGCACGCAGTACGACCAGGTGCTGGGCGTGGCTGCCCTCGAGGACACCACGGTGACGATCTCCTGCAGCGGCACCGACGCCCCGGCGTTCCTGGGCCCCTACAGCCTGCTCGGCGTCGCCGCGCCCATGCTCATCGGTCCGGTCATCGGCATCGTGTCGGGGCTCGTCGGCCTGGTGCTCACCGTCGTCGGCATCCTCCTGCTGGTGCGCAGCCGACGGGCCTGACCGGCGCCGTCTCAGCTGCGGGCGCCGCCCCCTCGCAGGGGCCTGCGCTGACCTAGAGTGGCCGCACTACCGCCCCCGAGGATGGAGTGATGACCATGCACCCCCGCGCAGGCCAGCAGGCCCTTCCGGAGGATCTCGTCGACGTCGACGCCCTCCTCGACGCCTACTACGATCTCCATCCGGATCCGGCCGACCCTGATCAGGCGGTCACCTTCGGCACGTCCGGGCATCGGGGCTCCTCGCTGGACACCGCGTTCACCGAGGACCACATCGCCGCGACCACCCAGGCGATCGTCGAGTACCGCGCCGGTCAGGGGATCCGCGGTCCGCTGTTCATCGGCCGGGACACCCACGCGCTCTCCCGTCCTGCCTTCGACACCGCGCTGGAGGTGCTGGTCGGCAACGACGTCGCGGTCCAGGTCGATGCGCTGGACGGGTACACCCCCACCCCGGCGATCTCCCACGCGATCCTCGTGCACAACCGCGGCAGGGCCGCGAACGACTCCTCGCGGGCCGACGGCATCGTGGTCACCCCGAGCCACAACCCGCCGCGCGACGGCGGTTTCAAGTACAACCCGCCGCACGGCGGCCCCGCCGACTCGGACGCCACCACCTGGATCGCCGACCGCGCCAACGAGCTGCTGGCCTCCGGACTGCGCGGCGTGCAACGCCACGGCCGTCAGAAGGCGCTGCAGGACGCGGGCCGCTACGACTTCCTGCACACCTACGTCCAGGACCTGGGCAACGTGGTGGATCTCGAGGCGATCCGGCGCGCGGGCGTCCGGATCGGCGCCGACCCCCTGGGCGGGGCGGCCGTGGACTACTGGGCCGAGATCGGCGAGATGCACGACCTCGACCTCACGGTGGTCAATCCCGAGGTGGATCCGCAGTGGTCGTTCATGACCCTGGATCGCGACGGGAAGATCCGCATGGACTGCTCGAGCCCGTGGGCGATGGCCTCCCTGCTCGAGAAGCGCGCCGAGTTCGATGTCGCGACCGGCAACGACGCGGACGCGGACCGGCACGGCATCGTCACCCCGGACGGCGGGCTGATGAACCCCAACCACTACCTCGCCACCGCCATCCAGTACCTGTTCGCGCACCGCCCGGAGTGGCCGGCCGGAGCGAAGGTCGGCAAGACAGTCGTCTCCTCGAGCCTCATCGACCGGGTCGTCGGCTCCCTCGGCCGGGACCTGTTCGAGGTGCCCGTGGGCTTCAAATGGTTCGTGCCGGGCCTGATCGACGCCTCCGTGGGCTTCGGCGGCGAGGAGAGCGCCGGGGCCTCGTTCCTGCGCCACGACGGCTCGGTCTGGACGACGGACAAGGACGGCATCATCCTCGCCCTGCTCGCCTCGGAGATGCTCGCGGTCACTGGCCGCTCCCCCAGCGCCCTGCATGCGGAGCTGGTCGAGGAGTTCGGCTCCAGCGCCTACGCGCGGCTGGATGCACCTGCGGACCGTGAGCAGAAGGCGAAGCTCAAGGCCCTCAGCCCCGATCAGGTCACCGCGACCGAGCTGGCGGGCGAGCCGATCCTCTCGGCGATCACCGAGGCGCCCTCGGGCGGCGCGATCGGTGGGTTGAAGGTCTCCACGGAATCGGCCTGGTTCGCCGCCCGCCCCTCGGGCACGGAGGACGTCTACAAGATCTACGCCGAGTCCTTCCGCGGCGAGGAGCACCTCGAACAGGTCCAGGACGCGGCCAAGACGCTCGTGGACGGCGCTCTCGCCGGCTGAGAAGTCCCTCGCCGGGAGCATTCCCGGCGTGTCACCGTGTCGCGACAGATGTTCGTCCTTCCTCCACATCGCGATCCCAGAGGGTCCGAGGGGAGGGCGCAGTGCACGCGGAGAACCGTTTGACCAGGTCGACAGTCAAGGAATCACCAAATCTGCTCCAACATCTCGTATGTCACCCCCACGTGGCGCCGTCCACACCCCCCTTGCGTACCTCCCCCGTGCGCCTGGACGATGACAGCAGAAGGTAAAGGATCGGTAGGGTAATATGCTCCGCCGGACCCACCAGAGATGACACCGACAGCTGCCGACCGGCATGCTCCAAGGAAAGGGGGGACCGCGCCTATGCGCCTGCGTTCACGCCTGTGCGCCTATTCCGCAGCCGTCGCTGTCGCGCTCCCTCTGACCATCGCGCCGGCCCTCTCGGCCCCGGAGGAATCCCCCACCACTGCCGCAGAGACGGCAGGGGGGCCCACGCAGCAGACGGAGCAGTCCCCGTCGACGGAGGACGCGCAGACGGACGAGACGCAGGACGACGGGTCGCAGACAGACGGCTCCGAGAACCAGGACACCGAGACATCGGAGGACTCCGCCGAGGAGTCCGATGCCGCGAACCCCGACGAGGGAAGCACGGGCGGGACCACGGATCCCGCGACCGGCGAGGGCGGCACCGAGAGCACCAGCCCCGTGGCACCCGAGGTCCCCGCCGAGGACGACTCCGGCTCCGGGAACGACGGGGAGAGCTCCGGCGAAGAGTCCGACCAGACCCCGGTCGAGCCGTCCCAGGGCGCCGACTCGAACTGCCACGGCGTCACCGGACTCCTGCGGACCATCTCCGGCGCGGAGTGCGCCGCAAGCGAGGACCACACGGATCCCGGTGATGGGGCCAGCAGCGACACGGGAACCGGCGGCGGAGGCAGCGCATCCTCGAGCGATTCGGCACCGAGCGGCTCGACGTCCCAGTCCACATCGGAAACTCCGCCATCGGAGGATCCCCCTCCCTCCGACGAAGGCACCGAAACCCCGACTGGCTCCGAAACCCCCACCGAGTCCCAGTCGGGGACGGAGACCCCGACTGACGACCCGACAGAGACTCCCACCGAGTCCCCGACGGAGTCCCCGTCGGAGACCCCCTCCGAGGATCCCTCGGACTCCACGACCCCGGAGACCCCGACCGAGGAGTCGGAGACCCCGACCGAGGAGTCGGAGACCCCGACGGAGGAGCCCACCTCCGATGAGGAGAAGGACCCCACGTCCGACTCCGAGCAGTCCGCGCAGGTCGAGCAGGAGACCAGCTCCCCCGAGAGCGTCGGGGAACCCGCTCCGCGCCGGCTGAAGACCACCTCCCCGGAGAAGTCGGCGCCGTCCACCACCGAGGACACCTCCGACACCCCGCGCGAGACGGCGACCGAGGACACCCAGCGCGAGACGGACAGCGGGACCTCGCAGACCGAGTCCTCCGAGACGGAGGCTGCTGCCCCCGTGGACAGCGATGACGATCCGCCCGCCATGGCGCCCCAGCCGGTCGCGGCCCAGCAGCAGGGCGGCCCGATCGTCAAGCTGCTCAGCACGATCTCCTCGCAGGACTCGGACTCCGCCTTCGGGCGGGTGCAGAAGGTGCTCGTGATCGCTCTCGGCATCGGGTTCCTGACGACTGCGGGCTTCGTCGGCGCCACCTGGCACAGTCGGCGCGCCGCCGGGCAGGGCTCCTCGAAGAACGGCAGCTGACCCGCCGGGCAGACGCTCTCCCTATCGAGCGCTGAGCATCTCCTGCACGTGCACGAGAAGCGCCGGGAGGCTCCGTTGCATCTGCACGACGGTGCGATCGAACGCCGATTGGCCCTCGTACCACGGGTCATCGACCGCGATCTCCGTCTCGGGCAGGTCCCCGGGCGTCTCCGGATCGAAGCGTCGCCACATGATGATCTCCGGGGCGATCTTCCCGTCGGGCGCCTGATCCGCCATCCGCCGGAGCCCCTGGGCCTGCTCGACGGTCATCGGCAGCACCAGGTCCCAGGCGAGCAGCTCGGTGAGGTGGATCGTGCGAGCAGTGTGCTCGAACGGCCGCACGTACCCGGCCCGCACCAGGGACAGCTCGGTGCGCTCATCCATGGGCATCCCCTCGGCCTCCCAGCTGGTGCCGGCCGAGCCCACTTCGACCCTCTCCCCCAGCCCGGCGCCGCGCACCGCCTCCCGCAGCATCACGGCGGCGGCCGGGGAACGGCACACGTTGCCGGTGCAGACGGTCAGGAGGCGCAGGGAGGACATGTGCCCATTGTGTCAACGATGCCGGCGCGGCGAGCATGGAACCGCCATGCCCTCTACAATGCTGGTGTCAGCGCATGCGAGGCCGCGTGCCCGCGCACGCACATTCGCCAGGTCGTGTTCGCCAGGGCATGATCGCCCGTGACCACGCAACGACGGCTCAGGAGGACAGCCATGGCCGAAATCATCCGTGCCCAGGACGACGACTGGTCGCTCGTGCGCGAGATCCGTCTCCGCTCTCTCAGCACCGACCCCGAGGCCTTCGGCCAGAGCTGGGAGAAGGAGTCGACCTACGAGGAGAAGGTCTGGAAGAAGCGCGTCCGCGAAGCGGCATGGTTCCTCGCGATCGACTCCGGTCAGCCCGTGGCCGTCGTCGCCGTCCGCCACGAGGCCGACTCCCCCGCCAACGAGCGTGAGCTGCAGGCGATGTGGGTGCTGCCGAGCTCTCGCAAGGCCCGGCTCGGCCAGCGCCTGGCCGAAGCGGTCCTCGAGTGGTCGAAGGAGGACGGTGCCGACACGGTCACGCTCTACGTCGGCCCCACCAACACGGCCGCCCGCGCCGCCTACGAGAGTCTCGGCTTCACCGACACCGGAGAGCGCTGGGAGGTCATCGAGGACGACCCCGACGGTGCCTGGCTGAAGATGTCCCGGGGCCTCTGAGGCCCGGTGTCGATCGCGCGTCGCGTCAGCGCCCGCGTCCCCTCGCCCCGCACCGTGCTGCGCACGGTCGGGGCGCGGTCGGATCAGGGGCGCCCCCACTGGGCCGCCCGGCTCGAGGACGTCAAGAACTCCACCGTCGGCCGTGCGCTGCGCCGGATGCACTGGGAGCTGCGGCTGCAGCCGTTCCACGGATACGGCTCCTCGACCCGGGTGCGGGTGCTGGCCAAGGTCCTCCACTCCTCGCCCGACACCCCAGCGGACTTCCACGACCAGCCGGTCCACGACATGCGCACGATGGCGGTGCGGGGCTGGCGGAACTTCGCCGGTCAGGTGGCCCCGTACAGCACGGTGCACGTGCTCCTGGGTGACCAGGAGTTCATCGTGCGTGCCGATCGCGGCGGCATCGTCGACGCCGAGCTCGACATCGACCTGCCCGCCGGCGACCACCAGGCCGTGCTGTGGACCGTCCCCGGCAACGAGGTCACCGCCGATATCACGGTCTTCCCCTCCGACGCGGCCGTCGGACTGGTCAGCGACATCGACGACACCGTGATGGTGACCTGGCTGCCCCGGCCGCTGCTGGCCTTCTGGAACGCCTTCGTGGTCCACCAGTCCTCCCGTCAGGTCGTGCCGGGCATGCCGATGCTCTACCAGCGCCTGGCCCGCCAGCACCCCGGGATGCCGGTGATGTACCTGTCCACGGGCGCATGGAACGTGTTCCCCGTGCTCAAGCGCTTCCTGTACAAGAACGGCTATCCCGATGGGGCCCTGCTGCTGACCGACTGGGGGCCCACCAACACGGGGTTCTTCCGCTCCGGACGCGCGCACAAGGAGCGGGCGCTGCGCCGGCTCGTCGCGGACTTCCCGGGGATGCGATGGGTCCTGGTCGGCGACGACGGCCAGCACGACCCGGCGATCTACGCGGACTTCGCCTCCGAACTGCCGGACCATGTCGAGGCCATCCTCATCCGGCAGCTGACCGAGTCCGAGCAGCTGCTCGCCCACGGCACACTGCGACCCCTCGACCAGGGGCACCGCGGGAGCCACGCTCCGCCGAGGGCCATGGCGGCGCCCGACGGGCACGGGCTGCTCGCCGAGCTGGAACGCACAGGAGTGATCTCATGACGACCCCGCAGAGCACCGACCTCCGAGTCCGCCCTGCCCGGAGCGCCGACGTCCCCGAGATCGTTGACCTGGTGCAGGCGGCCTACCGCGGCGAGGGCGGCTGGACGACGGAGGCCCACCTCGTGGCCGGTGCGCGCACGCACGACGAAGAGGTCCGCGGCATGCTGGCCGACGAAGCGGTGACCCTGCTGGTCGCCGAGCTCGACGAGACCGTCGGCGCCCCCGGACCCGTCGCCCGCGTCGTCGGCTGCTGCTACACGCGGCGGGAGGCACCGGATGCCGAGGGCCTCGTGCGGGCCGAGCTCGGCCTGTTCGCCGTCCACCCCACGGCCCAGTCCCGCGGGCTCGGCAGGAAGCTGCTCACCGCGCAGACGGAGCTGCTGGCCGAGGACGGGGTCGACGTGCTCATGATCCAGGTGCTCCAGTCCCGCCCGGAACTGCACGCCTGGTACGAACGGCACGGCTTCGTCCGCACCGGCATCGCGCTCCCGTTCCCCGGCGATCCCGATCGTCTGGCGGTGGCGGGTCTCGGGATGGACGTCATGGAGCGGTCGCTGCGACGCTGACCTGCGCCCCGCTGACGAGGAGTGGCGTACGCCACTAAACTGTCGCCATGAGCGTCGACACCTACCTCCCGTCCCTTTCCCGCTATGAGGGCACCCCCTACCGGCGGGTGGGCCGCTCCGGTCTGCTGCTGCCGCCGATCTCGCTGGGCCTGTGGCAGAACTTCGGCGAGGACTGCGATCCGCAGTCGCTGCGCGCCATCGTCCGCCGCGCCTTCGACCTCGGCATCACCCACTTCGACCTCGCCAACAACTACGGGCCGCCGCCGGGCAGCGCGGAGGCGCACGTCGGCCGGATCCTCGAACAGGACTTCCGCCATCTGCGCGACCAGCTCGTCATCTCCACCAAGGCCGGACACCGCATGGGCCCCGGCCCGTACGGCGACGGCGGCTCCCGGAAGTACCTGCTGACCTCCCTGGACCAGTCGCTGCATCGCCTGGGGCTGGGACACGTCGACATCTTCTATCACCACCGCGAGGACCCGGACACGCCGCTCGAGGAGACGATGGGGGCGCTCGACCAGGCCGTGCGCAGCGGCAAGGCCCTGTACGCCGGGATCTCGAACTACTCGCCCGAACGGACCGTGCAGGCCGCCGAGATCCTCGCCGATCTGGGCACGCCGCTGCTGATCCACCAGCCCTCCTACTCGATGTTCAACCGACACGTCGAGCACGGACTGCTGGGGGTCGCGGACGACCTCGGCCTCGGGCTGGCCGTCTTCTCCCCGCTGCAGCAGGGCCTGCTGACGAACAAGTACGCCTCGGGGGTGCCCACGGGGTCACGGGCCAGCAACACGGGAGGGAGCCTCACCGCGCGGCAGGTCCACGATGCCACCTACCAGGAGCGCATGCGCGGCCTCAGCGACATCGCCCATGAGCGCGGGCAGAGCCTCGCCCAGCTCGCCCTCGCCTGGACCCTGCGTCACCCCGCGGTCGCGACCGCCCTGGTCGGGGCGTCCACGGTGCGCCAGCTCGAGCAGAACGTCCTCACCGTCGAGAACCTCGGCTTCACCGCCGAGGAGCTCGTCCGCATCGACGAGTTCGCGATCGACGGCACCGCCCGTTGAGGGCCGCTCCCGAAGGAGGAGCAGCACCGATCCGGGCCCAACGCACCGGGCCCCCACACACCGGCCCACACACACCGAGATCGACCTGGGGAACACTTTCAGCGCGCAAAGTGTTCCTCAGGTCGATCTCGGTGCATCGACCTCGGGGCGTCGGGCTCGAGACCCGGGAGTCGGCTCAGCCGGTGTTCTTCAGGCCGGCCGCCACACCGTTGATCGTGGTCAGCAGCGCACGCTGCAGCTCCGGCGAGAGTTCCTCGCCGCGGGCCGTGGCGGCCCGGGCACGCTGCAGCATCGCGACCTGCATGTAGGAGATCGGATCCAGGTAGCGGTCGCGCACGGCGAGGGTCCGCTTCAGGACCGGCTGGTTGTCCAGCAGCTCCAGCACCCCGGTGAGGCGCTCGATCTCCGCGACCGACAGCTCGTACTCCGCCTTGATGCGGTCGAACAGCGGCCACAGCCGCTCCGGCACCAGCGAGTGGACGTAGTGCGCGGCGATCTGCATGTCCGTCTTCGCCAGCGTCATCTCGACGTTGCTGATCACGGTGCGGAAGAAGTGCCAGCTGCGCAGCATCTCGTGCAGGTCCGGCTCGAGCCCCGCCTCCCGGGCCGCCTTGAGCCCGGAACCGGCACCGAACCAGCCCGGCACGATCTGCCGCGACTGGGTCCAGCCGAACACCCACGGGATCGCCCGCAGCCCGTCGAGGCCCTTGTCCGAGGTGGTGCGCTTGGACGGGCGTGAGCCGATGTTCAGGTCCCCGAGCTGCTCCACCGGGGTGGAGGTCACGAAGTACTCGGGCAGGTCCGGATCGTCGACCAGCGTGCGGTACCGGGTGAAGGAGGCGTCGGAGACGGTCTGCATGACCTCGCCCCAGCGCTCCAGCTGCTCGGGCGTGGAGCGCGGCGAGGTGTGCAGGGCCGAGCCCTCGAGCACCGCGGCCAGCGACAGGTCCAGGTTCTCCCGGGCGAGGGTGGGCAGGGTGTACTTGTCGGAGATGACCTCGCCCTGCTCGGTGAACTTGATCTCGCCCTCGAGCACGCCGTACGGCTGGGCCAGGATCGCATCGTAGGTGGGGCCGCCTCCGCGGCCGACGGAGCCGCCGCGACCGTGGAACAGGCGCAGCGTGACCCCGTGGCGGGCCGCGACGTCGCGCAGACGCCGCTGGGCCTGGTGGATCTCCCACTGGCTGGTCATCACGCCGGCGTCCTTGTTGCCGTCGGAGTAGCCCAGCATGACCTCCTGGAGGTCTCCGCGCAGCCGGACGATCTCGCGGTAGGAGGAGTCGCTCAGCAGCTCATCGAGGATCTCCCCGGCGTGACGCAGCTCGGCGACCTCCTCCAGCAGCGGGGCGAAGCTAATGTCGGCGCGGTTCTCCTCGCCGCCGGGCAGAGTCACCAGCCCGGCCTCGCGGGCCAGCAGGGCGACCGCGAGGATGTCGTCGGCCCCGTGGGTCATCGAGACAATGTAGGTCTCGATCGCGGACGTGCCGTACTGGCGGTGGGCGTCGCGGATCTCGTCGAACACCCTGTAGGTGGTGCGGGTGGCGTCGTCGAGGATCGCCTCGTCCTCGCTCAGCGCCGAGCCGACCAGCGGACGGCGACTGGCGAGCTCGGCCCCCAGCACCGTGGTGCGCTCGGCACGAGTGAGCTCCGCGTAAGGACGGTCCAGTTCTCCGACACGGTCGAACAGCCGTGAGAGCACCTCGTGGTGCTTCTCGGAATGCTCGCGCACGTCGAGGATCGCCAGGTTCAGCCCGGAACCGGCCAGGACCTGCTGGGCGATCGCGATCGCCCCGTCGGCCGCGCGCTTGCCGCCGTGGCGGGACAGCGCCGCGCGCAGCACCGAGAAGTCCTCCTGCAGCTCATCGCTGTCGCGGTAGTCCTTGCCGTGCACGTGCGGCTCCCCGGTGAGGATCCGCTCCCGGGTCGCCTTGAGCTTCGCGCGCATGGTGCCGAGCTTGAGCCGATAGGGCTCCTGCTCGTACATCGCCTGCTGGACCTCGTCGATCTCGGACTCGAACTCGAGGTCGGCGGCCACGCTCGCGCGCAGCTCCTCGTCGTCGCCAGTCAGCGCACTGGAGATCGACAGGTCCGCGATGAGCTCGGAGATCACGTCGATCGCGAGGTCCACGGCGGTCTCCGCCTGGAGCTGCAGCACCTCGCGGGTGACCTCCGCGGTGACGAAGGGGTTGCCGTCGCGGTCGCCACCGATCCAGGAGCCGAAGCGCAGCGGCACCTGGCGCTCGGTCAGGTCCGCGCCGTGGGCGCGCAGCTCCTCACGCAGGTCGTCGAGGAAGTCCGGCATGGTCTGGCGGTACAGCTGGCGCAGGTAGTACAGGACATTGCGCGCCTCGTCCTGCGGAGTGGGGCGCTGGCGGCGCAGCTCGTCGGTCTGCCACAGCGACTCGATGAGCTCGGAGAGGGCATGGTCCTGGCGGCGCCGCTCGGCGGTGCCCTCCTCCGTGTCCGTCTCCAGGATGTCGGAGATCTTGCGGAGCTTGGTCAGCACCGCCCGGCGGGACGCCTCGGTGGGGTGGGCGGTGAAGATCAGGCGCACGTCGAGGGAGTCGACGGCCTCCTGCAGGCCCGTGGCGCCGACCTCCTCGTGGACGTCCGCGACGGTGCGCGGCACCCATGACTCCGAGGCCGGGCGATCGTTCAGCGCCCGCACCCGGTACACCTGCTCTGCGGCGTTGGCCAGCAGGAAGTACTGGGCGAAGGCCCGGGTCAGCTCGGTGGCCTGCTCGATCGGCAGTTCGGCCAGGCGGTCCTGGACATCGCGCGCCCCGCCCTCGGACTCCGAGGACTTCGCGTCCTTGGTCAGCGTGCGCACCTGCTCGACGAGCTCGAGCAGCTCCTGGCCGTGCTGGTCGGAGAGGGTGCGCCCCAGCAGCGTCGAGAGTCGACGGACGGTCGCGCGCAGGGGCGCATCGATGTGGGGATCATCGCCGACGACGGGGAACTCGCTCGTCAAGGTCGGGACGGCAATGGCGTCGGATTCTGGCACGGGGCCTCCTGAGGTCGGCGGCGCCACACAGCGGCCGCCGACAGCTGGGGCGACCGCTTCGGCGCGGAACGAACGGGCACACACTACCGCGACGTGCCGTCACGGCATCCGGTAGGACGGTCCGCGGACGGACCGGTCCCGGCCCCGGGGCCGACGGAGACGGTCTCCGCCGGGCGGACCCGGGGGCCTCGCGGATCAGAGCACGGCCCGCAGGAAGTCCTGCGTGCGCTGGTGCTCCGGTTCGCTGAAGATCTTGTCGGGCCGTCCCTCCTCGACGACGGAACCCTGGTCGAACATCATCACGCGGTCGGAGACGTCGCGGGCGAACTGCATCTCGTGGGTCACGATCAGCATGGAGATGTCGGTCTCGGCGGCGATGTCCTTGAGCACCCCGAGCACGTCCCCCACCAGCTCCGGGTCCAGGGCGGAGGTGACCTCGTCCAGCAACAGCACCTCGGGGTCCATGGCCAGCGCGCGGGCGATCGCGACGCGCTGCTGCTGCCCGCCGGAGAGCTGCGAAGGGCGGGCGTCCTTCTTGTCCGAGAGCCCCACCTTCTCCAGCAGGCCCTCGGCCTTGCTGGAGGCCTCCTCCTTGCCGAGGCCCATCACGTGGATCGGGGCCTCGACGATGTTCTCCCGCACGGTCATGTTGGGGAACAGGTTGAAGTGCTGGAACACCATCCCGATCTGCTGGGTGGTGCGCCGGCGCTCCTTGTCCGGGACCCGCACCCGCTTGCCACCGGACTCCTTGTACTGCAGCGGGATGCCGCCGACGTGGATGTACCCGCCGGTGAGCTCCTCAAGGGTCATCACCAGGCGCAGGATCGTGGTCTTGCCCGATCCCGAGGGGCCGATCAGGGTGACGCGCTCCCCCTGCGCGACGGTGAAGTTGAGGTCGTCCAGCACGGTGTTGGACCCGAACCTCTTGATCACGTCGCGGAATTCGATGTGCGCCGTCCCGGGGCTGCCGGGATGCTGAGTGTTCTCAGGCAAGTTTCTTCTCCAGTCGTCGGATCAGGACGGAGGTCGGGTAGCTCCCGGCCAGGAAGATGAGGCCGGCGAGGGTGATCGCCTCGGTGTACCGGAACGTGTCCCCGCCATAGGTCTGGGCGTTGCGCACCATCTCCGGGATGTAGATGACCACGAAGAAGGGAGTCTCCTTGAACATCGAGATCGCGTAGTTGCCCAGGGCGGGCAGGGTGTTGCGGATCGCCTGCGGGACGACCACCGAGCGCCAGGTGCGTGCCCGGGGCAGCGACAGCGCCGTGGCGGCCTCCCACTGCCCCTTCGGCACCGAGTCGATCCCGGCGCGGTACACCTCCGCCATGTAGGTCGTGTAGTGGATGCCCAGCACCCAGATGCCGATGACGAGGGTGCTGTCGATGTAGGGCGACAGCGCGAGGTTCGCGAAGACCAGCTGGATCACCAGCGGGGTCATGCGGATGAACTCGACGACCCCCGTGACCGGAGCGCTGAGCACGCGCGGCGCGCTGCGCCGGATCAACGCGACGACCAGGCCGAGCACCAGGGCGATCAGGGTGCCGAGCACCGTGGCCAGCAGCGTGATCTTGAAGCCGTCCAGGAGCACCGGGAGGACCGCGACGGCGTGGTCCCATTCCCACCAGGAGGGGTTCATGGCAGACCACCTCCTGTCGGAGTGCCGGCGTGGAAGGCGGCGCGATCACGGACGACGCGCGCCGACCGCCCCCCTCCGGGAGTGGTGCCGGGCGCCTGGAAGAGTGAGCGCCAGGACTCGGACAGAGCAGGGCCGCGGCCGATCCTGTGCTTGGCGCGCACCTCGAGCCCGTTCATCACGATCACGATCACCCAGGCGATGAGGAAGTAGGCCAGCAGCGCGAAGAGGTACGCGAACCAGGTGCCGGTCCGGTCACGCAGCTGTTCGACCTGGAAGAAGAGGTCGTACAGCAGCACCGTGGAGACGATGGCGCTGCCCTTGAGGAGCTGGATCCACAGATTCGACAGCGACGGAAGCATCAGGGCCCAGGCCTGGGGGATCACGATCCGGAACATCCCGCGCATCGGGCTCAGGCTGAGGGCGCTGATCGCCTCGTACTGGCCCGTGGGCACGGAGCCGATGGACCCGCGCACGACCTCGGCGGCATAGGCCCCGTAGTTCAGGCCCAGCGCGATGACGCCGATGGCCAGCGGTGTCAGCTGGAACCCGAAGGGGTAGGGCAGCTGCGGGAGCACGAAGGACAACCAGAACAGCTGCACCACGAGCGAGGTGCCGCGGAAGAACTCCACGAAGATGCGCGCGAGGATCCGAACCGGGGCGAGCTTGGCGACCTGGGCGATCCCGAAGACGAAGGCGATCAGCAGCGCGACCAGGGCGCCGAGCACGGTCGCCAGCACGGTGACGAGGAAACCGTCGAGGATCGCCGGCATCCGCTCCAGCAGCAGCTGGATGTTCGGTCCGAGGTCCTGGACGAAGCCGATCACACCATCCATCGGCTGCTCACCTCCTGGGCGAGCACGGAGCCGGCGCGCCCCGCCGAGGGACGCGCCGGGTCGAGCTCATCGCTGTGGCCGAGGATCACTGCAGGGACGACAGATCGTCCGCGCACAGGATCTCGGTCGTCATGTCCTCGGGCGGCAGCTCCTCCTCGGTGAAGCCGAAGTCGCCGACGATCGAGAGGTAGCGCTCCGGATCGGCGATGATCTCGTCGAGCTTCTCGTTGTAGGCATCCAGCAGGGAGGTGTCGTCCTTGCGGAACACGGTGCCGCCGGCACCGAACTGCTTGACGTCGTTGATGTTCGCGACGAAGCTCTCGGTCACCTCGACGCCGTCGACGGTGTTGTCCGCCAGCCAGTTCAGCGAGATGGCGGTGAGCGCGAAGGCGGCGGCGTTGCCGGCCTTCAGCGCGTCCACGCCGTCCTGCGGGCCGCCGACCTCGATGCTGTCCAGTTCGAGATCCGCGGCGTAGGTGGACTCGACCGCGCCGGACATGGTGGCGACGGTCAGGCCGGAGTCGACGAAGGACTGCATGTTCTCCAGTCCCTCGGGGTTGCCCTCGGGGACCATCAGCGCGGTCGTGTACTGGAACTCGGGGTGGCTGAAGGCGGCCTCGGCGCAGCGCTCCGGAAGGATCGACATCCCGGCGCTGACCGCGTCGAACTGGTTGCTGTTCAGGCCCGGGATCAGCGAGTTCCAGTCGACGAGCTTGCCCTCGACGGTGTCGATGCCCAGCTCACCGAAGATCTCGCGGTGCATGGCGACGGACGCACCCTGGAGCTCGCCACCGTCCTCGAAGCTGTAGGGCGCCTCGCCGGCGAACCCCACCGTGATGGTGCCCTTGTCCTGGAGCTGGGAGAGGAGATCGCCCCCGCCGCCGTCGCTGGCTCCGCCGCCTCCGCCGCCGGTGTTCTGACTGGTTCGGCTGCAAGCGGCCAGACCGCCCAGCGCCGCAGCCGACAGGACGAGACCGCTCCCGCGGACGAAGGTTCGGCGATTGTGCATGGGGTGCTCCCTCTCACGTGCTCTCGATGCACGACGACCCTCGCGGTTGTCGGACAATCGGACGTCTGGATATCGGATTACCGTCCACGTTATCGGGGAGTCGAGCCCTACGATCGGGACGGAGACGTTTCGTGATCCGGTCGTGACCCCGCGCCATGGGATCGTGATGCCAGGGACTGCAGGACGAGCGAGCTGCGAGGATCACGGACGGGGCGTACGAGCTACGTCGCACCGCCCGCACCGTTCTAGGATGTCGCGGCGCGATGTGCGCCGCGCACGAGCGCACAGGAGCAAGGAGGACGGCGATGACGACTCGCCATGAAGGTGTGCAGCTGCCGATGATGCAGCCTCTGCGCCGGCCCTCGATCATCGATCAGGCCGAGCTCGAGCTGCGCAACGCCATCTACTACGGCGACCTCCGTCCGGGCGATGCGGTGCCCGAGGTGCAGGTCTCCCGCCAGATGGGCATCTCCCGCTCCTCGCTGCGCGAGGCCTGCCAGCGCCTGGTGCGCGACGGCCTGCTCACCCAGATCCCCGGCCGCGGCCTCTTCGTCACCCGCATGGACGCCGAGACGATGTCGGACTTCATCGACTACCGCCTGGGCATCGAGATGCAGGCCGCCACGATCGTCGCCGAGCAGGTCACCCGGTTGCGCGCGAGCGGCCAGGACGCCCAGGTCGACCACCTGCTCGCCCCGCTGCGGGCATGCCTGGAACGCAGCCGCGCCTCGCTGGAGGCCGAGGAGGTCATCGAGGCCGGCAACGCCGACCTGGACCTGCATCAGCAGCTCGCCGAGCTCTCCCGCAACCGTTTCCTGGCCACCTCGATGAACACGATCGTGATCCTCACCCGGATGGGCAGCTTCTCCGATCCGCTCGGCTTCGGCGTGCGGGCCGACATCACCTCCACGCACGAGGACCTGCTGGAGGCCCTCTCGCGCGGCGACGCCTCCCGGGCCCGCGCCCTGCTGCGCGAGTCGCTGCAGGAACTCGCCGCGCGCCTGCGCTCCGGTGACGAGGCCGACGAGGACACCGAGGTCGTGCGTGACCCGGATCTGCTGGAGTCCACCGCCCCGGAGTGGCCCTCCCTCGGCGAGGGCGGCCCGACCAGCTGAGCCGCCCCGCGCCCGGCGTCGCGAGCAGCCACTGCGAGGACTGCGAGACTGCGAGGACTGCGAGAAGGCCCCTGGTCTGCGATGTCCTCGCAGGCCAGGGGCCTTCTCCGCGGCGGAGACGAGAGGATTTGAACCTCCGAGGCGATTTTGGTCGCCTACTCCCTTAGCAGGGGAGCGCATTCGGCCGCTCTGCCACGTCTCCTGGTGCCCGGTCCGGGCACGCCGATACAGCATACGGGAGCGCGGGGAGTGCTCCAAAGCAGGAGCGCGCAGATCACGTCACATCCGCGCGGGGCCGCCGCACCGAGAGCTCAGAGCCCCAGCTTCTCCTGCAGCAGCGCGATGTGCTTCGGGGTGCCCACGCGATATTTCACGAAGGTCAGCACGCCCTCGGCGTCGATCGCGAAGGTCGAGCGGATGGTGCCCTCGACCGTCCTGCCGTACATGTTCTTCTCGCCCCACGCGCCGTAGGCCTCCATGACCTGGTGGGACTCATCGCCGGCGAGGGTGTACGGCAAGCCCTGCTGCTCGACGAAGCGATCGAGCTCCGCGATGGGGTCCGGAGAGATGCCCACCACGCGGTACCCGGCGCCCGTGAACATCTGATGGTTGTCGCGCAGGTCGCAGGCCTGCTTCGTGCACAGGGAGGTGTTCGCGGCGGGATAGAACCAGAGCAGGGCCGGGGCGCCGCGCAGTGCGGCGAGGCTCACCCGGTCGCCGCCGGCGGTGGGCAGGTCGAACTCGGGGGCGCGGTCGCCGACGGCGAGCTTCACGGGGGCGGGCATGTCTCTCCTGGGTGCGATGGGGGCGGGGCGGCGCATCGGGAGCACCGACGGCTCGTGGACAGGCTATCGGGGTGGGCCGACGCGGCCGGTCGGCCGGGGCCGGCGACGCCGCAGATAGGCCTCGCGGAAGAGCCGCTCGGCGTGGCGGTCCCCGAGCAGCAGCAGCTTGCCCGGGGAGGAGGGGACGGACTCGGTGTCGTAGCTGAGGGTGCCGTCCTCGTCGGCCACCGCGACGATGTGGCAGCCGGTGCGGCGGTGCACCTCGGAGTCGCGCACGGAGCGGCGCACCAGCGAGGACGGGCGCGGCACCAGGAACAGCTCGTTGCCCTCGGCCACCAGCACGCGATGGCTGAGCCCGGCGTGGTTCCACAGGTCGGTGGCGCCGATGGTGGCGTAGGACAGCACCCCGTCGGCCCCCGCGCGGTACAGGGTGGCCACGTTGCGCTCGTAGGTGGCGCGGGAGACCACCTGGAGCTCGGGCCGCAGGCGCCGGCAGAACAGGGTGAGGTAGACGTTCAGATCGTCGTCGCGGGGCGTCACCAGCACGGCGGAGGCGCAGTCGAGTCCCGCACGACGCAGGATCCGCTGGTCCGCGGCGTCCCCGTCGACCACCGAATAGGAGGCAGTGCCCTCGAGGGCCGAGTAGGAGTTCTCCACCCGGCCCGGGAGCTGCTCGACGATCGTGTTGGGCACCCCCTGGTCGGTCAGCTCACGGGAGGCGGAGCGTCCCACCCGGCCGCCGCCCAGGACGATCACCGGGTCCTCGGACTGCTCCTGGGCCTGGAACTGCTCGTCGTAGGCGGCGAGCTCCTCCTGCTCCCCGGCGAGGATCAGCACCGTCGTCTCCGTGATCCGCAGCTCGGGCTTCAGCGGGCGCAGCCGACCCTTGCGCAGGACAGCCAGGATGCGCACGCACGGGCGCAGCTCCGCGAGGGCCTCCCCCAGCGTCATGCCCACCAGGGCGGTGCCTCGGGCGGCCGCCTCCGCGATGAAGGTGTCCCCGAAGCTGCCGATGCGGTGGACCCTGCCCGTCGAGCCGAGCACGCGACCGGCCATCTCCCGGCCCAGCACGGCACCGAGCTCGAGCACGTGGTCGGATCCGGCCAGACCCAGCACGTCGACGGACACGGGCTTGCTCGCGGTCACCGCGACCGGGACGTCCCCGGAGACCTGCCGGACGGTGAACGCGACGTTCGTGTTCGCGGTGTCCGACAGGGTCGAGACCACCAGACGCGCCCGGTCCGCACCCGCGTTGCGATAGGTCATCGCGGAGTCGAGCGGGCCGACGACGACCTGCCGCCCCTGGTCATGGAGCTGACCGGCCTCGACGGGGTTTTCGACGACGAGGACCGCGGGCACCTGCGAGCGCTCCGCCCGGGCGGCGAAGGCCTGGGTGACGGCGTCGGAGCCCACCAGCAGGACGTGGTCGCGCAGCGGGGCGGGGACCTTGCGCGGCGTGCGCGAGGTGCGGCGCCGGTCCAGCCAGGGCGTGACGATGTACTGGATGACGAAGAAGGGCAGCAGCACGAGCATGTAGACGACACCGCTGAGCAGGACCCACAGGGAGAACAGCCGCCCGGCGTCGCTGTCGAAGGTGATGTCCCCGTAGCCGAGAGTCGACATGGTCGTGATCGCCCAGTAGACGGCGGCGACGACGGAGTACTCCCGCCCCTCCAGCGCCATCAGCACCAGGAACCCGGCGGCGTGGGCCAGGACCATCACCGCGCCGATCACGACGATCAGCACGCCGGCCCGCGAGCGCCGACGCACGATCGGCACGCGCTCTGCACGCCGCAAGCCCTCGGGCAGATCCATGGCTCTCCTCCCCGCTCCTCTCGATGGCGCCCATCCCCGGCGAGGGCCGTGGGCGCCACGCGGCATCGTAGGCCGGTCCGCTCGGCCCCGCCGGGCGGCACCGCCCGGGTGAGTGCGAGGCCACCCTGCCGGCCACGTCACATCCGCGCGTGACCAGGGCGGCAACTCGTGGCAATCCTCCTTGAGGCGCGTCACATCGTCCGCCTCCGACCAGGTGGTCCCCGCGGAGCACCCTCGCGGCGGGCGTAAGTTCCCTCGCGGAAATAACCGATCCCGGGCCGGAGCACTCGCGCACCGCCCCCGGAGCCGAGGAGACTGCGGAGGCCCCCATGGAATGGCTCCACATCGTGTGGATCGCCCTCGGCATCGGACTGATGCTGTGGCTGAACATGAAGTACAAGCTCAACGCGATGCTCGCCCTGCTGCTGGCGGCGCTCCTGATCGGTGTGGCCGAGATGGTGTCGGTGCTGGCCGGGTGGATCCCGGGCGAGGAGATCACCCTCGGATCCCTGATGGAGACGATCTCCACGGGCTTCGGCAGCACCCTCGGCTCACTGGCGATCATCGTGGTCTTCGGTGCGGTCATCGGGAAGCTGATGGTCGATTCCGGGGCCGCCACCCAGACCGCCCAGACCCTCATCCAGCGGCTGGGACTGCGCTGGGTCAAGGTGTCGCTGGTGGTCTGCGGCACCGTGTTCGGTCTCGCGATGTTCTACGAGGTCGCCTTCATCGTCCTGGCCCCGCTGATCATCGCGGTCGCCCACGAGGCGAAGCTGCCCTTCATGAAGCTCGCGATCCCGGCGGTCGCGGCCACCACCACCGCGCACTCCCTGTTCGTCCCGCAGCCCGGCCCCGTGGCACTGGTCGACGCCTACGGCGCCGACACCGGCATGACCTACATCTACGGCATCCCGATCGCGCTCGTCACCGTCGCCGTGACCGGCTGGGTCCTCCCGCGGTTCCTCGGCAACCTCGAATACGCGGTGCCCGCGATGATGCAGGCCTCCGAACAGGTCCCGCCCTCGGAGCGCCCCGGCTTCGCCGTCTCGATCCTCACGCCGCTGATCCCTGCCGCGATCATGATCGCGGCGACGATCGCGAACCTCTTCCTCACCGAGGGCACCTGGGCGTACGACGTGGTCAACTTCGTCGGCTCCTCCGAGGTCGCCATCACCGTCGCGATGATCGCCGCCTTCTTCCTGTTCGGCACGCGCCGGAACCGCGACTTCTCCTGGGTGATGGACAAGTTCGAGGAGGCGGTCAAGGCGATCGCGATGGTGGTGCTGATCATCGGCGCCGGCGGTGCACTGAAGCAGGTCATCATCGACACCGGCATCGGCGACTTCATCGGCGGCCTGATGACCGGTGTGGACGCCAACCCGTACCTGATGGCCTGGGCGATCACCGTGCTGATCCGTCTGGCCACCGGCCAGGGCGTGGTCTCGGCGATGACGGCCGCCGGCATCATCGCCGCGGCCGTGGTCGACCCGGCGACCGGCGAGATGGCCGCCGGGCTCGACCCGGCCCTGCTGGTGATGGCCACCGCCGCCGGCTCCAACACCTTCACCCACGTCAACGATGCGTCGTTCTGGCTGTTCAAGGGCTACTTCGGACTGTCGGTCAAGGACACCCTGAAGACCTGGGGCCTGCTGCAGCTGTGCAACTCCCTGGTGGGCTTGGGGATGGTGCTGCTGATCTCGCTGTTCGTCGGCTGATCAGCAGGTGCCGGGATCGGTCTCCCAGGCGTGGGCGACCAGCTCCCCCAGCACCTCGACGTCGATGTCCTCGAGCTTCTTCACCCAGACGCAGCCGGTGCCACGGCGGTGCCTGCCCATCCGCTCCAGTAGCTCGTCGCTGCGCGGGAGGCCCACCAGCCCGTACAGCGCGAGATCCGCCCTGCGGGGACTGAAGCCGACATGGAAGGTGTCCCCCTCGCGGCCGCTCGCGTACACGTAGTGGGTCTCGCCGTAGCCGATCATGCTGGGTCCCCACATGGTCGCCGGGGCACCGGTCGCCTCACCGAACAGCTCCAGCAGGAACCGGCCCTCGCGGCTGCGGCGGGCACCGAGCGATTCCACGTACTGCGCAGGATCGACCTCCGTGGCGTGGGTGACGACGTCCTTCGCGGTCGTCCCGGTGTGCCCGCGGGTGACCGTGGCGGTACCGCTGGGCGGTGCGGGCGGGTGCTGCAGGGTCCCGCCGTGCTCGGCGAGGGCCGCCTGCAGCCGACGCCCCGCAGCGGGGCCGACGCCGTGCAGCTCGGACAGCTCCTCCCAGTCCGCTCCGTCGAGGGAGGCCAGGGTTCTCAGCCCGTGCTCGGCGAGGGCGCGCACCGCCGGCCGCCCGACGCCGGGGACGTCCGCGAGGGGAGTGCTCAGGTCGCTCATGGGCGCACACTACTGGCGGGAGGCGACCTTCGCGGTCGATCCGCGGGGCACGAACTCGGTCGGCAGGCCGATGCGGGCCCGCCCGGCGACGGGCAGGGCCCCGTCCCCCGGTGCCGCGCCGCGCTCGTGGAGCAGATCGACGGCCTCCGCCCCCATGTCGTAGCGCGGGACGCGCACGGTGCTGAGCCCCGGGGTGACCAGGGCGGAGAACTCGATGTCGTCCCAGCCCACCACGCTGAGGTCGCCGGGGACGTCGACGCCGAAGCCGCGCAGGCGCTCCATCAGGGCCAGCGCCATCACGTCGTTGTAGACGAGCACGGCGGTGACGTCGGTGAGCAGCACCGCCTCGGCGCCGCTGCGACCGCCGTCCACGGAGGGCGGATAGGCGCCGATGTCCGTCCACTCCAGCCCTGACTCGGTGCAGATCCGCTCGATCACGGTGCGACGGGCCGCGTCGGACCGGCTGATGCTGGGCCCGCCGACGTAGCCGATCCGGCGGTGGCCCATGCGGTGCAGGTGCCGCACCGCCGCGGGGATCCCCGGGGCGGGGTCCGCGAAGACACCCGGCAGCACCGGGGAGACGCGGTTGACGAGGCTGAGCCGGGTCATGGTCGCCGCCTCGCGCAGCGAGTCCTCGTCCATCCGGCTCGAGCACAGCACGATGCCGTCGACCTGGGCGGCGAGGGTGCGCACCAGCGGCAGCTCCCCCTCCGGCACCTCCCCCGCGTCGGTGATCAGCAGCTGCGAGCCGAGCTGGTGGGCACGGGCCTGGGCGCCCTTGAGCACGGCCGGGAAGAAGGGGTTCTCCAGGTCCGGCACGATCACGCCGTACACACCTGCGCGGCCGGTGATCAGCGCGCGGGCGCTGCGGTTGGGGGCGTATCCGAGCTCGTCCGCGGCGGCGAGCACCTTCTCCCGGGTGAGGGCACCGACCAGCTCGGGCCGCTGGAACGCTCGCGAGGCGGTGGCGACCGAGATGCCCGCTCGCGCCGCCACATCCTTCAGGGTCATGGCCATCGCCTGCTTCCTCTCCCTCGTCTCCTTGGGCTCCCGCGTCTCCCTCGCCCCGGCACGCCGACCCTCTCCCCCAACTACCCCTGCAACTTTTGCACACTCCGGGGATTCTACGATACGGAACAGGATTCACCGCAGGCATCGCGTATGCAATCGTTTACGATAGTGGAGGTCGAGGTCGCCCATGGCAGCGGGAAGAGGAACGGCATGAGAGCACTGCAGGTGACGGCACCGGGCACGGCCGTGGTCGTCGACGTCCCTGCGCCCCGGCCCGCCGCCGGGGAGGCGCTGCTGCGCGTGCTCCACGCCGGCATCTGCGGCTCGGACGTCCAGACGTACTGCGGCACCCAGCCCTTCGCCTCCTACCCGCGCGTTCCGGGCCACGAGTTCTCCGCCGAGATCGTCGAGCTCGGCGGCGAGGGCGCGGGAAGGGACGGAGCAGGAGGAGCCGGCGCCGGTTTCCGGATCGGCGACGTGGTCACCGGGGTCCCCTATTTCCAGGACGGCACCTGCTACTCCTGCCGCCGCGGCCTGATCAACGCCTGCGTGCACAACGAGACGATGGGCGTGCATCGCGACGGTGCGTTCCAGGAGCTGCTGACGATGCCGCTGGAGCGCCTGCACCGCGCCGAGGGCGTCGACCCCCGCGATCTGGCCCTGGTCGAGCCCTTCTCCATCGGCTACCACGCCGTGCGCCGCGCTGCCGTCGCAGAGAGCGAGCGCGTGCTGGTGCTGGGCGCCGGCGCGATCGGCCTGCTGACCATGCTCTCCGCCCGGCTGCACGGCGCCCGGGTCTGGATCGCCGACGTCGTCCCGGCCCGCCTGGAGCTCGCCACCTCTCTCGGCGCCGCCGGCACCGTCGACCTCACCGCCTCGACACTCGGGGACGTGGTCGAGGCGGCCACCGACGGTGACGGCTTCGACGTCGTCTGCGAGGCCACCGGGCTGCCGGTCTCCTTCCTGAACGCGATCGAGGCGGCGGCCTTCGGCGCCCGCCTGGCGCTGATCGGCAACGGCACCGCCGAGGTCACCCTCAACCAGTCGCAGCTGATCAAGAAGGAGCTGACGGTGGTGGGGTCCCGCAACAGCCGCGACGTCTTCCCCACCCTGATCGCACTGCTCGAGTCCGGACAGGTCGACCTCTCCCCCCTGCGCACCCGCACCGTGCCCCTGGCCGAGGCCGGCGCCGCCCTCGAGACCGCCGCCGCCGGCGCGAGCGGCGACGTCAAGGTGCTCCTCGACGTCCCCCGTGCCTGACCCGTCCGTACTCGTCCATCCATCCCACCCCGATCGGAGAATCCCATGACCCTGCGCAACGACTCCCTCGAGGCGAGCATCCGCTACGACGGCCCCGCCCGCTCCCTGCAGCTCGCCGCCGCCTCGGCCGATACGCTCGCCGGCTTCGAGGGCGAGGCCGCCGCGAGCGGCGACGACCACGTGCTGACCGGCCCGCTGTCCACCGCCAACGCCCGCGCGCTGCAGGCCGCCTTCCCGGTCCTGCGCCCGCAGCTGATCAGCGGACATCGCACCTCCGTCGGCACCGGTGACCGCACCGGGCTCGCCACCCCCGGCCAGGCCCGCGCCTTCGGCGCCGCGGGCGCCGGCGTGATGCCGGTGCTCGCCCAGCAGTCGATCCGCGAGATGGACCGCCTGGGTCGCAGCGCCCGGTCGGTCATGGACGACGCCGTCTTCGGCCTGGTCGAGGCCGGCTGGGAGAGCGGCTTCGGGGCCGACTGCGACCACATCAAGACGACCGAGGGCATCGACCGCGGCCTCGAGGCCGGCTTCACGATGTTCACCCTCGATCCGGGCGACCTGGTCGCCGATGTCACCGCGGGCGTGACCGCGGCCGACGCCGCGGCGCTGCCCTGGGACCAGCTCGAGGACACCCTGGAGGACCTCACGAAGCGCTACGTGGGCACGACGCTGGACGTCGGCCACTCGCAGCTCGAGGTCACCGAGCGCGACGTCCTCACCGCCGCGGTGAAGTACGGCCGCGCCGTCGTCGAGGCGATGAGTCTGTACCGCCACCTCACCGAGGCCGCGCAGCACGAGGTGGAGGTCGAGTTCGCGGTCGACGAGACGGCGTGGCAGACCTCCTTCTTCGAGCATTACTACCTGGCCTCCGAGCTGCAGCGGCTGGGGGCCTCCTGGTTCAGCTTCGCGCCCCGCTACGTGGACGGTTTCGAGAAGGGCCTGGACTTCCTCGGCGACACCGAGGAGTTGCGCACGAACCTCGAAGCACATCACGCGATCTCCGAGCAGTTCGGCGGGTACCGGATCTCCCTGCACTCCGGCTCGGACAAGTTCTCCATCTACCCGCTGTGCGTCGAGGCGACCCAGGGCCACGTGCATCTGAAGACCTCCGGCACCAGCTACCTGTGCGGCGTCGAGATCGTCGCCGCCGAGGACCCCGAGCTGTTCGCCGCGATCTGGGACATCTCCCGCGCCTCCTACGTGAAGGCACGAGCGAGCTACCAGGTCTCCGCCCAGGAGAACCGCACCCCGACCTCGCTGGCCGGCGTGGACCTGGTGGACCTGATCCGGTCGGCCGACGCCCGCCAGATCCTGCACGTGGGCTACGGCGACTCGCTGAACGGGAAGGACGCCGCCGGCGCGTCGATCCACGACCGTTTCCTCTCGGTGGTCGCCTCCCACCAGAAGGAGCACACCGCCGTGGTCGAGGCCCACATCGGCCGCCACCTCTCCCCCTTCGCCGCAGCGCCCGTCGGGCGCTGACCCCTCACCCGCGGGCGCGTCGGGCCACCCGGCGCGGGACCAGCACCAGCAGCACGAGCATCACCAGCAGCAGCGCGGCGCCGGTCGCGAGCGCGGCCGGGCGGGTCACCACCACGTCGACGACGAAGGCGGCCACCCCGCTCAGCAGTAGCCCGAGCAGCAGGATCGCGGCGCGCAGCAACGCGTTCGCGACCAGGACCATCTCGTCCTTGACCCGTTGGCGGAACAGACGCCGGTGCATGCCCACCGGCGTCAGCAGCAGCGCCACGATCACCAGTGCGAGCAGCAGCAGGCCCAGGTACCACCCGGTCTGGACCACGTCGAGATCCTCGAACCGGTCCTGGAAGGGCAGCACCACCAGGAAGCCCGCGAGGATCTGCGAGCCGGTCTGCAGCACGCGGATCTCCTGGAGCAGCTCGTTCCAGTTGCGATCCAGTCGTGCGGCGGCGCTCTCCTCGCGCTCGTAGCCGGGCTCCGGTGCGCCCTCGCCCTGTCCCATACCTCGACAGTCTAGGAACCTCTCGGGCCGATGGGCTGACAGGATGGGCAGGTCGGATCTACGAAGGGACGTCGGATGCTGGGTGCGATGGTCGGGACGGCCTTCTGGTGGGGCCTCTATCTGCTGGTCTTCTCCCGGGACCGGCGTCGGGTGCGCAACGGCGTGCTGCTGCTGATCGCCCTGTACTCCTCGGTCGCCCTCATCTCGCGGCTGGTCTCCACCACGCTCCCGCTCGGCGACCTGCTGGTGCTGGTGGCCGCCTTCGTGGTCCTGCTCGGCATCATCACGCTCGGGGTGCTCATGGTCGCCAACGGTCTGACGATGGCCCGCAAGGAGGGTCGCTCCCTGGGCAACCTGCTTTCCGGGATCGCCGGACTGGCTCTGCTGGGCACACCGGTGGCCGCCGTGGCACTGGTGCTGACCATGAACCCGCTCGGCATCGGCGCCGGCGCCCTGCTGACCCTCGTCGCCCTTCACATGGGCATCGCGTTCCTGGTGTTCCTGGGCGCCTCGATCCCCTACCAGCTGTTCCCGAAGCAGCTGCGGACCACGGGGCTCATCGTGCACGGCTCGGGCCTGATCGACGGCCGGGTCACCCCGCTGCTGCGCGGCCGGCTCGACCGGGCCGTGGCCGAGCGGGAGCGTCTGCTGGCCGCGGGCGTCGACCCGCTGCTGGTGCCCTCGGGCGGTCAGGGCGAGGACGAGATGCGCGCGGAGGGCGAGGCGATGGCCGAGTACCTGCTCGAGGAGGTCGGGATCCCCGCCGACCGGGTCCGGGCCGAGACCGCCTCCCGCACCACCCGGGAGAACCTCACCTTCTCGCACCGGCTGCTGGACGAGGCGGGCCATCAGGGTCCCTACATCGTCGCGACCAGCAGATATCACGCCTTCCGGGCCGCGCTGCTGGCACGCCGGCTGGGCTATGCGGACGAGGCGATCGGCGGCAGGACCACCTTCTACTACGTGCCCAGCGCCACGCTGCGGGAGTTCCTCGCCGTGATGTCGTACCACAAGGTGTGGATCACAGTGCTGTTCCTGCCCTCCCTCGCCTTCGTCGCCCTGCTGGTCAGAGCCGCCGCCCTGGCGGGATGAGCACCTCGTCACCGGAGGCCGTCGAGCCACCCTGCCGCCACGCCACCCGCCGTCGCCCCGGAGCGACCCCACCCTGCCGCCGCCCCGACGGCGAATCCCTCGATCCGCCCCGAGATTGAGACGGACCGAGGGATTCGAGGGAGGTCGTGCGGCCTGGCACGCGCTCAGCGGCGTGGCGGGCGCTCAGCGGCGCTCGTCGAGGGTGCGCACTCCGCGCCAGGCCGCCGGGATCAGCACCGCGGCGAGGGCCGCCTTGACCAGACCGCCGGGCAGGAAGGGCCACAACCCCGCGGCGAGCACGCCGGTCAGGCCGAGGTCGGCGCCCATCACGGCATTCACGATCATCGCCAGGTACGGCACGCCCACCAGGAAGGGGACGGCGCTCGCGGCGACGAAGCCGACCATGGCCAGGACCGGGCGGCGGTCCCAGGCGCGCTCGGCGAACCAGCCGGCCACGAAGGCGGCGGGGAGGAAGCCGAGGACGAAGCCGAAGCTCGGGGTCAGCACGGCCGCAGGCCCGCCGGTGAACTCGGCGAAGACCGGGGCGCCGGCGAGGCCGACGAGCAGGTAGGTCAGCATCGCGACCGCGCCGCGACGGGAGCCGAGGGCGGCGCCGACCAGGATCACGCCCAGGGTCTGCCCGGTGATGGGGACCAGCGGCAGCGGGATCGTGACCTGCGCGAGAAGGGCGACGACGGCGGTTCCGGTCAGCACCAGAGCAGCATCCCGGAGGCGGCTGCGGTGGGGGGCGAGAGCATCGGCCAGGACGGGACGACGGGCCGGGACGGCGAGCGCGGACATCGGACTCCTCGGAGGGTCGGGACGGGAGGGACCAGCGTAGATCAGTCGCGGCCGGTCCCGGAGTCGGGGTCCACCCGGGCGATCACGCCGAGATCGGTGCGCATCCACCATTGGCCACTCGTGCGCTTCTCCTCGGCGGTGGCGTAGCGGTACCGGAAGTACTTCACCCGCAGCCCCGTAGGTGCGGCGCCGTCGAAGGGGTCCGTGCGCAGCAGACGGCGGATCCCGGGATCGCCGTCGCGCAGCTTCTCCAGCAGCGCCACGAACCAGTCCTGGGCGCCGGGCCGCAGGGCGAGGAACCACATCTGCCAGTCCAGCCGCAGGTGGTACGGCGCGAACTGTCGGGAGCGGCGGCGCAGGTCCCCGGGCTTGCCCGGGAACTCGTAGGGGTGCCAGGCCTCCTCGTCGGCCGCCTCGGGGTCCGGATCCTGCGTGCCCTCGATGATCACCTCGTAGCGGTACCTGGTCATGGAGCCGAAGGCGCCGTAGGCGTTGACCAGGTGGAAGCGGTTGAAGCTCGCGTTCATCAGCTGATGGGAGGAGAACAGGTTCCTCAGCGGCCTCCAGCTCAGCACCGCGAGGAACGCGACGACGGCGAGGATCAGCAGGTGCCACCCCAGCGGGGAGACGGTGCCGCCGAGCTCCGGGTCGCCGAGGACGGGCCACCGCTGCCAGCCCCACTCCGGGAACGGCCCCCCGGCCAGCCACCGCCAGAAGGGGTCGCTGATCGCTGCTGTGGCGACGAGGATCGTCAACCAGTTCAGCCATGCGTAGTTGCCGGTGACCACGAGGAACAGCTGGGTGAGGATCACCAGTGACGCTCCGATCGAGGCGATCGGCTGGGGCAGCAGCACCAGCCAGATCGCACCCAGCTGCACCGCGTGGCTGCCGAGCACCTCCATCCGATGCCACCAGCGCGGGCGCAGGTGCGCGAGGCGGCTGAACGGGCCCGGCATCGGCTGCGTCTCGTGGTGGTGGTCCATGGCGGTCAGATCGCGCCAGGAGGGGTCGCCGCGCATCTTGATCATCCCGGCACCGAACTCCAGACGCAGCAGCATCCAGCGCAGGAACCACAGCACCAGCAGCGGCGGAGCGACCTGGTGGGAGCCGAGGAGACCGACGAGGAACCCGCATTCCAGCAGCATCGACTCCCAGCCGAATCCGTAGAAGATGCGGCCGACGGAATGGATCGAGAGGTACAGGCCCCACATCACCCAGAACACCGGGATCGTCGTCCACCCGGGCCCCTGCTGCGGCAGTCCGAGCAGGACGGACACCCCGAGCGCCATCCCCACCGCGCACACGATCCGCAGCAGTCGGTCGCTGTAACCGACCCGCCGCCAGTGGAACAGGCTCGGCCCGCCGAGCCCGGCGGAGCGTTCGAGGTACTCGGGCGTCGGCAGCAGGCCCCGCTCCCCCAGCAGCACCGGGAACTGGCGGTAGGTGGAGGCGAAGGCGAGCACGGAGACGGCGGCGACGCCGCGCTGGATGATCTCGCGCGCGATCGTGTAATCGTGCGCGTCCAGCAGCGCGAGCCAGCTCGTCCAGTCCATGGCGATCCACCTCCTACGGTCGGGCCCGCCTCCGATCATCCGCCGACGGCGCACGCCTGTCACGCCGCAGACGGACCGGACGGGCGGCCGCTCGTCCCGCCCTGCTCACCCCGTCCGGGTGCGGGACAGCTCGAAGGCCTCGACCCACTGGGCGAGCACCACGTCACGCGGCAGCGTGCGCGGCGAATAGCCGTGGCGGTCGCAGAAGCGACGGGCGGCTCCGGCCGGGAGGCCGCCGCCGCGCCGCAGCATCTGTTCGAGACCGCGCCCGGGACCGGTGAAGACCCCGCGGACGAACTGCTGGTAGGCGCGACGGTCACGGCGTGCCAGGTGCGGCTCACGGCGGCGCTCCAGGAGCAGCAGCCCGGAGTCCACGGCGGGACGAGGACGGAAGGCGGAGGCGGGGATGCGCCCTTCGAGAGTGGTCTCGACCCACGGCCACCACTGGGCGGTCATCATGGTCGCCCCGCCGACCCCGGCGCGCTTCCGGGCGACCTCCCACTGGGTGACGAGCACGGCGCGGGACCAGCCGTCGGACCTCAGCAGATGGCGCAGGGCGGGAGTGGTCAGATGGTAGGGAAGGTTGCTGACCAGCGTGGATCCCGGCGTCGGGGCGTGGCGCAGGATGTCGCCGCGGCGCACGGTGACGTGCGCGCCGACCCGTCGGGTCAGCGCTCGGACGGCGCGCGGGTCGATCTCGACCGCCTCGAGGGGTCGGCCCAATGCCGACAGCGGCAGCGTCAGGGCGCCGTCGCCGGCGCCCCACTCGACGATGTCGCCGTCGGCGCGGGCGACCAGGTCGACGATGCGATCGATGGTGCGGCGGTCGCGCAGGAAGTTCTGGCCCAGCTCATGGGCTCCGGGAAGGTGTCGGGGCACGGGTGGCTCCTCGGGGACGACGGGAGCCGGGCAGCAGGACGCGCCGCCCGGCGGTGGACCGGGGGCGGCGCGGAGTCGTCAGAGGATGAGCGGGATCCGCGCCGTCAGAGGCGGCGGATCCGGACGAAGATCGAAGCGTTCATGATGCCCACGTCGAGCACGGTACGGACGGCCCGACCGGCGGGCAACGTCTTTTCGCACTCGCGGGCTCGGGTCTCAGGCGCCGCCGAGCACGTGTGGCGCCAGGGCGGTCCACGCCCACCAGCTGCAGGCGGCGAGCACCGCCACGTACATCAGGTGCCAGATCCACGTCGGCACGCCGGTGAGCTGGGCGAGCTGGGCGGGATCGTCGCCGCGCGAGCCCCCTGCGATCACCGCTCCCAGGTGCCGCCAGGCGCCGAACAGGAGGAACACGGCGGCGGCCAGGGCGATCAGCGCGGTCACCGCCGGGCTGCCCCACCACCACACGGCCCCGAGGACGGCCGCGGTCGCCAGCACCGCGAGCACGGTGTGCAGGGAACGGGTGAACACCAGGGAGGTCACGAGCACGAGGACGGCGGCGAACAGGGCGGTGGGCGCCCAGCCGTGCAAGGCGATCTGGACCAGCACGGCGCCGAGGATCGCCGGCGCAGGATAGCCGGCCCAGGTCGAGGCGATGCGTCCGATGCCGCGCCGGGGGCCGACGGTCACGGCGTGGCCGGACATGTCGGCGCTGACCACGAAGCCGGTGAATCGGCGGCCGGCGAGGATCCCCACCAGCGCGTGGCCGAGCTCGTGCACGATGGTCACGGCGGGGCGCACCAGGTGCCACAGGGGCGGCAGCACGACCACCGCGAGCGCAGCGGCCAGGGCCAGCAGCACCCACCAGGCGTTCTCCGGTGCGGCCGAGGGCGTGATGCGCTCCCACACCGCGCGGACGAGGCTCTGCAGATCCATCAGCTCATGGTGACAGGTGCGGGCTGGGAGCCTCGCCTGGCCGGCCCGGGGTCGGGATCATGCCACACTGACCCGACTTGTCGACGACGACCCGAGGAACCAGGTAGCCCGCGATGACGGACATCGACCCCACGCTCGCCCGGTGGATCACCGCCCCGGGCGAGGATCCCCAGAACCCGCTGCTGCGCACGACGTTCGAGCTGCCCTTCCCCCCGACCGCGGCGCGCCTGCAGGTGACCGGCCTGGGGGTGTTCCGGGCCTTCGTCAACGGTGAGCCCTACCGGTCCTCGGTCCTGGACCCGGGCCTGACCGATGCCCGCCACCGGGTGCTGGTGTGCGAGGCGGACGTCGCCCCCTTGCTGCGAGCCGGGACGAACGTGCTGGGCATTGCACTGGGGCGAGGGTTCCATGCGATGACCACCCCGAACGTCTGGCGCTGGGAACAGGCGCCCTGGCGGGGCCCCGTGCGCGCCTGGGCGCATCTGCGCATCGAGCTGGCCGACGGCAGCTCGCACGCCGTGACCACCGGCGAGGGATGGCGGACGGCACCGGGACCGATCTCCGCCGACTCGATGTACGAGGGCGAGGTGTTCGAGGGCGGGGCCGATCCCGAGGCCTGGCTGCACGCCGGCTTCGACGACTCCCGGTGGTCCGAGGCCCTCGTGGAACGCTCCGGCACCGGCTCGCGTCGGGGCGACGCCGCCCCCGGCCCGCGGATGCAGCTGCAGGTCCAGGAACCGGTGGTGGTCCGCGACGTGATCACGCCGCAGGTGCACTCCCGCGAGGAAGGACGGGTGGTGCTGGACATGGGCCGGGTCATCGCCGGATGGTGCCGCTACCGTCTGACCGGGTCGGCGCCGCTGGAGTTCTCGGCCGTCCACGGCGAGAAGCTGCACCCGGACGGCCGCGTCGATGCGGACAACGAACACATCCACGCCCGTCGCTTCCAGGAGGACCTGGTGCGCCTGGAGCCGAGCGCACCCGCCTTCGCCCCGCAGTTCAGCTACAAGGGCTTCCGCTACGTCGAGCTCGAGGCCCGACAGGGCTCGCTCGCGGACCTCGAGGTCACCGGCGAGCTGGCACACGCCGATCTCACGGTCGCCAGCACGCTGTCGAGCTCGGACCCCTTCCTCGAGCGCTTCGATCAGGCGATGCGCGCCTCGCTCGCGAACAACATGCACCATGTCCCCACCGACACGCCGATGCACGAGAAGAACGGCTGGACCGGGGACGCGCTGACGGGGCTGGCGGCCATGTCGGCGAGCTTCGACCTGCGCGCGATGCTGCGCAAGTGGGTCGCGGACCAGGTCGACGGGCAGCGCGCCGACGGGTCGCTGTCCGTGATCGCACCGAACCCCGGCTGGGGCTACGAGGAGCTCTCGCCCGCCCCCGAGTGGACCTGCCTGCTGCCGGTGCTGCTCGACGAGCTCGCCACCGAGTACGGCGAGACGGACGTGGCCCTCGAGCACGGGGCGGCCGCCGTCGCGTATCTCGACCACGAGCTGGGGCGCCGCGACCAGGACGGCCTGATCTCCGGGGTGCTCGGCGACTACCTGACCCCCGGCAGCCCGGGGCCTGCCCCGGAGGACAAGCGCCTGACGGGAACCCTGTTCGTCGCGAAGGGTCTGCGCGCCCTCGCCCATGCGGTCGAGCTGCTCGATGTGCCCGACGAGCCCGACGACCCCGACGCGACGAGGGGCCCCGACGGTCTCCCCTCCCCCGCGCGCCTGCGCGAGGACGCCGCGACGCTCGAGACGGCGGTGAACACGGTCTTCCTGGACCGCGAGCGCGGGGTGTACCGCGACCCGGACTCCCCGGCCTACCGCCAGACCAGCAACCTGCTGCCGCTGGCCTTCGACATCGTGCCGCCGGAGCAGATCGACGCCGTGCTGGAGCACCTGGTCGCCGAGATCACGGCGCGCGGAGACCACCACGACTGCGGGCACATCGGGGTGCGCTACCTGCTGCCGGTGCTCTCGGCGCACGGCCACGGCGCGCTCGCGCTGCGGGTGCTCTCGAACCCGACGGCGCCGGGCTGGCGAGCCTGGCTGGAGGCGGGGAACTCGACGTTCATGGAGATGTGGGAGGACCCGCGCTCGTGCTCCCACTACTTCATGGGCACGCCGGCGACGTGGATCCACGAGCACGTGGCCGGGCTGCGGCGCGGGCCCGACGGGTGGCGGGAGTTCCAGGTGGCCCCCGACCCGGACGTCCCCGTCGGCCGCATCGAGCTCGCGCGCACCACCATCCACGGCGAGATCGTGCTCGAGGTGGACCGGGACTCGGCGACCGTGACCCTCTCCGTGCCCGAGGGGACCAGCGCGCGGGTGGTGGTGCCCAGCGGCGAGCAGCTGCTCGAGCCCGGGATGCACACCGTCACCTGGTGACCGCGGGGGCACGACGACGCCCGCCGGTCCCGGCACGTGGCCGGGCCCGACGGGCGTCGTGGTCATGACCGGGATCCGCGAGGCGGATCGTGCGGTCTCAGGGGCCGATCAGCAGATCGGCCGGTGTGCTCAGATGGAGCGGATGTTCACTGCCTGCATGCCCTTGGGGCCCTGCTCGGTCTCGAACTCCACTCGCTGGTTCTCCTCGAGATCGCGACGACCGGTGCCGGCGATCGCGCTGAAGTGCGCGAACACATCGGCGGAGCCGTCCTCGGGAGCGATGAAGCCGTAACCCTTGTCGGAGTTGAACCAGCTGACGATGCCAGTAGCCATGGCGATATTCCTTCGTTGTCGTGAACCACGTTCGTGGCCCGGGTATCCACGACGGCTCCGCCGCGGATGGGATGCACCCCGAGTACGGGGTGCGGGTGCGGCCTCCAGGGCCGCCTGAGCCGCGGCCAGCGACGCGAAGTCGCCGATGCGGCCGGAGAGGGGCCCGTAGGCCGTGTGGACCGGCAGGTCAGCGGGAGCGCTGACCACGTGTCCGGCGAACTCCCCGGCGAGCGTGGCGACGAGGACGTCGTCATCGGCTCGGAGCCAGGAGAGGGTGGGGTGCGCTGCGACGGCCTGGGTGGCGGCCATCGGCGCGGTCGAGAGGGGTGACGTCGCAGCGTCGTCGTGCGTCAGCAGTGCGGAGGTGGTGATGAATACTCAGTTTCGTAGGTTGTTCTGCGCGACCGTCGTCGGTCGCCTCCGAAAGAGGCATCCAGCGCCGTGCGACCGTCCACTCCGAGCACCCGGGCTCCGCGACCCGGAGGTGCGGCGTGTGCTGCCCCCGCCGTGGCGAGGTCGTGGACGACTCCCAGGAGACTACGGCATCGGCGAGGGTGCGCGGGACCCGATGTGATCCACCGGACGGACGCTGGAGCGCCGGAGGGCGGGAGTACTGCGCAACATCGGCACTGACCTGCGTGGACGGGACGATTCGTGAGCTCCTCGATCCCCGGGGTCCGCGTCTCGCGACCGCTCGGTCCGGGCCCGCGGGCGGCCGGCGATCATTCCTCGGCGCGCACGTCCTCGACGTCCTTGTCGGGGCGCCATCCGCGCCAGACGGGATGGCGCAGCCGGCCGTCCTCGGTGCGTTCGGTGTGCTGCACCTCGCCGACGAGGTCCGCGCGCACCCACTCGGCGTCGCGCCGGTCGGCGGCCGGCACGTCATCGACCGGTGGGGTCTTGCGGCTGCGTGAGCGCAGGCGCGTCGCGATGTCCTCGAGGTCCTGGTCGCTGAATCCGGTGCCGACGCGCCCCGCGTAGTGCAGTGTGCCCTCGGCATCCGGCACCGCCAGCAGCAGCGAGCCGATCGTGCCGGAGCGCCCGCCCTTGCCGTGCCGCCATCCGATGACGACGACCTCCTGGTGGCGAGCGTTCTTGATCTTGATCCAGGTGCGTGCGCGCTTCCCGGGACGGTAGATCCCGGTCTCGGTCTTCGCCATGACGCCCTCGAGCTGCAGCCGGTGCGAGAGCTCGATCGCGTGGTCCACGTCGCCGTGGTCGGCGTGCGGCAGCTGAACGTGCTCAGCGGTCCCGACCGTCTCGAAGAGGGCGTCGCGCCGTTGCCGGTAGGGCGTGCGCAGCAGGGACTCTCCCCCGCGCACCAGCAGGTCGAAGACCATCATCTGCACCTCGACGTCCTTCCGGGCGCGCTCGACGTCCCGCTCCTGGGTGAGGCCGAGGCGCTGCTGGAGCCGGGAGAAGGAGGGCCGGTCCTTGCCGTCCAGCGCCACGATCTCCCCGTCCAGCACCGTCTCGCCGGCGGCGAGCACCTCCGGGTCGACCGCCTCGCGCAGCCCGTCCAGCTCGGGGAAGGTCGCGGTCATGTCCTTCCCGTTGCGGCTGGTCAGGCGGAGTGCGTTTGGCGTGACGGCGGCGATCACGCGCACGCCGTCCCACTTCATCTCGAAGGCCCACTCGTCCTGGTCGCGGATGTCCTGCCGGCTGCCGAGCGTGGCGAGCATGGGGGTGATCGGCTCCCCGAGCGGAGCCGGGTCCGCCGCTGTCCCGTCGCTCGTGCCGGTCCCGTCGGCCCCGGGCTGGTCCTTCATGAGGTGCAGCAGCCAGTTCGAGGCGGCCTTCTCCTTCGCGGCGGCGGTCTTCCGCGCCCCGCCCATGCCGCCGGTGTGGAGGAACGCGAAGCGGCGCGGCACCCCGCCCAGCCCGCCGTCCTCGCGGCCGTGGAAGACGGCGATGACCTCCTCGCCCTCGCGCCATTTCTCGATCTCGAGGGTGCCGGTGTCCCAGATGGTCACGTCGCCGCCGCCGTACTCGTCCTTAGGGATGCTGCCCTCGAAGGTGCCGTACTCGAGCGGATGGTCCTCGGTCTGCACAGCGAGACGGTTCACGTCGACCTCGAGCGGCGGCCCCTTGGGCACGGCCCAGGAGACCAGCACCCCGTCGTGCTCGAGGCGGAAGTCCCAGTGCAGGCTCGAGGCGTGATGCTCCTGGATCACGAACATCGGTTCCTCGGCCTCCAGCGCCTCATGGGCATCCTGCGCGGCCTCGCCGTCGTCCTCCGTCCCGGGCACCGGTTCGGGGGTCCGCTCCGGGTCGCGCTTGGAACGGTAGACCTCGAGCCGGTCACGGGCCTTCGCAGCCGCCGGGGCGTCCTCGTCCGAGCCCAGTCCGAGCGGGGCGATCGGATCCTGCCCGTCCTCGACCCGCTCCAGCACCTCCTCGAACTCGAGCTGGGCGAGGTGAGGGTCCCCAAGCTCCTCCCAGGTGCGCGGTGCGGCGACGGTCGGGCGCACCCGGCCGCGCAGCGAGTAGGGGCACACCGTGGTCTTGTGCCCGTTGTTCTGCGACCAGTCCACGAGCACCTTGCCGGTGCGCAGCGACTTCTTCATGTCACTGACGACGTCGTCGGCGTGGTCCTGGGCGAGGGCCCGGGCCAGCTCGTGGGCGACCTCCGTGACCTCCTCGGCGGTGCTGGTGCCGTCCAGGGGCGCATACAGGTGGATCCCTTTCGACCCGGAGGTGAGCGGGTAGGCCTCCAGGTCCATGTCCGCCAGGATCTCGCGGCACCACTGCGCCACCTGCGCACAGTCCGACAGCCCGGCGCCCTTGCCCGGGTCGAGGTCGAGGACCAGCCGGTCGGGGTTCGCGGGCTCGAGGTCCTCGTCGAAGCGCCACTGCGGGGTGTGGATCTCGAGTGCCGCCAGCTGGGCGAGCCAGGCCAGCACCGCCGTCTCGTCGACCAAGGGGTAGGTGGAGACGCCGTCGCTGTGCTCGAGGTCCGCCCGAGGCACCCAGTCCGGGGCGTGGTCCTCGAGGTCCTTGCGGAAGAAGACCTTCCCGGGGTTCTTCTCGGTGCCCACGCCGTCCACCCAGCGCTTGCGGGTCGCTGGCCTGCGCGTGGCCTGCGGGATCATCACCCCGGCGATGCGCCGGTAGTAGTCGATCACCTCGCCCTTGGTGGTGCCCGTGGACGGGTAGAAGACCTTCTCGAGGTTCGACAGCTTCAGGGTGCGACCGTCGACCTCGACCTGCTGCTCTCCGGTAGCCATGCGGCCACTGTGCCCCCGATCACGCGATCCGTCACGGGTTCGGCCTACCGAATGTTCCTGGTCGCCACGGGGCGCCGCGTGGTGTCATGGGGCATGCGCGCGATATGGAGCGGTGAGATCACCTTCGGGCTCGTGAACGTACCGGTGAAGCTGTACGGCGCCACCCGCTCGCACGACCTCTCCTTCCACCAGGTCCACGACGAGGACCACGGACGGATCCGCTACGAGCGCCACTGCGAGGTGTGCGGCCGCGAGATCGACTTCGACCACATCGAGAAGGCCTACGACGACGGCGACAAGACCGTGATCCTCACCGACGACGAGCTCGACTCGCTGCCGGCCGAGGACAACGACGAGATCGACGTGGTGCAGTTCGTCCCCGACAAGCAGATCGAACCGATCCTGCTGGGCACCTCCTACTTCCTCGAACCCGTCGGCCGCTCCGCGAAGGCGTACGTGCTGCTGCGCCGGACGCTCGAGGACACCGAGCGCACCGCGGTCGTGACGTTCACGCTGCGCACGAAGACGCGGCTGGGCATCCTTCGCGTCCACGACGACCTCCTGGCTCTGCAGACCCTGCGCTGGCCGAATGATCTGCGCGAGGTCGACTTCGCCCCCTCGAGATCGAAGATCTCGGCGAAGGAGCTGGACATGTCCGCCGCGCTGGTCGAGCAGTTCAGCGGTGAGTTCGAGCCGGAGCAGTTCACGGACGAGTACCAGGCGCAGCTGCAGGAGCTGGTCGACGCCAAGCTCGAGGAGGGCGAGTCCGTCGACACCGACGAGACCTTCGGCGAGGAGCACACGGAGAAGGAGTCCGAGCAGAGCGGCAAGGTCATCAGCCTCATGGATGCGCTCGAACGCAGCGTCGAGAAGCGGCGCGGAGGCGAGGAGTCGTCGACGGGATCGGGTTCCTCGAAGAGCTCCGGCTCCTCGAAGAAGTCCGAGAGCACCAAGAAGTCCGGCGGCACGAAGAAGTCAGGCTCGACGAAATCCGCCTCAACGACGACGCAGTCCGGCGCGAAGGAATCCGCCACGAAGACCTCGGGATCGAAGAAGTCGACAAGTAAGTCCGGCAAGACGTCCGACAAGAAATCCGGCAAGAAGTCCGCGTAGCGGGCCACCGGCGCACGGGTAGCGTGGGGCAGGTGAGCGCTCGAGACGATCTTCGGCCCACGGCCATCGAGGTGCGCGGTGCCCGCGTGCACAACCTCCGCGACCTCGACGTCGACGTGCCGCTACACCGGGTGGTGGGCATCGCGGGCGTCTCAGGCTCCGGGAAGTCCTCACTCGCCATGGGGGTGCTGTACGCGGAGGGCTCCCGCCGCTACGTCGAGGCGCTGTCGACCTACACCCGTCGCCGCATGTCCCAGGCCCCGCGAGCTGACGTCGACGAGGTCACGCACGTGCCGGCCGCTCTCGCCCTGCGCCAGCGCCCCGGCGTTCCCGGCATACGCTCCACCTTCGGCACCGCGACCGAGCTGCTGAACGTGCTGCGACTGATGTTCTCCCGCCTGGCCTCCCACCTCTGCCCGAACGGGCACCGGCAGGCCCCGACCCTCGACGTGGCCGCCGAAGTGCCCTTCGACTGTCCTGAGTGCGGCGAGCCGGTGCAGGCCCCGGGTGCGGAGCAGCTCGCCTTCAACGCCGAAGGCGCCTGCCCGCGCTGCGAGGGCCTGGGCATCGTGCGCACCGTCGACGACGCGACCCTGGTTCCCGTGACGACGAAGACCCTCGAGGGCGGCGCCGTCGTGCCGTGGAACATGTTCGGCTTCAACGTGCAGCCGGACATAGCCCGCGAGTTCGGCGTGCGCACCGACGTGCCCTGGCAGGACCTCGAGGAATGGGAGCGCGAGCTCGTCCTCGACGGTCCCGAAGAAAAGAAGCACATCACCGTCACCACGAAGAATGGCGTGCACGAGCTCGACTTCACCTTCCGCAACGCCCGCCTCACGGTCACCGAGGAGCTGGCTCGCGCCGACACCGAGAAGCGCCTTTCCCGCGTGGGCCGCTTCCTCCGCGAGAGCACCTGCCCAGACTGCGAAGGCACCCGCCTCTCCCCCGGCGCCCTCGCCCCGCGGATCGCGGGGACCACTCTCGCCGGGGCCACCGCGATGACGCTCGAGGACCTGATCACCTGGGCCGCGGGCATCATCGAACCGCTGCCGACGGACCTGCACCCGATGGCGACAGCCCTCGTCGATCAGTTGCGGGAGATGGCGGACCGCCTGACCCGCCTCGGCCTGGGATACCTTTGCCTGGACCGCTCCGGCAGCTCCCTGTCCACCGGTGAACGCCAGCGCGTCCAGCTCGCCCGCGCCGTCCGCAATCGCACCACCGGCGTGCTGTACGTCCTGGACGAGCCCAGCATCGGACTGCACCCCTCGAACATCGACGGGCTCCTGGCGCTGATCGAGGACCTGCTGGCCGACGGCAACTCCGTCGTGCTCGTCGACCACGACGTGCAGGTGCTGCGCGCGGTGGACCACCTCATCGAGATCGGTCCCGGCTCGGGACGCGACGGCGGCGAGGTGGTGACGTCGGGGACGGTCGAGGAGATCGCGGCCTCCACCGTCTCCCGCCTGGGCGGTTTCCTCGACGGCCGTGAGGACGTCCTGGTGCGCGAGCGCGCCGCCACGGACGACGTCTTCTCCCTCGGGCGCCTCATGCTCCGCACGACGCCCGTGCACACCGTCCACGCCCTGGACGTCGAGATCCCCCGTGGTCGCCTCACCGCGGTCAGCGGGGTCTCCGGCTCGGGCAAGACCACGATGGTCCTCGAATCCCTGGTCCCTGCCCTGATCGCCCGCCTCGACGGGAGCAGGCCGCCCCCGCACGTCGAGCACCTCGGAGGTGAGGGGATCAACCGGGTCCATCGCATCGACGCCACCCCCATCGGCCTGAACGTGCGCTCGACCGTCGCGACCTACAGCGGAGTGCTGGACGATCTGCGCCGCGCCTTCGCCCGCACCGACGACGCACGCGAGCGCGGCCTGCGGCTCGGCGACTTCTCCTACAACACCGGCTCCCTGCGCTGCCCCCGCTGCGAGGGCACCGGGGCGGTCTCCCTCGACGTGCAGTTCCTTCCCGACATCGACATCGACTGCCCCGACTGCGGCGGCAGCCGGTACGCGCCGGCGGCCGATGAGGTCACCCGAGCGCGCGCCGACGGGCCGGGCGGGATCTCGCTGCCGCACCTGATGTCCCTGACCACCCGGGAGGCGCTCGAGGCGGCCGGGGACATCCCGGCCGTCCGCAAGCGCCTGCAGGCGCTGGTCGACCTGGGCCTGGGCTACCTCACCCTGGGCGAGGACACCCCGGCGCTCTCCGGCGGAGAGGCACAGCGCCTCAAGCTGGCGGGGCAGATCGACCGCCGCCAGGACGACGCGCTGTTCGTGTTCGACGAGCCGAGCGTCGGCCTCCACCCGCGCGACGTGCGCACCCTGCTGGCCGTCCTGGACCGACTGGTCGACCGCGGCGGGACCGTGATCGTCATCGAGCACGATCTCGACATGATCGCCAACGCCGACCACGTCCTCGACATGGGACCGGGCGGCGGTGTCGCAGGTGGCCGCCTCGTCGCGACCGGCACTCCGGGACAGCTCGCCGCCGACGACGCCGGGGTGACCGGCCGATACCTCCGGGCGCATCTGCGGACGGGGCCCTGACCTCCCCCGTCACCGAGGGTGATTGACGTCACCCCGCGCCGGGCCTACCCTCCCGGCGTGTCGAATTCACCGGAGAACGATCCAGAACAGGTCGGCGACACCCCCTCGGAGCACACCGACCCCTCCTCCGCCACCGATGCCGGTCCGCCGGGCGGCGGCGTACTGGCCGCCCTCGACAGCCGTGACGTGCGCGGGCTGTACCTCTACCTCGCCCTCCTCGCCACCATCGGCGGCTTCCTGTTCGGCTTCGACTCCTCGAACATCGGCTCGGCCCTGGTGTTCCTGCCCTTCGACCTCGGTGCCTGGGGCACAGGGATCACGGTCGCCGGCGCCTCGCTCGGCTCCTGCGCAGGCGCGCTGCTCGCCGGCCCGCTGACCGACCGCTTCGGGCGCAAGTCGCTGCTGCTGGCCGACTCGGCGCTGTTCGCGATCGGCTCGCTCGTCTCGGCGCTCGCCCCGGAGGCGACCACGCTGATCATCGGCCGCATCATCATCGGCCTGGCGATCGGGGCCGACTCGGCGATCGCGACCGCCTACATCGCCGAGTTCGCCCCGAAGAAGCGCCGCGGCGCGCTGTCGATCATCCAGCAGTGGATGATCACGATCGGCATCCTCGGCGCCTACGTCGTCGCCGTGATCCTGCTGCAGGCGTTCCCCGATTCCGCGACCACTGTCGACTGGCGGATCATGCTGGGCGTCGGCTTCATCCCGGCGGTCGTCTCCCTGCTGCTGCGCGCTCGGATGCCCGAGTCGCCGCGCTGGCTGCTGGAACGAGGGCGCGAGGAGGATGTGCGCACCGCGATGCGCAAGCTCGACATCGAGGTGACCGCCGCGCAGGTCCACGCCGAGGCCCTGGCCGTGCAGGAGCGCGTGCGGCGCCTGGCGAACACCACGCTGTGGACCCCGGCGGTGCGCCGCGCCCTGGTCGTGGTCTGCGTGTTCTTCGTCTTCCAGCAGATCACCGGCATCAACGTCGCCTTCTACTACGGACCGGAACTTCTGGGCCCGTACTTCGGCACCGAGGGCGGCGATCCCGTCCAGGCCGAGATCGCCGGGGTGATGGCGGCCGGCGTGCTCGCGATCGTCAATGTGGTCGCGACCTACTTCGCCTTCCGCTACATCGATACCTTCGGCCGCCGCAAGCTCGCCATCGGCGGCTTCTCGTGCATGCTCGTGTTCCTCGTCATCGGCGCGATCGGGAACGCGACCCTCACGGGGACGCCTCAGCTGATCATGCTGATGGTCACCTTCGCCCTGTTCATCTCGAGCTTCGCGATCGGCGTCGGCGGCACCGGCTGGCTGATCCAGGGCGAGATCTTCCCGACCGCGGTGCGCGGCCGGGCCGCGGCGATCGCAGCGTCCGTGAACTGGTTGTCGAACTACGCCCTGGTGCTCTTCTTCCCCGTGCTGCAGGAGGGGCTCGGGCTGTCCTGGGTGATGATCATCTTCGCCGTGCTGTGCCTGCTGGGGGCCGTGTTCGTGCGCCGCTTCCTGCCGGAGACCAACGGCAAGGCGGCCGACGAGACCATCCTGCTGTTCGAAGGTCCCGTCAACCGCGAGGACCCCTCCCAGCCGTCCGTGGCCCCGTCCGCCCTGCGCTGAGGACCGTTCCCGCTCGAGCCGAGCTCCGGCGGAACCCGCGATCGGTCTGCGCGCGCCGCCTCGCACGCCTAAAATCCCTCATGTGGCTCCTGGGAGGATCAGGAGGATCGCCGACGCGAGCACCGCCGCGCACCGCCGAAGGAATGAGGCCCGATGACCGACGCGCACGTCACCCCCCGCTTCCACTGGTTCCTGCCGCCGCGCGGGGAATCCATGGCCCCCGGGCCCGTCGCCCGTGAGCGCGAGGCCACGACCGAGCACGGCCTGGTGGACTTCCTGACCGAGGTCGCCCTGGCCGCCGAGCAGGCCGGCTTCCACGGGGCCCTGACCCCCGTCGGCATCGGCTGCCCGGACCCCTGGGTGCTGTGCTCCGCGATCGCGGCCCGCACCGAGCACCTCTCCTTCATCGTCGCCCTGCGGCCCAGTCTGCAGTCGGCCACCCTGGTGGCGCAGCAGGCGGACACCTTCCGCCGGCTGCACGACGGACGGATCATCCTCAACGTCGTCACCGGCGGGAACCCCGCCGAGCAGGCCGGCTACGGGGTGCACGTCCCGCACGACGAGCGCTACGACATCACCGAGGAGGCGCTGCAGGCGATCCGTCCGCTCCTCCAGGGCGAGCAGGTGGACATCGAGGGCCGCCATCTGCACCTGGTCGGCGCGCAGCTGGTCGAGCCCGGCACCTCCCGGGTCCCGCTGTTCTTCGGCGGCGCCTCCCCGAAGGCCGTCGAGGTCGCGGCCGCCCAGGCGGACACCTACCTGCTGTGGGGCGAGCCGCTCGCCGACATCGCCGAGCGTATCGGCACGGTCCGCACCGCCGCCGCGGCGGCCGGACGCGAGCTCGACTTCGGGCTGCGCATCCATGTCATCTCCCGCGACACCGCCGAGGAGGCCTGGCAGGTCGCCGCGGACATCCAGTCCGGCTTCGACGCTGAGGCGGTGGCCGCGGTGCAGCAGCACAAGGCCTCGATGGACTCCGTCGGCCAGGCCCGGATGGGCGCGCTGCACGGCACCGAGCTCCCCCAGGACGTCTCGGATCTCGTCGTCGGCCCGAACCTGTGGTCCGGGATCGGGCTCATGCGCGAGGGCGTCGGCACGGCGCTGGTGGGCTCGCACGACGAGGTGGCCGAACGGCTCGTGGAGTACGCGGAGCTCGGCATCGACGAGTTCATCCTCTCCAGCTACCCCCACCGGGACGAGGCGCTGCGAGTGGGCCGGGAGGTCATCCCCCGCGTGCGCGAGCGTCTGGGATCCACCGCCCCGCTCGCCGCCGAGGCCTGAGAGCCCCGACCCGCCCGTCGCTCCCGCCTCTTCCGTTCTCATTCCCCGCTCGGAGACCCCATGACCCCTGCTCAGCATCTCCCCTCGCCCGGTCGCGGCCCCGGCCGCCGCAGCGTGCTCACCGCACTCGGCGCGGCCGGCACCGGCGCAGCCCTGGCGGCCTGCGGCGGGCCGGGCAGCGGCTCCGGCGGCGCCACCGCCGCCCCGGATCCGGGTGGCGACGTCAGCGGCACCGTGAACTTCTACCACTGGCGCAGCGAGGACAAAGCGGTGCTGGAGGAGCTCGCCGCCGAGTTCTCCGCGCAGCACGACGGGGTCACCCTCGAGCAGACCATCGATCCCTCCGAGCAGTACCAGTCGACCGCCGCGCAGAAGGCCCGTGACGGCGAGATCGGCGACGTGCTCACCGCGTTCCGCGGCACCCAGCTGGACCAGTTCGCGGACCTCGGCATCTTCACCGACATGTCGGACGTGCCGTACCTGGAGGACTACCAGGGGGATCTGATCGGTCCCGGCCAGTACGAGGGCACGCAGCTGGGCCTGCCCTACCAGCTGGTGTTCAACATGCCGCTGCTGAACATCGACCTCGCCGAGAAGGCCGGCGTCTCGGAGGTCCCGGGCGACTGGGACGCCTACCTGGACCTGCTGGACAAGCTCGCAGGGAGCGGGGTGACCCCGATCGCCTGGCCGGGGAACGACCCGGCCAGCGCCTTCCAGATCATCAACTCGCTGGTCATGAACAACGGGCCGGATGCGGAGATGTTCGCGAAGATCGAGTCCGGACAGTACCGGGCCACCGACGACTGGTGGATCACCTGCCTCACCCAGTTCCAGGAGCTCTCGGGCTACTTCCAGGACAACTTCTCCGGCTCCGGGATCGACGGCGTGCTGTCCCTGTTCACGCAGGAGAAGGCCGCGATCCTGCCCACCGGCAGCTACCAGATCGGCCAGGTGCGCTCCGCCGGCGCCGAGTTCGCCCTCGACCTCTCCCCGGTGATGACCAACGCCGCCGGCGAGGAGCCCACCTACGAGGGCATCTTCAACTCCACGTTCATCCTCGGGGTGAATTCCCAGGCGAAGAACCCCGAGGGGGCGGCAGCCTGGATCGAGTTCCTCTCCGACCCGGTCCACGCCGCCGCCTACGGCGACGGCACCACACAGCACGTCACCGTCAAGGACGTCGAGTACGAGAACCCCGACCTGCAGGCGCTGGCCCCCTGGCAGACCCGCAACACACTGCTGGCACCGCGATTCCAGTTCATCGACCTCGACATCCGCTCCGCCGTCGAGAACTCCCTGGTCGCGGTCGCCACCGGGACCAGCCCGGAGCAGGCGGCCGAGGAGGCGCAGGCGCTGGTCGAGGAGAAGCTCTGAGCCGGGGGCACCGCCGTCGGCCGTTCCGGCGCCTGGACCCCACGCTGATCGCGCTGCTGATCCCGGCGGCCGTGGTCTACGTCTGGTTCGTGCTGTGGCCGACGGTGCAGGCCTTCCAGTTCTCGATCACGGACTGGGACGGGCTCTCGGCCGACTTCTCGTGGGTGGGGCTGGAGAACTACCGGACCTTGATCACGGGCGATTCGGTCTTCGCCCGGGCGGTCGGCAACTCGCTGGCTTTCATGCTGGTGGTGGTGATCGGACAGACGATCCTGTCCCTCGCGCTGGCGGTGGCCCTGCTGCGCAGCACCCGGATCTCGATCGCCCTGCGCGCGTTGTTCTTCTTCCCCACCGTGCTGTCCTCGGTGGCGGTCGCCTTCATCTGGAGTTTCGTCTACGACCCGACGTTCGGGCTCGCCAACCGTCTGCTGCTGGCCGTGGGGCTCGGTTCGTGGCAGCAGCCGTGGCTGGGCGATCAGCAGATGGCGATCTACTACCTCGCCCTGGTGCAGATCTGGTTCCACGCGGGGCAGATGATGGTGGTCTACATCGCCGGCCTCCAGCAGATCCCGCAGGAGCTCTACGACGCCGCGGCCCTCGACGGTGCCGGACGCTGGCAGAAGTTCCGCCACCTCACCTTCCCGCTGGTGCAGCCCGCCACGGTGATCGTCGTCGCCTACACCACGATCCAGTCCTTCAAGGCCTTCGACCTGATCATCGCCTCCACCGGCGGTGGCCCGAACCATGCCACCGAGATCCTCGCGACGTTGATCTACGACTCGGCCTTCCGCAACTTCGAGATGGGCTACGCGGCGGCGCAGTCGGTGATCTTCATGGTGATCATCGCCGCGATCACGCTCCTGCAGCGCCGCGCCGTCTCCCTCGCCTCGGGAGGCAGCAACCGATGAGCCCCGCCCCCACCGCACCCGACACCCCCAGGCCCCGCAGGGAGCGTCGGCGCCGCGTCCTGCTCGACTGGTCGGGTCTGCCGCGCGGGCTGCTGCTGGCCGTGTACGCGCTGCTCGTCGCGGTACCGCTGGTGGTCGTGGTGCTCACCGCGCTGAAGACCTCGCAGCAGATGTACGCGGACCCCTTCGGTCTGCCGCCGAACCCGTCGCTGGCGAACTTCACCGAACTGCTGCGCGGCGGCCGGATCGGCATCAGCTTCGTCAATTCGGTGCTGGTGACCTCCGTGTCGGTGGTGACCACGCTGGTCGTGGCCAGCTGGGCGGCGTTCTCCATCGCCCGGATCGGCGGCCGGCTGGGCCTGGTGCTGTTCGCCGGGTTCTCCCTGGGGCTGGCGGTGCCCGCGCAGGTGGCGATGATCCCGCAGTACGTGATCTTCGATCAGCTGGGCCTGACCAACTCCCTGCTCGGGTTGATCCTCATCAACATCGCGGTGACCTGCTCGGTGGCGATCTTCATCCTCACCGGTTTCTTCCGCACCCTGCCCGGTGAGCTGTTCGAGGCGGCCGAGATCGACGGGGCGAGCACCTGGCAGCTGTACTGGCGGATCGCGCTGCCGCTGTCCACCCCGTCGCTGGCGGCGGTGGCGATCTTCCTGTTCGTCATGCACTGGAACGATCTGCTGTACCCGTTGCTGTTCATCTCCGACCCGGACAAGGCCACGCTCCCCAAGGCGCTGCTGGACTTCAAGGGCGAGTACACGACGAACTACCCGGTGCTGTTCGCGGGCGTGATCATCGCGTCGATCCCGATGATCGTGGCGTACGTGCTGCTGCAGCGCTGGTTCGTCGCAGGCATCACCGCCGGCGCGGTGCGGGGCTGATGCGCAGCGTCCGCCTCCCGTGGTCCTGCGTGCACCGACGTCACCGGGCTTGGTAGTTTCGGAGCCCCGAGCAGAAGGAGTCCCTGATGACCGTCATCGTCACCGCCGTGTTCTACCCCGCCGAAGGCAAGAAGCAGCAGCTCGCCGAGGCGATGCGCCGCGGCATCGAGGCCGTCCACGGCGAGCAGGGATGCGAGCTGTACTCCATCCATGACGCCGAGGACGGCACCATCACCATGATCGAGAAGTGGACCAGCGCGGAGGACCTCGACGCCCATTCCGTCGGCGAGGCCGTGGCGACCCTCAATGCCGACATCGAGGGCTTCGTCGAGAAGCCGACCCTGGTCACGCGCATGTCCCCGCTCCCGGCGGGAACCGCCGAGCAGGGCGCGCTCTGAGCGGCGGGACGATCCGATGAACGCCGCCGGCGAGACCGCCTGGCAGGAGTTCCGCCACCGCCGCGAGGAGGCGCTCGCCGCGCGCCACGGCGTCCTGGCCCAGGTGGCGCTGCACTGGATCGAGCCGGCCAAGGTCGAACGATCCGTCGAGGGCCTGCCCGGCCAGTACCGCCTCGAGGGTGGACGGCTCGGCGTCTCCGGGGGTACCGAGGAGCTCGAGGTCCTGGACGGCAGCCGTGAGGACCTGCGCCTGGCGCGATTCGGCGACGACGTGCAGGTCGAGGTGATCCATCGCGGCGGACGCACCGGGCTGCGCCTCATGAATCCCGCGGCCCCGCGCCGCACCGGGTTCACCGGGGTCCCCACCTACCCCTACGATCCGGCGGCTGTGCTGGAGGGCACCTGGCGGCGGGAGCCCACCACGGTCACGGTCGGCTCGGCTCTGGCGTGGCTCGAGCAGGAGCTCCCCTCCCCCGGCATCGCCACCCTCGAGACCCCGAGCGGCCCGGTCGAGATGACGCTGACCGGCGACTCCTCGCTCCTGTTCACCGACGGGACCTCCGAGACCGACAGCGCCGACTGGCGCCAGGTCACGGCGGAGCTCGACGGGTCCCGGATCCGCGTGGACCTCAACCGGGCGCTGAACTTCCCCTCGGCCTTCAGCCTCTGGGGCACCTGCCCGCGCCCGCCCGCGGGCAACCATCTACCCTTCGCGGTGCGCGCCGGTGAGCGGCGGGTCGAGCCGACGGAGCGCTGAGCCCGACATAGGGACCCCGGCGTACCATTTCCCTGATACGGTTTGTGTCAGTCAACTGATACGGATCGAGGGATCTCATGTGGTACCTGCTCGCTCCCACGCTCGTGGGCATCGTCTGCGCGGTGCCGTTCTGGCTCGCCGGGCGCGCGAGACGCCCTCGCCTCGATCGCCGCCACGCGGTGCTGACCGCCACGGCGGCGGGGACGTCGTCACTGGTGATGACGGCCTTCACGCTGTCCGCGATGGCCGCGGTCTTCGTGATCCCTATCCCTGCTTACCCGTGGGACGTGTTCTCGGCGATTCGCTATCTCCTCCCCGTGCTGCTCGGAATCCTCGTGGTCCTCACCCTCGGGATCCCTTCTCGCAGCGGGCGTTCCAGCGGTGCCCAGCTGACTCCGCGCACCTGGTTCTCGTTCCTCGACCGGATCTGGATCGCGATCACCCTGATCGTGCTGGGTATCGTCGTCGCCGTCACCGTCGCTGCAGGTCTCGCCTCGGAGCGCGACGAAGCCGGTCAGTTCACGCGGTACGTGATCGAACTGGGCCCTGGAGGTTCCGCGACCAACATCTACGGATGGCACCACTCCGTGGGTCCGTTGATCGCTGTCATCATCCTGCTCGCGGCCGCAGTCGCCGCGCTGGCCGGCATCGCCCGCCCTCCCCACACCGAGGACGTCGAGGCGGACATCGCCCGGCGCCGATTGCGGAGCACGAACGTCGCCCGCATCGCGACCGGAGCCCTGCTCCTGCACCTCGCGACGGTGCTCAGGTCACTGGAGGTGACCTCCTCGATGAGCCTCACCGTGGGAGCCGCGTCCGGTGAGAATTTCCGGTCCGGAACCTCCTTCGCCGCGCTGACTCCCGTTCTCGGGGGCGGCGCGCTGCTCGCCGGGTCGATCGGGCTGGCGCTGTGGATCGTCACCGCGCTCAGTTCTCGGAGCCGGCCGACCCAGTCGGCGCGCGAGAAGGTCCCGGCATGATCATCGAGATCTCCCCGACCGGCGGGAACCCGTCCGAGCAGATCCGTGACCGGATCACCGGACTGATCACGACCGGAGCGCTCGCCCGCGGGGATCGCCTGCCCTCCGTCCGGCAGCTCGCGACGGACCTGCAGGTCGCCCCGGGCACCGTCGCGAAGGCTTATCGAGCACTGGAGTCCGACGGGCTGATCGTCTCCCGAGCGGGCTCCGGGACCCGGGTCAGCGACCAGGCGTCCCCGGTCTCCCCCGCCGTCGCCCGATCTGCCCGCCGCCTCGCCTCCGCGGGGCGTCAGGACGGCCTCGATCTGGAGGACGCGATCCGAGTGCTCCGCGCCGTGTGGTGACGGCGCTGAGCAGGCGCTGAGCCCGACGTCGGCGCGTCGGCTCAGATGGTGAAGCCGGCCGGGAACGGGTCGGTGGGGTCGAGCATCAGCTGGGCGGTCGCCGTGATCCAGGCCCGGCCGGTGATGGTGGGGACGACGGCCACGTGGTCGCCCACGCTCGTGCGCTCGATGAGGCGCCCGGTGAAGGTGGTGCCGAGGAGGGACTCGTTGACGAAGTCGGTGCCCAGGTCCAGGTCCCCGCGGGCGTGGTGCACGGCCATCAGCGCGCTGGTCCCGGTGCCGCCGGGCGAACGGTCCATCCAGCCGGGATGGTTCACGAGCGCATGCCGCGCCCGGCGGGCGTCGGAGCAGGGGGCCAGGAACACCACGTGCTCGCAGCCCTCGAAGCCGTTGAGGGGGTGGCGCACGGGCAGCTGCTCGTTCACCGCGGCCATGATGTCGCGCCCGGCGACGATCAGCTCCTCGGCCGCCGGCCGCTCGACGACGAGCCCCAGGCTCGCGGCGTCGACGAATGCGTAGAAGTTGCCGCCGAAGGCGAGGTCGACGTCGATCTGGCCCCGGCCGGGCACCTCGAGGTGCTGGTCGCGGGCCTGCGCGTAGGAGGGCACGCCCGTGATGGTGACGGACTCGGCCCGGCCCTCGCGCACCCGCACCTCGGCGGTGATCAGCCCGATCGGGGCGTCGAGCCGTACGGTCGTGACGGGCTCGGTCACCTCGACCATACCGGCCTCGACCAGGGCGGTGGCCACCGCGATGGTACCGGCGCCGCACACCGGCAGCACACCGGTGACCTCGATGAACAGCACGCCCCAGTCGGCGTCCTCGCGAGTCGAGGGCTGCAGGATCGCCCCGGACATCCACCCGTTCCCCCGCGGCTCGCACATCAGCAGAGTGCGCAGGTGATCGGAGTTCTCCAGGAACCAGCGGCGGCGCTCGTCCATGGTGCGGCCGGGCATGGCGGGCACGCCGCCGGTGACGACCCGGACCGGCAGCCCCTCGACGTGGGTATCGATGACGGGGAGGACGCGACTGCTCCTCATCGCTGCTGCTCCTGTCCCTGCGCGGCGCGCAGCATCCGATAGAGGTCCTCGGGCAGCTCGACCTCCGTGATCGGGGGCCGGGGTCGTCCGAAGCCCGCCGCGTGCTCACGGCGGAGCCGGTCCAGATGCTCCGCCAGGCGTCCGGCGTACCCGGGGTCGAACGCCTCGGGGTCGACGGCGAGGACGAACAGTCCCAGCCGGGGCGAGCGGGAGCCGCGGTCGAAGGGAGCGGCGTCCAGGGAGAAGGATCCACCGGAGAGGGCGGCGAGCATCTCGATCATGAGCGCGATGTTCGCGCCCTTGGTGCCGCCGAACGGCAGCAGGGCTCCGGCCAGTGCCTCCTCGGCGTCCGTGGTGGGCTCGCCGGTCCCGTCCAGCGCCCAGCCTGCGGGAATCTGCTCGTCCGCTCGGGCAGCGTCCCGGACCCGCACCCAGGCCGTCGCGCTGCTGGCCTGATCCATGACCCGGGGCCCGTCGGGATGCGGCAGCGCGAACGCGAGGGGGTTCGTGCCGGTGACCGCCTCGCGCGCCCCGTGCACGGCCATCAGCGCCGGGGAGTTCGCGCAGGCCAGGCCGATCAGCCCCTGTTCCGCCATCTGCGCCGCGTAGTGGCCGAGCTCGCCGGCGCTGAACGCCTCGTGCATCGACAGCACCGCCACACCGCAGCTGCGCGCCGCGTCCGCGAAGGATTCCAGCGCGTGCTCGAAGGCCAGCTGGGCGATGCCGCCGCGGGCGTCGACGGCCAGCGCCGCCGCGCGCCGGTGCTCGAGACGCGGGACAGCGTGCCCGTCGATGCGGCCGCTGCACAGGCCGTCGAGGTAGTCGGGCAGGTGCGCGGCGCCGACGGCGCTCCGGCCCCGACGCTCGGCGGCACAGGTCGCCCTCGCGAGCGCCGCCGCCGTCTCGCGCGAGCCGCCGGCGGAGAGGACCGCCGCGGCGCACAGCTCCTCGAGCTCGGGCAGGGACAGGCGACGGGTGGCGGGGGCGGCAGACATGTCCGACCAGGGTATCGGAGCCGCCGCGGGGCCTTGCATGGCTAGACTGCCCTCACGCCGACGGAGCAGCTCCTCCGACTCATGCCCGGGGTCGCCCCGCACGGCCGCAGCGCGTCACCCGGCGCGTGCCGTCGCCCCCGGAGCCCGCGGGCCCCCGGATGTCACCGAGGACGTCTCATGAGCACAACCACCGAGGCCAGGAGCGGTTTCAGCCCGCGCGTGGCCCTGCAGAAGGTCGGCACCTCCCTGTCGAACATGGTGATGCCGAACATCCCGGCCCTCATCGCCTGGGGCATCATCACCGCCTTCTTCATCGAGGACGGCTTCACGCCCGTTCCCGCCCTCGGCGGTTTCGAGGACGCCGCCGGCAATCCCCACCTGGGGATCGTCGACCCGACGATCCACTACCTGCTGCCGCTGCTGATCGCGAACACCGGCGGCCGGATGATCTACGAGGCGCGCGGCGCCGTCGTCGGCGTCGTCGCGACGATGGGTGTCATCGCCGGCTCCGACGAGCTGGTGACGATGCTCAACCTGACGCAGCCGTCGGACGAGCAGATCGGTCAGATCCACATGTTCATCGGCGCCATGATCATGGCGCCGCTGGCCGCCTGGCTGATGAAGAAGCTCGACCAGCTGTGGCAGGAGAGGATCCCGGCCGGTTTCGAGATGCTGGTCAACCTGTTCTCCGCGGGCATCTTCAGCTTCCTCATGGCCCTCATCGGCTTCTACGGTCTCGCGCCCATCGTCAACGGACTGATGAACCTGCTGGGCGCCGGCGTCGAAGGACTCATCAGTCTCGGCCTGCTGCCCCTGGTCTCGCTGCTCATCGAGCCCGCGAAGGTGTTCTTCCTGAACAATGCGATCAACCACGGGGTGCTGACGCCGCTCGGACTCACGGAGGCCTCGCAGAACGGCAAGTCGGTGCTGTTCCTGCTCGAGGCGAACCCCGGCCCGGGCTTCGGCATCCTCCTGGCCTACAGCTTCTTCGGACGAGGCGCCGCCCGCGCCTCCGCCCCCGGTGCGGCGCTGATCCAGTTCGTCGGCGGCATCCACGAGATCTACTTCCCGTACGTGCTCATGAAGCCCGCCCTGATCCTCGCCGCCGTCGGCGGCGGTATGACGGGCGTCTTCCTCAACGTCCTGTTCGACACCGGTCTGCGCGCCCCGGCGGCGCCGGGATCCATCATCGCGATCTTCGGCAATGCGACCACGGACTCGTATCTGGGCATCGCCCTCGCGGTGATCGGTGCGACGGTCGTGAGCTTCCTGATCGCCGCGCTGCTGCTGCGGATCGGCAAGCAGGAGGAGGGCGACATCGCGGCCGCCACCGCCAAGATGGAGGAGATGAAGGGCAAGAAGTCCTCCGTCGCGGGCGCGCTGACCGGCGCCGGCGCGGGAGCCGCCGGCGCCGCTTCTGCGGCCGACGATTCCGGCCACACCGGCCGCATCGAGAAGATCGTCTTCGCCTGCGACGCGGGCATGGGCTCCTCCGCCATGGGCGCGACGGTGCTGCGCAAGAAGGTCCGGGCGGCCGGCTTCGACGACGTCGAGGTCACCAACAAGGCGATCTCGAGCCTGTCCGACGAGTGGGACGTGGTCGTCACGCAGAAGGAGCTCACCGACCGCGCCCGCCAGCGCACCGGCTCCGCCGTCCAGGTCAGCGTGGACCAGTTCATGAACTCCCCGCGCTACGACGAGGTCGTGGAGCTGGTCCAGCAGCGCAACGATCCCGAGGCCGCGGAGGAGGGCACGGGGTCCGAGGCGGCTGCGAGCACCGCCGCAGGCGCAGGCGTCGGCGTGGGAACGGGTGCCGGGGCGGAGCCGTCGGCCGACGAGGGACCCGGTTCCGCGACTGCGCCCGAGATCCTCTCCCCCGAGAGCATCGTGCTCGCCGGAAGCGCCACCGATTCGGCCTCCGGCATCGACGAGGCCGGGGCCCTGCTGGTAGCCGCGGGCGCGGTCGACGAGGGCTACGTCGAGGCCATGCACGACCGCGAGGCGACGGTCTCGACGTTCATGGGCAACGGCCTGGCCATCCCCCACGGCACCAATGAGGCGAAGTCGTCCATCACCCGCTCGGCGATGTCCTTCGTGCGCTACCCCGAGGACATCGACTGGAACGGGAACCCCACCAGGTTCGTCATCGGGATCGCGGGGGTCGGCGACGAGCACCTCGAGCTGCTGCAGAAGGTCGCCATGGCCTTCTCCGATCCCGCCCAGGTCGAGCGTCTGGAGCAGGCCACCACCACCGACGAGATCCGCGCGATCCTCGGCGACGAGAAGGAGTCGGACGCATGACGGCAGTGCATTTCGGAGCAGGAAACATCGGCCGCGGGTTCGTGGGCCTGCTGCTGCACGAGGCCGGGTACCAGGTGGTGTTCGCGGACGTCGCCGAGGCCCTCATCGCGCAGCTGCAGGAGGCGGACTCCTACGAGGTCCGCACCGTCGGCCGGCACCCCACGCGCACCGTCGTCGACGGCTTCTCGGCGACCGACTCGACGAAGGACCCGGAAGGGTTGACGGAGCAGATCGCCGCAGCCGAGGTCGTCACCACGGCGGTAGGTGCCCACATCCTGCGCTTCGTCGCGCCGAACATCGCCGCCGGCATCGCCGCCCGCCCCGCCGGGTCTCCGCGCCTGGTCGTGATGGCCTGCGAGAACGCGATCAACGCGACCGATCTGCTGGAACAGGAGATCCGCGCCAACTATGCCGGGGACGACCTCGAGGACAAGGCGCTGTTCTCGAACACCGCGGTGGACCGCATCGTGCCGGTGCAGGCCGAGGACGCGGGGCTCGACGTCACCGTCGAGGACTTCTACGAATGGGCGGTCGACCGCACTCCGTTCGACGGTCAGGAGCTCGACGTCCCCGGCATCACCTGGGTGGACGACCTCGGCCCGTACATCGAGCGCAAGCTGTTCACGGTCAACACCGGGCACGCCACCACGGCCTGGGACGGCTGGGCTGCCGGGCACGCCACGATCGCCGAGGCGATCGATGACCCGACGGTGGCCGAGAAGGTCTCCGTCGTGCTCGACGAGACGTCGTCCCTGCTGGTGGCCAAGTACGGATTCGCCGAGGAGGAGATGGCCTCGTACCGCTCGAAGGTGCTGGGCCGCTTCGCGAACGCCGCCCTGCCCGACCCGGTCGAGCGCGTGGGACGGGCCCCGCTGCGCAAGCTCTCCCGTCACGACCGCATCATCGGCCCGGCCGCAGAGCTCGCCGAACGCGGGATGGGTCACGAGGGCCTGCTGGCCTCCTTCGCGGCCGCCCTCGCCTTCACGCCGAACGGCGACGAGGAGGCGGACCGCCTGCAGGGGATCCTGCGCAGGCAGGACGCCGATGCCGCCACGGCGGAGATCACCGGCCTCGAGCCGCCCCATCCCCTGTACGCGGCGGCACGGGGAGCGGTCGCGGCCCGGCAGGCCAACGGCTGATCCCGGGTATATTCCTCAGCGAGACCGTACGAACCCGGCGCGGGCGACCGCGCTCAGAATCCGCCGCGAGCAGTGCGGCGGTCCGTCGAAAGGCACACACCATGGCAGAGCGCACCGTCACCATCGCCAGCGCCTCCGGGCTCCACGCGCGCCCCGCGGGAATCTTCGCGCAGGCCGCCGGCGAGCAGTCCGCGACCGTCACCATCGAGAAGGTCGGAGGCAGCCCCGTGCAGGCCTCCAGCATGCTGATGCTGATGACGCTCGGGGCCGGCAAGGGCGATGAGGTCACCCTGCGCGCCGAGGGCGAGGGTGCCGACGAGTCGGTGAGCGCTCTCGCTGACCTGCTCGAGAAGGATCTCGACGCCGAGGAGTGACCCGGCTGGGCCCTCGCGCACCCCTCTGACGCACCGAATCCCCCGATATGCCCCGTGAACGGGACGTATCGGGGGATTCGGCGTCCGTGCCGAGCGGCACGGGGTTCGGATCGGGCGCGGCGGGGTGAAAGGCGCGCCCCGACGCGTCCGTGGCTCAGCCGCTCACAGCCCCAGCTCGCCCAGGACCGGCAGCCCGGCGCGCACCGCGTGCATGGCCTCCTCGGCGGTCCGGGCGGAGACGGCCGCGGCGGCGAGCTCCCGGGCCTGCCCGGGGGTGACGGTGGAGAGCACCTTCGCGACCGCGGGCAGCGAGCGCGGGGTCATCGACAGGCTGTTCACCCCGAGGCCCACGAGCACCACCGCGAGGCCCGGGTCGCCGGCGGCCTCGCCGCACACGCCCACGGGTTTGGCCGCCTTCTCCCCGAAGGCCTCGGGATCGCCACCGGCAGCGCGAGCGCCGTCGCAGGTGGCCTTGACCAGGGCCAGGACGGCGGGCTGCCACGGGTTGTTGAGATGGGCGAGCGAGCCCAGCTGGCGGTCGGCAGCCATCGTGTACTGGGTGAGGTCGTTGGTGCCGATCGACGCGAAGTCGCAGGCGAGCAGATGACGGTCCGCGGTGATCGCGGCCGAGGGGGTCTCGACCATGATGCCGGAGGGCTTCAGGCCGCGCTCACGGCACAGGTCGGCGAAGTCCTCGGTCTCGGTCACCGTGGAGATCATCGGGGCCATCACCCAGGGCGTCGCCTCCGAGGTCTTCGCGGCGGCGGCGATCGCGTCGAGCTGGTTGGTCAGCACCGAGCGCTTCTCCCAGGAGGTGCGGTAGGCGCGCACCCCCAGGGCGGGGTTGGGCTCGTCGGCGTCGGTGAGGAAGGGCAGCGGCTTGTCGGCGCCCGCGTCAATGGTGCGCACCACGACCTTCTTGCCGGGCAGGTGCGCGAAGGCCTCCGCGTAGGCCGCGGTCTGCTCCTCGATGCTCGGCTCGTCCTCACGGTCCAGGAACAGGAACTCGGTACGGAACAGGCCCACACCGTCGGCGTTCGCGGCCGCCGCCTTCTCGGCGTCGGCGGCACCGCCGATGTTGGCCAGCAGCTGCACCCTGGTGCCGTCGGCCAGGACACCGCCGCCCCCGTCGTAGGTCAGCGGGTTCCGCTGCAGCTCGGCCCAGGCCGCGGCGAAGCGGTGATGTTCGTCGGTGACCTCATCGGTGATGGTGCCGAGCCCCGCGTCGACGAACACCTCGGTGCCGTCGGCGAACTCGTGGATGCTCTTGGCGGCCACGATCGCGGGCAGCCCCAGCTGACGGGCCAGGATCGCGGTGTGCGACTGGGGGCCGCCGTCGGAGGTGATCAGTGCGATGACCCGCTCCGGATCGAGGGTGGCGGTATCGGCCGGGGCGAGGTCGATGGCGGTGAGCACGAAGGGCTCCTCGACATCGGGAATGCCGGGAGCCTGCTCCCCACGCAGCTCGGCGACGATGCGGGCGCGCACGTCGCGCACATCGGTGGCGCGCTCGGCCATGTAGCCCCCGAGGCCCTCGAGCATGGTGGCGACCTGGTCGCCGGCCTCCCAGACGGCCCGGGCCGGGGACTTGCCGCCGGAGAGCACGAAGCCCTGGGCGGTCTGGGTCAACGACGGGTCGGCCGCCATCTGCGCGGTGGCCTCGAGGATCTTCTTCCCGTCGCCGGCGGCGCGCTCCGCCAGACGGGTCAGCGCCGCCTGCACCGCTGCTGCCGCGGCCGGGATCCGCTCCGCCTCCGCCGCGGGATCAGCACCCTCGGGCAGCTTCTCGTTCGCGGCGGGCTCTGCGACCGGCGGTGCCATCGCCCGGATCGTGCCGACCACGCGGCCGGGGCTGACTGCAACACCTGTGTACTGGGCCATCGCTGACTCTCCTCGCGGGGATCCGGGCAATGTCGACGGGGGCGCGACGACATGCTCATGCTACGCGGGGCGCAGGCCCCTCGAGGGCGGCCCCTAGGATGGCGCGATGAACGCCATGGAGTGGGAGCACCTGCGCAGACCCGACCTCACCGGGCGCACCGTCGTGATGACCGGGGCCAGCGACGGCCTCGGCCGGGAAGCGGCCCTGCAGTTCGCGCTGTGGGGTGCGGACCTGGTGCTGGCGGTGCGCGACCGGACCAAGGGCGAGGTGGTCGCCGGGCGGATCCGGCGCGAGACCGGGCGTGCGCAGGCGGCACGTCTGGTCCACCTGGACCTCGCGGACCTCGATTCCGTCCGCCACGGCGCCGAGGAGATCCTGACCACCGTCGGCGAGCACGGGATCGACCTGCTGATCAGCGGCGCGGGCGTGGTCTCGCGACGCCGGGAGGAGACGGCCGACGGTTTCGAGCTGATGACCGGTGTCAACGCGCTCGCCCCGATGCTCCTGACCGAGCTGCTGCTGCCCGTGGTGCGGGAGCGGGTCGTGGTCGTCACGTCGGACGCGCACACCTTCGGTGCCATCGATCTGAGCGACCCCCACTTCCGGCGGGGCGGCTGGTCGCTGCGCGCCGCTTACGGCCGCTCCAAACTGGTGACGATGCTGTGGGGCCTCGACCTCGCCGACCGGTTGCGGGACCAGGACGAGGACGAGGACGGTCGCGCGAGGGACCTGCAGCTGGTGCATCCCGGATGGGTGCTGACGAACCTGCAGAACGCGACCGGATCGGCCCGCCTCGACCGGCTCGTCACCGCCCTCTGCCGTCCCATCGCGATGCCCGCGACGCAGGGCGCTTCCTCGGTCCTGTTCGCTGCCACCCAGCCGCTGCCCCAGGGCTCGTACATCGGGCCCGACGGGCCGCGCGGCCTGCGAGGCCGGCCGACGTTCCGGCGCCGCTCCCCCGCGGCATCGGATGCGGACCTGGCCCGTGAGGTCGTGGGGTGGGTCCGCGAGGAGACGGGCCTCGGCGCGAGCTGAGGCGGGGACCTGGCCCTGCCCCGACGGCGGAGGGTGCGGGATTCGAACCCGCGGTACGGGGTCACCGCACAATGGTTTTCAAGACCATCTCATTCGGCCGCTCTGACAACCCTCCCGGTGCCCGGAGGCACCCGAGAAGTGTACCGGGAGCGTGCGGGCTCACCGCACCTGGGTGCGGCGCACCAGCAGCAGCCACGCTCCGGCGGCGAGCAGCCCGATCAGGGCGATCACCGCCATCCACGTGCCCCAGCCGACGGTGAACAGGTCCAGTAGTTGCTGCCCGAAGCCGTCGATCAGCACGATGCCCGCGAGGAGCGCCACGGCGATGACGGCCAGGAGACTGCCGCCGACCCAGAGAAAGGACTGGCCGAAGCGCTGCACGGCGGAGGTGATGGCGGCGCCGAGGAACAGCACGGTCGCGATCAGCAGGAAGGTCTGGACGAAGGTCTGCCAGGAGGCCCCGGTGCCGGTGTAGAAGACGTCGAAGAATCGGATCCGCAGCCCGAAGCCTTTGGTGGCGGCCTCGATGGTCTTGCCGACCGTGACCAGCACCGAGTAGGCCACGGCATTGCCGATGAACACCACACTCAGTCCGGCGGCGAACTCCCGCCGGGTCAGCCCGAGCCCCAGGGCGAGCGGGAAGTACTGCCCCATCGAGACGAATCCGTAGCCGATGAGCGGGCCGAGCAGGGAGAAGATCGCCCCGTTCCAGGTCAAGCCCCGGTACAACCCGGCGCTGGCCTCGGCCCCTAGGGAACCGACGATCGCGCCGATGGCGAGGACGATCGTGAGCGCGAAGGCCATCACGAGGAGCGGCCACCCGAACGCCTGCATGCGGTTGACGAGGTGCATATTGATGACGCTGCGGTATCGCATGGCGGGATTCCTCTCAGTGGGCCGCGTCGACGGCCGCAGCCGTCGTGCGGTGGACGATGTAGTTCTGCAGCGAGACCGGGGCGATCTGGAGTCCTGCCGCGCGAGCGGCCGCCGCGGTCCGATCGCCGTCGACGAGGATCGTGGCGGTGGCGAGGGAGCCGATCCGCGACAGGTGCAGCACCTCGGCGGCGGCAGTGAACTCCTCGACCTCGGTGGTGCGCCCGGAGATCTCGATCGCAGCTCCCTGCAGTGCCTCGGTCTCGTCGTCGACCATGACCCGGCCCTCGTCCAGCAGCACCACGTGCTCGAGCAGGTTGGAGACCTCGTCGATGTGGTGGGTGGACAGGACGATCGTGCGGGGATGCTCGGCGTAGTCGGCCAGCAGCCGGTCGAAGAACAGTCGCCGGGCGACGGCATCCAGTCCCAGGTAGGGCTCGTCGAAGAACGTCAGCGGTGCCCGCGAGGCGAGCCCGATGATGATGCCGACGGCGGAGAGCTGCCCGCGCGAGAGCTTGCTGATCACGCGCTTCTCGGGGAGTCGGAACTCGGCCACCAGATCCCGTGCCAGCTCCCTGTCCCACGACGGGTACAGGCCCTGCGCGATCTGCAGTACGTCGCGGGGCCGGAATCCGTCAGGATACTTCTGGCTTTCCTGGATGAAACAGGTCCGCGAGAGGACCCCGGCGTTCTCCACCGGGTCCTCCCCCAGCACGCGCATGCTGCCGGAGGTGGCGAAGATCTGAGCCGTCAGCAGCTTCATCAGGGTGGTCTTGCCTGCGCCGTTACGGCCCAGCAGGCCGTGGACGCGATTCTCCTCGAGGGAGATGCTGACGCCGTCGATCGCGGCGACGTCTCGATAGTGCTTGCTGAGGTCCCGGGTCTCGAGGGCGTTCATCAGGACGCCTCCTTCGTGATCATCTGCGCGAGTTCGCGAGGGGTGATGCCCAGCTGTGCGGCTTCCCGGAGCAGCGGGGCGAGGTAGTTCTGGGCGAAGGCCTCGCGCCGTCGCCGGCGCAGGAGTTCGACCGCCCCGGGAGCGACGACCATCCCGAGTCCGCGCCGCTTCTCCAGGACGCCCGCATCGACCAGGCGGTTCAGGCCCTTGCCGGCCGTGGCGGGGTTGATGCGGAGGAAGGCGGCGAGCTCATTAGTCGACGGGACGGTCTCGCCCTCCACGTATGTGGCATCGAGGATCCCGTCCTCGATTTGTTCCGCGACAGCGAGGAAGAGCGGCTTCGACTCGTCGAGCACGGGATCTCCTGAGGTGGTTCCACGGTTGTTTGGTGTGCTACTGGTTGCTTGGTTCGTTACTCCACTAATGAACCATGGAACTGGGTGCGGCGTCAATCCCTGTCGCAACGAGCCGCGGAACTTCCGGCGGCGGGACGCAGACGCCCCACGTCGGGACGGGCGCACTAGGCTGGGCAGACCTGCACTCGAGCGAGAGGAGCGCGTCCATGCGCGCCGTACTGATCGATGCCGAGGGGGCCGACGCCCGCCTCGTCGAGGACGCCGACGAGTCCCTGCTGACCGGCCCCGTCGAGCTGGACGTGCTCTTCTCCAGCTACAACTACAAGGATGGTCTGGCGATCGCGGGCACGGGCATCGCGCGCCGGTTCCCGCTGATCCCGGGCATCGACCTGGTGGGGCGGGTGACCGGTTCCGAGGTCGCGGAGTACTCGGCCGGTGACCTGGTGGTCCTCAACGGCGACGGCATCGGCGAGTCCCGCCATGGCGGCTTCGCCACCCGGGCCCGCGTGCGTCCCGAGGCCCTGGTGCGACTCAGCGCCGACCTCTCCCCCGAGCGGGCTGCAGCGATCGGCACCGCCGGGTTCACGGCGATGCTCTCGGTGCTGCGCCTCGAGGACGGCGGCGTCGCCCCCGACAGTGGTGACGTCCTGGTCACCGGCGCCTCCGGCGGGGCGGGGTCGATCGCGGTCGCGCTGCTGGCCGGCCGCGGGCACCGGGTGGTGGCCTCGACCGGTCGAGTCGAGGAGAACACCGAGTACCTCCGCGAGCTCGGGGCCGCCGAGGTGATCGACCGTCGTGAGCTCGGCGACGAGGTCGGCAAGCCCCTGCAGTCACAGCGCTGGGCCGGGGCGATCGACGCCGTGGGCAGCACGACGCTGGCCAACGTCCTCGCCCAGACCACCTGGGGCGGCACGGTCGCGGCCTACGGGCTGGCCCAGGGTATGGACCTGCCGACGTCCGTGATGCCGTTCATCCTGCGCCACGTCTCCCTCGCCGGGGTGAACTCGGTGGACGCGCCGTCGGCCCTGCGCGAGCGAGCCTGGGACGCGCTGGTCCGCGAGCTCGACCTCGACCTGCTGGACTCGCTGACCACGAGCATCGGGCTGTCGGAGACGATCCCCATCGCCCAGCGGATCCTCTCCGGTGAGATCCGGGGCCGCACCGTCGTGGACGTGACCCAGTGACCATGCGCGCGATCACCATCACCGCCGAGCACGAGCTCGCGCAGGTCGAGCTGCCCGAGCCCGTGGCCGCCCCCGGCGAGGTGCTGGTCGACGTGGCCGCCGCGGGCGTGAACCGGGCCGACGTCGCCCAGGCCGCCGGGAAGTACCCGCCGCCGACGGGAGCCTCCGAGCTGCCCGGCCTCGAGGTCTCCGGGTATCGCCGCGACACCGGCGAAGCCGTCGTGGCGCTGCTCGCGGGCGGTGGTTACGCCGAGGTGGTCGCCGTCCCCGAGGGCCAGCTGCTGCCCGCTCCCGAGGGCATGGACCTGGTGGACGCCGCCGGTGTCGTGGAGGTCTGCGCGACCGTGGTCTCCAACCTGGTGCTCGAGGGCCGCCTGGCCGAGGGCGAGACCGTGCTGATCCACGGCGGCACCGGCGGCATCGGCACCGTCGCGATCCAGCTGGCGCGGCACCTCGGCGCGCGGGTGCTGACCACCGTCGGGTCCGACGAAGCGTTCGACCGGGTGCGGGAGCTGGGTGCGGACGCCGTCTGGAACCGTCGGACCGCCGATCTGCTGGAGGCGGTGCGGGAGGCCGGCGGGGCAGACGTCGTCCTCGACGTCGTCGGCGGGTCGGCACTCGCGGACAACGTGGGGATGCTGCGCGAGCACGGACGGCTGGTCATCATCGGCACCCTGGGTGGTGCCACCGGCGAGCTGCCGATCGGGATGCTCATGGGCAAGCGCGGCCGGGTCATCGGCACCACGCTGCGCTCGCGCCGCACCGAGGGCAAGCGCGAGATCCTGGAGGCGACGTACGAGCTGGTGTGGCCGCTGCTGGCCGACGGGACACTCCGCGTCCCCATCCATGCGCGCCTGCCGCTGGAGAAGGCGTCCGACGCCCACGAGGTACTGCGCGTGGGCGGGCACGTCGGGAAGGTGATCCTGGAGCTCAGCCGCGGGGGTCCTTGATCTCGTGGGCGCCGGGGAGGACGTGCATGATCGCCTCCCAGGCGGTGATCGAGGGGACAGGCACCATGTCGAGGTCCTCCCCGTCCTGGACGAGCACGAAGTAGGCTTCGCCCGCGCGGAGGTAGACCGCGAGGTCCTCGGTGGGTTCCCCGCCGGCCCGTAGCACCACGGGGAGTCCTCCCCATCGATGGCGTCCGAGCGTGGGATGAGAGACTCGGCCCCTGGACGATCAGGTGGTCATCCGTCTCCTCGTCTCCGCCGGGCTCGCGCTGGTGGGGGTCGCGCTGCGCCGGCGCTGAGGGACCGGGATCAGCCCCGCAGCGCCTCCAGCACCAGCACGGTGCCGTCCTCGAAGATCGAGTCGGTCACGACGTCGGCCGTGTCCTTCACGCCCTGCGGGGCCTGGCCCATGGCCACGCCCACGCCGGCCCAGGTGAGCATCTCGGTGTCATTGAACCCGTCGCCGACGGCCACGGTATGGGCCGCGTCGATGTCGAGCTGCGCACGGATCTCCTCGAGGGCCGTGGCCTTGGAGACGCCCGGGGCGGCCATGTCCAGCCACGCCGTCCAGCCGATCGAGTACTCCACGCCGTGCACACCGGACTCGGCGATGACCTCGCTGAACTCCTGCGGGGACAGGTCCGGCACGTGGACGACCACGCGCACCGCCTCGAGCTCCATCAGGTCATCGAGCGGGCGCTCCCACGCCTCGACGCCGAAGCTGGCGTCCTGGAAACCGGTGGTGGCGTGGAAGCCGCCGTCGGCCGTCTCGACCGCGTAGTGGGCATCGGGCTGGACCTCACGCAGTGTGCGCAGGGCGTGGCCGGGCTGGAAGGAGCGGGTCTCGACGATGCGGTGGCCCCCGTCGGCCTCCGGATCCATCGCGACGGTGACCGCGCCGTTGGAGCACACCGCGTAACCGCGGGTGATGCCGGCGGCCTCGACGATGGGGAGGGTCGCGCCGATGGAGCGGCCGGTGGCGATGACCACGACATGCTGCTCGGCGGCTCGCTGCAGCACCCGACGCATCGGCGGGGACATGACGCCGTCGTGGTCGACGAGGGTGCCGTCGACGTCGAGCCCGAGCAGCAGGTCCTCCCCCACCAGGTCATCGAGGTGCTCCTGGAGCCGGGTGCGGGTCGCGTCGTGGTCGGTCAGGGAGGTGGGGGCCGTCATGCCGTCAAGTGTTCCAGCGCCGTCTGACATCCGGGTGAACCGGCGGCGACGCACTGCGCCCAGCAGTCGTCGCAAGCGGGGCCACGAGGTCGTGTCGGTCATCTCAGGCCGAGACCTCGAAGACCTCACGGCCGCCGAGGTATGGGCGCAAGCCCTCGGGGACCGCCACGGAACCGTCGCCCTGCTGGTGGTTCTCGAGGATCGCGGCGATGAACCGCGTGGTGCCGAGGGTGCCGTTCAGGGTCGCGACCGGGCGCAGGCCGTCCTCGGTGCGCTCGCGGATGTTCAGCCGGCGGGCCTGGAACTGGGTGGTGTTCGAGGTGGAGGTGAGCTCGCGGTAGGTGTCCTGGCTGGGCATCCACGCCTCGCAGTCGTACTTGCGGGCGGCGGACGTGCCGAGATCCCCGGCGGCGGTGTCGATGATGCGGTAGGGCACGTCGATGCGCGCCAGCATCTCCCGCTCCAGGTCCAGCAGACGCTCGTGCTCCGCGTAGGAATCCTCGATCCGGCAGTAGGAGAACATCTCGACCTTGTGGAACTGGTGGACGCGGATGATGCCGCGCGTGTCCTTGCCGTAGCTGCCGGCCTCGCGGCGGTAGCAGGCGCTCCAACCCGCGTAGCGGATCGGCCCGCCGGACACATCGAGGACCTCGCCCTTGTGGTAGCTGGCCAGTGCCACCTCGCTGGTGCCGACGAGGTACAGGTCGTCGTCCTTGTCGAGGTGGTAGACCTCGTCGGCGTGCTCGCCGAGGAACCCGGTCCCCTCCATCGACTCCGGCAGCACCAGCGTCGGGGTGATCATCGGCGTGAAGCCGGCCTTCGTGGCCTGGTCGATCGCCGAATTGAGGATCGCGAGCTCGAGCTGCGCGCCGATACCGGTGAGGAAGTAGAAGCGGGCGCCGGAGACCTTCGCGCCGCGGGCCATGTCGATCGCCTTCAGCCCTTCGGCGATCTCCAGGTGGTCCTTGATCGCGTGGTCGAAGGCCGGTGTCGCGCCGACGGTCTCCCGCAGAGCGAAGTCGTCCTCGAGGCCTTCCGGGGCGCCCTCGGCGAGGTTCGGGATCGCGCGCAGGGCTGTGTCGCGGGCGACGATGGCCCCGCCGGCCTCGGACTCGAGACGCTTGACGTCCGCAGCGAGCTGCCTGACCTCGGCCAGCAGTTCCTGCTTCTCCTCCCCCGTGGCCTGGGCGACCTTCTTGCCGAACGCCTTCTGCTCGGCGCGTGCGGACTCGTAGGAGGTGGTCGCCTCGCGCCAACGGGAATCGGCCTCGAGCACCGCATCGACGGTGGAGGGGTCACGGCGACGCGCTCGCTGGGCGTCGCGGACGGCGTCGGGATTCTCGCGCAGGAGCCGCAGATCGATCATTGCCCCAGGGTACCCGCGACGCGAGGCGTTCACGGCGGTCACCGCGCTCAGTAGGCTGTGCGCATGGATCAGACCCTCCTGCTGCTGAGCATCGCGTCGATCGTCATCATGGTCGTCGCGATCGTGCTGCTCGCCGTGGTGCTGCGGCATCTGAGGCGGCACCGGCGGGAGATCGCGGAGCTGCGCAGGACGACCGAGAGGTACGAACGACAGCTGCGCGAGGCTGCAGGCACCGAGGACGCAGCCGACAGCGGCGCGGCGCAGAGCGAGGTCGCGGGGGCCGACAGCGCAGGTACCGACGGCCCGGCCCTCTCCCCCGACCGGGTTCGGAAGGTCGCGGTGGTGCTGAATCCCTCGAAGTTCGACGACGCCGAGCGGTTCCGCTCACGGTTGCGCGAGATCGTCGAGGAGCTCGAGGGGGCGGAGGTCACCTTCTACGAGACCTCGATCGAGGACCCGGGCCGTGGCCAGGCGCGCCAGGCCCGCCAGGACGACGCGGACCTGGTGATCGCCGCCGGTGGGGACGGCACAGTGCGCCTGGTCGCCTCCGTGCTGGCCGGGACCGACACCCGGATGGGGATCATCCCCTCGGGAACCGGGAACCTGCTGGCCCGCAACCTGGACATCCCCCTGGAGGACCCGCCGGCGGCGATGATCGCGGCCCTGACCGGGCACGACCGGCAGATCGACGTCGGCTGGTTGCGCACGGGCGGCTCGATCGACGAGGCGGCGACGTCAGCGGAACAGATCTTCCTGGTCATCGCCGGGTTCGGCGCCGACGCGGAGATGATCGGCCACACCGATCCGCAGATGAAGAAGCGTCTCGGGTGGATCGCCTACGTGCTCGGTGGGGTGCGCACCATCCTGGGACGGTCGATCGACGTGGTCCTCGACTTCCCCGACGGCACCCGCCACGCGCACAAGGCGCGCACCGTGCTGCTCGGAAATGTCGGGAAGCTGCCCGGTGGTTTCGTGCTCATGCCCGAGGCGACCGCGGACAACGGGCGGCTGGAGATCGTGGTGGCCGGCTGGAGGGGTGCCGCCGGCTTCAGTCAGGTGCTCACCGAGGTGGTGAACCCCAGGCTCGTGCCGAAGGGCAGGTTCGCCGAGACGACGAGGATGTCCTCGATGGACCGCTATCAGGCCACCGAGGTGCGGGTCGCGACGACGAAGGCGCAGCCGGTGCAGCTGGACGGCGACACCGATGCCGAGGCCACGCATCTGATCGCCCGGATCGACCCGGGGGTGCTGCGGCTGCGGGTCCCCGCCGGCACGGACGTCTCGAGGATCTGAGAGCGACAGCTTCCCGGCAGGGCATGGCCCCGCCCGTGAGAAGCAGGCTCTCCGGTGGAGTGCGGCCGCCGTCAGATCCCGGCGGAGGTCGGGGCGACCATCCCCGTCAGCTTCTCGATCCACTGGTGCGCTTCGTCGTAGGTCTCGTCGGAGAACTCCTCGGGGAGCGCCGGGCGCGCACCGTCGAGGCGGGGGTAGGAGCCGAGATAGTGCACGACGGGGCAGACGCGGTGCAGGGCGCGGAGGGACGCGGCGACCCGCCGGTCCTCGATGTGACCCTCGACGTCGAGGGAGAAGGAGTACCGGCCCAGGAAATCTCCGATGGGGCGCGACTCGATCCGCGACAGGTTCACGCCGTTGGCGCTGAACATCTCCAGCGTCTCGAGCAGCGCTCCGGAGCGGTTGTGCGGCAGGTGGACGACGAGGGTCGTCTTGTCGGCGCCGGTGCGTGCGGGGATCCGGCCCTCGCGAGTGACCAGGACGAAGCGGGTCTGGGCGCCGGCGTTGTCCTCGATCTGCTGGGCGAGGACGGTCAGCCCGAAGTGCTCCGCGGCCAGCGGAGAGCACACGGCGGCGCGGCCGCGAGCCTGTTCGGGGCTCAGGGCGGCGAGGTCCCGGGCGGCTGCGGCGGTCGAGGAGGCCGTCGCGACGTGCGCTCCCGGGAGGTTCGTGCGCAGCCAGCCCTGCACCTGGGCTTGAGCGTGCGGGTGGGAGGAGACCACGTCGAGGTCGTCGAGCGCGGTGTCCTCGCGGGCGGCCAGCACGAAGGTGACCTGGACGATCTGTTCGGCGACGATGGTGATGGAGTCGGTCGCGGCCAGCACGTCGAGAGTGCCGGAGACGCCGCCTTCGACGGAGTTCTCGATCGGGGCGATGAGCGCGTCGATGTCGCCGGCGAGGAGGTCGGTGGTGGCGGTCGCGACGGCGGAGAACGGGACCTGCTCCACCTGGTCGGCGAACTCGCGCGGCATGACCTCGAGAGCCTGCAGGAGCGCCTGGTGGGTGAAGGTGGTCTCGGGACCCAGATATCCGTACCGCATGGGAGCCAAGGGTACTGCGCAGTCGCGCGCTCTCGCGGATCGGTTCGGACTGGGGTGCTTCGGTGCTCGTCGGTGCTCATGACGACGCTCGTCGGCACCCGGGTCTGTGCGGCCTGGGGTCGGGGGATGTGCCGGGCAGGTCTGGCCGGGCAGGTCTGGCCGGGCCTGGTCGGGCCGGGTCTGGTGGGGTTAGAAGGGTGGGTCGGTGGGGTGGCACCGGTCGGCGTTGTTCTCGTGGTGGTGGGGGTCCTCGCCGGTGGTGAGGGGGTCTTCGGGGCCGCCTTCGCGGAGGAACTGGTCGATCTGGCCGGTGCGTTCGTAGGCGTCGATGTCCAGTAGCCATTGGTAGTGGTCCCACGCCTCGCTCAAGGCTTTCGCGATGGTGGGAGTCAGCAGGTCGCGGCGGGGCGCGAGAGTGATCCGGGCGCGTTCGGGCACCCCGATACTCCACGTCGTCGAACCATCGGCGTGGCGGACGGGGTCGATCTGTTTCGCGGTCTTGGTCTCGTGGTGTCCGAAGTCCATGCGGTGGAGGTTGTCGATGCTGGTGGGCCCGCCCCGGGCGGGGTGGGCGTGGTCGAACTCCTCGATATGGTCGTTCTGCCCGACACGACTGGTGCTGCGGGAACAGCCGGGCGCAGCACAGACCGGGTCCCGCACTCTGAGGTGTTCGACCATGGCAGCGGTGGGGCGGTACTGGTCGGCCGGCACCGGGAGGAACTGCCCGCTGGTGGGGTCGGTCAGGATCCGGTACCAGGTCTTCTGTCCGGCCGCGAGGCGGCGAGCCATCTGTGCCGGCAGCGGTGTCACCCCGTCGTAGGTGGCCGGCGCGTCATCGAGGCCCATCAACGTCAACACCGGCACGACCACGTTGATGCGGTGGGCGGGTTCCGGGACCTCGATCCCGCCGGTCTCGAGCAGGGTGCGGTGGACGATCGCGTACTGCAGAGCTTTCAACGACATCGTGGTGTGGTTCCGGGCCACGTCGCCGTCGAGGTCGAACGGGACCGGCGCCCCGGTCTCCAGGGCGTGACGCTGCTGGGTCTGGACCGCGCGAGAGGCCGCCTCCAACCGGGCCGCCAGGGAATGGATCTCGGGGATCGGCCCGGTGATCCGCAGGCACGCGATCCCGTCGTCATGACCGGACAGTTCCACCGCCACGTCGCGGGCAGCTTCGGGACTCGGCCGGGCACCGCGGGCATCGAACCAGGCCCGCAGCAGGCGCAGTTCGTCGAGGAACCGGTCGGCGGGGATCGAGGCCAGGTCCCAGCCCGCGACGAGCTCATCGATCTGCTCACGCTGGTAGGGCGAGAGATCGCGGACGGCCCGCACCAGTTTCTCGAACCAGTCCACCGGCATGTCTCCACCGGCCAAACGGGCGAAGGTCCGGGGCAGATCGGTCACGGCCAGATGCGCATCCCGCACGAGGTAGGCGACCTTGCTGGTCGTGGTCCGTAACGCGATCGCGACCGCGAGATCGGCTTCCTGGCGTTCCTCGACCAGATCCGGGTCATCCCGATCGACCCAGAACATCGCCACCTGCGCCCACAACGCTGCCCGCGCCGTCGAAGCAGCACGCTGCATCTGCAACAACCGCCCCACCGCGGCCGCATCCGCCGACCCCGCCTCAAGCTTCCCCCGCCGAGCCGCGGACTCCGCCGTCAACACCGACCGCGCCCGCACCCGCCGAGACGGCACCACCCGGCCCCCAGACCCCGCAGACGCCGCGACCCGGCCAGCAGCAGGCCGGGCCGGGTTCTCCTCGGTTCTCGCCGTCACCAGACCCACCCTGTCCCCCTCGACACACCCCACGCGGCCACCCGTTGCCGGTCCGTGCGAGGTCCAACTCTGACCCACACACTCGAACTGGTGCCCGAATACTCCCACCAGTGTAGAACCAGCATTCGCTCCACACAAGAACCGATCACGGATCACCCAAAACTGTGGATAACCCACACTGGGGAGGAACAACGAAGCTCCGCCGACGCAAAGAGCAGTCCCGGTCTCGCCTTCACGAGTACGTCGGACCTCGAATTTCACGAGCCGACACGGCGAACCTCGACCTTCAGGAGCCGGCGCTTCGAAGGTCGGACTTCAGGAGCCGGCTCCTGGAGCGGTGACCCCTGATGACGCCTCATGGCCGCGGTGGCCGCTCCCCGTCACCGACCCAGAAGCGCAGCTTCCCGTCGACGGCGTTCTCCAGCTGCCCACCTGCACCCTCGATCACGCGGCGGGAGCCGACATTGGTCTCGTCGCAGGTGATCAGGACCGGGGCGATGCCGAGGCCGTGCGCCTCCTCGAGACCCAGCGCGAGTGCCGCGCCGGCGATGCCCTGTCGCCGGGCCGACGGGCGTACGGAGTATCCGATGTGTCCGCCCAGGTCGAAGAGGAAGCGGTTCAGGCGGTGGCGGATCGCCAGGAATCCCAGGACCGTCCCGGACCCGTCGGCCGGCACGATCCAGCGGCTCGTGCAATGCACCCACGGCTCCTCGAGCACGGTGGCCGGATCCTCCTGGGCGAGGCGCGCGGTCACGAAGTCGTTCACGGCGGCGTCGCCGACCGGCGGGGCAGCAGGATTGAAGACGCTGGAGCCGTCCATCGCTGTGCCGGAGAAATCGGCGAGGCACTCGAGGAAGGCGGCGCGTCGAGAGACCGACGGGGGCACGAGACGGATCTCCGGTGGCATCTGCTCAGGATGCCAGGCCGCGACCGTGGACCATCGCACTCGAGTCACATAAGCCGCTCCGAGCCGCGTGTTGCAGCCCCAGCCGGCCAGGCCACCGACCTTCTCGAATCGCACCGCATATCCGCTACCTTGTGAAGAATGCCGACCCGGGATCAGATCATCGCGTTCGACGACAGCCCACCTCCGCCCGGCGCCGACCCGTGGGTCGAACCCGCAGTATCCGAACCGATCGAGATCCGAGAACACGACCCGGCCTGGGCGTCGTGTGCGGACGAGGTCGGCCGGCAGCTGCGGAACGCCCTCGGCGGCCGGGCTCTGCAGGTCGCGCACATCGGGCCGACCGCGGTCCCCGGACTCCCCGCGAAACCGCTGCTCGATCTCGACCTCACCGTCGCGGACCCGGATCGGGAGCAGGAGTGGCTGCCTCAGCTGGTGGCGGCCGGGTTCCGCCTCACCATTCGCGAACCGTGGTGGTACGGGCACCGGATGGTGGCCCTCCGCGCCCCCGCGGCCAACGTGCACGTCTTCGGGCCGGACAGTCCGGAGCCGCTCCGTCATCTCGTCTTCCGCGATCATCTACGCCGGCACGATGCGGATCGACGGCTCTACGGTCAGGTCAAACGCGATGCAGCCGCGCACGCGAACGCTGCTCAGGAGCTCGTCATGCAGTACAACGCCCGCAAGGAGCAGGTGCTCCGCGCGGTGTATGCCCGTGCCTTCGCGGCAGCTGGTCTTCTTGACGACGCATGAAGCCCGACAGGAGCGCCGTGGCCGACAGGAGCGCCGTGGCCGACAGGAGCTCCGTGAACCTTGATGCTCCACGCGTCACGAGGGCGCCAGGTCCAGGAACCACCGCACGGCGACCCGCCTCGCGTCGGCCGGGTGCCGTTCCTCGCGCCCTGTCGATTCAGCGCCGAGACCTCGGGCGATCGCCTGGGACGCGGAGTTGTGCGGGGCGATCCAGAGGATCAGACGGCTGATCCGCGCGTCGGCACGAGCGGCCTCCGCGAGTTCGGCGGCGATCGCCGCCCCGTGCCCCCGGCCCCGCTGCGCGGCGAGGACCCAGTAGGTCACGGCCGCCTCACCGGCCTCGAGGCCCGAGGCCATCCGGTTCAGCCCTCCACCCCCGCACAGGGTCCCGTCCGGGCCGACCATCGCGGCGTATTCACGGATCGGTCCGTCGAAGCGCCAGCGGGAGCATCGGGCGAGGAAATCGGTGAGCAGGCCGGGTTCCCATGGCCGGCCGACGATCTCCTCGGCGAGCAGTTCGTCCTGGCCGGCGAGAATGCCGTCGGCGTCGGACGGCTCGAGCGGTCGGAGGTGGATCATGACGTCGCCTCGACCCGCAGGGAGCGAAGCCTCCCGTCACTCCCTGCCTCTGCCGACCTCACGCGCCTGCGTCGGCGAGGGCCTGTCGGACCGCGGCCATGATCTCCACCTCGCCGTGCCCCCGTGTGCGGGCCTCGCCGACCGGCCCTGCCAGCAGCGCCACCAGGGTCGGATCGGCGGTGGCTCCGGCTTCGCGCTCCGTCGTCGCGGCGGATCGCTCGCTCGCGGCGACCGCGCCCGGGGCGACCGTGGTGCCCGCGCCGCGCCGGGTCACGATGATCTCGGCCTCCTCGAGGAGCTTGTAGGCGCGCGCGACGGTGCCGGGGGCCAGGCCCAGGTCAGCGGCGTAGACGCGGATCGCCGGCAGCTTGTCCCCCGGCGCCAGCTCGCCGGAGCGGATCTGCTCGACGACCTCGCGTCGGACCTGTTCGTAGGGTGGGGTCGGAGTGCTCATGAGGACCACGATAAGCGGCCCGGAGGTGCGGCCGATCGGCAGGTCCCGTGGAGGCGGTGAGAGAAGGGTGGAGGCCCTGCGCATCCTGCCGGGAGCGTCCGGCAGGGGCCCGTAACATCGGGGCGTGCCTCAGGATCCCGCTGCCCCGTCCGCCGCCCGCCGACTCCGCGCACTGCCGGGCGTGCTGCTCACCGTGCTGCTGGGGGCGCTCGTGCTGGGCCTCTCCCCCGCCGCGCAGGCCGACGGTCCGGACGCCCCCGAGGACCCGGTGCGTCTCGTGATCGCGACCGCGGGCCTGGGCTGGGAGGACATCTCGGCCGAGTCGACCCCGAATCTGCAGTGCGTGGCCGACCGTTCCGGTGCCGGGGCGATGAACACCACCTCCACCTCGGTGGTCTCCACCCAGCGGCAGGGCATGGAGACGCTGCACACCGGGTACCGCGGCCTCGCCGAGAAGGCCCCGCGCACGGCCGGGATCCCCGCCCCGCCGACGGATCAGTGGCAGCGGCTGGGCGTCGGGACGGCCGCGATCGACGCCTCCGCCGACGCCAGGGCGGCCGGCCCCGAGATCTCCGACGCCCTCACCGCCGGCGACATCGTCCAGGTCGACGCCGGATCGCTCCCCGACCACGACGATCCCGGCCGCGCCCAGGCCGTCGCGGCGCTCGATCAGCGCGTCGGCGCCGTGCTGGATGCCGCCGGCGGCTGCGAGGCGGAGGAGCTGCCGCGCACCCTGCTGATCTCCGTCGCGGCCACGGATCCGGCCGACCCGGACGAGATGGAGCGCACCGGCGCCGTCGCCTCCCGCAGCGTCGGCCTGCAGGTCGCCCTCGACTCCGCCTTCCCCGGGCAGGCCCTCACCAGCGGCGCCACCAAGCAGAACGGGGTGGTGGTCCTGACCGACGTGCTGCCCACGATCCTGGACTCCTACGACGCGACGGCCGACGGGCTCGTCCCCGGCCAGCCGTTCCGCGGCACCGCGCACGATGATCCGCAGCAGCTCGCCGTGGACCGCTCGCAGGCGGCCGCGCAGGTCGACGCCGCGACCGTCCCGGCGCTCGGGTCGTGGCTCGCTCTCGGCGTGATCGGCATCGTGCTCTCGCTGGTCCCGCAGTTCGCCCGTCGGCCGCGGGTCGCCGCCGTCGGCCGGGCCCTGGCGGCGATCGCGCCGCTGGCCCTGCCGGTGGGCCTGTTCGCCTCGATCGTGCCCTGGTGGCGGGCCGATGATCCGGCGCTCGCGCTGACCGGGGTGGTCTGGGGCGGCTGCGCGCTGCTGTCCCTGATCGCGCTCGCGGGCCCCTGGCGCCGCCACCGCCTCGGTCCCCTCGGGATCTGCGCCGCCCTGGTCGCGGTGCTGATCCTGGGCGAGTCCGCGATGGGGTCACGCTTCCAGCTCTCGTCCCCGCTGGGGGCGCAGCCGATCTCCGGCGGACGCTTCTACGGGCTCTCCAACCACCTGTTCGGCATGGTCCTGGCCGCGGCGCTGATGGCACTGCTGTGCTTGTTCACCGTCGTGCGCAGGCCGCGTGCCCGGGTGGTGTGGACCCTGGTGGTCGGGGTGCTGGTCGCCGGCGTCTGCGTGGCCCCGTCGATGGGGGCGGACTTCGGGTCGATGCTCGCCACCATCCCCGCCTTCGGTCTGCTCGCTCTGCTGGTCTCGGGGATCCGTCCGCGGGCGTGGCATGTGCTCGCGCTCGGCGTCGGCGGTGCGGTCGCGGTGCTCGGGGTGTCCTTCCTGGACTGGCTGCGGCCGCCGGAGCAACGCACCCATCTGGGGCGCTTCATCGACGAGCTGCTCAGCGGCGAGTTGGTCTCCGTCGTGGTCCGCAAGCTGGCTCAGAACATCGCGATGACCACCGGGTACTGGGCGCTCGCGGTGGTGATGGTGCTGGCGCTCGCAGCCTCGATCGCGATCCTCATGCCCCGGCGTCTGCGCTGGACCCGCCTCGCGACTCTCGACGCGCAGCATCCCGCCTCGTACGCGGTGCGGGTCGCCCTCGTGGTCGGTGCCTGGGTGGGCTACGCGGTCAACGACACCGGCCCGGTCCTGGTGGCCGCGATCCTGGGGATCTGGCTCGCCCACCTGCCGGCCGCACTCCCCGCGCCGCGCCCGTCGGGGGCCGGCGACGCCGTCAGCGCCCCGGCATCTCCTCGGTGATCCGCCGCAGGGTGCTGCGCCCCAGGGTGCTCATCTCCGGCAGGGACTCGCGGTAGTACCAGACGAGGCCGACCGCCTGCTCGAACGCCCAGGCCAGGGCGCGTCGCCACGCGGTCTCCTCGGCTCCGACGCGCCCGCGGAACACGGTGCGCGCGGGTGCCTCGAGCAGGTGCAGGCCGACGATGAGATCGAGTGCCTCGTCGGCCGCGCCGTAGCCACCGGTGTCGATCACCCCGACCAGCCGCCCGCCGCGGACCAGCAGGTTTCCGGGGATGAGGTCCGTGTGGCTCATCGCGAGGCGGTCGGTCGCCGGGGTCTCGCGCAGCTCCGTCCAGAGCCCGCGCAGACGGGGGACGTCGAGCAGGCCCTCGCTGCGCTCGAGGCATTCGCCGACCCAGTCGTCGTGGTCGGTGAGCGCTCCCCCGCGCCCGTGCCCGCCGAACGTGCGTCCGGCGGTGTCGACGGCGCGCAGGGCGAGCACGAGGTCGGCGAGGTCCTCCGCGAACCGCGGCGAGTCCGCGAGGCCGTCCGGCGTCGCGACGTCACCGGGGACCCAGGTCTGCAGGGCCCAGGCATGCCCGACGCCGTGGCCCGGGGTGCCGATCCCGCGTGGCTGCGGGCACGGCACCGGGCTGATCTCCGCGAAGGCCTGCTGGGTCACGGCCTCCTGGTGCAGCTCTCGTGCGATCTGCGCCGGGTCGTCGACCTGCAGCGGGAAGCGCGCCACCAGGTCGGGCCCGACGGCGAAGATCGCGTTGACGGTCCCGTTCGTCCGCAGGGCGCGGACCTCGAGTCCCGCGTATCGCGGGAACTGCTCCTCGATCAGCCGGCGCACGGTGGCCACCGTGATCGCCGACGGCTCCCACGTCATGCCCTCAGGCGTTCTCGTCCGGATCGGCGTTGCCGGCGTCGACCGCGGCATGCACCACGAGTGAGGTGTACTCGTCGGCGCTCAGCGGGGGCCGGATCGAGCCGGGCAGCTCGGGCTCCGGGACCGCCAGGTGCGAGGCGACGATGACCGCGTGCTCGGGCTCGAAACGCCCCTCGACGGGAGCCGACCGGAGACGGGCAGCGAGAGCGTCGAGGTCGATGCCCGCGAGATAGACGACGTCGTCGGGGGCGAAGGAGCCGTCCACGGGCAGGGCGCGCAGCCGACGGTCGAGCGCCTCGACGTCCTGGTCGCCGAGTGCCCGGGTCTCCTCGTCCGAGAAGTGTCCGTCCACGGGGAGGGTGACGAGCCGCTCCCGGCGGCGCTCCGCACGGGCGGCGTCGTCCTCGAGGGGAGGGGGCTCCTCGGCGAGGTCGGGGACGGAGGGTACGTCGCTGGAGGGTTCTGTATCCGGCTGCTGGGCATTCGCGACCTCGGGCACCACCGACCAGACGTCCGCCTCGTCGACAGCCGCCTCGGGCTCGTCGTCCGCAGCCCGGTGATCCTCGTGCTCGTCGCTCCCGTCGGTCTCGTTGATCTCATCGGTCGTCGGGGCCGCGTTCGGCTCGTCCTGCTCCGCCGCGGGCTCGGGCACCGTCTCCGCCGTCGCGAGCGCCTCAGGCGGTTCGAGCACCTCGAGCTCCTCGTCGGCGGGTTCCTCGGGCAGCACATGGCGCTTGCGGGCCAGGGCGCGCACCACGTCGCGCAACTGGGCGGCACGATGCAGGCGGCCGCGCAGATCACTGCCGGTGGCGCGGTGGCGGAGCTCGGCGTGGATCTCCTTGACCCAGAACCCGCCGGTCAGCGCGTCGATGGTCAGGGAGGTCTCGACACCCCAGCCCGGGGCGAGCGGCTGGCACTCGTCCCAGGTCTCACGGGTGATGCAGCGGGTGCCGGACAGCGGCTGCGTGGCCGTCCACCCCGTGGCCCGCTCGATGCCGCGTCGCGCCGTGCCGACCACGATGCCCATGCCGCCGGCGCCGGCTTGCGGCGGCAGCAGCGCGATCGCCATGTCGACCCCCTCGCCGAGCACCGCGTCGACCAAGGGCTGTGCGGCGGTGGCGGAGCCCTCCATGTCGGCGTCGAGGAACAGCAGGGCGCGCGGCGGCGGCGCATCCCCGTCGATCACGGGCAACGGTCCGGTGTGGCCCGGTGCGCGCGGCTCGGCGTGGAGCTCCTCGGAGAATCCCGCGCCGCCGTCGGCCCGTTCGGCGTTCTCGCGCAGCGCGATCATCTGCGCGCCGGTGGCCATCGCCGCCGCCTTGCCCTGATTGGTCTTGTGGCGCACGACGAGGGCGTCGGCCCCCATCGCGACGGCGGAGGTCGCATCGGAGGACCCGTCGTCGACGACCACCACCAGGTCGACGCCCGTGATCGCCTGCGCGGCACCGATGGTCGCCTCGATCCGCTCCGCCTCGTTCTTGGCGGGGATCACGACGGCCACCCGCTCGGGGCGGTGCGCCGTCAGCGGCCCCGCTGCGCTCATCGCAGGGTCACCTGTCGCGCCACGATGCCGCCGCGGGCACGCCGCTCGAGCGTGGTCAGCGGCTCCTGGGTCTCCAGGGCCTCCTCGAAGCGGGTGCGGAACGCCTCGGCCTCCGCCTCCACACCCGCGGCTCCGAAGCCCTTGGGCAGGTCCCACACCGGGATCGCGAGGCCCTCCGCCCGGAAGGATCCGACGTACTTCGTGCCCTCGCCGAGACCGGACTCGCGGCGAGCATGGAGCCGGGTGACCGCGTCGATCACGCGCTCCTCGTCGGCGTCCAGCACCCAGCGCAGGTGCTCCTTGGGGCCGGCGTCGACCCAGTAGGCGTGCGGGAGGCCCTCGATCGGGCGGGTGGGCATGATCGACTCGTTCGCCTGCTGGATCGAGGACTCGATCTCCGCGGTGCGCTCGGCGCTCGGGTCGAGCCAGAACTCGAAGGTGTCGTGGACGGCGATCTCGAAGTCGGCGTCCAGGTCCAGGATGTCCTGCAGGCGCGGGGCATCGTCGTCGAGGGTCACCGTGGTGATCGGGTTGCCCGGCTCGAGGGCGAGGGCCTGCTTGATGGCCTGGCCGATGCCGCGGGAGAGGTCGCCGCCGGGGAAGCCGGCCTGGATGCCCACGGTGATCGAGCCGTCGGTGCGGCGCACGGCGGGCCACGCCATCGGCAGGATCGTGGCGATCTCGACCTCGACGGCGCCGTACTCGGCGTTGGTCTTCGCGGACATGGTCGCCGCGGGGATCAGCTGGCGCATGGCCACCAGGTCACGCTCGTTCGGCAGCCCCTCGAAGGGGCGGAGGACCAGGGCGTCGTGCGAGGTAGGACTCATGGTGGAAAGTCTACCGATCTCGGGACCCCTCCCGGCGGACCCGGGCCCCTTCCCGGCCGGACCGCGGCGCGGGGTCCGCGTCCGTCGTCCTGGTCGCGGCCCGGCGCTCCATGAGCAGCTCGGCGTCGTCCTCGGGATTGCGGCCGACGACGCCGAAGCCGCTGCCCGTGTACAGGGCGCGCGCCGGGGCGTTGGACTCGACGACCGCCAGGCGGAGGCGCGTCGCCGGGTGATGGACGGCGAGGTGGTCGACGGCGGCGGCGACGAGGGCATGGCCGACGCCCCGGCCGCGGCTCTCGGGAGCGACCCAGAGCGAGATCAGCTCGGCAGTGGAGGCGGGCTGCGCGGGGAACATGAGGCGGGCCATCCCCGCGCCGATCCCGTCGGTCTCCGCCACGAAGGGGACCATCGGCGCGCTGACGCCGGCGCGCCAGTACAACTCGGCATCGCGCGCGAGCACCTCGGCCAGGGTGCTGCCGAAGGCGGAGGGGGACTCCTCGAGGGCGCGCAGTCGCAGCGCGCGCCAGAGCGGCCACTCACCGGGGTCGAGGACTCGCACGCTGGTCATGGCCGGAAGAGTGTCAGCAAATCCTCCGTGTCACAACCGTGTTCGGCACCCGGCGACCCCGTCTCACGGGTGCGTGCCGACCTCCATCAGCTCCTGCGCCCGCTCCTCGAGGTCCCTGGGCTCGACCCCGTCGAGCATGTGCAGGACATAGTCGGTGCTGAACCGCTCGAAGAAGAGGGTGCCGCGCACCGAGGTGCCGTGCGCGTCCAGCTGCGGGGCGTAGCTGGCGAGGCCGTAGCGGGAGGGCAGGCCCGCGATGATCCCGCCGCCGACGCCGGACTTCGCCGGGAGGCCGACATCGCTGACCCAGTCACCCGCGTTGTCGTACATGCCGCAGGTGAGCATCACCGAGAGCACCTTGCGGGCGGCGACCCGGGAGAACACCTTCTCGCCGGTCAGCGGGTTGGTGCCGCCGGAGGCGAGGGTCGCGGCCATCACCGACAGGTCCGAGACCGTGGTGAGCAGCGCGCACCCCTCGGTGTACCCCGTGACGACCTCCTCGGCGTTCTCCAGCATCGACCCGGCCGCGCGCAACATGTAGGCGAGCGCCAGGTTGCGATCGGCGGTGGCGAGCTCCTCGTCCATGGTCTGCTGGTGGAGCTCGAGCCGGCGGCCGGCCGCCGCGTCGAGCACCTCGCGCAGTCGCTCGGTGCGCTGGGCCTGGGTGCGGCCGAGCATCGCATGGGTACGGATCGCCCCGATGTTGACCAGCGGGTTCTTGGGCTTCTTGGTGTCCGCATCGAGGCTGAGGGCATTGAACTCCTCCCCCGTCGGCTCCTCGTCGACGATCGAGTTCACGTACTCCATGCCGTGCTGGTCGATCGCGGCGCCGTAGGCGAAGGCCTTCGAGATCGACTGCACGGGGAAGGCGTGGTCGGTGCCCGAGAGTGTGATCTCCCCGTCGATCGAGCACAGGGCGACCCCGAGATGCTCCTCCTGCGCACCCGAGAGGCGCGAGAGCTCGGGGATGGTCCCGTCCGAGCCAGCGGTGGACAGGGCGAGGGTGAGGCGATCCAGGTACGTAGTCAGGGAGCTCGTCACGGCTCCGACCGTACAGGTCGCCCGGCACGCCGGGCTTTCTCGCCAGGCGATGACGCTCGTCCCGCTCCTCGCGAGTGCGGGATACCGTGAAGCATGACCGCCGCACCGCCGCTCGACACCGATGTCGTCGCCCGCCATGCTCTCGCCCACGACGCCTCGCACTATCTGTTGCTGCCGGAGGCCGTGACCGCTCCCGAGGACGAGGCACAGGTGGTCTCGCTCCTGCGCGCGGCCACCCGGGACCGTCGTCCGCTGACCTTCCGCTCCGGCGGCACCAGCCTGTCCGGTCAGGCGCAGACCGACGCGGTGCTCGCCGACGTGCGCAGGCACTTCCGCACCGTCGAGGTGCTCGAGGGCGGCGAGCGCGTGCGCGTCGGCCCCGGGGCGACGCTGCGACAGGTCAACGCCCATCTGCTGAGGCACATGCGGCGGCTCGGCCCGGACCCGGCCTCCGAGGTCGCCTGCACCATCGGCGGCGTCATCGCCAACAACTCCTCCGGCATGGCAGCAGGGATCGCCGAGAACTCCTACCGCACGCTCGAGGCCCTGCGGTTCGTGCTGCCCAGCGGCACCGTGGTCGACACGGGCCTCGAGGGGGCCGACGCGCGCCTGCGGCGCGAGGAGCCGGATCTGCACGAGGGCCTGGTGCGCCTGATGCGTCGGGTGCAGGACGACGCCGAGGCCACCCGCGTGATCCGCGAGCGCTTCGCCCTGAAGAACACGATGGGCTACGGCCTCAACGCTCTGCTGGACTTCGAGACCCCGGCCGACGTGCTCGCCCATCTCGTCGTCGGCTCCGAGGGCACCCTGGCCTTCGTCTCCTCGGCCACCTTCCGCACCGTGCCGATCCAGAAGCACATCACCACGGGACTGATGGTGCTGCCGTCGCTGCAGGCCGCGACCGCGGCGCTGCCCGAGGTGGTGGGAGCCGGCTTCGCGACCGCCGAGCTCATGGATGCGCGGTCCCTGATCGTCGCGCAGGGACTGACCGGGGCTCCTCAGGAGATCCTGGGCCTGGAGGTCGACTCCCATGCGGCGCTGCTGGTCGAGCACCGCAGCGACGATCCCGCCGAACTCTCCCGGCAGGCCGACTCCGCGGTCTCCCTGTCCGAGGGGCTGGGGCTGGCGGTGCCGCTCGAGATGACGACCGACACGGCGCGGCGCGCGGCGATGTGGACCACCCGCAAGGGTCTGTACGCCGCGGTCGCGGGGGCACGGCCGGCGGGGTCGACGGCGCTGCTGGAGGACGTGGTGGTGCCGGTCCCCGAGCTGGAGGCCACCTGCCGCGGCCTGCAGGGACTTTTCGACCGGCACGGGTACGCCGAATCCGTGATCTTCGGGCACGCCAAGGACGGCAACATCCACTTCCTGCTCAACGAGCAGCTCGGGGAGTCCTCCACGCGGCTGGAGGCCTTCACCGAGGACATGGCCGACCTCGTGCTGGGCCATGGCGGCAACCTCAAGGCCGAGCACGGCACCGGTCGCGTCATGGCCCCGTTCGTCGAGCGCCAGTACGGGCCGGAGCTGTACTCGGTGATGCGCGAGATCAAGGCCCTGGTCGATCCCGCCGGGATCCTCAATCCGGGCGTGGTGCTGACCGACGACCCCTCGGCCCACATGCGCGATCTCAAAGAGGTCACCGAGATCGAGGAGGAGGCGGACCGCTGCGTGGAGTGCGGGTACTGCGAGCCGGTGTGCCCCAGCAAGGACCTCACCCTCACCCCGCGCCAGCGGATCGTGCTGCGGCGCGATGCGAAGCTCACCGAGCAGCGTGGGGACCTCGCGACCGCCGCCGCGATCCGGAAGGGCTACGAGTACCAGGGCCTGCAGACCTGCGCGGTCGACGGCATGTGCGTGACCGCCTGCCCCGTGGACATCAACACCGGTGACCTGGTGCGCCGACTGCGGGCGGAGGATGCCGGGAAGGCCCCGAACGCCGCGTGGGGCGCCGCCGAGGGCAGCTGGGACCTGGTGACGCGGGGGGCGTCCGCCGCGATGGGGGTCGCCGGTGCCCTGCCCCCGGTGCTCCCCCGGACCGCGACGGACCTCGGCCGCGCCCTGCTGGGCTCCGACGTGGTCCCGCAGTACCGCAGCGAGCTCCCCCGCCACGGAGGCGCGGTGCGACGGGCCGGGGGCCGCGGTCGGGCCTCGGCCGACGACAGCGCCGTGTACCTCCCGGCCTGTGTGCACACCATGTTCGGTGCCGCCGAGGAGCCGACCGGGCGCAGCTCCGGGGGCTGCGGTGGCGACTGTGCGTGCGGGAACGGTGACGGCGGGAGCGCGACCACCACTGGGCCTCGTACCTCCGACGGGGTCCCCGCCTCGCTGACCCTGCTCGCCCAGCGCGCCGGGGTGCGCCTGGCCGTGCCGGACGACGCCGCCTCACTGTGCTGCGGCACGCCCTTCTCCTCCAAGGGCATGACCCGCGCGAAGGAGCAGATGCGCGAGCGGGTGCGCACCACCCTGCTCGCGGCGACCCACGGCGGCGAGCTGCCCGTGATCGTCGATGCCGCCAGCTGCACCGAAGGGATCCTCGGCGCCATGGAGGGCACGGGGGTCGAGGTCATCGATGCGGTCACCTATGTGCGACGGCATCTGCTGCCGCACCTGCCGGTACGGGCCCCCGCCGCCTCGGTGACGGTGCACCCCACCTGCTCGACCACGCATCTCGGGGCGAGTGAGGACCTGGTGGCGATCGCCGAGGCGTGCGCGCAGGATGTCGTGGTGCCGGTCAGCTGGGGCTGCTGCGGCTACGCGGGCGACCGCGGCATGCTGCACCCGGAACTCACGGCCTCGGCCACCGCGGAGGAGGCCGCCGAGGTCGCCCGTCGGGAGACCGACTGGTACGTCTCCGCGAACCGCACCTGCGAGCTGGGCATGCAGGCCGCCACCGGGAAGGCGTACCGGCACGTGCTGGAGCTGCTGGCCGCGGTGACCGGCTGAGCCCCGCCGCCCTCGGCTTTGCCCCGCCCTCGCCGTCGCGGTAGCGTCTGGCCAGTTGTGAGGCGAGCAACAATGAGGTGAATCGTGATCAGCACTGCTCTGAAGGCAAACCCTCCCGCAGTTCGGCCCGTGACCCGCGATGGTGCCTCCGCATGACCACCGCGCCGTGGTCCCCGACCGATGTCGCCTACCAGGCTCGGCTGCTGCGCGCCCATGAGGACCTGCAGGCCGCGACCGATCCCCGGGAGGGCGACGGCCTCGTCCGCGAGGCGGTCCTCTCCTCCTGGCGGCGCTCCCTCGCCTCCCTCCCCGAGCACGGTGCCACGTCGGCACGCCCCGTTGTCGTCGGGGAGGAGCTCGAGGAGTTCCGTCGCCGGCACGTGTTCGAATCGGTGCTCCCCCTGTTGCGATCACGGCTGATCGACCCTGCCGTCGACGCGGGCCTGGTGGTCGCGCTCGGCGATGCGCACGGCCGCCTGCTGTGGGTCGAAGGCCGGTCCCGCGAGATCGATCGCGCGGAGGAGATGGGCTTCGCCGCCGGAGCCGACTGGTCCGAGGGTGCCATGGGCACCTCCGCGCCGGCCCTGGCCCTGGCCACGAGCTCCTCGATGCAGGTGGTGGGCGCGGAGCACTTCCACGAGGCCGTGCATTCCTGGAGCTGCAGCGCGGTGCCCGTGCTGCACCCGCACACCCGGGAGCCCCTCGGCGTCCTCGATGTCACCGGGAGCACGGACGCCGTCGCGCCCCTCGTCCTCCCGCTCCTCGAGGCGACCGCCCGCGCCGTGCAGGAGCACCTGCACACCGTGCTCTCCTCGCCGGGGCCCCGCCCCGGGCCGTACCGGGCACGCCCCGCGGCCCTCGACGGGGCGTGCGAGCTCGAGCTGACCGGGCGGCGGATCCCTCTGCTGCATCAAGGAGACCACTCGGTCGAGCTCACCGCCCGCCATGCCGAGCTCCTCACCCTGCTCCACCTGAGCCCGGGCGGCATCACCGGCGCAGAGCTCGCCGAGGAGCTGCACGGCAGCGAGAGCGCCGAGGGCACGGTGCGCGCGGAGGTGGTCCGCCTGCGCAGGATGCTGGCCGGGTTCGCCGACGGTGGGCCCGCCGTGGAGGTCACCTCCCGCCCGTACCTCCTGGTCGGGGGGCTGGACAGCGATCTGCTCCGCACCCGGGAGGCGCTCGCCCGCGGTGATGTCCCCGCCGTCCTGCGGCACTATGCCGGAGCCGTCCTGCCGCTGTCGCAGGCCCCGGCGATGGAGCACCTGCGTCGCCGCACGAGCGCCCACGTGCGCGAGCTCGTCCTCGACGCGGGGACCCCGGAGCAGCTCTGGGCCTATGCGCAGCTGCCCGAGGCGGAGCACGATCTCGACGTGCTCATGGCCGTGCTGGAGCTCGCCGCGCCGGACGCCCCCGAGCGGGCCGCGGCCGTGGTGCGCGCCCAGGCCCTGCGCGGCGAGGTCGCCTGACCCGGTGCAACGTGCGCGCAACGTGACGCGCAGTACGGTTCGGGCATCCGACGACGTCGTCGGGATCGCAGACGCAGCGTCGGCGACCGGCGACGGAGCGGACGTCCACGACCGCACCGAAGGGAACGTCATGACCGTCTATGCACGCCCGGGCACCGAGGGGTCGAAGGTCACCTTCGCGCCCCGCTACGAGAACTACATCGGCGGGCAGTGGGTCCCGCCCGTCAAGGGCGAGCACTTCGAGAACCCCACCCCCGTGACCGGTCAGGTGTTCACCGAGGTGGCCCGCTCCACGGCGGAGGACATCGAGCTGGCGCTGGACGCTGCCCACGCCGCCGCCCCCGCCTGGGGGACGACGTCGGTCGCCGAGCGAGCCGTCGTCCTCAACCGGATCGCCGACCGCCTCGAGGAGAACCTCGAACTGCTCGCCGTCGCCGAGACCTGGGACAACGGCAAACCGATCCGCGAATGCCTGAACGCCGACCTCCCCCTGGCCGTCGATCACTTCCGCTACTTCGCCGGCGCGATCCGGGCTCAGGAGGGCGCCCTCTCCCAGATCGACGACGACACCGTCGCTTACCACTTCCACGAACCGCTCGGTGTGGTCGGTCAGATCATCCCGTGGAACTTCCCGATCCTCATGGCCGTGTGGAAGCTGGCTCCGGCGCTCGCGGCCGGCAACTGCGTGGTGCTCAAGCCCGCCGAGCAGACGCCCGCCTCGATCCTCGTCCTCGCCGACCTGATCAGCGACCTGCTGCCCGACGGAGTGCTGAACATCGTCAACGGGTTCGGGGCCGAGGCCGGCAAACCCCTGGCCTCGAACAAGCGGATCTCGAAGATCGCCTTCACCGGCGAGACCACCACCGGGCGGCTGATCATGCAGTACGCCTCCCAGAACCTGATCCCCGTCACCCTGGAGCTGGGCGGCAAGAGCCCCAACATCTTCTTCGGCGACGTCGCCGCCCAGGAGGACGACTACTACGACAAGGCCCTCGAGGGGTTCGCGATGTTCTCGCTGAACCAGGGCGAGGTGTGCACCTGCCCCTCGCGCGCCCTGGTGGAGTCCTCGATCTACGACTCCTTCGTCGCCGACGGCATCGCCCGCGTCCAGGCCACGAAGCAGGGCGATCCGCTGGACACCGACACCATGATCGGCGCCCAGGCCAGCAACGACCAGCTCGAGAAGATCCTGTCCTACCTCGACATCGGCAGGCAGGAGGGCGCCAAGCTGCTCACCGGCGGCGAGCGCGCCGATCTCGGCGGTGACCTCTCCGGCGGGTACTACGTCACGCCCACCATCTTCGAGGGCACCAACTCGATGCGGATCTTCCAGGAGGAGATCTTCGGCCCCGTCCTCGCCCTGACCCGCTTCGACGGGTACGACGAGGCGATCTCGATCGCCAACGACACCCTCTACGGGCTCGGCGCCGGCGTGTGGTCGAGACAGCAGAACACCATCTACCGCGCCGGTCGCGCCATCCAGGCCGGCCGCGTCTGGGTGAACAACTACCACTCCTACCCGGCGCACTCCGCGTTCGGGGGGTACAAGTCCTCCGGCATCGGCCGCGAGAACCACCTCATGATGCTCGACCACTACCAGCAGACCAAGAACCTCCTGGTCTCCTACTCGGAGCAGAAGCTCGGCTTCTTCTGATCGGCGCGGCTGACGGGGGCGGTCGGGTGCGGCGCTGCCGGTAGGCTCGTCCCCGGCCCTCCTCCCCGGTGACCTCGAGTGTCCCACCAGCGGCTTCGTCCGCTTCCTTCCCCTGGTGAGGCCACTCGATCGGCTCCCGAGGAGGATGCCCATGATGGGCGGACATCACGCGATCAGCGGCACCGCCGCGTGGATGGCGCTGACCGGATCGGTCGAGGTGCTGGACCGTCACGTGGGTCTGGGCCTGTGGAGTCTGGACGGCGCTCAGGTGCTCTCCGGCGCCCTGGTCGCCACGGGCGCTGCACTGCTGCCGGACATCGACCACCCCGGCGCCACCGTCTCCCGCTCCGCGGGGCGACTGTCCAAGCTCCTCACCCGGAGCGTCGGCGCCGTGGCCGGCCATCGCGGAGCGACCCACACGCTGCTGGCCGTGCTCGCCGTCACCGCCCTGGCGGTGCTGGTGAGCGGGCTCGACCACCGAGCCCGCGTGCCGGTCCTCGGCGAGATCCCCACCGGTCCGGTGGTCCTGGTGGGCGTGATGTGCGCCCTGGGCACGCGGGCGCTGAAGGTGGTCGAGGGCGTGCTGCTCCCCTGGCTCGTGGGACTCGCCTCCGCCCTGCTGATCGCCGTCATCGCCCCGGAGGTGTCCATCTGGCTGCCGGCCGCCGTCGCCGTGGGCACGTTGACCCACCTCGTCGGCGACCTGCTCACCACGGACGGGATCCCGTTCCCGACGTGGCCCCTGGTGGTCCGGCCCCCGCGGAGTCTCGCCTCGGCGCTCTGGCAGCGCAGCGGCGACATCGCCCTGCCCCTGCTGGGCAATGCCGGCAGCGCGCGGGAATGGCTCGTGTGCACGGCGCTGACCGCCTACGCGTCGGTGGCCATCGTCGTGACCCTGACGGGCACCCCCGGGCTCCTGACCGGCTGAGGGATGGGACCTGCTGCTCAGCGCAGGACGGAGCTGAGCAGCAGGCTGGTCTCGCTGTTGACGACCCCGTCGATCGAGCGGATGCGGCGCAGCACCTCGTCGAAGGCGGGAAGATCCGGGCACGCGATCTCGGCGACCAGGTCCCAGCCGCCGTTGGTGGTGTGCAGGGCCTGGATCTCGGGGAAGCCACGCAGGCGTGCGATCACCCTGCCCGTGGTACGCCCTTCGACCTCGATGAGGGAGGTGGCACGCACGGTGGCGGTCTCGGCGTAGTCCCGTACCCGCACGGTGAAGCCGACGATCACACCGGCGGCGGTGAGCTTGTCCAGACGGCTGGAGATTGTCGCGCGGGAGACCCCGAGTCGGGTGGCGAGGGTCGCGATCGGGGCGCGGCCGTCCTTGCGCAGCGCCGCCAGCAGCCGTTCGTCGAGATCCGAGATCCGCTCCATGGGCACAATGATAGCTCCCTTCGCGCAGAGTGCGCAGTGGGTGCGCAGATCTTCTGCGATCTGGCTCTACCGCCCGCCATCTGCGCACTCTACGCTGGGAGCACCAGCGCCGGCGAACCCCGCGACCGGTCCCGCGACCAGGAGGTTCAGTGATGACGCAGCTGCTCGATGTCGCGAACATGGCCCGGTGGATCCGGCGCGACGGCGCCGAGAGGATCCTCGTGCGGATGACCGAGTACCTGGAGGCGGACTTCCGCCGCTGGGAGCGCTTCGACAAGACCCCGCGGATCGCCAGCCACACCCCGCTCGGCGTGATCGAGCTGATGCCGACCTCCGACGGGGAGACCTACTCCTTCAAGTACGTCAACGGACACCCCTCCAATCCCGCGCGCGGCTTCCAGACCGTCACCGCCTTCGGGGTGCTGGCCGACGTCGACAACGGCTATCCCACTTTCCTCGCCGAGATGACGCTCCTGACGGCGCTGCGCACCGCCGCGACCTCGGCGCTGGCGGCGAAGGTCCTCGCCCGGCCCGACTCGCGCACCCTGGCGCTGATCGGGGCCGGCTCGCAGTCCGAGTTCCAGGCCCTGGCCTTCCGTGGCGTGCTCGGCCTCGAGGATCTGCGGGTGTTCGACGTCGACCCCGCCGCGGTCGAGAAGGTGCGGGGCAACCTCGAGCCGCTCGGCTTCCGCGTGCACCCGGCGACCTCTGTGGACGAGGCGGTCGACGGGGCCGACATCATCACCACCTGCACCGCCGACAAGGCACGCAACACGGTCCTGGATGCCGACCAGGTGCGCCCCGGCGTGCACGTCAACGCGATCGGCGGAGACTGTCCCGGCAAGACCGAGCTGGACGCCGCGATCCTCGAGGCCGCTCGGGTGGTCGTCGAGTTCACGGCCCAGACCCGCCTCGAGGGCGAGATCCAGCAGATGGACCCGGACTTCCCCGTCACCGAGCTGTGGCAGGTGCTCACCGGGACCGCCCCCGGCCGCACCGGCCCCGAGGACGTCACGGTGTTCGACTCCGTCGGCTTCGCCATCGCCGACTTCTCCGCCCTGCGCTGCGCGCGGGACGCGACCGCGGGCTCGGATCTGCAGTCCGAGGTGGACCTGGTGGCACAGCCCGACGACCCCAAGGACCTCTTCTCACTGGTGGGCGTCCTCGCCCCGGTGAGCTGACGATGGCCGGGCAGGCACTCTCGCAGGTCACCCCGGTCCACCCCCACCGCTTCCGCCCGAACCCGGTCGCCGCTGCCGCCACCGCTGCCCCCACCGATGCCCCGCCCCGTTGCTCCGCCCCGTTAGTGTGCGAATTTCAGCCACTTCCAGACCGGAACCGGCTGAGAACCTGACAAAGACGGCAGAGGACTGCTCAGCTCGCAGCCAAGTCCGTGAGCACACGGGTGACCATCTCCTCCGCGGAGAGCTCCTCCCCGAGCACGGTCTCGCCCGGCACGCCGAGCACATCGTGCACCCGGTACCAGGACGCGACCTCGTCGGCGCGGACCTCGTGCGCGATGGGCTTGCCCGCGTGGCGGCGCAGCGTCTCCTCGAGACTCACGTCGAGGTAGTAGACGAGGTGCGGGCCGTCGTGCGCGGCCAGGAGCTGCGCGAACATGTCGCCGTAGCGCTCGCGGCCGAAGATCCCCTCGACCACGGTGGTCCGCCCGACGCGCAGGCAGTGCTGTGTCATCGCGGTCACCAGGCCGATGGTGTCGCCCTGACCGACTTCGTGCTCCCACAGCAGCTCGCGGCGCACATGGTCCAGTCCGATCATGGCGACCCGCCCCCGCGGCAGCGCCCGTTGCACCTGGCGCGCGACGGTCGACTTCCCCGAGGCGGAGTTGCCCCGGAGGATGACGAGCGCGGGCGACGCCTCCGCCCTCTCCTCGGCCGGGGAGTCGGCCTCCACGGCAGAGTCGCTCATGGCCCTGATTCTCACACGCAGGAGCGATCGGCATCGCCTCAGCGCTCGAGCAACCACAACTGCAGCACCCCGCCCCATACCGCCACCGGCCCCCTCCTCGTTTGTGGGCGATTCTCGGCCACTTCCAGACCGGATATGGCTGAGAATCTGACACAAACGGCAGCGCGCGGCGGGGCGCGGCGCGGCGGCGGGGTGGCGCGGCGGCGGGGCGCGGCGGGGCGGTCGCCTGGCTTAATCGCGCGGGGTGTTCCCTTCGCTCGCGACTACCTCGGCCGGCTCCGACGCCGTGACCTCGGTGCCGGTGGCGCGGCCCAGCCGATCCATGAGGTGGTAGACGAGCAGGGCGGCGATCGTGCCCAGGGCGATGCCGGTGAGCTGGACGCCGCCGAAGGTCCAGGTGACGTTCGCGATGCCGATGACCAGGGCGACGCCCGCGGTGATCTGGTTCTTGGGGCGGGAGAAGTCGACGCGGCCGTCGACCCACATGCGCACGCCGACGATGCCGATCAAGCCGTAGAGCACGAAGGTCACGCCGCCGAGGACGCCCGGCGGGATGGTGAAGATCAGCTCGCCGATCTTCGGGGACAGCGAGAGCAGGATCGCGACGATGCCGGCCACCCAGTAGGCGGCCGTCGAGTAGACGCGGGTCGCGCTCATGACGCCGATGTTCTCGCCGTAGGTGGTGGTCGGCGACCCGCCGAAGCCGGCCGAGAGCGCGGTGGCGATCCCGTCGGAGGCGAGGGTGCGGCCCACCATGTGGTCGAGGTTGCGGTGCGTCATCAGCCCGACGCTGGTCACGTGTCCGACATTCTCGGCCAGCAGCACCAGCACCACGGGCAGGAACATCGGCAGCAGGGCCAGGTCGAACGTCGGGTGGTGGAACTCGGGCAGCCCGATCCAGGGCGCGGCGTTCACGTCGTCGAAGACCACCTCGCCGCGGGCCACCGCGACCAGGTAGCCGATCAGCACGCCCAGCAGCACGGAGACGCGACCCAGCAGGCCCTTGAACGCGGCGGTGCACAGCACCACGGCGAGCAGGGTGACGGTCGCGGTGACGGAGGAATCCTGGAAGTTCTCGTACGCCTTCGGGGCGAGGTTGAAGCCGATCAGCGCCACGATCGAGCCCATCACCACCGGGGGCATGAGGGTCGAGATCCAGGCGGTGCCGATGCGCGAGACGAGCAGGCCCAGCGCCGCCAGCAGCAGCCCTGTGATCATCACGCCGCCGAGCGCCGCCCCCATCGACTCCGCCTGGGTGGAGGCGGTGATGGGGGCGATGAAGGCGAAGGAGGAGCCGAGGTAGCTGGGCACCTTGTTCCGCGTGATCGTCAGGAACAGCAGGGTGCCGATGCCGGAGAACAGCAGCGTGGTCGAGGGCGGGAATCCGGTGAGCAGCGGGACCAGGAAGGTCGCGCCGAACATGGCGATCACGTGCTGGGCGCCGATGCCGATGGTCAGCGGCCACGCCAGGCGCTCCTCGGGCAGGACGATCGCGTCGGCGCCGATGGTGCGGCCGTCGCCGTGCAGTCTCCAGCGGAACATGATGCTCCCAGGGGTGAGGAGGGCGGTCGGCCGCGGGGCGGCCGGAGGAGTCGGGCGGCCGACGCGGTCAGCTGCCGGGGAAGGTCTTCTTGCGTGCCGTCTCCTCGGTGACGTCCGGCACCAGGGAGAGCAGGGAGACGCTGCCGGCGTCGCGGGCACGGAAGTCGGCGAACATGCGGGAGATGTCCGGGGCCCCGAACTCGTCGCGCACCGGGGCGGGCACGGTGAGCATGAGGGCCGCCGCGATGCCGATCGCCAGGGCGCTCCCGCCGGTGACCAGGCCGGCGCCGGCGCCGGTCGCCAGCGAGTTCACGATGACGTCGAGGAAGCCGACGACGACCAGGATCAGCCCCGCGACCACCCCGTTGGCGCGGGCCACGAGCGCGGGACGGGACAGCAGCGAGGTGCGCGCGAACAGGGAGACGGCGATGAAGCAGAGGCAGACGGCGGCGTCGATGAGGTGGAGGACGGGCCCGCCCGGGGCACGCCCGGTGGTGGCGGCGATCGCGGCCAGCAGGTGCCAGACCACGGCCGCGGTGTGCATCAGGACGCTGAACTCGAAGGCCCGCACCGTGTAGACCAGCCAGTCCGTACGGCGGAAGGAGATCGGCATGGTCCGCACGAAGGACCGCGAGATCATCAGACCGAAGGCGGCGAACAGGAAGGGCAGGTAGACGAAATCGGTGGCGAAGCTCAGGGGCGCCGCGAACTGCAGCTCCAGCGTGTTGTCGGCGAGGGCGGCGAGCACGAGGGCGCCCGCGGCGCCGGTGGCGAAGACGTACCAGGAGCGCTCCCGGCGAAGCGCCGACAGCAGCACGAGCGCCAGCAGCAGCGTGGACAGCACGGCGTCGGCAAGGGTCATCAGGGAGTAGTCCCAGCCGGTGGTGAACAGTCGGCCGACGATCATCACCAGTGCGACCAGCAGGGCGGCGGCGGCCGCGATCCCCACGGCGACCAGCAGGATGCGGGCGATGCGCCGGGCACGGGCCTGCGGCAGGTATCCCTCGTGGGCGCGCGGCTCGATCCCGATGATCGCACCGAGCAGCAGCAGCGACACCCCGACGCCGAGCCCGATGGGCGGGCCGTCGGGCAGGGACGCGAACAGCACCGGCAGGGATTCCACCAGGTCGGCGACGATCACCCCGAGGGGCACCAGCAGCGCGGGAGCCAGGCCGAGGACCCGGACCACCCGGATCGCGGCCAGCGGCGGCTGCTTCGGGATCCAGCGCAGCAGGTGCACGGCGACGAGAGCGGCCAGGCCCACGCCGATCGCGGCCTTGCCGATGCCGTCCACGAGCGTGCTGTGAGCCACCGTGAAGGTGGTGGTCATGGCCGTGGCCATGCTGATCAGGGCCAGCACGTCGCGCAGCGCGTCGAAGAGGCCGAGGTCCCGGAACCGGTCCGGGAGCACGAACCCGTTGATCGCGTTCTCCGGCGCCTGGTCGTGCTCGGCGTTGGGGGTGGTGCCGGAGCGGGCGTAGGAGACGTCGCGCGGAGCCCGCAGCGCCGCCGTGGTCCCGGGGTCCGACGCCTCGTCCTCGGCCGACTCCCCGGCGGTCGGATCCTCGCTCCCGGCGCCGTCGGCCTCGTGCCCGGCCCGTTCGTCGTCCTCCGGATCCGTCGCCGGGATGGCACCGGTGACCGCATCGGGCTCGGAGCCGGCGCGCAGCTGCTCGGGGTCGAGGCTCGAGAGGTCGACGGTCTCGTGCTCGCCGGGCGGCAGGGCGGCCTCGGCGCGGCGCCGCGCGAGCAGCGGGGCGGAGTAGCGGTCGAACTCGGCCCGATCGGGCAGACGCTCGGTGGGCAGGGTGTGCGGGTCGTCGCTGGCGAAGATCCAGTCCGCGTCCTGGTTCTCGTCGCTGGAGCGATCCCTGTCCATCAACCTACTCTTCCGTGGTCTCTCGTGCACCGGGCGGTCGGGTTCGACCGGAGCCGCCGGCGCAGATGCGCTCCCGATCATAAGGACGCGGGAGCCGCTGCCCCCTGCGGCGCGCCGCAGCGACTACAGGTGCAGCCGCTTGGCGAGCTCATGGCGGGTCTCCGCACCGCGGGAGAGCTGCAGGAGCACCAGCGCGGCCACGCTGAGCGCCCCGCACACGGCCGACGGCAGCGGCGTGCTCACCCAGCCCAGGCCGAGGAACACCAGCGGGGTCAGGCCCAGCAGCACGACCAGGCCGCTGTAGACGATGTGCTCACCCACCTCGATCCGCATCACCCGCACGATGATCATCAGCGCGAGCAGCGAGGAGGCGCACAGGATGGGCACCGCATAGGTCAGGGACCATGCGCTCCACCCCAGCAGGTAGTCCCAGTACACGCTCACCAGACCGACCAGCACCACGAGGTACACCGTCGACTTGGCGAGATTGCGACGCTTGCGCACCGCCATCAGCACCACCAGCCACAGCGCGGCCACCGCCAGCCACACCGAGCGCAGTACGCCCAGCCCCGGCACGCCCGGGGTGATCAGCAGCTGCACGGCGAATGAGGCGAGCACGACGCCGAGCGAGGTGAGCACCAGGGCGCGCAGCAGGCGCCGGCGTGAGAACCGCAGCGGCACCGGGGGCAGCGGTCCCGCCACGCGGTCGCCGCCGAGCGGCCCGTCGCACAGCGGGCAGCGGGTCCACTCGCCCTCGACCTCGAGGTGGCAGGCGGGGCAACTGCTCATGGGACCGCCGCCCCCGCCTCCGCGAGCTCCTGCTCGGTGGTGCGCGCCGCGGCGACGGAGACGTCGACCCCGGCGGCGGTGAGGATCCGCGCGAACTCCCGGACGTGGTCGGTCTCCAGGAACGGGGAGGTGAAGGAGATCGTGAGCACCCCGCCGTGGGAGACGGCGGAGATCTGGGGCCGCACGGCGGAGACGTGGAACAGCAGGCGGTGGACATGGGAGGCGGCCGGCTCCGGCAGGGCGACGCGGCCCAGATTGGAGACGGCGACGGTGAGCCCGCGGTTGGCGACCCGGTTCACCAGGGACAGGATGACGTCCTTGAGCGGGCGTGGCACGACGCGCAGCACGGGCATGCGCTCGAAGCGGAGGAAGCGTCGCAGCTTGTGCTCGAGGTGCCCCGCGGAGGCCTTGGCGCGGAAGTCGCGCTCGAGCTCCCTGCAGACCGCGCCGAGGGAGTCCTCGCCCTCGGCGTAGGTGTGCTGGACCCGGGTGGTGGCGAAGAAGTTCCGCGCCGAGGTGGAGGGGAAGGACTGCCGCAGGTTCACCGGCACCGAGGCGGCGAGGGTGCGGGCTTCCCCCAGCCCGCCCGAGGAGCGCCGGACGGCCTCGAACAGCACCGCCGTGAGGTACATCGTCAGCGCAGCTCCCTCGGCGCGAGCCAGGTCGAGCACGGGAGCGACGGGCATGGTCAGCTCGACCAGTCGCGGGCGGTCGTCCGGGGTGCGGGTGCCGCGGACCCGATGCACCGGCGTGGCCGGTAGCGTCGGTCGCTCCTCCCGGGCCGCCGGCGCGTCGTCTGCCCCGACGCTCTCGGCGATGGTCAGCGGAGCCGGCGCCGCTTCCCGGCTGAAGGCGACCCGTTCCGCCCACGCGTCCGGCCGTCGGCGTCGGCGGCGGAAGTAGTGGACGAAGTCGTCGGTGGTCAGGTGGTGCACGGGCTCCTCGGCGGCCTGCTCGGACTCCGCCGCCGGGCCGGGCTCCTCCCGGCTCCGCTCCGGCTGCTCCGGCTGCTCGGGGAAACGCCGTCGCGCGTACTCTCCCACCAGGTCGGTGAGGAATCCCAGGGCCCCGGTGCCGTCCGACAGCGCGTGGAACACCTCGAGGCTGATCCGCCTCCGGTGGTGCATCACGCGGAACAGCAGCGTGCGCCGGTCGGCCTGGTAGATCGGGGCGCACGGCGCGGTCTCCTCGGCGCTCACCTGCGGATGCAGGTCGCTGTCCTGCAGGTAGTACCAGAACACGCCGCGTCGCAGCACCGCGTGGTAGAGCCGGTAGCGCTCGTAGGTGGACTCGAGCGCGGCCTGCAGCAGCTCCGGGTCCACCTCGTGGTCCAGTTCGGCGCTGAGGCGGAACACCTTGGGGTCGACGTCGCTGCGGGCGGCCAGGAAGATGTTCGAGGCGTTGTCGAGCCGCACCCAGGCCCTGCGGGTCACGTCGGCTCCTCGAGGAACTCCTCGATCACCCCGTAGGCGTCCCGCAGGGACCGGGAGAAGCGCGGCAGGGTGATGAATCCGTGCAGCGCGCCCGGGACGCGGTGGATGCGCACGCTGCCACCGGCCCCGGCGAGCGCCTGACCGTAGGCCTCCCCCTCGTCCCGCAGCAGGTCGAGCTCCGCGGAGATCACCAGCGTGCGCGGCTGCGCGGAGAGGTCCGCGGCCATCAGCGGGGACACCCGCGGGTCCTTCCGGTGCGCCGGGTCGGGGACGTACATCTCCATGTAGTCCTGGACCTCGGTGGAGGTCAGGCGGTAATCCGCGCCGTGATCGCGCACCGAGGCGAAGGGCGAGGTGGCCGGGTCGTGGTCCCAGTGCGTCACCGGGTACAGCAGGATCTGCCGGCTCACCCCGGCATGGCCGTGCTCGCGCAGCTGCAGGGAGACCGCGGCGGCCAGGTTGCCGCCGGCGGAGTCCCCCACCAGCACGATCCGACGGGCATCGTCGATCCCGGCCCGGCCCGGCTCCTCGAGCAGCAGGCGCACCACCTGGTAGCTGTCCTCGAGGCCCGCCGGGAAGGGGTGCTCCGGGGCGAGACGGTAGTCGACCGAGACCACGACGCAGCCGGTGAGGTCCGCCATCGTGGCGCAGGCCGGGGTGTAGCTCTCGATGTCGCCGGTGACCCAGCCGCCGCCGTGCAGGAACAGCAGCAGGTCCTCACGCCGCTTCTCACGGGGTTGGAAGACCCGCACCGGCACGTGGGAGCCGGGGTCGCCGGGAACGGTGCGCCAGGAGGCGGCGCGGTACCGGGTCCGCGGGAGCGCGGCCAGGTGACGCTGGAGGCGACGGACCTTCTCGTAGTCCGCGCGCATGTCGAGTCGCGGCGCGGCGAACGCCCTCAGCAGCGGTCGCAGCAGTGGCTTCACGCGCGGCCGGGAATCGTCGTCGGGACGTGGCGTTCCATCGCCCCAGCATAGAGGCGTCGTCGGGACGATCGGCACGGATCCGCGCAGGAACCGGGCGGGACCGCCGTCAGCGCAGCTCGTGCTTCTCGGCGGCGAAGCGCACCGCGGGGCCGGCGTCGAGGCGGCCCTGCCCCATCTCCACGACGGGACCGATGAGCAGGCGGTGGGTCGCGGCGTCGACGGCCTGCTCGAGACGGATCGCGAAGTGGGCGAGGGTGCCCGCCAGCACGGCGTCCCCGTCGGCCGTGCGCGTCACCTCGAGACCGCTCAGCAGTCCGACCAGCGGTGTGGCGGGGGTGCCGAAGCGGTCCGCGAGGTGCTGCTGGTCCTCGGCCAGGACGTTGAGGCAGAAATGCCCGGACTCCTCGGCGGCCTCGGCGATGCGGGACATGCCGTACAGGGCCACCAGCATCGTGGGCGGGTCGTAGGACAGGTCGAGATAGGAGTCGACGGTGACGGCGACGTCGTGGCTGCCCTGGCGGGTGCTCACGATCGCGAGCCCCGCCGCGATCAGGTCGCTCAGCCGGCGGTAGTCGGCCTCGTCCACGGCGGGGCCGGGCCCGGTCGTGCTCTGCGACACCGGTCAGCGGGCCGTGGGGAGCATGCGGGAACGGGCCGAGTCGGAGCCCATGACCTCCTTGCCGAAGGGGAAGCAGGTGACAGGGATGAGCTTGATGTTCGCCCAGGCCAGCGGGATACCGATGATGGTGATCGCCTGCGCGACGGCCGTGAGGACGTGGCCGATCGCCAGCCACCAGCCCGCGATCACGAACCAGATGACGTTCCCGATCGCGCTCGCGGCGCCGCCGCGGTGGGTGTCGACCACCTCACGGCCGAAGGGCCAGATCACGAAGCCCGCGATCCGGAAGGAGGCCAGGCCGAACGGGATCGTGACGATGAAGATGCAGGCGATGATCCCCGCGAGCACGTAGCCCAGGAACAGGGACCAGCCCGCGGTGAGCAGCCAGATGATGTTCAGGATCAGGGAGATCAGGGTGCGCATGACGCCACCCTAAGCACCGCATCGCGACGCGGCCAGGGGGCCAGCCCCCGGTGCAGGCTCGCCGCCTCGGCTCCGACGAGCATCACGCTCACCGCGCGGGACCCGCCGGGTCGACGCGACTACCCTGGTCGCATGCCTGCTCCCGAGATCGCGCTGACCGAGCGCTTCCAGTCCGCCTTCGCCGCCGCCTTCGGGCCCGAGTACGCCGATGCGGACCCGATCATCCGACCGTCCCAGTTCGCGGACTTCCAGTGCAACGCCGCGATGGGCCTGGCCAAGCGACTGGGACGGAAGCCGCGCGACATCGCCGCCGACATCCTGGCGGCCGTCGACCTCGAGGACATCGCCGAGGCCCCCGAGATCGCGGGCCCGGGCTTTCTGAACATCCGCCTGCGCACCGGGTGGATCGCCGCCCAGGCCGGCCGGTTGAGCGAGGATCCGCTCCTCGGTGCCCCCGTCCCCGAGCGCGCGGAGACCGTGGTGGTCGACTACTCGGCACCGAACGTCGCCAAGGAGATGCACGTCGGTCATCTGCGCACCACCGTCGTGGGGGACTCGATCGCCCGCACGCTGGAGAAGCTGGGCCACACCGTGATCCGCCAGAATCACATCGGCGACTGGGGCACGCCCTTCGGCATGCTCATCGAGCACCTGCTCGAGGTGGGCGAGGACAGTGCCGAGGCGGAGCTGCTGAAGACCGACCCGAACGCCTTCTACCAGGCCGCTCGCGCCAAATTCGACGCCGGCGGCGACTTCGCCGCCCGTGCCCGGCGGCGGGTGGCGACGCTGCAGTCCGGCGACGGCGAGTCCCTGCGGATCTGGACCGATCTGGTGGAGCTGTCCAAGCAGTACTTCCACCGCGTCTACGACATGCTCGGGGCGACGCTGACGGACGCCGACCTCGCCGGGGAGTCGACCTACAATCCGCTGCTCGAGATCGTCTGCAAGGACCTCGAGGCCGACGGGATCGCCCGGATCTCCGACGGCGCCCTGTGCGTCTTCCCCGAGGGGTTCACCGGCCGCGACGAGCAGCCGCTGCCGCTAATCGTGCGCAAGTCCGACGGCGGCTACGGGTACGCCACCACGGACCTCGCCGCGGTCCGCCACCGGGTCCGCGACCTCGGCGCGGACCGCATCGCCTATGTGGTCGGCACCGCGCAGGAGCTGCACTTCCAGATGGTCTTCACCGCCGCCCGCGAGGCCGGCTGGCTGCCCGAGGAGGTCGAGGCGACCCACGTGAAGATCGGGTCCGTGCTCGGCGAGGACGGCAAGATCCTGCGCACCCGCTCGGGAGCCTCCCTGCGGTTGTTGGCGCTGCTCGAGGAGGCCGTCGCCGCGGCCCGCACCGTGATCGACGAGCTGCGTCCGGACCTGCCCGAGCAGGAGCGCGCACAGATCGCCCACGACATCGGCATCGGCGGGGTGAAGTACGCGGACCTCTCCACCGCGCACGACTCGGACTACACCTTCGACCTGGACCGCATGCTGGCCCTGACCGGGAACACCGCCCCGTACCTGCAGTACGCGGTGGCGAGGATCCGCTCCATCGGGCGCAAGGCGGAGGCGCAGGGCATCGTCGCGGCCACGGCCCCGCGGGTCGAGAACGACGCCGAGCGGGCCTTGGCCCTGCAGCTGCTGGACTTCGGGCCGACGCTCGCCCAGGCCGGCGCCGCGTACGAGCCGCACCGGCTGTGCGCGTACCTGTTCTCCCTCGCGCAGGCGTTCACGTCCTTCTACGACGCCTCCCCGATCCTCAAGGAGTCCGACGAGGGGCTGCGCGCCGGGCGGCTGGCCCTCGCGCAGCTGACCGAGAAGGTCCTCGTCGAGGGACTCGATGCGCTCGGTGTGAACGCTCCGCAACAGATGTGACGGGAGATGACGGGGCCCCGAGATCGGTGCCCAGGATGCCCGTTTTCCTCCGCTCCGTGACGTCCTCGTGCCGTGTCGTTACCCAACCGTGCCCGTCACCGGGGAGAATGCCCTGGTCCGAGCGACGGGGGCTTTCTAGCCTGGACCAGTGCCGCCGATCAGAACCGCTCACGTCGTCCTCTGGGTGACCTATGCCCTTCTCGTCGCGGTCCATGTCAGCTCCTTGCTGACGGGCTCCGAGATGCTCCAACGCATCACGCAGCCGATGTTCGCGCCGCTGCTGATCGCCGTCGTGCTCACCGCGCTCCCGCGGCGCACCCGCACCAGCGCCCTGTTGGTGCTGGGGCTGGTGTTCGCCTGGGCGGGCGACAGCCTCGCCGGACTCGCCGCGAATGCCATGCAGCTGATCGCCGTGCTGAGCTTCCTGTGCGCGCTGGTCTGCTACTCGGCGGCCCTGGTGCCGCTGTGGAACCGCACCCGTGACACGATGCGCATCGCCCTCGCGATCCCCTACGGCGGGGTCGTCATCGGGCTGTTCGTGGCCTGCGCGGACGGCGCCGGGTCCATGTTGCCCGCCGTGGCCGCCTATGCGGTGGCGCTGGCGACCATGGCCTTCCTCTCAGCGGGCGGGAACGGGCTGACCTGGACCGGTGGGACGCTGTTCCTGCTGTCCAGCTCGATGCTAGCGATGGACTGGTTCCTGCCGGGCGCTTCGATCTCGTACAGCGGGGTGTGGGTGATGGTGTCCTACACGGTCGGCCACGCGCTGCTGATCGCCGGCATGCTCCAGTCGATGCCGGCACGGCGCTGGACCGCCTGCCGGCCCGGCGCCGCCCTGGTGATCGTTGAGAACTGATCGACGTACTGCGAGGGACGAGCGGTAGGAGATCAGTAGATCCACAGAGAACTGATGGGGGGCCCATCGTCACGAGTCGGCGGCGAAGACCCTCTCGATGACGTCGGCCTGCTCGCGGTGGACCCGCTCGATGTCCTCGCCCTTGCGCACGAGCAGCTGCAGGCCGAGCCGGCCGCTGACCTCGCGGTAGGACAGGTCGACCCCGTTCTCCTCGAGCTGCAGCTTCGCCACCCGCACATCGGAGAGGAACAGGTCCCGCATCCCGACGCTCAGGTGCACCGGCGGCAGGCCCTCGAGGCTCGCGTTGATCGGCGAGAGGTCGGGGTCGTCCAGCGGTGCGCGCCCCGCGTAGCGGCGGGCCGCGTCCCGCAGGAGACGACGCTCGTGGACCGGGTCGACCTGGTCAGTCTCGGTGATCCCGGCGTTGGACAGCTCGAGGTCCAGCCACGGGGACATCGCGATCAGCGCGGCCGGGGCGGGGATATCGGTGCCGCGCAGTCGGCGGGCGACGGAGAAGGCGAGCCCTCCCCCGGCGTGCTGACCGGCCAGCACCCACGGCTGGTCGGCGAGACGACCGTCGGCGACCAGCGCGCCGAGGGCCGCCTCGGCGTCGTCGAGAGCGACGGGGTGCTGATGGTCCGGGGCGTTGCGGTAGTCGATCATCAGCCCCGCGCAGCCGCGGGCGTCCACCTGGCGGGACAGCCAGGCCCAGTCGCTCGCGAAGGGACCGGAGACGTAGGCGCCGCCGTGGAGGAAGATGATCAGCCCGAGCTCGGCGCGGTGCCGGTCGAGCCAGACGGTGCGGGTGCGGCCGATCATCTCGTCCTCGACCGCGTGCGTCTTCTGCACGTGGCTGGGCGGCTGAGGACTGCGGGCCTCGCGCAGCGCCTGGTGGGACAGGGTCGAGGGGATGGGGATCCGGCGCACGGCCCGCGCTCCCGTGACCACTGCCTCTCGAACTCGACCCATGACTGCCTCCTACCTGCGACCCTCAGGACGCTTCGCTGCCGATGGCGTTCACGCGAACTGGATGACGCGGACACCGGATGACGCGGACCCTGCCAGCCTAACGAACGGGCCTGGGACCTCGGGACGCGGGCGCGCGCCGATATCCTTCCGTCATGACGACGGCCTCCCGCGCTCCGACCGGACCGCTCCTGGTGCTCGCCGCGATGGCGGAGGAGGCGGCCCCGCTGACCTCCCGGCTCACCGGGCCGAGGACGCTCGAGACGCCCTTCTCGGACGGCGTCGCCGCGGTGCGGGGCTCACTCGCCGGCCACGACACCGTCGTGGTCACCACGGGGATCGGGATCGCCGCGGCCACCGCGGCGACCACCTGGGCGATCCTGGCGCACTGGCCCCGCGTCGTGGTCGCGGCCGGTTCCTGCGGCGGCCTCGCGGCCGACGTCGAAGTGGGCACCCTGATCGTCGGCGAGGCCTTCACCTATTCGATCGCCGACGCCACCGCCTTCGGCTACGCCCCGGGGCAGGTGCCCGGCGGCCCCGAGCGCTTCGTGGCCGAGGAGCCCTGGGTCCGGACCGCCGAGGAGGCGGCCCGTCGCGCGGCGGGCCCCACGGTGCCGGGCGGCACGCAGGGGCCCGGACACCGGCGCGGGCTCATGCTCTCCGGGGACGCCTTCGTCACCGCGCCGTTGGCCGAGCCGATGCGCGAGCGCTTCCCCGCCGCGCTGAGCGCCGACATGGAGACCACCGCCGGTGCCCGCACCGCCTCCGTGCTGGGAGTGCCCTTCGTGGCCCTGCGAGCGGTCTCTGACCTCTGCGGTCCGGTCGCCGGGCAGCAGTTCCACCTCGAGCTCGACGTGGTCGCGGAGATCTCCGCCCGGGCCGTCGAGGAGTTCGCGAGGTCGCTGGCGGCCTGAGCCGTGCCCGCTCTGCCACCAGGAGTCCTATGGCGGAGCGGACATGACCACTACGGTGCACGGGGCCCGTTTCATGCCCGCCGCGCTCCGAGAGGACCGTCGAGATCGCGAGGATGGCACGGGGCCGAGCCCGTGAACCCCACCAGAACGAGGAACCGTGTCGTCACCGACCGCCCAGAACCCTCCCCCACCCTCGACGGAGAATCCGGAACCTGACGGCGGCTACGCGCTGTCGAAACCGGTCTTCTTCGTGGCGGGCGGGGTCATCGTGCTCGCCGTGGCCTTCGCCCTTCTGCTGCCCGGCGTCTTCAACTCCGTCATCTCGACGCTGAACTCGACCGTGGTCGCCTCGATCGGCTGGTATTACGTCCTGGTCGTGACCGGCTTCGTGGTCTTCGGCCTGGTCCTCGCTGCCAGCCGCATGGGCAACATCCGGCTCGGCAAGGACGACGATGTCCCGGAGTACAGCCTGTTCTCCTGGTTCGCCATGCTCTTCGCCGCCGGCATGGGCATCGGGCTCGTGTTCTGGGGCGCGGCGGAGCCGCTGACCTTCTTCGCGGACACCGCCGCCCCCGGCATCCCGCCGAATGCCGACGGTCTGGAGGCTCCGGAGCGGGCCGAGCGCGCCCTGGGACAGACCTTCCTCCACTGGGGCCTGCACGCGTGGGGGATCTACGTCGTCGTCGGCCTCGCCGTGGCCTACGCGGTGCACCGCAGGGGCCGCCCGGTCTCCATCCGCTGGGCGCTGGAACCGATCCTCGGCAGGCGCACGGACACCTGGATCGGCGACCTCATCGACATCATCGCCCTGGTCGGAACCTTGTTCGGCATCGCCACCTCACTCGGCTTCGGCGTGAACCAGATCGCCGCCGGGCTCGACCATCTCGGTGTGCTGCCGAACTCCACGCTGATCCAGGTGATCATCGTGGTCGTGGTGACGGGGCTGGCGACGCTGTCGGCGGCGAGCGGCGTCGACAAGGGCATCAAGATCCTGTCGAACCTCAACATGGGCCTGGCCGCACTGCTGCTGATCGCCGTGCTGATCCTGGGACCCACACTCTTCCTGCTGCGTGATGTGGTCTCGAACATCGGCTTCTACCTGCAGAACATCCTGCAGCTCTCGTTCCAGACCCTGCCGTTCCGCGGCGACGCCGGCGAGACGTGGCTCGGCAGCTGGACGACGTTCTACTGGGGTTGGTGGATCTCCTGGTCCCCCTTCGTGGGCGTGTTCATCGCCCGCATCTCCAAGGGCCGCACGATCCGCGAATTCATCACCGGCGTGCTGCTGGTGCCGACCGCCCTGACCTTCCTGTGGTTCACGATCATGGGTGGCACAGCGCTGTACGAGGCCGTCTTCCGAGGCGTCGACTTCACCGGCGGCACCGGTGCGATCGACCCGAACACCGCGCTGTTCGACACCTTCAACAACTTGCCCGGTGGTGCAGTGCTGTCCGGCATCGCCGTCGTGCTGGTGTCCATCTTCTTCATCACCAGTGCCGATTCGGGCGCTTTCGTCATGGACATGATCGCGCACAAGGGCGATCCGAATCCCCCGCGCATCACGCGGGTCTTCTGGGCCTCCGCCTCCGGTCTCATCGCCGCGTCGTTGATCTGGGCGAGCTCGCTGTCCGGGGACGGCGAGGCCTCGGGCATGACGGCGCTGCAGTCGCTCGCGCTGTTGTCCGCACTGCCGGTCTCCGTCGTGATGATCGGGATGTGCATCTCCTTGTGGCGCTCACTGTCCCACGAGGTCAAGGTGATCGAGCGGCTCGAGCAGCGGCTGCGCCAGCGCGAGTTCATCGAGCGCTACTCCGACGAGCTGACCGACCAGGTCACCGATCGCGTGGAGGAGAAGGTCACGAGCGGCATCGGCGGTCACGTCGAGTCGCACCTCGAGGGTGAGTACGGGCAGCAGTTCCAGGCCCACGTGGGCCAGCAGGTCGAAGCCCAGGTCGCCGAACAGGTCGAGGCGCAGGTCGCCGAGCAGCTCTCGACCTTCACCGCCGAGCAGCCGATCGTCCCTTCCGAGGACGGCGAGTCGTCCGACTCCTCAGGGGCCGACCGTGGTCGAGGCGCCCGGTGGAATCCGTTCGGCAAGGAGCGGTGAGCACCTCAGCGCGCGGCGGCGTGCAGGATCTCGGTGCCCTCCACGAGGGCGCGCACGTTCGTGCTGATCCGCTCGTCGGCCCCGACGGGGCGGCCACCCGCACCGTGCGGCGTGATCAGCAGGCGCGGGGCGTCCCACAGCGGGTCCTCGGCGGGCAGCGGCTCCGGATCGGTGACGTCAAGCCCGGCGCTGCCGAGAGTGCCCGCCTCGAGCGCCTCGCGCAGGGCGACCTGGTCGACGGTCGCGCCGCGGCCGACGTTGACCAGGACCGCGTGGTCCGGCAGGGCGGCCAGCACCTCGCGACCGACTGCCCCGGCGGTCTGCTCGGTGGCCGGGAGGATGTCGATGAGCACGTCGACCTCGCCGAGGGCGCCGAGCACGTCGTCCTCGGCGATGACCTCGTAGCCGTCGCGGGTGCCGGCGCTGCGGGCGACCCCGCGCACCTCGGCGCCGAGGGCCGTCAGCGTCGGGGCGAGGGTCCGCCCGATCTGTCCGAATCCCCAGATCAGCACCTTCGCGCCGATCAGGGTGGTGATCCGTCCCTCGGGGTGCAGCGGCTGTAGCCCGCCGAGCTCGGTGGACCACTCGTGTCGGGACTGGGCCTCGCGGGCCTCGGGCAGGCGGCGCAGCAGGCTCAGCAGCAGGGCGAGGGCGTGCTCGCTCACCGTCAGCGAGTGCAGCCCGGCACCGGCGGCGATGACCACGTCCTCGCGGAAGCCGGCGGCCAGGATCCCGTCGATGCCCGCGGACAGCGACTGCACCAGTCGCAGGTGCTGCAGGTGCTCCGCGGCGGAGTCGAGGTGACGACGGGAGGCGCCCCAGACCACCAGCACGTCGGCGTCATGGTGCTCGGCGGGGATCTCGGCCCGGGCATCGAGGGTGACGGCCTCCCAGCCCTCGGGCAGAGTCGGGTCCAGCGGCATGGTGTCAGGGAGCAGGATCTTCATGATCCCAGGCTACGGTGCCCGCCAGATCGGCGGTCAGGATGCTCACGGCCCTCGCCGCGCCCGTCCGTCCGGGGCCGTCCGATACGATCGTGACCATGCGATCTGGCTCCGGAGCGTCCTCGACGAACCTCGGGCGAACTCTCGGTGACGCCGCACGGATCGTGCGCACCGCGTCCCGGCGCACGGAGCGCCGGGTGCGGCGCACAGCGATCGCGAAACCGCTGTCCACCGGCGGGTTCCTCGGCGCCTCGATCGCCAGCTGGATCTCGACCTCGCCGAGCATGCTGCCGCGCACCTGGTGGATGTGGACCGTGAACTTCGGGCTCTCGCAGATCTACGGCTACGCCAGCGGGGTGCTCTGGGAGAAGGTGGTCCATCGGGTCACGGGCACCCTGGGGCTCCAGGTGCGCATCGCCGCAGATCGTCGGGAGCGGGCACGCTGGCTCGGCGCCGGGGCCCTGCTGAGCATCTCCGCCTACTCCTGGGTGCGCGGGGTGCTGCGCCAGCGGGAGATCAGCCATCTCGTCCAGGCCGACGCCAAGAACCTCGCCACCCACGTGGTCGGCACGGCCGGCGGGCTGTCGGCCTCCTTCGGCGCGCTGGCGGTGGTGCGCGGTGTGATCGCCACCGCGCACCTGTACCGGGCGCTGCTGCGCCCCTACCTGCCCCCGCGGGTGGTCGGCGCCGTCTCCCTGGTCCTGACCGCCGCGACCGTCACCGTGCTCGCCGAGCGCCTGCTGCGCGGCCGCGTGCTGGAGCAGATGATCGAGCGGGCCGAGGCCGCGAACCGGCTGATCTCCCCGGACGTGCCGCGTCCGGACTCCCCCTTGCGCTCGGGCAGTCCGGAATCGCTGGAGACCTGGCAGTCCCTGGGCGCCCCCGGCCGCAAGATCGTCTCCGCCGGACCCTCCCCGGAGGCCATCGCGCGCGCCACCGGCGAGGAGGCGATCGAGCCGATCCGGGTGTACGCCGGCAAGTCCACCTCGCGCACCCTCGAGGACACCGTCCAGGCGGTGCTGGCGGAGCTCGACCGCACCGGGGCGTGGGACCGCGAGGTGCTGGTGCTGTTCACGGGCACCGGCACCGGCTGGCTGCAGGAATGGTCGCTGTCCGCGATCGAGTTCCTCACCGGCGGCCGCTGCGCCACCGCCTCCCTGCAGTACTCCGTGTACTCCAGCGCCCTGAGCTACATCCTGGACCGCCGCACCCCGCGGCGCGCCGGCCATCAGCTGTTCGACGCCGTGCGGCGGCGCCTGGACGCGATGCCCGCCGCTTCCCGGCCGCGCCTGTTCGTCGCCGGGGAATCGCTGGGCTCCTTCGGGGGCCAGGCGGCGTTCCGGGACCTGCAGGAGATGCTCACGAAGGTCGACGGTGCGGTGTGGACGGGCACTCCGAGCTTCACCCCGCTGTGGCGCGAGCTCGCCTCCCGCAGCCGTTCCGGCGCCCCCGCGATCGCCCCGATCCTCGACCACGGCCGCCATATCCGGGTGGTCACCCGTCCACGGGACCTGGAGCTGAACTACTTCGGCGGACTGTACGAGCCGTGGCAGAGCCCGCGAGTGGTCTACGCCCAGCACCCCTCGGATCCCGTCGCGTGGTGGCAGCCCTCGCTGATGTGGGAGGAGCCGGCGTGGCTGCGCCAGCGCGTGGGGCACGACGTCACGCCCGCGATGCGCTGGTTCCCCTGGATCACGTTCTGGCAGATCGCAGCGGACATGCCCCTGTCGATCAGCATCACCGGCGGCCACGGGCACGCCTACCACGAGGAGATGGTCCCGATCTGGGCCGCGGTGCTCGGCCAGGACGGGACGGATCCGCACCCGCGGCGCCGCCGTCACCAGGCAATCGTCAAGGCCATCCGGGAGTCGAACCCCAAAGCCTGAGCGCTCAGGGGTTCGCGCCGGTGGCGACGGGGCGGCCCGGGTCGGCGCTCCACTGCGACCAGGAGCCGGGGAACAGCCGCACCCGCGGGAAGCCCGCCCGCTGCAGGGCGAGGACGTCGTGGGCGGCGGTGACACCGGAGCCGCAGTAGACGATAGCCTCCTGCTCGGGCCGCACTCCGGCGGCCTCGAAACGGCGGCGCAGGTCCTCGGGAGCGAGGAAGGTCCCGCCCTGGTCGAGATTGCCGGTGAAGGGCAGGTTCACGGCGCCGGGGACGTGACCGGCGCGGGGGTCGACGGGCTCGCTCTCGCCGCGGTAGCGCTCGGGGGCGCGGGCGTCGATGACCAGGGAGGTGCCGGCGGCCACCTCGTCGGCCGTGGCGATCTGCGTGGTCGGCCACTCGCGGGCCTCGACGTCGCCCGGGGCCGGCCGCACGTCGTCGGTCTCCAGCACGCCGTCCCAGGCGTCCAGACCCCCGTCGAGCACGGCGGCATCGTGGCCCAGGGCGCGCAGCATCCACACCAGGCGACCGGCCGGTGCGCCGGTGGTGTCGTCGTAGGCGACCACGCGGGAGCCGGCGGTCACGCCCGCGCGGCGCAGCGCGGCGGCGAAGTCCGCGGGGGCGGGAAGGGGGTGCCGCCCGGCCTCGGGCCGGGCAGGGGCTGCGAGCTCGGTGTCGAGGTCGACGTACACGGCACCCGGCAGGTGCCCGGCGAGGTAGGTGCCGTGGCCCTTCGAGCCGTCCAGGGCCCATCGCACGTCCAGCAGATGGAGCGGGGCCGACGCGGAGGGGTCGCCGTCCAGCAGCTCGTGGAGGCGGGCGACGTCGATGATCGGGGCGAGTGCAGCAGTGGCCATGGAACGAAGCCTACGCGCCCGCGATCAGGGAGTCAGGACGTGACCTGCAGGTCCACCCGCACCAGGCGGTGGTCCGAGGTGGGGAACGGGTCTTCGCCGGTCAGCTCGCTGCCCGGGGCGCCCTGCGTCGGCCAGTACACGGCGGAGGAGACGACCTGGAGGGTCTTGTCGGGCAGCACGTAGTCCACCCGCAGGTTCCCGGGACCGTCCGGGTCCGCGAAGTCCGCGGTGTCGAGGTGGGCCTCACCCTGGTGCTCGGCGTCGGTTCCTGCCTGCAGCTCGGCGGCCTCGACGGCCCCCGCACTGCGGGGCTTGGTGTCGCGAACGCGCGGATGCTCCAGGAGCTGATCGATCGCGCCCGGCCAGGAGTCCCCGTCGAGCGGATCGGAGTTGTAGTCCCCCAGGATCACGAACGGCTCGCTGGGGTCCAGGCCACCCTGGATGCCGGCGTCGTCCACGATCCACTGCGATCGCCGGCCGGGGCTGAGGTAGTCGGCCCACAGGCGGATCTCGTCGCTGTTGCGGCGCTGGTTGCGCTTCTCGGGGCCGTCGAAGCTGGGGGGCGTGGGGTGGGCGGCGAGCACGTGCAGCGTCGAGGTGCCGATGCTCACCGGGACGTCCCAGTGCGACTTCGAGCTCAGGCGGAGAGCGGCGGAGTTCTCGACGCCGTAGAACTCGGTGGGCAGCAGGTTGCTGGGCATGTCGGCCCAACGCAGCTTCTGGAAGGTGCGCACCCGCTCGGTGAGGATCGGGTGGCGCGAGAACACGACCATCCCGTACTGACCGGGGAACTCGCCGAAGCCCCAGGCGTCGTCGGCACCGCCAACCACGCCGTCGCCGTTGAGGTCGAGGCCGCTGGGCACACCCGTGTTCACCGGGGCCGTGAAGGCGTAGGGATAGAAGACGGGGGTGCGCCCGTTCTGGCTCACCTCGAGGTAGTTGCGGCGCAGCAGGTCGATCCCGGCGCCCTTCTCGTCGAGGTCGAACTCGTTGAGCAGAATGATGTCAGGGTTGTTGACCTGGATGACCTCGGCGACCGCACGGATCTGCTCGTCCTCGCCGGATTCCAGATCGCGCAGCAGCTCACCCTCCTCGGGGCGGTTCAGCGAGGCGTTGAACGTTGCCACGCGGAGGTTCTCGAAGAGCCCGCCGCGGTACGCCGGATTCGGAGCGGCGTGGGCGGCGGTCGGCAGGGCGAGGCCCGCGGCGGTCGCGGCGACGAGCGCTCGGCGACGGGTGATGCGCGATGACATGGCTTCCATTGTGCAGTATTCAGCGAGGGCAGGACAACTGCGAGAACGTCGACTGTGAACGTTCTCGGTCAGGGTGCGAGACTGGTCGGTATGAGAATTGCGTTCCTGGGCACCGGCCGCATGGGCACCGAATTGGCCCTCCACCTAATCCACGACCACGAGTTGACCGTCTGGAACCGCACGACGGAGCGCACCGCCCGCCTCGCCGAAGCGGGTGCCGACGTGGCCTCCGACCCTGCCGAAGCAGTCGACGGCGCCGACTTCGTGGTCAGCTCTCTGTTCAGCCCGGACGCCGTGCGAGAGACCGTGCTCTCGCCCGGACTGGTCCCGGAGCGAGTCCCGTGGATCGACACCACCACCGTCGCTCCCGCTGATGCGGACGAGTTTGCCGCGGCAGTCCCCACCTACGTGGGCGTGCCGGTCGTCGGCTCGCTCGGGCCGGCCCGTTCCGGCTCCCTCGGCGTCTATGTCGGCACGGCCGACGAGCCCCTGCGCCGACTGGTGATGGACCTGGTGGCTCCGTGGGCGGACCCGGACCGCCTGCGCGGCGTGGACTCGGGTCGCAAGGCGGCCACCGGGAAGCTGCTCGCGAATCTGGCCCTCGCGGTGAGTGCGCAGGGCCTGCGCGAAGCGCTCGCGCTCGGCGAGTCGGCCGGGACGTCGGCCGAGGAGACCCTCGAAATGCTCAGCGGCACCGGCCTCGCGTTCATCGCCGGAATGAAGGGGCCCTTCGTGCGCGGGGAGCGCAGCACCGAAGGCGGGGATTTCACAGCGGACGCGATCGCCAAGGACGCCTACCTGATGATCGATACCGTCGAGGCGGCTCTCGATGACGCGGGCCCCCGCCCGGGCGCTGACCTGCCGGCACTGCGCGGGGCCCTGGCGTCCCTGAACGCAGAGATAGCGGCCGGCCACGGCAACGACGACTTCTCGACGATCCTGCGGAAGGAGGCCGAGCATACCGGGGAGTGATCGCTTCGCGCAGAGCCCCGGGCTGAGCGGTGTAGCAGTCGATGCGGCCCCGACGGCCGCCCGCGCTGAGACGGAGGGGCCGCGGAATCCGCGACTGCCCGCACTGTTGTCACTGGGCCCACCGCCTCGCTAGGTTCGCACGAGGTGAGGCGGGCCATATCGAGCGCTCGTCCGCCCCGTACGAAGGAGTACCGATGAGCCGTCCTGTCCGCCGCCGCAGCCTCTTCGCCGCCGGGAGCGCCCTGGCCGCCACCGCCACGGCCCCCGCGGCCCTCGCCGCCCCTCCCGGGGGCCGCACCGCACCCTTCACGCTCGACGCACTTGTCCTCGACGGCGGGGAGCAGGTGGTCTCGGTGACGATCTGCGCCTCCCGGCGGGGTGGCCTGCCGACGGGCGAGCTGCCTACCTCGACCTTCACCGTCCACGCCCGGGGCACCAACCCGCTCACCGGTGCCGTCGCCTTCGACCTCGACCGCTCCGTGACCGCGGCCCATGCGGACCACCGGGGCGCCATCACGCTCGAGCTCGAGCACGGCTACGAGGTCGAAGGGGCCACCACCCTCGACTATCTCGACGACTTCGAGCGCAACGTGCGGCTCGACCTCGAGTACACGATCACCCAGAACGCGCCGCTGCCCACCCGCAGTGAAACGCACGCGAGAATCGACTCCTTCGAGCAGGGCGAGCTCGTGAACCCCGAGGTCGACGCCTTCACCTCCCACGTCTCGGCCTCCGGCACCAACTACCGTCTGTTCAGCCCGCCGCGGCACGGGCGGCACGCCGAGCTCCCGCTCGTGGTGTGGCTCCACGGCGGCGGCGAGGGAGGGATCGGCGAGGGCGGGTCGGAGTACTACGACAACGAGACCCACCTGCGCGCGAACCGGGGAGCGCTGGGCCCGGCCACCGAGGCGGCCCAGGAGCTCTTCGGCGGCATCTACGTCGTGGCGCCGCAGTGCCCCTCGGCGTGGATGCTCGACGGGCCGGCCTTCGAGCCGCTGATCGAGGAGATCCTCGAGGAGGTCGCCGCCGTGCACCCCGTCGACCGCGAGCGCGTCCACGTCACCGGCTGCAGCAACGGCGGATACATGACGCTGAAGATGGTGGTCGAGAACCCGGGAGTCTTCGCCTCTGCGGTACCGATCTGCGGCGTGGTCCAGGAGTACTACGACTCCCCCGGCCCGCTGATCAGCGACCAGGAGCTGCGGGACATCGCCGCGCCGACCTGGCTGATCGCCTCGGCGGACGACGACACGGTGGACCCCCAGGCCAACACGGTGCACGCCCACGAGCTGATCGAGAGCTCGATCATGACGCTGTACGACACGGTGACCTGGGAGGGTGTGCGCTACCCGGGGCACTTCTCGTGGATCTACGCCGCCCGCAACCACCCCTCACTCGACGGGCTGAGCCTGTGGGAGTGGATGAGCACCCAGGAGCTCTGAGGCGACCCGCCGCTCAGATCCGGGCGGCCTCGAGCACCGCGCGGGCGGTGGCCGGCGGATCCTCCTGGATCGGGACCTGCACGTCCTCGCCTCCGGCGTCGTCGAGGATCGCGGTGAGCTCGTCGAAGCGGGCGAGATGCCACGCCAGACCCTCGGGGTCGAGCTCGTGGCGGTGGTGGAGGCGCTCGCGCACCAGGTCCCGCGGGGCCATCAGGCGCACCACCGTGACCGGGCACCCGAAGGCGGCCTCGTAGTCGGGCCGATCCTCGCCCCCCTCGATCACCCCGGCGGCGACGAGGACCTGTGCCCCGGCGCTGCGGTGGACCTCGACCACCGCCTGCAGGGTGGCGAGCTCGAGGCGGTGGTGGAAGGGGTCGTCCGCCGGAGTGGGCCAGCTGCGCCGCAGCCAGTCCAGGTCGAGGGCGCTGCTCGGGATCCCGCGAGCCGCCAGCTCCTCCCCGACCGCGTCGGTCACCGTGGTCTTGCCCACCCCGACTGCCCCGGTCACCAGCAGCGCGCAGGGCCCGTCGGCGCTCATCGCAGGTCCTCCAGCACGCCGCGCGCCGCTTGGCGACCGGAGAACAGGCAGCCGCCGAGGAAGGTGCCCTCGAGGGCGCCGTGGCCGTGCATCCCGCCGCCGCCGAAGCCGCCGGCCTCGCCCGCCGCGTACAGACCGGGCAGCCCGCCACCACCGTTCTCCGGGCCGCGCTGCGCCCTGCCGCCGAGGTCGGTCTCGAGACCTCCGAGGGTCTTGCGCAGCAGCACGTGCAGCCGCACCGCGATCAGTCCCCCGGCCTTCGGATCCAGCAGGCGGTGCGGGGCGGCAGTGCGGAGCAGCCGGTCGCCGACGTAGCGGCGCGCCCCGCGCAGCGCCGTGATCTGGGTGTCCTTGGAGAAGCGGTGCGTGATCTCGGCGTCGCGTGCCCGGATGGTGCGCTCCAGCTCTCCCGCGTCGACGAGATCCTCGCCGGCCAGCGCATTCATCTGTGCCACCAGCTCGGGCACGCTGCCCGCCTGCAGGAAGTCCTCGCCGTGGTCGAGGAAAGCCTGCACCGGGCCGGGCGCTCCGGGCCGCACCCGCGCGAGCACCTGCCTCCACTCCTTGCCGGTCAGGTCCGGGTTCTGCTCACTGCCGGAGAGCGCGAACTCCTTGGCGATGATCGCCGGGGTGAGCACGAACCAGGAATGGTCGTGCCCGGTGGTGCGCAGATGCCGCAGGGTCGAGGTGGTGTCGAAGCCTGGATACGCGGGGGCGGGCAGGCGGTGACCACGGGCGTCGATCCACAGCGAGGAGGGGCCCGGCAGGATACGGATCCCGTGGCCGCGCCAGATCGGGTCCCAGTTGCGGATCCCCTCGGTGTAGTGCCACATGCGGCCGGGATGGATCCAGTGCGCTCCGGCCCGCTGCGCGGCGAGCATCCCGCTGCCGTCCACGCTCGCGGGCACCCCGTGCACGAAGTCCTCGGGCATGGTGCCCAGGTCCGCGGGCCACAGCTGCCGCACCAGGTCCTCGTTCCCGCCGATGCCGCCGGTGGCGACCACGACCGCGCCCGCCCGGTGGGCGAACTCGCCGGTCGCCTCGCGGGTCGAACCCGCGCCGCGTTCGGTGTCGTCCGCGGCAAGCACATGACCGCGCACGCCGGCGACGCGATCGCCCTCGACCAGCAGCTCCTCGACCGCGTGGCGGGTGGCCACGGTGATCATCCCGCTCTCGCGGTGGGCGGCGAGGGCCCGGGCGAAGGGCTCCACGACGCCGGGGCCGGTGCCCCAGGTGAGGTGGAAGCGGGGCACCGAGTTGCCGTGCCCCTCGGCCCGGCCGTCGCCGCGCTCGGCCCAGCCGACCACAGGGAAGAACCGCATCCCCTTCTCGTGCAGCCAAGCCCGCTTCTCCTCCGCGGCGAACTGCAGGTACGCCTCCGCCCAGCGGCGCGGCCAGTGGTCCTCCGGGCGGTCGAACGCGGCTGTGCCCAGCCAGTCCTGGCGGGCGAGGTCGAGGCTGTCACGGATGCCGAGCCGACGCTGCTCGGGGGAGTCGACGAGGAACAGCCCGCCGAAGCTCCACCAGGCCTGGCCACCGAGGTCCTGCTCCCCCTCCCGTTCGAGCAGCAGCACGCGACGGCCGCCGTCGGCGATCTCCGTGGCCGCGACCAGGCCCGCGAGACCCGCCCCGACGACGATCACCTCGCTGCGCTCCCCGTCCCCCGGCGCGGTCACCTCACTTCACCGCGATCCGGCGGACCCGCTGGAGATGGTCGGTGGAGTTGTCCCCGCTCATGGTGCGGGACTTCTGGCGGTTGTTGGAGCCGACCTTGCGATCCTGGCTCCGGAGGTTGCCGACGGCCACGTCGGTCTCCCGCTCGAAGCGATGGCGCTTGTCGGTGTTGCGGTAGTAGCGGTAGATGCCGCCGTAGACCGCCGCGAACACCGCCGGCCCCGCGATGAAGGGGAAGGCGATGCCGATGGCCCCGTCGCCGGAGTCCGCCAGCAGCATCGGGGCGACCGGGTCGGCGGCCAGCTCAGCCAGCAGTGGGAACATCGTCCTGCCTCCGTTGTTCGTCTCTCGCGCGCACCGACGTCCTCCTCATCCCGCCAGGAACCAGCCGAAGCCGACCACGGCGCCGATCACGGCGGCGACCGAGCCCGCCATGCAGGCCACCGCGAAGATCTTGGGGTGGGAGACCGGCACCGAGCCCATCGTGTTGCCGTTGCGGGCGTTGACCGCGATGTAGTGGACCAGCGAGCCGTCCCCCTTGGCCGAGTCGGCGTAGCTGTACAGCCACACCGGCACGTACACCGAGACCCAGCGGGTGCCGTGCACGGCCACGCCCTCCTCCGTCCAGCGCACGCCGCGGTCGTACCGGCTGAGCGTCGGCAGCGCCTTCGCCCGGGCGATCGCCAGGAACTTGTCCTCCACCACGTCGTCGACGTCGCGGATGTTGAGGTCGCGCCGCTCGGACGTGAAGTTCTTGAGGTAGTTCGAGTTGTAGGCGACCGCGTTCTCGACGTCATACGGTCGCACGGCGCCCAGGATGTTGTTGGTCGCCTGCGAGCTGTCGTGGATGTCAAAGCGCTGCGCGGACTCGACCGTGAGGTCGTCGACCAGCAGGTCGAAAGCCCGCTGGACGGAGAAGACGTCCGCGTCGTAGAAGGTCTCCGAGCGGGCATTGTTACCGCTGCCGGTGCGCACCGTGTACCGCCGCGTGGTGATCTCGCCGCGGCCGCCGACGACGGCGTGCATGTTGCCGTCGACCACCAGGTACGGGATGTACACGCCCATCACGTTCTCGGGGACGAACTCCTGCTTGAAGCGCCCCTGGGCGAAGGCTTGGCGCTTGCCGGCGAAGGCGTCGATCCGCTCGATCGCCTCCTCGCGGGTGAGCTGGAAGGGAAGCACCGCATCGGGGACCGCGCCGTTGGGGATCTGGGAGTTCACCGACAGGGTCTGGCGGCACCAGTGGCAGCGGGCCTGCAGCTCCTGCTCGACGTTGATGACGACCTCCGCCCCGCAGCCCTGGCACTTCAGGGTCATCACCGTGAGGTCCTCGCGGACGTCGGCTGTGCCGGAGGCCATGGTGTGGCCGCGCAGATCGGCGATCGAGGAGTCCAGCCCGAAGGCCTCCTCGGCGTTCTCCTCGTTCCACTGATGGCGGCAGTACGCGCACACCAGGGCCTTCGCGCTGAGCGAGTACTGGATGTCCGTGCCGCCGCACCGGGGACACTTGCTCAGACCGTCGGCTTCTCCCGAGCTGGTGTCGATGATGCGGTCGGAGGAGTGCTCGCGCGCGGCCTGCGCCGCACCGTCGACGGACTCCTCGCCGAGCATCTGCGGATTCTGTCCCGACCCGCCCTGCTCCCCGGGCCACTGGGGCAGGGAGCCGGGCGCCGAGCTCGCCCCGGTGGAGGGCTCGAAGCGTCCGTCGGCCGACGGGGGCGGGGACGGCGGCGCCCCGGCAGCATCGTCACGGCCGTCCTGGGGCGGCCGGGCAGGTTCTGGTGGCCGCGCCCAGGGCGCGTCCTCGGGAGGCTGGGTCATGTCAGGTCAGAGGCCGAGCGCGGCCTTCTTCGCCGCCTCGTAGTCCTCGTCGGTGATCAGTCCCTGCTCCAGCATCTGCTTGTACTGGGCGAGCTTGGCCACCGGGTCGTCCTGGGCCGGCGCCGCCTCTTGCGCCGGGGCGGCCTGCTGCGGAGGCTGACCCTCTTGCTGAGGCTGACCCTCTTGCTGAGGCTGACCCTGCTGCGGAGGCTGACCCTGCTGCGCGGGCTGGCCCTGCTGCCCCGGCGGGGACCACGGCTGGGCCGGATTGACCATGCCGCCGGCCGCGCCCATGCCCGCGCCGAACATGGCCAGGCCCGCACCGCCGCCGGTCTCCCCGGCGGACTGCACACCGCGGGCCGCGGCCTGGTTCATGAAGGACTGCGACCGGGCGCCGGAGAGCGCATCGGCCTTCTGCACGTCGACCAGCAGCTCACGGGTGTGCTGGTCGTACTCGATCGAGACGATCGCCGTCTTCACGATTGCGAGGCCGCGGTCGCTGGACCAGCGGTAACCCTCCTCGACGGCGGCCGACAGCGACTGCGCGAAGCCGACCGAGTCGCCCTGGATGCGGGAGATCCGGTTGCCCTTGTCGGGATCGTTCGTGTAGCGCGAGAAGGCGGCGGCGAGTGAGCCGACGACCTCGCGGAACAGCTGCGACCCGGCGGCGTTGTCGACGTCGGAGAAGTCGAACACCGGCGCGTTCGCGGAGATGAAGGTGGCCGGCACGAAGTTGTGCACGAACAGCAGCGGGTCGATGATCCGCAGCGTGTAGGAGCCCCGGCACACCGCGCCCACCTGGGCGTTGAGGTAGGCGTCGTCCCAGTAGATCTCCGACTGGGTGCCGAACTTGTTGTCCGGGATCTCCTTGAGGCTCACGAAGAAGGCGAGCTGTTGGGAGGAGGGGCGTCCGCCGAACTTGAAACGCTCCCAGGAGGTCCCGACGGTGGAGGCCAGGAGCTCGTCCCCGGCGAAGACGGACTGCGCGTCCGGCGACTGGTCGTTGAACTCGTAGCCGCCGGCCTCGGTGATCAGGCCCGTGGCGCGGCCGTCGACCACGGTGATCAGGCCGTACCCCTGGGGCACGAGGATCTTGGAGCCGTTGGAGATGATGTTCTCGGACCCGCGGGTGTTCGAGCCCCGCCCCGCGTTGGTGCCGCGCGGGACCGCCGGGAACAGGGCCGCCGTCTGCGGGAGCCCGTCCGGAACGGTCAGGAAGTCCTTCCACTGATCGGCGAACATCCCGCCGACAGCGCCCTTGAATGCCTGGATGAATCCCATATGGTCTCCTTCGTCGCCCCCGAGCGTGTGGTTTCGGCCATGCTATCGCGGACGCCCCGAACGCCCCCTGGATCCGCGCAGTACGGTGGCCGGACATGGAGCAGAGGCGATACCGGGACGTGCTCGAGCGCCACCAGGTGCCGATCTACCTCGGCGCGATCGCGCTCGGCGTCGGCCTCGGGGCGCTGCTGCCGGGCGCGGCAGGCGCGCTGGAGATCGCCGTGGAACCCGCGATCGCGGCGCTGCTGCTGGTCACCTTCAGCGCGGTGCCGCTGCGTTCCCTGGGCGCCGCCCTGCAGGACCGGCGTTTCCTGCTCACCCTGCTGGCCGCGAACTTCGTGGTGGTGCCGCTGTTGGTCCTGGTGCTCACGCGGCCGCTCGTCGGCTCCCCGGAGCTGCTCGTGCCCGCCCTGCTGGTGCTGCTCGCCCCCTGCGTGGACTACGTCCTCGTGTTCACGGCCCTCGCGGGTGGGGCGATGGAGCAGCTGCTCGCGGCGACCCCGCTGCTCCTGCTCGCGCAGATGCTCGCCCTTCCGGTGCTGGTGCCGCTGCTGAGCGGCCAGGGTGCGACCGAGCTGTTTTCCGCCGGCCCCTTCCTGCGGGCGCTGGTGCTGCTGATCCTGCTGCCGCTGCTGGCCGCGGCACTGATCCAGCACCTGGCTCCGGGCCTCGACCTCTCCCCCGCGATGGTGCCGCTCATGGTGCTCACCCTGCTGAGCGTGGTCGCCTCGCAGGTGCCGCGGGTGCTGGGGGGCGGGGTCGCGCTGCTCGCCCTGGTCCCCGTGTACGTCGCCTTCCTCGTCCTCGCCACCGCCGCCGGGATCCTGATCGCTCGCCTCGCACGTCTCGGGGCGTCAGCGGCGCGCGCGCTGACCTTCTCCACCGCGACCCGCAATTCGCTGGTGGTGCTGCCGCTGGCCCTCGCCCTGCCGCTGCCGCTCGCGCCGGCCGCCGTGGTGATCCAGACCCTGGTCGAGCTGCTGGGATTGGTGGTGCTGGTGCGGATCCTGCCGCGGCTGCTCAGGGACGGGTCGCGACCACCAGCGCGGCGGTGACCGGGAAGGCGAGCCGCCCGCCGTCGGCGTCGTCGGCGTACTCGCTCCACAGCTCGCGTGCCCGCGCCTCGATGTCGGCGCGCACGCGGTCCGTCTGCGCGAGGTGCATCCGTCCCGGGCCGGCGACCCCGCCGGCGATCCCGGCCATCAGATCATCGGCCGCGATCCGCCAGGTCCAGCGCAGCTCCTCGGCGCGCTCGACGTGCAGCCCCGCCTCCTTCGCAACAGTCGCGAGTCCGTCCGGGGACCGCGGGAAGTCGAGTTCGGGCGCCAGGCGCGTGCTCGGCACCGCGACGGCGCCCGCGGCACGGGCGGCCTCGCCGTAGGCCGCAAGGTGCGGGCCGGGGACGGCGGGCCAGATCGTCAGCGCGATGGGGGCCGACGGGGCGGCGACCCGTGCGAGGTCCCGCATCGTCGATCGGGGATCAGGCACGTGGTTGACGACGAAGTTCGCGGTGATAGCGCCGGTCGAGGAGTCCGCCAGGGGCAGGGCGGGCGCACCCGCCTCGAGCACCGAGGCCTCCGGCGCGAGGGCACCGGCGATCGCGATCATCTCCGGGTCGGGATCGACGGCGGTGACCCGTCGGCCACGGTCGACGGCGGCGAGCGCGAGATCGCCGGTCCCGCAGCCGACGTCGAGAAGGTCGGTCCCGGGCGCGGTCGCTTCCAGCAGCGCCGGGATCGCCCCCGCGCACAGGGTCGCGAAGGAACGACGGTAGGCCTCGGCGACCCCGCGGAAACTGCTCATGAGCCGATGTCCGGCAGCAGCACCGTCGCCAGGCCGAGCCGTGGCTTCTGCTCGCCGTGGTCCTGCCGGTAGGGAGCGAGCAGCTTCTCCAGACCGGCCTGGATGGCCGCGAGATCCTCGACGTCGGCGTACACCGCGCCGCGCCCGAAGCCCAGCAGCTCGCGCAGGTCCGCGTCGTCGCTGTCGATCACCCGGTCGAGATCACCGGCGAGCTGCCCGAGGAACACCAGGAAGGCGGAACGCAGCTGGGCATCGCTCATCGCGCGCAGTCCTTCCTGATCCACGTGCGCCATCTGCTCCCCGAGTGCGAGCGTGCGCTCGACCGCGCCTCGCACCTTCCGTTCCTCGACGACGGCGAGCATCCCGGCCTCCAGCAGGGCGGAGACGTGCCGATAGAGCGTGGCCTGCGTGACCTCGGGCAGCGCCTCTCGCAGCTCCACGGTCGTCAGGTTGCGGCCGCCGATCTGCTGAATGATCCGCAGTCGGACGGGATGCGTGACGGTCTCGACGATCGCCGATCGACCGGCGGTCGTACTGGCAGAGGTCGTGCCGTCAGAGGCCGCGCCGTCGGAGGTCGTGCCGTCGGACATAAACCCTTCCCTAACCATTCTCACACTGATAATGTTCGCAATACGGAGACCATCCTACGAGCAAGGAGCCCGCGATGACGCAGGTCGGATACGACGGAGAGAACCTCCGAATCGACTTCCCCGGGTGGGAAGCGCTCATGACCCGGCGCGGGAGCATCGAGATCCCTGCCGGCGCGATCGGCGCCGTGCAGGTCGAACCCGGCTGGTCCTCGGAGGCGCTCGGCATCCGCTCGGGCCTCGTGATCTCCGGATACCGCAAGGTGGGCGTCTTCCGCCACCTCTCGGGCACCCGCCGCCTGGTCTCCATGAAGCGGGGGCTCCCCCTGCTGCGCATCCGCGTGAACCGCGCGGTGACCGGCGTCGACGAGGTGCTGGTCAGCACCGCCGAGGCCGAGCAGATCGCCGGCGCGCTCCCGAGCGGGCCCGTCGGATCCGACCCGGGCCCGGCCCGACCTGACCTCAGCCGGTGATGTCGAACTTCGCGAGGCGGCGGCTGTCCCCGGAGCTCTGCAGATCCAGCAGCTGGGCGTAGATGCCGCCGGTACCGGCGAGCTCGGCCGGAGTGCCGATCTCGTCGATGTTCCCGTCGCGCAGGGTGACGATGCGGTCCACCTCCGCGATCGTGGACAGCCGGTGGGCGATGATCAGCGAGGTGCGCCCGGCCATGAGCTCGTCCAGACCCTTCTGCACCTGGATCTCGGCCTTGGTGTCCAGCGCCGAGGTGGCCTCGTCCAGCACCAGCACCGGAGCGTCCTTGAGGATGGCCCGGGCCACCGCGATGCGCTGGCGCTGCCCGCCGGAGAGCTTCAGTCCTCGCTCACCGATCACCTGCTCGTAGCCGTCGGGGAAGCGGAGGACGAAGGCCTCCGCGTTGGCGCGCCGGGCCGCCTCGACCACCTCCTCGTCGCTCGCCCCGGGACGGCCGTAGGCGATGTTCTCCCGGATCGTGCCGGAGAACAGCGAGGCGTCCTGGAAGACGACGCCGATCCGCGAGCGCAGCTGCTCCAGCGGCAGGTCGGCGCTCGGGCGCCCCACCACCTCGACGCTCCCCTGCCGCGGCTCGTAGAGCCCCAGCAGCAGGTTCACGATGGTGGACTTGCCGCCGCCGGACTCGCCGACCAGGGCGATCTTCTCCCCGGGGTCGACGTGGAAATCGATCCCGTGCAGCACGTCCTCGCCGTCCTCGTAGGCGAAGTCGACCTCGTGGAAGGAGATCACGGGTGCGCCGGGCACCGGCTCGACCGGTGCCTCGGCCGGCTCCCCGTCGGCCCGGCCGTGCGCGCTCTGCAGGACGATGCGCGGATCCACCGGCGTCTCCATCACCCGGAAGTAGTCGCGGGAGCCGGCGAGCGCGCGCTGCGCGGAATCGATCACGAAGCTCATCGACTCCACCGGGGCCTTGGCCATGCTCATCAGCTGGACCAGCAGCACCATCTCGCCGAGCGTGAAGGCACCCTGGACCGTGCGCACGAAGATGATCACGTAGATGCCGAAGAAGACGAGGTTCAGGAAGGCCCGCCGGATCACGTCCATGCGGTGCCAGTGCGAGGACTGCTCACGGGTGGTCGCATCGGTGGAGCCGAAGCGCTGCGTGAAGTCCGTGAGCTCCCGGCGCTCGCTCACGAAGGACTTCACCACCCGGATCTGCCCGACGACCTCGGCGAACCGCCCCGAGGCGATGTCGACCTGCTCGTTCTTCTCCGCCTCCAGCCGCTGCCATTTCACCGAGGTCAGCGAGGTCAGCCAGACGTACACGGGGAAGACGATCAGCAGCAGCAGCGTCAGCGGCCAGGCGTACCAGGCACTGATGGCCAGCACCGCGACCGTGGTGATCAGCATCGAGGCGAAGGAGTTCGACATCATCTTCGCGAAGTTCGTGATCTCGGTGATCGACCGGTTCAGGCGGGCGACGATGGTGCCGGTGATCTCGCCGTCGAACCAGCGCTGGGGCAGGTGGAGCAGCTTGTCGTAGTAGCGCACCGAGAGGATCGTGCGCATCCGGTTGCTCATGACGTCGCCATACCAGCCGCCGACGTTCGAGACGACGGTGGTGAACAGCTCCGCGACGAGCACTCCGGCGGCGATCAGCACGACGGTGCGCACGGCGGCGGAGGTCGGGGTCTCGCCGCTGACCGCACCGGTGACGGTGTCGGTCGCGTGGCCGATCAGGAAGGGGACGGCCAGACCTGCCGCGGCGGTGAGCACCGAGGCGAGGATGACGGCGGTGTACAGCGGGGCCAGGGAGCGGGTGAACCGGATGATGCGCAGCAGGGACGACACGCCCCAAGACCTTATGCGCCGGGGGCCGTGCCGGACAGGGGCAGCGGTGACGCCCAGAGCGAAAGCGGTGAGAACCAGCCGCAGGGTCCCGTCGGATCAGCCTCTAGTCGGATTTCGGGCCCACCACGCCCAGCAGCACCCCGAGCGTGGCCCGCTCCCCCTGGCGACGGCGGCGCCTCACCCCGGTGGCCAGGGCGTAGGGCACGAGCATCACGAAGCCGACGGCGCTCAGCAGCAGGATCGCCACCACGATCGAGTCGTCCCCGCCACCGGTGCGGGCCACCAGCAGGGCGGCGGCGATGTTGCGCTGGCTGGTGAGGATCGCGGGACCGTCGGGGACGGTGAGGGTGCTGCCGGCGAGGTCGCCGGCGATGCGCCCCGCGACGAAAGCGAGCGCCACCAGGCCCACCGCCACCAGCATCACCGGGGAGAGCAGCAGCTGGACCACCAGGCCGGAGTTCGAGCCGAAGCCGGAGAGGAACATGAGCACGGCCGCGATCGCGGCGACGCTGCCGGCGATGCGGGCGAACTGATCGGCCCGCTGGGGGAACACCGCCGCGATGACGATGCCGGCGATCATCGGGGAGAGCATGGTGCCCAGCAGCAGCCGCGCCACGGCCCAGCCGTGCACCTGGACGTCCTGGAGCAGGAACGGCACCACCAGCGGCATGAACACGATCGAGCCCAGCAGCAGCACGGCCATCGGTCCGGCGGTCTCGCCGTAGGGGATGCGGGCCATCGCACCCAGCTGCAGGACGAACGGGGCGCCCGCGGCGCACAGCGCGATGATGAACCCCGCCCCGATCTGGTGCGGGAGCAGCGGGCCCAGGATCCAGATGACCAGGGTGCCGACGGCGGGGACGACGACGAAGTTGGCGCCCAGCACGGAGAAGACGGTCTGTCGGTCCCGCAGCTGGTTGCGGAAGGCGCGCAGCGGGGTGCGCAGTCCCATGGAGAGCATCGAGGCGATCGCGAAGACCGGGACGCTGATATGGATCAGCAGTCCCAGCAGGGATTCGATCGTGTGCACCCAGGCAGGGTACGCGTCCGCGCCGAATTCATGTGCGAGCGCTCAGATCCACCCGTTGTCCGAGGCGGTCCTGACGGCCTCGGCCCGGTTGGTCACCCCCAGCTTCCCGATCGCCGCGGAGACGTGGTTGCGCACCGTGCCCTCGCTGAGGAACAGGGTCACGGCGATCTGCGCGGTGGTCCCGCCCCTGGCCGCGGTCTGCAGCACCTCGGTCTCCTTGGCCGTCAGCGGGCTGGGGCCGACGGCGAGGGACTGCGCGGCGAGTTCGGGGTCCACCACGCGCAGTCCCTGGTCCACCCGTCGGATCGCGTCGACCAGATGCTCGACGGGGGTGTCCTTGACCATGAATCCCTGGGCGCCCGCCTCCATGGTGCGGCGCAGGTAGCCGGCGCGGCCGAAGGTGGTCAGCACGATGATGCGGGGTCGGGGCCCGTCCTGGCTCCCCTGCTGCAGCGCCTGGGCCACGGCGATGCCGTCCGCCGGTCCCGCGGTTCCGTCGGCGGTGTCCCCGGCGGGCATCTGGACGTCCAGCAGGAGGACGTCGGGCGCGTGAGCGGCGACGGCCGCGAGGGTGCTCGCTGCGTCGGCCGCCTCCCCCACCACCTCGAGATCGGGTTCCAGGCGCAGCAGGGCCACCAGGCCGGAGCGCAGGATCGCCTGGTCGTCGGCGACCACGAGGCGGATCATGTCACCGGCCCCATCGTCGCGGTCACCCGGGTGCCCTGCTCGTCCGAGGTGGTCTCGAGGCGGCCGCCGGCGACGGCGACGCGGGCCTCGAGACCCCGCAGACCGGAGCGGGCGGCACCCTCGGGGATGCCGACGCCGTCGTCCGCGATGCTCACGGCGTCCTCCGCGACGGTGATGCTCGCGCGGGAGGCGCGGGAATGGCGCACCATGTTGGTGACCCCTTCACGGATGACGTAGCCGAACAGTTCGGCGCGGTCGTCGGACAGCGGGGGCAGTGCGGTGGGCACCACGGCCTGGATGCCGACGGTCGCCAGCACGGTGCGGGCCGAGGCGATCTCGGTGGCCGCGCGCACGTGCTGCATGCCGCTCGCGGTGGCACGCACGTCCGAGAGGGTCTGGCGGACGGTCGTCTCGATGTGCTCGAGCTGCTCGCGGGCGGCGTCGGGGTCGGATTCCAACAGCCGGCGAGCCAGTTGCGCCGAGATCGTCAGCGAGGTCAACGAGTGGCCGACGAGATCGTGGAGGTCGCGGCCGATGCGCTCGCGCTCGGCGGCGACGGCGAGCACGGCATTACGGGACTCGGCGGCTTCGAGCTCCTCCTGCAGGACCTGCTGGCGGATGCCGTAGCCGATGCCCCAGGACATCAGCATCCCCATCCCGGCCAGACCCGCGGCGATGTACACCCCGAGCACGAGGGCGATGACGAACACCGCCAGGCCCATGGCGACCATCGTCGGGAGCGCCCACCGCCACGGCAGCAGGAGCACGTGCGTCATGGCCTGGAACATCACCATGTACAGCACGTTCTCGCCGAGGATCGGGATCAGTGCCAGGAGCAGCGCGGTGCACGCCGTGAACCAGGCCAGGCGCACGGGCTGCGGATAGAGGCCGATGCCGGTGCAGTAGACGAACAGCAGCCCGTAGACCAGCATCGCGACGGTCACGAGAGCGGCCCAGGGGCCGGGGTCGCTGATCCAGGCGAAGGCGATCGGGATCGCGACGAAGACGACCGGGGGGAGGGCGAAGGCCAACCCTCCGGACTCGACGGCGGCGCGATGGATCGCGCGCGGGGTGAGAGGCCGGGCCGCGGCGGTCCCCTCATCGCCGCGCGCCCGGGTCCCCCAGGCCGGTTCGTCGCCGGTGATCATGAACGACATTGTGTCAGCGTCGCCTCAGCGCCGGCTCAGGCCGACGGCGCGGGACATGCTCAGCGAGCAGACCAGGGCGAGGGCGAGGGTCCAGGCGCCGATCACCAGCAGACCGGTCACGGGCAGGTGACCGCCGTACAGGGCCCATTCGCCCAGTGACGAGATCCAGTAGGTGGGGATCACGCGGCCGGCCGCCTGCATCCAGTCCGGGAACATCTCCAGCGGCATCCACAGCCCGCCGAAGATCGCCATCACCATCATGGTGACCACCCCGCCGGCCATCGCGGCGCCGCCCTTGAGCACCATGCCGAGCACGATGCCCACCAGGATCGTGGGCAGCAGCCCGACCCACAGCACCGCCAAGGAGGCGACGAAAGCGGCGGGGCTCGCCTCGACGCCGGTGGCCAGGCCGACGAGCCCGACGGCGAGCAGGGCCGGGACGATGACGGCGCTCGCGGCCATGACGGAGCCGGACAGGAAGGAGCGCGGGGACAGCCCGGCCACGATCAGCTGGCGCAGGAAGCCGTTGCGCTGATCCTCCTGGATCTGGGTGCCCGCGGTGATCGCGGCGCCGAGACCCCCGTAGGCGGCCATGTTGACCATGATCATGCCGCGGGTCTGCCCCTCGGCCTGGTCGCCGAACATCATCGAGAACAGCAGATACATGCCCACGGGCATGGCGAGGGTGAACACCATGAACAGGACGTTGGTGACCGTCATGCGGGTGGTGTGCAGGGCGTAGCGCACGGTCCGCGAAGCGGACGACGGAGAGGCTGACGGAGCGGCGACGGAGGGGGTGGGGGGAGCGGCAGCGGTACTCATCGGTCGGTTCCTTCCGGGGACTCGGTCTCGGTGTGGTCGGTGATGCGCAGGAACGCCTCCTCGAGCCCCGGCGCGGAGACCAGGACCTCGTGGACGGCGGGAGCCAGCGCCCCGGTGAACAGGGCGGCCAGCGCCGCATCGGAGTCCGAGCAGACGGCCCGGACCCGTTCGGGGTCGAGCTCGTCGGCCCGTGCGCTCTCGACCCCGGGCAGCTGCGCGACCTCCCCGGCGTCGGCGCCGCGCAGCGTGATCACGCGGCCCGCCACGAGGGCGCTGACCTCGGCCCCGGTGCCGTCGGCGACCACGCGGCCGCGATCCATGACGATCACGCGGGCGGCCTCGCGCTCGGCCTCGTCGAGGTGATGCGTGGCGAACACGATCGTGCGGCCGGTGGCGGCGACGGCGCGCATCCGGTCCCAGAAGGCGCGGCGGGCGCCGACGTCCATGCCGACGGTCGGCTCATCCAGCAGCAGCACCTGGGGGTCGCCGAGCAGGGCGATCGCGAAACGGACCCGCTGGGCCTGACCGCCGGAGAGGGAGCCGATCCGGCGGGTGAGCAGATCGGTGATCTGCGCCTGGTCCGCGACCTCCGCCAACGGCATCGGGTGGGCCTGCAGGGCGTGGAGCATCCGCAGCATGGAGCGCACTGACTGGTCGGGCAGCAGCGCCCCGCCCTGGAGCATGGTGCCGATCACCCCGGTACGGGTCGCGGTGACTGGGTCGGTGCCGAGAATCTCCACCGCGCCGGAGTCGGGCCGGGCTAGCCCGACCATCATCTCCATCGCGGTGGTCTTGCCGGCACCGTTGGGACCCAGCAGGGCGACGATCTCTCCGGGCCGGATCTCAAGGTCGAGAGCGTCGAGGGCCCGGACCTGCCCGTAGGACCGGGTGACGCCGCGCACGCTGATGGCGGCGGGTCGGGCTCCGGCGGCGGAGGGGACGTCGGCAGCGGAGCGGGCGCCCGGGACGGCTGAGAAGGTCGTCGTGTCCATGGCCTCGAGCCTTCCGTGGCGCGTCCGTCGATCCCAGGGCCGACGATCATTGCTGACCCATGACAGCCGTCACGGCGGCCGCTCGCCCGGCTACTCTGGATCGGTGCTGATCAGACAGGTGCGGCCGTTCGACGCCGCCGCGGAGGGGACCCCGTGCCGTCCCGTGGACCTGCGGCTGCGCGACGGGATGATCGCCGAGATCGGTCCGGGCCTGGCACCGGCCGGCGGTGAGGAGGTCCTCGACGGCGGCGGGGCGCTCGCGCTCCCGGGGCTGTGGGACCAGCACGTCCACACCGGGCAGCTCGCGCAGGCCCACTCCCGTCTGGACACGGCCGGGGCCGGAAGCGTCGGCGTGATCCTCGAGCTGGTGCGCGCCGAGCTCACCGCGCGGCGCGAGGCCCGCACCGCTACGCAGCAGGCACTGATCGGCTTCGGGCACCGCCTGGTCGACTTCGCGGTGCCGCCGACGGTCCCTGCGCTCGACGAGGCCACCGGCGCCGTCCCGACGGTGCTGATCGGGGGCGACGCCCACCACGCCTGGCTGAACTCGGCGGCCCTGGAGCGGCTGGGGGTGCCCCCGCGCGACGGGATCGTCGCCGAGGAGGAGTGGTTCGCCCTCGCACCGCGGCTGACGGAGCTGCCCGGGGTGGCCGAGACGCTCGCGACCGGAGCCGCGATGATGCAGCGCCAGGCGCTGGAGCGCGGCGTCGTCGGCCTCGTGGACATGGAGTGGGGCCGGCCCTGGGAGGTCTGGCGCTCGCGCGGCGCGCGGATGCGGATCCGCACCGCGGTCTACCCTGCCGAGCTCCCCCACGCCCCCGCCCCGACGGGCACCGTCCTGGACGACACCGGCCTGGTGACGATGGGCCCGCTGAAGGTGATCGTCGACGGGGCGCTCGGCTCCCATTCGGCCTACACCCGCGAGGCGTACTCCGACGGCCACGGCTATGCCGGACGCGGGGTGCTGAGCGTCGGCCCCGCCCAGCTCACGGCCGTCCTCGCCCGGGCGCGCGAGCAGGGACTGACGGCCGCGGTCCATGCGATCGGCGATGCCGCCGCCCAGATCGCCCTCGAGGCGATCGGGCAGATCGGGATCGCCGCCCGGCTCGAGCACGCGCAGATGCTCACCGACGACGACGTGGACGCCCTGGCCGCGCTCGGGGTGATCGCCTCCGTGCAGCCCGCGCATCTGCTGGATGACCGCGACGCCACCGAGAGCGTGTGGCCTGGCCACGGCGATCGGGCGTTCCGGCTGCGGGACCTGCTCACGGCCGGGGTCCCGCTGGTGCTGGGCTCGGATGCGCCGGTCGCGCCGCTGGACCCGTGGCTCGCCATGGCCGCCGCCGTGCATCGCAGCGCCGACGAGCGCGCCGGCTGGCACCGCGAGCAGCAGCTGCAGCCGCGCGAGGCCCTCGCCGCCTCGACCGACGGGGTCGGGCGGCTCGCGGTCGGGGGCCGGGGTGACGTGGTGCTGCTCGAGGAGGACCCCTTCGCTGACGTGCCGCTCGACGGCGACGCCCTGATGGTCGAGTCGGCCGCCCGGGAGGCTGCGCTACGCCTGCGGGAGACGACGGTGCTGGCGACGGTGGTCGCCGGGGCCCTCGCCGCGCAGCGCTGAGCCCTCAGCGGCGCACGCGTCCGGGCAGCTCGCCGGTGTCCGTGACGTCCTGAGCGATGACATGGAGCTTGCGGTTCAGGCGGTTGCTCGCGTGGCGCAGCAGCTCGAAGGCCTCGGTCTCGGTGACCTTGTGCGCCGCCATCAGTATCCCCACCGCCGCGCCGATCTGACGACTGGTACTGAGGGCCGCACTCAGGGTGGCCGCCTGGTGGGCGCTGTCCGCATGCGCCATCATCGCGGAGGCGTGCGTGGCGAACAGGGCTCCGGTGGTGACCGCCTCGTGGTCGAACGCCCCCGCGGTGCTCGAGTAGAGGTTCAGCGCCGTCGGCGCCGGCGAGTCCGTGAGATGAAAGGACAGCACCCCGAGCACCGGGGTCTGCTCGAGGGCCACCTCGCAGAAGCGCGGCCATCTGGTCTCGGTCGTGAGGTCGGGCGTCAGCACGGGCTCCTCGGTGCGCGCCGCACGCACGCACGGGCCTTCCTCGCAATGATGCTGGATCTCGTCGATCAGTCGTCCCGTGTCGTCGCTGCTCGCCACGCTGCGCGGCGGCACGCCCTGCGGATTCGTGGTGATCCCGGCCCACTCGCATCCCGGGACGAACAGGCAGGCGAGATCGACGAGGCGCTGACGTGCCGCGGCAGGTGATCCACCGGTGTGGAGGAACTCGCTGAGCTGCCGGAACTCGAGCGCCAGGTCATGCACGGACTTGCCAGGCATCCCCAGGATCCTCCTCCTCGTGACGCCACGACAGCCCGACCAGGTCGAGCACTGTCTGCGTCGGCGTGCCCGTGGCACTGATCAGATCGAGCCGGTGGCCATGCATCGCCAATCTCTCCCGCATGCTCAGGAGCACGCGCACTCCCGCACTGGCCAGCAGGTCGACTTCGGTCAAGTCTACGACCAGCGGACGCAGACCACCACGGCAGGCTGCGTCCAGCTGATCGGTGAACGCCCGGATGGTGGTGATGTCGATCTGACCCGCCACGTCGACCCGAGGAGGCAGACCGCCGGCCACCGTGAGATCGAGATCGGATCGTTCCGGGCGAGCGGGCACGATGTCCGATCGCGACGTCACCTGGGCCGGCTTCCACAGTCGCCGGCGAAGCGTCACCGTCGTGCCGCCGGTGCGCGCATCGCCGTGCACGATCGACATCCAGTCCACGAGGGATTCCGCGATCCACAGACCGCGCCCACCGATCGCGTCCGAGTCCATCGGCGCGCGCCATCGCCCGCGATCCGAGACGAGCAGGCGGAGGGTCCCGTCACGGGCCAGATCCGCGCTGACGCTCACCGGCCCCTCTTCACCCGCGGGATAGGCGTGCTCGAGGACGTTGGTGATGAGCTCGATCGTGGCGAGATCCAGATCCTGGCACTCGGTCGGCGATGCGCCCAGCCCCGCGAGCCAGGCACCGACCCCTTCCCGCAGGCTGGGCACGGAATCGACGGTGGCCATCACCTCGTCGTGGTAGCCCCCGTTCGGCGCGTCAAGACGCTGTGCCGCGAGCACCGTGGCGTCGTCGTCGGTCCCGGGCGCGGCGAGGAGCTCGACGGAGAGCTGACAGACCCGATCGGGAGCCGAGACCTCGCCGCCCTCGGCCGGTTGCGCCTGACGGGCCGCGTCCTGCGCGACCCGGGTCAAGGCCGCCATCCCGTCGGTGAGCGTGCGGCCCGAGCGCTCGATCAGTCCGTCGCTGTAGAGGATCACCATGTCCCCGACGTCCAACCGAACGGTCGAGGCCCTCGGTGCGGTGCCCGTGCCGAGCGGGGTGCCGCCCGTGGTCGGCAGGTAGCGCGAGGTCCCGTCGGCCCCGATCACGAGCGGAGGCGGATGGCCGCAGGTGATATAGGTCAGTTCGCCGCCGGCCGGATCCAGCACCGCGATGCACAGGGTGCTCGCCCGCATCTCGACGGTGCGCGTCGCGAGCCGCTCAGCATGGCTGACTGCCTGGTCGAGGTCGCCGGTCCGCGTCAGAACGTCTTCGAGGACGGCCCGGAGCCGGCCCATCGCGGTCGAGGCCGCGACGCCGTGGCCGACCACGTCCCCGACGCCGAGGGCGACCCGTCCGTCGTGGAGCACGGTCGCGTCGAACCAGTCACCCCCGGCGGCCTGCCCATGCTCGGCCACTCGATACCCCGCCGCGAGGCGCACCTGCGGGAGGGTCGGCAGAGCGGCGGGCAGCAATGCCTCCTGCAGCTCCAGTGCGACCTCACGAGCCTGTCGGTAGCGCAACTCGGAGGTCGCCGCCGCCACCTCCGTGTCCCGGCGGTCCGCTCGTTGCTGCGTGACACCGGTCAGCTGGATCAACACGCCCGTCACCTGAGAGTCCTCGCCCCGCTGGGGCACGAGCACCAGGTCGAACCACGCGTCGCCGTCGGTGCTGTCGGGCCGGGAAGCAGCGGCCTGGCGCCGTTCGCGCTCGGTGACCGGCCCGCCGCCTCGGCGGACCCGGTCCACCAGCTCGACGAGCCCACCGTCCACGAGCTCCGGGCACGCCTCGCGAAACGGCGCTCCGACCACATCCGGTCGGCCGATGAGCTCCCGATACGCGGTATTGGCCGCCACGATGCGCAGATCGTTCCCGCGCACGACCGCCACCGCGGCAGGCAGGTCGTCGAAACCCTGCCGCGCCGCATCGATCTCCTCAGCGGTGACGACCATGAACACTCTCCTGCCCGAGAGGGTAAGCCCGCCGTCGCCATGGCGTGAACCCCGCGAGCTCGCCCTTGCCATCCGGTGCCCTCCCCCGTATGTTCGAAGCAGGTCCAGCCAGTGGCCGAGGAAGCTCCACTGCGCGCGAAGGACCACCCCCATGAAACACACCCTTTCGGTGATCGTCCGCGCCGACATCGGCGAGGACGAGATCCGCATCGCCGTCGAAGGCTGCGTGACCGACCAGAGCCAGAACGCTCTGCACTCCGTTCTCCGCCGTGCTCGAGAGCTCGACCCGGAGTCCCCGGTCATCCTCGACCTGCGCGCGACCCAGCACTGCGAGCCCTCGGCCATCGCTCTGCTGCAGATGACCGTCGACGAGATCGACCCCTATCACCGCACGACCCACATCCTCGCGCCCGACCCGTTACCGCACTGCGCGGTCCCTGTCGGCGCCGACATCGGGAGTGATTACTGATGACCATCCACATGTCCCCTATGTCCACGGTCGAGAAGCGGACGCAGGGCGTCGCGGACGTCCCGCCCCGGGCCCCCAGGCAGCCACGAGCCAATCGACGCGAGCAGATCCTCGACGGTGCGTCGGAGCTGTTCAGCGAGTTCGGCTACTACGGGGCCAGCCTGCGGGACATCTCGCGACGGGTCGGCATCTCCCACCCCGGCATGCTCCACCACTTCGCCTCGAAGGAAGACCTCCTCAGCGGGGTGATCGACCGCCTCGAGGAGCACGCCCAAACGGCGCTCGATCGCCAGGACGAGTGGTGCACCGACGGGCAGGCGCTGCAGCGGGCCCTGGTCGACACCTGGAACCCGACCTCACCCGTGATCCAGCTCCTGGCGACGCTGGACGCCGACTCGACCAGCACTGACCATCCAGGTCAGTTCCGCATGGCCCGGCTCCGCCGCGTGCACGAACACATCCTCGAGCACTGCTTCCAGAACCTCGCCGCTCAGGGACTGCTGCGCGAGGACGTGGACCCCGTCTTCGCTGCGCGCGTCATGCTGTCGTTGATCCTCCGGGACGCCGTCCGTGAACGGACGGTGCGAAGCCTGCAGCGCCCGAACGACGAGGACGCCCCGCAGAAGGACCTGTGCGTGCTGACCCGCACCTTCCTGAAGAGCTGATCGCCCGACCGGGATGGCGCGCCCCGCCCCCATGTTCCGGAACACTTCTCGGCTAAGGAGATCTTTGCGGTGACCTCGTACGACTATCTGATCGTCGGTGGAGGCCAGGTGGCCGACGACGCTGCCCGCGCTTTACGTGAACAGGACCCCGAGGGCTCTGTCGGCATCGTCAGCTCCGACGAGGATGCTCCGTACACCCGGCCCGCTCTGACCAAGAAGCTGTGGATCGACCCGGACTTCGGCGAAAACGCCGTCCCGCTGAACACGGCCGAGGACACCGGTGCCGAGCTGCGCGTGCGCACGGTGGCCACCGCGATCGACCGAGCGGGGAAGCAGGTCGAGCTCGACAGCGGGGAGCGACTCGGCTACGAGAAACTGCTGCTGGCCACCGGCTCCGAGCCGCGCCGGCTCGAAGGACCCGAGGACGAGCGCATCATCCACTTCCGCAGCTTCGCGGACTATCGCACCCTGCGGCACCTGATGACCGACGGGGCCCGAGCCGTGGTCGTCGGCGGCGGGTACATCGGCGCCGAGATCGCCGCCTCCCTCTCGCTGAACGGCGCCCACGTCACCCTGGTCTTCCCCGACGACGTGCTCGGCGCCTCGCAGTTCCCTCCGAGCATCGCGGAGCGCTACCAGAAACTGTTCACGGACCACGGCGTCGAACTGCTCCCCGGCCGGCGGGCCGAGCGCCTGACCGTCCAGGACGACGCGGACGTCGGCATCACGCTCGATGACGGCACCGTCGTCGGCGGGGACGTCGTGGTGGTCGGTCTGGGTGCTCAGCCCCGTCTCGACCTGGCCCGCGCGGCGGGGCTCGAGGTCTCCGAGGGCGTGGTGGTCGACGAGCACCTGCGAACCACCGATCCCTCGATCTGGGCGGCCGGCGACATCATCGAGTACCCCGACGCGATCCTCGGCCGCACCCGCATCGAGCACGTCGACCATGCTCGCGAATCCGGCGCGGCCGCCGGGCGATCGATGGCCGGCGCCGAGGCGCCCTACGAGCACACCCCTTATTTCTACTCCATGGTCTACGGGGTGCGCTGGGAAGCGGTGGGCACCCTCGATCCCTCCCTGGAGATCCTGGAGGTCCATCACGACACCCAGCGCAGCGTCGTCTACTACCTGGACGACCAGCGACGTCCGGTCGGAGTGCTGATGTGGCAGATCGACGGGGCTCGGGACGCCGCACGCACGGTCATCGCCGACTCGATCACCGACCGGGATCTGCTGCGAGGGAGCATCGGCTGATCACGGACCGGACATCACCGGCGCCTAGGCGCTGATCACCGGGCCCGAGGAGGTCGCACCGGGTGAACCCGGCGGAGCATGTCGTGCCTCTGTCCCCGAACGGAGGTCCGCCTCGCGGTTCGCCTGAGTGGTTGCCGTGCTGGGCCGGCCGTCCACCCGGAACGCAACCCCATCTTGCTCGACGCCTCAACGTCAAGCTAGACTTGACACATGCAATCATCATTGACATCTGCGATGCGAGATCTGAAGGCTCACATGGACGCGCTCCTGGCGGCGCGCGTTCTGACGAGCAGCGATGACTGGGCGGTCTCGATAGGGCGCGCAGTGAGCATCCAAACCGCCGCCGATGACGTGATGCGTGCCGTCGTAGGACAGGCCCGCCAGGAGGGTGCCTCGTGGCAAGCTGTCGGGGACGCCCTCGGCGTGAGCCGGCAGGCAGCGTTCCAGCGCTACGGCAAACCGACTGATCCCCGAACAGGGGAATCCATGACCTCTCCCCCGCTTCCCGACGCCGCCGAGCTGGCCGTCGCAGTTATTGAAGATCTGGTCGCGGGGCGGTGGACTCCTATCGCGGAGCAGTTCGATCCCGCCATGCGCGATGGCCTGTCGGAGGATGCCCTCGCGGCCGCCTGGACACAGGTCGTCGGCCTGTCGGGAACTCTGGAGAGCCACGGAGAACCGGAGGTCCTCCGAGCTGGTGACGTGACGATCGCGAACACGGCACTGTGGTTGGAGGCCGGCGACTACACGGCACGGATCGCGTTCCGGGACGACCGGACCATCGCGGGCCTGCACCTTGTTGAAGGGAAGGCGTCATGACGCTCGACTCCGGAGCGGAGCGGGCCGCGCAGCGGCCCCGCAGGGGGGACTATGGGCTGTGGTCCGTCGGTGTGTTCGTCGCACTCGCTTTCGTCCTCGCCTGGCTCGTCGCACTTCCGCTCTGGCTCAGCGATGGCCTCGCCTCCCCGTGGTTCCCGGTCGTCTCGATCGCCATGATGATGACTCCGACGATCGCCGCCTTGGTGGTCGTGTTCTTCGTGGAGCCTTCACAGCGCAAAGCGGCGACGCTCGGGATCTGGCCCCTGAGACCGGTCCGGAGATTTGTCGGTTACGCGGTGCTGGGAATCTTCGTGTCCATCGCGCTGGTACTGGTGGCGCTCCCGGTCGGCGCCCTGTTCGGGGTCTATCCGGCCGACTTCGTGAACTTCTCCGCGTTCCAACAGACCCTCGACGAGCAATCAGGGGGCGCCGAGCTCCCCCTTCCGATCGGCGTGCTCATCGCCATCCAGCTCATCACGATTCCCGCTGCGGCCCTCCTCAACGTGATTCCTGCCCTGGGTGAGGAACTCGGATGGAGAGGATGGCTGCTCCCGAAACTGATGCCGCTCGGCACGCTCTGGGCGTTGCTGATCTCGGGCGTCATCTGGGGCCTCTGGCATGCGCCGCTGATTCTGCTGGGATACAACTACCCGAGCGCACCCGGCTGGCTCGGCGTGACTGCGATGGTCATCATGTGCATCCTCGTCGGTGCCGTCTTCAGCTGGCTGAGGCTCCGGTCCGGATCAGTATGGCCCCCGGCCCTCGCGCATGCCGCATTCAACGGCGCGGGCGGGAGCTACCTTCTCTTCGCTATGGCAGGAGAACACATCGACACCACGCAGGCGACGATCCTCGGCTGGAGCGGGTGGATCGTGCCGTTCGCGCTCGTCGTGCTCCTCGTGGCCACCGGACAGTTCACGCCACGTGGCACCCGGACAACCGGAGCTGACGCGCAGGAAGACGTCAGGAACTGATGCGGCACATTGCTGGAGGAAGAACCGGGGCAGTAAGAGAACGTCTACTTCGGTGCGTGGGCGTCCCTGTACATGGACGACCGCTACGCCGAACGCATGCTGGCAGCGTGTTCCGCATGAGTGATGACATCACCGACGCCCATCCAGAGGTGATCCGGTGCCCCGGTGGCCCCATGCTGCTGCGCGGTGAGCATGTGGTGCAGGACGAGGAGGGGAACGAACACCGCACCTGGCGAGCGGTCAGCGCCGTCTGCATGTGTGGGGGTTCGGCCATCAAGCCCGTGGTGCGACGGCACCCACAAGGTGATGCGGAAGAAGCGCGCCTCCCGCTGAGCAGCAATTGATCCGCGCCACTCACGGCTCGGCGCCCTCGGGGTCACCTGTGAGCTGGGCCCGCGTCAGCCCTTCATGCCGGAGTGCGCGAGCCCCTCGACGACACGGCGCTGCAGCACGATGAACAGGATCATCAGGGGCAGCATGGCCATGAAGCTGGCGGCCATCATCACCGGGTAGTCGGTGGTGAACTGCCCCTGCATCGTCGACAGCCCCACCGCGAGCGTGGTGCGATCGTCGTAGGTGGCCACGATCAGCGGCCACATCAGGTCGTTCCACGAGGCCAGTGCGGTGAGGATCGCGACGGCGCTCAGCGACGGACCGCTCAGCGGGAACATGATGCGCCAGAACGTCTGCCACGGGTTGGCTCCGTCCAGGCGCGCCGCCTCCTCGAGCGAGCGTGGCATGCCCAGGAAGTGCTGGCGCATGAGGAAGGTGCCGAAGGCGCTGAAGATGCCGGGGGCGGCGATGCCGGCCACTGTGTTCAGCCATCCCAGCTCCTGGACGATCTCGTACTGCGGGATGAGGTAGATCTGGTAGGGCACCATCAGGATCGACAGCACCAGGGCGAACAGCACGCCCTTGCCGCGGAACTCCATCCGGGCGAAGGCGTACCCGGCCATCGCGCACAGCAGCAACTGGCCGACGACACGTGCCACGGTGACCGCCGCTGTGGTGACGAACTGGTTCCAGAACGGGACCTGCTCGAACACCGCCGGGTAGTTCTGCCACTGCAGCTTCTCGGGGACCCAGGTGGGCGGCACGGAGGTCACCTCGGCGTGCGTGGACAGCGACATGATCAGCTGCCACGCGAAGGGGAAGACCATCACCGCCCCGCCGATCAGCAGCGCCGCATGGGTCGCGTAGCGGGGGCGCGTCGTGCGCTTGTCAGTCATAGTGGACCCACCTCTTCTGCACTCGGAACTGCAGCAGGGTGATCACGCCGATGATCGCCAGGATCAGCAGCGCGATCACCGAGGCGTAGCCCTGATCGTGCTGTCGGAAAGCCTCCGAGTAGAACAGGTAGACCAGCGACTGGGTATCGGCCATCGCCGGGTTGGCCTGCCCCATCATCGCGAACAGCAGGTCGAACAGCTGGAAGCCGTTGATCGCGGTGATGATCATCAGGAAGAAGATGCTGGGGGTCAGCAGGGGCACCGTGACCGACAGGAACTGCCGCAGGGCGCCGGCCCCGTCGAGCTGGGCCGCCTCGTACAGCTCGCGGGGGATGCCCTGCAGCCCGGCCGACAGGATGATCACCGCCAGCGGCAGGCTCGACCAGAGGCCGACGACGGACACCGCCAGCAGCGACCACCACGGGGCCGTGACCCAATAGGGGCCGTCGATGCCGACCAGGGACAGCGCCCAGTTGACGACGCCGAACTCCTGGTTGAAGATCATCCGCCACACCAGCGCGACGGCCACCGGCATCGAGACCGCGGGCAGGAAGAACAGCACCTGGTAGAAGCGGGAGAACCGCAGGCCCTTCTGGGTCAGCAGGGAGGCGACCCCCACGGCGATGGGGATGCCCAGCAGCACGATCGCGGTGTACACCGCGGTGTTGAGGACCGCCCGGGGGATGAAGGAGTCGCCCAGCAGCGTCCGGTAGTTCTCCAGGCCGGCGAAGGTGCGGCCGCCGAACGGGTCGAAGCTGGCGAAGGAGTTCAGGACGGTCGACAGGATCGGCCAGAAGTAGAAGGCGACCACGCCGATCATGAGCGGCGCGAGGAAGACGATCGGCCAGTAGCCGTCGCGACCGCGCCCGCGGCGTCGCCTCGGCGGTGCGGTGTCATGACTCATCGGCGAGCACTCCGTTCATCCTCGCGGCGAGATCCTGTGCGTGCTTCTCGAGCTCCCCGTCCCCGCTCAGGATCTTGGGGAACAGCAGCTCCTCCAGCTGCAGCCAGGCGGAGGTGTTCTGCGAGGCCGGGTACTGCCGCGCGGTCTCCGCCGCGTCCACGAAGACGTCGAGGGAGAACTCCGGCAGCGCCTCGATGTAGGCGTCGTTGGTGCCGACGAAAGCGGGGTTGGCGGCGCCGGCCGCGCCCTGGATGCGATGGGCCTGCTCGGACCCGAGGAAGGACAGGAAGGCCGAGGCTGCCGGCTTGTTGCGGCTGCGAGCGGACATCGCGTACCCGATGCCGTGGATGACGTTGGCCTCCTCGGCCCCGTGGATCAACGGCGCGACCCCGAGGTGCTCGCGCACCGGCGAGTCCTTCAGCAGGGCCGCCTGCCAGTTCCCCGACTGGTACAGGGCGGCGCGCCCGCTGCTGAACAGGTCCTCGGGCTTGTTCTCCGTCGTGTACCGGACGTCCGGGGCGGTGCCCTCGCGGATCATGCCGTCGAGGAAGGAGAACGCCTCGATCGCTGCGGGGCTGTCGTAGCCGGAGACGGTCTTCTCCTCGTCGAGGATGAACCCTCCGGCCTGCATGATCAGCGGGTAGATGTAGGCCTGGTTCGCGACGCCGCCCGGATTGCCCCAGATCTGCTCGGCGCCGAGGGTCCGCGTCACCGCTGCGGAGGCGTCGCGGTACTCCTCCCAGCTCCAGCTGCCGGTGGGCTCGTCGATCCCCGCACGGTGCAGCAGATCGCGGTTGTACCACAGGGCGATGGTGTCGAAATCCTTCGGGCTCGCGTACGGCGTCCCCTGGTAGGTGTAGAGCTCGGTGAGGTTCAACGGGTAGTTCGCCGGATCGAATCCCTCCAGCTCGCCGAGGTCCTGCAGCATCCCGTACGAGGCGTACAGCTCGAAGTTCGGCCCGTTGATCCAGAACACGTCCGGCAGGTCGTCACCGGTGGCCTGGATGCGCAGCCGCTCGAAGTAGGTGGCGAAGGCGGCGGAGGACATGGTCACGGTGATGTCCGGGTACTGCTCGCGGAAGGCGTCGATGATCTGCTGCATCGCCGGTTCCTGAGCCTTGTCCCAGATCTGGAACGTGATGGCCCCCGAGTCCTGGGGACCGGCGGGGGCACCGAGAGCCGGATCGACGTCGGACTCACCCGCGCACGCGGCGAGAAGGCTCGCCCCCGCGATACCGGCGGCGCCGAACAGGGAACGTCTGGGGATCACGGGCACTCCTTCGGACCGACCTGACGGACGGCCGCCCACGGTAGAGCATGTGGGAGCGCTCTCCCGTGAGTGTCCACGACCCGGGAAGAAGGGTCGCCGTGCTCAGACGCTTCGTGCCACGTGCAGCGCCTGCGCGATGAGGACCCCCTGCAGCGGCAGGCGACCGTACGCGATCACCCGCTTCCGCGGACGGGCGTGACGCCAGTCGTAGGCCATCTGGATGTTCGCGGGGAACACGGCGATGAACAGGGCCGTCGCTGCGAGCCCGCCCAGACGCCGAGTGCGCGGGATCGCGAGCAGTCCGGCCACGCCGAGCTCTGCCGCCCCGGAGGCGTAGGTGTAGCCGCGGGCCGAGCCGGGCAGCGCGGGCGGCACGATGCTGTCGAACGGTGCGGGCCGGGCGACGTGCAGGAGGCCTGCACCGCCGAGCAGCACAGTCAGGAAGCCGGTGGTCCCCCGGGCGTCGCTCACGACGCGGGGCCAGGAGCCGGCAGCAAGCAGAACTCGTTGCCGGAGGGGTCCTGGTACACGCGCCAGGGCAGGTCACCCCAGTCGGGATGGAGCTCGCGGCCACCGCGCCGCTCGATCTCCGCGGTGATCTCATCGGCGTCGTCCTCGGCCTCGAGGCGCACGTCGAGGTGGATGGGGTTCTTCGCTCCGGGCCGCTTCGGTTCGGGTTCCTCGCACAGTGCGAGCAGCGGCCCTCGCCCCGACGGATGACGCAGGGTGCGAGGGCCGGTGCCCGGTGCGTCGACCCAGCCGGTCAGCCAGGTCCAGAAGTCGCCCTCGCGCCGGGGATCGGCGACGTCCAGCGGCAGAGCGGCCAAAGGGCCGGTGTCGCGGTAGGCCTCGCGGTCCTCCATCACGCAGAACGGGGTGCCCTCGACATCGCCGAGCACGATCCAGGGCACCTGGCCCTGGCCGATGTCGAGGTCTCGCGCCCCGAGCTCACGCAGACGCTCGGCGATCTCGAGCTGGCGCTCCCCGCCGCGCAGGTCGAAGTGCAGCCGCAGGGGCGCCGTGGGCGGCTGCGGCACCCGGGGGAAGCACAGGTCCAGGTACGCCTCGCCGTCGATGTCCAGGCGGGTCTCGTAGATGTCGGGCTCCGCCGTCAGCACGGTGGTGCCCAGCGCCGCCTCCCAGAAGCGGCCCACGCGGATCGGGTCGACGGCATCGATGCCGAGGTTCTCGAGAAACATGCGGTGAGTCTACGGAAGGGCCGCGGGGACAGCGGCTGTTTCGTGTGCCCGAGGATCTCCTGCGCAGCGCCGACGGTCCGGAAGGCCAGTGGTGCCTCGGGATGGGCATGCTCGGCATCTGAGCACAGGAACCGACGACAGCTCCGTGACCATCCACAATCCTCTGATCAGGAGGCTTTCACGCCGCGCCGCGTGCGGCCTGCCGGATCCACGGGGTCGTCGTCGAGACCTTCACGAGCCCCGAGCGCTCGAGGACGGGACGCGAGAACTCCGTCGAGTCGCTGTGGACGAGCGTGAAGCCGGCCTCGAGCGCGGCGCGGGCACGTGCCGCGGTCAGCGCCCGATAGATCCCGCGATGCCGGTGCTCCGGCAACGTCGCCCCACCCCAGACCCCGACGAACACGGTGCCCGGGACGGGCACGAGACGGCCGGCGGAGACCATCTCTTTCTCGACCTCGGCGACCCACAGCTGAGCACCCTCGGCGCGGCCGAGGGTCGCGACGAGGGCATCGGCCCGCTCCTCAGCGGCTTCCCGACCCGTGGCGCGGTCGGTCATCGCGCTCACCGCACGCACGTCCTCCTCCTCGAGCACGCGGCGGAGACGCACCCCGTCGGGCACCCGGGCACCGCCGACGAGCGCGGTGAGCGGTCCGATCATGATCGACTCCGGATCCTCGGCCATGAACCCGTGCGCGGCGAGGGCCTCCTCGAGACCGGGGGCCCGGTCGTGCCCGCGGGTCTTCCATTCGATCTCGGCCACGGCCGGATCAGCCGCGAAATGCGCCACGGCCTCGTCGACAAGTCTCCGGATCGCCGCGGCGTCGGACCCGTCGAGATCGCGGTAGGTGACCAGACCGCGCCCGCCCTCGAAGGTCGCGAGCCACAGCGGTCCGCATCGCCTCACCGCGAGGGCGTCGGCGACCTCCGAGCGCTCGCGCAGCTGCCCGTCGTAGGCCGCGAGCAGTCCGGCCGGTCCCGGCGCCTCCGTCACGCGGTACGCCCGAGCAGATCGAAGTACTCGTCGGTCGTCATCATCGGCTCCTGGGGCGAGGTGGGTGTCAGCAGGGTATCGACGCCGGTGCACCGCGGGAACCCTGGGCCCCGAGCCGATAAATCGCTGGACGGACCGACGGCGGCCGCCCTAGCGTGGTCGCAGTCACCGGCTCCGCCCACGGAGCCCTGAGGGAAGGAGGAGCTGATGGTTGTCGCCGCGCTGACCCCTGTCGTCCTCCCTTCCATCTCGACCTGCTGAGCCGCTCGCAGGTCCTCCCTCAGGAGACCCCCATGACATCGTCCTTCGACCGGGACGCCTTCTTCGCCCGCGCCATGTTCACCGCGACCGTCGCCGAGCTCGATCCCGACCAGCGCTGGTCCACCTGGCCGGAGACGGCCCATACCCTCGATCGCGGCCCCCAGCCCTTCCCCGACTGGGTCGTCCAGCACGACGGAGCGATCGACACCGAGCTCGGCGTGCTCAAGACGGGTAAGGAGGCCGACGCCTTCCTGCTCGAGCGCGCCCTGCCCGAGGAGCACCTCACCGGTGCCCCCGGCGAGGCGACCCTGATGGTCGCCAAGCGCTACCGCTCTCCCGAGCACTCCAGCTTCCATCGCTCCCACCAGTACACCGAGGGTCGGCGCACCAAGGATTCCCGCGAGGCCCGCGCCATGGCCAAGGGCACCGCTTTCGGCCGCCAGGTCGCCGCCGCGCAATGGGCCCGCGCCGAGTTCGACGTGCTGGGTCAGCTGTGGTCGGCCGGGCTGCCCGTGCCCTATCCGGTGCAGATCGCCGGCACCGAGGTGTGCATGGAGTTCGTCGGCACCGACGACGAGGACGGGGCCGTCGCCGCGCCCCGGCTCCAGGAGACCAGCCCGGATCCCGAGCAGGCCGAGCGCTGGGCCCGCGTGCTGCGCGAGGTGGTGCTCGGCTTCGCCGAGCTGGGACTGGTCCACGGTGACCTCTCTGCCTACAACATCCTGATCGACACGCGCCAGGAGGAGCCGGACCCGGTGATCATCGACGTCCCGCAGGTCATCGACCTGATCGGGAACCCGAACGGCCCGGAGTTCCTGCGACGGGACTGCACGAACGTGTGCACCTGGCTGCAGGCGCGCGGAGCCTCGGAGTCGGCCGCGGACCCCGGGGAGTGGTTCGACGCTTCCCTGCGCACGTGCGAGGCCCCGTGATCAGCGACGAGCAGCTCCTGGAGATCGCCGAACGGGTGGGCTCGGTGCCCGGCATCCGGGCCGTCACCCTCGGCGGCAGCCGCGCCCGCGGCACGCATCATCCGGACTCCGACGTGGACCTCGGTCTCTACTACGACGCCGACACGCTCGACCTGCCCGCCCTGCGCCAGGCGGCGAGCGGGATCCTCGGCGCTCCGGTCGACGTCGCCGGCCCCGGTGGCTGGGGCCCCTGGGTCGACGGCGGGGCCTGGCTCACCGTCGACGCCACGGCGGTGGATCTGATCCTGCGCGAGTGCGCTCGAGTGCGCGAGCAGCGGGATCGCGCGATCCGCGGCGAGTTCGCGGTGCACCAGCAGACCGGGCATCCGCTCGGATTCCTCGACGTGGCCTACGCCGGCGAGGTCGCCACCTGTCGCCCGCTGGTCGACGCAAACGGCGTGGTCGAGGAGCTGCGTGCGGGTCTGTCCCCGTATCCCCGTGCGCTGCGCGATGCTCTGGTGGCGCACCTGGTGAACGCGGAATTCATTCTCGGCGGCGCGGCGAAGGCGACCGGGCGCGGCGACCTCGCCTACCTGCAGCTGTGCTGCACGACGGCCCTCATGTGGTGCGCCCATGCCTGGCATGCCGAGGCCGGGACGTGGGTGACGAACGAGAAGGGCGTCGTCACCGGGGTCGCCCGCCTCCCCCTCGACACCCAGGATTTCGCCGCGCGCGCCGCGGACGCGCTCGCGCGTCTCGGCCCCGACCTGTCTTCCGCCGCCCTCACCGCGGCGGTGAGCGCCGTGCACGACCTGGTCACCGCTACCCGGGCATCCCTCGCCTGAGTGGCCTGCCGGCCCTCGTCAGCCCCGGCGCCCAAACGGCCACCATCGGGGCCAGCGCCGGCGCTCCTCGGCAGGTTCGGCGCGCACCGGCTCGGCGTCGGCCGTCGCGGCCCGCAGCTCCCGCCAGCGCGCCACCGCGTCGTCGGCGTCGATTTCGGGAGCCATCATCCGCGCGAGCGGGTTCGCGCGGCGGTCGTCATGGACGCGCCGGGTGAAGTCGGCGGCGTACTCGCGCACCAGATGCTCCTCCGGCAGCGCGGCGAGGGTCTCCTCGCGCTGGTCGTACTCGCGGCGCAGCAGCACCACGACCGGCAGGAGGGCGTCACGATCCACATCGCCCTCGGCGAGGCGCTGCTTGATCCACCAGTCCGGGTCGTGCGTGGGCGGCAGGTCCAGCGGCTTGCCGGCCCCGGGCAGGTCGTCGAAGTCACCGCGGGCGATGGCCTGCTCGATGGCGGACTCCACCCGCGCCTGCTCCGGCTCCATAGGGGGCCCGAACTTCTCGCCCCCGGAACCCGCGGACCCGGAGGTCATGAGCCGCCGTTCCTCTCCGCGAGCAGAGCCAGCCGATCGATCGAGGCCCGCAGAGTGCCTGCGGTGAAGGAGCGCGCCTTGGCCAGGCGCTTCTCCTCGTTCAGCTGCGAGAAGTCGTAGGTGTGGGTGACGAGGGTGCGGTCGCCGTCGAGCGCCTCGAGCTCCCAGCCCCACCGGTGCCCGGGCACGACCTCTCCCTGCGGCGCCGGCATCCAGGCGATCTCCCGCCCCTCGGCGAAGGCGACCACGTGGTTCTCACGCACCCCACCACCCAGGTTGGTCATCACGAACACGTCGCCGACGGCACGGATCCGCTGGCCGGGCGCCGCCTCGGCGAGATTGTCGTTGCCGTCCCAGCGAGGCTGCTCGGCCGGGTCGGCGATGAGCGCGAAGATCCTCGCGGCGGGTGCGGCGACCTCGCGGGAGGCGCGGAGGACGCGCTCCTCGCGCGGGACGGGTTGGGCGGGAGCCATGTTCACATCATCTCCTCGGCGGGGGTGGTGTCGTCGAAGACGTCGATCGACCCCGCATAGTTGGCGACCCAGACGCGCCGCTGCGTCGGCTCGTAGGTGATGCCGATCGGGTTCTGCCCGACCTCCACCTCCTGGATCTCCTCCATGGTCTCGGTGTCGAACTTCGAGACCGTGTTCCCGTAGTAGTTCACCACGTACAGCGCGAGGCCGTCGGGCGAGATCGTGATCGAGCGCGGTTCCCGACCGGTCTCGGCCACTCGCAGCACCTCGGCGGTGGCGGTGTCGAGCTCGAGAAGCCGGTCCGAGCCGGATTCGGTGAGGTACATGCGGCTCGCGTCGGGCGAGAGCATCAGATGACGCGGTTTGCGGCCGGTCTCCAGCACCTTCTCGCTCTTTCCGGTGACCAGGTCGAGGCGATACAGCTCGTCGGCGAACATCGCGGCGACGTAGGCGGTGCGGTCGTCCGGCAGGATCACGCTGCCGCGCGGGGCGGAGTCCACCTCGATCTGCCGCACCTCGCGGCCCTCGGCGAGGTCGAGGACCGACACGCTGGAATCGCACCAGTTGGAGACCAGGGCGATGCTGCCGTCGGGGGAGATCGAGAGGAACTTCGGGACCCTGCCCACCTCGATGACCTGGTCCCACTGTCCGCTGTCGACGTCGAGGCGGAACACGGCGGAGTTGCCGATGCCGTCGCCGTGACGGCAGTCGTCGGTCGCCGTCTCCCCGGCGCCGGGCCCTTTCAGGGAGTACTGCGAGACGTAGGCGTGCTCGCCGTCGGGCGAGAACACCGCTTCGACGGGGGCGCCCCTCGTCTCCCCGGCGCGGTCGGCGAACCCGAACTCCGAGAGGTCCACGGCGTCGGAGACGGTGCCGGTCAGCTCGAGGGACTCGGCGTCGTAGAGCGTCGAGGAATGGCTGTACATCATGTTGTTCGCGATCACCGTGCCGTCGGGGCCGGCCACGACGGATTTCGGGGTGATGTCACCGGTGATCCGCCGACTGTTGTCCAGGCGGGTGGTGTTCGACGGCTCGCCCGGAGGGATCCTGCTCTCCTGGACCGATCGGGACTCGGGCGCGGTGGTGCTGGTCAGCAGTCCGCTCAGCATCCCGCCGGACATGATGACCGCCGTGATCGCGATCGCGATCGTGAACTGCTCGTGCGGCCGCGACGGCCGCAGAGGCTTCCTGTGATGCCTTGCCTGCACGCCCACACCCCCTCGGCCTCTGGGCACGAACCTAGGCCGACCGGGCCCCGGTGGTCGGGAGGGGAGGCGTCGTGGCGTGTCGGGCGCGCGAGGGCGTCAGAGCTGGGGACGGCCCTGGAGCACGAGCTCGCGGTAGGTGATCTCGTAACCGAGCTTCTCGTTGATGGCGATCATCCACGGGTTCACGTGCGAGTTCCAAGTGACCAGCGCCCGCAGTCCGGGAGCCTGCTCGCGCAGCAGGCGATGGGTGGCGACCTTGAGCGCGAGGCCGAGACGATGCCCGCGGTGCTCGGGCATGACCAGGGTGTTCTCCTGCCAGCCGACGGTCGTCCCCGGCGTGCGCCGGACGTGCACCTCTGTGTTGCCGACGAAGCTGCCGTCGGGCGCGATCGCCACCGCGATGAGGGCCCGCGTGCCGGCCTCGCGACGCCGCCGCTCGGAGGTCCGTATCCGCTCGGGGGTGTAGTCGGGGGCCTCGTGCTCGACGTCCCCGTCGGGCTCATCGAGCTCGAGCTGGCGCATCAGCAGCCCGTAGGCCGCCAGATGCTCCTCGGGAACCTCGTCGTCCCACAGCTCGATGGCGTACTCCCCGAGCTTCTCCTCGGCCTCGGCCTGCAGGTCATCCAGCAGCGCCTCCTCGAGCGGGAGCGCCAGGGTGCGGCACACCGCGACGTTCTTCCGGGTGACGCCCAGGCGTGTGGCCAGGCGGTTGACGGGCTCCGCCGGGTCGTCGGGGTCGCCGTCGGCCGAGATCTCGCCGATAGCCTCGACGAGGCCGCGCCCTGACTCCCGGATCGCGGGGATCAGCGCCTCCTCGACCAGCGCCGTGGCGATGCCCCGGCCGCGGTGGGCAGGATGCACGGAAGCGCCGACGGCGATCGTCTCGAGGTTTTCCTGCAGCGGGACGAACACACCCGCCCGGCCGACGATCATCTCGCCGCCCTCCATCGGTTCGGTGACCGCCACCCAGCGCTGGGTGCGCCAGTACGGACTGTCGGTGAGGGAGGCGCGGCACTGCGCAGCAGTCTGGACCTCGCTGCCCCCGAAGGCGGCCTCGTCCAACGCCGCATCCAGGGCGCTGTACTGGGCGATGTCGAGGTCGGAGGTGACATCGAGCGGTCGGATCGTGACGTGCATACCGGAAGTCGACCACAGGCGGATCGCCGCGGGCGACAGATTTTCCGGGGCGCGCTTGACCCTTCCCCAGGGACAATCCGGAACGTGGGCGATGCCGGGACGGACCCGATGCCCGGGAACCCGGGCGAGGCACGACGGAGGACCGCATGGACGAGACGCTGCTGAGCATCGGCGAGCTGGCCGCCGCGAGTGGGCTGAGCCCCAAGGCGCTGCGCCTGTACGCCGAGTCGGGCCTGCTGCCGCCACGGCAGGTCGATGAGTTCACCGGCTACCGCTCCTATGGGATCGACCAGGTCGAACGGGCGCGGCTGATCGCCGCTCTCCGGGGCGTCGGGATGGGGCTCGCCCGCATCCGGGTGATCTGCGACCTGGACGCCGCAGCGGCCGTCTCCGAGCTGCGGTCCTGGTGGCGCCAGGAGGAGGCCGACGTCTTCTCCCGCGGCGCCGCCGTCCAGTACCTCGCCCGCGACCTCGGGGGACTCCTCCAGGAGGAAACCACCATGACCACATCCACCACGTCCCACGACAGCGGCCCGCTGCAGGTCGCCACCACCGCCCATCGCGGGCTCGTCCGCGCCGCCCAGCAGGACGCCGTGCTCGCCCGCGAGCTGTCCGGCGGCGCCGCCCTGCTCGCGATGGCCGACGGGTTCGGCGCCGACGACGCGCTGTCCTCGCGGATCCTCTCGGCCTTCGCCGATGCCGTCGGCGAGGACCCGTCGTCCGATCCGCTGGCGGCCCTGGAGACCGCGTGGGCGGATGCAGAGTCGCTGGTCCCGGCGACGGGCCCGGACGGCAGCACCCTCACGGCGGCACTGATCCACGCGGGACGGCTGTACATCGCGCACATCGGGGACACCCGGGTCGCGCTCGTGCGCGGCGACCGGATCGACCTGGTCACGCAGGATCACACCCGCCTGCGCTCGCTCGCCGCGGCCGGCCGGCTCTCCCCCGAGGAGGTCGCCGCCCATCCGGACCGGGCGGTGCTGAACCGGGCGCTGGCGGCCGTTTCCCCGACGGCACCGGACCTGCTGGTGCGCCGGCTCGAGCCGGGGGATCTGGTGCTGCTCGCCTCCGACGGGCTGCATGCCGTGGTCGACCCGTCGGTCCTCGCCGATGCGCTCACCACGAAGGAGGAGGGCGTCGCGGCGCTGGCCGAGCAGCTGGTGGAGCTGGCACTCGCGGCGGGCGCACCGGACAACGTCGCCGTGGCGCTCGCACGGGTGTGAGTCAGGCGGTGCGCGCGGCGCGGACCAGGCGGATGATCCCGACGACGACCGCACCGATCAGCAACCCCACGCCGAGAGTGATCAGTGCGCCGCCGTCTCCACGCAGCACCGACCGGGCGATGTCGAGGTAGATCACCTGCAGGCCCAGCAGCGTCCAGACCATCATCCGCTCCCCCTCGCGGTAGATGGCCTGGGCGCCGCGCTCGGCGATCTCGGTCGGGTAGTTCAAGGCCCGCGGCCTGGTGGACAGCGCCGCGAGCGCGAGCGACAGCACCACCATCACCGCGGCCAGCACCAGCACGGACGCCTTGCCGCCCCAGCCGTCCGCCTCGCCGCCGAGGCCGAAGTGCGTCGCGATCGTGTCCGGCAGCTCCGCGTAGCTCAGGACGATCCATGCCGTGATCACGAGCGTCGCCAGCACGGACAGCAGCCGCAGGACCCTCGTGACCGGGCCGGTGGCGTAGTGGCGTGCGGGTCGTTGCGAGGTCCCCATCCCGGTGCTCATGGTGCCGCCCACCGTAGCGGGATCGTCGCGCCGCCGCCTCATCCTAGAGCCGGGGAGGGCGTCGTCCGCGATGGGAGCGGGTCAGTCCCGTGCCCGGCTCCGTCGCCGCACCCTCTCGCTGCTCGTGCAGCAGCGCATCACCCAGGTAGGGCAGGGCGAACTCGACCAGGCCCCGGCCGGCGGACCGGATCAGCTCGTCCTCGAGCAGCCGCTCGCGGTAGGTGGACTGGTTGCGAGGGTCGATGCCCATGCGCTGCGCGATGTCGCCGACGTTCGACGGTCCCTCGTCGACGAGCATCGCGAGGAGGTACTCGCGCTTGCGGGCGCTGAGGCCGCGCAGGGCCGGGCCGTGGACGTTCTTGATCATCGCGGCGACCACGGCCTCGCGGCCTCCGCGGACGTCCTCGATCTCGATCGTGTCCGCGTCGCCGCTGTTCTGCCAGGCCTTGGAGCCGATGAGCTGGATCAGGTACGGGTAGCCCTGGGAGATCTCGCCGGCCAGCACCGCGGCCTCGGGAGTGATCGTCTTGGCGGTGTCGGCGATGGTCATGCGGATCGCCTCGGCCGCGGTCCCGACGTCGACGCTGCCCACCTCGATCCGGTGGGCGCGGCGCAGGAAGGTGGTGCGCTCGTGGTCGAGCAGGGCATCGACCCCGGGGCGGACCCCGGCGGCGAGGAAGGCGACGGCGTGACCGGAGCCGATGAGGTCCTGGACGTGCTGGGTGATCGCGTGCAACTGGTCGCGGTCGACCGACTGCAGCTCGTCGAGCGTGATGAGCAGTCCGCCGCCGTCCTGGTCGGTGAGCCCCGCCAGTCGGTCCAGCACCGTGGTCAGCGGCTCGTGCTCGTCCTCGTAGCGCCGGAGGACCTCACGGCTGGCGCCGGTGCCCGAGACCCTCGCCGAGGTGAGACGGGAGGATTCCGCGTCGGGGTCCTGTTCCTTCAGCTGTGCGATCGCCGTGCCCCGCAGCTCGTCGACCAGGGAGGACGAGGACGTGTGCACGCGCAGATCGGTCCAGCCCGCCTCGAGGGCGAGCTCCTTGAACTCGGTCAGCAGCACCGTCTTCCCGGAGCCGCGGGCGCCGGAGATGAGGATCGCGCGGGCCTCGGGGACGCTGCCCTGGAGCGCGGCCGCGAACTCGTCGATGGCGACCGCGCGGCCGGCGAGGATGATCGGGGTCAGACCGAATCCGGGAGTGAACGGGTTCGCACCGCCCTGGGTGCCGAGCTCGGCGCTGCGCTGGTCCATGCGTGGTCCCGTCTGCGGAGGGGTGATGAGGTGTGGCTCGATTCTGCCTCGTATGTATTTGTGTGTAAAGGGTGGGTTCCGGGTGTCGGGTAGCGTGTTCACCACCACACAGTGCAGCGCCGCGCCAAGCTCGCGAACGGCGGTCGCGATGACCGGAAGGGGACATCATGCAAGGTCGACTCAGCACGCAACGGAAGGCCCGGACGGGACGCGGAGCACTCCTCATGGTGGCGGCCGGGGCACTTGCTCTGAGCGGGTGCGGTTCCGATCAGACACAGGACGAACCCGCACCGGCAGGAGAGGGCGACGGCACCGCCCTCGCCACCGCGCAGGTGCAGGACGGGGACGGCAACGAGGTGGGGACCGCGGAGTTCACGGAGGCCGAGGACGGTCTCCGGATCAGCGTGAACCTCAGCGACCTGGAGCCCGGCCACCACGGTCTGCACGTGCACGAGGCGGGTCTGTGCGAGCCGGACAGCGCCGCCCCCGATGACCCGTCGGAGACCGGCGACTTCCTCTCCGCGGGAGGCCACATCGGTGCCGGTGAGGTTGAGCACCCGGACCACCCGGGGGACCTGCCGTCGCTGCTGGTGAACGAGGACGGCACCGCGACCATGACGTTCGTGACCGACCGGCTGTCCGAGGAGGACCTGCTGGATGACGACGGCGCGGCGCTGATGGTCCACAGCGGTCCGGACAACTTCGCCAACATCCCCGAGCGCTACGCCCCGGACGGTCCCGACGACGACACCACGGGCGCCGGCGACGCAGGCGATCGTGCCGCCTGCGGCGCGATCGAGGCCGCGAACGGGTGACCTCCGCCCCGGGCGCCGTTCACACGTCCTCGATGCTCACCCCACCGGCCGCCAGTTCCTGCTCGAGTCGACCGATCCCGTCCGGATGCACGGCAGCGGTCAGCGAGCGCAGCACGCGCACCGATGCCGCGCCACCCGCGTCGGCCGCACCGAGCGCCGTGGCGCGCACGCAGAAGTCGTAGGCGAGACCGACCACGTCGATCTGCTCCCACTCCCTGTCCGCGATCAGCGCCTGGACGCTCTCGCCGGTGGCGACCACCTGCCCTTCCAGTGCGCTGTAGGACGGCACGCCGTACCCCTTGTGCACCACCTCGAGCCGATCCCCCAGGTCAGCAGCCAGCGTCTCCATCTCCGGGTGGAACGCGGCACCGGCGGACCCGGCCACGCAGTGCACGGGCCAGGTCTCCTCGAAGTCCGGCTCCGTCGGCGGCGTCGCGAAGTGCCCGCCGTTGTCCGTGTCCCCGCGATGCCGGTCCTTGCTGGCGAGAATGCGGTCGTACTGATCACCGGTGCGACGTACGTGCTCGGCGATCCGCGCGGCGACCCCGGCGCCGCCTCCGACGCCGAGAGCACCGCCCTCGCAGAAGTCGTTCTGGACGTCGACGATGACGAGCAGCCGCGAAGACATGGGTTCCTCCTCAGTCCGGTGGCATGATCACCGCCCAGCCTACGGAGCGCCCCGTCCGCACCTCGCCATGCCCCCTGGCAGAATCGGCGCATGCCCACGCCGCTTCCCCACCCGACCGGTCCGCGCACGTATCCGGCCCTGCTCTCGCCCCTGGACCTCGGCCGGTTCGAGGTGCGCAACCGCATCGTCATGGGATCCATGCACGTCGGGCTCGAGGACCGTCCGGCCGATGCGAAGAAGCTCGCGGCCTATCTCGGCGAGCGCGCCCGCGGCGGCGCCGGACTGATCGTCACCGGTGGCTTCTCCCCCGACCGCACCGGTCGCCTCACCCCACGCGGAGCCCAGGCCACCGACCGCGCCCTGCGCGCCCACCGGATGGTCACCCGCGAGGTCCACGAGGCCGACGGGCGCATCCTCCTCCAGCTCCTCCACGCCGGACGCTACGCCTTCCACCCGCTGGGAGCCTCGGCGGGCCGCGCGCGCTCCCGCCTCTCGCCCTTCCGCGCCCGCCGCCTCACCCGCCGCGGGGTCGGCCGTACCGTCGACCACTTCGCCGAGGCCGCCCGGCGCGCGGTCGACGCCGGTTACGACGGTGTCGAGATCATGGGTTCCGAGGGCTACCTGCTCAACCAGTTCCTCGCCCCGACCACCAATCGGCGCCGGGACCGCTGGGGCCGCGGCGCCGAGGGCCGCCGGGCGATGCCGCTGGCGATCGCTCGGGCCGTGCGTGAGGCGATCGGCGAGGACGCCCTGCTCAGCTACCGCATCTCCCTGCTCGATCTGGTCCCGGGCGGGCAGACCTGGGACGAGACGGCAGCCCTCGCCAGCGGCCTCACCGAGCGCGGCGTGGACGTGCTGTCCACCGGCATCGGCTGGCACGAGGCCCGGGTGCCCACGATCGTCACCTCCGTGCCGCGCGCCGCCTTCGTCGAGCAGACCGCCCGCCTGCGCGAGCACGTCGAGGTCCCCGTCGTCGCCTCCAACCGGATCCACGATCCCGAGGTCGCCGAGCAGGTCCTCACCGACGGTCATGCCGACCTGATCTCCATGGCCCGCCCGCTGCTGGCCGACCCCCACCTGCCTGCGAAGCTGGCCGACGGTCGCGCCCCGCAGGTGGTCGCGTGCATCTCCTGCAACCAGGCCTGTCTGGACAAGGTGTTCGAGGGCGAGCGGGCCAGCTGCCTGGTCAACCCCCGCGCCGGGCACGAGACCGAGCTGGTGCTGCGGCCGGTCACGCAGCGCCGTGCCCGCAAGGTCGCCGTCGTCGGCGCCGGCCCTGCGGGGCTCGAGGCGGCGCTGTCGGCCGCCGAGCGCGGCCATGTGGTCACCCTGTTCGAGGCCGGCGAGGAGATCGGCGGTCAGCTGCGCCTGGCCGCCCACATCCCCGGCAAGGAGGACTACGCGCAGGCGCTGCGCTCCTGGCGGATGCGGCTCGCCGCGGCCGGCGTGGGGATCCGCCTGGGAACCCGCCCGGCCGCGGATGACCTGCTCGGCTTCCACGACGTCATCGTGGCCACCGGTGTCGTCCCCCGCGTCATCGATCTGCCGGTCGACGGCGGCCCCCAGGTCATCAGCTACGCGGACCTGCTCGAGGGCCGCGCCGAGCCGGGCGAGCGGGTCGCGATCATCGGCGCCGGCGGCATCGGGGTCGACGTCGCCGAGTACCTCACCTCCCCGCGCCCCTCCCCCACGCTCGAGACCGCGCGATGGACGACGCACTGGGGTGTGGTCGAGGCCGATGAGGAGCATCGCGGCGGCGTCACCACCCGCCCGCCCGGCTCGGCGGACGACGGTCGCCTGGCCCGCGAGGTGCACCTGCTCCAGCGCAAGGAGACCCGCATCGGCGCCGGCCTCGGGCGCACCACCGGATGGGTGCACCGGACCGAGCTGCGCCACGCCGGCGTCATCCACCATCGCGGGGTCACCTACCGGCGGATCGATGCCGACGGCCTGCACCTGATCGAGGACGGGGCCGAGCACACCCTCGCGGTGGACACCGTCGTGGTCTGCGCCGGGCAGGTCAGCGCGAACGACCTGGCCGACGAGGTCCGCGCCGCGCGCCAGGGCCGCACGCCCCGGGTGCACGTCATCGGAGGGGCCGACGTCGCGGCCGAGCTCGACGCCGAACGGGCGATCCGGCAGGCCGTCGAGGTCGCCGCCGGGCTCTAGAGGCTGGACCGCACGGGCGCGATCCGGGAGGATCGGACGTCATGAGCGACCTCACCGACCTCGACCACCTCGCCCGGGCCGTCGACCTCGCCACCGCCAACGTCACGGACGGCGGCGGGCCCTTCGGCGCGGTCCTGCGGAGGGCCGACGGTGGACTGGTCGAGGGCGTCAACCAGGTCACCACCGCCCACGACCCCACCGCCCACGCCGAGGTGATGGCGATCCGCACGGCCTGCGCGCAGCGGGAGACGCACGAGCTGCCCGGCGCCGTGCTCTATGCGAGCTGCGAGCCCTGCCCCATGTGCCTGGCCACCGCGCTGTGGGCGCGTGTGGACCGGGTGGTGTTCGCCGCCGGGCGGGACGACGCCGCCCGGGCGGGCTTCGACGACGCCACGTTCCACGAGTACTTCGAGACACCGGGCCACCACCGGCTGCTGCCCACCGAGCAGACCCGGACCGTGCAGGCGATCGCCCCGTTCGAGGCCTGGCGCGCCCACGAGAGGCGCATCGCCTACTGAGTCATTCTCCGTGGGCGCCCTCGAGCACCTCGCGGGCGATCGGTCCGGCGGTCGTCGAGCCGTAGCTGCCGTCCTCGACGAAGGCCGCGACGACCAGGTCCCCCTGGGCGACGATCACCCAGGAGTGGAGCTTCAGCTCACCGTCCTCGTCGGTCCACTCGGCGGTGCCGGTCTTGCCGATCACCGGATCGCCCGGCAGATCGGCGAAGGCGTCGAGGCTGCCGCGGGTGACGACCCCGCGCAGCAGATCCTGCATCTGCGAGGTCTCGTCCTCGGTCAGTGGCTGATCCACGTCGACCGGGCCGGACTCGTCGTCGGCGAGGATCCGGGGGTGGACGGTGTGGCCCTGCTGGATGCTCGCGAGCACCACCGCCATGGACAGCGGTGAGGCCTGCACCCGGCCCTGGCCCATCAGCGCCGCGGCGTGCTGGGCGCCCTCGTCCTCCGGCGGGACCGAGCCCATGAAGGCGTCCAGCCCGGTCGGTGCTTCCTGGCCGCTGCCCAGGGTGGTCGCGGCCTCGGCGAGCGCCTGCTGGGAGACGGTGTCGTGCTGGAGCAGCATCGCGGTGTTGCAGGAGTGCGCGATGGCGTCGCTCAGCGGCATCGGCCCGAACAGGCTCGGGTCCAGCGAATCGGCGTTCTTGAAGGTGACCCCCTCGACGGTCGCCGTCTCGGGGCACTGCAGCGTGGTGTCCGGAGTGACGCCCTCGCGCAGCAGGCCGAGCGCGGTGACGGCCTTGAAGGTGGAGCCCGGCGCGTACCGGCCGACGAGCCCCACCGGGTAGGACTGTCCGGTCGGCCCCAGGGCCGCAGCGAGCAGGTCCCCGCTCGAGGGCTGCAGGGCGATCACCGCGCTCGGGGAGTCCTCGTCCGCGATCGCCTCGGTGGCCAGATTCTGCAGGTCCTGATCGAGCGTCGTGGCCACGTCGGTGCCGTCGGTCGGCTCCACCCGATGCAGGGAGCGCTGGGTCTCCGCCTCGTCGTCGACGGCGAGGACGTTCACACCGGTCTCGCCGACCAGCGCGTCCCGCCGCGCGGCGAGCACGCCACCGGTGCCGACGAGATCCCCGGCCACGATCTCTCCGTCCGAGCCCTCGATGTCCTCCTGCGTGGCCTCGCGCAGGGAGCCGAGCACACCGGGGGCGAAGTCGCGCTCGACGGCCAGGGGCTGGGTCTGCTCGATCGCGCGATACCCGGTGAGGTCCGCCGCCTCCTCGAGCGGGTAGTCCCCCAGGTCGTCCTCGCGGACGGTGAGCGCGGGGACGAAGGCGTCGGGGCCGTACCCGGCGACGGTCTCCACGTAGCGATCCGCGTCGATGCCGAGCACCCCCGCGAGCTCACGGGCCTCGTCCTCCTGGGTGTCCTCCTCGAGCTGGGTCTTGTCGAGCCCGAGCACGCGCACGGCGTGCGGGCCGTACAGCGCGGTGCCGTCGCGATCGGTGACCTTGCCGAGCTGCGGGTCCAGCGGCGCGATCTCCAGGTGCTCCCGGTCGGTGAGGTCGGGGCCGAGCACGGCGGGCTCGAGCTCCGCCGCCCAACCCTCCTCGGTGCGCGTGAGCGTGGCCTCGGTGGTGTAGCTCCAGGTCCCGGCCTCGTGCGGGAGGGTCCAGGTCCACTCCATGGTCGCGGTGCGGGTGCCGTCCTCCACGCTCCCGGCGTCGGCCATCTCCACCGTCGGCTGCTCCCCCGTTGCCTCGAGCATCTGCCCGAGCACGCGTTCGTGCTCCTCCGCGGCGGCGTCGGCCGAGAGGCCCTCGAGCGGCACCTCGGCGAAGTCCCCGCTGGCCAGAGCCGCGGCGAGGGCCTCGGCCTCCTCCGCGCCGTCGCCGAAGCGGTCCCGCCACAGGAGGACGCCGACCACGAGGGCCGCGATCACGGCGAGGGCGATGATGATGATCACGGGGCCGCGGCGGCGCGTGCGGAGGGGAGCTTCGTCCATGGGGTCATGGTCGCGGGCCGACAGTGGCCGCGTCCACCCCGACGCCTAGACTCGGCGCCATGCCCCGCGTGCTCCATACCGCCCAGGCGCTCGTCGACGTCGTGGTCGAGGTGCCCGAGCTCCCGCCGCGCGGTGGGAACACCAACGCCACCAGTGAGGACCGTTACGCCGGCGGAGCGGCCACGATCCTGGTCGCTGCCGCTCGCACCGGGGCCCCGGCCGTCCATGGCGGTGCGCACGGCACCGGCCCGAACGGGGACCTGGTGCGCAGGGCGCTCGCGGCCGACGGGGTCGACGTCTCCGATCCGCCTCGAGCCCAGAGCGATACCGGGTACTGCCTCGTGTTCGTCGAGCCCTCGGCGCAGCGCAGCTTCGTGACCGTCTACGGCGCCGAGCGCGAGATCACCGCGGACTCACTGGCGACCCTCTCGCCGGAGCCCGGCGACCTGCTGTGCATCTCCGGCTACAGCCTGTTCGAGCCCACCCGGGAGCCGCTGCTGGAGTTCCTGGACACCGTGGAGGACGGCGTCGAGGTGGTGCTCGACCCCGGCGAGCCCTTCGCCTCCTTCGACTCCCGGGTGCAGGACCGCGTGCTCGCCCGCACCACCGTGTGGACCTCGAACGCCGACGAGGCCCGCGCCCTGACCGGCCTCGACGCCCTCGAGGACACCCCGGAGGCGCTGCGGCGCCGTATCGGCTCGCATGCCGTGGTGCTCGTGCGCGACGGTGAACGGGGCTGCCTCGTGTTCCATCACGGCCGCGGCACCGAGATCCCCGCCTTCCCGCAGCGGGCGGTGGACACCAACGGTGCCGGCGACACCCACACCGGCGTGCTGCTGGCCGAGCGGGCGCTGGGCGCGGACTGGGAGTCAGCGGCCACCCGGGCGAACGCCGCCGCGGCCATCGCGGTGACGCGCCGCGGACCCCAGAGCGCTCCCCCGCGCGCCGAGGTCGATGCCTTCCTCTCCTGAGGAGGGACGTATTCTGCTCGGATGGACACCAGGAACGAGGTTCAGCAGTTCCTCACGGCCGCGAGGGGCCGAGTGACGCCCGAGCGCGCGGGCATCGCGACGTACGGCATCCGCCGGGTCCCCGGGCTGCGCCGCGAGGAGGTGGCCCAGCTCGCCGACGTGTCCATCGCGTACTACACGCGGATCGAGCGCGGGGACCTGCGCGGGGTCTCCGAGAGCGTGCTGGAGGGCCTCGCCCGCGCGCTGCATCTCGACGCGGCCGAGCGCGACCATCTCCACCACCTCGCCCGCGCTGCCACCGGCGGCGGGCACTCGCGCCGGGTGCGGGCCGACGACACGGTGCCCGAGCGCGTGCACCAGCTCATCGAGACCATGCAGGACGTTCCGGTGATCGCCTCGAACCATCTGCGCGACCCCCTCGCCTCCAACGCGCTGGGCCGCGCGCTGTTCCCGCACCTGTTCCCCGCGGACTCGGCGCCGGTGAACACGATCGAGTACACCTTCCTCGACCCGCGGGCGCGCAGCTTCTACCCCGACTGGGAGACCGTTGCCCGCGGTGCGGTCTCGAGCCTGCGGCTCACCGCCGGGCAGCTCCCCGACGACGAGGCGCTGAGGTCGCTCATCGATCGACTCCTCGCCGAGAGCCCGCAGTTCGGCACCTGGTGGGTGGGTCAGACGGTGCGCACCCACACCCACGGCGCGAAGCGCATCGTCCACCCCGTGGTCGGCGAGCTCACCCTCGGCTTCGAGGTGCTCGAGGTGCCGTCGGCCCCCGGGATCCGCCTCGCGACCTATCAGGCCGAGCCCGGGACCCCCGACGCCGACGCCCTGGACCTGCTGCGCAGCTGGACCGCGCAGCCCTCCGCCGCGGAACCCGTCCCCGGGGGTCACCAACGGTGACTCCCTCGCGGGAGTGAGCGCGTCTACGGTCGAGCTCATGAGCACCTTCACCCTGAACAACTCCGTCGTGATCCCCACGCTCGGGCTCGGCGTCTTCCAGACTCCTCCCGAGGACACCGCGGCCGCGGTGCGCACCGCCCTCGAGGTCGGGTACCGCCACCTCGACACCGCCGCCGCCTACGGCAACGAGAAGGAGGTGGGGCAGGCGCTGCGCACCTCCGGCGTCGACCGCTCCGAGGTGTTCGTCGAGACCAAGATCTGGATCAGCGACTACGGCAGCGAGGAGACCCTCCACGGCGTCGAGAAGAGCCGCGCCAAGCTGGGCGTGGACCAGATCGACCTGCTGCTCCTGCACCAGCCGCTGCCCACCGCCTTCGACCGCACCGTCGCCGCCTACCGCGCCCTCGAGCAGGTGCTCGAGATGGGCACCGTGCGCGCCATCGGCGTGAGCAACTTCCTGCCCGAGCACCTCAGCGACCTGCTGGAGCGCACCGACGTGGTGCCCGCCGTCAACCAGATCGAGGTCCACCCCTACTTCCAGCAGCGCGAGGTGCAGGCGCTGAACGCGCAGCACGGCATCCTCACCCAGGCCTGGTCGCCGATCGGAGGCATCACCTCCTACCGCGAGTCCGCGCGGCGCAGCTTCGAGGATCCGGTGCTGCAGGCGATCGCCGGCGCGCACGAGGCGACGACCGCCCAGGTCATGCTGGCCTGGCATCTGCAGCAGGGCCGCCAGGTGATCCCCAAGTCGGTGCGCCCCGAGCGCATCCGCGAGAACCACGAGGCGCTCCGGGTCACGCTCACCGACCCGGAGCTGGCCAGGATCGACGCCCTGGAGACGGGGGTGCGCGGCGGGCCCGAACCGGCCGACGTCACGCTGGAGAGCTTCGGGCGGGAGATCCCCGAGGCGTGACGCTCCGAGTCCTCATCCCCTCGACGGCGCTGCTGTGGGGGCTGCAGTTCGCCTTCCTCAACCCCGCCCTCGCGCTGGTGCTGACCACCCTGTACGACGCCTCCACCACCGAGCTCGGCTGGGCGCTCGCGCTGTACAACGCCAGCGCTCTGATCGCGACGACGCTGATCCCGGCCCACGCCGACCGCACCGGCCGCTACCTGCGCCCGATGCTGGTCAGCGCCGTGCTGACGATCCTGCTGTCGGCGCTGCTCGCGCTGGCCGCCTCCCTGCCGCTGGCGATCGCCGCCCTGGTGGTGCTCGGCGGCCCTGCCGGGGTGGGCAGCACGATGCTGTTCGCCCACCTGCGCCACTCCGGGGCGGACAGCACCCAGATCATCAACACCCGCGCACTGTTCTCCGTGGCCTGGGTGGCGGGTCCCCCGATCGCGACCTTCCTCATCGGTGCCTTCGGTGAGCGGGCCGCTCTGCTCGCGATCGCGCTCACCGCGGTGGGGAGCTTCGTCGCGACGGCCCTGCTGCAGTCCCACGGGGCCCGCGCCGCCCCCGAGAACACGAGCGACGAGGAGCCCGACCCCGGTCCGCTGCCCGGCCGCGCCGGCGTCGCGATCATCGTGATCGGCTTCGTGCTGCTGCAGGCCGCGAACGCGAGCGCCATGTCGTTCATGACCGTCTACGTCACCCAGTCCCTCGGTCTCGACGTGGTCTGGGCGGGCATCGCACTGGGGGTCGCCGCCGGGCTCGAGGTCCCCGCGCTGTTCGTGCTGGGCAGGCTGAGCCGGCGGTTCTCGGCGCAGGGGTTGATCATCACCGGCTGCACGCTCGGCGTGGGCTACTACGTGCTGCTGGCGATGGTGGAGACCCCCGTCGGCCTGATCGGGATCCAGGTGCTCAACGCCTGGTGCTTCGCGACCATCGCCGGGACAGGTCTGACCCTGTTCCAGCAGATCATCGTCCGCCCCGGGCTCTCCACCAGCCTGTACATGAACGCCCGACGCGTGGGCGCGATCCTCTCCGGCGGGGTGATCGCCCTCGGTTCGATGACCGCGTTCGGCCAGGCGGGCATCTACCTGGTGTGCGCTGCACTGACCGCCGGCGGCATCGTGGCGATCGTGATGGCTCATCACCGGAGCCCGCGCACCGTGGTCGGCTGACCAGGCGATCCTCAGCCGGCCCTCCTACGATGGCAGGGTCGGCGAGAGGACGGAGAGCATGGACGCCACCACCTTCCACGACTTCTGCGCGACCACCATCGACGGGGAGCGCCAGGATCTGAGCGCCTACCGAGGGCTCCTGGTGCTGGTCGTCAACACCGCCACCCAGTGCACCTTCACCCCGCAGTTCGAGGGTCTGCAGTCCCTCCAGGACCGCTTCGCCGAGCACGGCTTCACGGTGCTCGGCTTCCCCTCGGACCAGTTCCACCAGGATCCCGGCAGCGACCAGGACACCAAGGACGCGTGCACCTCCGCCTACGACATCACCTTCCCGCTGATGGCGAAGATCGACGTCAACGGCTCCGGCGCCCATCCGCTCTGGCAGTGGCTGCGCGAGCAGAAGGCCGGCGTGATGGGCGGGCGCATAGCCTGGAACTTTACCAAATTCCTCATCTCGCCCGAGGGCCGGGTGCTGCGCCGGTGGGCACCACCGGTCCCCCCGGCCCGGATCGCCCGCCGGATCGAGACGGAGCTCGACCTGCACTGATCAGCGCATCCGGCCCTGTCCTTGGTAGCGTGGGTCACAAGACCTGACCATCTGAAAGGGGTCCTCATGGAAGGCGCCGTACTCTTCCTCGTCATCGCCGTCGTCATCATCGTCGTCCTGATCATCCTGGCAGCTCTGCTGTTCGGCGGTCTGCGCACGTCGCTGATGTTCACGGTCCACTCCCGGGAAGCGGTGATCGTCGAACGGTTCGGCAAGTTCCGTCGCGTCGCCCAGGCCGGACTGAACTTCAAGGCGCCGTTCATCGACGGCACCACCCGCCCCATCTCGCTGCGCGTCCAGCAGCTCGAGGTGAACATCGAGTCCAAGACCAAGGACAACGTGTTCGTGAACGTCCCCGTGGCGGTGCAGTACGTGATCAAGGAGGAGCAGGTCGTCGACGCGTACTACAAGCTGTCGAACCCTGAGGCGCAGATCCGCTCCTACGTGTTCGACACCGTGCGCTCGGCCCTGTCCGCGCTCGAACTGGACCAGGCCTTCGAGTCGAAGGACGACATCGCCAGCAGCGTCGAGCGGACCCTGTCGACCCGGATGGCGGACTTCGGCTTCAACATCATCAACACCCTGGTCCAGGACATCTCCCCCGACTCCCGGGTGCGTGACTCGATGAACTCCATCAACGCCGCCCAGCGCGACCGCGTCGCGGCGCAGTCCCTCGCCGAGGCCGACAAGATCAAGCGCGTCACCCAGGCCGAGGCGGAGGCCGAGTCCAAGCGCCTCCAGGGTGAGGGCGTCGCCGCCCAGCGCAAGGCGATCGCCCTGGGCATCGCCGAGCAGTACGAGATGCTGCGCAAGGTCGGCATCGAGAACTCCGCGGAGCAGCTGTTGCTGATGACGCAGTACTTCGACACCATGCAGGACGTGGCCCGCAACGGCCGTTCCAACGTCCTCTACCTGCCCTCGAACCCGGGCGCCGTGGGCGGCATGGGCGACGAGATCCGCACCGCCATGCTGCAGGCCCAGGCCGCGCACGAGGCCGAGAAGGACGGCGAGCGCGACCAGGCCCGCATCTCCGCCGACGAGCTGCGGGAGCAGGAGCAGGACCGCGCCGACCGAGCCCGCTCCGAGGCCGAGCACCGTGCCCGCGACGCACAGCAGCAGGCCAAGCGGGCCGCGGAGGACGACGCCCCGCCGTGGGCGCACTCTGGCTCCGCGGACCAGCTCTGATCCGGGACCCTGCACGGTGATGCGGGCCCGCCTCCCACCCGGAGGCGGGCCCGCATCACGTGGGGAGCAGTCCCGCCGTCGACTCGCGCTCGAGGAAGCGCCACGGGAACGTCCATCCCTCCGTGATCTGCGACCCGCTGCGCGCCGCCTCGGCGAGTGCGGAGAAGACCTGGGTGTAGTCGGCCCCGATCGCCCCGAGGGTGCTGAGGGGCACGGACATCTCGGCCCCCTCCGGGATGTCCCCTCGACCGACCACTCCGACCGTCCGGCCCAGCCCGATCCCCCGCCGTGCGCACTCCGCCGCGATCTGGATGGCCAGCCGGTCGCTGAGGCACATGACCACCACGGGGCCGTCGGCCGGCGCTGAGGCCAGGCGGTCCCACGGCAGGGCCGAGAGGTCCGCGCCGATGCGATACGGCATCTCCAGGACCTCGACCTCCGCGACCCCGGCCGCCTCCAGCACCCCGAGGATCGGCGCGGTGAAGATCCGGTCGTGGTGACCCGGGCCCGCGGGCCCCTCCTTGACCAGCACGAATCGCCGCACCCCGCGAGCGACCAGTGTGCGCGCCGCCGCCTCGGCCGCCTGTTCGTAGCCGTGCCGCACCTTGGCCACGCCGTCGAAACCGCTCTCGGCGAAGGCGAGGGCGGGGATCGTGCAGTCCGCCAGATGGCTGGGATCGTCGTCGTCCTCGAGATGGACCGTGAAGCAGGCATCGACCGCGCGGCGGTCCAGCAGGTCGGTCACCCGGTCGAGGGCGGCACCCGGTCGCACGTCCGGGAACACCACGAGATCCAGGCAGTGCCGCGAGAGCTCCTCCTGCGCGAGCGCGATGAGGTTCTCCCGCCACGGATTGCTCGGCGTCGAGACGATGGCGCCGACCAGCCCCGTCCGCTGCCGGCGCAGAGCCCGGCCGGCCCAGTTCGGCCGGTAGCCGAGCTCGGTCATCGCGGCCTCCACCCGGGCGCGGGTCTCGGCGTTCCCGGTGCCTCTGCGGTCGGCGCGACCGCTGAGGATGTGCGACACGGTCGCGGTCGAGACTCCCGCGAGCCGGGCGACGTCCGCCTGGGTGGGGCGAGCCGGGGAAGGGCCTGGCCCCTCGTCCCTCGTCCCGCTCTTGACAGTGCTGCTCACGTCACTCATCGTAGGCCATGGTTAATCGAAATACCACGGCATGCCCGGAGATGCGAGGAGGCATCCATGCCCGACGACGACGCCCGCACCACGTTCCGCCGACGCTCCGTGCTCGGTGCCACCGCTGTCATGGCCACCGGATTGAGTGCCTGCTCCGTCGAGACGGGTTCGGAGTCAGGGACGGAGGGGAGGACCTCGAGCGACTTCACGTTCGAGTTCGACGCCGACGCCACGGATTCCACGCAGCTGACCTGGATGGACTCCGGTGATCTCAAGGCCCTGTTCATCGAACCCGTGATCGCGGAGTTCGGTGAGCAGCACCCCGACATCACCACGAAGTACGACGGGGCCGGGTGGGAGCAGGTCAACCAGGTCGTCCCGCTCGGGATCCGCAACGGCTCGGCACCCGACGTCTTCGCGCTCCCCGAGAACGTGCCGCCGGAGACGGCGATCGGGGAGGACTGGGTGCGGCCGATCGACGACGTCATCCCCGACTTCGAGCAGTGGCGGGCAGGGTTCCCCGAGACCGCCCTGATCAACGGCATCCACGTCTTCGACGGCAGGGTCTACAGCTGGCCGCTGAACTCGACCCGACGCCTGGACATCACCCAGTACATCTCCCACGAGGCGGCGTCGGCCGCCGGCGTCGAGGTCCCCGTCGAGTCCGTCTCGACCTGGGAGGACCTGAGGTCCCTGGCGCAGGAGATCACTGCGACGGGAACCCCGGGCATCCTCTCCACCGCCGACCACCTCCACTACGTGGTCGCGAACCTCGCGAACACGGCGGGATGGCTGGGCAACTCCGACGGCATGAACATGCGGACCGGGTCGTTCGAGTACTCGGCCCCGGAGTACCTCGAAGCGCTCGAGTTCATCCGGTCGATGATCGAGGACGGCTCCTTCGTACCCGGCTATCTGACGCTCAAGGACGCCGACGCCCGGGCGCAGTTCCCCACCGGACTGGCGGGGATCTCCTTGAACGGGCCCTGGGACATCGTCCCGTGGGACGAGGACCACCCGGACTTCGAGTACACCATCCTGCCGCTGCCCTCCCCGGACGGCTCCTCCTACACGATCCCCTACCGCGAGACCGGCTCCAACATGGCCTGGCTCTACGCGGACAGCCCGAACACCGACGCCGCGGTGGCCGTCCTGAAGTTCATGGGGACCCTGGAGGGGCAGCGGGCGATGGTCGAGCTCTCCGGTGGGTTCCTCGTCTCCACGATCGAGGAGGCGAACACGTCGGCCGACCCCGAGCTCCTCCATCCTCAGGCGAAGAAGGTCACCGACATGGCGATCGAGTACATGCGCGCCTGCCCGCAGTTCGAGATCCGCAATCCCGATGCCGGCGCGGTCACGCTGCAGCTGGAACCGGCGAACCCGGGCATCTCCGCGACCATCGAAGGCATCCTCACCGGGCAGCTGCCGGACGCCGGCGCCGCGCTCGAGGACCTCGACGCACGACTGACCGAGGCCATGGAGAAGGCCTTCGACGAGGCCCGGGCCGGAGGCGCGGAGGTCGACATCGGCGAGCTGCAGTTCCCGAACTGGGACCCCGCCCGGGACTACAGCGCAGACGACTACGCCGCGCTCGGGGAGTGAGCATGGCTGTCGCGCCCCCACCCGCCCGGGCATCCCGTGCCCGGCGGAAGGACTTGCTGTGGATCTACCTGTTCATCCTGCCCGGCTTGGCGCTGACCAGCATGTTCATTTTCTACCCGATGGGTGCGTCCTGGTACTTCTCGCTGACGGAGTGGAACGGGTTCAGCGATGCGAAGGCCTTCGTCGGCCTGGCGAACTACCGCGAGCTGATCGGTGACGGCTTCTTCTGGGGCTCGTTCGGGCGGTCGATGATCTTCGTCCTGATCGGGGTGCCGCTGCGGGTCGGGTTGGCGCTCATCCTCGCGATCGTGCTGAACAACGTCATCCGAGGGCGGCTGTCGACCTTCTTCCGCACCGTGTTCTTCCTGCCCGTCATGGCCGCCGCATCGGTGATCGGCGTCGTGCTCACCTTCGTCCTCTCCCCCGGCAACGGACCGATCGCGCTCCTCCTCGAGACGACGGGGCTCACGGACACGCCGGTGGAGTTCCTCTCCGACCCGGACCTCGCGCTGTGGAGCACGCTGCTGCTGCACACCTGGAAGAACTTCGGGATGACGCTGATCTACTGGCTCGCCGCCCTGCAGACCGTCCCGCCCGAGTACTACGAGGCCGCCGAGGTCGACGGTGCCGGAGCGGTCCAGCGGCTGATCCGGATCACGCTGCCGATCCTGCTCCCCTTCGCGGTCATCATCATCGTCCTCACCGCGAACGAGAACCTCCACGCCTTCGCACTGATCCAGGCGCTGACCGGAGGCGGGCCGTACTACGCCTCCGAGGTGGTCGAGGTGTACATCTTCCGGACCGCCTTCGCCCCGGACGCCGCCGGAGGCGTGCCGAGACTGGGATACGCCTCGGCCGCCGGATGCTTCTTCGGGATGGCGACACTGATCATCGCCCTCCTGCAGGCATGGGCCTTGAAACTCGTCGCCGCCCAGAGAGCGAGGCTCGATCGATGACCACCGCCGGCCCGACCCTGCGAACGAGCACGTCGGTCCAGGAGGCCGACGGCGCCCGCCCGCCGCGGCCACCGCGTCGCCTCAAGCGCTCCGAGAAGATCGCGATGGCGCTCGGGGTCCTCGTCCTGCTGCCGATCGCCCTGGTGTGGATCTATCCCTTCGTCTGGGTGTTCTCGAGCTCCCTGCAGTCCAATGCCGAGATCTTCGCCTCGCTGAACCCGTTCACCTCGACCCTGCAGCTGGACAACTACATCCGCGCCTGGACCGAAGCGGACATGGGCCGCTACTTCCTGAACACGATCTTCGTGACCGGGGTGTCGATCCTCCTCTCGGTGACCGTCAACGCCCTGCTGGGCTACGTCCTGGGCCGGTACGTCTTCCCCGGCAAGCGGCTCATCTACGTGCTGCTGGCGCTCGTGGTGTTCCTGCCCGAGGGGTACACGGTGATCCCTATCTTCGACCTGATCGACAACCTCGGGCTGTCCGGGAGCCTGTGGGGCATCGCCCTGGCCGAGGCGGGCGGCGTCAGCGTGATCGTCGTCCTGCTCTTCACCGGCTACTTCGCGCAGCTGCCGAAGGAGCTCGAGGAGGCCGCGAAGATGGACGGGGCGGGATTCCTGCGGATCTTCGCGCGCATCTACCTGCCGCTGGCCAGACCGGTTCTCGCCACCGCCGTGATCCTGCAGTTCATGCACGCGTGGAACGACTTCCTGCTGCCGCTGGTGCTCACGCTGTCCCAGCCGGACCTGCGCACCCTCGCCGTGGGGATCTACAGCCTGCAGAACCAGTACTTCAGCGACTGGGGAATGATGTCGGCGGCCTCGACGATCGCCCTGCTGCCCATCATCCTCGTCTTCATCGCCCTCCAGAAGTACTTCATCGAATCGTTCTCCGGTGCCGTGAAAGGTTGAGCCGACCATGACCTCCCCGACGACCCCGTCCTCCCCCGCGGCCCCGAACATCGTCCTGGTCTGCGTCGACCAGATGCGAGCCGACGCGATGGGCGTGGCGGGCAACGAGCACATCGACACCCCGAACCTCGATGACCTCGCACGGGGCGGGTACCGGTTCACCCGTGCCTATTCGGCGACCCCCACCTGCGTGCCCGCCCGGGTCGCGCTGTTCACCGGCAGATCGCCGGCCTCGCACGGGCGCTACGGGTACCGGGAGGGCATCTCCTTCCCCGACGCCTACCCCGTGACGCTGCAGTCCACCCTGGGAGCGGCCGGGTACCAGACCTACGGTGTGGGCAAGATGCACGTCTTCCCCGACCGGGCGCGGTGCGGCTTCGACGAGGTGCTGCTGCACGACGGTTTCCTGCACACCTCGCGCCGGCTGAGCCGCGGTCCCTCGGCGGCGATCGACGACTACGTCGAGTTCCTGCGCCGGGAGACCGGGGATCCGCGGGCCGACTACCAGGAGACCGGGATCGGCTGCAACGCGATGACCGCGCGGCCGTGGGAGCGCGAGGAGCGGCTGCACCCCACGCGCTGGGTGGCCGATCAGTCCTTCCGCTTCCTCGAGCGCCGCGACCCCTCCCGCCCGTTCTTCCTGTACATGTCCTTCCACCGGCCCCATGCGCCGTTCGATCCGCCGGCATGGCTGTGGGACAAGTATCGCGGGCGCGAGTTCCCGGACCGGCCGATGGGCGACTGGGTCCCGGAGTTCGACGAGCACCGCAATGACCGCGCCTCCGAGGCCGAGTTCGGGGCGCAGAAGGAGTCCACGCACCAGCAGGTGCGGGCCGGGTACTACGGCTCGATCGAGTTCATCGACCTGCAGCTGAACCGGCTGCGCGAGACGCTCTACGACCACGGTCTGGCCCAGGACACGGTGATCATGTTCGTCTCCGACCACGGCGACATGATGGGCGACCACGACATGTACCGGAAGTCCGTGGGTTACGAGGGCTCGGCCCGGATCCCCGCCGTGCTGCACGTGCCGCCCCGGTGGCGCGGGAGTTGGGGCGACCCGCGCGAGGTGGAGGCGATCACCGAGCTGCGCGATGTGATGCCGACGCTGCTGGACCTGGCCGGCGTCGAGGTGCCCGACGGCGTGGACGGTGTGAGCCTGCAGGCCGCCACGCGGGGCGCCGAAGGTCGCGAGCACCTCCACGGCGAGCACCTGATCGGCTCCCTGGGGCGCCACTCGATGCAGTGGATCCGCTCGCAGCGGCACAAGTACCTGTGGTTCTCCGGCAGCGGCCACGAGCAGCTGTTCGACCTCGAGGCCGATCCGCAGGAGAGCCACGACCTGGCCGGCGATCCCGCGCTGGGTGAGGAGCTCGCCCGGCATCGTGCACTGCTGGTCGCGTCGCTGCGCGGGCGGGAGGAGGGCTTCGTCGACGGCGAGGAGCTGGTGCCCGGCCGCCCCTTGGTCTCGGAGGCGGGCTGGGTGCGCGAGCACGCGATGCTCTGAGCTCCCGTTCGCGCGCCGCCCTGGCCCGCCCCTGTGTCGTCCTGTTCTGCCCCTTCTCCACCCGGGGCCACCCTGTTCCGCCCCTGCTCCGCCCCGGAGGCACCCTCGGCGGTCGAGAACTGGCGCTATGGCATGCGCTCTGGCGATATGGCCACAACACATGCTCCAGCGCCAGTGCACGACCGTCGAAAGTCGGACGTCGTAGCGCTCGAGGGCGGATTGTGCCCGGCCCGGTGGTGCGCTGAGGTAGGGGCATGACTGGATCCGAGGTTCTCCCCGACGCCGAAGCCGACTCCCCAGACACCGACGCTCCTCACACCGACGCTCCCGACGCCGACGCCGACTCCTATGCCACCGAGAAGCGGATCGGCCGTCTGGTCGCGGTGACGCTGGGCTGGTGGGCGCACGGCGGCGTGCGCCTGGCGCTGGCCCTGGTGCTGATGTACTACGGCGCGGCGAAGCTGGTGCTAGGTCAGTTCGGTGTGGCTGATCCCGGGGACGCACTGATCACCCAGGGTGAGATGAGCCCGATGGGCCTGCTGTGGCGGATGGTCGCCTTCTCCCCGCTCTTCCAGTTCCTGGGCGGGCTGGCGGAGTTCGGGGCCGGGCTCGCGCTGCTGTGGCGGCGCACCGTGCCCCTGGGGGCGGCGATCGGTGCCGCCTCCATGTCGCTGGTGCTGGTGCTGAACATCGGCTACGACGTGATGGTCAAGACCCCCTCGCTGATCTACATCATCCTCTCGCTGATCGTGCTGATCCCCTGGATGCCGCGGCTGGCCAGGGCGTTCCTCGGCCATGGCGAGATCGGCCGCGGGCCCGTGCCCACGCTGATCCCCTGGCGACCGCTGGCGCGGGTGACCAACATCCTCGGCCCGATCGCCGCGGCCGCTCTGGCAGTGCTGGTCCTCTGGGGCGTCTCCCAGATGTATCCCCCGCGCAGCACCGACGAGTCGCTCCCGGCCGGGGTCTGGGCCGTCGCGGAGGACACCGCCGAGCCGGCCGCCCAGCTCTCCGAGGACACCCGCTGGAGCGCGATCGCCTTCGGTGACACCCTCTCCGGGGAGACCTCACAGGTGCAGCTGCGACGGGCCGACGGGGAGTTGGTGACAGGCACCTACCAGCGCACCGGCGAGGGGACGGTCGAGCTGGAGCTGCACCCGCTGCGCGAGGAGGGCCAGCCCGTGGGCGAGTACCTCGAGCAGGACACGCGCTCGCTCTCCCTCGCCCTCGAGGAGCGCCCCGACGGGACGCTGCACGTCACCGGGGAGGGCCAGGACCTGGTGCTGGCCCCCGACGAGTCGGGCTCGACGCTGTTCGATCGCGGCTTCAGCTGGGGGATCCGACCGGACGATCCCTTCAACCGCTGAGACGACCGCCGGCCCTTGGCGGGCCTCCGAGATCGATGTAACGTTCCAGCGTGTTCGAATCCGATGTCCAGGACATCCCCCAGCACGCCCTGACCGGCGAGCTGCCCGCCGAGCCCCGCGTCACCGCGCTCCTGAACCAGGCGCACGCACGCTGGGCCGAGGTGACCGCGGGCGAGGTGGCGGACTACATCCCCGCCCTGGCCGAGGCCGATCCCGCCCTGTTCGGACTGTCCCTGACCGAGGTCGACGGCACCGTCCACCGGGTCGGCGACACCGCGGCCGCCTTCACGATCCAGTCGATCTCCAAAGCCTTCGTCCTCGCCCTGGTCTGCGAGGCGATCGGGCACGAAGAGGTCCACCGGATCGTCGGCGTGAACAACACCGGGCTGCCGTTCAACTCCGTCATCGCCCTCGAGCTCAACGACGGCAGCCCGATGAATCCGATGGTCAACGCCGGCGCCATCGCCACCACCGCGCTGATGCCGGGCACCAGCGCCCAGGAGAAGTGGTGGACCCTCCACGAGGGGCTCAGCCGATTCGCCGGCCGCTCCCTCGAGCTCGACGAGCGGGTCCTGCGCTCCGAATCCGCCTCGAACCACCGCAACCAGGGGATCGCGGACCTGCTGACGTCGTACGACCGCCTGTACGCGGATCCCGCGGAGATGGTCGACGTGTACACGCGCCAGTGCTCGCTGCTGGTGACGGCCGACGATCTCGCGACCATGGGCGCGACCCTCGCCGACGGCGGCATCAACCCCGTGACCGGCGAGCGGGTCGTCACCCCCGAGGTCTGCCGCGACACGCTGTCGGTGCTCGCCGCGTGCGGCATGTACGAGCTGTCCGGGGAATGGCTGTTCGAGATCGGCCTGCCCGCCAAGTCCGGGGTCTCCGGCGGCATCGTCGCGATCGCCCCCGGCAAGGGCGCGCTCGGAGCCTTCTCCCCTCCCCTGGACAGAGCCGGGAACAGCGTGCGCGGCCAGCGCGCCTGCGCCGCGCTCTCCCGCGCGCTCGGCCTGAATCTCTTCGCGTCCCGTCCCCACCCCGCGCAGGAGGCAGATAGCGATGCATGAGACCACCCCGCCCGCCGCACCGACCGCCGCCCGGACCTCGTGGACGCCGATGATCGGCCTGTTCCTGGCCCAGGTGCTGATGTCCTTCAACGTCGCGGCGCTGCCGATCTCGCTCGGCGGGATGGTCGAGGACTTCTCGGTGCCGCCGACGGTCGCCAGCTCCACCATCGTCGTCTACGGCCTCGCGGTGGCCGCGCTGGTGATGACGGGCGCGAAGCTCGGCCAGCGCATCGGCTGGACCCTCATCTTCCGCTCCGTGCTGGTCGTCTTCGCCGCCTCCTCGCTGGCGATGATCCTCTCGCCCACGGTGACCTGGGTGATCATCGGGCAGCTGCTGGCCGGGGCGGCCGCCGCGATCATCGTGCCGTCCCTGGTCGCCCTCATCGCGGAGAACTACCGCGGGGCGCAGCAGGCCACCGCCGTCGGCTCCCTGGGCTCCGCTCGCGCCTTCTCCGGCGTCAGCGCCTTCCTGATCGGCGGCACCCTCGGCACCTTCGTCGGCTGGCGGCCGATCTTCCTGATCACGCTGGCCCTTGCGATCGCCGTGTTCGTCCTCAGCTTCAGCCTGCGGTCCGACAAGGGTGATCCCTCCGTCCGCATCGACCTGGTCGCCTCGGTCCTGATCGGCGGGGCGGTCGTGGCGCTCACCCTGGGGTTCAACAACCTCAATGGCTGGGGCGTGCTGCAGGCCGAGGAGGGAGCGCCGTTCACGGTGCTGGGGATCTCCCCCGCTCCCGTGCTGGTGGTGCTCGGGCTCGTGCTGGGTCAGCTCTTCTTCGCCTGGACCCGGCGCCGGATGTCGCAGGGCAAGGTGCCGCTGGTCGATCTCAGCGTGCTGGGCAGCCGCCAGGAGCGCTCGGCGGTGTACGCCATGTTCATCATCGTCTCGATGGAGGCGGCGGTGAACTTCTCGGTGCCGATCTACATCCAGGTGGTGCAGGGACGCACCCCGCTGGACACCTCGCTCGCGATGATGCCGTTCAACCTCACCGTGTTCGTCACCGCGACGCTGATCGTGCGCTTCTATCATCGCTTCGCGCCCCGCAGGATCGCCCTGTTCTCCTTCGCGCTGACCACGATCGCGCTGGTGTGGCTCTCGGCTGTGGTGACCAACAACTGGGAGACGCTGCCGACGATCCTGGGGCTGATCGTCTTCGGCATCGGCCAGGGCGCCCTGGTCACTCTGGTGTTCAACGTGCTGGTCACCGCGTCACCAAAGCATCTGGCCGGGGATGTCGGCTCCCTCCGCGGCACCACCCAGAACCTGGCCTCGGCGGTCGGCACCGCGGTGATGGGCGCCGTGCTGGTGATGGTGCTCGGCGTGGGCGTCGGGCGCGCCGTGGTGGATCATCCCGACCTGCCCGAGGAGCTGGTCGCGCAGGTCGACCTCGACCAGGTCAACTTCGTCAGCAACGACGAGCTGGACGAGGTCCTCCAGGGCACCACCGCCACCGATGCGCAAGTCGAGGCCGCGGTGCAGCTGAACGAGGAGCAGCGTCTGCGCACCTTGAAGACGGGCTTCCTGATCCTCGCCGGGATCAGTGCCGTCGCCGCCCTGCCGGCCTCGCGGCTGCCGAAGTACGTCCCGGAGGAGATCCCCGACCCCGAGAAGTCCTGAGAGTCCTGAGAGTCCTGAGAGTCCTGAGTTGCCCGGTCGTCTCAGGGCTCCCCTACTGTGGTCCATGACGTGCACCCACGTGAGGGAGGAGCCTCGATGCGGATCGAGTTCGGCTGGTCGCTGGACGGTGCCTCCTGGGCCGACGCAGGGTCCGGCGGGTCGACGGGTCGGGTCCGGCAGGGGCCGCGCGGGCTCGTGGGCCTGCTGCAGACGAGGCTGGGGCTGACGCATCCCGCGGTCGAGGAGGCGGTGCGGGTCGCCCAGTACCTGCGGCTGATCGAGCGGCATCGGGAGGCGCTGCCGGTGGACGCCGCCTTCTGGCCCGCACGCTCCTTCGCGCTGGATCCGTGGAGCACCGCGCGGCAGCTGCTGCGCTGGCGGGATGCCGCCCTCGAGGCCGGGTGGCGCACCGGCTCGGAGAGGGCCCGGACCGCTCTGCCGCCGCGACTCGCGGCCCTGGCCGACCTCGAGGACCTCGCCGTGGTGGGGGTGCCCGGCACCGCGGACCCGCTCGGCCGCCCCGCGACGCTCTCCCCCGGCGCGGCGGATGATCTGGTCGAGATCGTGGAGCTGCTCACCGCCTTCGCCGACGCCGGCAGGACCTGGCCGCTGGGGATCACCGAGCTCGTCCTGCAGGAGGAGCCCTCCGCCCTTCCCGGCCGCTGGCCGGAGCTGCTGGCCCTGCTGGCCGGCGCCGGCGTCGTCCTGTCGGGCCCCGGCGAGGACCTGTCGCGCCGCCCCGAGCTCGAGGTCGTCCAGTGCCTCGAGGAGTGGACCGCGGCGGACGTCGCCGCCCGCTTCCTCGCCGCCGCCGGCGAAGAACCGCTCACGGTGCTCGCCGCCTCCGACACCGACGTCCTGGACCGGGCCCTGCACCGGCGCGGTCTGCCGGCGCTGGGGCATGTCGCGCCCTCGACCGATCGGGCGCATCACCAGGTCCTCGGCCTCTTCCTCGACGTCGCGACCGCCCCCGTCGACGTCCACCAGCTCGCCGCCCTGCTCGATCTGCGTCTCCTGCCCGGAGCGGACGCGGACGCCGAACCCGTCGGGCTGGTCCCCGCCCCCGCGCGGCGCGCCCTGCTCGGCGGCCTCACCCGCGAGCCCGGCATCGGCGGTCCCGCCTGGCAGGCCGCGCTCACGCACCTCGCCCACACCGAGGGCGGCGCCGGGCCGGTCCTCGACGCAGCCCGGGAGATCGACTCCCTGGTGACCGATCCGCTGGCCTCCGACGACCTCCGTCCCGAGGCGATCGCCCGGCGGCTGGGCTGGCTCGCAGGCCGTCTGCGCGGCGTCTCCCGGGGCCGCGGCGACGTGCTCACGAGCCTCGCCCAGGTGCAGACCCTGCGCAGCGTCCTGTCGATGCTCGACCCGGGAACGGCGCTGAGTCGTCGCACGCTCCAGCAGATCATCGACGCCTGCGGCGGCTCCGGCCGCTCCCCGCGCGCCGGGGCGGAGGTCTCCCCCTGGTCGGTGACCACCCGTCCGGCGCAGGTCCGCGCCGGCGGAGGCACTGTGCTGTGGTGGGGCCCGGCGGAGACGGGCTCCACCCCCGTCAGCTGGGACCCCGCGGAGATCCGCGCTCTCGAAGCCGCCGGCGCGCGGCCGCTGAGCTCCGAACACATGGCGTCTCTGCAGGTCGACGCCGCGCTGCGCGGGCTGCGATCCGCGCAGCGAGTGGTCGCGGTGCTCCCGGGGCGACGTCTCGAGCAGGCCCCCGCCCCGAGCGGGCTGCTGGCCCACCTGGAAGCCGCCCTCGGCCGTGGGGAGGAGGACCGTCGCGCCCCGCAGGACCTGATCACGGACGGCACCTGGTCCCTGGCCGGTCGCTCCCTCCCGGTGACGGCCCCGGCTCCGGAGACGTTCGCGCCGCCGGCCTCCGGCCCCGTGAGGATCGGCGACGCCGCGCATCTGCTGCCCGAGAAGCTCTCCTTCTCCCAGGCCTCGACCCTGATCGGCTGCCCGCACCACTGGGTGCTCGAGTACGCCTTCGGCATCCGGCCCGCGCAGGTCGCGGCCCTGCCCACCGGTCCACCGATGATCGGCACCCTGGTGCACGCCGTCGTCGAGCATCTCGTGCAGGAGATGTTCGACGAGGACCTCGGCGGGGTGCCGCTGTCCGCGCCGCCCGACACCCGGATCCGCGAGGTCTTCGACGCGCTGGTCCCGCAGTTCGCCTCCGAGCTCGACCTCCCCGGACGCTCCGCCGAGCGAGAGGACATCCGGTCCCGTGCCGTGCGCTCCCTGCACGAGTTCTTCCGTCGGATGGCGGAGGCCGGGCTGCGGATCACCGGCACCGAGAGCTCTTTCACCCGGCCCCTCGAGCTGCCGCTCGCGCGAGGGCCGCTCACCGTCGCCTTCGGCGGCAGCAGGGACGTCGACGCTCGTGACGAGCGCGGCCGCCCGGCCGTGATCGACCTGAAGTGGGCGCGCAGCCGCACGGGGTACGACGACCTCTACGACACCTCCGAGGCGATCCAGCTCGCCTCCTACGCGTGGTCGCTCGGGCTCGAGGAATCACCCACCGTCGGCTACTACCTGCTGCGCACCGGCGAGTTCGTCGCCGGGGACCGCGCGCTGGACCCGCGCGGGCGCGCACCCATGGACGTCCCCGGGGCCTGGGGGCGGACGGTCGAGGCGATCACCGCCGTCCTGGACGAGATCTCCGGCGGCACCGTGCGGGTGGGCTGCCGCGGACTGCTGGAAGGGGCGGGGCTCGATCCGGGCGCGCCCTACACCGCCCAGGCGAAGGCCTGGGACAGCGCCCGCGCCGCGGCCCGCGCCGAGGGCGGGCTCGTGGTCAAGAGCTATTGCGCCGGCAGCGACCATGCCCAGCTGTGCGGACTCACAGGAGACTGGCGATGACCTTCACCCTGATCAACGCGTCGGCCGGCTCCGGCAAGACCTACACCCTCACTCACCGGATCGCCGACGAGGTGCGGGCGGGCCTGCAGCCCTCCCAACTGATCGCGACCACCTTCACCAAGAAGGCCGCCGCGGAGCTCTCCGACCGGGTGCGACGCACCCTCCTCGAGGAGGGCATGCTGGAGCAGGCGCGCGCCACCGACAGCGCCCTCATCGGCACCGTCAATTCCGTGTTCGGCCGGCTGCTGCAGGAGTTCGCCCTGGATGCCGGGATCTCCCCCGAGGTGCGCGCGCTCGACGAGGAGCAGCAGAAGTCGGCGTTCACGGCAGCGATCGCCGAGACGGCGGCCGCGGCGGGCGGCCCGGCGAGCGACCTCCTGGCCCGCACCGAGCAGGACGGCCCCGACGACCCCGAGCCGAACCGCGGGGAGAAGCCGTCCTGGCGCCTGGCGGTGCGTCGTCTCGCCGAGGCCGCCCGCACCAATCTGATCGGTGCCCAGGAGCTGCGTGAGGCCGCGGAGCAGTCCTGGCAGGAGCTGCGGGACACTGCTCTCCCGGAGCCCGGGGAGGACCTCCGGGCAGGGTGGATCTCGCGCCTGGATCTCGCCCTGGCGGAGCTGCGCGGCGCCATCGCCGATGCGGAGAACCCCGACGTCGCCTCCACCATGACGAAGACGGAGCTGACGGGGATCGCCTCGGCCGCGAAGAAGCTGCCCGGTCTCGAGCAACTCCGGCGCACCCTGGACCGCGCCGAACGGGCGCCGTGGAGCGAGTGGACGCGGATCGCGAAGATCGCCGAGGCGAAGCTCGGCAGCGGCGTGAAGACCTCGTACGAGTACGGACAGGTCATCGACCACGCCCTCATCTCCCTCGCCCAGGACGTGCAGGACTCCCTGCTGGCTCTGCCCGCGCTGCAGGCGGACATCAGGACGCTGATCGAGCTGGTGATGGGCACCGCGGCGGACTCCCTCGACGCCTACGCCCGGTACAAGCGGGACCTGGGACTCATCGACTTCATCGACCAGGAGGTGGGCGCGCTCGAGCTGCTGCGCGGCAGCGAACGCGTGCGCGAGGTGGTCCGCTCCCGGTTCCGCCTGCTGGCCGTCGACGAGTTCCAGGACACCTCCCCCGTGCAGCTCGCCCTGTTCCTCGAGCTCAGCCTGCTGATCGAGGACAAGGTCTGGGTGGGCGACCCCAAGCAGGCGATCTACGGGTTCCGCGACGCCGATCCCAGCCTCATGCTCGGGATCATCGAGCAGCTGGAGGCGGGGACGACCGCGCTCGGCAGCGGCCGGATCGAGAACCTCGAGCACTCCTGGCGCTCCCAGGACGAGGTCCTCGCCCTGGTCTCGGAGGTCTTCCCCCGCGTCTTCACCGACTCACCGCGCGAGCGCGTCGTCCTCGGCGCGGCCCCCGCCGCCCGCGCCCGCCGGGCGGAGGCCGGGCACGAACCGGGTCGGCTCGAGGCCTGGACCACGCCGCCGCAGCTGTTCAAGAACGGCAATCGCAAGCCGCCCACCGTCGCCGAGCGCACCGTCGCGGTGGCCGACGGCATCGCCGAGCTGCTCGCGGAGCCGGGCACCCGCCCGGGGGACATCGCGGTGCTGGTGCGCAAGAACAGCGATCGCAGTGCGGTGGTGGACGCCCTCGCCGCACGCGGGATCCCGGCCTCCGGGGAGGGCGTGCCGGTGCTGGCCTCCCGCGAAGGACGGATCGTGCGGGCCGGCCTCGCCGTCGCCCTGGACCGGCGCGACACCCTCGCCCTCACCGAGCTGGTGGACCTGCTGCCCGATCACCGGGCGCACGGCCAGTGGTTCCAGCAGCTCGCCGCCGCGGCCGACCGGGCCGGCAGGGAGGAGGTGTTCGAGAGCTGGTGGCGCGATCCGGCGCTCGATGAGCTGCGGGCCCTGCGCGAGGAGTGCCTGGCGCTGACCCCGGTCGAGATGATCACCGCGCTGGTGGACGCCGTCGACCTGCCGGAGAGGATCCGCGCCTGGTCCGATCCGGAGCAGCGTCTGCGTACCCTCGACGCGCTGCGCAGGGTCGCCGCGGACTACGCCGATCGCGCGCGGGCCGCCTCCGCGCCCATCACGCTGACCGGGCTGCGCGGGGAGCTCGATGCCCTGGATCGCGGCCCCGACCTGGAGGGCCTGCCGGACACCGTCTGGGTGGGCACGATCCACAACGCCAAGGGCCTGGAGTGGTCCCGGGTCGTGGTGCTGTTCGAGCCGGATCCGAAGGAGCGCTCCCAGACCTCCGGATCCTTCATCGTCCCGGCGCCGCGGCTCGACGTCACCCAGCCGCTGGCCGGTCGCTCGGCTCGCTACTGGCCCGCCGTGCTGCCCCGCTTCGCGCCGCTGCAGGACACGCTCGGCGAGGCCGAGCACGCCCGGCGCCGCGCCGTCGCCGAGCGCGAGGAGTCCGGCCGCCTGCAGTACGTCGCCCTCACCCGCGCGAAGGACATCACCGTGCTCGCGGGCGACGGTCGGGCTCCGGTGCTCGACGCGCTCGTCGCCCCTGCCCGAGGCACCTCCGACGAGGACCCCGAACCGCTGCTGAGCTGGGAGGGTGGCGCCTCGCGGATCCGCGTCGCCGGCGGCGCGGATCTGCCCGCCCGGATCCGCACCCTGCGCACGCTGGCTCCCGCGGACGAGTCCTACGACTCCGGGCGCTCGCGGCTCGCGGCCTCCGATCTGCCGCCGGGACGCCGGCTCTCGGCCACGGTGACGTCAGCCCGTTTCCAGGCCTCCTCCGTCGCGTCCGGGCAGGAGCTCGGCGACGTGCTGGCACCGGTGCGGATCGGCGCACCTCTCGTGGAGCACGGGGGCCAGGGCTGGGAGCGCGTGGGTGAGGCCGTGCACGGGTATCTCGCGCTCCCGCTGCGGGCGCTCGATGCGTCGCAGCGGGAGCTCGCGGCGCATTCCCTGGTGCAGCGGTGGAGCGTGGAGCGTGGCCTCGGAACCGAGGCGCTGCTCGGCGCCGGGCAGGCGTGGCTGGACCATCTCGACGCTCATTTCCCCGGATCCGAGCAGCTCACCGAGCAGCCGATCACCTGGTGGAACGAGGACGCCCAGGTCATGGAGGGGTGGATCGACACCCTGCTGCGCCGTCCCGACGGGGCGATCGTGCTGGTGGACCACAAGTCCTATCCCGGGGACGACCCGGTGGGCCATGTGCGCCGCGAGTACCTGGGGCAGATGTCCACCTACTCGCAGGCGCTGACCGCCGCCGGCATGACCCCCGACCGGATCCTCATGCACCTGCCGCTGCGGGGCGAGGTCATCGAGGTGCGCCTGCATGAGCATGCACGCTGAGGCGGCGCTCGACGCGGCGCGGGTGCTGCTCGATGCGGCGCTGCGGGAGGGCGGCCGGCGGTTGCTGGGGATCGCGGGCGCCCCCGGGGCGGGGAAGTCCACGCTCACCCAGCTGCTGGTCGAGCGCCTCCCTGTCGGCTCCTGCACCGTGGTGCCGATGGACGGCTTCCACCTGGCGGACGTGGCCCTGGGGCGCCTGGGACGGCTCGAGCGCAAGGGGGCCCCGGACACCTTCGACGCGGCCGGCTACGTGGCGCTGCTGCAGCGGCTGCGCACCGCCCGCCCGCAGGACCCCCCGGTGTGGGCACCGATGTTCGAGCGAGAGCTCGAGCAGCCGATCGCGGGCGCGATCGAGGTGCCCGGCGACGTGCCGCTGGTGATCACCGAGGGCAACTATCTGCTGGCCGACGACGGGGCCTTCGCCCAGGTGCCCGCGATGCTCGATGCCCGCTGGTTCGTCGAGGTGCCCGAACCGCTGCGCCACCGGCGCCTGATCGCCCGCCACGAGTGCTTCGGCAAGACGCCGCCGCAGGCACGCGAGTGGGCGCTGGGGCCCGACGAGACCAACGCCCGCCTGGTAGCGGCCACCAGGGGGCGGGCCGACGCCGTGGTCGAGCTGAGCTGACCGGCCGCGGGTCAGCCGGCCATCACGGCGCGGGCGAAGGCGACGGAACGCTCGCGCAGCCCCTCGATCCGCAGGTCCCGGTGATAGGCGATCAGCGCCTCGTCCTCCGTCTGCATCTCGAACGCCGTCGGCGCCCGCCGCACGTTCTTCGAGCAGCGGAAGTCGGCGCACAGCGAGGTGCCGATGGTGTTGCCGCGCCGTCCGCCGGCGCCGCCTCGCGGGGCGGCGAACGAGACCGCGTGGACGCCGTCGATGATGTCCTCGCACCAGGCGCACATCATCTTGCGGTTCGACGTGGTCCCGGTGCCGCGCAGCAGCAGGCAGACGACCTCGTCGTCGACCTCGAGGGCTGCGTAGTGCAGCAGCGGCCGGCGGGCGTCCTGCCAGCCGAGGTAGTCCAGTTCGTCCCACGCCACGGCGGCGAGGTCCGGGAGCACGGCGCGCTTGGCGTCGCCCTTGCTGGCGTTGACGAAGGAGCTGCGGATCTGATCGTCGGTCAGGGGTCTCATGGGGTGTGTCCTCACGACGGGCGCGCGGCAGCGCCCCGCTGCTGGCGGGGGTCACGGCGCGCGGAAGAGGGTCAGGAAGGTGTCGTGGCGGCGTGCGGGCACGCCGGGGTCACACCGAGCAGGCCGAGCCGGCCGCCCCATTTCCTGCATGCGTGGTCAGCATGCTGATCTCCTCTCCTGTCATGGACGCCGACAAACTACGCCCGTCACGCAGCGGAGGGCAACGCGTTATCGCTCACCCTCCGGGGCCGGGTGAGGGGTCCTCAGGCGATGATCCGGTTCAGCTCCTCGAGCTCCTCGCTGGTGAGCTCCAACGTCAACGCGCGCGCCGAGTCTGTGATCGACTCGGGGCGGCTGGCGCCCGGAATCGGGACGACGTGATCACCCAGGGACAGCTCCCAGGCGAGGACCACCTGCTGAGCGCTCGCTCCGTGGGCGTCGGCGATGCGCTGGATCCGGGGGAACCGCTCCCCCACGGCGCTCGCTCCACCACCGGTGCCGCCGAGCGGTGACCAGGGCACGAAGGCGATTCCGTGCTCGGCGCAATGGCGCAGCTCGCGCAGGCTGGTGTGGAAGAAGGCGGGCGAGAACTCGTTCTGCACGGCGGCGAGACCGCCCTCGCCGAGCACCTCGCGCGCCACGTCGATCTCCTCGACGTTCGCGTTGGAGATGCCGATCTCCCGGATCAGACCCTCCTCCTTCAGCGCGGCCAGCGCCTCGACGCCCTCGGCGTAGCGGATGCTGCGGTCCGGGCGGTGCCAGTAGTAGAGGTCGACCACGTCGGTGCCGAGCTCCGTCAGCGACTTCTCGAGCGCGGAGCGCAGGTAGGCGGCGGAGCCGTCCCGGCTGGGCCCCTGCTCGGAGCGGGTGATGCCGCCCTTGGTGGCCACCACGACGGAGGAGCGGTCGCCGTCCCAGGTGCGCAGCCCCTCGGCGACGAGCTTCTCGTTGTGCCCCATGGTGTCCCAGCTGGGGGCGTAGATGTCCGCGGTGTCGAGGAAGGTGATGCCGGCGTCGAGGGTGGCGTGGATCGTGGCCATCGCCCGATCGTGCGGGGCGGGCTCCCCGCGCCCCTGGGACAGGGGCATGGCGCCCATTCCGAGGGCGGAGACGATCAGGGATCCGATGCGGCGGGTGGGTGCGCTCATCCGGCAAGCGTATACCGATGGCGCTTGTTCACGGGGCGGACTCCGCGATCGGGACACCGACGGCTCAGCCGAACACTGCCGGTCATGACGTCTTCTCCGACCACTGGGTGAACACCGCGTCGAGGCCGGTGCGGTGGGTGGTGTCCGCGACCGTGCGCGCGATCGCGCCGGGTGCCTCCAGGTGGAGCACCACGGGGGCCGGGTGACCGTCGGTCTCGACCGGATCCGTCGGGCGGCGGCCGAGCAGGATCACTGAGTCCAGAACGCGGTGGGCACCGACCACGCCTACGGCGGGACGCCTGCCGGAGAGGTCGAGGTCCTCGAGGTGCAGCGGGGACCCTCCGGTGTTGCGGGCGCGCAGGCGGCTGCGGATCTCGCCACCGCGCTCCCCGGTGCGGCCCAGCACGAGAGTCTCGCGCAGGCAGAGCGCCGCCCCGGCCCCGAGCTCCACCGTCATGTCGCGGTCTACGGCGGCGCCGTCCGCGATCACGAAGGGATGGGCGCGCCACACGAGGGTCGCGCCGTCGTCCACCCGGATGCGCACGTCGAAGCGGCTGCGCCCATTCTCCGTCGGATAGGCGACGGCCCCGCCGACGTCCTCCAGGTCGAGGGCGCACCCAGACCCGACGTGGACGTCGACGCCGACGTGGTCACCACCGACCAGCATCGCTCCGCCCGCGACCAGCGCGACGTGGGCGCCGGTCCCGTGGCGCCCGACGAGGCGTGCCTGGAGCATCCCCGGGGTGATCGACACCTGCACCGGGCCGCGCTCTGCGCGCGTGATCTCGATGCGTGTCATCCAGCGGGGACGTGGTCGTGCGAGTGGGTTCGATCGTGGTCGTGCTCCTCGTTCTCCACATGGAAGTGCGGGGCCATCGGCCCGGGGTCCTGGGGGGCGTGGGTGCCCGCGGTATGGGCGGCCAGGATCTCGAGCACCCAGCCACGCAGCTGCGCGACGGTCTCCTCCTGATCGCGCGATACCCCCAGCACCGGACCGCCCTCCCGGGCCTCGGTGGCGTCGGCAAGCATCAGCGCGAGGTCCACGCCGACGTAGGGGGCGAGATCGACCTTGTTGACCACCAGCAGGTCGGCGCGGCCGATGCCGGGCCCGCCCTTGCGGGCCACGTCGCCGCCGCCGGCGACGTCGAGCACGAAGATCTGTGCGTCCACGAGCGCCGGGGAGAAGGTCGCGGTGAGGTTGTCTCCCCCGGACTCGACCAGCACCAGGTCCAGCGGATCGAAGTCTGCCTCGAGCTCCTCGACGGCGGCGAGGTTGGCGGTGACATCGTCACGGATCGCGGTGTGCGGGCAGGCACCGGTCTCGACCGCCCGGATGCGCTCAGGATCGAGCACCCCGGCCGAGCGCAGGTAGCGGGCGTCCTCGTCGGTGTAGATGTCGTTGGTGATCACGCCGATGCGGATCTCACCGGCCAGGGCGCGGCAGATCGTCGCGATCAGCGAGCTCTTTCCGGTGCCGACAGGGCCGGCGATCCCCAGTCGCAACGAGCGCTGCGGGGCGACAGATGATGGGACGGTGTTCTCAGGCACGAAATAGCCTCCTCGGCAGTGCGGACTGGGCCTCTGCCCAGCCCTCGGTCAGGGGTGCCCCGGCGCACGGGATGTCCGTCGGGTCCTCGAGCGCGGCGAGTTGCGCCACACGGGGTTCCAGGAGCGCGCAGGCCTCGAGCACGAGAGCGGCCGCGCCGCGCGGGTCGTCGGGTTCGAGCTTGAGCAGCGCCGCGGCGACGGTCTGCGCGTCGTCGTAAGCGACCAGGCGCACGAGGTCCTCGGCCCCGAGGCCCGCCGTCGCCGCGACCAGGCCCAGGACGATCGGACGAGGCCAGGGGCGGGTCATCGGCGGGGGGACGGTCCCGGGCCACAGCACGTCGGCGAGGCGTCGCAGCCCGTCCCCGAGGGCCGAGCCGACCTCCCGCTGAGCCCTGCTCGGTGTGCGCGCGGCCCATTCGACGCGCAGATGCTCCACCTTCGCGGGATCGGGTGCGCCACCGGCGTCGAGGGGGACCTTCCGCGCCACGAGCGCCGTCCCCGCCTCGACCGGGACCACGGTGCGCATCCGGGTGGCAAGGTACTCCGCGACGGCCGACGGCGCGAGCCCGTCGCGCAGTGCTGCCTCCAGAGCGTTCGAGGTGACATGCGCACCGGCGGGCAGGCGGGAGTCCGCCAGCAGCATCGCGATCGTCGTGGAGGCAGCCGGGATGGTCGAAGCTGGGGTGGTCGGCATGCGGCTCAGAACATCTGGTAGAGCTGGGCGAGCGGCAGGACGCCGGCAGGGCGGGGCTCGACGAGCTCGCCGTCGATGCGGATCTCGAAGGTGTCCGCACGGATGTCGATCCGCGGCAGGGCGTCGTTGTTGCGCATATCGGCCTTGGTGACCCTCCGTGTCGGAGCAACGGGAACGAGCTCCCGGTGCAAGCCCAGACGCTCGCGCAGCCCGTCGTCGATCGCGGAGGGGGCGACGAAGGAGACCGAGAGGTCCGCGCCGATCGCGTCCCCGAACGTCGAGCGCATGAGCACGGGCTGCGGAGTGGGGATCGAGGCGTTCGGATCACCGAGGGCGGCCCAGGCGATCGCGCCGCCCTTCAGCACGAGAGAAGGCCGGACCCCGAAGAAGCGCGGGTCCCACAGCACCAGATCGGCCATCTTGCCCGCCTCGACGGAGCCGATGTGCGCGTCGACGCCGTGCGCGATCGCAGGGTTGATCGTGTACTTCGCGACGTAGCGTCGGGCGCGCTCGTTGTCCGCCGGCGAAGTGCCGCCGAGGGACCCGACGCGCTCCTTCATGACGTGCGCGACCTGCCAGGTGCGGGTGATGACTTCGCCGATTCGGCCCATTGCCTGGGCATCGGAGGACGTGACCGAGAGGGCGCCCAGATCGTGCAGAAGGTCCTCGGCGGCGATGGTCGAGGCGCGGATGCGGGACTCCGCGAACGCGAGGTCCTCGGGCACGGACGCCTTGAGGTGGTGGCAGACCATGAGCATGTCGAGGTGCTCGGCCACGGTGTTCACGGTGTGCGGGAGCGTCGGATTGGTCGACCCGGGCAACACATGGGGCAGGGAGGCGATCTCGAGGATGTCCGGGGCGTGCCCGCCGCCGGCGCCCTCGATGTGGAAGGCGTGGATCGTGCGCCCGCCGAGCGCGGCGATCGTGGACTCGACGAAGCCGGACTCGTTGAGGGAGTCCGAATGCAGGGCGACCTGCAGGCCGTGCTCGTCTGCCGCCCACAGCGAGGCGTCGATCGCGGCGGGCGTGGCACCCCAGTCCTCGTGGACCTTGTAGCCGGCGGCTCCCGCGAGCGCCTGCTCGGCGAGGCCCTCGACGCTGACGGTATTGCCCTTGCCCAGCAGCAGCACATTGACAGGCAGACGGTCGAGTGCCTTGTGCATCGTCCCGAGGTGCCAGGCACCCGGGGTGGCTGTGGTGGCGCGGCTGCCCTCCGACGGGCCGGTCCCTCCCCCGCCGACGGTGGTGATGCCGGTGGCGAGGGCCTCGTGGATCTGCGACGGGGAGAGCAGGTGCACGTGGGTGTCGAAGGCCCCGGCGGTGAGAATCTTGCCCTCGCCGGCGATGATGTCGGTCGACGGACCGATCCGCAGGTCGGGGTGGATCCCGTCGGAGACGTCAGGGTTGCCGGCCTTGCCGAGGGCGACGATGCGCCCGTCGCGCAGGCCGACGTCGGCCCGGACCACGCCCCACCAGTCCAGGATGATCGCGTTGGTGATGACTGTGTCCGGAGCGCCCTCGGTGCGGGTGGTCGTTCCCTGACCCATGGATTCGCGGATCGACTTGCCGCCGCCGAAGACGGCCTCCTCGCCACCGAAGGTGCGATCCTCCTCGACCTCGATCCACAGGTCGGTGTCCCCGAGCCGGACCTGGTCGCCCGTGGTGGGGCCGTAGAGCGCGGCGTAGCGCGCGGAGCCGATCACTGCCATCTGCGCTCAGGCCTCCCTGATCTGGATGCCGGGAACGCGCGCAGCGCCACCGAGGCGCACCAGCGGCAGCTCTCGCGAGGCACCCGGCTCGAACCGCATCGAGGTGCCGGCGGGGATGTCGAGACGGAAACCCTCTGCCGCCTCACGGTCCAGGGCGAGGGCCGGATTCACGTGGGGCAGATGGATGTGCGATCCGATCTGGATGGGCCGGTCCCCGGTGTTCTCGAGGACCAGCACGAGGTGGTCCTCCGCCCGCTCACGCGTGTTGAGCACACGGTCGCCGGGGCGCACCCGGATCGCGCCGGGTCCCGGCCTCTCGTCGTCTCCTACGGACATGGGGTCCTCTCAGTCGATCGGGTGGTGGAGCGTGACGAGTTTGCGACCGTCCGGGAAGGTGGCCTCGACCTGCACGTCGGCCAGCAGGGCCGGCACGTCCTCCATGACCTGGTCGCGGCGCAGCACCTCGCGGCCCGTCACCATCAGCTCATCGACGGTGTGGCCGTCCCGGGCGCGCTCGATCACCCAGGTGGACAGCAGGGCCACCGCCTCAGGGTGGTTCAGCCGCACGCCGCGCTCGAAGCGGTCGCGGGCCACCATCCCTGCGACGGACAGCATCAGCTTCTCGGTGTCACCGGGCGTGAAGCGCATGGATCATTCCTTGGGGAGCACGTGCTCGCCCGTGCGGTCGGTGGCCAGGGCCAGGGAGCTGAGGTACTGCTTCTCCCCGCTCGGTCCGGGCTTCGCGGAGGCGATCATGTCGGGTCGCTCGAACTCCAGGCCGGTGACGCAGCAGCGCAGGGTCTCGCCCGAGGGGTTGCCGTGCTCGTCGTACATCGGCAGGTCGATGCCGTCGTCGATGCGACGCAGGTAGTAGCGGCCCTGGGTGATGACGGCCATGAGCGGGGTGGCGACCACGGCGATGCCGACGGCGAACAGCGGGGAGTACGGCTGGATGCCGGCGCCGAAGGCACCGAAGTAGATCGCGATGGAGATGCCGCCGGACAGCGCCATCGCCACGAGACCCACCGGGTTCCAGTCGTAGAGCATGCCGCGGCGGAACTCGGGCTTCGTCGGGGAGAGCTTCAGCAGGTGCTTGTTCAGGACGATGTCCGTGGCCACCACGCAGATCCAGGACATGGCCAGATTCGCGTAGAAGCTGAGGATCCCGTTGAGGAAGTCGAACATGTTCGCCTCCATCAGCACCAGGGCGATACCCAGGTTCACGGCGAGGAACACCAGGCGTCCGGGATAGCGGCGGGTGACGCGGGTGTAGGCGTTGGTCCAGGCCAGCGACCCGGAGTAGGCGTTGGTGACGTTGATCTTCACCTGCGAGATGACCACGAGGACCACGGCGAGCGCGAGGGCCAGCCAGGCCGGCATGAGCTGCTCGTAGGTGACCAGGAACTGCTGGACGGGCTCGTTGGCGAACTCGCGGGCCCCGGGCACGGTGGAGACCAGGTAGATCGCCAGGAACATGCCGAGGATCTGTTTGGTGGCCCCGAACAGCACCCAGCCGGGTCCACCCAGGATCGTCGCCGCCCACCAGGTGCGCCGATTCTTCTCGGTGCGAGGCGGCATGAACCGCAGGTAATCGATCTGCTCGGCGATCTGCGCGATGAGCGACAGGCAGACACCCGCGGCGAGCATCGCGGAGGCGAAACTGACGCCCCCGCCGCCCTCCCCGGTGTGCGCGAAGAAGTTCTGGACCGACTCGGGGTGGGAGAGCACGAGGTAGACGACAGGGATGACCATGAGGATCAACCACACCGGGGTGGTGGCGACCTGCAGTTTCGCCAGCGTCTTCATGCCATAGATGACCAGCGGGAAGATCAGCAGCGTCGATATCAAGTACCCGATCCAGCGCGGGATCCCCAGGCCCAGGAAGAGGCCCTGGGCCATGATCGAACCCTCGAGCGCGAAGAGGATGAAGGTGAACGACGCGAAGATGACGTTGGTGATGACCGAGCCGTAGTACCCGAATCCGGCGCCCCGGGTGATGAGGTCCAGGTCGAGGTTGTAGCGGGCCGCGTAGTAGGCCAGCGGGAACCCGCTGAGGAAGATGACCGCAGCGGCGACGAGGATGCCGATGATGCCGTTGAGCGTGCCGTGGGTCAGACCGATGTTCGCCCCGATGGAGAAGTCCGCGAGGTAGGCGATGCCACCCAAGGCGCTGGTGGCGACCACTCCGGGGCCCCATGTGCGGTACGAGCGCGGGGCGAAGCGCAGGGTGTAGTCCTCGAGGCTCTCGTCGGTGCTGGAACGCGCGTCGGTGGAGACTCCGGGGGCATCGGGGATGGGTTCGGCGTCAATGCTCACGGCAGGGGCTCCGTTCCGGCGGGGGCAGGCTGAGGTGAGCCTGTTGGGGACACCGGAACAGTAGGAAGGAGCGGGCACGGGATGCTTCCCCGGGCAGCGACGAGACCTTTTCGTGACCTGCCGTCTCATCACCGCGAGGGGCATGGACAGAACCCTGATCCCTCGGGATCAGGTCCCGTCGAGATCTGTTCAGCGCGGCAGGGTCGACTCGCGCTCGATGATCCGCGAGCGCAGCAGCGTCGTGGAGGGCTCCTCGTCGGGGTTCGCCATCCGCTGGCCGAGCATGCGGGCGGCGGCGCGGCTGGTGGCCCGCACCGGCTGGTGGACCACGGAGACCGACGGGGTGACGAGGCGGGTCCACAGGTCGTCGTCGGTGGCCAGCAGCGCGGGCGCGTCCTCGACGCCGCGCATCGCTTCGAAGGCGCCGGCGGACATGCGGTTGTTGGTGACGTAGACGCAGTCGGCCTCGCCGGCCTCGAGGATCTGCGTCATCATCGCTCGTCCGGAGTCGACGTGCAGGTCGCCGCGGGCGATGGCGGAGTCGTCGACCGGCACCCCGAGCTCGCGCCAGGCGGTGCGGTAGCCGGTGACGCGGTCCTCGGTGGTACGCAGCTGCGAGGGCCCGGCGATCACGGCCGGTGCCCGGAACCCGCGTGCGTGCAGATGCCGGGCGGCCTGCCGTCCCGCGTCGAGGTTGTCGGTCGCGACCAGGTCCGTCCCGGCACCTTCGATCCAGCGGTCCACCAGCACCACCGGGATCCCGGCCTCGGTGAGCAGGGACAGGTCGGTGTGGGTGCTGTGGACCGGGACCAGCAGCACCCCGGAGACATGGCGGCCCACCAGCTGGGCGAAGCAGTCCCGCTCGATGTCGAGATCGTCCTCGGTGTGGGCGACGGTCACCGAGTAGTGGTCCCCGCGGGCGATCCGCTCGACCTCGCTGATGATCTGCGTGAAGTACGGGTTCTCGGCGTCGGGGGCGACCACCGCGATCTGCGAGGTCCCGCCACGGCGCAGGGAGCGGCCCATGGCGTTGGGGACGTACCCCGTCGACCGCACCGCGGCCCGCACCCGTCGCGACATCTCCTTGTCGACGGTCGAGGCGCCGTTGATGACGCGGGAGACCGTCGCCGAGGAGACCCCCGCGGTGCGCGCCACGTCCATGATGGTGGGCCTCGGCGACACCATGGGCCTCTCCCCTCTCAGTACGGTGTTGGTCGTCGCTCAGTCCTCGACGATCACGGCGTCGCCGCACAGGTGCACGGTCACACCGAGACGGTGGAACAGCGCGGCCTTGGCCGTCAGCGCCCGGTCGGCCGTCGCCGCATCATCAGCGTAGACGAGCTGGGCGTGGTTGGCCTTGTGCCGTCCCATGAACTGGTCACGGCTCACGCCGTGCAGCACGACGTGCGCGATCGGCCACTCCGGGTTGGTGGACTCCTTGCGGCGACGGGTCTCCTCCTCGGGCAGCTCGACGACGCTGCCGCGGCCGATGTCGACGTGCAGGGCCCCGTCGGCGACGTACACGCGCGACCAGACGATCTCGCCCGGCTTGGAGACACCGTTGAGGGTGGAGCCGCCCGCCGGGAAGAACTCCGGGCCCTGGCGCCAGCCCTCGGCGTCGGCGTAGCCGCCCGCGAAGTGGCTGGGCGGGACGGAGCCGGAGATCTCGTAGACCCACACGAACCGACCGTCGAACTCCTCGCCCCAGCGCACGTCGTGCAGCGTGGTGGCGGGGTCCATGCCCATGGCGGTCCAGAGCCGGTTGGTGACCAGGGCGTCGACAGCGACCCCCTCGTCGACCTCGTTGAAGTTCGGCAGCGCCTCGCCCTCCCACAGCACGCGGGAGCCGTCACGGCTGGTCACCGGCGGGCGCTGGACGTTGTTCAGCAGCCCCTCGACGAGGTCGGAGGCGGCGGTGACGTCCTTGAGGCCCTGCTGGTACTGGATGCCCACGGCGTCCAGGCCGAAGTCGTCGCTGAGGCGCAGTGCGGCGATGTACATCGCGTACTGGCTGCGCAGCTGGGCCTCGGTGAGCTCGGTGGCCTCGTCGGTGCCGAGGCGGAAGGTCATCCCGGCCTCCGTCAGCCAGGTCCCGACGGCGTCGGCCTCCTCGTCCGTGACGGTCTGCATCTCGGCCCACAGGGCGGACTGCGAGAGCCGCTCCTTGTAGATGCCCAGGGGGTTCAGCATCTCGTCGTCGATGATCGCGTTATACATGCCCATGCAGCCCTCGTCGAAGATCCCGATGATGGCCTTGTCGTCCAGCAGCTGGTCGGCCAGGGCCCGGCCGAGCTCGACCTCGGCGGTGCCCGGCAGATGCGGCAGGGGGCGCACGTGGGACGCGTCGTGGGTGAGGGTCCCGGTCTCGATCCACGTGGCCAGACCCTCGCGGAAGTAGTCGTCGCTGCCGTCCACGGTCCACAGCGTGGAGTACTCGCGGTTCATCTTGGTCAGGCCGCCGTTGAGGTTCAGCAGACCCACCAGGCCCGGCCACTCGGGGGCGAAGTTCGCGACCGTGAGGATCGGGCCGCGGTGGGTGCGCAGCCCCGCGAGCACGTGGTGGCTGTACTGCCAGTTGGCCGTGGCGACGATCAGCGGGGCGTCGGCCGGGATGTCCTTGAACACCTCCAGGCCCATGCGCTGGGAGCGGATGAAGCCGTGGCCGAGCTCGGGGTCGGGCGCGAATCCGCGCTGCACCGTCCAGCCCGTCGCCTCGACGGCGTCGGTGACGATCCGCTCGAGCTCCTGCTGGAAGGGCCAGGCGGGGACGTTCGCGCTCTCGCGGAGGTCGCCGCTGGGGATGAGGTAGACGGTCCTGGCGGGGGCGGTCGCGCTCTCGCGCGCCGCGGGCATCTGGTACGGGACGGTGGCGGTCATGGGTACTCCCTGGTCGTGACGGGTGGCGTGGGGTCAGCGCTGCGCGGGGCCGACGGGGCTGTGGGGGCCGGGCCCGGTGCCGAGGTGGATCTCCATCGAGTCGAAGGTCGGCGCCGCGGGCCGCGTGGTCGCGGGCCGGTCGAGGTAGAAGATCGCGGTGGAGGCGATGTCGTCGCGCAGCGGCAGGTAGCGCCCGGCGCTCTTCCAGCCCAGCGCCTGGATGTCCACGCGCGGCAGACCGGTGGAGAAGTGGATCGGATCGGCCACGTGCCAGCGGTACATCCCGAAGCGCTGCTGGGCGACGTAGAGCCCGTCGGGCCGGATCACCTGCGGCATGCCGAGGTACGGGGTGGAGAAGGCGGTGTATCCCTCGCCCGGGACGTCGAAGTTCCAGGCCCCGCCGAAGTAGTCCTCGGTGCCGGTCCCCGCGATGGTGGGGAAGCCGCCGTCCGGCCGGTCGTCGTCGAGGTAGAACTTGATCTCGCCCTCGCCCCACCAGCCGTTGGAGTTCACGCCCCAGGCCAGGTAGGTGCCGACGTACTGGCCCTGACCCTCGATGCCCTCGAGCAGCACGTGCTCGGTCGCCTCGGGCAGCGGGTTCGACCGGCGCCACTGGGCGTGGAAGTAGGCGTCCTCGCTGTGGTCGCCGCCCAGCTCGTAGGTCACCTGGTAGTAGACGCGGGCGTCGGTGTCGGAGGTGTTCTCAAGGGTGAGGCGGGCACCCTCGCGGAACGGCATCGGCCAGTAGGAGTTGAAGCCGCCGTGCGGGTTCGCAGCGACCATCTGGGAGTCGACCTGGGAGAACACCCCCCAGCCGCTGGCGAAGAAGTCGCCGTAGGGCACCTCGACGGCCGGCTCCTCGGCGCCGTCCCAGTAAGCGCGCACCACCAGCTGGCGCCAGTGGTCGGTGTGGGTGGTGATCCAGATATGGGTGATCACGCCGGCGGAGTCGATGTCCGCGAGGGTGAAGGTCTCCCCCGCCTTCACGTCGACGCTGGGCGAGACCTTCCACCCCTGGCCGAGGTCGCGGGCGGCCTCGGCGCCGGTGCCCTCGGTGGCGCGCCCACCCCCGCCGACGGCACCGTCGAAGTTCTCGGGACTGATGGAGCGGGTCTGCACGGGGCGCAGTGCGGCGAGCGAGGCGAGGGGACGGGCAGGACGACTCACGGGGTACCCCCTGAAGGAGATCGACGATGATCAGGAAACGTTTACCGGCACCTTACGGAACCGGAGGCGGGCCGTCAACATGCCCGGCGAGCGGCGCCCGACGCCCCGCAGATCGGTGCCCGACGTGGGGGTTACCTGCAGGCGTCAGGGCTGATGCCATGCCGGCGAGGCGTGTCCGGACGCCTCGGATCATGGCGCATGGTTGACTCCGCACGGTCGACCTCGTACGGTTCCGGTAAATCGATTACTGGCCCCTTGCCCCTCGATGTCGCGGGAAGTGAGCATGAGACCCCACCCCTCCAGCGGACCCACCGGTCTGGGCAGGCGAGACCTGCTGCGCGCCGGTGCCGCGACCCTCGGCGGCGTCGGCGCCGCCTCAGCCCTCGCCGGCTGCTCCGCCGGCGGCAGCGCCGATCCTCTCCAGTTCTGGCAGTTCTACGCCCCCGTCGCCCAGCAGGACCCGAACCTGCTGGCCCAGAGCGAGTGGTTCCTGAGCATGATCCGCCGCTGGGAGGAAGCGGGCGGGCGCCCCATCGACCCGGTCTACATCCCGGGCTACACCGACCCCACCAACACCCGGCTGATCACCGCCTTCGCCTCCGGCGCGGGCCCGGACATCTTCCTCATCTCCCCCGGCGACTTCCTGCGCTACTACAACGGCGGGGTGCTCGAGGACCTCACGCCGTACATGGAGCAGGAGGCGATCGACGACTTCTCCCCTCAGGCGCTGGCCACCCGCACCGTCGACGGTCACGTCTACGGGCTGCCGATGGAGCAGGAGCCGCTGGCGATCTTCTACGACGTCGCCGCTTTCGAGAAGCAGGGACTGTCCGAGGCCGACCTGCCCACCACGTGGGAGCAGATGCTCGAGCTCGGGCGGCGGATGACCGGCGGTGAACGGGCGGGGCTGGTGTTCGAGACCCTGCCCGGCTACTACCAGAACTTCACCTTCTACCCCTGGCTGTGGCAGACCGGCGCCGACGTCATCGACACCGACACCCAGCGCCCGGTCTTCGACAGCGAGGGAGCGGTCCAGGCCCTGCAGCTGTTCCAGGACGCCATCGCGACCGGGGCGGCGCCCCGCACCCGACCTGCCAACGGCGACATCGTCAGCGCGATGACCGGCGGCTACGCCGCCATGTGGCAGGGCGGGATCTTCGACGTGGCGGCCCTGAGCCAGAACGCCCCGGACTACGAGTACGGCGTGTTCAACCTGCCCGCCCCGCCGGGTCGCGACCCGGTCACCTGCCTGGGCGGCTGGGCCTGGTGCGTCAACGCCCGCGGCAAGGACCCCGAGGCCGCTGCCCGGTTCACGGTCGAGGTGATGGGCTCGATGAGCCAGGAATCGATCGACGCCGGCGTCGAGTGGAACGGGGTCGCCAAGGGGAACATCCCCGCCCGCGCCTCGGTCACCGAGGCGATCGGGAACGACGGCGCCTTCGAGAACCCGATCCTGCAGCAGTTCCGCGACGAGATCCTGCCCGTCGGCCGCGCCGAGCCGCGCTTCCCGCCCGTCATCTACAAGGCCGTCTCCAACGCGATCCAGTCCACCATGCTGGGCGGCGCCGACCCCGCCGAGCAGGCCGAGGTCGCCCAGGGAGCCCTCGAGAGCTATCTGGAGACCTACGAAGGAGGGCCGCTGCTGTGAGGACGGTCGAACTCTCCCGCACCGCGGGCACCCGCGCCGGCTCCGACCGGATGCGTCGCGAACGGCGCGCGGCCTTCTGGTTCCTGCTGCCGGACACCCTGGGCCTGCTGGTCTTCGTCGCCGTCCCGATGGTGCTCGCGATCATCCTGGGCTTCTTCCGGGTAGACGGCTTCGGCTCCTTCGAGTTCATCGGCATCGACAACTACGTGCGCATGGTCGGGGACCCGCAGTTCTGGTCCAGCGTGCGCATCACCTTGATCTACCTGGTGGCGGTGGTGCCTCTGATCTTCGTGATCGGGCTGGCCCTGGCGCTGCTGGTGCAGCAGAAGCTCCCCTTCATCGGACTGATCCGTTCCGCGCTGTTCGTCCCCTACGTGGTCAGCCTCGTGGTGGTGGCCATGGTCTGGCAGTTCATGCTGGCCGACCGTGTCGGCATCCTCAGCCGGCTGCTGGGCCTGCTCGGCTTCGAGGGCATCTCGCCGCTGGGCGAACCGTCGCTCGCCCTCGGCACGGTGGTGCTGGTGACGGTGTGGTTCCAGATGGGCTACTACATGATCATCTTCCTGGCCGGGCTGCAGGACATCCCCGGTGAGTACTACGAGGCCGCCCGGATCGACGGAGCGAGCGCCTGGCAGCGATTCCGCCGGATCACGCTGCCGCTGCTGCGGCCGACGAGCTTCTTCGTCCTGGTCACCGCGACGGTCGCGGTGATGACCGGTGGGCTGGACCTGATCTTCGTGCTCACCGGCGGCGGCCCCGCGGGCGCCACCTCGCTGCTCATCTTCTACATCTACGAGCAGGCGTTCCTGTTCGGGGAGCTCGGGTATGCCGCCGCCGTCGGCTCGGTGCTGGTCGTGGCGATGCTCGCCTGGTCCCTGGCGATGTTCGCCCTGACCAAGGGAGGTCGTTTCGAATGACCGCACTGCGACCCCGCAGGCGCACCCGGTGGACCCCTCAGAAGGTCGCGCTGCTGGCGCTGGGCATCGTCCTGGCGCTGGCGACGATCTTCCCGCTGGTGTGGATGATCACCGGCGCCTTCAAGCCCGCCACCGAGGTCAACGGCTCGGCGATCCTGCCCTCGGAGCCGACGCTGGAGAACTTCGCCTACGTGTTCACGCAGGTGCCCTTCCTGCGGTACATGTTCAACAGCTTCGTGGTCTCGGCCGCGGTGACGGTGCTGGCGCTGTGGTTCCATTCCATGGCCGCCTATGCGCTGGCGCGGCTGCGGTTCCCCGGGCGCGAGACGATCTTCCTGCTGATCTTCTCGACCATGCTGGTGAGCCTGCCGGTGATCCTGATCCCCACCTTCGTGGTGGTGCGGACCCTGGGAATGGTGGACTCCTACGCGGGCCTGATCGTGCCGGCGATCTTCAACGCCTTCGGCATCTTCCTGCTGCGACAGTTCTACGTCTCGCTGCCGGGGGAGCTCGAGGAGGCGGCGCTGGTGGACGGCGCGAGCTACTGGCGGATCTACCGCAGCATCATCCTGCCGCTGAGCCGGCCGATCCTCTCGGCCCTGACGGTGTTCTTCTTCCTCACCAACTGGAACTCCTTCGTCTGGCCGCTGACGATCACCTCGGACCCGAACCTGCGGGTGGTCCAGCTGGGAATCGCCACCTTCCAGCAGCAGTACGCCGCGGACTGGAACTACGTGCTCGCAGCGGCGACCGTCGCGGCGATGCCGACGCTGCTGATCTTCTTCTTCTTCCAGCGTCAGATCGTGGAGTCGATCAAGTCCGCCGGGTTCAAGTAGCCGCGAGCCACTCGTCGTACGTCGGGCCCGCGAGGATCGCCTCCGGGCCCGGCAGCATCCCGCCGCGCCGCATGGACTCGCTCGCCGCCACGCCCACCACGGGGGTGTCGTCCCCGCGCACCGCGAGCAGCCGCCGGGCCTGCGCGAGGGTGTTCTCCTCGCGCGGCCCGGCGATCTGGGCGAGCGGCTCGGGGTCCGCGGCCAGGGCCTGGACGAGCAGCAGTTCGGCGACGGCGGGGGTGTCCACGCTCTGCGAGGGCACGTCCATGACCTCGTAGTGGTCGCCGGCCCGGCGCAGCTTCGAGCCGACGAAGTCGTGGAACTGCGTGGCCCGCACCAGCACCGCGCCCGGGCAGTGCGTCCGCACCGCGTCCTCGTGGAGGAGCTGGGCGCGGTAGAAGCCGTAGTCCAGCATCCGGTCGATGCCGACGATCGAGATCGCCACGGTGCGCGCCACCCCAGCGGCCGCGGCATGCTCCCCCAGGTTCCGCGCCGCCGCCTGGAACCACGGCCCGGCGGTGTCGTCGAGCTGCGGCGGCTTGAGGCACTCGACGAGCGCGTCGACCCCGGACAGTGCGGCCTCGAGCCCCTCCCCCGTGAGCACGTCGATCCTGCGGGAGCGCGCGATCTCGCGGACCTCGTGCCCGTCCCGGCGGGCCGCCTCGACCACGGAGTGCCCGAGCGTCCCCGTCGCCCCGGCGACCGCCAGCGTCGTCGTCCTGGAGCCCATGCGTCCTCGCCTCCCGCTCGCTCTGCGCGCCCTGCTGCGGCCACCGTAGACCCGCTCGCGCCCGCCCGCTCCCCTTACCGAATCGTGACCTGCGCCAGTGCTCGGGAGCGTTGACACCCCGGCACCCCCGGGCTACCTTGACGCGTAATCGATTACTGGCGGGGGCGATGGAGTCTTCTCGCCAGAGATCGACCGATCCACCCCAGCACCCTCGACGACGACGGCGCCGCCGCGGACCGATCCCGATGCCCGCGGCCACGATCAGGCATCGATGCCCGACGCCCCGCGCTCCAGGGAGCTGACCCGGCAGTTCTCCGATCCGGCACGACCGACCTCAGGAGCAGCATCATGAAGCGCCGTACCCTCCTCTCCGCAGCAGCAGCCTCCGCCACCGCCGCCGGCCTCGCCGCCTGCGGCAGCGGGACCCCGGGCCAGCAGGCCGAGGACCCGGCCGCCGAGGGCCGCACCCCGGTCGAGTTCTGGGGAAACGTGTTCACGACTCCCGAGAATGCCTGGTACGAGAAGATCGTCGAGGACTTCAACGCCGCCCAGGAGGACATCTACCTCAACTACCAGGTGGTCCCCGCCGACGCCTGGGACCAGAAGCTCAAGGCGGCGCAGGCCGCCGGCACCGCCCCGGATCTCTACATCCAGGCCGGCCGGCTCGACACCGCCGCCCGCACCGGGCTGCTGATGCCGTTGGACGACCTCCTCGAACCCGACCTCCTCGCCGGCGTCACGGACCCTGCGAAGGAGATCTCCCAGTACCAGGGGCAGTTCTACGGCTTCCCCCTGCTCGTCGAACCGCAGATGACTCTGTACTGGAACCGGGACCTGTTCGAGCAGGCGGGCCTGGACCCCGAGGCGCCGCCGACCTCGTGGGAGGCGATGTACGACGCCTGCGAGGCGCTCGCCTCCGTGATGGGCAACGGGGAGTTCCCGCTGAACACGGCCGTGGATTCCGACACCTTCGGCTGGACCACCGTCGCTGCGCAGATGCACGTGGCCGGCCACCTTCCGATCTCCGAGGACTGGTCCACGGCCGACGCCGAGGACGCGAAGTACGAGGACCTCATCACCTTCTACAAGACCCTCCAGGACGAGGGGTGGATCCCGCGGCAGCCCCTCGGCGGCGGGAACTCCGCGCAGGCATTCGGCGAGAAGAAGGTGGCGATGATGTCGCAGGGGTCCTGGGGCATGTCCGAGCTGGGGGCCGACTATCCCGAGGTGGCCTCCGTGACCGGGGTGGCCCCCTGGGTGCAGAACGACGGCGACCTGACGCACTCGATCTCCACCATCGGCAACATGAAATGGGTGGTCGACGCGAAGGCGAAGGAGCCCGAGGCCACAGCCCGCTTCATCAGCTGGGCGCTGGGCGGGGACCCCGAGGTGCTGGGGCCCTTCTTCGTGGACACCCAGTTCACCAAGGCCCCGGCCCGCGAGGAGGTCGCCGAGGTCGTCGGCGCCGATCCGGCCGCCGCGGACGCCCCGTGGTCCGAGGTCGTGTTCGAGGACGTCGTCCCGCACTGCATCCCCGAGGCGCAGTATCCCTGGGACATCAATCTCGCGATGGGCGACGCCCTCCAGGCCGGGATGCTCGGCGAGGTCTCCCCCGCCGAGGCGCTCAGCACCGCGCAGAAGGAGATCCAGAAGATCATCGACCGCGAGGGTCTGGCGGAGATCCGCGCCGAGATGGACGCCTGAGCCGGGGCGAGGAGGGAGGAGACCCATGGCGATCAGCGCACCGGCCGCATCCCGCCGACGAGTGCACCCCAGCCGCCGTCAGGACACCTCCATGGCCTACATCATGCTGGCCCCGGTGCTGATCCTGCTGAGCATCTTCGTGCTCTGGCCCGCGATCCAGGCGGTGTACCTGAGCTTCTTCGACTGGAGCTTCTACACGGACTCCGAGTTCGTGGGGTGGAAGAACTTCCACGACGTGCTGGTGGACGACAAGTTCTGGGACGCGGTGCTGCGCGGTCTCCAGTTCGTGCTGATGACGGTGCCGGTCAGCATGGTGCTGTCCTTCCTCGTCGCCTCGCTCGCGACCTCCGTCTCGCGCCGCGTCTCCACGGTGCTCAAGGTCAGCATCTACATCCCCTCGGTAATCTCCGGCGTCATCGCCTCGATCACCTTCGTGATCATCTACGACTACTCCGGCGGACTGCTGAACGCCCTGATCAACATCGTCGGAGTCCCCAATCAGGCCTGGCTGGGCGACCCGCGCTGGGCGCTCGCGGCGATTGCGGTGCCGGCCGTGTGGCTAGGCCTGGGGATCTCGACCCTGATCATGATCGCCGCGATGCTCGACATCCCGGATTCCTTCTACGAGGCGGCCCAGCTCGAGGGCGCGAACTGGTGGCAGCGGACCGTGTACATCACGATCCCGCAGATGAAGAATGTGCTGCTGTTCCTGCTGGTGACCGGCTTCGTCGGTTCCATCCAGCAGTTCGAGCTGCCCCTGGTGATGACCGGTGGTGGCCCCCACGGCGCCACCGAGCTCCCCAACCTCTTCATCTTCAACCACTTCCGGGGCGATGCGTACGTCGGCTATTCGCTCGCCGCGGCCCTGCTGCTGTTCGTGGTGCTGGGGACGATCTCGTCGGTCATCTTCCGCATCGTCAACTCCGAGAAGCTGGTGGACTGACATGGCCGTGCTCACCGAGACCGCCGCCCCCACCACCGCCCCCGCCGACCGTCGGACGGCCCGACGGCGACGGATGCTGCAGCCGCGCTGGATGCTGATCGTCGCGTTGAAGGCGCTGGTCAGCCTGGCCATCGTGGCGCTGGCGCTGTTCCCGCTGGCCTGGATGATCATCTCCGGGTTCAAGATCCGCACCGAGGTGGTCTCCACCCCGTTCCAGTTCTTCCCCGAGGTGTGGCGCTGGCAGAACTACACGGCGATCCTCTCCGATACCGCCTTCCTGCGCACCCTGGCGATCACCGGGTTCGGCGCGGTGATCTTCACCGCCGGGTCGATCGCTGTGAACTCGATGGCGGCCTACGCCTTCGCCCGGCTCGAGTTCGCCGGCAAGCGCTACGTGTGGCCGCTGGTGCTGATGACCATGTTCATCCCCGGCATGACCATCTTGCTGACCAGCTTCATCGTGGTCACCGACCTGCACATGCTGGACACCCTCGCGGTGCTGATCATCCCCGGCATGGCCACGGCCGCGCACATCTTCTTCGTGCGCCAGTTCTACCTCAACATCCCCTCCAGCCTGGAGGAGGCCGCGGTGATGGACGGCTGCGGGCGCTGGGGCGTGTACCTGCGGATCTTCCTGCCGCTGTCGAAGGCGCCCTTCGTGGTCGTGGGCATCACGAGCTTCATGGCGTACTGGAACAACTTCGTGTGGCCCGTCATGACGATCACCAGCCCGGAACTCTTCCAGGTCCAGCAGTACCTGGCGGCCTTCCGCGGCGAGCGCGCCTCGGAGCTGGGGCTGCTGATGGCCGGCTCCGCCTGCGCTGCACTGCCGATCATCGTCCTGTTCCTCGTCTTCCAGCGGCAGATCATCGCCAACATCAAGATGGCCGGGCTGAAGTGAGCCGTGGGCGGCGCGGGCTCAGAGCTCGAGCAGCCCGGCCGTCGTCGCCCGGAAGAGACCGGTCGCGAGATAGAAGGGCGAGACCTCGGCCTCGAAGTCGACGTGCAGCCATTCGGCGGGGCTGTCCCGGCACTCCTGAACCGCCCGGACCACCAGCTCGTGCCCGATCCCGGAACCCTGGTGGTCGGGGTGGACGACAGTGTCGACGAGGAAGGCGTGACGGCCGCCGTCGGTGACCACGTTGCAGAAGCCGATCAGCGCCCCGTCGCGCCGGGCGGTCCCCCAACCCAGCGAGTGCCGCTCCAGTCGCAGGTTCCAGGCCTCGACCCTGTCCTCGTGGTCGAAGGCGAGGGCGTGCAGCGTGGAGACCTCCTCGTCGGTGATCTCCGCCCGCCAGGCGTAGGTCAGCGTGTGCGCAGGTTCCATGCGTGTCAGTGTCCCGCGGCCGTCAAGCGCGGGCCCAGGCCGAAGCCGGGGGCGTCGGGGAGGGTGAGGCGCCCGTCCACCAGGGTGTAGCCGGAGGCGTCGACGCCGTCGGTGGTGCCGGGCACCGCCTCGACGACGGGCACGTTCCCGAGTCCGGCGGCGAGCTGGGCGGCGTAGAGGGTCTTCAGCGGGTGCCCCCAGGCGTGCGGCGAGGCGGCGACGCCGATCTCGCGAACGGTCGGCATGAGGTGGCGCCAGGCGGTGATCCCGATGGAGAGCACGTCCATCAGCAGCACGTCCAGCAGACCGTCGCGGGCGAGGTCGAGGACCTCCTCGAGGTCGGGCTCGAACTCGCCGTCGGCCACCAGCACCGGCGAACCGGGGCGACGACGGTGCTCGCGCACCCGGCGCAGTCCCTCGGCGTGCTCGGCGAAGGGCTCCTCGATCCAGAACAGGTCGCAATCGGCCACTGCCTCGAGGTACCGCACACTCCGCTCGGGGTCGTAGCCGTCGTTCATGTCGACCAGCACCCGGGCTGCGGGGTAGGCCTCGCGCACGGCCCGGGTGACCTCGACGTCCCGTGCAAAGCCGGCCTCGGGCGTCATCCAGAGGTTCCCACGGCCGATCTTCAGCTTGAAGGCGCGGTAGCCGCTCGCCCAGTCCGCGGCGCAGGAGGCGAGCACGCCGTCGATGCCGCGCGGCGCCTCCTCGGGGTCGAGGTCCTCGAAGTAGATCGCGCCGGAGTAGCAGGTCACCGGGGTGACACCATGCCCGCCGAGCATGACGTGCACGGGCACCCCGAGCAGTCGGGCGGCGAGATCGTGGAGCGCCGCGTCGAGCGGGAGCGCCGCCGGGTCGAGGACGCCGTGGTCCGGGTCGATCACCTCCTCGAGCGGCCGGCCCACGAGCGTGGCCGGATCGGACTCGGGGCCCTCGGCCATCCCCCATCCGCTGGCGCCATCCTCGGTACGCACGGTGACCGCCCAGGCCGTCGGGCCGTCACCGTGGGCGCCGAGACGAGCGTTGCGGCCGATGGTGCGGGGGTAGCGGCTGCGCAGCGGCGTGCTGGTCACCTCGGAGATCCGGTGCCCGGACAGGGCGTTCATACGAGCTCTTCCTCGCGGACATCGGGAAGGATCTCCAGGGGGCGGATCGTCAGTCCGCCGCGGTCCCAGCCGCCGCCGGTGATCCAGGTGCGGCCCCCACCGGCGGGATCGGCCACGATCTCGGCGCAGTGCTCATCGAGGTCGACGTCGAGCAGGCCGCTGTCCCCGAAGCGCAGCGGGTCGGTCGAGAAGTAGGCGAGAGTGCGGTCGTATTCGGCGGATTCGCAGACGAACAGGATCCAGCCCTGCCCGGCGCGGACCACGAACGAAGACTCCGTCGGCCCGCCGTAGGTGCCGAAGATCGTGGACTCGTAGGCGACGCTCGGCTCCGACCAGGTCAATAGATCCGTCGACGAGCGCACGGCAACCTGGTGGGCGCCGCCGTCCGGCGCGGAGGTGCGGGTGTAGTACATGTACCAACGCTGCCCGTGGCGGATCACCATCGGGTCGCGGGCGTCGAAGCCGTCCTCGAACAGCACCGGCTCGTGCGGGGTCCAGGTGAACAGGTCCTCGCTGGTGGCGAGCGTCATCCGGTAGGCGGTGTGGTCGGCGGTGCCGCCCGCGTAGAACATCCAGTAGCGGCCGTCGTGGGCGATCACGTGCGGGGCCCACACGTGGGTCTCGCCGATCTCCCCACGGGCGTGCAGCACCGGGTCGTGGACGGTCCAGGGGGCACCGGTGAGGTCATCGGCCGAGGCATGCAGGAAGCGGTCCTCGCCCAGCGGGTCCGCAGGCTCGGGATGCCAGATCCCAAAGGCGTGCCAGCGGTCGTCGTGGCCCCGGATCAGGGTGTGGTCGTTGACGTACCAGGGCTCGGCGGCCGACGGGGAGGCGTCGAGCAGGCGGCGCTTCGCACCGGGGCGGAGGATCACGGGGGCAGTGGGCACGGGGGCTCCTCGTCGAGCGGTCCGGTTCAGGGCGAGGGAACGATTGCTCACCGCTGTCGACCCTAGCCTCGGTGTCCCCGGAGGTAAACGGTCCGCGCGGTCAGGTGAGGCGGGACTGCAGTGCGACGGAGGTGAACACGACGCCCTGCTCCTCGCGGGCGCGGTAGACGTACTCCTGGTCGGTGACCACGCGGCCGGAGCCGCCGGCCTCGATGACCTGCACCTCGTCGCCGATCACGATCTCGAGGGCGCCCTCGACGACGTGGATCATCACGCCGGGCGAGGGGACGCCGGACCCGTTCGGCTTCTCGTCGGCGCCCACCAGCTTCCACTTCCAGGTCTCGACCGAGAGGCGATCGGTGTCGATCGCGTCCAGCAGCACGGACCAGCTGCCGCCGTCGGTGGACCAGACCTCCACGCCGTCGGGCGCGGCGTCGGCGCCGACTCCCATCAGGGCGGCGAAGGTGGTGCCCAGGCCTGCGGCGACGCGGTCCAGGGTCGCGACCGAGGGATTGGCCTGGCCGAGCTCGATCTGGGTGAGCATGCGGCGGCTGACGTCGCTGAGCTCGGCGAGCGCGCCGACGCTGAGGTCCTGCTCCTGGCGTGCGGCGCGGATGCGATCACCGAGCTGCTCGATCACCGCCGGGCGCATTCCTCCGGTCATGACCGTGAGCCTACCGGGAGTGATGAGAACTATATTGCGCACTCATGCACCTGCGCACTATGTTGCGCAGGGCGGCTCGGCGCCTCCCGGGCCGCGCACTTCCCGCCTCGTGCCCGTTCTTCCCCGTCACGTCCCGCCCCTCAGGAGGTTCCTGCTCGTGCCCCGCCTCCCCGCCGGCCCTCTGCTGCGCTGGTTCGCCTCCTACGGCTCCTTCGCCATGCCTCAGGCCGCCGCCCCGATCGCCTTCGCCCTGATCGCGCTGCCGCTGACCGGCGATGCCGCCAGCGGCGCGGCGATGATGTTGGCGATGACGAGCGCGCAGGTCATCGGCGCGGTGCCGATCACGCGCGCGGGGCGGCGATTCTCCCCGATCCCGTTCCTGCGCGTGCTGATCGGCCTGCGCACCCTCGCGCTGGTGGCGATCGCCGTGCTCGCCACACTCGGAGCGCCGTTCGCTCTGGTGGTGGCCGGGGCGGCCCTGGCCGGTCTGGTCAACGGCGCGGCTTACGGGACCCTGCGCTCGACCCTGAACCATCTGGTGCCCGCCTCCCGCCTGCCGCGGGCCCTCGGGGTCGCGGCCACGGTCAACGAGGTCACCTTCGTCTCCTCCCCCGTGCTCGCCGCGGCGCTGGGCAGCCTCTCCCCGCAGGCGGCGATCTGGGCGATGGTGCTCCTCGGCGCGGGCCCGATGCTCCTGCTGCCGCGCCTGGCCACGGCATGTCCGCCAGGGCCCGAGCAGCGCCGCGAGCACCTGCGCCTGACGCCGATGATCATGCTGTGGCTGGTGTGCGGCGGGGCGAGCGCGGCCGCGATCTCGGCGATCGAGATCGGTGCGGTCTCCCTGGCCGTCTCCTTCGGGCTGCCGGCCGCCTGGGGCGCGGTCTTCCCGGTCGCCCTGTGCGTCACCTCGATCGGGGGCGGGGTCTGGGTGAGTGTGCGGAATCGGGTGCCGCGCCGGCGCACCGTGCTGGCCTGGCTCGCGATCACCGCGCTCGGCGTCGCCTCGGTGGGGCTCGGGCACTCGGTGACGGCGACCCTCGTCGGCGCCCTGCTGGTGGGGTCCGTGCTGGCCCCGCTGGCCACCTACTACTCGTTGGTGCTGGACCAGCTGGTGCCGGCGGTGCATCGCGCCGAGGTCTTCGCGCAGCTGCGCACGGCCAACGCCCTGGGCATCATCACCTCGAGCGCCCTGATCTCGTTGGTCTCGCTCCAGGCCACCTACGCCGTGGTGATCGCGCTGATGACGGTGGTGCTGGCGGCCGCGGGGAGCGTGTTCACCGTGGGCTGGGTGCGGGCGCGGCGACGCAGTATCGCGCGGGAGGCCGCGGCCCGGCGGACGCTCGACGCCGTGGATCGTGCCGGCGGCGAGCATTCCGCGGGGAGCAGCTCGGCACTTCCGCGTGAGTAAACGATTGCTCTCCGCTCCCGGACTCCGTAGGGTGGTGCGGGAACCTGCGCGATGAGGCCGTCGGCGCGACGCCGCGGCCCCATCGCGACCCCGCCCGTCGATGCGCGGGGTCTCCGAGGACCCGAGGAGGTCCACCATGCTGTCCCGATCCACTTTTCTGCGCGGCTCCGGTGCTCTGGCCGGCGTCGGCGCCCTGACCGCCGCGTGCGGGGTCTCCGACGCCTCCGGCACGGACCCCGACGCCGACTCCGAGGACGCCTGCCCCCGAGTCACCCGGATGGCCGCCATCACCGGTCCCGGCGTGACCACCCGCTTCCGCATGGAGGCCACCGACCTCGGCGCCCCCGCCGTGACGCCCGACGGGCGGATCCTGTTCGTCTTCGGCGACACCTTCGAGGAGGCGAAGGTCGGCAGCGGCTTCTGGCGCTCCCCCGTCGGCCTCTTCGCCGATCCCGAGGTGCCGCTGGATGACGGGATCACCTGGACCACGGCCGTCGGAGGCGAGACCGCCGAGCAGCTGGTGCCCTATGAGCACGACGAGGACCCGGTCTCCACGATCCTGCCCGGCGACGTGCTCACCGTGGACGGGATCATGTACCTGTGGATGATGGTCAATCACGGCTTCGGGAACGTGGCCGGCACCGAGATCTGGACCTCGGCCGATTCCGGGGAGACCTGGGAGCGCACCGCCGAGATGTTCCCCGGGGACCACGCCGGCGGGCTCATGCAGCAGTGCACCTGGTGCGCCCACCCCACCGACGGCTACGTGTACGTCCTGACCACGGGCTTCCAACGGGACAAGGGCGTGCTGCTCTCCCGAGTCCGGGCCGAGTCGATCCTGGACCCGGCCGCCTACGAGACCTGGTCCGGCGCGGACTCGTGGGGCGGTGAGCCGGTCACCGTCGTTGGAGGGGAGATCGGCGAGATGTGCCTGCGCATGGTCGAGGACCAGTGGGTGCTGACCTACTTCGACTCCGGCAACTACCGGGTCGACATCCGCGCCGCGGACTCCCCCATCGCGCTGGCGGACGCCGCCGCGGGCACCCTGCTGCACGGCGGGGAGTGGGGGCAGGAGGCGGACGACGTGGTCGCCCAGCTGTACGGGCCCTACATCGTGCCCGGGTCGACCCTCGAGGTGATGCACCTGGTGTGCTCGCAGTGGCACACCGGTCCGGACTGGCCGTACCACGTCGAGCAGTTCCGCATCGAGGACCCGCTGGGACGTGGCTGCGGGGAGTGACGACGCCCGGTCCGGCTCAGCGCAGGCCGTGGCCGAGGGGGAAGGCCTCCCCGGTGCCGTCGGCGGTGGGGATCGGGACCGGGAGCCTGCCGGTGGTGTGCACGGAGCCCGCGACCGCGCCCGCCACGGCGCGCAGGGAGCACGCGGAGTCGCCGTAGGCGGCCAAGGAGGCGGCGACGTCGCCGACGTGCACGACGTCGTAAGGGTTGTGCAGCGAGGCATGGAGGACCGGGGTGCCGGTGGCGACGAGCGCCGCGACCAGCTCCACCTGCGCGGCCGGCGTCTCGAAGCTCGTGGACGAGGTGAACACCAGCGCCGCCTCGACGTCCTGCGCCGCCGCGGCCGCCTGCACGGCGGTGGCACCGGCGAGGGTGGTCGCCTCCAGGCCCTGCTCGGAGAGCGCCTCCGCCGCGGTCTCCAGCCGCCCCTCCGTCGCCTCCCCGGTGACCAGCACCGAGGTGCCGCGGGCCAGCGGCAGGGTGTCCTGGTCGGTGAGCAGGGTGATCGAGTCGTCGGCGATCTTCTGCGCGGCGCGGCGTGAGTGCTTCGTCCCGACCCGCTCGAGGGCGCGCCGGGGATCGACGCTCGCGTCCTCGAACAGGCCCCGGCGCAGCTTCTGGGCGAGGATGCGGCGCACCGAGGCGTCCAGACGCTCCTCGGTGATCTCGCCGGCGGCCACCGCCTCGCGCACCCCGCCGATCGCGACGGCGAGATCCGGGGGCATGAGCATCTGATCGGCGCCGGCGAGGATCGCCTCGACCGGCACCCGGTCGTCCTCGAACAGGGTGCGCACGCCGTCCATGGCCAGCGAGTCGGTGACGATCACGCCCTCGTAGCCCAGCTCCTCGCGCAGCAGTCCCGTCAGGATCGGCGCGGAGAGCGTGGCCGGGCGCCCGGAGTCGTCGAGCTCGGGCACCACGATGTGCGCGGTCATGATCGCGTCGACGCCCTCCTGAATCGCGGCGCAGAACGGCGGCAGGTCGATCTCGTCGAGCTCGGCACGGGTGTGGTCGATGACCGGCAGGCCGACGTGGGAGTCGGTGGCGGTGTCGCCGTGGCCAGGGAAATGCTTCGCCGCGGCCGAGCAGTCCTCGCGCTGGAGACCGGCGATCTGCGCGGCCACCAGGCGGGAGACGGCCTCGGGCTCCGCGCCCGGGGAGCGCACCCCGATCACGGGATTGCGCGCCTCGATGTTCACGTCGGCCACCGGGGCGAAGGCCTGGTCGATGCCGCAGGTGCGCAGCTCGGACCCCACGATGCCGCCGGCCGTGCGGGCGTGGTGGCGGGAGCCGGTCGCCCCGAGCGCCATCGCGCCGGGCAGGGGCGTGGCCGGGGCCGGCAGTCGGGTGATGTCGCCGCGTTCCTCGTCGGTGCTGATCACCAGCGGGATCCCACCCGAGGCGCGGGCCGCGGCCTGCGCGTCGTTCGAGAGGGCTGCGACCTGCTGGACGTCCTGGAGGTTGTCAGACCAGGAGAAGTAGATCAGTCCGCCGACGTGATGGGTACGGACGATCTCGGCGATGGTGTCGACCCCGGCGGAGGTGGTGTTCGAGGAGTGGGGCGCATCGGCGCTCGCGCCGTAGCCGACGGCGACGAAGAGCTGTCCGATCTTCTGCGCGAGGCTCATCCCCGCCAGCAGCTCCTCGATGCGTCCCTCGTGCTTCCCGCCTCCCGTCGCGTGGGCGGCGGCCGGCAGCGCGACGGCGCCCGAGGCCATGGCGAGAGCGCCGAGTCCGCGCCGGGTGAGACCGGCGGACGGGGTGTTCGTGGAGTTCATCGGGCTCTCCTGCTCAGTAGATCCGGTACTCGCGGGCGGTGCGCACGAACTGCTCCAGCTCGTCGTGCCAGGCCTCGACGATGTCGTCAGCAGGATCCCCGGCCTCGAGCATCGCGCGGGTGCGCTTGGTGCCGGAGAGCTTGTCGATCCAGCACACGTCGTCCTGGCTGCGGCATTCCTCGCCCTCGCGCCAGTCCACCTCGGGGACGTGGCGGAACAGGGCGGCGAGCAGGTGCACACCGGTGCGCACGCCCTGGTACTCCCCGGCGTCGGTGACGTGCAGCTGGAGGCCGCCGCAGAACTCGCCGGCCTGCTTGGAGGTGGTCGGGGTGGCGAACATGGGCCGGGCCAGGAGACCGGGCAGCTTCGCCTCCTCGAGGTCGGCGATGATCGCCTCGGCCTGCGCCAAGGTGATGAACGGGGCGCCGCACCACAGGAACGGGGTGGTGGTGCCGCGGCCCTCGGAGATGTTCAGCGCCTCGATCAGTCCCGTGCCGGCGTAGGCGAGCGCGGTGTCGGGGGTGGGGACGTTCGGCGAGGGCAGCACCCAGGGCAGGTCCGCGTCACGGGGATCCTCCGGGTCGTAGCCGCTCATGGCGATCACCTCGAGATCCACGGCGCCGCCCAGGAACTCGCCGTCGAAGAGGCGGGCGAGCTCGCCGAGGGTCAGGCCATGGCGCTGCGGGATCGCCTGGAGGCCGACGAAGGAGGACAGGGCCGGCTCCAGCAGGAAACCCTCCGCGTCGGTGCCCAGGGGGTTCGGGCGGTCCAGGACGATGAGCCGCTTGCCGTTCTCGGAGGCGGCCTCCATCGCGTAGTAGAGCGTCCAGATGTAGGTGTAGAAGCGGGAGCCGATGTCCTGGATGTCGACGATCAGGGTGTCGACGTCGGCGATCATCTCGGGGGTCGGCTTCTGCGTCTCGCCGTACAGGGAGCGCACCGGCAGTCCCGTCTTCTCGTCGATGTAGTCCTCGACCTCGCCGCCGGCGGGCTCGGCGCCGCGCACGCCGTGCTCGGGGCCGAACAGGGCGACCAGCGTGTAGCCGCCCTTCTCCTCGCTCTCGAGGAGCAGGTCGATCGTGGAGGCGAGCGAGCTGTCGGTGCCGGTGGGGTTGGTGATCAGGCCGACCTTCGCGCCCTCGAGCGTCCTGGTGAGCGTACGGGGGTGCAGGAGGTTCTCCACGCCGAGCGCGAAGCGGCCGTGCCCTCCGCCCCTGCCGTCTCCCCGCTCGGCGGGGGCGGCTGCGGCGCCGGCGGCGGAGCTCAGCACCGCCCCGGCGGGCAGTGCCCCGAGCGAGGCGAGGACGCGCCGCCGGCCGGATCGAGCCGCGTCCGTCTCCTGGTCGTGGTCCGTGGGCTGGGGTGCTGGGTGCGTCACGGCGCATTCCTCCGTCGTCATCGTCGGATCGAGGCGTGCTCGGCAAGCATCTCAGACCTCAGCTCTCGTCGTCGCCGACCACTCCCTTGCGCAGCATGAGGCAGCCGTACTTGCGGGTCTCCAGGGTGCGCACGACGGCGAAGACCTCGCGCCCCCGCTCGTAGAAGTCGAAGCGGTCGATCCATTCCCGGCGATCGGCGCGGGCGGCCGCCGCCTCCTGCAGCTGGGCCTGGACCTCCTCCCCGGTGCCGGGCTCCGGGGTCATGAGCGTGACCGAGGGCTCCGCATACATGTCCACGGGCAGGACGGTGCGGATCGCGCGCACCGCCTCCGGGGACGTCGTGGCCAGGTCGATCACCGTCACGCCCATCGCGTGCGAGGGGTAGTGCGCGTCGGCGATCAGCACGGTGTCGGCGTGACCCATGTGGTCGAGGATCCGCAGCAGGTCACCGCTGAGCAGGGGATCGATGCCGTGGAGCATGTGGGGGTTCCTTCCGGGAGCAGGGGGGATCAGGGGATGCCGGGTACCGGCGGCAGGAGCTCAGGGGCGTCCCGCAGGCTGTCGGCGGATTCGAAGGCATCGGCCGCGCCGTCGGTCGCCTCGCTCACGAGCATCGCCGCGAGCACCTCCGGGGAGGCGGTGACGGCGGTGATGCCGCGGGCGACCAGGTCGACCACATCCCGCGGGGAGCGCAGGGAGGCGGCGAGCACCTCGGTGCCCGCGCCGCCGACGATCTCCTGCATCCGCGCGATCTCCTCGACGCCGCCGATCCGGGCATCGCGCATGCGCCCGAGGTACGGGGCGATGTAGCGCACCGAGCTGGAGGCGGCGGCGAGCGCCTGCGCGACGGTGTACACCCCCGTCAGCAGCACGGGCGCGCCCTCGCGGGAGAGGGCTGCGGCGAGGGCGAATCCCTCGGCGGTGGCGACGATCTTGACCACGGCCCGCTCCCCGAGGTCGAGGATCTGGCGAGCACGGTGCTCGGTGGCCTCGCGGTCCGCTCCCCAGGCCTGGACGAAGATCTCCCGGGCTCCGAGCCGTTCCCATTCGGCGTACAGCGCCGGGATCTCGCCGGCGCTGCGCCCGGCCCGATCCAGGATGGTCGGGTTCGTGGTGACGCCGTGGACGAGGGAGTCGCGCAACAGCGGCGCGACGGCGGCCGTGTCCGCGGAGTCGACGAACAGGCGTGGCGTCCTCACCGAGAAATGCTCCTCACGGTCCTCATCGCACCGGGTCCGGTTAATGTAATGACAGGCTGGACGGCGTGTCAACGAACCCGCCGGAACGGAGCGCACCTTGACCGCACAGGATTCCCGACCCCCGCACGATGCCACTGGAGTGCTGGTCATCGGCTCGGTGACCATGGACGTCACCACCTTCTCCTCGCGTCTCCCCCGCCCCGGGGAGACCTTCCTGGGCGACGCCTTCACCCTGGTGCTCGGCGGCAAGGGCGCCAACCAGGCGGTGGCCGCGGGACGCGCCGGTGCCCCGATCCGCTTCGTCGGCTGCGTGGGCGAGGACCTCTTCGCGCCGCTGGTGCGCCAGGGCCTCACCGACGCCGGCGTGGACATCGGCCACCTGCGCGAGGTCCCGGGGCAGACGGGCGTCGCCCACATCCGGGTCGACGCCTCCGGCGAGAACGACATCGTCATGGTGCCGCTGGCCAACGCCGAGCTCACCGCGGAGCAGATCGACTCCGCGCTGGAGGAACTCGCCCCCACCAGCGAGGTGCTGCTGACCCAGCTCGAGATCCCCTTCGCCCTGACCATGCACGCGATCCGCGGTGCCCACGACAAGGGCCTCACGGTGGTCCTGGACCCCGCCCCCGCCCACGACCTCGAGGAGTCGATCTGGCCGCTGGTGGACGTGGTCACCCCCAACGAGACCGAGGCCTCGCTGCTGACCGGGATCGAGGTCGACTCGCGCGAAGCCGCCGTGCAGGCCGGGCAGTGGTTCCTCGACCGCGGTGTCACTCATGCCCTGATCACGATGGCCGGCGCCGGCTGCGTGCTGGTGGGCACCGGCAGCGTCCGGCACGTCCCGGCTCATCGGGTCGAGGTCGTCGACACCACCGCGGCCGGCGACGCCTTCGCCGGCTACCTGGCAGCCTCCCTGGCCGCGGGCGAGGACCTTCCCCGCGCGATCAACCGCGCCGGGGCCGCCGGGGCGCTCGCGGTCACCCGTCGGGGCGCCTCCCCCAGCCTGCCCCGCGCCGCCGAGGTCGACGCCCACCTCGCGACGCTCGCAGGCACCCAGGATCCGGCCGACGGGAGCGGAGGGGACGAGGGCGATCATCCATGAGCGGCCCTCCCCCGCGGGAGCGCCGGTCCGCGCCGCCCCTGTACGACCAGCTGCAGCGCTCGCTGCGGCGCAGCATCGAGGACGGCACGCTGGCGGCGGGCGATCCGCTGCCCGGGGAGCACCGGCTGTGCGAGATCCATGCGGTCTCCCGCACCGTGGTGCGGCAGGCGCTGGGGATGCTCGAGCACGAGGGCGTGATCGTGCGCATCAAGGGCAAGGGGACGTACGTCGCGCCCGGCAGGAGCTCCGAGCTCCCTGCCTCGCGCCTGCGGGGCCTGCGCGAGGAGATGGCCGCGCAGGGCGGGGAGGTCACGGGCGACGTGCTGCGCCACGAGACCGTGCCCGCCCCGTCGCAGGTGGCCGGGCAGCTGGGGCTCGCGCCCCAGGAGGACGCGACCGTCCTGGAGCGGCTGCGCCACGTCGACGGGGAGCCGTGGTCGCTCTCGGCCACCTGGCTGCCCCCGCGCCTGGGCCGCCTGCTCGACGGCGCCGACCTGGCCATCGCTTCCCTGTACCAGGTGCTCGAGGAGCACGGGGTGCGGGCGGTCAGCGGCGAGCGCGCGGTGGAGGCGGCCCTGACCGACGAGCGCGAGGGACGGCTGCTGCACCTGGGCCCGCAGCGCCCGGTGCTGCGGATGACCAGCACCACCGCCGACGAGCGAGGGCGGCCGATCGAGCATGTCGTGGCGCTGCACCGTGGGGACCGCAGCCGTTTCGTCGTCCCCGTCTTCCGCGGGGCCGAGACGGGGCACCTGGTCCACGGGGACGGGTGAGGCCGTCGACCTAGAGGTAGATGGCCTCCTGGACCTCGTCGGAGGCGAGGTTGTCGGCGTCGTACCAGAGGAAGCCGGTGTCGATCATCGGCTCGACCTGCGCGTCGCGGATCGCGGCCAGTACGGTCTGCACCGTGATGCGCCCCATGGCGACCGGGTTCTGGGTGACGGCCCCGGCCATCTCGCCGTCCCGGATCGCCTCGACCTGGGCTCTCCCCGAGTCGAAGCCGACCACCGCGAGGTCGTCGCGTCCGGACTCCTGGACCCCGCGGAGGATGCCGATCGCCGAACCCTCGTTGGTGCCGAACAGCCCCTTCAGCTCCGGGTTCGCGGAGACCATAGCGCGGGCGATGTTCGCCGTGACCGCCTGGTCGCCCTCCCCGTACTGGGTGGGCAGCAGTTCGATCTGCGGGCCGAACTCCTCGATCCCGGCGATGAAGCCGTCGCGCCGGTCGGTGCCCGAGAGGGAGACCTGGTCGTGGGCGATCACCCCCACCTGCCCCTCGCCGCCGACCAGCTCGGCCATGTGCTTGCCGGCCTCGCGGGCGGCCGCCGCGTTGTCGGTCGCGACGGTGGAGACGGGGATGTCGGATTCCACCCCGGAGTCGAAGGCGACGATCGGGATCCCTTTGGCCTGGGCCTCCTGGAGCGCACGGGCCGCGGCCCGGGAGTCCAGCGCCGCGAGCGCGAGCCCGTCGGGATGACGGGTGACGGTGTTCTGCAGCATCGTGATCTGCGCTTCGATGTCAGTCTCGGTGGGCGGGCCTTCGAAGGTGAGCACCACGTCGTGGGCCTCGGCCTCGGCGTCGGCCCCCTTCTTGACCGCCTGCCAGAACTGCTGCTGGAAGCCCTTGGAGACGATCGCGACGTGCAGGGCGTCCTCCTGCGATCGCCCAGTGCAGGCGGCGACGGGCAGCAGCAGGGTCGCGGCCGCCGCCGTGAGGACGGTACGGCGAGCGGCGATCATGAGGTGCGTCCCGAGCGCTTGCGCAGCCGGTCGATGAACACGGCCACCAGGATCACCGCCCCCAGCAGGACGTCCTGCCACTCCTGGGGGATCGACAGGATCTGCAGGCCGTTGGTGAGCGTGGAGATGATCAGCGCACCGATCATCGTGCCGACGATGGTGCCGCGTCCGCCCGAGAGCGAGGTCCCACCGATCACCACGGCGGCGATCGCGTCCAGCTCGTAACCCATGCCGGTGGCCGGCTGGGCCGATCCGAGCCGTGCGGAGATCATGACGCCGGCCAGGCCCGTGAACAGGCCGCCGACCGTGTAGACGATCATCAGCCACTTGGTGACGCCGACCCCGGCGAGCTCGGCGGCCTCCCGGTTCGCCCCGATGGCCATGGTGTACCGCCCCAGCACGGTGCGGGACATCAGCACCGCGGCGATCACGGCGCCGACCAGCAGCACCAGCACGGCATTGGGCACGGACGGGATGAGGCTGCCGGTGGAGACCCACATGTACGAGGGGGCCTCGAAGTAGATCGGGGCGGCTCCGGAGAACACCAGGGCCAGCCCTCCGGCCACCATCATCATTGCGAGGGTCGCGATGAACGGCGGCAGGTCCAGGATCGCCACGTTGATCCCGTTGACCAGTCCCACGAGCCCTCCGAACAGAATCGCCAGCAGGATGCCGACGGGGACGGGCAGGCCCCAGTTGACGATGAACAACCCGCTCATGACGGCGCAGAGCGCCATCGCCGTGCCGACGGACAGGTCGATCCCGGCGGTGGTGATGACGAAGGTGGCCCCCAGGGCCAGAAGCCCGATCACCACGGTCGAATAGAGGATCGTGACGATGTTTCCCCAGGTCGGGAAGATCTCGGGACTCGCGATGGAGAAGGCGATGAAGATCAGGACCAGGGTCCCGGCCGCGAGCATCTGCTGCAGGCGACTGCGCCAGGAGGGTCCGCGCCGTGCGCTCTGCCGCTCCTGGTCGGCGGCGGTCGCGGTGGTGGTCGTGCTCATTGTTCACCTGTTCTGTCATCGGTGGGGATGCTGTCGGTGCGCTCATCGCGCGTCACGTCGGTGGACACGGCGGCTTCGGTCTCGGCGGTGGCGAGCGCCATGATCGATTCCTGATCGGCCTCGGCCGCGCCGAGGACGCCGGTGATCCGGCCCTCGCTCATCACGGCGATTCGGTGGGACATCCGCAGCACCTCGGGCAGGTCGGAGGAGATCATGATGATCGACTTCCCGGCGGCGGCGAGCTCGTCGATGAGCTCGTAGATCTCCTCCTTCGCGCCGACGTCGATGCCGCGGGTCGGTTCGTCGAAGATCAGCACGTCGCAGTCCTTCAGCAGCCAGCGGCCGATCACGACCTTCTGCTGGGTGCCCCCGGAGAGGTTCTTGACCAGCTGTGCGACGTCGGGCGTCTTCACCCGCAGCTGCCGGCTCTGGTCGACGACGGCGTCGTGGGAGGCGCGGTCCTGGACGAAGCCTGCCGTCTGGAAGCGGTCCGACAGCGCGGACAGCTCCATGTTGCGCTGGACGGAGTGGTCCAGCAGCAGCCCGAGCTGCTTGCGGTCCTCGGAGAGGTATCCGATCCCGAGCCGGGCAGCATGGGCGGGGCTGCGGAACTGGACGGGGCGGCCGCGGTAGCTCACGGTCCCCGCCTGGCGCGGGAGCGATCCGATCAGCGCGCGAGCGGTCTCGGTGCGCCCGGCCCCCATCAGCCCGGCGAGACCGAGGATCTCTCCCTCGTGCAGGTCGAAGGTCGCCTCCTTGACCCGTGGCTCGCTGCGCAGCCCGTGGACCTCGAGGATCACGGGCCGCCCGGTGCGGACGTCGCGGGGTCCGGTCCCGGTGTCCACGCTGCGACCGACCATCTTGGTGATGACGTCCTCCAGCGTGGCCTCCGCCATCGGCAGGCTGTCGACGTACTCCCCGTCCCGGATCACCTGGACCCGATCGGCGATGCGCCTCAGCTCCTCCATGCGGTGGGAGATGTAGATGACCCCGGTGGTGGGCGTGATGAATCGACGGATCAGCTCGTGCAGGGACTCCGTCTCCCGCTCGTTCAGCGCCGCGGTGGGCTCGTCCATGATCAGCACGCGGGCGTCGTAGGACAGCGCCTTGGCGATCTCGACCATCTGCTGCTGGGCGACGGACAAGGTGCTGACCTCCGCCATCGGGTCCAGGTTCATGCCGAGCCGGTCGAGCAGCTCCTGCGCCTGCGCCCTGAGGCGGGTGGGGCGGGTGAGGAAGCGGGCGACGGCTGGCTCGCGTCCGAGGTAGATGTTCTCGGCGACCGTCAGGGTCGACATCAGGTTCAGCTCCTGATGGATGATCGCGAGCCCTTGCTCCGCCGCGTCGCGCGGACCGTTCACCGTCAGCGGCCGCCCCAGGTACCGGTACGTGCCGGCGTCCGGGGAGTACACCCCGGCCAGCAGTTTCATGAGGGTGGACTTCCCTGCGCCGTTCTCGCCCACGAGGGCGAGGACCTCGCCCGCGCGCAGGTCGAGATCCATCTGCGACAGGGCCCGTACTCCCGGGAACTTCTTGACCGCTCCTCGGACCTCGAGCAGCAGCTCGGGATCGGCGCCACCTCCGTGGCCGGGGTCAGCGTCGTGCTCTTCCAGCGTCATCGCCTCCGCACATCATTGTCGTGCTTGCGCCAGTAATCGATTACACGCTACAGGGGGTGGTCGAGGGGGTGTCAAGTCCCGGAGGTCAGGGCTCCCCTGGCGGATGCAACGCACCTCCCGACGCGCCACGGGCCCCGGCATCCCCGTCGCTCCGGCAACCCGCCGGCGCTGGTCAGGCGGCGGGGGCCGGAGCCGGCCCGGCGGGCGGCGCGGACGGGAGGACCGGGAGTGTCGCGCCCGGTTCAGGCGGCGCGGCGCCCGGTGGCGAGGTCGAGGAGGTGGTCGAGCACCCGCTCACCGCTGGCCCGCAGGCCGTTGTGCTCGTACTCGCTGGTCACCCAGGGCGTCACGCCGGAGAGCAGGTCCGCTGTGGCCAGGGAGTACTCGCGCGGGACGTAGGCGTCGTCGAAGTAGACGGCCGCCGCCCCGGGCACGTCCGCGGCGCGGAGGGACTCCTCGTCGTACAGCGGTGGCCAATGGTGCGCCGCGAGCAGGTCGGCGGCCTCGGCCCAGGGGGCGAGCTCGGGGTCCTCGGCGAACAGGTCGCGATGGATGTGCTCGCCGGCCAGCAGCGTCGGGTCCTCGTGCACGGCCTGCGGCATGGTGCGGTCCCCGGCCCAGTGCGTCGCCGTCCCGTCGGCCCAGCAGCTCTCGTGGATCACCGCGTACAGAGGATTGCGGCCGCTGAAGGGCAGGGCGGCGGCGAGGTCGTGGGCGAAGGCCGGAGCGGCGGGATGGAGGTCCAGCAGGTAGTGGAGGCGCTCGGCCCCCTGAGAGGCACCGAGCAGGTGGCCGAGGCGACGCAGCCGTTCCACGCCCACGCGCTGCCCGTCGGCCAGGCGCAGCCGTCCGTCCGCGGCGAGGTCGGCCAGGCGGCGCATCCGGTCCCGGTCCGCGGGGAAGCGGCTCCAGTGCTGCTCGCTGCGGGCGATCATCCCGTGCCAGGTGGTGGTGTAGACGGCGTCCATGCCCGGGCCGAGCGTCGGCAGCCCGCCGGTGAACAGTGCCTTGTCCACACTGTCGGCGTGGGCGCTGAGGTAGCGCAGGGCGGTGAACCCGCCGAAGGACTGCCCCAGCAGCGACCAGGTCGCGACGCCGAGGTGCTCGCGCAGCAGCTCGGCGTCGCGGGCGATCGCGTCGGCCCGGAAATGGGTGAGATAGGCGGCCTGCTGGGCCGGGGTAGCCTCACGCAGCGTGCTCGCACCGTCGACCGCTCCGGCGGGCAGGGGCGCGTCGAGACCGACGGGGGTGGAGCGCCCGGTGCCGCGCTGGTCGAGCATGACCACGCGGTGCTCACGCAGGGCGCGCGCCAGCCACCCCGGGGAGGAAGCGTCCAGCGGGCGGGGAGCCTCGGCGCCGGGACCGCCCTGCAGGTAGACGAGGAAGGGGAGGTGCTCACCGCCGGGTGCGCTGACGATGCGGGCGAACACCTCCAGACGCGGGGAGGCGGGATCGGAGTGGTCCAGCGGGACGGGCAGGGTGATGTCGTCGAGGTGCAGGCCGGGCAGGGTCCAGGGGGTGTGGGTCATCGGGTTCGATCGTCCTCACGGGTGGTGGAACCGGGGAAGAACTCCCAGTCGAAGGAGTGCAGTCGACCGGGACGTTCCTCGCGGTCTCGGGCGGCGTCGATCACCACGGCGGAGATCCGGGCGAACACGTCGTCCACCCCGTAGTAGCTGATCGGCTCGAAGTACTCGGACTCGGACGGCACGTCGCCGATGGAGATGATCTCGAGGTCGCCGGGGATGTCCAGACCCCACCTCTCGGCGGCGAACTGCAGGGCCACGGCCTGGTAACCGGTGAAGCAGATGACGGCGTGCGGCCGGTCCGGGCCGGCGAGCCATTCGAGACTCGCACGGTAGGTGTCCCGGCTGCTCTCCGGGGTGATGCGCACGAGATCCTCGGGGCGGTCCTCCCCCAGCTCGCGCGCGGCGTCGAGGAACGCCTGGGTGCGGGGGTGGGTGAGGGTGGTGGGGACCCGGGCCGGCAGCTGCGGGGCCAGCAGCTGCACCGTCCGGTGGCGTCCGCGGAGCCGCCGGTAGGCGTGGGCGATGGCGCGATACGGAGTGGAGGCGATGACGTCGAACCCGTCGGGCTCCATCTCGGCGGTGAAGGCGACGATCCCGGTCTGGGTCGCCGCACTCAGCCGGCGCACCCGTTCGGGCCCGTCCCGGACGAAATCGACGCTGGTGATGAAGGCGGCGTCGGCGGACGCGCCGGAGAGGTACTCGAGCCAGCGCTCGTCGGCGAGCACCAGCGTGGACAGGTCGTGCGGGAGGGCGTCGTGGCGCACCTGGTTGGCCAGCTGGACGCCCCAGGGGTCCTCCAGGGTGCCCAGCGAGAGCACGATCCCGCCGCCGCGCCCGGTGCGCATGGCCTGCGCGTTGCGGTTGGGGACGTAGCCGAGCTCCTCCGCCGCGGCGCGCACCTTCGCCTTGGTCGCCGGAGACCCGGCCGAGCGGCTGCCACCGCGTCCGGAGAGCACGAACGACGCGGTGGCGATGGAGACCCCTGCCTTGCCCGCGACGTCCGCGAGGGTGACGGCGGTGCGCTGGGGGGGGCCGGCGACGTCGCTGCTCATGTCGGCTCGACCTCCTGGTTCGTCACGCGCGGCAGGTCTGCGCGGGGCCCGGTGTCGGCATCGTACCGTTTCCGCTGCTGGCCAGCCCACGCCGGGGCGGTCGGTCAGTCGGCCCCGGGACGCAGCAGTTGGTCGAGATGTCGTCCCAGCGCGACGCGGGCCCGGTCGGTCGACAGTCCGCCGGCCTCGAGGCATCGCAGCGTCAGCCCGTCCAGCAGTGCCGCCAAGCGGTCCGCCTCGACGTCCTCGTCGATCCCGTCCCGCAGCACCCCGGAGCGAGCCGCCCCCGCCAGCACGCGCTCGATGACCTCGTGCATCCCGCGACGCAGCCGGGCGACGTACGGGGCGAACTCCTCGTCGGTGCGGGCGGCGACCGAGAACTCCAGCCACACCGCGGCCTCGTCCCGTCGAGCCCGGTCCAGCGGCAGGAACTCCTCGAGCATCCGGGTGAGCAGGTTCCGGCGCGAGAGGGTGCCGGCGCGCACGGCCTCGAGGTCCTCCAGATGCCCCCGGAAGCGCGCCTCGAATCCGCGGGTGAGCTCCTCGAGCGCCATCTCGCGGATCTCCTGCCGGCTGCCGCAGTAGTGGCGGACGGAGCCGGTCGCCAGCTCGGCCTCGGCGGCGATGCTGCGCAGGGAGGCGTGCGCGGCGCCGTCGCGGGCGATCACGCGGAAGACGGCGGCGACGATGTGGCGCCGTCGCTGCTCGGGGTCGACGATCTTCGGCATGCATTTTTTATAGCACACCCTTGCCATCTCGGGGGTGCGTCTCGTAACGTTTTTAGCACACACATGCTACGAAGCCGGTGGAGTCACCTCCGTCCGGTGCGGGCGCAACCGCCCGGGGGAAGGAAGTCATGGTCCGCATCATCGAGATCCTGGGAGTCGTCTCACCGCTGGCGGCGCTCGTGCTGCTGGTCGTCTACCGGCGACCGATCCCGACGCTCTCGCTGGTCCTGGGAGTGATCGGTTGCGTGCTGGCGGCGCTGAACGTGCTGGTCGGCTTCGTCGGCAAGCGGTTCGTATGGTTCGGGTCGACCGACGGCGGGGGCGTCGAGGGCATGCTGGACTGGCTCGGCACCGTGGCGGCGCTGCGCCTGGGGCTGCTCATCGTCGCCGTCCTCCTGCTGGTGATCGCCGCGTTCCACGGACGCTCCGAGCCCGCGCGGGTGCTGCCCTGGGTGCTGGGGGCCGTCGTCCCGCTCCTCATCGGACTGGTGACCCCACTGGTCGTCGGCGAGGTCGAGCACGAGCTGCTGGCCCGGGGCATCGACTGGCTCGCCGTGATGGCGACGCTGCTCGGGGAGGCCGTGCAGTTCGCGGCGCTCGGGCTGGGCGTGCTGGCGCTGGCCATCGCCGTCACCACGGGACGGCGCAGCGCCTCCGCGCCGGAGCGCGACTCGGCCGTGCTGGTCCGGGACACGGCGCAGCGAGCGTGGGCCGCGTACCAGAGATACTCCCGCGACCGTCGCCGGAAGTACGGGCAGAGCCAGGGCCGGAGCATCCTGCCCTGAGCGCGCACCTCGCGGCCCGGTCGCCGCCCTCGAGCCGACTCCCGCTCCTCAGGACGAGGAGACCGATCCCCCGGTCAGCAGCTCCAGAGCCGGCCCGATCGTGTTGAGGGCGATGAGCGCGCCGACGATCCCGACGGCCCAGGAGAAGGCGCTGGTCGCGTTCTTCACGGCCCAGTCGTGGGCGCGGTCGAGGAAGGCATCGGCCCGGGCCCCGAGCGCGGCCCGGATCCCGGCCAGGAGCGCGCCCGGCAGGATCATGACCGCGCAGTAGCCGACCAGCACGAGAGCGCCACGGCCCAGTCCGATCCCCATGTCGGCGATGATCCCCATCGCAGCCAGGTACGGGATCATCGAGGCGGCCTCGATGACGCCGGCCAGCAGGGCGAGGCCGACCAGCAGCGAGGGACGACCGGAGGCGCGGCGGGCTCGGGCGGTCCACTTGCGGGCGGAGGCCTCGGGATCGCCGCCCCGCTTGGCGATCGCCTTGGGATCGATGCGGAAGGAGTACAGCACCAGCCCTACCCCGATCACCGCCAGCACCAGCATCACCACCGGGGAGGACAGCAGGTGGCCGAAGGATTCGATCAGCGGCAGCAGCCCGGCCAGCAGCGCGATGCCGAGCACCAGGTAGAACACTCCGATCACGAGGAGATAGAGCAGGGTGCGCCCGGCGATGCGCAACGCCCCGCCCTGGCCCACGACCAGCAGGATGACGGGGATGACGAGCGTGCCGATCGACGTGGAGTCCACGAGGGCGAGCACGAGCAGGGCCAGCGGGCCTGCGAAGTCCGGGAGCGATTCCATGTCCTCCATCGTTCCCTGCGACCCGGGCCACGGTCCTCCTCCCAAGGTGCGAAGTGGGCCCGCACCGGGATGGCGTGCGCCACGGCCGCGTAGCCTCGGAGCATGTCCCCTGATCCGGTCGAGCGCCCGGAACGCGCAGCGATCGACCGCCGTGACGTGATGACGGCGGTCGGCTACGCGGCCGTCGTCGTGTTGCTCGCGGTCTCCGGCGCCCGCAACTCCGGCTTCGTCGGTGGTTCGCTGCAGTGGTCGCCCTGGGTCTCGGTGGTGATGATGCTGGTGGCGTGCACGAGCCTGCTGTGGCGCCGTCGCCTCCCCGTGCTCGCGCTCGTGGTGGCCGGACCGCTGGCTGTCGCGGAGATCATCGTCGGCGGGCAGATCTCCGCCTACTTCCTGCTGTTCGAGGCGCTGTTCACCCCGGTCATGCACGGCAGCCTCCGCCTGGCCCGCGTCACCACCGGCCTCGCCATCTGCGTCGCGATCGCCGCTATCCTGGTCGCGGTCGCGCTAGGGGTGAGCTGGCCGATCCTGCTGGTCGTGCTGCTGGTCTCGACGCTGGTGGTCTCGACACCGCTGCTGTGGGGCTGGGAGGTGCGCCATCACCGCAGCGCCCGCTTGGTGGCCGAATCCCTCGCCGACGTCGAGCACGAGCTCGCCGTGACCCGCGCCGCCCACGCCGTGGAGACCGAGCGGCGCACCATCGCCCACGACCTGCACGACGTGATCGCCGGTCACCTCAGCGCCGTCTCCCTGCACACCAACCTCGCCTCCTCCCTCGAAGATCGCGAGGCCCGCGACCGCTCCCTGACCACGGCGCGCGAGTCGGCGCACGCGGCGCTGCGGGACCTGCGCTCGATGATCGGGGTGCTCTCGACCGAGGAGTCCGGCACCCTGCCCTCGGTCACCCTGGACTGGCCCTCGCTGAGCACGCGGCTGCGAGGCCGCGATGCGGAGGCCCGGATCCGGATCGACCCGGCGGCCACCGATCCCGCCCGGCTGGAGCCGTCGGTGCAGGCCGCGCTGCTGCGCATCGCCGCGGAGGCCTCGACCAACGCGGTCCGCCACGGTCAGGCGCCGATCTCACTGTCGGTCCAGGTCAGCGGCGACGCCGTGATCCTGGATCTGCGCAATCGCCGGACGGGAGCGGCGGTGCCCGGCACGGGAGTCGGCCGCGGGGCGATCTCGCATCGGGCGACCGCAGTCGGCGGCAGCGCGACCTCCGGACCCGCCCCCGAGGATTCCGCCGAGGCCGGGACCTGGCGGGTGCTCGCCCGCCTGCCGGTCCGGGCCGACAGCACCGCGCCACCCACCGACCCACCGGATGGCACCGACAGTTCCGTCCCGTCCACGATCCAGGAGGCCCGCCCGTGACCGATGCACCCGCCCGCGAGCCGATCCGCGTGCTGGTCGCCGACGACCATCCCGCCGTGCGCTCCGGCCTGGTGGCGCTGCTGGACTCCGCCGAGGACATCACCGTGGTCGCGGAGGCGTCCGACGGGGCCGCCGCGATCACCGCGGCCCGCGAGCACCACCCCGAGGTGGTCCTCACCGACGTGCGCATGCCCGGGGCGACCGGGATCGAGATCACCCCCCAGCTGCGGGAGACGGGCGCGCACGTGCTGGTGATCTCCGGGTTCGACCTCGACGACTACGTGCTGGGGGCGTTGGCCGCCGGGGCCGACGGATATCTGGTCAAGTCCGAGGACCCGCAGCGGATCCTGGCCGCCGTGCGGGACGTGCATCGCGGGGACGCAGTGCTGTCCGCGGCGGCGACCCGGGCGGTGGTCGGGGCGCTGCGCGGACGACAGTCACCGGGCCCGGGCCAGGAGGCGGAGGCGTCAGGAGCTCCGGGGGCGACCGGGACGGCGGGCGCGGGCCTGGCGATCCCCGTCCCCGAGCCGGCCTTCACGCGGCGGGAGGAGGAGGTGCTCGCGCTGGTCGCGCAGGGACTGTCGAACCAGCAGGTCGCCTCGCAGCTGTTCGTCGAGATCACCACGGTCAAGTCCCATCTCTCGCACGTGCTGGCGAAGCTGCAGGTGGACTCGCGGGTGCAGGCCGCCCTGTGGTGGCAGCAGCATCGCGGGTGAGGTCAGTCCGAGGCGCCGGGCGGGCTGGAGCGCCGGCGCCGGGCCCGGCGCAGGCTCGGCACCACGGCGAGCGCGGCGCCGACGAGTGCGCTGAGCGGGAGCAGCAGCGGCAGGACGGCCAGGCCGAGAGCGCTCACCTCTCCCCCGCGCACCAGCAGCGGCGCGAGCACGTCCTGCAGGACGATGCCGACCAGCAGCCCACCGAGCAGGCCGAGCAGGGCCATGCCGAGATGTCTCATGCATGCTCCCGGGAATCCGCCCCACGCGCACGCTGCAGCAGCAGGGCGAGGGCACCGGTGAGCGCGCCCCAGGCACCATTGGTGAGCAGCATGGGCACCAGGGCGATCGGGTGGGCGAGCGGCCCGGTGAGGTGGCCGAGCAGCAGCGGGGAGAGGATCCCGCTGAGGAGGATCGCGCACACCGCATAGGCGAGTCCCGTCAGGATCAGGGTCAGGACGGGTCGCGGGGTGCGGGTCAGGCCCACCGCCCCGATCCAGAGCAGGGAGATGAGCAGCGTCCAGGCCAGCGGGACGGCGGCGCCGAGGTCGAGGCCGGTCTGGTCGAGGACGATGTTGCTCAGCGGCCGGGCGAGCCCGGCGAGGCCGAGGCCGAGGATCAGCGGCCATCTCAGGGGCTGCGCGGCGGTGTGCGCCGTGGCGTCGGGGGGTGGGACGACCTGGGGTGCGTTCATGACCTCGACCCTAGGATCGGGGCGCTGACCTGGGAATCCGCCCGAAGGCGCGGCGATGGTCGCGTGCGGTCGGCTGCCGCGTACGTCGGGAGGCGACATCGGCCGCCGCCTCGGGGCGCAGGCGCGCGGAGCGGGTGCCTCCTACTCTGGCCATGTGACCGTCCCTGCCCCTACCCCACCCGAGCGGACCTCGCCGCGCACGTTCGACGTCGTGCTCGCGCTCGTGGTCGCCCTCGCCCTGGCAGGTGTCGTCACGATCCAGCAGGCCGCGGCGGGCGAGAATCCCGATCCGCTGGCCTACCTCTTCGCCGCCGGGTTCGGGGCGCTGCAGCTGCTGCGCCGCAGCCTGCCCGTGGCGATGCTGGTGCTCAGTGTGCTGGGCACCTTCGCCTACTACACCCTTCAGCTGCCCACGATCGGGGTCGCCCTGCCGGTGGTCGCCGCGCTGTACTCCGCTGCGGAGCGGGGGCTGCTGCGATGGGCGATCAGCGGGGGCGCCGTGGTGTTCACGGTGGCGCTGGCCTTCCGCCTGCGGGATGATCCGCAGCCGCTGGGGTACCTGCTGGGCAGCGACGCGGTGACCAACCTGGCCCTGATCGCCGGCGCGATCGCACTGGGCAGCGCGGTGCGCTCGCATCGACGCCAGATCGCCCAGCGCGAGCAGATCTCCTCCCTCCACGAGGAGCGGACCCGGCAGGACGCCCAGCTGCGGATGCGCGCGGAGCGGGAGCGGATCTCGCGAGATCTGCACGACACAGTGGGCCACTCGCTGTCGGTGATCTCCCTGCACACGGGGGTCGCACGGGATGCCGTCGGCGTCGATGACGCCGCGGTCACCGAGGCCCTGGAGCAGGTGCGGGGGCAGGCCACGCAGTCGCTGCAGGAGCTGCGCGCGATGGTGCACCTGCTGCGCACCGACCAGCTCGAGGGGGACGACGGAGCGGACGTCGACGCGGGACAGGGCGACACCGCACGGCAGGTGCGCTCCCTCGTCGACGTGTCCGCTGTCCTCGCCCCCGCCCGCGACGCCGGACTCGACGTCCGGGCGCGGGTGGACGTGCCCGCGGGGGCCCTCTCGGTGCCCGTGGACTCCGCCGCCTACCGGGTGGTGCAGGAGTCGGTGACCAACGTGCTGCGCCATGCCACGGCGAGCACCCTCCGGGTCGAGGCGGGAATCGAGGGCGGGCAGCTGCAGCTGGTCGTCGCCGACGACGGCCGCGGCACCGACGGGGTCGCCGGATCGAGCGGGGTCGGGCTGGTGGGCATGCGCGAGAGGGTGCGGCTGCTCGGCGGCACCCTCTCGATCCGCTCCGCACCCGGGGAGGGGTTCCGCATGGAGGCGAGCATGCCGGCACGGCTGGATCGGACCGAGGAGCTGCTCGAGCCGGGCCGGGCGGAGAGACTAGGCGGGACGGAGAGGCCGAGATCATGATCCGCATCGTGCTGGTGGACGACCAGGAGCTGGTCCGCACCGGGCTGCGCACCCTCGCGCGGCGCGACGGCGACATCGACGTGGTCGGTGAGGCCTCCGAGGGGGCGGCCGGCGTGCGGCGGGTGCGCGAGCTGCGCCCGGACCTGGTGCTCATGGACATCCGCATGCCGCAGCTGGACGGCATCGCTGCCACTGCTCAGATCGTGGCCGATCCCGAGCTGGCCGACGTGCGCGTGATCGTGCTGACCACCTTCGACGAGGACGAGGACGTCCTCGCCGCGATCCACGCCGGAGCCGCGGGGTACCTGCTCAAGGACGTCAGCCCTGCCGCTCTGCGCAGCGCGATCCGTACGGTCGCGGGCGGCGACTCGCTGCTCTCGCCGTCCGTGACGACCACCGTGCTCGATCAGCTCGGCGCTCGTGCGGCCGCCTCGGTGAGACCCGAACTGCTGGAGGGGATCACCGCCCGGGAGCGGGAGGTGCTGGCGTTGGTCGGCCAAGGGCTCAGCAACGACGAGATCGGTGCCGCGTTGTTCCTCTCCCCCGCCACCGCCCGCACCTACGTCAGCCGCCTGCTGGCCAAGCTGCGAGCCCGCGACCGCTCGCGCCTGGTGGTCATCGCCTACGAATCAGGGCTCATCACCCCGGGCGGCGGTGCCTAGGCGCCCCGCCGGATACGTCACTATTGACGAGCTCAGAACGTGCACCGTGTGAAAGAATCTCCGTGGTCGCGGGCCGAGGCCGGCGACCCCACCGGATGGTGACCTGGCCGCTCTGCTCGCGGCGGCGTGGGCCCCGGCCTTCCGGTCCCTCGACGAAGAAAGCACGTCACCACTATGTCCTCCACCCGCCAGCCCACGGGCGAGTTCCCTGCGGTCGAGTCCCCCGGGATCGTCGCCGGAGGGTCCGCCTCCGCGGAGGCCGAGGCCGCCACCCGCGACGGTGCCGATGATCCCGGCACCACCGTCGTCGGCGGCGCCCCGGCCGCCACCTCCAAGGTCACCCCGATCATCGCGGTGCTCGTCGTCTCCGCCTTCGTGATGATCCTCAACGAGACCCTGCTGTCGGTCGCACTGCCCACGCTGATGGAGAGCCTGTCCATCTCGGCGGTCACCGCGCAGTGGCTCTCCACCGGCTTCATGCTCACCATGGCCGTCGTCATCCCCACCACCGGCTTCCTCATGAAACGCCTGTCGGTGCGCACCGTGTTCACGGTCGCGATGACGCTGTTCCTGGCCGGCACCGTGTTCGCGGCCTTCGCCCCGACCTTCCCGGTGCTGCTCGCGGCCCGCGTGGTGCAGGCCGCCGGCACCGCGATGGTGCTGCCTCTGCTGATGACCACCGTCCTGGCACTGGTGCCGATCAGCGCCCGCGGCCTGGTGATGGGCCTGGTGGGCGTCGTGATCTCCGCGGCCCCGGCCCTCGGCCCGTCGATCTCCGGGTTCATCCTCGAGCACTGGTCCTGGCACTACCTCTTCGTGATGATGCTGCCGATCATCGTGGTCGCCCTGATCATCGGCCTGCTGTTCATGCGCAACTACACCGAGCCCGAGGCGGTGCGGCTGGATGTGGCCTCCGTGATCCTCTCGGCGATCGGCTTCGGCGGCGTGGTCTACTCACTGTCCTCCATCAGTGCGATCGTCGAGGGCAGCAGCCGTCTGGTGCCGCTGCTCATCGCCGCGGTCGGCGTGGTCTCCCTCGCCCTGTTCTCTGTCCGCCAGGTGCGCATGCACGCCCGCGGCGGCGAGCCCCTGTTGGACCTGCGTCCGCTCCGGGTGCGCACCTTCACGGTGTCCGTGCTGGTGATCCTGATGGGCTTCGCGACCATGCTCGGCACCGTCGTCGCCCTGCCGCTGTACATGACCGGTTCGCTGGGGATCTCCTCGCTCCAGGTGGGCCTGACGATGCTGCCCGGCGCGGCCGCCTCCGGTGTGCTCGGCCCGCTGGTCGGCGCGCTGTACGACCGCGTGGGCCCGCGCCCGATCGTGGTGCCCGGCATCACACTGATGGCGATCGTCTGCTGGCTCGAGGTGCTCCTGCTCGACGCCGACAGCACCCAGGGCCTGGTCATCGCGCTGAACATCCCGCTGGGGCTCGGCATGGCGATGGTGATGACCCCGCTGATGGCGCTGTCCCTCGGCGCACTGCCGCGGGAGCTGTACGGGCACGGCTCGGCGATCCTGAACACCCTGCAGCAGCTGGCCGGGGCGCTGGGCACCGCGGTGTTCATCGCCCTGCTGACCCTCGGCGCGCTCTACTCCACGGAGTCCGGGGCCGCGCCGGAGGTCGCCCAGGCCGACGGCAGCACCTGGGCGTTCGCCTTCGGTGGCGTGTTGACCACCCTGGCCGTGGGCCTGGCCCTCACGCTGCGGGCGAATCCCGCCGATCCGGAGCAGGCCGGGGACTCCCAGGAGAAGGTCCCGGCCGACAGCGCCGTCTGAGCGGCGGGCCCCGGGGGTTCCCTCACCCTCGGGGCCGCGCCGTTCCGGCCTCGGAACCACCCCCGGCGACGACCGGAATTGTGGTGACACGGCCGTGTCACCACCGTGACCCCATGCCGAAGCTGATCGACCATGCCCGTCGCCGCGAGGAGCTCGCCGAAGCCGCTTGGCGCGTCCTGCTCCGCGAGGGCGTGGGCCGGGCCTCGGTGCGCAATGTCGCCGCAGAGGCAGGCCTCACCGTCAACTCGCTGCGCCACGTGTTCTCCACCCAGGACGAGCTGCTGGGGGCGTTGGTACTTTCACGACTGTGAGAACACAGTCGTACCACCATCCCCCGGCCGCGCTGCGTTGGTTGCTGGTCGGCGTCGGCGCCAGCATCGTGCTGCTCGTCGGCCTGCCTGTGCTCATGGTCGTCAAGAGGCCCGAACTGGTCGCCTCGATCGAGCGCGAGACCGCGGGCACCCTCAGCGAGGAGTGGATGGCACGGGTCGTCGTGTTCTCGATCGTCTATGCGATCGTGCTGCACCTGGTCGACGTGATCCTGCTGCTCTGGCTCACGCCCAAGGTGATGCGCGGGAGGCAGTGGGCACGGATCACCCTGACCGCGTACCTGGTGGTCGCCGCCGCCGGGAGCCTGTACTCGGCGGGGATGGGCGGGATGTACCTGGCCGTCGTGATCCCCACCGATGTGCTGCACGTGGCGATGGTGGCGCTGCTGTGGGCGCCGCCGAGCGTGCGGCAGTTCTTCGCCGCGCACCGCGGCGCCGCGCGGGGCGCCCACAGCTGAACCGCGGGCCCGTCAGTCCACCGGGGCGAGGCGGATGCGGTTCCCGTCGGGGTCGGCCACGACGGCGGTGAGACCGAAGACCGCCTCGTGCGGGGGTTCGAGGACGGTGACACCGAGGTCGGTCCAGGTGCGCAGCTGCGCCTCGAGCACCTCGGGCCCGCCGGAAAGGCACACGCAGACCTCGCTGGTGCGCGTGGGGTCGCCGGCGAGTGCGTCGTCGTGCCCGGACCACAGCGCGAGATCGACCCCCTCGCCGAGCGCGAAGGTCGCGAAGCCCGGGCTGGGGAAGAACTCCGGCGCGATGTCGAAGAGCTGTCGGTAGAAGTCGACGGTACGGGCGACGTCGCTGACGTACACGATGAACATGTTCGGGCTGGTCATGAGGATCATGTCCTTCCATCTCGGGGTTGCGTGGGTCCAGGATCCTTCGCCCGGACGACAGCGGTGTGTCGGTGTTTTCGCGGCAGTTCTCCCGCCTGGGGCGCGGGCTTCGTAGGCTGAGGCGATGCGACGCAGCGAACGGCACCACGCCTTGCTCGACGTGCTCCGGGCCAATGCCGAGCGTCCCGTCTCCGTGCCCCGCCTGGCCGCGCGGTTCGCGGTGAGCACCCGCACCGTCGAGCGGGACCTGCGCGCCCTGCAGGACGCGGGCGTGCCCCTGTACGCGATGCCCGGGCGCACCGGCGGGTACGCGATCCGCCGCGACTACTCGCTGCCGCCGCTCGCCTTCACCCCGGCCGAGGCGACCGCGGTCGCGGCAGGGCTGAGCGTGATGATGGGCTCCCCTTTCGCCGAGGACGCGCACCGGGCGCTGGACAAGGTGCTCGCGGCGATGCCGCCTGAGCGTCGGGAGCGCGCCCGGGGCCTGGCGGTGCGGGTCGCGGCGATGGCGCCGGAGGCTCCGACGGAGCCGGACATCGCCGAGGTGGTGCGGGAGGTGCTCGACCGGCCCCGGGTCGTCGAGCTCGAGTACTCCTCGCACGAGACCGGCGAGTGCACTCGTCGGACGGTCGAACCGCTGGGCCTGATCACGGTGCGCGGCGGATGGATCCTGGTGGGGTGGTGCCGCCTGCGCGAGGGGGTGCGGGGTTTCCGCACCGACCGCATCCTCGCGATCGAGCGGACCGACGAGGTGCCGCCCGAGCGCTCCCCCGACCCGCTGGCCGCGGACCTCTCCCGCTGGGACTTCCGGGGCCTGGACCGGTGAGGGCCGAGGGGCCCCGGCCCGAGCTCAGGCCTCTTCCGGGTCTCGGGCCGGAGCGAGGGACGGGAGATCGGCGAAGGAGTAGGGCGGCCACGGCCCGAGGAATCGGATCCCGATCCCTCCTCGCGAGTCACGGATGTCGGCCAGCTCGACGCCCAGGGCCTCGACCTCGGCATCGGCGACGAGGACGGCCACGTCGAGGACGGGAACCGTCCCCTCCTCGGTGCGCGAGCGGCGGTTCTCCACGATGTCGACGGCGTGCTGGAGGATGCGGCGGCGGAAATCCGGGTAGAGCGAGTCCGCGAGGCGATCGCTGACGTCGCGTCGCCTCGTCTCGAGCTTCTTGCGGTACAGCCGCTGGACCCCTTCCGGCTTCGAGGACATCTCGCTCAGGAGGTGGTCGATCTCCGGTGCGTCGGCCGTGACCTCGCCGACGTCGACGCCGATCTCGATCCGCAGCTCGGCGTGCCCCCTCAGCGCCGAGAGCTTGTCCCCGACGGTCCCCGCGTTCTCCCGCAGCCACTGCCGCAGGGCGTCCTCGGCCGTGGACTCCTCGCGCGGGGCGACGATCACGTTGAAGGAGACGGGCAGGGCGGTGCCGGCCGTCTGCCAGGCACGGTCGATGACCTCGCTGTGCTCGAGGACCCAGCGCCGCACGTCGTCGTCCGGGCCCTCGAAGGGGGTGGTGTCCTGCCGGTGCACCAGCGCGGCGATCCCGTCGCCGCCGTCGATCGCGACGACCTCGCGCCCGTCGATCCCCGTCCCGGGAGCGGTCGTGGCCGAGCGGGGGACGATCGCGTAGACGTACAGGGCCGGATCACTCATCTCTCGGGGTCCTCGCTCTCTTCCGCCCAGCGCTGCGGATTGATCAGCTTATCCACCACGTCGTCGACGACGTCGTCGAGACCGCGATGCAGGTCGGTCACGGAGCCGGTGATCCCGTTCTGCGCCTTGATCTCGCGCATCGCCTCGTCCAGTTCGAGCAGGGCGTCCCCGAGGCGCTCCTGCTCCTCCTCGGTCAGGTCGCCGCCCTCGAGCCGCCGCATCGCCTGGGTCTCCAGAGCCTCCTGGATGATCTCGACGAGCGTCACGACCAACGTGAGCACGCCGTGCTTGAGGCTGCTTTCATCGATCTCGAGGCCCATCGACCGGCTCCTTCCCGTGGGGGTCCGACGCGACGCGAGCGGCGAGGTCCTGGAGGGGGTTCCTCCACTGCGAGAGGTCCCCGGAGAGCACGATCTCGCCGCTGACGGTCTCGAGCCGCATCACGGTGCTCTCCCCGGAGGGCACCTGAGCGTCTTCGAGATGCACGGCGCTGAGCTCTCCGGGACGGAGGCGGATCGCCGGGCGCGCGTCCATGGCGTTCTTCCAGGTGAATCCGTGCTCGTCGAGTCGTCCGGTGCCGCCGCGCCAGGCGGACCGCCCGGCCAGATCCTCCCGGTACCAGAGGTGCGACTCCACCAGCAGGGACGTCTCATCGGCCTGCGGCGCCGCGGGCCGAGCATGATCGCCCTCGGGGCCGGCGAGCTCCCGCCGGGCCGACGGGGCCTGCTGCAGTACCATCTCCCCCAGTCGTCGCGGCGCCGAGGCGGACAGCACCGCGTCGTCGTCCTCGGTGAGCAGGTGGAGACGGTCCAGCTTCTCGCCGCCGACGGTGGTCTCCGGCCGCACGGCGAGGGATCGGATGCTCTCGAGGCTGGTCTGCCAGAGCACCTCGCGCGGATCGCGGCGGAAGACGAGGACCCGGTGGGTGGTCAGATACACGCTTCCCGGCCGCCAGTCGCGGTGGAAGCCGTCGTCGTGGAAGTAGCCGCCGGCCATCTTCGCGAGCAGCTCCTCGTCGTCCTCCAGCGGTAGGTCCCGCGCCGACGTCCGCTGCACCCAGGCGCGGGTGCGCTGGTCCCAGTCCCGCATCATGCCGTACTCCAGCATGGTCTCCATCCCCGCCAGCGTCGCGCGGAGGTTCAGGCCGATCAGCGGGATGTCCGCGACGGAGATGATGACGTCGAGGTTGAGGTACAGCCCCCGGTCGAGCAGGGTGTCGACGAGGTCGACCAGTGTGACCCGGGGGTCGCGCACCGGTTCGAGCCCCGCGCGACCCGTCGGGCCCGCGGTCTGCTCGGCGGGTGAGCGGGTGGTCATCCGTCGACCGGCTCCTGCCGGGCGCGGGATCGGGTCGAGGACCGGTCGTTCTTGGTGCCCTTCGCGGCGGGCGACGTCGAGGACTCGCCGTCGGCCTGGTCGGCCTCGGAGAGCTCGCCCGTCGCCTCGCCGTCCTGTGAGGCGCCTTCCCGCAGGGCGTAGGCGCTCTGCCATCCGCACCACGGGCAGTACTCGCGCATGAGGCTCTCGAGCGGCGCTCGCTTGCCGCACTCGGGGCAGGTCTCCTTCTGCTCGATGGCCTCCCGCCAGGCGACGGTGCTGGTGTCGGTGCCGGCGGGGAACTCGAGCCCGTACCGCGCCGCGGTCTCGAAGGAGGCCAGGGCGGCGCGCAGCCGGATCCCCAGCAGTTCGACGCCCGCGACGGACACCATGATGTCCGCGTTCAGGACCAGTCCCTTGTCGAGCAGGGTCTCGACGACGTGGATCAGCGTGCCCTCGCTCTCGCGACGGGGCTCCATCCCCTTACCGGATCTCGGGGCGACGGTCATCGTGGCGGGCTCCTTCCGTGGGCTTCGGACCGGTCGCGGGCATCAGCCGTCGACCCGTCCTCGGGTGTAGCGGGACTCGCGGCGGTAGCCCGTGAGCTCTCCGCGGTCGTCGATCTGCGCGGTGTACTCGGCGAGGATGTCGGTGGTGTCCGGGATCCGCCGGGACTCGACGAGCTCCAGGGAGACCTTCCAGCCGTCGTCCTCGCGCTCCACCGCGATGACACTCTCCGGTGTCCGTCCGAGCAGCTCCTCGAGCTGGTCGATGGATCGGCGTATCGCGCCCTTGGCGGTGAGGACCTTCCGCTTCCCGTGTCCGTCGGAATTCTGTTGATCCTCGTCGGAGGAGTCGTGCTCCTCCTGCGAGGGCTGCTCGTCCTCGAGCTGTGAGTCGTCGTCGGACTGCTTGCGCTTCTGCGTGCTGTCTGTCATGTCAGGTTCCCTCGTTCCGGTCCGCTCGGATAAGTCGTGCCACGAGCTCTCGTTCGGCCGTGTCCGCCTCCGCCTCGTCGATCGTCCCCTCGCGGCGGGCCTCGGCGATCTGTTCGAGCTGCCGCCGGATGACCGCGGGGTCGTGGAGCTCCTTGTCCGCCTCGTCACGCACCTGCTCCGCCACCCAGACGGTGCCGCGCAGGGGCGCGAGCGGGAGCGTGATCAGTCCGCTGAAGATGCCCATCACTGCCCGCCGTCCACGAAGTCGTACGGCGCCTGGGGTCCCAGGAGCCGGTACTTCATCCGGGGATGATGGCGCTCCGCGGCCGCTTCGACGGCCGCCTCGAACCGTTCGGTGTTTTCGCGGGGAACGAGGAGCGCGACATCCACGACGTCGTCCGCCTGGCCTCCCTCGTGCGTCGCGACGTCGCGCACGAGCGGCTCGAGAGCATCGAGCAGCTCCTGGGCGTCGGGACCGCGCATGGCCTCGTAGTGGCCCACGACGGCCTCGCCCAGTGCGATGCGCTGGGTGCGGGTCTCGTCCTCGGTCGTGCCGGCGATCTCCTCCCGCAGTAGGGCCAGGCGGGGATCCGCACGGAGGATCTCGGGCAGGACGACGTCCTGCTCGTATCGCACGCGCACGGTGTACTGCACGGCCCCCTCGAGGGAGTTCAGGGTCTCTGCGAGCCGCTCGGGATCGGCCAGGACCTCCTCGTGGACCGCCTGCCCGGAGGGCAGCACGGTGCCGAATCGCGCGGGGAGCACCGTGGTGGTCCGGGCGATCTCGTCCAGCACGGTGGAGTGCGCGAGAAGGTCCTGAGGCGTCCCGAAGTCGGCGTCGTCGGGGAGGTCGGAGACGACGGCCGCGAGGCCGCCGTCGTCCTCGTGCAGGTGCGGAGTCGTCGCGACGACGCCCACCAGGGCCTCCGGGAGCCGGGCCCCCGCACGGACGATTCCGTACAGGTAGAGCCCGGGCTCGGCGGAGGAGCCGTCCTGCGCGGGGAGCGCGCTCATCATCATCACGATGCCGAGGCCTCGGCCTTCTTCGAACTCCTCGAGCTCTTCGAGCTCTTCTCGTCGTCTTCTTCGGAGTCGTCATCGTTCGAGGTCAGTGCATCCTTGGCGCCTTCGAGGGCGCCGCCGACCTTGCCCTTGGCACCCTGCTCCTGGGTCGCCCCCATCACCTCGGTGATGTCCTTGCCACCCTTCTGCTCGAGATCGAGCCGGTTGGTGGCCTCGGCGAACCGCAGATAGGTGTCGACGCTGGCGATCACGATGCGGGCATCGACGGTGAGGATCTCGATGCCGACCAGGGAGACCCGCACGAAGGCATCGATGACGAGGCCCTTGTCGAGGATGATCTCCACGACGTCGGCGAGTGAGCTGGAGGAGGGACGGTCGACGTACCCGCCCCGGGAGCGTTGCTGATTCACGGCGGTGCTGGTCATGATGTGCCTTTCGTGGTCTCTGACTCGTCGTCGACGTACTCGAAGTCATCGTCCTGGTCAGGGCCATGGGAGTCGTCGGCTTCCTCGGAGTCGTCCTTCTCGTTCTCCGAGGTCTCCTGATCCTGCGCAGTCCCGGAATCCGGGTCGGAGTCGTCTCCGTCGGCGGAGGCGTCCTCCTCGGTCTCGCCCTCGTCCGTGTCGTCCTCCTCGGTGTCGGCGGTGTCCTCGGTATCGGTGTCGGCAGGGCCCTCGGCGTCCTCCTCCGAGGCGTCCGGATCGTGCTCGGTCTCGGCATCCAGATCGGATTCCGGTTCGCCGGCCTCCTGGTCGCCGCGATCCGCTTCCTCCTGCTCGGCCTCGAGAGCCTCCTCGTGCGTGCGCACGACCTCGCTGTCACGGATCTCGCCGCGCCAGCCCTCGACCGCGTCCTCGTCGAGGATCGTCGTGGTCATGACATAGCGGGCGAAGAGCCGGGACTCCACGCGGATGCGCTTGCCGACCGGGCGTCCCATGTTCCCGACCTTCTCGACGAAGCCCTGCGGGTAGTAGTTGACGATGATGAGGATCCGGGTGAGCCGCGGTCCGATCTCGTGGAACGTGACCGCTCCGTCGAGATGGCCCTTCTCGCCCTTCGACTCCCAGACGATCTGCTCGTCGGGGACCTGCTGCACGATGGTGGATTCCCAGGTGCGGTGGGAGAGGAAGACCTGTCCCTTGAACTCCACCTTCTCCTCGGAGGACTGCTCGGCGTTCTCGACCTTCTTCATGAAGCCGGTCCAGTCCTGGAACTGGGTCCACTGGTTGTAGGCGACCCTGACGGGGACGCCCACCTCGATCGACTCGACGATGTTCGAGAACTTCTTGACGTCGGAGGAGCCTCCCGAGGAACCGCTGGAGGATCCCCCGGATCCGGGGGTCAGCTTCTCCTTGGCGCCGGTCGCGAGCGCCGACGCTCCCGCCGAGACGGGGCTCTTGCCCTCGGCGAGCTTCTCGGCGCCCTTCTTCAGCCCCTCCCCGGAGGCACCGCCGTCGCCGTCCGGCGTCAGCGAGTCCGACAGGCCGTTGAGCTTGTCGGTCAGGGTGGAGGAGCCCTTCTCGGCCAGAGCCTTCGCGTAGTCGGTCGCCTGCGACTTCAGGTCATCGAACGGAAGATCGGCGAGAGCTTCCTTCCACCAGGGCTGGTCCGTGGTGTCCTCTGTGGTCTTCTCAGCCATTCGAGTCGCTCTCCTCGTCCTTGGACGTGCTCGCGGACTTCTTCCCGGTGGTGCTCTTGTGGGATGCTGACGTCTTCGACGTCGACGGCGATTTCCGCGTGGAACTGCTGGTCGACCTGCTGGACGACTTCCGGGTGGACTTCGCGGGCGACTTCCGGGTCGACGTCTTCGCGGAGCCCTCGGCCTTCTCAGGCTTCTCCTCGGAGTCCTCCGACTCCTCGGGCTCCTTCTCGCCCGCGGAATCCTCGGGCTCCTCCTCGGAGTCCTTCTCGTCCGCGGAATCTTCGGGCTCTTCCTCGGAGTCCTCGGCATCGCTCGTCTCGTCGTCCTGCGAGGCGGATTCCGATCCGCCCTGCAATTGCGCGGTGCGCTCCTTGAGACTCGAGCTCACGCTGTGGACGCCCTTGGCGGCGGCGGCAGTGGCCGCACCCTTCGCTGCCACGCCGAGTCCCCCGGTGAGCTGCTCGACGAAGCCCTTGGCCTCGTCGGACTCCATGAGAGTGGACTTCGCGGCGCTGAGCTGCTTTCCGCCCTGCTTCAGGACGACATATCCCAGAAGCGGCAGAACAAGTTTCGACTTCTTGCCGCGGCCCAGGACGTACCCGCCCAGAACACCTAGCGCGACCTTCGACTTCGCATCCATATCTGCTCTCCTCACGAGAGGCGATTCATCGGTGCTCGATGGTGTTGCAAGTGTCGACCCGGCCGATCAGCCGGTCAACGAGAGCCCGGGCCGAGGCCGGTCCGCCGAACCCGATACATCACCACCACCTGGGGCGCGACCGGTCCGAACGCCCGATGGCGGGCGAGCTGAACGCCCGGTCGGGAGAACGTGATGTCGGGTCGACCCGAGGTGAAGAACACGCTGATCAGGCCCACGCAGCCAGAAGGGCCCTCCCCGGCTTGCGGGCCCACCCCTCCGCTCGGCCGCATTCATCCTGACCCGTCTCGACGGGCGGGAGCTGGATCGGAATGACCTGACCTCCCACCGAATGCCCTACCGAGAAGACCATTTTTGACGTCGACCCGGAGAACAGCCACCAAGGGCGGATCTCTCACCCCGAACACTCATTCTGCGAAGCACTTCTCGAGCGACGATCAGGCTTTCGCCAGCGCATCGCGAGAACGGTGGGCATGGCGCCGCGAGGGCCACTCCTGACCGGCCCACCGTCCGTCCTGGTGCACGGGTGCACCCGTCCTCACAACTGACGGGCGAAACGCTCCAGCGCGGCGGGCCCGACCACGTCCTCCTCCCCCAGCGGGATCTGCTGCAGCGGTACGTCCGGCAGGGCCGCGCGGAGGGTGGCAAGGTGCTCCTCCTCGACGGCGCGGCGCCGGGCCAGGAAGTCGCCGCGGCCGGACGGCGAGCGCTTGTTGACCACCAGGGCACCGACGTCGACACCGGTGCGGGTGAGCTCCTCGTGCAGCGAGATGCTCTCCAGCACGGGCAGTCGTTCGGCGGCGAGCACGATCGCGAAGGAGGCCTCCTCGGCATCGGTGAGCACCTCCCGCAGCCCGGCCAGCCGGTCGCGGCGGCGCAGCAGGATCGCGCGGATCTCCTCGTCCCGCTCCTCCACGGGGTCGCGCGGTGCGCTCGAGCCGAGCACCGACCGTCCGCGGTCCCCCTCGAGCCCGCGCATCGCCGCGCCGAGCCTCTGGGACTTCTCGCGGCGTGCCAGCAGCCCGTCGGTCCAGGCGGTCATCAGCTCGGGCAAAGCCATCAGCCGAGCGGTGTGCCCCGAGGGCGCGGTGTCGAAGACGACCAGGTCGAACTCCTCCCTGCCGGTCTCGACCAGCTCCGTCATCCGTTCGAGCACGGCGGCCTCGTGAGTGCCCGGCGAGCGTCGGGACAGCTCCATGTGCTTGTCGACCTCGCCGGCGAGGTTCTCCGGCATGAGGCGGCGCAGCGTGCGTCCCACGTCCCGCAGGTGCTGGTCCGTGGTGGCGTCGGGATCGATCTCTATCCCGCACAGGCGACCGTCCGCACCGTCGCCGAGGCGGGTGACCCGGTCGCCGACCCGCTGGTCCCACAGGTGGCCGAGGTTGTGGGCGGGGTCGGTGGAGACCACGAGGGCGCGGCGGCCCTCGCGCGCGGCAGAGAGGGCGAGGGCGGAGGCGACGGTGGTCTTGCCGACCCCGCCCTTGCCACCCAGGAACAGCACGCGGCGGCGGGTGGCCAGGTTCAGCAGCATCGGTAGTTCTCCAGCGGGGAGCGCTCCATGCCCATCCGTCGGTGCCAATCGTGGAAGCCGTCGTAGAGCACCGGAAGCAGCTCGGCGGTGTAGTAGGAGGCGGGGTTGGGCACCCCGAGCATCTCGCTCATGACCAGCAGGCGGAACAGGTCGTCCTCGTCACGGCGGGCCCGGGCGAAGGTGCGCCGGTAGGGGGCGACGTAGAACTCGTGCAGGCCTGCGCTGAACGCCCGCCAGCGTTCGCGCAGGGTCGACAGGGAGCGGCGGCGGGGAACCGCCCCGTCGGCGGGGTCGTCCGGGGACCCGCCGGCGGGGCGGCGCTGTGGGGCGGAGGTCACTCCTGCGAGCCCCCACCGGTGACCACGGAGTCGCGCTCGTCCTCGTCGTCGGCCTCGGGCGTTGCGGTGCGGGCGCGGTTCAGGGCGACCGCGGACTCGACGATCACCCAGACCGCGGCGATCAGGATGATCACGTCGAGCACCAGCAGCAGCCAGTTGCCCTCGGCGAGGAACCCGCCGAGCTGGATGATCAGGGCGTACACGCTGATGAACAGCACGAACACGAGCGGGATCAGGATCGGCAGCACCGGGCGGCGCTTGCGCACCAGCATCACCGCGAGGATCGCCAGGGTCAGGCCCGCCAGGATCTGGTTGGTGGTGCCGAACAGGGGCCAGATGATCATGCCGCCGGACCCGTCGGCCCCGGCGCTGAAGGTCAGTCCCAGGCACACCACCAGCACGATCACGGTCGCGATGACGGTGCCGAGCTTCACGCCGATCACGTCGCCGATCTCCTGGACCACGAAGCGCTGCAGCCGCACGCCGGTATCCATGGTGGTGGCCGCGAACAGCACCGCCATGGTGGCCAGGATCGTCGCCGACAGCGAGGTGGGGATGCCCAGGCCCGCGTTGAGGATGGACCCGCCGCCGGTCACGAACGCCGCGACACCGCCTTCGTTGAACGCGCTGTACACCTCCTCCCAGTCGGCCAGGGTGCGGAACCCGGCGGTGGTGGCGATGATCGCACCGAGCGCCAGCAGGCCCTCGCCGACGGCGCCGAAGTAGCCGACGAAGCGGGCATCGGTCTCCTTGTCCAGCTGCTTGGCGGAGGTGCCGGAGGAGACGATCCCGTGGAAGCCGGAGACGGCGCCGCAGGCCACGGTCACGAACAGCAGCGGCATGATGCCGGGCGTCCCCTCGGGCACGTTCGTGTTGAACGAGGGGGCGACGACCTCGGGGCGGAAGATCAGTACCGCGCCGTACAGCAGGCCCAGACCGATGAACAGCTGCAGACCATTGATGTAGTCGCGCGGCTGCAGCAGCACCCACACCGGCAGCACCGAGGCGATCGCCGCGTAGACGAACAGCACGATGATCCAGAACGCCTCCGGGGACAGGCCCAGCACAGTCTCCGGCAGCACCACAGGGACCCGGTCGCCCAGCAGGATCAGCGAGTAGAGGGCGGCCACGCCGACGGCCGAGACCAGAGGCAGGTTCCACTTGAAGCGGTAGATCGCCTGGCCGATGAGCACGGCGACCACGAGCGCGCCCCAGGTGGGGATCACGGCCGTCGGGGTGGAGACCAGCAGGCCGGCGATGACCACGGCGAAGGCGGCGTTGACCATGAGCAGCAGCAGGAAGATGACCACCAGGAACAGCCTGCTGCCGCGGGCACCGATGTAGCGGGCGGAGAGGCTGCCGATGGACTGGCCGCGGTTGCGCACGGACGCCCACAGGGCACCGAGATCGTGCATGCCCGCGAAGAAGACGGTGCCGAGCGTGACCCAGAGGAAGGCGGGCAGCCAGCCCCAGATCACCGCGACCGCGGGGCCGACGATGGGGGCGGCGCCGGCGACCGAGGTGAAGTGGTGCCCCCAGAGGATGAACTTGTTGGTGGGGACGTAGTCGACGCCGTCCTCGAGCTCATGGGACGGCGTGCGGAAGGTCGCGTCGAGCGTGTAGACGCGACGGGCGAGGAAGCGGGAGTACAGCAGATAGCCGGCCATCATCATGCCGACGCCGACCACTGCGAGGATCAGGGAGTTCACGGGCTTTCCTGTCGTGGGTGGGGAACGGTCCACGGCGAGTCCACGATCTGGCCGCCGACCGCCCTCGGTCCTCGGCACCGGTCGCGTCACCATCGCGCGCGATGCAGTCACCGTAACCGACTCCCGGCCGCCGTGTGGCCGCTGCCCGGGCCGCGCGGACGGGCGGCCGGACACGTCATCGGCTGGGTACCCTCGGGCGATGAGCTCCGCACCCTCTCTCGAGTCGCTGTTCGGCCTGGACGGGCGTACCGCGCTGGTCACCGGGGGCAGCTCCGGGATCGGCCGGGCGATCGCGATCGCCCTGGCAGGCGCCGGGGCGCGGGTGCTGATCGCCGCCCGCACCGACGCGACGATCGCCGCGACGGTCGGGACGATCCGGGCCGGTGGGGGCACGGCCGACGGGATCCGCGCCGACCTCTCCACCCGGGCCGGTTCCCATGCCCTCGCCGACTCCGCCGGGGACGTGGACATCCTGGTCAGCAGCGCGGGGATCAATCTGCGGCCGCCGCTGGCGGAGCTGGACGAGGGCACCTGGGACGCCACCATGGCGGTGAATCTGGAGGCGCCGTTCGTGCTCGGCCAGCGCCTGGCGCCGGCGATGGCGGAGCGCGGCTTCGGCCGGCTCATCCATCTCAGTTCGCAGCAGGCACATCGGCCCTTCGCCGACAGCGGCGCCTACGGGGTCTCGAAGGCCGCGGTGGAGGCGCTGGCCCGTTCGCAGGCGGAGGCCTGGTCACCGCAGGGCGTGACCGCGAACGTGCTGGTCCCGGGGTTCGTGCAGACCGCGCTGAACCGTCGGCTCAGCGCGGATCCGGCGCGGGTCGAAGCCCTCGCTGCGCGCACGCTCTCCGGTCGCAACGGGGAGCCGGAGGACTTCGCGGGTGCCGCGGTGTTCCTCGCGAGCCCCGCCTCCGCGTACGTCACCGGGCAGTCGATCGCTGTCGACGGCGGGTTCTCGGTGCACTGATGACCCCTATCGCTCTCGACCGGTCAGTCCCTCAGCCCGAGTTCCTCGACCACTGCTCGTACCCGGTCGCGGTCTGATCCCGTCAGGCCGAGCAGCGGTCGGGGCAGGCACGGCTCCTGGACCAGTTCGAGGTGCCCGGCCATCGCAGCGGCCACCCGCAGGCTGCCGAACTCGGCGATCAGCTCCCATACCGGGCGCAGCCGCTCGGACCCGGCGAGCGCGCTCTCCTCCTCGCCCGCCAGAGCCGGGCGTGCGATGGCCGCCATCGCCTGCGGGAGGATGCCGCCGAGGGAGCTGAACCAGGCATCGCAGCCGGCCAGTAACCCGGTCGCCGCGAAGCCGTCCCCGGAGATGCCGAGCCGGACGTGCTCGGGGATCACGGCGCGAATCGCCTGGATCCGCTCGCGCACTTCCTCCACGCTGCCGGCGGTCGGGGGGATCTTGATCCCCTCGACGTGCGGGAGCGAGGCGATGTGCGCGTAGAGGTCGAGGGAGAACGTGAAGTGCGTGGTGCCGGGGTTGTCGTAGACGACCAGGGGCACCGAGAGCTCGGCGGTGACGTCCTCGTAGAGGCCGGCGACATCGTCCTCGGTGAGCTCCTGGTAGCTGACCGGGGCGAGCAGCACGGCGTCGGCCCCGACCTCCTGGGCGTCGGCGGCCAGCGCTCGCACCTGCGAGGCGCGCAGGGCACCGATGCCGATGAGCACCGGGACGTGGCCCGCGTGCTCGACGGTCGCGGCGGCCACTGCCCGTCGTTCGTCCCGGTCGAGATAGGCGTAGGAGCCGGTAGAGCCGAGAGCACCGATCGAGCCGACCTCGGCCGCGCCCAAGCGGTCGATCAGTCGTGTGTAAGCGGCGAGATCGACCTGGTCGTCACGCAGCGGGGTGAGCGGGAAGGCACTGAGGCCGGTGAACATTCGGCTCCTGGGTGGGGATCAGTCGACGACCGCGGCGAGGGCTTCGATCTCGACGAGCTGGTGGTCGTAGCCGAGCACGGTGACGCCGACGAGGGTACTGGGCACGTCGTGCTCCGCGAACCCGTCGCGCACCACGTCCCAGGCCGCGACGAGATCGCTCTGCCGGGTGGTGGCGACGGAGACTCGTGTGCTGAGGACGTCCTCGATACCGGCCCCGGCGTCGGCCAGGGCGGTTGTCATGTTCTCGAGGCACTTCGCGGTCTGTGCGGCGTAGTCGCCGATGCCGTGGGTCGAGCCGTCCTCGTTCAGCGGACAGGACCCGGCGAGGGCGATCAGGCGGGCGCCGGCAGGGGCGGTGGCGGCGTAGGCGTACTCGGCGACGTCGGAGAGGCTGGTCGAGCGGATCAGGCTGACGGGCATGGCGGGCTCCTTACGGGGCGGACGAGCTGGACAGGGCGCTGAGGTAGCGACGGGTGATGAGCTCCTGGATGATCCGGGCGGCGGGCGCGCCGAGCCGGGCGTACCAGGTGGCGGTTCTCGAGACGGCATCGAGGTGGACGCGCACGAGACCGGTCGAAGTGCGGGTCACGGTGAACTGCTCGATGCCGGATTCCGGATGGCCGGGCAGTGTGCCATAGGCGAATCCCTGCCGGTCCGGCTCGTCGATCACCTGCAGCACCCGACACGGGGCGCTGATCGTGAACGGGGCGATGCCCAGTCGCAGTCGTGCTTCCGTGCCTTCCTCGAGCGGAGAGTGCGAGGCGAGGACCCCTATGCCCGCGCGGCGCTGCAGCGTCCAGGTCAGCACCGCGGTGGCGGCTTCCTCGAAGTCCATGCCCGTCACCACGGCGCTGCGGTGGAGGCGGCGGTACCCGGCAGGCACGTTCTCCAGGGCGTCGAGCGGCGCCGTGATCTCCGGGTCGTCGCGGACGTACGGGCTCGAGGTCGCCGTCGCGGAGTACCCGGGGCGGAAGCGGTCGATCCGGGCGGCGAGGGGAGGCGGGAGGGCGTAGACGACGGCATCGAGCAGGCGCGTGGGCCAGGGCTCGCGCAGCATCTCGTGGGCCCAGGCGATGTCCCCGGGATCGATCGGCTCGCAGAGCGGTCGCGGGGTCCAGTTCTCCGCCCAGGGCTCGGCAGTGATCTGCATGGACGCAGGGTCCCCCTCGGCACGTCCATCCTCCTCGACACCGAAGGACGTGCGTCGTGAGGTGCCCCCTGCCGTCGTGACGACCTCGAAGGATCCGTCGACGATCGAGAGGATCGTCCGGTCGAGGTCCTCGAGCAGATCGCCGGAGCCGTCATCGCAGGCGTCGCAACCGCAGACCGGCGTGGTGTGCACCGGCACCGCGGGCTCACCGAGGCCGACCACGAGGCCCGGGACATCCGGCTCCTCACCGCGCAGATCCGGGCCGGCGACAGCATCGTCCGGGAGCGTCCGGGCGAGCACGAGAGGCTCCGCGCCCCGCCGGCGAGGGCGCAGCACGGTGGCGCGATGGGGCGTCACGAACAGCGGCGAGGTCCAGTCGAGCTGCCCGCCGTCCTCGACGCCGGCCGGACCGGCCCATCCGCGGGCGGTGAGCACGCGGGTCCACGCCTCGGCGCGGGTCCACAGGATCCGGAACCTGCCGGGGTCGTGGCAGCGGCCGTGCTCCTCGTCGCGGCTGTCGCGGGTCCCGCCGTCGGCCTGCAGGTGCGGGTCCTCCCACGAAGGGATCTCGGTGCCCGTCTCGGCGAACGCAGCCTCGACCTCGGCGAGCAGCGCGATGATGTCGTCGGAGAGCATCGCGGCGGCCAGCGACGGGTCGTCACGGGCGGCCGCGAGCAACGAGTCGTTGTGCAGGTCCCACCACGTAGGCTTAGTTGTCGAGGTCATGGTCAGCGACGGTACAGCGGAGCGGTCCTCCGGTCCCGCGGAATTGCACACGGCCCCCGGGCCTCGAGTCAGTACTGGGGTCCTCGCCCAACTCGACTGCTGATGGCTTCCGACGCGGCACGGAGCGGGCCGAGGCACGCGTTCATCCGCTCCTCGGTGAATCTTTCGGAGGGACCGGAGGCCGACAGTGCGGCGGTGATCCTGCCGTGGGCGTCCCGCACCGGAGTCGATACCGAGCTCACATCGGCGATCGCCTCGTCACTTGCCATCGCGTATCCGTCCCGGCGGATCCGACGGATCTGCTCCCAGGTCTCCTGAGCACTGAGCGGCCTGTGCACGGGTCCGCCGTCGCTGAAGGAGTCGAGCACACGCTCGATCTCTACGTCAGCCAGATCGCTCAGCAGCAGTCTGCCGTTCGCCCCTGACCACAGCGGGTAGAGCCGACCCATCTCCGAGGCGAACCGCAGTTCGAACGTGCTCTGCACCTCGTCGATGAAGATGCGCGAATCCCCGACAGCGACGGAGAGGCCGACCGTCTCACCGATCTCGTCACGGAGACTGACCATGTGGGGTCTCGCCACGGCCAGCAGAACGCTCCCGGCGTTGTACCCCAAGCCGATGATGAGTGCCTGCGGACCGATCCTGTACTGCTGGGTCGCCTCGTCCTGAATGACCATCCCGCTCGCGCCGAGTGAAGCGAGCAGACGTTGTACCGTGCTGCGCGGCAACCCGGTGGTCGAAGCGAGGGCCCGCGCACCGGCTCCGTTCTCGGCGCCCCGCAGCGCGTTGAGAACCGACACGGCCTTACCGATGCTGTTGTCGGCGCTTGTTCGCTCCACGAGATCAGCGTAGCCGCTCACTCCGAGGGCAGGCCATTGCCCCGTTCCTCGTACAGGGCGAGCACTCGCTCACGAGGAATGACGCCGCAGCGATCCGCCCATGCCTGATACTCGGTCGAGAACTCTTCGACGATCTCCGGATGGTGCAGAGCCACATCGTGCAGCTCCGTGCGATCCTCCTCCACGTCATAGAGCTCCCATTCCTCGCCGTGCTTCTTCACGAGCTTCCACGCACCCCGGCGCACGCCGCAGTTCCCCTCGTGCTCCCAGTACAGGAATCGCCCTTCATCGGTGGCTCCGTCGTACAAGGTGGGCAACATGCTGATGCCCTCCAGCGGCAGCGGCTGGCGGTCCCGGCAGTGGCTCGGGTATTGCGTCCCGGTCGCGTCGAGGATCGTGGCCATGATGTCGGTGAGCTGGTGAGGTTGCGTCCGCAGCACACCCTCCGGCACCGTCCCGGGCCAGGAGACGATCAGCGGAGTCGCGATACCGCCCTCGTGGATCCAGTGCTTGTACTCGCGGAAGGGGGTGTTGGAGAGGTTCGCCCATGAGCGGCCGTACGTGCTGTACGTGTCCTCGCCTCCCGGGGTGATGCTGGGGTCGTTCCCCGGGCGAACCGGGCGTCCATCCCGAGAGGTCTCGTCGAAGCTGACGTAGGTGGTGACGAAATCCCGCGCGGACTCGATCGGCATTTCTTCGGCGCACCCTCCGTTGTCGGACAGGAAGATGATCAGCGAGTTGTCGATCTCGCCCTGCTCCTGCAGTTCCTCGACGACGCGCCCGACACCCTGGTCCATACGGTCGACCATCGCGGCATACACGGCCATTCGGCCGGCCTCCCATTCCTGGTCCTCGACATCGTCCCAGGCGGGGACGCGGGGGTCCCGATCGGTCAATGGCCACTTCTCGGAGATGATCCCCGAGGCGACGAGCCGCTCCAGGCGTTCCTTGCGCAGCTCGTCCCAGCCTGCGGAGAAGCGGTCCACATACTTGGCAATGTCGTCCTCACGTGCCTGGAGGGGCCAGTGAGGCGCTGTATAGGACAGATACAGGAAGAAGGGGTCATCCGAGTGTTCCTGTGCGTGAGCGCGCAGGAAATCCACTGCGTTGTCGGTGATGGCGTCGGTGTAGTAGAAGTCCGGGTCCTCGAACTCGTGCTCGACGTTGGTCTCGTTCCGGGTGAGGGTCCGCGGTGTGAAATAGCTGCCCGCGCCTTCGAGGGTCCCGAAGAACTCATCGAACCCGCGCCGGGTCGGCCAGGCGTCGGTCGGGTTATGGATGTCGCCCGCCATGTGCCATTTCCCGGACGCGTAGCTCCGGTAGCCGGCGGGGCGGAGCGCTTCGGCAATCGTCACGCAGTTCGAGTTGAGGTTCCCCGGATACCCCTCAGGGGAGTCGTCGTAGTTGAGGATCCCGATGCCGGTCTGGTGGGGATGCAGACCTGTCATGAGCGAGGCGCGGGACGGACTGCATCGGGCGGTGTTGTAGAACTGGCTCATCCGCGCGCCACCGGCGGCGAGAGCATCGATGTTCGGGGTCTCGACCTCACCGCCGTAACACCCGATATCGGAGAAGCCCATGTCGTCGACGAGGACGAGAACGACGTTGGGGGCGGAGACGGATTCATCGGTCATGCGAAGGCACCTCTGGCGAGTAGGGACGGAGAGGGATGGAGTGGTTCAGCGGGCTGCGCGTTCTGTCTCAGCACGGCCGATGCCCGGGGCGTGCAGGTCGCCGTCGATGTCGTCATGAGCCGTCTCTCTCGCAGCGCGGAGGCCGATCAAGGAGATGAGGGCGGCGAGCACGACGTACGCGGCAACGGGCCAGGCCGACCCGGTGAGGGAGACCAGCCACACGGAGAGTGCGGGAGCGATCGCTCCCGAGGGGAGTACACCGAGCTGGTAGACGATGGACATACCTGAGTAGCGGACTCGTGCGGGGAAGAGCTCGGCGATGAAGGCCGCCTCCGCTCCGAACATCGTGCACGCCCCGAGCGCCCATCCGAGAACGATCGCCAGCCAGATCAGAGGGGCGAGGCCGGTGTCGATCAAGGCGAAGATCGGGAAGGCGGTCACGGCGGCGACTGCCGCGCCGATCGCGAAGACCGGGCGGCGGCCGATGCGGTCGGAGAGCCTGCCCGCGAACGGGATGATGACGACTCCGAAGATGCTTGCGATCAGCAGCCCGTTCAGTGCGTGCTTGCTCTCCAGCCCTAGCACTTGGGTCGTGTAGGTCAGCACGAAGGCGTTGAACACGTTGAACGTCACGCTTTCCCCGAAGCGGGCGCAGAACCCGACGACGAGCTGCTTGGGGTACTTCGTGATCACCTCGAACATCGGTACGCCGGCCCGGTCGTCGTTCTCGACCATCTTCCGGAACGCAGGTGGCTCGGTGACATTCAGACGGATGACGAGCCCGACGATGACGAGCACGATGCTGAGCAGGAAGGGGATACGCCATGCCCATGCGAGCAGGGCCTCGTCTCCCAGCATGCTCACGGCGTTCACGAGCAGCGTCGAGAGCATGAGACCGAGGGGAACCCCGGTCTGCGGCCAGGAGGAGAAGAATCCCCGCTTGCCCTGGGGCGCATGCTCGAACGTGAGGATCGCGGCACCGCCCCATTCGCCGCCGAGCCCGATCCCTTGGAGCATGCGCAGCAGCAGGAGCAGGATCGGGGCAGCAGCACCGACCGACTCGTACGTGGGCAGGATCCCCATGCAGAACGTCGAGAGACCCATGATGAGCATCGTCGTCACCAGGATCTTCTTGCGCCCGAGCCGATCTCCGAAGTGACCGAAGATCAGTCCGCCGATCGGCCTGGTGACGAATCCCGCGGCGAAGGTGCCGAAAGCGACGAGCGTCCCGATCAGGGGGTCGAACGAAGGGAAGAACTGCGAGTCGAAGACGATCGCGGCCATCGTCGCGTAGAGGAAGAAGTCATACCACTCGACCACGGAGCCGATCACGCTTGCCACGACGGTGTTGCGCTCGTTCCTCCGTGTGCCTACCGCGGCTGAATGCGTCATTGGATTCCCTCCGAGGGCCGATCAGCCGTCGTCCCATTTAGCGGGACGGCGTCCCATTTACCTCGAACAACGTACGGCTCGGCTGTAGGCGCGTCAAGGACCGATCACCCCAGAGATCCCGTTGCGTCAGGGAAAAACCCAAATGACCAGCAGTGTCATCTCATCCAACGAACATCCGCCGTGGCCTGTCATGCCGGTGCCCGCACGGCATCTGCGCGTGCGCAGTGCGTCTCGAGGCGTTGATCGTGTTCCGGCTCCGGGGGAGCTTCCCTCCTCCGCGCAGGATGCAGCGCAGTGTCGACAGAGGCGTCACGCTCCGGTGGACCGCCCCGCGGCCGAGGCGATGCCGAGCCAGGTGTGGCGGTTGTTCCACCAGCACCAGCCGAGCTTCGGGGCGTCCTTGCGCTCCTTCCCGTCGCGTCCGGTGCCGTTCGAGATCCACAGCGCCGGCGTACGGGAGTCGAGCTTGCCGGTCGCCTTCATCAGCCGCGAGCCGATGGTCATGAAGCAGTGGTTGCGCTCGAGCACCTCCGGCTGCTGGAGCACCCAGTGCAGCCCCTCGGTGAGCAGCAGCGGGCTGCGGTCGCGGGCGGTGAGCTCGGCGAGCGCCTCGGCGGGCGAGGCGTTCTCGAACTCGTCCCCGCGGGCGATGCCCGTGACGAGATAGAGCGCTTCCCCGGGGAGCTCGAGGCCGGTGGGCGCGAAGCGGTCCACGTCGGTCATGTCCTCGACCACGAACCCGGGCTTCTCGCCCCGTCGCATGAGGGGGGCGAGGGTCGACGGGGGCGCGAGGTCCGGACGGAACACGAGCAGGGCGTCGGTGCGCTCGCTCCCCCACTGTGCGACGGCCGCCCGCATCGCCTCCGTAGAGAGGCCTGCGAGGGAATGGACGTCGAGGTCGATGAGGCGCTGTGCCTGCGCGGCGAGAGCCGGGAGGACGACGGCGGACGAGCTCGTGAGTGCAGTGTGCTCGGTGATGGCTTCTCCTGGGAGGGGCGGCGGATCCTGCGCGGACCGCTTGTCAACGTCCCCGTGCGCTGCGGTATTCCCTCACCAGGGCCGACCGGGCCGGCAGCCGCCCACCGACCACTGATGCCCTTCGGGGTCGAGCATCTCGACGCGATGGTTGCCCCAGGGCGTCGTCTCCGGGGCGTGCAGGGTGCGGACACCGGCGGCGCTGTCCCGCTGTGCACTCCCACCGCAGGAATATGCGAGGACAGATCCTGCCCGGAAAGGCTCGCTGAGGTCCCGGAATCCGATTGAGCCCTTCGGGCCCCTCTGACAGTCTCTGCCGCATGCCCCAGAACTCCAATTCCTCGGACCTCGACCCGGCGCTGCGCGCCTGGCTCTCCCCCTTCGTCGGGGAGGTCTCGCTGGTGCGTTCGCTGGTCGGCGGCATCACCGGGCAGATGCTGCAGGTGCGGCGCGCGGACGGTCGCGGTGACGTCGTCGTGCGGCGCTGGTCCGGGGACGGGAGCTGGCAGCACGACATGGTCCGCCGTGAGGCGGCTGGGCTGGACGCCCTGGCCGATGCCGGTCTGCCGATCCCTTCGCTGCTCGCCGCCGATCCCGAGGGAGCCGCTTCCGGGCTGCCGACCACGCTCACCCGTTTCCTGCCCGGGCAGGTGGAGCTCGCGCCGTTCGACCTGCGCGCCTGGGTGCGCCGGCTCGCCGCGATGCTGGCGCGGATCCACGCGGTGCCGCCGCCGGTGCTCGGCCCCTGCGAACTGTGGGCGTCCTCCGAACTGTCCTGGCTGGAGCAGGGCGGCGACCCGGGGCTCGCCCGCACCGCCCGCGAGCTCGCCGCTCGACCCGCGGATCCTGCCCGCGCCGTGCTCAGCCATGGCGACTACCAGCACTTCAACGTGCTCTGGCAGGGCGGGAGCATCTCGGCGGTGGTGGACTGGCCCACCGTCGGCCTCGCGGACCGTGGTCTGGACGTGGGCCATTGCCGGCTCAACCTCGCCGTGCTGTTCTCCGCCGACGCCGCCATGTGGTTCCTCGACGACTACGAGGAGCTGGCCGGGGTGAGGGTCGACCCGGCGTGTGACCTCCAGCGCCTGCTGAACTTCGGCCCGAACTGGCCCGAGTTCATCCCGCTCCAGGTGGCCGGCCGCGCCCCCGTCGACGGCCCCGGGATGGCCGGCCGGGTGCGCGAGACGATCACGCGCACGCTGCGCCGGGCGGACTGAGGCGGCCCGGCGCGCTCTTCGGGCAGCACATCAGGGACGTCAGCGGCAGGAGCCGTCGCGGTGCGTCGCGTCGTGCCGCTCCTGTCCCTCGTCTGCGGTGCGCACCCACCAGGACCCATGATCACCTCGCCGCCGCGACCCGACGCCGCTGCACTCCCCCGGCGAGCCCGCGCAGCACCTCGTCGGTGACTTCCCAGTCCATGCACTTGTCGGTGACGGACTGCCCGTGGACGAGTCCGGCGGGCCCCGCGTCGACATCGAGCGTCTGCGCGCCGGCCACGAGGTTGCTCTCGAGCATGATCCCCGCGATCGCCTCCCCGTCGACGGCGACCTGGTCGGACAGCGCGGCGGCGACCTCCGCCTGCCGTCGGTGGTCCTTGCCGCTGTTGCCGTGGCTGGCGTCGATGATCAGGCGCGGCACGAGGCCCTGCTCGGTCAGGCGCTCGGCGGAGGCGCGCACGGGACCCGGGCCCCAGTTCGCTCCGGTGGATCCGCCGCGCAGGATGAGGGAGACGTCGGGGTTGCCGGTGGTGGAGACCAGGCTCGCGCGCCCGTCGGCCCCGATGCCCAGGAAGGCCTGCGGGGTCGAGGCAGCCGCCACCGCATCGAGTGCGACCTGGATGGCGCCATCGGTGCCGTTCTTGAAGCCGATCGGCATCGACAGCCCGGAGGCGAGCTGGCGGTGGATCTGGCTCTCGGTGGTGCGGGCACCGATCGCGCCCCAGCTGATGATATCGGCGATGTACTGGGGGCTGATCGGCTCGAGGAACTCCGTGGCGCAGGGCAGGCCGAGAGCCGTGACCTCGCGCAGGAAAGCACGCGCCCGGCGCAGTCCGGTGGCGATGTCGTGACTGCCGTTCAGATGCGGGTCGTTGATCAGGCCCTTCCAGCCCACGGTGGTGCGAGGCTTCTCGAAGTACGTGCGCATCACCAGGAGCAGGTCATCACCCAGCTCAGCCTGCGCATCCGCGAGCAGGCGCGCGTACTCGAGGCCGGCGTCGGGGTCGTGGATCGAGCAGGGGCCCACGATCACCAGCAGGCGGTCGTCGGTGCCACGGAGGGTGGAGCGCACGGCCTCCCGATGCTCGGCGACCAGCTCTGCGTGCTCGGGATCCATCGGCAGCTCGGCGCGGAGCTCGGCCGGGGTGGGCAGCGGCGTGAAGCTCGCGATGTGGCGGTCGCGCGCGGTGGTGGGGGCCGCGGAACGCACGGCGGACGCTGCGGCAGGGGCGGAGTCGAGAACGGTCATGGGTCCTGTCCTGGGGTCAGGGCGGACCCGCTGCAGAGCCCGCCGGAAACGGCGAAGGGCAGAGCATCTGCTCTGCCCGTCGGCTCTGAAGGGTTGGTGACGCTATGCCGTCGCCGGCCCCTCCAGGGCCGACTGCGCATAGGTAAACCAACGGTTCGTCATTCCAGGACCGTACCCCATCTCCCACCGCGTGGGTGCGCCGGTCCGAGTTCGGGCTTATGGTGGCAAGAGGTCCGCCGCCGGACCGGCGCCGGGCCGCAATCCTCTGGAGGGCAGCCCCGTGGCACGCAACGTCGCACAGAAGCTCATCGCCGAACACCTCGTCGAAGGCTCGCTCGAGCCCGGCTCCGAGATCGGCCTACGTGTCGATCAGACCCTCACCCAGGACGCCACCGGCACCATGGTGATGCTCGAGCTCGAGGCGATGGGCCTGGAGCGGATCCGCACCGAGCTGTCGGTCCAGTACGTCGACCACAACCTGCTGCAGACCGACGAGAAGAACCCTGATGACCACCTCTTCCTGGAATCCGCCGCGCAGCGCTTCGGCCTGTGGTTCTCCAAAGCCGGCAACGGCGTCTCCCATCCTGTCCACCAGGCCCACTTCGGACGCCCCGGCACGCTGCTGATCGGCTCGGACTCCCACACCTGCGCGGCCGGCGCCCTGGGCATGCTCGCGATCGGCGTCGGCGGTCTCGAGATCGCGATGGCGATGGCCGGCCAGCCGCTGTACGTCTCGACCCCGGAGATCTGGGGCGTGGAGCTGACGGGATCGCTGCCGGACTGGGTCAGTGCCAAGGACGTGGTGCTGGAGATGCTGCGTCGCCACGACGTCAAGGGCGGCGTCGGCCGCATCATCGAGTACCACGGCGAGGGCCTGAAGCAGCTGACCGCGATGGACCGCCATGTCATCGCGAACATGGGCGCCGAGCTCGGTGCGACTGCGACGGTGTTCCCGGCCGACGACGCCGTGCGCTCCTACCTCGAGTCCGTCGGCCGCGCCGGGGAGTTCGAGCGCTGGGAGGCCGACGAGGACGCCACCTACGACGTCACCGAGCACATCGATCTCTCGCAGCTGGAACCGCTGATCGCGAAGCCCTCCTCCCCCGGCAACGTCGTCACCGTCGCCTCCGTGGCCGGCGAGGACGTCTCCCAGGTGGTCGTCGGCTCCTCCGCGAACCCGGGGCTGCGGGACTTCGCGGTGGTCGCCGAGATCCTCGACGGCCACCAGACCGGCCCCGGGATCTCCCTCGACATCAACCCCACCTCCCGGGAGGTGCTGGCCGATCTCATCGCCGGCGGCTGGCTCACCTCGCTGGTCAGCGCCGGTGCCCGGATCCACCAGTCCGGTTGCATGGGGTGCATCGGGATGGGGCAGGCGCCCGCGACGGGCCGCAACTCCCTGCGCACCATGCCGCGCAACTTCCCCGGCCGCTCCGGCACCGAGGAGGACGCCGTGTGGCTGTGCTCCCCCGAGACCGCCGCGGCTGCCGCGCTGACCGGGCGGATCACCGACCCCCGCACGCTCGAGAGCAGCCACGACCTGGCGTACCCGCGGCCGACGATGCCGGAGTTCTACTCGACGGTGGACGACATGCTGCTGCCGCCGCTGCCGCCCGAGCAGGCGGCGGGCGTCGAGCTGGTCAAGGGGCCGAACATCTCGTCACTGCCGGAGTTCGCACCCGTCGAGGACCACCTGGCGGTGCCGGCGCTGCTGGTGATGGGCGACAACGTCTCCACCGACGAGATCATGCCGGCCGGCTCGCGGGTGCTGCCCTTCCGCAGCAACATCCCCAAGATCGCCGAATTCTCCTTCACCCGGCTCGACGGGACCTACCCGCAGCGCGCCCGGGAGGCCGAGGGTGGGCACGTGGTGATCGCCGGGGACAACTACGGGCAGGGCTCCTCGCGCGAGCACGCCGTGATCGCCCCGCGCTACCTGGGGCTGCGGGCGGTGATCGCGAAGTCCTTCGCCCGGATCCACTGGCAGAACCTCGCCAACTTCGGGATCCTCGCCCTCGAGTTCGACGACCCCACCGCCCACGACGGCCTCGCCCAGGGCGACGAGGTGGTCCTGGACGGGATCCACGACGCGCTGCGCGGTGGCCGGCAGCTCACCGCGAGGATCGGCGGTCGGGAGGTGGGCCTGCACCACCGGCTCTCGCCGCGGCAGGTCGACATGGTCCTCGCCGGCGGGCGGATCCCGCTGACGGCACAGGAGATGTGAGGGGAGGGGCCTCGCCGCACCGGCGGGTCGACGCCGACCAGCCGGTCGCCGTTCCTTTACGCGACAGGAGCCCGACCGCACGATGGAGATCCACGTGCTCGCCCCCGTGCACGACCCGGCCGCAGGAGATCGCTCATGACGCGCCACGTTTTCCTCCTCGGGCTCGACCACCGCAACCTGGAGATCCTGCGCCGTCTGCCCGGCGCCGCCGAGCTCGAGTTCCACCGGCTGCTGTCCCTCGAGGAGCTGCAGGGCGCGCACATCGACATGCCGACGCTGCTGCACCGGGCCGAGGAGGAGCTGGATACCGCCGGTGTCGCGGTCGATGCGATCGCGAGCTTCTGGGACTTCCCGATGGTGACCATGGTGCCGATCCTGTGCGCCCGCCGGGGCCTGCCGTCGGCCGATCTCCTCGCGGTGCTGCGCTGTGAGCACAAGTACTGGGCCCGCGTCGTCCAGCGCGATGCCATCGACGAGATCCCCGGCTTCGGCCTGCTGGACCTCGACATCCCCGCACCGGTCCTGCCCGAGAGGATGCAGTACCCGGTGTGGATCAAGCCGGTCAACGCCGCCTCCTCCGCGGGCGCGTTCAAGCTCGAGGACGACGCGGACCTGCGCCGGCACCTGCCTGACGTGCGCGCGGTGATCGACCGTCTGGGCCCGCCCTTCCAGCAGGTGCTGGACATGGCCGAGCTGCCCGGGGAGATCGCGGACGTCGGTGGCCGGGCGTGCCTGGTGGAGGAGGCCGTCAGCGGGCACCAGATGACCCTCGAGGGCTTCAGCCACGACGGTGAGGTGGTGGTCTACGGGGTGGTCGACTCCTTCGACTATCCCGGCACCTCCAGCTTCCAGCGCTACCAGTACCCCTCCAGCGCACCGTGGGGCGTGCGCGAACGCATCGGCGACATCTCGCGCCGCGTCGTCGAGGCCTCCGGCCTGCGGGAGTCGACGTTCAACATCGAGTTCTTCTGGGACGAGGCCACCGACGCGATCCGCCTGCTCGAGGTCAACGCCCGGCACTCCCAGGAGCATGCCCCGCTGTTCGAGATGGTCGACGGTGCCTCCAACCATCAGGCGATGATCGACATCGCCTTCGGCCGCACCCCGCAGCTCCCCCACGGCGCCGGGGGCCACGCGGTGGCCGCCAAATGGTTCCTGCGGCACTTCGGCGACGGGATCGTGCGCTCGGTGCCGACCGGCGAGCAGATCGCCCGGCTCGAGCAGGAGCTGCCCGGCACCAGCATCCACATCCGGGCCCTCCCCGAGGAGCAGCTCTCGCAGCGCTTCTACGAGGACGGCTACAGCAGCATCCTGGCCACCGTCTACACCGGCGGGGCCGACGAGGAGGAGATCGCGCAGGCCTACCGCCGCTGCGCCCAGACCCTGGAGTTCGAGATCGACGAGGTGAGGACCCCATGAGGACCGTCACGACCTTCCCGCACGAGATCGACGAGACCGAGCACCTGTGGATCGAGATGTCCGACGGGACGCACCTGGCCGCCCGCCTGTGGCGGCCCGTCTCCGCGGACGCGGATCCGGTGCCCGGGGTGCTGGAGATGATCCCCTACCGCAAACGGGACCTGACCGCCCAGCGCGACTCCCTGCACCACCCGTACATGGCCGGGCACGGCTACGCCTGCCTGCGCGTGGACCTGCGCGGCAGCGGCGACTCCGAAGGGGTGCTGACCGACGAGTACCTCGAGCAGGAGCTGCAGGACGCCGAGGAGGTGCTGGCGTGGATGGCCCGGCAGCCGTGGTGCTCGGGCCGCACCGCGATGATGGGCATCTCGTGGGGTGGTTTCAACGCGCTGCAGGTCGCAGCTCGTCGACCCCCGAGCCTGGGCGCGATCATCACGCTGAGCTCGACCGACGACCGCTACACCGACGACGTCCACTACATGGGCGGGTGCCTGCTGACCGACAACCTCTCCTGGGCCTCGACCATGTTCGCCTACACGGCCTGCCCGCCGGACCCCGCGCTGGTCGGCGACGCCTGGCGACAGATGTGGCAGGACCGGCTGGAGAAAAGCGGCCTGTGGCTGGAGACCTGGTTGCGCCACCAGCGGCGCGACGACTACTGGCGTCACGGCTCCGTGGTCGAGGACTACAGCGCCATCGAGGTGCCGGTGCTCGCCGTGAGCGGGTGGGCCGACGGCTACTCCAACGCCGTCTTCCGCCTGCTGGCCGGATTGAGCTCCCCGGTGCGGGGCCTGATCGGGCCCTGGAGCCACAAGTATCCGCACCTGGGCGAGCCCGGCCCCGCGATCGGCTTCCTGCAGGAGGTCGTCGCCTGGTGGGACCACTGGCTGAAGGACGACCGCGACAACGGGGCGATGGACGGCCCCGCACTGACGATCTGGATGCAGGACCACGCCCCGCCCGCGACCACCTACGAGAACCGTCCGGGCCGCTGGGTGGGCGAGGACTCCTGGCCCAGCGACCGCATCGTCCCCACCAGCTTCCCGCTGGGCAGGTACCGGATCCATCCACCCGGCACGGAGTCCGACAGCGCCCCGCAGTCCGTGCGCTCCCCGCTGTCGGTGGGCCAGTTCGCCGGCAAGTGGTGCTCCTACAACGCGCCGCCGGACCTGCCCTACGACCAGCGTGAGGAGGACGGCGGCTCCCTCGTGTTCACCAGCGAGGAGCTGAGCGAGCCGCTCGAGATCCTCGGCGCACCGCTGATGAGCGTGGACATCGCGGTGGACCAGCCGGTGGCGCAGGTGATCGTGCGACTCTCGGACGTCGCGCCCGACGGGGAGGCCACCCGGGTCACCTACGGCGTCCTGAACCTCACCCACCACAGCGGCTCCGCGCAGCCGACGGCACTGACCCCCGGCGAGCGCCGCACCGTGCAGGTCCAGCTCAACGGCGTGGCGCAGCGCTTCCCCGCCGGGCACCGGCTCCGCGCCTCGCTCTCGACCTCGTACTGGCCGGTGGTGTGGCCCCCGCCGGAACCGGTGCGTCTGACCGTCCACCCCGCCGGGAGCGAGCTGACGCTGCCGGTGCGGCCCGTCCCGGAGGACGAGACCTCCCCGGTCTTCGAGGACCCGGAGGCGGCCGCACCGATCGCCACCACGCAGCTCGCCGCCGGCGAACAGGCCTGGCAGGTCAGCCGCGACCTGGTGGACCTCACGGGCCGGCTCGACGTGGTCAAGGACCTCGGGATCGTGCTGCTGGACGACATCGACCTCGCCGTGCGGCGCGATGCCCGCGAGGCCTACACCTTCGACGCGGGCGACGTCAGCTCGGTGCGCGGCGAGACGCTGTGGAAGATCGGCTTCTCCCGCGGCGCCTGGGAGGCCGGCGCCACCACCCGCACCGTGCTCACCTCGAGCGCGAGCGATTTCCATCTCTACGCCGAGCTGGACGCCTGGGAGGGTGAGGAGCGGGTGCATTCGCAGACGTGGAGCACCACGATCCCGCGCGACCACGTGTGAGCGGGGGCGCCGGGACCCGGACGACGACCATCGGGTGCCGGCAAGTTGACCGTCTCGTCGTCGGGGCCTTACTCTCGAGCGTTCGCAGGATTGTGACTCGACAGAGGCAAGACCTGGCCACCCCGTTAACCCCTGGGGTCCCCCATGTCCTCCTCCCCGTCCACTGCCACCCCCGATGCTCCGCGCACAGTGCGCGAACGTCTCGGCGCTCCCTTCAAACAGGCCCAGAAGGTCGGCAAGGCCTTCATGCTGCCGATCGCGATCCTGCCCGCCGCCGGCCTCCTGCTCGGCGTGGGCGGCGCGTTGTCGAACCCGACCACGGTCGCCACCTACCCGGTGCTGGACACTGCGATCCTGCAGACCGTCTTCACCGTCATGTCCGACGCCGGCTCCGTCGTCTTCGGCAACCTCCCGCTGCTGCTGTCGATCGGGTTGTGCATCGGCCTGGCCAAGCGGGACAAGGGCACTGCCGCCCTGGCCGGCATCGTCGGTTACCTGGTGATGACCGGCTCGACCGCCTCACTGCTGGGGATCTTCGATCCCGAGGGAGAAGCGATCGACACCGGGATCGTCGGGGCGCTGGCGATCGGCGCGCTCGCCGTGTGGCTGCACAATCGGTACCACAACATCCAGCTTCCGCAGGTCCTGGGCTTCTTCGGCGGCTCGCGATTCGTGCCGATCATCGTCTCCCTGGTCGCGATCCCGATCGGTGCGCTGTTCTTCCTGATCTGGCCGCCGATCCAGGGTGCCCTGGTCTCCGCCGGCCAGGGCATCGCAGGGCTCGGCCCGGTGGGGACGTTCCTGTACGGATTCCTGCTGCGTCTCTCGGGCGCCGTCGGCCTCCACCACATGATCTACCCGATGTTCTGGTACACGCCGCTGGGCGGGACCGAGGCCGTCGCCGGCTCCACCGTCTCCGGGGCGCAGAACATCTTCTTCGCCCAGCTCGCCGATCCGCACCACAGCGGTCTGTACACCGAGGGCACCAAGTACTTCGCCGGACGATTCGCGACGATGATGTTCGGACTCCCGGGGGCCTGCCTGGCGATGTATCACTGCGTGCCCAAGGGGCGGCGCGCGAAGCTCATGGGTCTGTTCCTCGGCGTCGCGCTGACCTCGTTCGTCACCGGCATCACCGAGCCGATCGAGTACATGTTCCTGTTCGTCGCTCCGCTGCTGTACGTGTTTCACGCCGTACTCGACGGGCTGTCGTTCCTGATCGCGGATCTGCTGCAGATCCGCATCGGCAACACCTTCTCCGGCGGCGTCATCGACTTCCTGCTGTTCGGAGTGTTCCAGGGCGAGAGCCGTACCCACTGGCTGTACGTCATCCCCATCGGGCTGATCTGGTTCGGCCTGTACTACGTCTCGTTCCGCTTCTTCATCACCCGTTTCAACCTCAAGACTCCAGGGCGGACCGACGAGGAGATGGTCGAGGATGCCACCAGCGCGAAGGGTGCAGCCCCCACCAGCACCGCGACCGGCATCGACGCGCCGACCGCGGACAGGCAGGCCGGTGCCCGCGAGACCTCCCGGCAGATCATCGACGCGCTGGGCGGTCAGGAGAACCTCGAGGACGTCGATGCGTGCATCACCCGGCTCCGAGTCTCGGTGCACGACGCCACCAAGGTCGACAAGAAGACGCTGAAGGATCTCGGAGCGGTCGATGTCTTCGAGGTCTCCGGCGGCGTCCAAGCCGTGTACGGCGGAAAGGCCGTCATATACAAGAGCCACATCAACGACATCATCGGTCACGACGACTGATCAGGACTGACCAGGATTGATCGACGTGCTGACGAGGAACGAGTCGGCAGGAGACCAGTCAATCCCCTCGAGACTGATCGACGTGCCTCTCCCCCACCCCACGAAGGAGCCTCCCATGTTCGGAATGCACCGCAAGAAGAAGGCCGCCACCCCCGGCGACCTGGTCGCCGCGCCGGTGCGCGGACGCCTGCTGCCGCTGGACCAGGTCCCCGACCCCGTGTTCTCGGGCGGGCTGATGGGGCCCGGCTTCGCTGTCGATCCCTCCGACGGGCGCATCACCGCCCCCGTCGCCGGAACGATCGTCATGGTCCCCGAGACCCTCCATGCCGTCGGACTGCGCACCGCGGCCGGAACAGAGATCCTGATCCATGTCGGCATCGACACCGTCACCCTCAAGGGCGAGGGCTTCACCGCCCACTGCGCCGTCGGCGACGACGTCGAGCCCGGTGCCCCGCTGCTCGAGGTCGACCTCGAGACGGTGCGGGAGCACGTGCCCTCGATGATCACCCCGGTCATCGTCACCAATGCCGCCGAGCGCGCCGTCGGCGAGGTCGATCTCGAGGCCGCCGCCGGGGCCCCCGTCCTGACGATCACGGGACCATGAGCGTCAGGGCTGATCGCTTCGTCGTCCAGCGCGTGCACAACAACAACGTGGTGCTCGCGCTGGACGGCAGCGACCGCTCCGTGGTGATCACCGGGCCCGGCGTGGGCTTCGGCATGAGCCGCGGCACGGTGCTCGACCCTGGGCGGATCGAGACCGTGTACGTGCCCGAGAACGCCGCTCGCGCTCAGATCGCCGCCGATACGCTGGCCGCGATCCCGGTGCCGGTGCTCGAGACCGCCGCAGCGATCGTCGACGCCTTCGACCATTCCGCAGGCCTCACTCATTCGGACGTCCTGCTGGTGCCCGTCGCCGATCACCTCCACCAGGCAGTCCGACGGGCGGAGCAGGGGATCGAGATCGAGATGCCCCTGGTGTGGGAGGTGCGCAACCTCTATCCGCGCGAGACCCGCATCGGCCAGGAGGCCCTGGAGATCATCGCGGAGCGACTGGGGACCCGGTTGCCCTCGCAGGAGGCCACCGCCTTCGCGCTCCACTTCGTCAGCGTGAGCTTCTCGCAGAAGGTCATCGACCGCACCGTGCTGATGACCCAGTCCCTGACCGAGATCTTCTCCCGCATCGACGCCTACCGCGGGGAACCCTTGGATCGGCAGGGCGCGGCCGCCGCTCGGTTCGTCACCCACTTGAGGTATCTGTTCACGCGCCTGGCCGAGGGGCGCGAGGTCGCAGATGCTCCAGCGCTGCTGCATGACGCTCTGGAGACCGGCCTGCCGGATGCCATGCGCATCGCGCGGGACATCTCCGCGCTGCTCGAGGAGTCCTGGGGGCACACCCTCAGCTCGAGCGAGTCCGCGTACATCGCGCTGCACGTCCATCGCCTGCTCGCCGAGGCCGGCGACTCGCCATCCTCCTGAAAGGTTCCCCATGCATCCTCTGATCGCCCCGCTCGAGGGCACGCTGATCGTCTCCTGCCAGGCCTACCCCGGCGAACCCCTGCGCGACCCGGCCACCATGGCCCAGATCGCCACCGCCGCCCAGACCGGCGGCGCCACCGCCATCCGCGCCCAAGGCCTCGACGACATCCACGCCGTCAAGAACGCCGTCGACGTCCCCGTCATCGGACTCTGGAAAGACGGCACCGACGGAGTGTTCATCACCCCCACCCTCGAACACTGCCTCGCCGTCCTCGACGCCGGCGCCGACATCCTCGCCCTCGACGGCACCCAACGCGAAAGACCCGACGGCCGCACCCTCACCGAAACCGTCCACGCCCTCCGCGAACACTTCGACGGCCCCCTCATGGCCGACTGCGACTCCCTCGACTCCGCCCTCGCCGCAGCCGACGCCGGCATCGAACTCATCGGCACCACCCTCGCCGGCTACACCACCACCCGACCCAAGACCACCGGACCCGACCTCGAACTCCTCACCGACCTCACCACACACCTCCCCGAAACCTCCGCCCTGATCGCCGAAGGCCGCATCCACACCCCCACCCAGGCCGCCGCCTGCCGCGAAGCCGGAGCATTCGCCATCACCGTCGGCACCGCCATTACCCACCCCACCACCATCACCACCTGGTTCCACGACGCCATCACCCGAGCCTGACCGGCAGGTCGGTGGCGGCGGCGCCGTGGGTCCTATGCTCGGCGGACCGGACGATGTCCGTCGTCACATCACCGCCAGGAGGCACCGATGAGCAGCGAAGAGAAGTTCGAGAACTCGAAGGACAAGCTGGGCGGCGAGGCCAAGGAAGGCCTCGGCAAGCTGACCGGCGACAAGGAGACCGAGGCCGAGGGCCGGGCCGAGCAGGGCAAGGCCGCTCTCAAGGGCAAGGCCCAGGATGCCCGGGACAGCGTCAAGGGCGCGGTCGACGGCATGTTCGGGAACAAGGACAAGACCGACTGACCCCGACGCGCGTCGACCCGTGACCGCCGCGGCCCCGCGTCGGGTGCCGGTCACGAGTCGATGCCCCGCTTCCCCTGGATACCCGTCCCGGCCCGCGGTAGCGTATCCACGAGCACGGCGGTCGCGGCGTCCACCTGCTCGACCCGTCGGGCCGCTACCTGGAGCTGATCACCCGGCCGTACCTGTGACCCCGCGTCGACGGATGGCCCGTGCGGGGGCGTGATGGGGCGGGCAGGTCGTCCAGGATCTCCTTCAGGAAGTGCGCGATGACGCAAAGAGTCCGAGTCCAGAACTTCACCGTCTCCCGTGACGGCATCGGCGCCGGGGAGGATCAGAGCCTCGAGCAGCCCTTCGGGCACGTGAACCCTGGTGAGCTGATGGCCTGGGCGCTGGAGACCGCGTCCGTCCCCGCCCGTGCCGAGCCGGGCGGTACGCGCGGGCTCGAGGACTACTTCACCCGCGACTTCGCCCACGGCATCGGTGCCGAGATCATGGGTCGTCACAAGTTCGGGCACCAGCGCGGTCCCTGGCCCGACGACGGCTGGATCGGCTGGTGGGGAGAGGAGCCCCCGTTCCACACCCCGGTGTTCGTGCTCACCCACCATCCGCACCCCGATCTCACCCTCGGCGAGACGACCTTCCACTTCCTCGACGCTTCCCCGCAGGAGGCGCTGGCCCGTGCGAAGGACGCGGCCGACGGGAAGGACGTGCGCATCGGCGGCGGCGTCACCACGCTGCGCGAATTCCTCGAGGCGGACCTCGTCGACGAGATGCACGTGGCGATCGCTCCGCTGGAGTACGAAACGGGACTGCGCCTGTGGGAGAACCCGGAAGAGCTCACCGACCGCTTCCATCTCGAGCAGATCACGGCTGCCAGCGGGGCCACGCACTGCTTCTTCTGGCGGCGCTGAGCGGGCTTCCGCCGTCCTCTCATCCGACCGGTCGGGCTTCTTGGGCGGAAGCACCCCGCGGGCCTACGGTGGAGTAGGAGGGAGCCGCGATCATGCGATTCAGTGCCAGGCGTCACGCCAACGCGTTCCCCGTGCAGTGCGAGGTTCGGGGTTGCAGGTCGATGCCGCAGGAATGGTTCGAGTTCGACCACCACTCCTTCGACGTCTGCTCCGCGCACGGGCTGCAGCTGCGCGCGGGTGAGGCGCACTCCGTCCAGGACGACGAGCTCCTTGTCGGCCCGGAGGCCGCCTCAGAGCTCCTCGACCTCCACATCTCGACGACTCCCACCGGCACGGTGCTCACCCTCTGGCTGGGCCATCACGGCTTGGTCGATCAGGAGGTCCCCCTGAAGGTCACGCCGACGCTCCGGGCCTCGATGCGGGACATGCTGAGGGACGAGGACGATCCCGAGGCGGGCCCGGCATAGACGGAGCGGCCACCCGGCGGTCAGCCGAGGGTCGTGACGGCCTCCTCGACGGCCGCCCGCGCCTGCTCGTCCGGCGCCTCGATCGACATCCTGCAGGTCCCGGACCGCACGCCGAGCAACTCGTAGGCGTAGTGCATGCGCCCCACGTCGCCGGCGATCGCGCTGACGGCCTGGTCGACGTCGGCCTGGACCTCGTCACGACTCCGCGCCCCCTCTGCGGCGGCCCGGAAGGGCTTCGGCAGCACCGAGGAGACGCCGGAGACGACGCCCTGCGCACCGTGCTCGCTTACCCCGAGGAGGTCCCGGTCCGCGCCGGTGTAGAGAGTGAAGTCCTCGGGTACCACGTCGCGGTATTCCCCCAACAGAGAAAGCGGCTCCTCGCTCACCTTCGCCCCCGCGATGTTCGGCAGCCTCGAGAGGTCCTGCATCACGCGTGGGGAGACGGCATTGTTCGACCTCTTCGCGTAGACGTACACGAATACGCGCAGCCCCGACGAGGCGCGGTCGACGGCTGTGAAGAAGTCGAGCAGCGCCTGGTCTGTGATTGGGAGGTAGTAGGGGGTCAGCACTGCGATCTCCCGAGCGCCCGCCTCGCGGGCCTGCTCGATGTGACGAAGCACCTCGAAAAGGCTGGCCGCGCCGACGTGCACGATCACGCGCATGTGGGGGCTGAGGACTTGCACGGCCAGCGCGGCGAGCCCTCCCCGTTCCTGTCGACTCAGTGAGGGGAACTCACCTGTCGTGCCGAGCGGGAAGGCGCCTTCGTTCCCGGAGGCGGCGACGAACTCGAGGATAGCGCGCGAGGCCTCGAGATCGACCTCTCCGGTGGGGGTGAATCCGGTCGGTACGGCCGTGATGACCTCGGGGCGGTAGTTCTGTGTGGCCATGGGTGTCGTGCCTCCTGGGCATGCGTGGATGGGTGCGGGAACTGTCAGGTGGGGGGCCCGTGGTGCTGCTGCGCGTCGGCGGGGTCGTCCGACTCGGCGGCGCCGGGCTCCGGAACCACCGTGGTGCGCCTCTGCAGGAGTGGCACCAAAAGGGACAGAGCTGCCAGGGCGAAGAACCCGAGAGCGACTGGACTCCACACCCCGAAGAAGCCGGAGTCGCCCTGGAGCACCAGGGTGCGGGCGAGGTTCTCCTCGGCGATCGGTCCAAGCAGCAGGCCCAGCACGATCGGTCCGGCGGGGATCTGCAGGCGTTTGAGGACGACGCCGACCACCCCGGCGATCAGCATGATGACCACCGTGAAGATGCTGTTCGTGGTGGCGTAGGTGCCGACCATGCAGAACACCAGGATCACCGGCCACAGGTAGTGGTTGGGGGTGTCGAGGAGCTTCACCATCCCGCGCAGACGCAGCAGACTCGCGACGAGGGAGAGCGCCACCGCGATCACCATGATCGCGGTCATGGTGACGACCAGGTCCGGTCGCGAGGTGAACAGTCCCGGCCCGGGATTCAGTCCCCATACGAGCATGGAGCCGATCATCACCGCCATCACGGAATCGCCGGGGATCCCGAGCGCCATGGTCGTCGTCAAGGAGCCACCGAGCGTGGCGCTCGAGGCGGTGTCCGAGGCGACCACTCCTTCGTAGTTGCCGGTGCCATAGGTGGCGCCGTTCTTGGAGGCGCGCTTGGCCCGGTCCCATCCGATGAGGCCCGCGATGTCCCCGCCTGCAGCGGGTATCAGTCCCGTCACCAGCCCGACCACGGCCGAGATGCCGAAGGGCTTCGCGGAGCCGCGGAGCTCGGAGCGGTTCGGCCACCACCGGCCGAGAGAGGAGATCGGCTTGGTCCGGCTCGGAGCGTACGTGAGCATCTGGTCGAAGAGCTCCGCCACCCCGAAGAGGCCGATGATCACAGCGATGAACGGCACCCCCTCGTTGCTCGCGAGCTCTGGGATGCCGAAAGTGAACCGCTGGTCGCCTGTCGCGGCGTACAGCCCGACGGTCCCCAGCAGCAAGCCGATGATGCCCGCGAACATTCCCTTGAGCACCGACTTCGAGGAGATGCCGATCATCACGGTCAGGCCGAAGACGACAAGGGCGAACAGCTCCGGGGAGCCGAAGTAGTCGCGTGCGAGCGTGGCCACGGGCACCGCCACGGTCGCGAAGACGACCATGCTCAGGAGGATGGCGGCCGCAGAGACGAAAGCTGAGAGCGTGAGGGCGATGCCGGCCTGGCCCTTCTTCGCCATCGGATACCCGTCGAGGGTCGTCGCGATGGACGCGGGAGTCCCAGGGGTGTTGATGAGGATCGCGGGGATGCGGTCGCCGAAGTTCGCGGCGACATAGATCGTCAACAGGACGCAGAGGCCGGCGACCGGGTCGAGGCTCAGGGTGAAGCCGGAGGCGAGCGCCACGGCCATGGTGGCTGTGACCCCGGGGAACGCACCGACCAGGAGACCGAGGCCGAGGCCCAGGAAGAGGCACAGCACGGCTTCCCACGAGGCGAGAGCGGTCAGCCCGTCAGCGATGACGCTCATAGCGGGATCCTCAAAAGGATGCCGAACAGGAGGTAGGTGCCCAGCGCCAGCGGGATCGGGAAGAGCACGAAGGGCTTCCAGCCGCGTGCCCCGTGCAGGGCGAGGAGAGCGACCAGATACACCACCATGGCGATCGGGAAGAGCTGGATCCGATAGCCGACCAGGACGACCTCTCCGACGGACCAGACCGCCACGAAGGCGGCCGTGATGAGCAAGGTCAGAAGCACCCGCCGGAATCCGCCGGGCCGGCGAGCGTCGAGGTCACGCCGCTCCTCCGGCGCCGCGATCGTCGACGTGATCAACCGGCCGACCGCGATCACCAGTCCCGTCCCGGCCAGCAGCGTCGGCCAGAACCGCGCATCGATCTGCCCGGGAGCGGCCTCTGCGCGCAGCGGCAGGGTGATAGCGAGGTAGAGCACCCCGCCGAAGACGAGGACCGTACCGAACGAGACGCCGATCTCCAGGGAGCGGGAGGGAGCCGGGCCGGCGGGTCGGTGGTCGTCGGCTTCGGTCGGGCTCGTCGTCCCTTCGCTCGCCGGCTCCGGCGTGAGCTCCGCAGGGGTCATGATCGCTCCTTCCTCGTGTCTCGTCTCCGATGTCGTCACCCCAGCAGCTCCTGGAATTCCTCGAACTGCTTCTGGACGAAGGTCGTGAACTCCTCGGCGTCCTTGTGGACCACGAGATTCCCCGCGTTCTCCTGGAACTCCTGGTAGGAGTCCGATTCGACGGCGGTCCTGACCGCTGCCTCGAGCGTGGCCAGGACGCCCTGGGGAAGGTCGGCGGCGGTGTAGATGCCACCCCATCCGCCGAACTGGATGTCTTCGCCGATCGCCTCCGCGAAGGTGGGTGTGTCGGGAAGATCGGGCATCGTCTCGTCGTGCATGATCCCCAGGATCCGCACCGAGTCGCCTTGGGCGATCGCCTCACCGGCGCCGGAGACCGCTGCGTCGGTCTCCCCAGCGGCCGCGGCCGCAACCGCGGGCGCTCCCCCGTCATATGGCACGGGGCTGAACTGGGTGCCGGCCTGGGAGTTCACCCCCAGCGTGGCGGCCTCCCAGATCGATCCTGCCCCTGCGGTCCCCACGGTCAGGGCCTCGGAGGCTCCGGCCTCGATGAGATCCTCGAGCGTCGCGTAGGGGCTGTCGGCCGCCACGCTGATCACACCGGGAGCGAGCATGATCTGCCCGATGAAGGTGTAGTTCTCCGGCAGCACGTCTGCGTTCTGGGTGGTGTTCAGCATGGCGATCTCGACCGGGCAGAATCCGATGACGTACCCATCCGCCGGCTGCTCGCCGACGTACTCCATGGCGATGGCACCGGCTGCTCCCGGCATGTTCTCGGGGACCACCGAGACGCCGAGCTCGGACTCCATCTCCTTCGCGAGGGCGCGGCTGGAGAGATCCGAGCCGCCGCCCGGGTCCGCCTGAATGATCAGTCTGAGGTCATCGGTGGGGTAGTCCGCACCCTCCTCGGACACCTTCGAGCAGCCGACGAGTCCGGCCAGGACGGGTGCTGCGATCAGTGTGGATCTGCGGGAGACCTTCATGGTGGACACTCCTTCGTGTTCGGTGCACTGGCGGAACTGGAGCCGCATCGTCGGGATTCCGTGACGGGCGCGGGGGCGGCGCCCGGGACGCCGGCGGGTCGATCAGTTCGAGGTCGTCGGTGCCGCGTCGGGTGACGTGGGGGCGACGTCGTGGTAGCGGCCGTAGGCGCTGAGCATGCGGCGTCGGGATCCTTCGAGGTGGTCCTCCAGCAGCGCGACGGCGCGGTCCTCGTCGCGGGCGATCACCGCGTCGAGGAGGACTTCGTGGTCGTGGAAGGTCGGTGAGAGGTCGCGGTCCTCGGCGTTGGTCACCTCGAGCATCCCGGCGAAGGTCGGTCGGTACTGCTGCCAGATGTTCTCGAGACGGCCATGGCCGGCGAGGGTGTAGAACGCGCTGTGGAAGTCCAGGTCCGCCTTGGCGAACTCACGGGCACTCTGCGCCGCCTGCGCGGATCGCATGTTCTCCAGTGCCTGCCGAGCAGGGTCGACGTCGATCCGCTCGGCGCTCATGCACCGCAGGAGAGTGTCCCGCTCGATGAGCTTGCGCAGGGAGTACAACTCGTCGATGTCGTCGATGCTGAGACCTCGGACGTAGGTGCCGCGCCGACGCGACTCCACCAGCCCCTCTTCGGTGAGCCGCTGCAGGGCATCGCGGACGGGACCGCGGCTCACGTCGAACATCTGTGAGAGACGGGCCTCGACCAGGTGCGTGCCCTGGCCGAGCGAGCCACTGATGATCGCGTGCCGCAGTTCGCGCGCGACATGTTCGCCGAGCTTGGGCGCGCTCGGCGCCGAGGTGACCGGTGCGGTCCAGATCGATGAGTCCATGCTCGAGAGTCCTCGCCGTCGAGGGGTGCCTTCGGATCGTCGGTCGACGTTTGGTTGACGGTTAACCGTCAACCGCCGAGAACGTAACACGGATCACGGCGGGCGAGAAGGGACGAGTTCGCGATGGGCGGTCTGCGCGCGGCCTAGGGCACGACGATCAGGCGCCTACTTCTCCCCGTCCACCGCGGCATGCAGAAGTCCTCACTGCGCCGCCACCCTCAGAATCTTGTCGCCCTCCTCGGCAGGATCACCACGACCGTCGGTGGTGTTGGTCAGCACCCAGAGCGAGCCGTCGGGGGCGACGACCACGTCGCGCAGCCGCCCGTGCTCCTCGACCAGCAGCTCCGTGGAGGTGGACGGGTCGGTCAGAGGCACCACCCGTAGCCGCTGCCCGCGGAGGTTGGCGAGATAGAGGTGCCCGCCGGTGATGGCGATGCCGCTGGGGCTGGCCTCCTCGGGGCGCCACTGCTGGAGCGGATCGCGGTAGTCCTCCTGGTCGGCGACCCCCTCGACCGCGGGCCAGCCGTAGTTCCCACCGGCCTCGATGCGGTTCAGCTCGTCCCAGGTGTCCTGCCCGAACTCACTGGCGTACATCGCATCATCCGCGGCCCAGGCGATCCCCTGTGAGTTGCGGTGGCCGAGGCTGTACACGAGCGAATCGGGGAAAGGGTTGTCCTCGGGCACTCCCCCGTCGGGCGTCATCCGCAGGATCTTCCCGCTCAGTGAGCCGGGGCCCTGGGCGCTGTCGCGGTCCCCGGCGTCACCTGTGGTCGCGTACAGCATCCCGTCGGGCCCGATGGCGAGGCGGCCGCCGTTGTGGACCCCGGCCGACGGGATGCTCTCGAGCACGACGCGGGACTCGCCGAGTCCGTACGACCCGGCCGATCCGGTCAGCGTCCGACGCTCGATCCGGTTCTCGCCCTCCGCGGTGTGGTACGTCAGCAGCTCCCCCTCATGCACGGCGAGACCGAGCAGACCACCCTCCCCGCCGGGTGAGACGCCGTCGATCTCGCCGATCACGCGGGTGCTCCCGTCGGCGGAGAGTTCGAGGACGCGGGCGGTGTCGCGTTCGCTGATCAGCGCGGTCTCGCCGGCGAAGGCGATCGACCAGGGCGCCTGCAGGCCGGTGGTGAGGACCTCGGCCCCGGAATCGCCGGGGCTCGCGCCGGCATCGGGGTCATCGCCCGGCTCGGTGCAGGCAGCGAGGAGGGCGGCCGCGGGTACGGCGACCCCGAGCGCGGTGAAGCGTCGTCGAGTGATCACGTCAGCGCCCCCTGATCCTGGAAGGTCCGATACCTCGATCCTCTCAGGGTCTTGCCGTCCCGGTCACCGAGCGGGCGGGCGCAGCGGGCCCGCGGGCAGAACCCGTCAGGGTCGACGGGGACGCCGACCGCGGTGAGGATCCTCCGTCGTCGCGGTGGCCTTCCGCAGGATCCCAGGAGTGAGGCGACGGTGGACCGGCGACAACGTTGTCCACACCAGGCGGCCGACGAACCGCACGTACTGGAGGAACGTCGTCAAGGAGACCGAGTGCTCGGTGACGTGGATGACGAGCTCGGCGCGCACCGCCCAGGACGACGTCTCCAATCGGATCCACTGCTTCTCCCGCCGGGCGATGTGCCAGCCTGCGACGGTGGACGGGGACGGACCCGGACGCAACCGGAGCTGGAGCAGACCCTGCCAGATCAGACGCTCGCCGCGATCGGGCACATCGCCGAACATGGCCCGCGCCCAGCTTTCCGACGTCGCGCGGGTTCCGGTGGCAGTGGTGAGCACGAAGTGGTCGACGTAGTCGATGCGTGCGAGGCCGCAGCGGGCGAGAGCTCGATCCTCGACCTCACCCGTTCCGAGCATCTTCTCGATGCGGAGATCCTCGATGGAGGGTGACGAGCTCGGTGTGCGATCGGCCGGGCCGTCGGCCTGATCCTGGCGGGACATCACGTTCACCTCTGATCTATACGGCAGAGTATATAACATCGACCGTAGCATCATATGTACGGTCACGTATAGTTCACCCGGACGGCAGGAGGTGACCGGTGGCCGGCACGATGCGCACACCCCGTAGGAGATGGATCGATGAGGGTCTCAAGGCCTTGGCCGACGGAGGCCCCGATGCGGTGCGGATCGAGACGCTCGCGACGCGACTCGGGGTCACCAAAGGTGGCTTCTACGGGCACTTCACGAACCGCGAGGCACTGCTGCAGGAGATGATGGAAGCGTGGGAACACGACGTCATCGACGACGTGCTCCGCACCGTCGACGCAGAGGGCGCCGACGGGCCTGCGAGAGCCGTACGGGCGGGCAGGCTCACCTTCTCCCCGGAACGGCTCCCCCTCGATCTCGCCATCCGCGAGTGGGCGCGGAAGGAGCCGAGCATCGCCGAGCGGCTGCGACGCGTGGACGATCGACGGATGAATCTCCTGCGAGAAGCTTTCGGCGAGCATTTCTCGGACCCCGCCGAGGTCGAGGCACGCAGCCTGCTCGCATTCAGCGCCGCCATCGGCACACATCTGATCATCGCCGACCACGGCCAGTACACGCGTAGGGACGTCCTCGCCCGAGCGAGCGAACTGCTCTTCGACCCCTCCAGCTCATCCGGGGCGTGAACCCGGGCGCGCCCTCGAGAGTGCTCCTGGAGAGCACAGACGACTCAGGTGACCGGGGCACGCTTCCTTGAGACAGCCGCAGGCGATTTCCCGCCGACCACCCCACGAAGGAGATTCCACATGAGATGTGCACTGGTCACGGGAGCGTCCCGCGGCATCGGGCGAGCCACGGCGATCGCGTTGAGCGAGCGGGGAGAACGCGTGGCTGTCCACTACGCCTCGCGTCGGGCGGACGGCGAGGAGACCGTCTCACTGTTGCACGGCGAGGGCCACGTGCTCGTCGGCGGCGACCTCTCCGACCCCGAGACCGCGCGTCGCGTGGTCGAGCAGGCAGAGGCCGGGCTCGGACAGCTCGATGTGCTGGTCAACAATGCCGGGCTCGCCCCGGGGGCGAACACGGAACACCGTGTCGACGAGGTCGATTACGAGACCTGGCAGCAGCGGTTCACGCGGATGATCGACGTCGATCTGACGGCTCCGGCGAACGTGAGCTATCTGGTGGCGCGGTCTCTCATCGCCCGCGGGGCGCCGGGCGTCATCGTCAACGTGGGCTCGCGCGGGGCGTTCCGCGGGGAGCCCGACACCCCTGCCTACGCGGCGGCGAAGGCAGGTCTGCATGCCCTCGGCCAGTCCCTCGCGGTCGCCCTCGCCCCGCATGACATCGCGGTCGCCTCGGTCGCTCCCGGCTTCGTCGCCACCGAGCGCCAGCAGCCGAAGCTCGCGAGCGCGGCGGGTGAGGACCTGCGGGCGCAGAGCCCCTTCGGACGGGTGGGGACGGCCGACGAGATCGCCGCGGCGATCCTCTACCTCACCTCGCCCCAGGCGCAGTGGGCCTCCGGCACGATCCTCGACCTCAACGGGGCCTCCCACCTGCGGACCTGACGCTCACACCGGGCCATAGCCGCGGCATCGCAGGGCCGGTGTTTCGCTCAGAGCTCCCGCGGGAACGCCGCCCGCAAGGCGTCCCGGACCTGTCGCGCGGCGGCGCCGAGCGCGGCATCGGCCGCCGGCTGCTCCCCCGCCGGCACGCGCGAGGCGCTCAGCGCGCACAGCACGAGGGCGGACCCGTCCTCCTCCTCGAGCGTCCCCACCTCGTGGCGGAGGTTCAGCAGCGTGCCGGTCTTCGAGGCCCAGCGCGAGGCGTCGGAGGCCAGGTCGGGCGCGAGCCGCTGCCGGTGGACGTTGGCGTGCAGCAGCTCCCTCAGCCGGGCGGCCACCGGCTGCGGCATCGCGGTGGGCCGCCAGATCTCGGTGAGCAGCGTGGCGAAGGCGCGGGCGGTGCCGATGCTCGCCCGTGACCGGTCGAACTCGGGCATCGCGTGGTGACCGGACGCGGAACCGCCGCGCTGGGCGAGGACGTGGGTGCGCCGCGTGTGTTCGGCGGAGTTCCCGTCGGGCGCTCTGGCGTGCAGGGTCGACAGCGTGTGCCGCACCCGGATCTCCGCGAGACCGGTCTCGCTCAGCCACGCGTTGACCTGCTCCGGGCCGACGACGGTGAGCAGGGCGTCGGCCGCCGCGTTGTCGCTGACGGTGATCGCGAGCGTCACCAGATCCTCGACGGCGACGCGCGCCTCGTGACGGAATCGCGTGGTGCCGGCCGGACCCGGCACGGAGATGCCCTGCGGGGCGACGGCGACCGGTCGGGCGGGATCGAGCTCTCCGCGGTGGATCTGCCCGAGGACGAAGGCACCCAGCGGCAGCTTCACGAGGGAGGCCGCCGGGAAGGTCCGGTCCGCATCCAGAGCGATCTCCACCCCCGTTCCCAGGTCGCGGGCGAGGATCGAGGCGCTCAGCCCGGCGGCGTCCAGCTCTTCGCGGACGCGGCGGGTGACCTCGTGGAACTCGCTCCCGACTCTCATGAGGGCTCGTTCTCGAGGACGGCGCCGAATGCCTCGCGCACGAGGTCGGTCCTCTCGCCGAGGCTGCTTCCCACCCCGAGCTCGAGTCGCGAGGTGCGGTGCAGGTCGATCCCGTCGAGGGGACGCCAGGTGCATCCGATGTCCCGCGCCTCGCGCGCGGTGCACAGCAGCAGGTCTCCGTGCAGGGCGAGATCCGCCAGTGCCCGCGCACGATCACCTCTCGGTGCGAGCTGATCGGCCGCGAGCCCGTGCATGTCCATCGCCTGCTCCAGCCGACCCCGCACATGCGCCACCTCGTCCTCCTCGTCGAGCAGGATCCGGGTGCGTCGGACGGTGGTGCGCCGGGGCCGCAGCTCCTCCAGGTGCACGCTCCCGTGCTGGGAGTGGGCGGTGGCGAGTCCGAGCGGTTGTCGCCAGGCCTCTTCGTCGGGGGCTGCGGGGAGGAGGGCCGCGTCGGCTCCCCCGTCCTGCAGGGCGTCGAGGCGGTCGGTCGGAGCGGCCCGGTGGAGGTCGATCTCGGGAGCGTCCGGTCCGAGCGCGGTCAGGAGCCGAGCGGCGTCGAGGTCGCTCCAGGTCCGCGGGATGCCGAGGCGCCAGGGACGGCGGCGCGCATGGGCGGCCTCGGCCTCGAGGGCAGCCGCGGCCTCGAGGAGTCGTCGGGCGGTCGGCAGCAGCGAGCGTCCGACGGCGGTCGGCCGCGTGCCGCGTCCGCCGCGTTCGAGCAAGCGGACCCCCAGCTCCTCCTCGAGGTGGAGCACGCGGCGGCTCGCGACCGGCTGGGCGAGGGCGAGGACGTCGGCCGCGGCACTGATGCTGCCGTAGTCGTCGACGGCCACCACCACCTGCCATGCCTGCACGACGTCCACCCGGACGAGGGTACCCAGGCATCCGGTGAAGAGCCATGCAGGAATGACATGCTCCATGCCGATACCGTCCTGGTCCCAGGGCGTCGGACGGTGAAGGGTGCACGCACAGATCCTGAGGAGGTCACCGTGACGACACCCGTCTCCCGCCGTACCGTCATCCTGTCCGCCGCGCCTCTTGCGCTCACCGTCTGTGCCGCGGGGCCGGGTCGCGAGGCCGCGGCTGCCGCCCCCGCGTCCGCCACCGGGGAGGCCGCTTCCCTCGGCGCAGCGTTCTGCGCCCTCGAGAGCCGCTTCGCCGCCACCCTCGGCGTGTTCGCGCTCGACACCGGCAGCGGCGCGAGGATCGAGCACCGGGCCGAGGACCGGTTCGGCCACGCCTCGACCCTCAAGGCCCTCGCCGCCGCCGCGGTGCTCGCCTCGGATCCCGACCTGGAGGCTCCCGTCCCGGTGGAGGCGGAAGACCTCGTCGAGTACTCGCCGATCCTCCAGGAGCACGTCGGAAGCACGATCGCCCTGGGCGAGGTCGTGGACGCCGCCGTGCGCTACAGCGACAACACCGCGGGCAATCTGCTCCTGGTCCGGCTCGGCGGCCCCGCAGGGCTCGAGGCCGCGCTGCGGGCGATCGGTGATCGCACCACGAGCGTGGATCGCTGGGAGCCGGACCTCAACGACGTCTCTCCCGGCGATGACCGCGATACCAGCACGCCTCGTGCTCTCGCGTCGTCCCTGCGGGCTTTCGTGCTCGACGGCGGGCTCGATGCCGGCGAGAGCGAGCTGCTGACCCGGATGCTCACGACGACGACCACGGGCGACACGCTGATCATGGCCGGCGCTCCCGAGGGGTGGGAGGTCGGCAGCAAGTCCGGCGCCGCCGCGTACGGGACCCGCAACGACCTGGGCATCGCGTGGCCGTCGGGAGACGGCGCGCCGATCGTGATCGCAGTGATGTCACACCGCGACACGGCCGACGCCGAGTACGACGACCGGCTCGTCGCCGAGGCGGCCGCGGTCGCGTTCCAGGCGCTCCTCGAGGAGCGCTGACTCGGGCGGGGCGCGCCGGCGACGGGCCGCCGAGGTCGCTGCTGCGCCGCGCTCCGGGGATGCCCGCCTCGGTTCAGGCGGTCTCGCGCAGCCGCTCGCCCAGCGCCCGGGCGGTGGCGGCGTCCATCGGTAGGCCGAGGTCCGCGACGGCGTCGAGAACCTGAGCTGGGTCGAGCTCCTCGTGGACGGTCCGCTGCCCGGGGCGGCGGACCGTACGCGCGGCGCTGGTCACCGTGACGTGCCCGCCGTCGGTGAAGCGGCTGAGGATGAGCATGGTCCGGAAGGGGCCGGCGCCCGGCATGGTCGAGGTGATGTGGTGCCCGCTGCGCACGTCGGCCGGCACCACGGGAAGCAGGTCGGTGACGTGCTGGACGTCCTCGCCGCGCCGCAGCTCCCACTGCTGGACGTCGCCCGTTCCGCGACGGTGCATCGACAGGGTGCCGAACCATTCCTCGCGTCGGGCGCCGTCCTCGCGCGGGAGCGGCCCGGTCAGGGAGAGGCCGAAGCCGGGGTCCATCACCCACCAGCGGCCCTCGAGCTCGGCGTCGAGGGTCATGTGGGTGCGGGTGTTGGTCGGTGAGTGGACGCGGCCGAGGCAGCGACGAACCGTCATCCCGAGCCGTTCGAGCACGCCGGCCATCAGCTGGGCGTGCTCGAAGCAATAGCCGCCCACGCCCTCGTGCAGCATCCGGGTCGCGACGATCCCCGGGTCGACGCCGGGGTGCCGACCCAGCAGCACGTCGACATTGCTGAAGGGGAAGGTGCGCACGTGAGCGAGGTGGATGCGTTCCAGGAGATCGAGGTCGAGCGCGCCCGGAGGGTTCGGCGCGACGCCGATCCGGTCCAGGTAGAGGGCGGGATCGAAGGCCTCGATGCCCCAGTCGGACTCGCCGGTCGGCGCGGCCGGGCTCATCGCTCGCCCCCGTCCTCGGAGGCCACGAGCTCCCGGAAATGGTCCTCGAGGCGGCGCTGTCCGTAGGGCGGGGCAGCAGCGTCCAGGATGCGCAAGGAGGTGGCAGGAGGCGGTGTCTCACTCATGGCTCCAGCATGCGCGTGCAGCGAGGCGCACGCCAGGTCGCACCCGTCAGGCCATCAGCGGCTGCCCGAGCGGCAGCCCCGCCTCCCGCGCCTGCACCCACCGCTGCAGGTGCGCGGTGAAAGCGGCCGGGTTGCACAGGCTCGAGGGGTCGAAGGAGTTGGGGATCAGGTGGAACTCCGAGTGCGCCAGCGCGTCATGAGTGCGGACCATCATCGATTTCGCGAGCTTGGAGTGGTCGCCGGCCAGGCACAGCGTGGGCGTCTCGCACTCGTGCAGCTTCTGCTCGAAGTGGATCCGGTTGACCACGCGCCGCTGGGTGACGAGGTCGTCGAGGTACGCGGTGAGGAACACCTGAGCCATCGCCTCGCCGGCCTCCGGCCAGCGCGGATAAGCGGCGCGGGTCGCTCTCGCGAGTGCCCGACGGGGGATCGCACGGAGCATGGCCGGCTGCGCCCGGGCGGGCCAGAACTGCAGCCGCTCGCCCAGGGTGCGCGCTCCGGTGTCGCACAGGCTGTCGCAGATGACCGCGGACCGGGCGAGCTCGGGATAGCGGATCAGGAACTGCTGCACCACGGCACCGCCGTAGGAGATGCCGACGAGGTGGGCGCTGTCGACGTCGCGCTCGCGCAGCGCCGCGGCGATGTCGGCGGCCTGGAGGGCGAGCACGTCATGCTCCGGGACCCCCTGGAGACCCGGCGAACGACCGGTGCCGCGCAGGTCCACCGCCAGGCAGCGCATGCCCTCGAGCATCTCGAGCTGGGGCCGGTACATGGTGTGGTCGCACCCCAAGCCGGGCACCAGCACCACGGCCGGCCCGGTGCCCTGGTCGAGCAAGTACATCGCTGCCTCCTCGTCGGCGTCGTCGCGGGTCCCACCCTAGAGGGCGCGGAGTACGGCGGACAGCGGAACGTCCGGTCGAATGACTCGTCTGGGGTCGGGACGAACAGGTCGGGGACGACCCCGTCGGCGTCCTCCCCGTTGTCGGCCGAATTGTCAGCATGCAGGAGCTGTGCGATGCCGTGCGTGGGCAGCGGCGGAGAATCACTGGTTTCCACCATGCAGGAACGCGTCGGTACTCATCTGCACCTCATGGGCACGGCGACGCAGCGATCATGTCGGCCCACCGCCTCAGCGGTCGTCGGTGTAGAGGAGGACGCCCTCGGGGTACGTCGCATGTGTGCTGGTCACCGGGGCCAGCAGTGGCTCGACGTCTCCCCCGCCCTCCACCGTCCGCCGCAGCCGGTCAGAGCCCCACAGGCGATCGATCGCGTAGCCCCACTCGGGGGCGTCGACCCGCTCCCCGGGCACGAGGAAGTTGAAGTGATCGGGATGGAGCCGCGCCAGTGTGGACAGCATCAGCACGCCGGTGCGCACGGGATCGAACTCCCTGCGATCGGTGACGTGCAGCTGCACCCCGCGACAGCTCTCCCCTGCGTGCTTGTGGAAGGTCGGGACGAACCAGGTCTCACGGAACAGCACCCCGGGCAGCTCGAGTGCTCGCAGTGCCTGGATCAGGGAACCGTCGACGTACGGGGCGCCGATCGTCTCGAAGGGACGGGTGGTCCCGCGGCCTTCGCTGACGTTGGTGCCCTCGAACAGCCCCGTGCCGCAGAAGGCGTGGGCGGTGTCAGAGGTGGGCATGTTCGGCGAGGGAGCGACCCAGGGCGTGCCCGCCCGCTCGACGTCGTCACTGCGGCGCCAGTCCGCCATCGGCACGACCTGCAGGTCGGCCGCGGTGCCGAGGCGCTCGGGAAGGACGTGCCCGTTAGCGTATCTCGCGAGCTCCCCGACGGTCAGCCCGTGGCGGAGCGGCAGGTCGATGCGACCGACGAAGCTCTCGCAGTCCTTCTCGACCCCGGGCCCGGCGACGGCGATGCCGGTCAGCGGATTGGGCCTGTCCAGCACGACCAGCCGCACGCCGGTGCGGGCCGCGCTGAGCAGGCAGTCGTACATGGTCCACACGTAGGTGTAGAAGCGCACGCCGATGTCCTGCATGTCGAAGAGCAGGCCGTCGACCCCTGCGTCGACGACCAGCTGGTCCAGCTCGTCAGGGGTCTTCATGTACGTCTCGTACAGCGGCAGGCCCGTGAGCTCGTCGACGGCGCTGGATTCGGTCTCCCCCGCCTGCACGCTCCCCCGCAGTCCGTGCTCCGGACCGAACAGGGCCGAGACCCGCACCCCGGCGTGCCGCAGGGCCTCGATGTTGCGCGTCATGTCCGCCATGACGCCGGTGAAGTTCGTGACCAGCCCGTAGTTCCCGGCCGGGATGAGGCCGGGGTCAGCGCACAGCGCCTCGACCCCGAGAGAGGTTCGTTCCGGCATGGTGGCCCTTCCGTCGTCAGCGGTCATCGCGCAGGGCGCTCACGGTGTCGTAGGTCGTCCTCAGGGCCTCGACGGTGGCGTCGAAGTCCTTCCGCGCGATCCCGACGAACAGGTAGTCGACCACGGTCAGCTGCGCGATGCGGCTGGCCATGGCGCCGGAGCGGAAGGTGGTCTCCCGCACGGCCGTGGGCAGCACCTCCTCGGCGTGCGCGGCGAGCGGCGGGTCGGCGGCGTTGGTCACCGCGATCGTGAGCGCGCCGGCATTCCGCGCTGCACGCAGCACGGCCACCGCCTCGCGGGTGGTGCCGCTGTGGGAGAAGACGACGGCGACATCGTCCTGGCCGAGGAGCGCCGCGGAGACGAGCGCGTCGTGGGCGTCGGTGAAGTCGAGGGCGGTGACCCCGATCCGCAGCAGCTTCTGGGCGAAGTCGCGCGGTGCTGCGCCGCTCGCGCCGACGCCGAACAGCAGCACCTTGCCGCAGGAGCGGATGCGATCGGCGATGCGTTCGATCGCGTCGATGTCCAGCTGCGCCATGGTCTCCTGGATGCCGAGCACCTCGGAGCGCGCGACCTTGACCACCGCCTCGGCCAGGGAGTCCTCCGCGCTGATGTCGGCGCCGTGCTCCGAGGGACCGAACTGGGCCGTCTCGGTCGCGAGCTCTGCGGCGAGCTCGAGCTTGAACGGGGCGAATCCGCTGAACCCGATGCTGCGGCAGAAGCGCACCACCGACGTCTCCGAGGTCGAGCACTCGCGGGCCAGCTCGCTGATCGTGGACTGCAGGACGGTGTGCGGATGGGCGAGGATCGCAGAGGCGACACGCTGCATCGAGGGCGGGTAGGACTCCAGCTTGGCCTGGATGCTGGTCTGAATGCTCACGATGACCCCTGACAGGAACGTCGACTGTTCGTCGGTGCGCGAGTTCAGCTCTCCACGATCTCCGCAGTTCCCCGGGCACCCCCGGGGACCGACACCTCTGGACAGACGCTAATGGGTCACCAGAAGTAGGTCAATAAGTTCCACACTCTCGACACGATATGTAAACGTGTTACGTTGGCGAGGGCGACGCCCTGGCGGGAGCCACCCTCCTCCCTCGTCGCACCGACCTGACCCCACGAGAGGTACGCCATCCGTGTCTGACTCCGCCGCTCCGATTGATCGAGCCGCCCTGCGCAGCGAGCTCGGCACGCTGACGACCGAATCGGTCGACGCCTCGCTGCACGACCTCGACTTGCGCTCCACGGAATCCCTCGTGCACCTGATGAACGAGCAGGATCAGCAGGTGCCGCGGGCGGTGCACGCCGCGGCCCCGGCCATCGTGGAGGCGGTCGACGCGCTCACCGCGCGACTGCGCGCCGGTGGCCGACTCCTCTACGTCGGCGCCGGCACCGCCGGGCGCATGGGCGTGCTCGATGCGAGCGAGTGCCCGCCGACCTTCGGGACCGACCCTTCGCTGGTGCAGGGGATCATCGCCGGCGGGCCGACGGCGCTGCGCTCCGCGGTCGAGAACGCGGAGGATGGTGCCGGGGAGCAGGATCTGCGCGAGGTGGGGGTCGGCGCACTGGACGCGGTGGTCGGCATCTCGGCGTCGGGCCGGACCCCGTACGTCGCCGACGCTCTCACCCACGCCCGGTCCGAGGGGGCACTGACCATCGCGGTCGCCTGCAACGCCGGCAGCCGCATCGGCGAGCTCGCGGACATCGCCATCGAGGTCGTGGTGGGCCCCGAGCTCATCTCCGGATCGACCCGGTTGAAATCGGGCACGGCGCAGAAACTGGTGCTCAACATGCTCACGACGCTGACGATGGTGCGCCTGGGCAAGACCTACGGGAACATCATGGTCGATCTGCGGGCCACCAACGAGAAGCTGCGGGCCCGCGCCGAGCACACCGTCATGATGCTGACGGGCGCCGACGCCGAGGCCGCGGCCTCCGCGCTGCGCAAGGCCGACGGCTCGACGAAGCTCGCTCTGCTGATCCTCGCCACTGGACTGCCCGCGCAGGACGCACGGGACGTGCTCGAGGCGCAGGATGGACATCTGCGTCGAGCCCTGGAGTCGCAGTCGGCCGAGCTGCTGCTGTAGTCCGCTGGGCCGAGCCAGCTGGTCCGGGCCCGGGCTGCGGATCCCGGGACAAGCCGGCCGGTTCCGGGTTTCTCGGCCAGCGTGTGGGGCGTGAACATCGGCGGGGCTCGCTACTTTGTGGATGCCTCCGGGCTCCGCCGCACCACACCAGAGGAGTCGGACGATGACCGATCAACGATTCTCCCGCCGCACGCTCGGCGCCGCGACGGCCGTGGGTCTCACCTCCACGGCCGTGCCCGCCCTGGCCGCACCCCCGGAGAGGAAGCCCGTCCTCGACATCGGGCGCGCCGCCCCGGCGCAGGCATTGATAGATGCCCTGAACCGCTACGGCGATCGCGGCCCAGGATGGTCCGGGGGCGATTCGACGTACTCCGTCCCGCTGACGGGCCGGACGAGCGCCCTCATCTTCTCCGACACGTTCCTCGGCCCGGTCGCCGCGAACGGGACCCGGTCGAGGAAGGCCCCGTTCCTCAACAACTCGATCGTGCTCACCTCCGGAGCCGGCACCGATCGCTTTCGGTTCTCCACGGTCACCGGGCACCGCGACGAGGATCCCGCGGCCCTGGTCACGACCGAGGACACCGCGACGAACTGGTACTGGTTCGGCGCCGGAACGAAGCGATCCGCGCGGGAGATCCACGTGATGGCGCTCCTCCTCGAACGCACCGGGGACGGCCCGTTCGACTTCGCCTGGGCATCTACCGCGGTCGCCCGCCTCGATGCCCAGAAGGGCACCCTGCATTCACTGCGCGAGGCGCCGAGCGAAGCCGACATCCAATGGGCGTCCTGGATCGAACGGATCGGACCGTGGCTGTACGTCTACGGCGTCCGGGACCGCGGCGCCGACAAGCGCCTCTTCCTGGCCCGAGTCTCCCGGGCGAGCCTCGGTGACCGTTCGGCATGGCGCTTCTGGACCGGCCACGCGTGGTCTCGCGCGGAGGGGGATGCACAGGAGATCGCCTCGGCCGTGGCGAACGAGGTGAGCGTCGCCGCCTTCCACGGAGGCTACCTGCTGATCACGCAGGACACCTCCGTCGCCCTGAACACCCAGGTCGTCGCGTCCTGGGCGAAGCACCCCGAGGGGCCGTTCACCGAGAAGACGCCCCTGTTCACGATGGACACGAGCGGGACCAGGGGCACGCAGGTGTACGCCTACAACGCGCACGAGCACCCCCAGTGGCGTCGCGGACACACCGTTCTGGTGAGCTACAACGTGAACTCCTTCGACAGCGAGGAGCTGTACGAGGACGCCGCGATATACCGTCCGCGGTTCGTCCGCATCCCCGTGCGAGTTCGCGGCGGAGCCCAGGGCGACGGCGCGGGTCGGTCCCAGGGCCGGTGACGAGCTCGAACGCGGGTGCGCCGCCGAGGCGCCGGGGCGGACCGTCGGCCTTCAGTGCCGAGCGGTGGTGCCGGGCCAGGCGGGGTCGCGCCCGGTCAGGCCGATCAGACGGTCGAGCGGAGGTGCCGCCTCCGGCACCGGGACGGGCGGAGCGAAGAGGCCCTCGACCTCCTCGATCGGGGGCAGCGAGGACAGGAAGCGGATCAGGCTGAGCACGTCGTCCTCACGAGCGCTGAAGGGCTGCTCGGTGGAGCGGGCCAGCTCCCAGCCGTGGACGATGAGCTCGTCGAGCACGAACATCCCGGCCGCCGAGGCCAGCAGGGGCACCCCGCCCTGGAGCGTCTCGCCCTCCCAGGCGGTGGGCTCGGCCCAGGCCCGGGCGAGCTCGGTCAGCTGGGCGGGGAAGCGCTCGCGCCAGTCAGGTCGCAGCTGGGCGGCGTCCCCATCGCGCAGCTCCTCCTCGGGAACGGGCTCCTTGCGCGCGGAAGCCTGCAGTCCGGTCGATAGCCCGTCGATGTGCTCGATCAGGTCGCCGACGAGGTAGTCCGACGACGGCGTCGGGCGGCTCAGGGCGTCCTCGGGCACGCCGGTGAGGACGCTCGCCATCGCGTCGGCGGCGGGACGGAGGTCTCGGGGTTCTGCCATGGCACCACAGTCGCAGAGACGGCCATGCGGCGCAGGGTTTCACGCAGGATCCGCGGCGTCGGCCCCTACTCCGAGGCGTACTGCGCGACCACGTCCATGTCCACCTCGACGCCGAGGCCGGGGCCGTCCGGCACCGCGACGCGTCCGCTCTCGAGCGTGAAGGGCGTGGTCAGCAGGTCGTCGCGGAGGGGGTTGCGGGTGCGGTCGAACTCGATCACGGGTTCGTTCTGCAGCGGCACGGGGCGGTGCGTGTAGGGCACCAGCGGCAGCGTGCTGCACACCTGCAGGGCTGCGGCGACGGCGATGCCCGAGCCCCACACGTGCGGGATGGTGCGCAGATGGTGGGCCGAAGCCAGGGCGACGATGCGCTGGACCTCGGAGATCCCTCCGGCGACGCAGAGGTCGGGCTGGATGATGTCGACGCAGCCTGCGTCGATGAGGTCCCGGAAGCCCCATCGGGTGTACTCGGCCTCTCCCCCGGCGATCGCCAGGTCCAGCCGGTCGCGCACGCGGGCGTATCCCTCGCGGTCCTCCGGCGGGACGGGCTCCTCGAAGAAGGCGACATCGTGCTGCTCGAGAACGCGGCCCATGGCGATCGCGGTCTGGGAGTTGTAGGCGTGGTTCGCGTCGGCGGCGAGCACGATGCCGTCGCCGAGGCGCTCGCGCACGGTGGCCACGCGCAGCGCGTCCTCGGCGATCGGGAGCAGTCCGATCTTCATCTTGAGCATCCCGAAGCCCTGTGCGGCGTGCTCGGCCACGCTGTCGCCGAGCCGGCGCAGGTCCCGGTCGGGGTCGAAGGCGACGGAGGAGTAATAGCCGCCGGTGCCGTAGGCGTGGACGCTCTCGCGGTGCCGACCGCCGATCAGCGCGCTGATCGGGGCGCCGAGGCGTTTGCCGACGAGGTCCCACAGGGCGATGTCGAGCGCGCTGAGCGCCTCGAGGTAGGGGCCGCGCTGGCCGAAGTCGCGGGTGCGGGCATAGAGGAGGTCCCAGACCACGCCGGGCGAGGCGTCGCGCATCGCGAGCAGCTGCGGGGCGAGCACGTCCTCGAGGCAGGAGCGGACCGGTTCCGCCGGGCCGTACTGGCCTCCCTCACCCCAGCCGACTTCACCGTCGGTGGTGGTCAGTCGCACGAGCAGGGACGTGCGTTCGGGGAACTCGGCCTGGGAGGAGTAGAAGCGATCGCTGCCCAGGGGCGCTGTGAGGACGAAGGTATCTAGGTGGGCGATCGTGAGCATCGGTGGTCACTCCCCGGCATCGGCTACTGGCACCGACGATAGCGGGACTGTTGCACGGCTGGCTATCGGGCAGCCATTCCCGTATCACCGGTGATACACTTGGTGAATGAACGGCGTGACGATCAGGGACTTGCGTAATCGCAGCGCGGAGGTGTTGCGGCGGGTCAATCGCGGCGAATCGCTGACCGTGACCCGTGACGGCGAACCTGTAGCCACTGTCGCTCCCCTCCCCCGGCGCACGGTGCAGGTGGAGGAGCTGATCCTCCGCCGGCGTTCTCTGCCCGTCATCGATGCAGACAACTTGAAAACCGATGTCGACGAACTGATCGACCCCGAGCTATGACGCACCCGAGCCTTCATGGCGTGTTTGACACGTCATCCCTGATCGACCTGGCCCTCCTGGACCCCTCCTCCCTACCGAGCGAGCCGAGCATCACCGCGATCACCCTCGCAGAACTCTCGGTAGGTCCTCACACTGCACGGACCGATGAGGAGCGCGCCGCCCGCCAGGCCCATCTGCAGCAGGCCGAAGCAGACTTCGAACCGATTCCCTTCGATGACGCCGCTGCTCGGTCTTTCGGAGTGGTCGCCGCGTCTCTGAGGGCCTCTGGTCGGAAACCGGCAGCTCGCGCCTATGATGCGTTGATCGCAGCCACCGCACTGTCCCGTGGCCTGCCCCTCTATACGGCGAATCCGAAGGATTTCGCCGGCATCGACGGGCTCGCGGTGCATACGGTGCGGCGAGCCTCGGATCGCTGATCACGGGCCGCGCGGGAGCGGGAGGTCGACTGGCAGCAGCAACAAGCTCACTGTTCGTCGCGCAGAGGGAGCCTGCAGACGTCGCGATCGCCTCGTCAACTCAATTGGTGCTCACCAGGTCGAGGTGAGCGCCGATGTATCCCACGTAGACCGTGCGCGTACCTGCGGTGTCGACGTAGAAATGCACGCGGGAGTTGGCGATCTTGATCTTGGCCAGCCCCAGGTGCGACCACATGTGCACCTACCTGTCCTCGCAGGGCTCCTCCGACATCGGGAGAAGTCGCTTCACCTTCAGCTTCGTGCGGTACCCGGGCGCGTCCTTCCGCCACCGCCGGCACCGGCGGAAGAAGGTCTGTTGGCGACCGCCATCCTGGCCCTCGCAGACTGATCGGGACCTGCCACCCGACAGAGAGGTCCCGCGATGTCGGCATCGCTCGCCCAGCTGATCACCGAGGACCATGTCGTCCTCGGTGCGTCGGCTGATACCTGGCAGGACGCCATCCGCCAGGCCGCCTTCCCCCTTCTCCGTTCGCGCGCCGTGACGGAGGAGTACGTGAGCCGGATGATCGACGTGGTCGAGACATTCGGCCCGTACATCGTGCTCGCTCCCGGGGTGGCGCTCGCGCACGCTCAGCCCGACGGCACCGTCTCGCGCACCTCGATGAGTGCGATGACGCTGGCCGAGGGCGTCGCCTTCGGCAACGCCGAGCACGACCCCGTGCGGCTCGTGCTCTGCCTCGCCGCCTCGGACAGCACCTCGCACCTCGAGGCGCTGAGAGCCTTCGTGCAGATCATCCGCACGCCCGAATCCGTCGAGCGCCTGGTGACCGCAGCCTCGCCCCAGGTGTTCCTCGCGGGCCTGGTCCCGGCGGACGCCTGACCCCTCCCCTCCCCGGCCCCTCTTCCCAGGGGCCCTCCCCCGTACTGCCCGCACATCGCGAGCACCTTGCAAAGGAGCAACTCCCATGGCACAGAATCCCACCATCTACTTCATCTGCGGCGCCGGACTCGGCAGCAGCCTGGCCTGCCAGATGGAGACGGAGGAAGTGCTGGTCGCGCACAAGATCCGCGCCAAGCTCGAGCACGAGTCCGTCTCCTCCGTCGCGGGGCTGAAGACCGACGTGATCGTCTCGGCGGAGAGCTTCCGCCCCCAGATCGAGAAGTACGAGATCGACCCCTCCGTCACGCTCGTCTACCTGCACAACATCGTCGACAAGACCGAGATCGCCGAGAAGCTCCTCCCGGCGCTCGACGGCCGCGGAGCCTGACATGGCGGTGCTCGACTGGATCATCTCCAACATCTTCACGCAGGCGGGGATCATCATCGCGCTCATCGCGATGCTCGGACTGCTGCTGCAGCGCAAGGATGCCGGAACCGTCGTCTCCGGCACCTTCAAGACGCTGCTGGGCTTCATGGTCCTCGCCGCCGGGTCCGCGGTCCTGGTCTCGACGCTGACCTACTTCGGAACCCAGTTCGAGGCCGCCTTCAACCTCACCGGGATCGTCCCCTCCATCGAGGCGGTCAACGGGTTCGCGACGAACGACCTTGGACTCGGCGGCCCGATCGCGATCACGTTCCTGGGCGTCTTCGTCGTGAACATCCTGCTGGCCCGCTTCACCCCCTGGAAGTACGTCTTCCTCACCGGCCAGGCGCTGCTGTGGATGGCGACCATGACCGTGGTCTTCGGCTCGGCCGTGGGCCTCAGCGGCATCTGGCTGATCGTGCTCTGCAGCCTCGTGGGCGGCTTCTTCTGCGTGGCGATGCCCGCGATCGCCCAGCCGGTCGTCCGGAAGATCACCGGGAACGACGCCATCGCCCTCGGCCACTTCTGCACCATCGGCTACATGGTCGAGTCCGGCGTGGCCTACCTGGTGCGTGATCGTCGGCCCGACCGCAAGACCACCGAGGATCTCAAGCTCCCCCGCGCGTTCGAGTTCCTCCAGGACACCTACATGTCCCTCGCCGTGGTGATGATCCCGCTGTACCTGGTCACCGCCCTGTTCGCCGGGCCCGCCTCCTCCGCCGAGGCCGCCGGCGAGACGAACTACCTGGTGTTCGCGTTCATGCAGTCCATGCAGTTCGTCGTGGGCGTGTACGTCCTCATGGCGGGTGTGCGCCTGCTCCTGGGCGAGATCGTCCCCGCCTTCCGCGGCATCTCGATGAAGCTCGTCCCGCACTCGAAGCCCGCGCTGGATGCGCCGGTCCTGTTCCCCTACGCGCCCAACGCCGTGATCATCGGCTTCCTGACCACCACGATCGGCACGGTCATCGCGATGTTCGTGCTGCCCGTGCTCGGATTCGCCGTGATCGTGCCCGGCATGCTCACGAACTTCTTCGCGGGCGGCACTGCCGGGATCTTCGGGAACGCCGTCGGCGGCCGACGCGGCGCCGTCATCGGCGGCGTGGTGCACGGCATCTTCATCACCCTCCTGCCCGCGCTCCTCGTGGGCACCTTCCAGAGCCTCGGCTTCCCGAGCCTCTCCGCCACCGACGTCGACACCATCGTGGCAGCGCTGCTGTTCGCGTGGATCGTCGGCCCCCTCATGAAGGCCTTCTGAGACAAGGAGCAGCAATGGGATTCTTCGACCGCCTGCTGGGCAGGCACCCCGACGAACGGCGCACCTCACCCGGCGCGACCGACGCGGCCGATGACGCCTCCTCGAGCGGCGCCGCTGATCTCACCGACGCGGAGCGCGAGGAATCCGTCGCGCGCATCGCGCAGCTCCAGCAGCTCCTCGCCCAGGGCGAGGACGCCGGCGAGAGCCCGAGCTGGCAGCTGCACGAGGAGCTCGGGATCCTCCACGAAAGGTTGGGCGATCTCGACGCCGCGATCACGGCCCACGAGACGGCCCTCGCCGAGCACACGCGGTACGGCGAGTCGTACAACCAGCTGATGACCCTCTACAACACCAAGCTCGCGCAGTCCTCCGCCGCAGGGGACGGCGAGGCCATCAACCACTGGATGTCGAAGATCGACGAGCTGCTGGCCACCTCCAAGCGCATCATGCGCGAGAACTACTGACACCGGGAGTCACCATGTACGTCACCCTCACCGAAGTCCTCGGCGAAGCCGAGAAGATCGGCTCCACCGTCGGCGCCTTCAACGCCCACAACCTCGAGATGATCCCGGCGATGATCTCCGCCGCGCGCGACGCCGGCAGCCCGATCATCATCCAGACCTCCGTCGGCACTGCCCGGTACATCGGGATGGAGAACCTCGTCGCGCTGTGCCGCGGCATCGGCGAGCGCGAGCCGGTCGACGTGGTGCTGCACCTGGACCATGCCACGAGCCTGGACGACATCCGCGACGCGATCGACGCCGGGTACAGCTCGGTCATGTTCGACGGCTCCTCCTTCCCCTACTCGGAGAACGTGCTGAAGACCCGCCGGGTCGTCGAGTTCGCCCATGGCCGGGGCGTCTCGGTCGAGGGCGAGATCGGCACCATCGGCGGGACGGAGGAGGGAGTCTCCGTGAAGGAGGGGGCGCTCACCAAGCCCGAGGAGGCCCGCGACTTCCACGACGCCACCGGAGTCGATGCCCTCGCGGTGTCCATCGGCACCCACCACGGCTCCTATCTCGGGAAGACGGAAATCGATCTGGACCTCATCGCGCGGATCCACACCGCGGTCGACGTGCCGCTGGTCGTCCACGGGGGCACCGGCGTCGACGAGGCCGACTACGCCCAGCTCCGCGACAGCGGGGTGCGGAAGTTCAACATCGGCACCGAGCTGATCGTCGGGTGGACCCGCACCGCCAAGGAGACCTTCGGGTCGACCGAGCTGAACGCCTCGCTGCGCAAGAACATCGTGCCGGCCAACACGGCGGTCGCCGAGATCGTCGCCCGCAAGATCTCCCGCATGCTGCCGACCGTGGTGGGCTGAGCGGCCGATGAGCACCGATCGGGTCCTCCTGCTGGTCGCCGGCTTCCCGGGCACGGGCAAGAGCCGCCTCTGCACCCTGGTGCAGGAGCGGCTCGGTCCCTTCCTCGCCCTGACGCTCGATGACCGCAAGGAGGAGCTGTACGACCTCCACGGCTTCGCCGACGCCGCGGCCCGCGACCATCTGGACCGGGCGGCACTGGAGATCTTCTTCGCCCAGGTGCGCACCGCCATGGACGACGGGCGGCCCCTCGTGGCCGAGTACCCGTTCAGCGAGAAGCAGCGGGCGCAGCTCGACGCGGCCTGCCGCGACTACGGGTATCGACCGGTGACGGTGCGCCTGGTGGCCGACTTCGAGGTTCTCTACGCCCGCCAGCGACGACGGGACCTGGACCCGAGCCGCCACGTGGGACATCTCGTCGACGCCTACCGCCCCGGCGATACGCTCGATGACCGCCTCGGTGCGCCTCAGCTGCTGACGCGAGAGACCTTTCTCGACCGATACCTGCACCGCGGCTACGGAACCTTCGCCCTCGGGCAGGTGGCCGAGATCGACACGACGGACTTCGACCAGATCGACGACGACGCCGTGATCGCCAGGGTCACGAGCCTGCTCGAGAGGGAGAGGACATGACAGCTTCGATGACCGAGCGACGCCGTGAGCCCTGGGAGACGACGCGCCAGCGCGTGCTGGGGGCACTGGTCGAGGCCGGCGCCGATCCTGTCGGCGCCGACGTGCTCTCACGACGCCTCGGCGTCTCCACCCGCAGCGTCCGCACCTACATCTCCCGGCTGAATCGCGAGCACGGGCGCGACGTGGTCTCCTCCTCCCACGAGGGATACGCGATCGACCATGCCGCGCTCGCCGCCGCCGGCGAGGGCACTCCGGCGCCCGGCAGGCGGGTTCTCAGCCCCGGCGAGCGACTGTCCTCCCTGCTGCGCTCGCTGGTCACGGCCGACGACGGCGCCGACGCCTACGAGCTGGCCGAGGAGCTGCGGGTCAGCGATTCGACGCTCGAAGCGGACCTCACCAAATGCCGTGCGCTGCTGATGCTCCATCAGCTCACGCTGGAGCGTCACGGGCCGTCCCTGCGCATCTGCGGCACAGAGTCCGCCAAGCGCCGTCTGGTGCGCCAGATCATGACCGATGCCGCCCGCTCACGCACCCAGTTCGTCTCCGTCCGTGAGCTCGCCATCGAGGCCTCCGAACCGTCGCTGCTGACCTTCCGGGAAGGGCTCACGCGCCTCCTCGCCGACCTCGGGCTGCTCGCCACCGAGAACAGCCAGCATGCGATACTCGCGCACGTCGCCGTGATGGTGGGCAGGGTGCGCCAGGGCCATGAGCTCGAGTCACCCGAGGCCTCCCCCACCGGCGACGAGCTGCGCCACGTGGCGGCCCGGCGCATCGCCGAACTGGTCGAATCGACCTTCGAGCTGCGGCTGCCCGCCGGCGAGGAGGACTACCTGGTGGGCCTGCTGGATGAGAACACGACGCCGGAGGACCTCTCGCTCGTGGTCACCGAGCGGCTCGCCGCCCCGGAGGACGTCGACCACGTGGCCGTGGTGCGCCAGATCGTCGACCAGGTGGGAGAGAACTACCTGATCGACCTCGACAACGAGCGCTTCATCGGGTTCCTCAGCGTGCACGCCCGCAACCTCGTGCGCCGCGCGCACCGGAGACAGAGCGCGCACATCCCGATCGGTCAGTCCATCAAGGACACCCATCCCCTGATCTACGAGATCGGGATCTTCATCGCGCGTCGCCTGGAGCTCGCGCTCGGCATCGAGATCCGCGCCGACGAGATCGGACTGATCTCGTTCCACGTGGGATCGCACTTCGAGAACGTCTACGTGCGCGAGCAGGGGGTGAGGATCGCGCTGATCTCGCCGACCTATCTGGACCTGCAGGATTCGGCCCGCGCCCTGCTGCAGTCGACCATCGCCGGCTTCGGGGAGATCGAGCTGGTCGCCGTCGACGAGGCGGAGCTCTCCCAGGGCCTTCCCGGCCCCGACCTGATCGTCTCGACGGTGCCCCTGATCGGGCTGCCGCAGACCGTCGACCGTCCCCTGGTGCAGGTCGGGGCGCTGCCCAGCGCACAGGACCTCGAGCGGGTCCGGCAGGTGGTCCTCGAGATCTCCCAGGACAAGCGCCGCGCCCGCGTCGGCTCGACCCTGGTGAATCTCATCGAGCCGCAGCTGTACCTCGACCTCACCGCGACCACACGAGACGAGGTGCTGGCCGAGATGGCGGAGGCGCTGGGCCGCGCCGGAGTCGTCGACGGGGAGTTCCATCGGGGCGTGCTCGAACGAGAGGCGATGGCGACGACGTCACTGGGCAGCGGGGTCGCGATCCCGCACTCGATGATCATGGGCGCGCACGCCTCCTCGATAGCCGTGTTCGTCCCGCACGAGCCGATCGACTGGGGCGGTGACCAGGTCTCGCTCGTGGCGATGATGGCGTTCAGCAAGGACAGCCGCGAGGAGTTCGGCGAGCTGTTCGAGTCGCTGATCCGGGTGCTCTCCAAGCCGCGGAACGTCGAGCTGCTCGCCGACCACGGAGGCTCCTACGAGGACTTCATCTCGACGCTGCTGGGCGTCATCTGACGAGGCTCGACCCATTGTCGACGGCCATGTCTTCGTCCCGGTGCCCGTGACGCGGCCCTGCCCGTCGCGGAGCTCGCTCGGTGACAGCTGGTCTCGGGCCAGCAGTGGTCCGGTAGCGTTCGCCGCAGACGCGTCGCCCGCCGTGGCGCACCGACTCCCACCGCACGGTGGCAGCCGCCCTGGACGCCCTTCGGACGGGCCGCGTCGATCCCAGGCGATCCCACCTCAGGAGGAATGACCGTGGACCGAACCGGCCGGACCCGAGAGACGACGGTCCTCGAGTCGCTGCAGTCCGACCCCGTCATCGCCAGCGTCAAGGACGAGACGGCGTTGAGCGCTGCACTCGCGTCCGAGCACGAGGTTCTCTTCCTCCTCTACGGAAGCCTGATCGACATCGAGCAGACCGTGGAGAGGTGCAAGGCCGCTGGGAAGATCGTGCTGGTGAACCTCGATTTCATCGACGGGCTCTCCTCGCAGGACATCGCGGTCGAGTGGCTGAAGTCCCACACCGGCGTGGACGGGATCCTTTCGTCCAGACCGAGCGTCGTGCGCGCAGCTCGTCGGGCCGATCTGGCTGCCGTGCAGCGGTACTTCCTGGTCGACTCGATCTCCTATCACCAGCTGGAGAGGGTCCTGAAGCAGGGTGACCCCCACTTCGTGGAGATCCTGCCGGGATGCATCCCCCGGGTGATCGAATGGTTGCGCACTGACTTCTCGACTCCGGTCATCGCCGGCGGCCTGGTCTGCGAGCGCGGTGACGTCATCGCCGCGCTCGGCGCCGGTGCCCTGGCCGTCGCGACCTCGGACCAGCTCGTGTGGGACATGTGAGCACCACGAGGCACAGGCGACGTTCTCGCGGGTCGGCTCGAGGCTCGGAGCGCCCGATCCGGGCCGCACTCTGACGAGTTGGACACCGCGAGTGCTCCGTGGGTAGAGTCCTTCGAAACTTCATAACTCCGGGTTCTCCCGGACGTCACGACAGAGACCAAGAGATCAGTGGCGTCACTCCCTTCGGGGGGTGACTGCTTGCTGGTCTCTTTTTCTATGCCCGAAACTCGCCGCCGCCGACCTGGTCGCGGCGGCACCCCGACTCCGGGCCCATCCACGAAGGAGTGGTTCCATGACTCGAACGCGGAGGTTGACAAGCTTCCTCATCCTCGCGATGACCGGTGGCGTCGTCTTCCAGGTCGCCTATCTACGATTCCTGTTCCTCAGCGACGGCGCCAAGGCGCTGGGACTGACGTTGCAGGAGTACGGCACCGTCACGTCCGTCTTCGGCGCGGTCGCCGTCGTCATGTACTTCGTCGGCGGCTGGTTCGCCGACAAGTTCTCTCCGAAACTCCTCATCGTCGTCGCGATGGCCGGCACCGGGGTGCTGGACCTGTACGTCGCGACAGCTCCGGGATACTGGGCGGTGCTCATCGTGCACGTGCTGTTCGCCGTGCTCGGGACGGGCCTGTACTGGCCGGCGCTGGTGAAGTCGATCAGTCTGCTGGGCAGCGAGGGCGAGCAGGGACGCCTCTTCGGCTTCCTCGAAGGGATCCGCGGGCTGACGACGACGATCGTCGGCCTCGTCGGCTCGGCGATCGTCGCGCAGGCCGTCGTGGCCAGCACCGGTGTGACCACCTTGATCCGCATCTACGGCGTGCTCGCGCTGCTGCTCGCCGTCCTCGTGCTCTTCATCGTCCACCAGGGGAAGGACGAGCTGGACAAGGCGGAGCGCCAGGCGGTCGGCCTCCGGCAGCTGCTGGAGGCCGCGACGAACAAGTACACCTGGCTCATCGGTGGAACCGTGATGATGATGTACTCCTTCTACACGTTGATGGGCTACCTCTCGCCGCTGCTCCAGGACGGCTTCGGAGTCGCCGCAGGCATGATCGGTGTCCTCGGCGTCATCCGTACCTACGTGTTCCAGTTCATCGCCGGCCCCGTCGGTGGCGTGCTGGTGGACAAGATCTTCCGATCCACGCCGCGGTTCCTGCGCCTCACCTTCGTGATCGTGGGTCTCACCGCCGTCGGCTATCTCGTCCTGCCGCAGAAGCCAGGTCTGCTGTGGATCGCCGTGACGTTGATGATCGTCATGAGCCTGGCCGTCTTCGCCGCCCGCGGCGTGTTCTGGGCGTCCGTCGGCGAGCTCGGCATCCCGGTGGCGCAGCGAGGCGGCGTGATCGGTCTCGCCTCGGGTCTCGCGTATCTGCCGGACGCCTTCCTCCCGGCCGTGGCCTCCTGGTGGATCGGCGACCCGGCTCGCGGGGTCCCCACGCAGGGCGGCGGATTCTCCGCGATGTTCACCGTTCTCGTCATCGCTGCCGTGATCGGCATGGTCCTGTGCACCGTGACGATGCGCGTCCGTGCGCGCGAGACACGCAGCTCCCAGCGTGCCCCCGTTCCCGCATGAAACCCGGGCGACCCGCCCCCGCCGACCACGCGGCGGACCGTTCCCGCACTCCAGCCCCTCACTCCGAAGGAACATGACCATGGACATCACGAACTTCTCGCTCGACTTCTTCTCCCTGGAGGGGAAGGTCGCGATCGTCACCGGAGGGAACTCCGGTCTCGGCCGGGCGTTCTCTCTCGCCCTCGCGAAGGCCGGGGCCGACGTCTTCGTCCCCAGCATCGCCGAGGACGACGGCACCACCCGCTCGCTCCTCGAGGACACGGGACGCCGGTACGAATTCCTCGAGGTCGACATCACCACTCCCGGAGCCCCGGCCCGCGTCGTCGCCGAGGCTCGTGAGCGTCTGGGCGGCCTCGACGTGATCGTCAACTCCGCCGGGATCTCACAGCTCGGCTCCGTCGAGGAGTTCGGTCGCGAGAAGTGGGATCCCATGGTGGATCTCAACCTCACGGCACCCTTCGCGCTGTCGCACGCAGCGGTCGAGCATTTCGTCGAGCAGGGGTCCGGGAAGATCATCAACATCGCCTCGCTCTTCGCCTTCCTCGGCGGCCAGTCCTCCCCCGCCTACGCGGCGACCAAGCACGGGATCGTCGGCTTCACGAAGGCGTACTGCGACGAGCTGGCACAGCACGGGATCCAGGTCAACGCGATCGCCCCCGGCTACTTCGCGACGGCGCTGACCGCGACGACCCGCTCCGACCCTGAGGCCAGCCGGCGAATCCTCGAGCACGTGCCGGCTGGACGCTGGGGAGAGGTCTCGGACCTCATGGGCGCAGCCGTGTTCCTCGCCTCCAAGGCCTCCGACTACGTCAACGGGCACGTCCTGACCGTCGACGGCGGCTACCTCGTCCGCTGAGCGTTCGCACGTCCCCCGCCCCGTCGCCGGTTCGCCGGCGCCCGACCACCAGACCTGGCCCCCAGTCGCCCCAGACACCGACCACACCGGAAGGACCCTCCACGCCATGATCGAATCGCGTTCCCCCCTGACCCGCAGCCAGATCCTCGACCAGCTCCGCTCGATCCTGCCCACCGCACTGATCGAGACGGACGAGAACACGCTCAAGGAATCCAGCGTCGACCGGTTCAAGAAGTACCAGTCGGCGCACGGAATCTTCACGGCGCCGCTCCCGGTCGCGATCGTCTACGCCACGTCCACCGAGGACGTGTCCGCGGTGCTCGAGTTCGCCGACGAGAATCTCGTCAACATCGTGCCGCGCAGCGGACGCACCGGCACCGAGGGCGGCCTGGAGACCAGCGTCGCCGACACGATCGTGCTGGACGTCTCCCGTATGGATCAGGTGCTGTCCATCGATCCTGAGAACATGCAGGTCACCGTCGAAGCGGGGGTGACGCTGCAGTCCCTCGAGGATCAGTTGCGCGCCCAGGGCCTGACGACGGGGCATTCTCCGCAGTCCAAGCCGCTGGCCCAGTACGGCGGCCTCGTGTCCACGCGCAGCATCGGCCAGTTCTCCACGCTGTACGGCGCGATCGAGGACATGGTCGTCGGCCTGGAAGCGGTCTTCCCCGGTGGCCGTATCAGCCGGATCAAAGCAGTCCCCCGGCGCGCGGCCGGCCCCGACATCCGGCACATCGTGATCGGCAACGAAGGATCCTTGTCCGTGATCACCGAGGTCACCCTCAAGGTCTTCCGCCACTACCCGGAGAACAACGAGTTCCATGGGGCCCTGGTGGACGACATGCGCACCGGCATCGCCATCCTCCGTGAAGTGATCACCAACGGCTTCCGTCCCTCGGTGGCGCGCCTGTACTCCCCGGAGGACGCCAATCAGCACTTCTCCCACTTCAGCCAGGGAAAGTGCGTGGTCGTCCTCGTCGCGGAGGGTCCTGAGAGCCTCGTACGGGCCACGAGCGAGGAGATCACCCGGGTCATCGATCAGCATGAGCACGACACCGTCGATCCGACGCTCATCGAAGCCTGGTTCGACGCTCTGAACTGGGGCCCGGAGAAGATCGAGGCGGAGAAGGCCGCGATGCTCGACTCCCGGCATCTGGGGTACACGACGGAGGTCTCGGCCGATTGGTCCCAGGTCGCCGATCTGTATGACGCCGTGATCCGACGCATCCGCGAGGAGTATCCGTATGCGGATGACCTGACGATGCTCGGAGGCCATTCCTCGCACAGCTACCAGACCGGGACGAACATGTACTTCGTGTACGACTACCGGATCGACGCCTCGCCCGAGGAGGAGATCGAGAAGTACCACGTGCCGCTCAACGCGATCATCGTCGAGGAGGCGCTGCGGTACGGCGGCTCGATGGTGCATCATCACGGCATCGGCAAGTACCGCACGCCCTGGACGGAGCAGGAGCACGGCAGCGCCTACCCGGTGCTCGCGGCTCTCAAGGGAACCTTCGACCCGAACGGGATCATGAACAAGGGAACGATCATCCCCGCGGACGGCGCCATCCAGCCGGCCGCCGCACGCCCGGAGCCGCAGCGCCCCCAGCGGGACGGCGGAGCCGAGGGACCCGCCTCATGACGAGCTACGTGGTCGGGATCGACAACGGCTCGCAGTCCTCCAAGGTCACCGTCTACGACGGGAACGGTCGCACCTGCGCCGTGGGTCGCGCACCGCTGCCGGCGAACGACACTCCCCGTCCGGGCGTGGTCGAGTATCCCGACGATGTCCTGTGGGAGTCGATCGCCGACGCGTGCCGGCTGGCCATGGCCGACTTCGACGGTGACCCTCACGAGATCGTCGGGATCGGGCTGTGCACGATCCGGTTCTGCCGAGCAGTGCTCCGCGCCGACGGATCCCTCGCACAGCCCGTACAGAGCTGGATGGACGAGCGGGTCGGCCGTCCCTACCGCGCGGAGACCATCGACGCCGCGTACGTCACGACCTCCTCCGGGTACATCACCCACCGGATGACCGGGAACTTCACCGACACCGTCGCGAACTATCAGGGCATGTGGCCGATCGATGCCGCAGCCTGGGCATGGTCCTCGCACGAGCAGGACTTCCAGCGCACCGGGATGTCGCGCGACATGCTGTTCGACCTGGCCATGCCGGGAGAGGTGCTCGGCACGCTGACATCAGGCGCTGCTGCGGTGACGAGCTTGCCCCAGGGGGTGCCCGTGGTCGCCACCGCGAACGACAAGGCGGTCGAAGCCCTCGGTGCGGGACTTCGGGATCCCGGGACCCTCCTGCTGTCGCTCGGCACCTACATCGCGGGGATGTCCGTCGGCGATGCCGGCAGGACGGGCACGACGTCCTTCTGGACGAACTTCGGCTCGGAACCGGGAAAGCACCTGTACGAGAGCGGCGGGATCCGTCGCGGGATGTGGACGGTGAGCTGGTTCCGCGATCTGCTCGGCGAGGGCACCGCGCGCGAAGCCGAGGCGCGCGGCGACACCGTGGAGGAGATGCTGGGCCGGGAGGCCCTCGGCGTGCCGGCAGGGTCCGACGGGTTGCTGACCGTGCCCGACTGGCTCGCTCCCCCCGAGGCGCCCGCCCGTCGGGGCAGCATTCTCGGATTCGACGGGCGGCAGGGCCGGGCGCACCTGTTCCGGTCGATCCTCGAAGGCATCGCCATGACCATGAAGGAGCGGACCGACGAGATGGCGGACGAGCTCGGCACGACCTTCGAGCGAGTGGTCGTGACCGGCGGTGGGGCCTCGTCGGACCTGATGACCCAGATCGTCGCCGACGTCTTCGGCCTCGAGTGCGTCCGGTTGGACGGTGGCAGCTCCGCCGGGCGTGGCGCAGCGATCTGCGCTGCCGTCGCCACCGGCCTCGTGCCGACCTTCCATGAGGGGGTGGATCGTTTCGCCGTCGTGAAGGACCGCACCGCCCCGATCTCCGGGAACACGAGGATCTATCAGGAGCTCGCAGAGGTGTACCGGGACGTGCGTTCCACCACGGACCAGATCTATCGGCGCTCTCGCGCGATCCTCGGGTGACGAGCACGCCTCGGACGTTCTCTGCCTCCTCAGGACCGCGAGCCCGCCAGGGCGCCGCCGCGGTCGATCATGACCGCTCAGGCACCCACCTGGTAGTCGACCGCCGCCAGCCAGGCGCGCAGGTCCAGCACCTCGGGGTCGATGGCCTTCACCTGGGCGAGGTCGGCCTGGTAGGCCGGGGTCTCGGCGAACCAGCGGAACATGGCCTGCATGTCGTCAGAGCCGTCGAGCACCGAGATCGGCAGCGCCTCGTACCGTGCCGGCATGCCGGTGTGCTCGGCGAAGGCCGCGGCGATCTGGGAGCCGGTGAGCTCGTCGCCGGCGATCTCGATCGCGCCTCCGGGAATGGCCTGCGGCTCCAGCAGGGCGGTCGCCGCGACGGCGCCGATGTCCTGGACGGCGATCATCTGCAGACCGATGTCGTCGGGGAAGGGGAATCGGACCACGAGCTCGTCATTCTCGAGCGAGGGTCCCATGCCGTGGAGGTTCTCCAGGAAGAACACGGGGCGCACGATCGTGACCTGCAGGTCCAGGGTCTCGAGATGCTCCTCGACGCGGCGCTTGGACTCGAAGTGGGGGATCCCGCTCTCGCGTTCGGCGCCGCCGACGGAGCTGAACACGATGTGGGGCACGCCGGCCCGCTGCGCGGCATCGGCGAGCGCGATGCCTTGCCGGGTCTCACCCTCGGTGTCCTCGCTCTGCATACCGCCGGGAGGTGAGGTCATGAAGAACAGCGCCTGGGCACCCTCGAGAGCGGCGGTCATGCTCTCGGGGTCATCGGCGTTCGCGGTCGCGAGCTCCACCCCGCGCTGCGCGAGGGCCTGCGCCGTCTCGGAGTCGGGAGTGCGCACGGGGGCGCGGACGGTGGCGCCGCGGGCGAGCAGCGCATCGACGACGGCGCCGCCCTGCTGGCCGGTGGCTCCGTAGACGGCGAGAGTTCCTGCAGTGGTCATGGGGGGACCTTTCCTCGGTGGTGCGGTGCGGTGATGCCGCCGGACGGGTCGCCGCGGCGGTGGTGTGTGGGGGGGGGGCGGGTCAGTGCCCGGACGCGCCCGGCGCCGTGAGCGGTGCGAGCAGGTAGTCCAGGGCGCGCGAGAGGCGGGCGCGGTCCATGCCGGCGCGGATGGTCAGCTGGAAGCCGGAGAACGAGGTGACCAGAGCGGCGGCCGCGTCGCGCGGATCGACGTCGGGGCGGATCGTCCCGTCGTCCTGGCCCTGGAGCAGGTGCTGGGCGAAGGCGTCCTCGATCTGCTGGTGGTCGTCACCGACCCGACAGCGCACGTCCTCGTCCTGCGCGCCGAGCTCTGCGGCCTGGTTGGTGCTCATGCACCCGAAGCGCTGCATCTCGTCGGGCGCCCCGGTGATGATGCGCTCGAAGAACCGGCGGATCCCCTCGGGTGCCGCAGCGGTCCCCAGGTCCGCGAGCAGAGCCTGGCCCTGCTGCGCGCGGTAGCGATCGTAGGCGGCCAGGAAGAGGTCGTGCTTGCTGCCGAATCCGGCGTACAGGCTGCTCTTGCTCAGCCCGGTGGCGGTGAGCAGCTCGGCCATCGAGGTGCCCTCGTAGCCGTGTTCCCAGAAGGCGCCCATCGCGCTGGTGAGCACGGCGTCCCGGTCGAACTGTGCAGTCCTCGCCATGGCCTCGTCCCTTCGTCCGGGGTGACTCCGAGGAGCCGACCCTGATCTGGACCATTCGGTCCACAGAGGCGACCCTACGCGTCCTGGACCGTCCGGTCCAGTATCGAGCGGACAGCGTGCGCTCCGCGTCCGCCACTCGTTGACTCGCAGCCCTGTCAGAACACGACGACCCGAGAGCGCCCTACCGGCCTCTGATGACACCGCTCATGGGAAGATCGGCGCATGGCCGACCGCTCCAAGTTCCGAACTCTGGTGGATGACCTGCGCCGCGAGATCGAGGAACTTCCCGTCGGCTCCTCCGTCCCCAGCGAGCGGGCCCTGGCGGAGGAGTCCGGGGTCTCACGGATGACCGCGCGCCGCGCCCTGGACGAGCTCACGCGGGAGGGCCGCCTGGTCCGGGAGGTGGGCCGCGGGTCCTTCGTCGCGCGCCCGGCCGTGAATCTGCCGCTGCACCTGACGGGATTCACCGAGGACATGGCCTCGCGCGGGATCACGGCGAGCTCGCGCGTGCTGCGGATCGCCGAGGAGCCGGCCGATGCGCGCACCGCGGAGAGCCTCGGCCTCACGGAGGGCTCCCCCGTGGTCCGGCTGGACCGGGTGCGCCTGGCCGTTGAGCGCCCGATGGCGATCGAACGCACCACGCTGGACGCGAGCGTGGTGCCCGGTCTGACCGACGTGGACTTCGCCGGCAGGTCCCTGTACGGCGAGCTCGAGCACCGCTACGGAGTGCTGTTCGATGCCGGCGAGCAGACCATCCGGGCCGCGATCGTGCGCCCGGAGGACGCGGCGGAGCTCGGGGTCGACGAGGGGTCGGCGGTGCTCGAGTTCGTGCGCGTCTCCGGCCGCGGCGGGCGCTCGATCGAGCGCACCGTCTCGACCTATCCGGGCGACCGCTTCGAGCTGTCGGCGCAGATCGCCCCGGTCACAGCTCAGGGATCCGGGGGCCGAAGCGCTCTACGAGCGCGGCGTTGACCTCGTCGCCGCCGGCCACGTTGGCACTGGTCCAGCGCGGGGCGTCCGGGGCGAGGGTGTCGACCCGTCGCAGGATCGCCGCCCATAGCGAGGCAGTGAGGATCGTGGAGGCGGGAGCGGTCACCGGTGCCTGCGGCGGCCACGTGACGTCGCCGGCGGGCACCGCGGTGTCCAGCACGATGTCGGAGATCTCGAACAGGCGATGACCCGCCCGCTTCGGGGCCGACGCGCTCGCATCCACCGAGGTCATCGCGATCACGCACGCCCCGACCTCGTGAGCATGCTGGGCGATCTCCACCGGGTAGGGGTTCACCCCGGAGTTGGAGAAGATCAGCACGGCGTCCGCCTCCGTGATCCCTGCCCGCTGGGCGACGTCGGTCCCCAGGCCCGGTTCGCGCTCGGCCGCCGTCGAGGCGCGCGCCCCGGCGAGCGGCAGGATCGAGTGGTCCCACAGCGGGCGCACGAAGGCGAGCCCGCCGGCGCGGAAGAACGTCTCCATGACGGCGGCCAGGGAGTGCCCGGCACCGGCGGCGTACAGCAGCCCGCCGCTGCCGCCGGAGGCGGCGATCGCGTCGGCGGCCTCGTCCAGCGCGTCGTGGTTGCCCTCGACGACTCGGCTGACCAGTGCGGTGAGGTCCTCGATCATCGCCATCCCTCCTTCTTCAGGGCCTCGAGCATTCGGCCTTCGACATGGTCGACACTGACGAAGTTGTCGATCGGGACCATGACGGGGGCGATGCCTCCCAGTTCGTCGAGGTAGCTCTGCTGGGCGATCACCACGTCGGGGTGCTCGCTGCGGGCGGAGCCGACGTCGGCGTGACGCAGGCTCGCCGGGATCTCCAGGCGTTCGAGGGCCTTCTCCGCGGTGGTGCGCAGGATCAGGCTCGATCCCATGCCGGCGCCGCAGACGGCGAGGACGTCGAGCGTGGCGGGGCGGTCGCTGGAGGACAGCGTCGTGCCGGCGGGCTCTGTGAGGGCACCGTCGCCGGCGACGGCATGGGCCGGGTCGGCGCCGTCGGCGGCCGGGACGCGCTCCTCGGCGGGCTGCTCCGCCGCGGCGACGTCTGCGGGCCGGCGGCGGCCGAGCGCCACGAGGACGACGACGGTCACGACCAGCACCGCCCCGGCGAGCACCCAGATGGCCCAGGTACCCAGCGGTTCGAGGAGCGAGCCGAGGCCGATCAGGGCCCATCCGATCGCGTACCAGTCGGCGTCGGCGAGGGTCGCGATCTCGGGGGCGGTCCCTGCGTACAGGCCCCAGCCGATCGCTTGCCCGACGGCCAGCACGACGCCGTTGAGGACGCCTCCGAAGATCGCCCCGCGCCATCCCGCCACGGCGTTGCCGAACACGCCGCCGGCGCCGCCGCCGAAGAACAGCATGATCATCGGGGGCACCAGCACGAACCAGCCGGTGGCGGCGAAGATCAGCATCAGCACCAGGAACACGAGGGTCGAGGCGAGGAAGCCGATCATCACCGAGGTGGGGGCGCGGGTGAAGGTGACCGGGAGGTCCAGGGCGGGCTTGGTGCCCGGCAGCGCCTTCTCGGACAGGCCCTTGAACGCCGGGACGATCTCGGCGAGGAACATGCGCACGCCGAACAGGAGGATCGCGATGCCGGCGGCGAAGCGCAGCGCCTGGAGGATGGCCCACACCCCGGGCAGCACGGTCGCCTCGCCCATCTGCTCCTGGACCACTCCGGAATCGGCGAACAGGACCGCGACCAGCATGATCACGCCGATGATGGTGGCGGTGGAGACGTTGATGTCCTTGAAGAAGGAGACCGGCTTGGGCAGGCGCACCTTCTCGGAGTCGTGCGCGACGGGGTCACCGAGCTTCAGCGCGCGGGCGCCGTAGCCCGAGGCGACGGCGATCAGGGAGTCGGTGTGGCCCAGGCCCACCTCGTCATCCCCCATCACCTTGCGCATGAGCGGACCGGTCCACAGCGGCTGCAGCACCCAGTAGCAACCGATGAGGATCGAGCCGACGGCGGCCAGCACCCACCGGTTCACGTCCCCGAACGCCTCGACGAGGCTCGCGGAGATCACCACGCTCATCCAGTACATGAGGTGGCCGGTGAGGTACACGAACCGGGCAGCGGGGAAGATCCGCACCAGCACCAGATGGACCACGAAGCCGCCCGCGATGATCAGCGGGACCACCGAGCCGGCGCCCGCCGTGAACTCGCTCAGGGTGGAGGTGGATTGCGGCGCCTCGAGGCCCATGGCGCTGGAGACGATGACCTGGAAGCTGGACAGTCCGCCGGTGAAGATCTCGACGCCGATGTTGAGGATGACCACGCCGATGGTGGCGCGCAGCGCGCCAGCGACGACCTCGTCGAACGGCTTGCGCTGGAGGATGAGACCCACCAGCGCGATCAGCCCGATGAGGATCGAGACCTGCGCGAACAGGTTGTCGGTGATGACGCGTACGACGGATTCGAAGGTGTTCATGGGCGAGCTCCCGGACGACGTGGCGGCAGGCGGTGCCGCACCTGGGGGAATGGTATAGCCCACTTGGCGTGGGCGGCAATCAGCCCGCTCTGACGAATCTGTCGGCCTGAGCTCCGACGACGCGCGACTCGCGGCGGGACCACTTCTTCGTACGCCTCAGCATGCACCGTCATCGCCACGCTGATCGATTTCCACCGTGATGTTGGTTTTCCAACATGGCTGCGGTAGCGTGACGCCGTCGGTGATGCGGCGCACTCTCGCGGAGCGCATCACTCTCCGTCACCGGACCGGAGCTCAGGGCGATCGCCGGGCAGGCGCTGCATCACGATGAGCCGCCAGCAGCTCCCGCAGAGACGCAGGATCGATCCATGGAGGTCAACGATGGCTCCCCCACTCACCCGTCGCCACTTCACCACCGGTCTCGGCATGGCATTGGCCGGCGCACCTCTGGCGGCCTGTGGCGCGGCCACTGCCGCGGACGACGCGGAACGCACCCTGAGGCTGGGCATGGTGGCCGCCGAGGGGAGCGTGCAGCACCGGTCCGCCCAGCTGTTCGCGCAGGAGGTCATCCGCGCGACCGAGGGACGCCTGTACGTCGACGTCTTCCCCTCCGGCCAGCTCGGCAGCGACGAGACGTTGGGGCAGAGCCTCGCCATGGGTGGCCTCGACCTGGCGTTCATCAACCAGGGGTCCATGGCCGGCCTTGATCCGATGCTCGACTTCCACTATCTGCCGTACATCGTGACCGACTACGACGAGGCCGACCGGATCTTCTTCGGCGACGGCCTGATCCCGCGGCTGATGACCGAGACCCTCGCGAGCCACGACATCCGCGCCCTCGGCTGGTATGAGCTGGAGTTCCGCGGTGTCTCCACCCGCGACGGCCTGGCACGCTCCCCCGAGCAGCTCGCCGGGAAGAAGATCCGAGTTCCGGGTTCCGCGGCCATCGGCGCCTTCTTCGAAGCAGCCGGGGCAGTGGCCGTGACGGTCAGCATGCCCGAGCTCTATTCGGCGCTTCAGCAGGGAACGGTCGATGGCCAGGACAACGGCATGATCATCACCTACGACAACCGCCTCCACGAGACGAACCCCTTCTACACGCGCACGAAGCACGTCTACGCCACCGGGACCATCGGGATGAGCGAGAAGGTCTGGCCGTCCCTTTCCTCGAGTGATCAGGACGCGCTGCTCGCCGCCGCGCGCACGGCACAGGACTGGGAGGTCCGGGCGGAACGGGAGCTCACCGAGGAATACGTCGCGAATCTCCGCGACGACGGTGCGGAAGTGGTCGAACTGACCGACGCCGAGCTCTCGGAGTACCGGGAGCTCGGCCTGGCGATCTGGGATGACATGACGTCCATCTACGGCGAGGGAAACATCGCGGCCCTCCGCGACGAGGTCGCTGCGCTCTGACCACGGCCCGACGATGCGGTCGGGCACGAACAGAAGGTTCTGACATGGAGAAACTCGAGAAGCTGGAGAGCGCGGTGGCGGCCGCGGAGAAGGCCGTCGTCACGATCTGCCTCACCCTGGCGTTCGCCTCGGTGCTGATCCAGATCGCACGCCGCGTCTTCGACCTGATGTGGTTCCCGGACGTCTACGACCTCGCCCTGGTCTGTGCAGCGGTCATGACGTTCCTCTGCGTGGGGCTGCTGACCTACACCCAGGGGCACATCGCCATCGACCTCACCAGCTACATCCCCTCGCCCACGCTGCGACTGCGGCTGCTCACCGCCTCGGTCGTCGCGGTCATCGTCTTCGTCGCCATCTTCGGGAAGCTGGCCATCGATCTGTTCCTGTTCGGTGTACAGAGCGGCTCGCACACGGTCCAGCTGAAGATCCCGCTGCTCATCCCCTATGGCGCACTCGTCCTCGGCCTCGCGCTGTGCTTGTTCCATTCGCTCATGCACTGGAACCGGATGCGGAAAGACCCCGAGAAGATCGGAGCGAGCGAAGACGGCCTCTCCGACGCAGTGACGGGGGAGGTCTCCTGATGATCATCGGTCTTGTCATCCTGTTCCTGATCATCGTCCTGCTCCTCGGCCTCCCGATCGGTCTGGCCTTCGCTCTGGCGGCCCTGGTCGGGGTCGTGTTCACCGACCTTCCCCTGGCCTCCCTCGGCGGCACGGCCTATCCGGCGGTCGCCACCATCCCGCTTCTGGCGATCCCCTTCTTCATCCTGGCCGGCGAGATGATGAACCGCGGCCGCCTGATCGACCGGCTGGTCGACCTGGCCGACAGGGCACTGTTCTGGCTCCCCGAACGCATCGGCCACGTCACGGTCGTCGCCAGTGCGTTCCTCGGTGCGATGACGGGATCCTCGGTCGCGACCGTTGCGGCGGTCGGCACCGCGGTCGGCAAGCGGATGACCCGGATGGGTTACAAGAAGGGATACGTCGGGGCGCTCACCGCCTCGAGCGGCCTCCTCGGCGTGCTCATCCCGCCCTCGATCCCCCTGATCGTCTACGGCGCCGCCGTCGGCGTATCGGTCTCCGACCTGTTCCTGGCCACGATCATCCCGGGGATCGTCATGGTCATCGCGTTCATGGCTGTCCATGCGATCACCGGCCCCCGTGCACAGGTGGCGACCGCATCCAGCGGCTCCGTCGGCGAGTCGTCGCCCCGCCTGAGGGAGGCCGCCGGCGACGCCCTGCGCGGGTTCCCCCGCACGTTGTGGCGGAGCCTGCCGGCGCTTGCCCTTCCCGTCGTCATCCTGGGAGGCATCTACTCCGGCCTCACCACGGCGACCGAGGCCGCAGCCGTCGCCGGCCTCTACGCCCTGATCGTGATCCTCGTCGGTCGCATGGTCACACCGGGCCAGGTCCCCAGCATCTTCTACAAGTCCGCGCTCTCTGCCGGGGCGATCTTGGTGATCATCGCATTCACCGCCGCGTTCAATCGCCTGGTGACCCTGATGCGCGTACCCCAGTCGCTGGCGGAATCGGTCACCGACTTCACCAGCAGCCCCATGGTCTTCCTGATCCTGGTGAACATCCTGCTGTTCCTCGTCGGCATGTTCATGGAGACCAACGCCGCCGTGCTACTCATGGCCCCTCTGCTGTTCCCCTCCGCGATGTCGCTGGGCATCGACCCGGTGCACTTCGGGATCATCCTGGTCACCAACATCGAGATCGGACTGATCACGCCTCCGCTCGCGGCGAACGTCTTCGTCGCCGCGCGGACGACGGACATCCCCTTGCCGCAGATGCTCCCGTACATCTGGCGTTTCCTGGTCGCAGCGATCGCCGTTCTCCTGCTCATCACCTATGTCCCCGCACTGTCGCTGTGGTGGCAGTGAGCAGGAGCCCGCACACCACCCGAGAGAAAGAGGATCCAATGCACGGCAGACTCGCCTCCATGGCCGGGGTCAGGAAGACCGAGATCCAGAGCCATGAGATCCCGGAGCCGACGCCAGGACAAGTCGTCCTCGACATCACCCGCGCCAACATCTGCGGGACGGACGTCCACATGTGGGAAGGCAAGCACCTCTTCAAGAACCATGTGATGGGCCACGAGATGGTGGGCACCGTACGAGCCCTCGGCGAGGGGGTGCAGAGTGATTTCGGGGGCCGGCCCGTAGGCGTCGGCGACCGCGTCGTCCCCGTGTATTACCGCACCTGCATGCGGTGTGCCCGGTGCCGGGACGGGCTGTTCAACATCTGCGACCGCGGAAGTGATTTCCAAGGAGCCCCCGCCAAGGACTACCCGCACTTCACCGGCGGCTTCGCGACGCAGTACGTGATCCAACCCGGCCAGTACTTCTACCGGGTCCCCGACAACGTCTCCGATGAGGTGGCTGCCGGGGCCAACTGCGGGTTCACCCAGATGTTCTACGCCCTCGACCAGGTCGGGAGCATCGCGAACAGACGCGTGGTCGTGCAAGGAGCCGGCGGCCTCGGGATCTACGCATGTGCCATCGCCTCTGCTGGTGGGGCCCAGGTCGTGGCGATCGACTCGGTCCCCACCCGTCTCGAGGCGATCCGGGGGTTCGGGGCGCTCGGCACGGTGGACATGTCGGTGCACACCGACGTCGAGACCCGGAAAGCGCGGGCGACCCGGATCCTGGGCTCGGAACCGGACCTGGTCATCGACCTCACCGGTGTGCCCTCCGCGCTCGCGGAATCGATCGAGCACTGCAGGCCCGGCGGGACAGTCCTGGAGCTGGGCAACGTGAGCGTGGATCCGAGCATGACCACGACTCTCGTGCCCGGTCTCATCACCCGCAAATGCCTCACCGTCAAGGGTCTGCTCCGGTACCAGCCCTGGTACCTCAGTGAAGCCCTCCAGTTCCTGTCGAGGACCCGCGAACGGTTCCCCTTCGACGGGATGACCGACCGCGAGTACTCCCTGGACGAGACGCAGTTGGCTCTCGAACGCACGGCAGCCCGGCAGGTGACACGTGCGGCCATCGTGCCGTCCGCACCGCAGGTGTCCTCCGATGAGTGACGCCGCGGCCACGACTCCGCGGAGTGATCTCCGATCGATCCGCGTGATGCTCTACGTCCCCGCGGATCGGGCGCGGATGGTCGCCAAGGCCCAGCGGCTCGATGCGGACGCCGTGATCCTCGACCTCGAAGACGCCGTGGCGCCGGATCAGAAGGACGAGGCCCGCAGAGCAGGTCTGGCTGCGGCGCTGGACTGGCCCCTCGACGGTCCTGACCTGTGGATCCGGGTGAACGCCTGCGGCACTCCCGAGGGTGCAGAGGATCTCCGCAGTCTGGTCGGGTCGGGCCTGCGCAGCGTGGTCCTGCCGAAGATCGATGCCATGGCGGCCGAGGCCCTCACCGAGACTCTCGGGGAGCTCGGCCGCACCGGGGACAACCTACGCGTCATCGGCCTCGTCGAGTCCGCACGCGGTCTCGTCGACGCGCCCCGTCTCGCCCGCCGACTTCCTCAGCTGGTCGGCCTCCAGCTCGGTGCCGAGGACTTCACGGCCGACATGGACATCGAACGGACCGCGGAAGGTGAGGAGATCCGCTACGCACGCTCCGCTCTCGCTGTCGCTGCCACAGCTCAAGGACTCAGCGCGATCGATACCCCGATCACGGAGTACCGCGATCTCGAGGTGGTCCGCCGGGACGCACGAATCGCCCGTCGAGCCGGGTTCACCGGGAAGGCGTGCATCCACCCGGCGCAGATCGGCACCGTCGTCGCCGAATTCTCTCCGAGCGCCGAGGAGATCGACCACGCACAGCGGGTGGTGGAGGCGTTCGCCGCATGCCGTCGTCACGGCCACGGGGCCACCTCGGTCGACGGCCGCATGGTCGACGCACCCGTCGCCGAGCGGGCCGCCGCTCTCCTGGCCCGATCCAGGGCCGATACCCACTCCCCCCAACGGAAGGAAGCACACTGATGGAGAACTCCACTACCCATCACGAGATCGTCGAGAAGGTCGATCGTGCACGCACGGCGATGGAATCCATCGTCGGATACGACCAGGACCAGGCACTCGACCTTGTGCGCGCCGTCGCCCGCCTCGCCATCGACAACGCTGAACGCTGGGGGCGCATCGTGCTGGACGAGACCGGCATGGGCAACGTCGAGAGCAAGACGAACCGCACCCGGACTCGCGCGAGGGGGCTGCTTCGCGACTACCTCAGCGCTCGGACGGTCGGGGTCATCGAAGAGGACACCGCCCTGAACCTCCTCAAGATCGGCAAGCCCGTCGGCGTGGTCGCCTCGGTCGTGCCGACCACCGTGCCCGAGGGAGTCGTGTTCATGGGAGCGATGAACGCTCTGCTCGGTCGCAACGCCATGATCTGCTCACCCCACCCCCGGGCGAAAGTCTCCACCGCACGGGTCGTGGAGGACATCCGCGAGCTGCTCAGCTCGCGCGGTCTCCCGGCCGATCTGCTGCAGGTGATCACCGAACCGAGTCTCGAGCACACCAACCACCTGATGGCACAGTCCGATCTCGTCGTCGCGACCGGTGGAGCCGGGATGGTCCGCGCCGCGTACTCCTCCGGCACCCCCGCCTACGGCGTGGGCGCGGGGAACTCCGTGGCAGTCGTCGATCGCGGGGCCGACCTGCACCACGTCGCCTCCGAGCTGCGTGACTCCCAGATGTCCGACTACGCCATCGGCTGCTCGACCGAGAATGCGGTCGTCCTGCTGGACGAGGAATACGACGCCGGCCTCCAGGCGATGAAGGAGACCGAGGCACACGTCTGCACATCCGATGAGAAGCGACGCCTCCAGGACGCTCTGTTCGCCGGCGGCCACCTGAATGCCGACCTCATCTGCCGTTCGGCCGAGACCATCGCCGAAGCCGCCGGCATCGCTGTCCCCGCGGGCACGAACTGGCTGGTGGTCGAGGAGGACGGCGTGGGTGCGGAACACCCCTTCTCCGGGGAGAAGCTCTCGGTCGTCGTCGCCGCGTACCGCAGCAATTCCTTCGAGGACTCGATCGAACTCGTCAACCGCATCCACGCATACAGCGGTGCTGGACATTCCTGTGGGGTCTACTCCGATTCCCGGGAACACGTCCTCGAATTCGCCGAGCGCACGTTCACCACGCGGGTGGCCGTGAACCAGGCGACCACCAAGTCCAATGCCGGAGGCTGGACGACGGGCATGCCGTTCACGATCAACCTCGGCTGCGGGACCTGGGGCGGGAACGTCCTGTCCGCGAACGTGACGTGGCGGGAATACATCAACACCACGTGGGTCGCCTCGCCCGTCGAGCCGGTCATCCCGGACGACGACGTGCTCTTCGGTCACGTCGCCTGACGCCCGCACGAGCTGTGGCCGGGAGAGTGGCCCGCTCGCGCGAGCTTGCCCACTCCCCCGGCCCAGCCGCACCACGTGCGCTACAAAGGAGGGCACGATAGGGCCGGCAGGCTCGGAACCAGAAGGACTGATATGACGAAGCGCTCCGTCGCGGTCGGCACCAAGCGTGCCTTCGAGCGCCGCGATGCGATCCTGTCGCTCCTCGAGCAGTACGGGTACGCGACGATCACCGACCTCGCAGGTCGGTTCCAGGTCTCCGATATGACCATCCGCCGCGACGTGCGCCAGCTGGTCGACGACGGGCGCGTCGCCAGCGTGCACGGCGGGGTCCACCTCCCCTTCGGGCTCGACTTCGGCCGACGCGATGAACGTGCCCGAGCGGCGAAGCGACAGCTTGCACGGGCTGCCATGGACCTGGCACCACGGGAGGGCACGCTCCTGCTGGATGCGGGCACCACGGTGCTCGAACTGGCGCACGCTCTTCCCGGGTCGTTCACGGGCCACGTCTTCACTCATTCGATCGCCGCCGTGAATGCGCTCCTGGAGGAGTCCGAGATCGACTTGTTCCTGCTCGGGGGTGATGTCCGTGCAGGTACCCGCTCGTGCGCGGGCCCGTCCACTGTCGCGGCGATGTCCGAGATCCGCGCCGACGTCGGCTTCCTGGGTGCGGCCGGAGTCGGCCCCGACGGGGTCTACGTCGCCAACGACATCGAGCAGGGGACGAAGAACGCTCTGATCGAAGCGTCAGCGCGAAGCGTTCTTCTCGTCGACGGCACCAAGTTCGAGCACGGCGGCCGCTACAGACTGTGCGGGTTGAACGATGTCGACGTGATAGTGACTGACACACAGCCCCCACCGGAAGTTCTCGACGCGTGCAGTGCGCTGGAGGTCGACCTCCGGATCGCCGACGCGAGCAGCGCCGCCGCAGCACTCTGACCGCGCCCCGGTCACCGCCTGCGTCGTCTCAGCCGTCGTGGAGCACACATACACAGTCCGCCAGGCCGAGAACCGCCCTGGACAGCGCTATCCCTGCGGAACTATGCTCCCGCCACGCCTGGCAGTTCCTGAGGTCGACGACGCTCGAAGGAGACCACGATGCACACCGCCACGCTCCACCGCGCCTTCACCCCGCCCCGCGCGCTCCACACCGGGACGCCGGCCGGACCGCACTGCGCGACGGAGCTCACCCAGGGGTCGCGGACGTCCCTGCTGGGCATCGCCGGGTGCGGCGCGCGGCTCCGAGGCACCGCCGATGCCCAGAACACCTTCACGCGGCTGCTGAGCGACGTCCGATTCGGGACGACGACACCGAAGGACGCCGCGGAGGCGACGATCACCGAGGTGAACGGAATGGTCACGAGCTGATGCCCCGTCCCGCCGGCCTCCGCTCGAAAGACCCTGCACCGCGGGCGTCGACGCTCGGCCCGACGTCGGAGAGGGTGCTGTGCCGCGACATCGCCGGCCGCATCCACCTGGTCCCGCCGGAGGCGCTCGTCGACCGCACGTCCGTGTACGGCCTCGCGTTCCGCGCGGGCGAGGTGCTGTTGGTCAAGGACCGCCAGGGCGACGGCGACTGGGACCTGCCCGGCGGCGGCGTCGAGGACGGGGAATCGCCGCTCGAGGCGCTCGGTCGCGAGCTGCACGAGGAGACCGGGCTGACCATGGAATCCGAGCCCCGTCTGCTGTGCCAGTTCGAGGAGCACTTCTTCGAACGGGAACGCCAGGAGGCGTGGCGCTCCCGCCGCTGCTTCTACCTCGTCGAGACACAGGGCACCGTGCGCACGGACGGCAATGACGATGACATCGAGCGCGCGGCGTTCCTCCCCTGGACCGAGGAAGATGTGGCGCCTGTCGCCCTCGCCGTGATCGAGGAAGCACTGGAACGTACCGGCGATCGATGATCGCGCCTTTCTCACTGAAGGAGCATGAATGTTCACTCGACGTCGACTTCTCATCTCGGCAGGTGCCCTCGGGGCGTTCGGCACCATGGCGGCATGCGGCCCCAACGCGGACAGCGGCGATGACTCCGGAGGGGTCCGGATCTACTGGTGGGGAGGTGACCTCCGCAATGGCATGACCCGCGAGGCGCTCGGCCTGTTCTCCGAGTCCCATCCCGACCTCCCGGTCTCGCCCGAGTACAGCGAATGGACCGGCTACTGGGACAAGCTCGCCACCCAGACTGCCGGTGGCGACGCCCCGGATGTGATCCAGATGGACGAGGCGTACATCGACTCCTACGGGACCCGGGGCTCTCTGCTCGACCTCGAGAGCGTCTCGGACCTCCTGGACCTCAGCGACATGGACGAGGACATGCTCGAGACGGGACGCCTGGCCGACGGCACCCTGGTCGGCGCCCCGTTGGGCATCGGCATCTTCTCCGTCGGCGTGAACCCGGACGTCCTCGATCAAGCCGGTATCGAGATGCCCGACGACACCACCTGGACATGGAAGGACTTCGGCGCCCTCTGTGCGCAGGTCAGCGAGTGGGCCGCCTCAGCTGGCGAAGACATCGTCGGCCTCGATTTCCTCGGGACGGATGCGGCAGAGCTCGGGATGTGGGCCCGCCAAAGCGGCCAGCAGCTCTTCCCCCGCGAGGACGAGACGCTGATCAGCAAGGACACGATCACCTCCTTCCTCGAGTACGCCAGGGAACTGATCGAGACCGATGCGGCCCCCCAGGCGGCGGCGCAGGTCGAAGACGCGGCCGCCGGCGTCGAGCAAGGCCGATTCGCCACCAACCGCTCCGCCTTCCACTTCCAGTTCCACACCCAGATCCAGACGTTCCAGGCCTCCTCGGGCTCCCCGCTGAAGCTGCTGCGGGTGCCGGCTCGCACCAGCGGCGATCACCAGATGGTCAACAAGGCCTCGATGTACTGGTCGATCTCGGCCGCCACCACGAATCCGGACGACTCCGCGACTCTCATCGATTTCCTGTTGCGTGACCCGGAGGCGGCGAAGGTTCTCAAGATCGAACGCGGAGTCACCGCCTTCCCCGAGCTGCAGACCGAGATCGAGTCCGTGCTCACCGAGAACGAGATGGTCTCTCTCGACTTCGCGCGCGACATGCAGGCCGAAGTGGTGCGGCCTCCGCTCGTCACACCCACCTCAGGCGTCGGCTTCGGCGACGAGTTCAGCCGCCTCGCCGAGGAATCCTTCTTCGGCAACCGGCCCCCGTCGGACGTCGCCGACGAGATCCTCACCCAGCTCGAGGGCATGCAGCCCGAGGCGTGAGCGACCGGATCCCACGCACGCACCGCACCCACGAAAGGCCTTCCTCATGTTGAACGTCGGCATCATCGGCACCGGCAACATCTCCGATACTCACCTCCGCGCCTACCTGGATGCCTCCGACGAGGTGCGCATCGTGGCCCTGAGCGACCTCACGCTCGAACGAGCTGACGCGAAACGCGAGGCGTTCGCACTGACCGAAGCCCGCTCCTATGCGGACGTCGAGGAGATGCTCGGGGCCGAAGATCTGGATCTGGTCAGCATCACGACGCCGCCATCGGCTCATCGCGAGGTCGCCGTGCGAGCCCTCGAGGCCGGGGTCGACGTCATCGTCGAGAAGCCGATGGCACCCTCGCTCGAGGACTGCGACGCCATGCTCGATGCCCAGCGGCGCAGCGGAAGACTGCTCTCGGTGATCGCGCAGAACCGCTTCCGGGACGAGATGATGGTGCTCAAGGCGGTCCTGGACTCGGGAGAGCTCGGGCCCGTCTCCCACGCTCGCATCGCCTCCGAATGGTGGCGAGGGCTGTCCTACTACGACCTGTGGTGGCGCGGAACGTGGGCCTCCGAAGGTGGCGGCTGCACGCTGAACCACGCGATCCACCACATCGACCTCGCCCTGTGGCTGCTGGGCAGCCCGCAAGCGGTCGCCGCGATGATGACCAACGCACAGCACCACAACGCCGAGGTCGAGGACCTCGCGGTCGCGATCCTCCAGTACGAGCGCGGCCTCGCCGAGCTGACCAGTTCGGTCGTCCATCACGGTCAGCAGCAGGAGATCGTGGTCCAGGCCGAGCGCGCCCGCATCTCCCAGCCGTGGTCCGTGGTGGCGGAGACCGCGCAGCCCAACGGCTTCCCCACCTCGGAGGGCGACAGCGCCTTCGTGGCGGAACTCGACGCCTTCGCCGAGTCGCTGCCGCGGTTGGAGCACACCGGCCATGCCGGCCAGCTGCGCGACGTGATCGCCGCGATTCGGGACGGACGCGACCCGCTGATCAGCGGCGAGGACGGCCGACGAGCCCTCGAACTGGTCACCGCGATCTATGCGGCGGCGATCGAGCGCCGCACCATCGACCTGCCGATCCCGGCCGAGGATCCGTACTACCGCGCCGGCACCCTGGAGGCCAGGGCCCCGCACTTCTTCGAGAAGACCGCGTCGGTGGCTTCCCAGGACGGCGGGATCACCGTCGGCGGGTCGTCGGATACCGTCGCGCCACCGGCATCCGCCACGGCCTGAGTCCGACCCTCTTACCTCGCCTGGCTCGAATCTTTCTTCCTCTGCGGTCCGGTGCGCAGCAGGATCCGTCGCGGAGCTACGCCGTGAGGACGAGGGCGAGCTGAGTCCCGAGCGGCACGAATCCCAGGCGCTTCCCGACGATTGCCGACGCGGCGTTCTCGCCCGCGCTGCGCCACTGCGGAATCGTGCCGTGGCCCAACGCGTCCTGCACCGCAGCGGTGGCCACCGCTGCGCCGAGGCCTCGTGCGCGGTGGCGGGGTGCCACAGCGAGCCCGACGTGCGCGATGGCTTCGTCCCAGATCTCGTAGCCGGCAGCGGCCATGGGCTGCCCAGCCGGTGCATCCACCACCCACCAGGTCTCCATCTCCAACAGCCCGCTCTCCTCACGCTCCTCGGCGGAGCACGCCGAGGCCACCGTCTCGACGTCGGCCAGAGAGGCTTCCCGTGTCCTCGATGTCCGGCGCGGGGTGAAGGTCCCGGAGTCCGCGAACGAGAGCTGCGCCGTCCCGATGAGCCGCGTCCTCTCCGCGTCGAGGGCAGCCTGCAGCGCCGGCGCTTCGAGAAGCTGGTGGGCGGGCAGCTGACGCAGAGAAGCGAGGCTCTGCTCCGGCGCAGCCACCACGGTCGTGGCTCCGAGACGCACGACGACCACCACGGGATGGGGCGCCCGGTCCACGAAGACGAGCTGGTCGCTCGCAAACACGTCCGTGGACACGCCCAACCAGCCCGCCCACGCACGGCGGATCACGCGCAGAGCTTCATCGGACAGCGTCGTGTTCACCCCTGAAGCGTAGTCAGCACCCTGCGATTCGGCCGTGCCTCACCTCAGGAGCCGTGCGAAAGTGGACAGGTCGGCGCGCACTGCACTCGCCCGGCTCCTCTCCCTGAAGACCAAGGCCGGATACACGCATCGCCGCACGAGCGCAAGCGACGTGCTCACGACGGAGAACGCGCTGGCGCGACTTCTCGACATCGCCGGCCGCTGGGCGCTGTAGCGCTCATCGGCCACGGACATCGGGCTCCCACGTCGACCTCGGCCACGAGTTCCTGGCCGGCACGTCGCCACCCTCTCCTCGACGACTCGCGCCCTCCCCGCTCTACTGATCGGAAGGGTTGACCCTCCATATCTGCGTTGGTACGTTGTGTGAAATCGATTACCCGTTGCGCCGGTCCGACCACCGCTGACTCGGACTTGGTACCAGCTCCGCACCGCCCTGGCATCAGCTGACCTCTGAACCAGGTGGCCAGAGGTCCAACCACATACCACTCAGTCTTTCGACGACGAATGGACAGGAGTCACCATGGGACCCGACAACCTCCTTCAGAGCCCGTCCCGACGCTCGCTGCTGGCGGGAGGAGTCGCAGCCGGCCTCGGAATCGCCGCTGCCGGCTGCAGTCCCCCCGAGGAGAGCAACCACTCCGGACTCATCACGATCCCCGACCCGGCCGTCACCCTCCCCGATGAGGACCTCACCTTCCGTGTGGTCGACAGCGGCGACACGAAGGCGAACTACTGGAACGAACTGCTGGCGACGTACAGCGACAAGCATTCCCACATCACGACCGAGTACGACGCCCTGCCCTGGAACGAGATCGAGGAGCTCGTCCCGCTCGCGGTGCGCAACAAGACGCTGCACGATCTGGTCCAGCTTCTACCCGGGCCCTTGCTGAACCAGGCGATCAAAGCCGAGTGGATACTCCCGCTCGACGACGTCATGCCGGGTTTCGAGGAGTGGAAGTCCCAGTACCCCGAGAACGTCCTGTTCGAGGGACTGCACATGCATGGGGGAAAGACATATACGTTCCCGGCGACGGCCGACAACCGGTACGAGATCTGCCTCCTGTACAGCAAGAGACTCATGGACGAGGCCGGCTTCGATCCGGAGTCCGAACCGCTGACGTGGGACGACTACCGCGAAGCGGCCCGGAAGATCACGACGGCCGGGAACGGGCAGGCATACGGCATCGTCCTCGAGGGAGCCCAGGAGAACCGCCTGGACTTCTGGATCAACGGACTGGCCCAGATGGGTGGCGGCTACGGATCGAACCCGGCGAACGGGGAGTTCGACTACGCCTCGGATGCCTGGTACGACGCGTTCGAGTTGCTGCAGTCGCTGCTGGCGGACGGCAGCATCTTCCCGGGGTCGACCTCGCTGACAGCCCCGCAAGCATGGCCGCGCGTCGCGACCAGCTCCGCCGGCATGGTCACGGCGGGGCCGTGGGTCATCACCACCTGGGAGAACGAGTCACCGGAGTTCGAGTTCGGGGTCGCGGCGCACCCGCGGCCCAGCGCCGAGGCCCTGCCGATCGGCTACGCCCCCGGGAAGATGTCCGACGTCATGTTCGTGTATTCGGGCACGACGTCCCCGGAGGTCGCCGGCGACCTCATGGCATACCACGGGAGCATCGAGGCGGCGAAGGCATGGACGCAGATCGTCGGCCCCGGCAGCCCCTCCCCCTACCCCGAGGCGGTGGAGGCCGCGAAGGAATCCGTCTCCGCCGCCGGGCGCCGTTCCCTCGAACTCGCCGAGGAACAGGTGCTGATGCCGAGCTCCGTCGTGCGGAATCCCGACGTGGCCCTCGCCGACCAGCAGATGGAGGCTCTGACCCCGAGCCTGGGAGAGATCGTCAGCGGCGTCATCGACGGTTCGATCACCGACGTCAGGAGCGCGCTCCAGGACCTCAGCGATCGCTCGAACCGGCAGCGCGACGACGCCATCGAGGCCGCTCGCGCGGCGGGCGCGGAGGTCTCCCGCGAGGACTGGGTCTTCCCCAACTTCACCCCGGGCGAGAACTACACCCAGGACATGTACGGGGAGCTCTGAGCGATGACCACCGCGCAGCTGCCCCTCTCGGACCGGAACGCCTCGCGAGGCCGACGGTTCGCGCGCACCGACACCCTGTGGTGCTACGTCTTCATGCTCCCGACGATCCTCCTGGCGTCGGTGTTCACGTTCTATCCCGCGATCGCCTCGTGGGTGATCTCCTTCCAGGACTGGAACGGCTTCGGGGGCGACCGCACGTTCGTCGGCCTCCGGAACTTCCGCGAGGTCATGGGCGATCCGTACTTCTGGTCGGCCTTCGGTCGCACGGCGCTCTTCGTCGTGATGACCGTGCCCGCCTCCCTGGTGCTCGCCTTCGGCTTCGCTGTCGCGCTCAATGACGCGTCCTATCGGCTCAGGCCCTTCTTCCGGGCCGTCTTCTTCCTCCCGGTGGTCACCACCACCGCCATCGTCGGGATCGTGTTCACGATGGTCCTCAATCCCTTCGACGGCCCCCTGAACTCTTTCCTGCTGTCGATCGGGCTGATCGATCAGCCCATAGATTTCCTGGGCGATCCGACCCTCGCCCTCGCGTCCGTCTCGGGCGTCTTCGTCTGGAAATGGACGGGGATCTCGATGATCTACTGGCTGGTCGCACTCCAGACCGTGCCCAAGGAGCTCTACGAGGCCGCCGAGGTCGACGGCGCGAGCCTCTGGCGTCGTCACCGGCACCTGACAGTTCCGATGATCCTGCCCTTCGCCGTGATCATCACCCTGATCGCGGTGGTCGGCTCGTTCCAGACCTTCCCCCTGGTGCAGGCGATGACGCAGGGCGGCCCGAGCTTCTCCACCGAGCTGGTGGAGCTGTACATCTACCGGCTCGCCTTCGCCGCGGAGGGAGAGCCACGGCTCGGCTACGCCTCGGCCGCTGCGGTGATCTTCGGTCTGGGCATCCTCCTGTTCACGGCACTCCAGGCCTGGGGCGTGCGACGGATCCAGCTCGCACGGAAGGAGCGGTGATGAGCTCGACCGCAACGGACAGCTTGCCCTCGCGGGCTCCCCACGAGAGCCAGGTGCGCGCCGTGCGGCCCCGGCGCGCACGACCACGGCGCCGGCGGAATCGACGGCGGGTCGTGCGTCACACGCTGCTCACGGTGGTGCTCGGTGTCATCGGGTTCGCCTGGCTCTATCCGATGCTGTGGATGGTCTCGGCCTCGTTGAAGGACAACATCACCGTCTTCACGGACATGTCGCTGCTCCCGAGCGCCCCGGAGTTCGAGAACTACGCCCGGGCGTGGTGGACGGCGAACATGGGGCGGTACTTCTGGAACACGGTGATCGTCACCGTGGCCACGGTGACGATCACCCTGCTCACGACATCGACGATCGGCTACGTGCTGGGCACGTACAGCTTCCCCGGCAAACGCATCGTCATCGGCGCGATCATCGCCGTGGTCTTCCTGCCGGAGGGCTACACGATCATCCCCCTGTTCGAGGTGATCAGCGCACTGGGCCTCAGCACGTCCCTGGCCGGCCTGATCCTGGCCGAATCCGGCGGAGCGCAGATCATGATCATCCTGCTCTTCGCCGGCTACTTCCGGCAGATGCCGAAGGACCTCCTGGAGGCCGCTCGCATCGACGGCGCGGGCTTCCTGCGCTCCTTCTGGTCGATCATGCTCCCCCTCGCCAAGCCCGTCATGGCCACCGCCGTGATCATGACGATCATGCGGGTGTGGAACAGCTTCCTCATCCCGCTCGTGCTGACCCTGTCCCGCCCCGACCAGCGCACGCTCGCCGTGGGCGTCTACGCGTTCCAGGGCGAGAACTCCACCGACTGGACCGGCATGGCTGCGGCCTCCACGATGAGCATCCTGCCGATCGTCATCGCGTTCCTGCTGCTCCAGCGACATTTCGTGGAAGGCATCGCCGGCGCGGTGCGGGGATGACCCGCGCCCGTCTCAGATCCACGCCGCACGACCGGACCCGACGCACACCCCTGGGAGAGATTCATGCTGTACGGCATTTCCTACTACCCCGAGTACATGCCTTACGACCGCCTGGAGCAGGACGTCCGCATGATGCGCGATGCCGGCATCAACTATGCCCGGATCGGGGATTCCGTCTGGGCGATGTGCGAGCCGGCACCGGGACGCATCGATGTCGACCTGCTCGGACCGACGCTGGAGGAGCTGCACCGTGCCGGGATCCAGGTCGTGCTGTGCACACCGACATACGCGATCCCGTCGTGGCTGTCCCTCGAGCATCCCGAGGTGATGAACTCTCGCGCCGACGGCACCCCGTGGCCCTACGGGGACCGTCAGAACGCGGACTTCACGCAGCCGGCCTACTTGTTCTACGCCGAACGCATCATCCGTCGGATCATGGAGCGCTGGGCCGATCATCCGGCGGTGATCGGAGTCCAGGTCGACAACGAGACCGGGGGCCGGGCCATCCACTCCGAGGCGGCGACGCGAGAGTTCGTCCGGCGACTGGAGGAGAAGTTCGGGGGCATCGAGAACCTCAACGAGGCGTGGGGACTGAACTTCTGGTCGCACCGCCTGACCGACTACGCGCAATTGTGGTCCCCGGGCGACCGCGCGCAGGGCGGCGGCAACTCCAATCCCGGGTACGACCTGGAATGGCGCCGGTACCAAGCCGATCTCGTCACCGAGTTCCTCGCCTGGCAGGCTGGCATCGTGCGCGAGTACCTGCGCGAGGACCAGTTCGTCACCCACGACTGCGTGGGCGGGCACGGACTGCCCCACTCGAACAGGAAAGCGGTCGGGGAGGTCGTCGACGTGCCGGCGGAGAACTTCCCGCATCACACCCAGGAGGCGCTGTCGCATCCGCCCCGCGGCGGGCATCCCCCCACCTACCACGACGCCTCCGGGATCCACGGCGCGTACCAGCTCTTCCAGCGCGGGGACATGGCGCGGGCGAGCGGGCACCGCAACTTCCTGGTGACCGAGATGAACCCGATCAGCGTCGGCGGGCCCGCGCACAACTTCCCCGCCTACGACGGCCAGTGGCGGCTCGCCGCCTACACCTGCATCTCCCGCGGGGCCAACGCCGTCGCCTACTGGCACTGGCACAGCACCCATCACGGGTCGGAGACCTATTCGCACGGGGTGCTCAACCACGATCTCGAGGAGAACCGCAACCTCACCGAGGTGCGGCGCATCGGCCATGAGCTCCAGCGTGCCGGTGATCAGCTCACCGACCTCGAGGCCGAGGCCGAGGTCGCCTTCCTCTACTCCCCCGATTCCCGCTATCTGCTCGGCTTCGAACCGTGCCTGGCCGTGCCCGGCACGGCGCAGGGCGACCGATGTTCCTACGAGCGGATCTTCGACACCTTCTACCGTGCCTTCTTCGACGAGCGCGCGCAGGCGACGGTCACCCACTCGCTCGAGGACCTCGAGAAGTACCCGGTGGTCGTCGCGCCCAGCCTCTATGCCGCCGCCGACGAGTCGTTCGACCGCCTGCTGAACTATGCGGAGCAGGGCGGCCATCTGGTGCTGGGAATCCGCTCCGGGTACATGGACGACCTCGGGCGGGCCCGCTGGGAGCGAGCGCCCGGTCCGCTGCGACCGGGAGTCGGAGCGGGATACAACCTGTACTCGAACCTCGAGTCCGCGATCCCGGTGACGTCCGTCGACGGGCTGCCGCTCGACGAGGGCGCGGCCGGCGAGGGGTGGATGGACGAGTTGGTGCTGGAGGGTGCGGAGGCCCTCGCCGTCTACGACCACCACGAGTTCGGACGGTTCCCGGCCGTGGTGACGAACCGTTACGGGAAGGGACGCGTCACCTACGTGGGCACACTGCCGAACGCGGCGCTGGGTCGCTCCGTCGCGCGCTGGGTGCTCGCAGAGGCCGAGGTCCGGCCGCTCGGGGCCGACCTCCCGGAGTCCGTGCGGTGCACCCGCGCCCGCCGGCCGGACGGCAGGCTGCTGCGGTTCTTCACCAACTGGTCCTCGCGCGCCGCCACCGTCCCGGTTCCGGTCGCCGGCCGTTCGGTGCTGTCCGAGGAGGCGGTGGCGATCGGCGAGGAGATCGAGCTCGGACCGTGGGACGTGGCCGTCCTCGCCGAGGAGGGTTCGCGATGAGCCACGTGCTCACCCGCGCCGCGGAGAAGAGGTGTTCGCCATGAGTTCTGGAACCGGGTTCGACGGGAAGGTCGCTCTCGTGACAGGAGCGGCCCGCGGCATCGGCCGAGCCGTCACCGAGGCGCTCGTGAGCCGAGGATGCGCCGTGACCGCGGTGGATCTCGACGGGCCGGCTCTGCGCGCGCTCACCGAGGGCTTCGGCCCGGACCGCTGCCGCGCCGAGGTGATCGACCTGTGTGACCGGGAGGAACGGGGCCGCGTCGTCGGACGGACCGTCGACGCATGGGGCCGGCTCGACGTGCTCGTGAACAATGCGGCCCACCTCGGTCGCCGGGAGCCGTTCACCCGCCTCGCCGACGACGACTGGGATCGGGTCCTGGAGACGAACCTCGCAGCGTCCGTGATGCTCGCGCGCGACGCCGCTCGCGTCATGGATGCCGGAGGCTCGATGGTGAATGTCGCGAGCATCCAGGAGCACTCGCCGCTGGCGCAGCACGCGGCCTACGCCATCAGCAAGGGCGGCGTCAGTGCTGCCACCCGTGCGCTGGCGGTCGAGCTCGGTCCCGTCGGCATCCGGGTCAACACCGTCGTCCCGGGCGTCATCGAGACACCGGGGATGGCGGAGATGAGGAGCGACATCTCAGTCAGCCCTGACAGCTCCTCGCCGTCACTGCTGCGTCGTCAGGGGCGTCCCGAGGAGGTCGCGGAGGCCGTCGCGTTCCTCGCCTCGGACGCCGCCTCCTTCGTCACCGGCTGCTCAGCCGCCGTCCCGATGCCTTCGCCGAGGGTTGGGCGGCCGACGGTGAATGACCGGATCGCTGCCGTACGTTCGCAGAGAGTCGCGCCCCGCTGGATCTTCGTGCGCGTCGACACCGAGGACGGGATGACCGGGTGGGGCGAATCCATCCTTCCCAAGCGCGCGAATGCCGTGCAGGGCGCGATCCAGGATCTGGCCGAGAACATCCGCGGAGAGGACCCGGACCAGATCGAACTGCTGCGGCTCCGCATGCGCCGAGGAGGCTTCTTCCGCGGCGGGCCCGTGCTCGCGACGGCGGCCGCGGCGCTCGAATGCGCCCTCTGGGACATCCGGGCCCGCCGACTCGGCGTACCGGTCCACGGACTGCTCGGCGGAGCGGTCCGAGACCGGATCACGAGCTATGCGTGGGTGGGCGGGGACCGACCCGCCCACCTCGGGGCGGATATCGCGGCCCGGCGCGATCAGGGCTATTCGATGGTCAAGATGAACGCGACCGAGGAGTTCGACGAGATCGAGACCTCCGCCGCGATCGACGGTGTCATCGAACGCATCGGAGCCGTTCGGGACGAGTTCGGGACCTCGATCGACATTGCTCTGGACTTCCATGGGCGCGTGCACCGGTCGATGGCCCGGACCCTCGTGCGAGAGCTGGAGCAGTTCCGCCCCGCCTGGATCGAGGAACCTCTGCCGCCCGGCCACGAGGCGGCCTACGGCGAGCTCTTCGGTCGGGACCGCACGGTTCCGATCGCCACCGGGGAACGCATGAGCGAGCTGAGGGAGTTCATGCCACTGCTCGAGGCTCGGGTCGTGGACGTCCTGCAGCCCGATGTGTCCCTCACCGGAATCACCGAGCTCGTGACCATCGCGCAGGTGGCGGCGGCCTACGACGTCGCGGTCGCCCCTCACTGCCCCAACGGACCCCTCTCGCTGGGCGCATCACTCCAGGTCGCAGCCTGCTCGAACAACGTCATCGTCCAGGAGCAGTCGCTCGGCCTGCACTACAACCGCGGCTACGCCGACCTCCCCGAGGCGGAGATGTTCGAGTACCTCCGTGATCCGGACGTGCTCCGTCCGAACGATGGGTACCTCGACGTTCCGGCGGGCCCGGGCCTCGGTCTCGAGATCGACGACTCGGCGGTCGCCGCGTCGCAGGAGTGGACCCTGACGAATCCGGATTGGCGGCTCCCGGACGGACGGAGCGCGGAATGGTGACGACACGGACGATCGAGAACCGGCCGGCTACGCGACAATCGACGGATGGGACAGTCCGAGATGTGGGAACCGCTCAGCACCAGCCACGTGTCGACGCAGGTCACCGAACAGATCCAGAACGTGATCGGGAAGAAGCGTCTCAAGCCCGGTGATCGGCTCCCCGCCGAGCGGGAGCTCGCCCAGATCCTGCACGTGAGCCGAACCTCCGTCCGCGAGGCGTTCAAGAGTCTGCAGGCTCACGGCGTCGTCGACATCCGGCATGGTCAGGGCGTCTTCGTCGCCGAACCGCATGCCGCGGTCTCCCTGCGAGCAGCGCTGATCCAGCGCGAGATCGGCGTCGAAGAGCTCTTCGCGATGCGCGCGGTGCTCGAGCTGCCGGCCGTGGAATGGGCGGCCCAGCGCCGGGACCCCGACGGCCTGGACGAGGTGACGCAGACCTTCACCACGCTCGACGACTACTCCCGGTCCGACGAGATCGACTTCGATCACCTGCGCACGCTCGACACCGCGTTCCACCTCAGCATCGTCTCTGCGGCGGGCAACCGTTTCCTGCAGCAGACGACGATCGTCCTCCACGAGATCCTGGCCTCCGGCATGGAGACGACGCTGCGAGCACCGGGCCGGGTCGAGAAGTCCCGCACCGATCATCAGAAGATCTATCAGGCGATCGTCGCGGGCGATACCGAGGAAGCCCGACGAGCGGTACAGACCCATATCGACGGAGCTCGGGAGGCCGCCATGTCCAGCATCTCGGCGCCGGAGGAGGCAGGTGGCCGATCCGCTCGGCCCGGCACGGCAGAGCGCTCAGAGCAGTAGCTGTGCCTCGATCGCCCAGATCTCCTTGACCTCCGGGGCGCGCGGTGTCCAGTCGGCACCACGGTCACCGACCGTGAGTATCCGGTTGCCGCCGAGCGGGACCAGGGAGCCGTTCCCGGAATTCATGTAGTCGACGGTCACCGGTGAGGTCCACGACCGTCCCTCACCGTCGGGTGAGGCGAGGAGGGACTGGCCGGGACGCCCGATCCACAGCACCACGGTGCCGTCGGGCATCGACAGCAGGTCCGGGAACACCCCGACGACCGGGGTCTCGTCCAGGCCGGCGACGACCTGTCGCAGGTGAGTCCAGGTGCGGCCCCCGTCGCTCGAGGTCGCCTGGTACAACGGCTGATAGTTGCCGGTACGCATCACCGCGAGCAGGTCGCCATCGCGGGTCGCGGCGATCCCCGCCTCGCTGAAACCCTCGTACCGCGGGTGGTCGGAGAGGTCGGGGTCGACGGCGATGGTCCCGCGGACGTCCCAGGTGATCCCGCCGTCGGCCGAGGCGAGGATGATCTGCCGGTACCGTTCGTCCTCCTCGTAGTATCCGTACCCCGACTGGTAGAGCGTGCCGTCGAGCTCCTGCACCGAATGGACGAGGACGAAGCCCCCGAGCTCGTGACCGGGACGGCTCGTGCCGTCGGAGATCGGTCTCATGGCCGTCGGCGCCGTCATGGTCCCCTCACGATGTGTCCAGGTGCGGCCGCCGTCGGCGGAGACAGCGGTGGGGACGATCGCCTCCGTGCCGCTGGAGCCGTCCACCATGAAGGTGTGGAAACTGACCGCCAGCAGATCACCGTTGCTGAGGGTCGACAGATAGAACGACTGCTCATCGGGGTAAGGGTTGCGCTCGTCGACCCGCGACCAGGTGGGGCCCTCGTCGGTCGAGGCGGCCAGGGCTGTGCCGGTGTCGTGCGTGGCATCGCCGTGGACCGGATAGCCCACGAGCACCTCCTGACGGCTGTCAGCCGTGGTGTGCACGGTCGCGGTGTTGGGCATCTGCATCAAGCCCTCCGCGGTCGAATCGACCGTGACCGGATCCCCGATCCGGAACGTCCGCTCAGGTGGCGCCTCGGTCACGTGGCGGCCATCAGTGAAGGTCAGGTCGTCGATCTGGACTGATCCGCCGGCTGCCACGTGAAAGCCGGTGATCGAGTCGACCGGGCTCACTCCGACCGGGCCCATCGGGCCGATCAGCTCGTGCGGGCGGGGACGTGCGCCGAGGTGATCCCCGACGTACACGAGGGCTCGTTCCATGCTCGGCGGAGACTGCAGGGCGAGGGTGTTCCATCGGCCGGCGACCACGCTCCCGGCGGCTCCGACCTGCGTCCAGCCCAGGGAGTCCTGCTCGAGTCCGTCGAACCACCACAGGGAGCCGTCTGGCCGGATCCCGAGGTGGAAGACGGAGGCGTCCGTGTCATTCCACCCGTCGAGGCGACCGAGCAGCGTGAGATGAATGCCGTGGCTCAGGTCGTCCGTGCACAGTCGCATTCGAAGATCGGCGCCCTGCTGAGGCGGGACGGCCCGTGCGATGGTGCTGGCACGGCCGCCGTCGGCCGTGGCCGGCGCGGATGCTGTCATGAGGGCGGGGGCGAGGACGCCGGCGAGGAGGAGTGAACGCCTGCGGAGGTGTCGTCCGGACGGCGAGCTGTCAGTCATGTGCGCTCCCAGAGCTGTGGTGACCGCGAGTCAGTACTCACGGGATGGCGGGATGGTCCTCGGTGTGCCAGCGGTACCAGCACCGAAGGCCGTCCCGGTCCGGCACCTCGCGCACCGGATGGGCACCGTCCAGGTAGGAGAACGCGACCGCCGAATGTGCGACGGGGCGCAGACGGTCGGGGTCCCAGGGATTGCGGAAGCGGAACCTCAGGGTGGAGTCGAACCAGATCGCGTCGGTGTCGTGGAAACGGTAGAGGCTCACTGCACTGTCGAGGGTGTCCTTCAGGAGGACTCCGTGGTCGGGACCGATCACCGTGCCCTCGCGGAAGTACCAGCCTCCGAGGAAGTAGTCCTCCATGCCGGTTCCGATGATCTGCTCGCCATCCACGTCGATGTGTTCGGGAGCCTCCAGATAGCTCAGGTAGGAGCGTGGTTGCGCCTGCAGCGACAGCAGGGTCCCCACGTACCGGCCGGGACCGGTGGTCTCCAGCAGCGTGAGGGGATCCTCGCCCTGGTGCCGCCCGGTGGAGAAGGACCCGTGCAGGACCGGGACCTCCGGTGGCAGATCGGCCAGCTGGTAGAGACCGTTGAGGAACAGGTCCACGCGCTGGTCGGGGTCGCGGTTGTCGATGTCGATCCGCAGCGAGCGCCGGAAGGGCATCGGCAGGGTCAGGTAGAAGCCACCGGAGGAGGCCCCCACCCAGCGGCTGGCGTAACTGCGCACTCGCGCGAGGCCGAGCCCGAAGAGGTCCGCGATCGGCGCGGCGATCTGCGGCTCCTCGGAGTCGTCGACGTGGATGCGCACCACCACGTGCTTGAGCACCGCCGGATCCACGGGCCGGTCCGGTTCCCAGTGAGCCCAGAACCATCCCGGCAGGGTCAGCCACAGTCGGGCGAGATACCCCGAGCCGTCGATCCGGGCGACGGTGCGGCTCTCCCCCGGCTCCACGAAGGCGACCTTGAGGCCGCTGTCCGGTTCGAACGTCGTGACCTGCCGGGTCCTATGAGGTCGCGGAAGATTCAGCATGACGGCCCCCTTTCACGCCCTCTGGGCGAGAGCTTCTTGCAGCTCGTCGCGGAGCGAGTCGCCGCCCTGCTTGCGCCAGTCGGTGCGGAACGTCTCGAGATCGCTCATCGGCCGTCGGCCCGAGACCAGCCCGTTGACGTAGTCGGTCTGCAGGTCGTCGAGCAGCCCCGCCACCTCCGCCGACGAGGGCGCGAAGAGTCCGACGGTGGGATCGACGATGCTGTTCTCGGTGTAGTCGATGCTGTCCTCGACGTGCTGGGGGTCGGGATAGTAGAGCACGACCGGCACCAGCCCGGTGTAGAACATCGCGTCACGGTCCGCCGGTGCCGGCGAATCGGGGACCGATTCGGGGACGCCGTTCTCGCCGTACCGGAAGTGGACGTCCTCGAGGCCGTACCGCAGGAAGAACCCTTCCTCGCTGGGGATCGGCGCCCGCAGGTAGTTCATGATGGACAGCAGCTCGTGCAGGCGTTCCTCGTCCCCGGCCGCTTCGGCGGAGATCGCGATGATCGCGAAGAAACCGGGGGTGGCCGGGAAGGCGTACTCGCCGCCGTCGTGCCCGAAGGGGAGCAACATCCGGGGCCGGGCTCCCTCGTTGCGGCCCCGCAGACGGTCCAGGGCGCCGGAGAGGTACCAGTTGTCGGTCGATGCCACCTGCCATCCGGTGTGCCCCTCCTCGAACAGGGCACGGTCCTCGGCGCCCTTCTCGGACAGGCTGAGGGCGTCGGGGTGGAAGGCTCCTCCCTCCCACAGCCGACGTTGGAAGAGCAGTGCCTGCTCGAACTCGTCGGTCTCGAGATAGCTGGTCAGCTCGCCGTCGGCCTCGCGCCAGGTGTTCGGCACCCGGAACATGGCGTTGACGAAGGCGCCCAGGCCGTCGCTCAGACCACCGACCCCGTACTGGTCGGTGCCGAGCCGGGCCATCTCCGTCATGAGTTCGTAGAACTCCTCGGCGTCCTGGGGCGGGGCGTCGAAGCCGATCTGCTCGGCCCAGTCCTGGCGGTAGACATGCAGGCTGTTGACGTACCCCAGATCGCTGGGGATGCCGTAGATGCCGTTGCTGATCGCGGAGTTGCGCCACTGGTGCTCGGGCACGTGCGCCAGGTTCGGATACTCGAGGATCTTGTCACCGCCGAGCACCTCCGACAGCTCGGCGAAGGCGCCGTCCTGGATCGCCTGCTGAGCATTGGCGGAGTGCGTCTGCAAGAACACCATGTCGGGAACGTTTCCGCTGGCCAGCATGGTGGCGAGGCTGGTCTCGTAGGCGTCGGCGGAGTTCAGCGTCGGCTTGTAGTCGACATTGAGTCGCGTGTTGAACTCCTGCCAGTACTCGTTCTCCCCGTACGGACTCGGGGGCGTGCCCCAGTTGATCTGGAAGGTGGTGAACGGCCCGCCTTTCCCCGGCGTGCCCTCGGTGGACTTCGGCAAGGGGTCCGGCATCGAGGTGAGTCCCATGGGGACCCCGGGGATGTCGCTGATGATCGCGCCCTCGACGTCCGGTGGAGCCTGATGGGAGGGGATGGTCAGACCGGCGTTCTCCCCGAAGCTCGAGGAGTTGCTCGTGCCGCAGCTCGCCAGCGCGGTCGCGCCGAGGGCCGTGACGCCGAGGCCGACGGCGGAGCGGCGCGAGATGGTGGGAAATCGTGACGACGTCGTCATGGGAATCTCCTTCTGGTGGTGAGGATGCGTGCGGTGCTCAGCCCTTGATCGCGCCCGTGAGCACGCCCTTGGTGAAGTAGCGCTGCACGAACGGGTAAACCGCGAGGATCGGCAGCATGGCCAGGACCACGACGGCCATCTGGATCGACTGGAGCGGCGGGGTGAGTTCGGGGTTCTCGATCTGGCTGAGCGGTGAGCCCTGCAGGACGTAGGAGTTGAGCACCAGCTGGACGGGCCACTTGGAGGAGTCATTGATGTACAGCAGCGCATTGAAGAAGTTGTTCCAGTAGCCCACCGCGTAGAACAGCCCGACCACGGCGATCACCGCACGGGAGTTCGGCACCACGATCGACCACAGCACCCGCCATTCGCTCGCCCCGTCGATGCGTGCGGCATCGAGCAGGTCCTGCGGCAGCTCCATGAAGAAGTTGCGCACGACGACCAGGTTGAAGGCCGAGATCAGCGTGGGCAGGATCAGCGACCAGTAGGAGTCCAACAGCCCCAGCTGCTGTACCAGGAGGTAGTTCGGGATGATCCCGGCCGTGAACAGCATGGTGGCGAGGATGCCGAAGAAGAGGACGCGGCCACCGGGCATCTCCCGGGTGGTCATCAGCCCGAAGGCGAGCAGCACGGTGAAGAAGAGCGACAGGAAGGTCCCCACCACGGTGACGCCCGTGGAGACGATGAGGGATCGGGTGACCACCCCACCGCTGAGCAGGGACCGGTAGGCGTCGAGGCTGAAGGACTCCGGGACGATCTGCCCGCTCGATCCCGGCGCGGCGAAGCTGGTCACCACGATGTAGGCGAACGGGACGGCCATGACGGCCACGATCGCCGTGATCACCAGGGCTTTGAGCACCTGCACCGGAAGCGGTGCGGGATGCATCCACGGTGGACGATCGGTCCGGCCCCGGCGCGGGCCCCGGACGGGAAGGGAGGTGACGTCATGCTGGGCGACCATCAGAACAACCCCTGACTGCCGAGCTTCTTGGAGAACCAGTTCGCGACGATCACCAGGACGCATCCGACCACGCCCTTGACCAGACCCGCGGCCGCGGCGAGGCCCCAGTCCCCGCCGAGCACGCCGCGGAAGTACACGAACGTGTCGAGCACCTGGGCCGCGTCCCGGCCCACGATGTTCTGCTGCAGCAGGATCTGCTCGAATCCCACGGTGAGCACGGTGCCCAGGCGCAGGATCAGCAGCAGCACGATCACCGGCATCAGGCCCGGCATCGTGATGTGCCACATCCGGCGCATCGATCCGGCACCATCCACGGCTGCCGATTCGTAGCGCTCGGTGGGGATGGTGGAGATGGCCGCGAAGAAGATGATCGTGCCCCACCCCACCTCCTTCCAGACCACCTGCGCCGTGACCAGGGCTTTGAACGTCTCCGGGCTCGTCATCACCGAGATCGGCCCGCTGCCGACGATCGCGAGAAGGTCGTTCACGACGCCCGCTCCGCCCAGCACCTGCTGCCAGATGGCGATCACCACCACCCAGCTGATGAAGTGGGGCAGGTAGACCACCCCCTGCACCAGTCGCTGGATCCGCACCGAGATCAGGCTGTTCAGAAGCAGTGCGAGGGCGATCGGGGCGGGGAACGCGAAGAGGATCTGCAGCGCGCTGATGACCACGGTGTTCTGGATCGTGCGGAGGACCTCGGGGTCCTGGAAGATCTCTGCGAAGTTCGCCAGGCCGACGAACGGCGAGCCCTGGATGCCCCGGAACGGCGAGAAGTCCTGGAACGCCACGACGTTCCCGGCCAGCGGGATGTAGGCGAAGATCAGGAAGAAGAGCACCCCGGGAGCGATGAAGACGTAGCTCCATCGGTACCGGTAGAGACGTTGCGCCAGCGAGCGGCGACGCGGCGTCGGCGTCTCGGCCCGGGCCCCGGGGGCCCGGGCGGTGGGCCTCACCGCCGTGCTCACCGATCGCACCCGCCGTCCTTGTCGGGTCGCGAGTGCGGCCGGGCGACGTCGCTGATCCCCTTGTACTCGTACGGGTCCTCACCGGCCACCATCACGATGTCCCGGAAGTCGTGCTTGCCGATGTGGCTGCCCTCGGGCATGCCCTGCCACGGCAGCAGCGACTCGGCGCTCATGTAGTGGTTCGTCAGGGCGCGCCGGTACCCGTGGCGGCCGGAGTTCTGCAGGGAGCGGTGCAACAGGTACCCGTTGAAGATGATCGCGGTTCCGGCCGGGATCTCGACCGGCACGGCATCGGATTCCTCCCAGGGGAAGTCGTAGGCCTCGATCGAGCAGTCGAAGGCGGGGTCGAACTGTTCACGATCCGGATACAGCACGCCCCGGCGATGGGATCCGGGCAGCACCCAGAGGCACCCGTTCTCGATCGTGGCGTCGTCCAGAGCGATCCAGGTCGCCGTCAGCGATCGGTCACGGGTGGGGATGAAGTACTCGTCCTGGTGCCAGGCCTGGCCGGGCTTGCCTTCGGACTTGATGAACAGCATCGACTGCATCGCCTTGACGTTGGGGCCGATCACCCGCGTGAGGACGTCGAGCATCCGCGGGCCGCGGAGTGCTTCGAGCGCGGCCTCCGAGATCTTGTGCGGGTAGTGGATGCACAGGAACTGCCGCATCAGCTCCTCCGTATCGGTTATCGCCTCCGCCCCGGCCGGCGGCGCGTCGATCTCTCCCAGATCGCCCCGGCAGATGCGGGCGGCGTCGCGCTTGAGAGCTTCGACGAGATCGGGATCGATGGCGTCCTCGAGGATGACGAATCCGTCGCGCGCGTAGTCGTCGGCGAGATCGGGGTGCTGGGGATCGGAATGCGTTCCGGCGACAAACTGTGTGGTCATGGCACATCAGTACACCGAAGGACCGCACATGTGGTCCATGTCACGTTCTTGCGGTTTAATGACTGATCATGACTCTCGCCGATCTCACGCTGACCGAGTCCCGGCCCGCGCAGCTCGCGGACTACCCGGCCGGGGCCAGCTACGGCCCTCGCCGGCTCCCGGACTTCGAGCTGGTCTGGCTCGTCACGGGGTCGGCTCGGCTCACGCTCGAGCCGGGGCCGGCCCGTGCAGATGCGTATGGCTGCACCCTGCTTCCCGGCGACCTCGCGATCACCCGGCCCGGGGACCGGGACCACTACGCCTGGGACCCCCGAGTGCCGAGTCGACATGCCTATCTGCACTTCACGGTGGACGCACTGGGCCATCTGCCCGACCCGATGACGTGGCCGCCGATGCGCAGCTTCTCCGACTTCCCTGTTCTGGAGTCCCTGTGCGACTATCTGCTCGCCCTGGCGGGCGATGACGGGGCATCCGCCCGGCAGCGCAGCTCTCAGGTGCTCCACTGGCTGGTGGACCTCTATGTCACCGGGCCGCTGCCGAACGACCCGATGGCCGGACTCCCCACCTCCGTGGGCGAAGCGCTGGAGCGAGTGCGGGAGATCTGGACGCGGGAAGGGCTGCGGCTGATCCACGTGGGCGAGCTGGCCGACGATGCGCATGTCTCGGCGGCGCACCTCCACCGCGTGTTCAAGGCTTCTCTCGGAACCGGGCCCGCGCGATGCCTGGAGCTCGTGAGGCTCTGGCAGGCAGCGACGGCGCTCCAACGCAGCAGCGCCACCGTCAGCGACGTGGGAGCGCTGTGCGGATACCCGGATCGTTTCCATTTCTCGCGCCGATTCCGCCACCTCTATGCGATGTCGCCCCGGGAGGCCCGGTTCGAGAACGGGGCCCTCGATCCTGCCGGGCCCCTGCGACGCGCCGGGCTGCTGGGGCTCGCGCAGAAGCTCCTCGCGCCGACGCGGCCGACCTGACGGCCTCGTGACCGCGCAGTAGGTCGCGGGCGCGGGACCTCCTACCCTTCGGAGCTGTAGCAGCGGATCTCGTACACGGCGGCCGAGGGGTCGCCGTGGGTCGCGTGCACCACGACTCGCAGGGAGGCCGTCCTGACCGCTTCCGGCAGCTCGTGGACCCGCCGCGGCAAACCGTTCCCCTGCACGGTCAGCACATCGACCCATCCCCCGTCGGTCTTCGCCCTGATCGTGTAGTCACGAACGGTCTGCGGATCGGCCCACAGCTCCGGGGTCTGGTCGAACTCCCGCAGGAGGTGTCCCGCGAAGGCGATCTGGAGGACACGAATCTCCTGCGCCTCGTCCCAGTCCAGCTGGATCCATTGCTCAAAGGGATGTCCTGGGTCAGAGCGCCAGAGGTTCGTCGCCTCGTGGGGGCGGGCGGCGCCGGAGACGACGCTGCGGGGAGGGTATGCGTGCTGGGCGGGCTCGACCCGGTGGCTCATGGTCACGCCGGCACCGAAGCGACGCATACGCCCGGTGGCCATCTCGAAGGCGGAGACGGCACCGGGAAGGATGCGCCCCGCGCGCAGCCACTGCACCTCCGGTGAGGCACCGAGATCGATGCGCACGTACTGGCCGCCCGCCTCCTCGCGGCGCAGGGTCTGCGGGCCGACGTCGACCGTCCAGTCGATCCAGTGCTCTCCGGACTCCACCGTCAGTTCCGTCTCGGCTAGCACCGGTCCCGTGTCCACGCGGTAGTCCCAGATGTGGTCGACCTGCTGGAGCCGTGCGGGGATCTTCACTGCGGAGTTCCCGTCGTTCTGCAGGAGAACACTGACACTGCGCAGCCCGGGCGCCTCGGGACCCGTCTCGAGCGGAATCCACTGACCGCGCAGAGCAGTCAGCTGGTCTCCCACCCGCCGCCCTCCCTCTCGCAATCCGCCGTCGACCCAGCGGTCACCGGGGGACGCGCCGAGATACAGGGCCTGCGAGGAGGCTGAGACGCGGGCTCGCCGGGCATGGTCGGCAGGGTCCGCGTTCACCGCATGGGGCAGGAAGCAGCCGTCCTTGAGCAACTGCTGCTGGACGGCTCCCGCGGCGCGGGTGGGGAGGTCGTGGACGGGGAGGTCCCTGGTCAGCGCGACCGCAGCCGCCGTCCCCGCGGCCTGCCCCATGATGGCCGTCGTCGCCTGCACCCGGACCGATCCCAGGCCGACGTGTGTGGCCGAGACGTTGCGGCCGGCCATGAGCAGGTTGGTCACGTCCTTCGCGATCAGGGAGCGCAGCGGGATGCCGAAGGGCCCCACATAGGCCGTCACCGAGGCTTCGGAGCGGAGGTCGTAGCCCGCTGCCGCCGTCGGCTCGCTGGTCTCCGCGAGCAGGCCGCCGGGGGTATGGAGGTCGATGTTCCATCCGCCGTAGGCGACCTCGTCCTCGAAGGCGTCCTCGCGGAGCAGATCGTGCTCGGTGAGGAGATGCAGGCCGACGATGCGGCGGCTCTCCCGCTTGCCCGGCACCTGGCCGAGCCAATCCAGGGCGAGGTTCTCGGTCTGCTCGCGGGTGCGGGGATCCTTGTTCTTGATCCAGTCCCACACACCCAGGGTGCGACGGGTCAGCTCGTGCCGGATCGTCTCGGCATCGTCGATGGTGTCCCAGGGCTTCCCGAGCTCGATCCACCAGTAACCACCGCGAACGCCCTGGGGAAAACGGCCCTGCTGGTAGAAGAAGTCGGGGTCGTCGTACTCGACCGCCCATTCCGGCAGCTGGAACTCGGTGGGACGGCCGACGTCCTTGGTCTTGAAGTGGAGCGAATTGCCCATCGTGTCCTTCGAAGCGGCACGGGGTGCATGCGGTTCGCCGAACTCCGAGCGCGCTTCCTCTCCGTACCGGTACTCGCACCCTGCCAGCGCCGCGACCACGCCGTCCCCGGTGCAGTCCAGGAAGATCGTGCCGGTCACCTCGGTCACCGTCTCCGCAGTGGCCGTCCAGCACTCGACCGCCGTGAGGCGCCCGTCCTCCACGGACACCGCCGTGACCGCCGTGTTCAGCAGCAGGTCGAGATTCTCGGTTCGCTGCGCGATGTCGTACAGCGACAGGTCCCAGATGCTGTTCGTCCAGCCGTTCTCGAAGATCGGCTCATGGTTCCGCAGGCGCTCGCCGGCCATGAGCTCCGCCAGCACGCCGCCCTCCCGTGCGTACGCGTGATATGTGCTCGCGCCCCGCGGGGACACCCGGATCTCCGAGGAGCTGTTCCCTCCCAGCACCGGACGATCCTGCACGAGACAGACCGTCCGGCCCATGCGGGCAGCCGAGACGGCCGCCGCGAATCCCGCCAGCCCTCCCCCGCAGACAACGATCTCGTACTCCGCTGCAGCGTGTTTCATCGCTACCTCTTCCTCAATTTACTCGGTCTGGTCGATCAATTCTTTGCGAGCACGTCGATGCGCCCGGCTGAGGACGGCCCGGATCGGCCCTCACCCCTTCAGGCCCGTCGTCGCAATACCCTCGATGAGGCGGCGCTGGAAGATCATGAACACCACGAACACCGGCGCCAACGACAGCGCGGTCATGGCGAAGAGCTGACCGTAGGACGATTCACCCATGCCGTTCATGAACATCCTCAGTCCCAGCGGCACCGTGTAGCGGTTGATGTCGGCCAGATAGATGAGGGGCCCCATGAAGTCTTCATAGGACCAGATGAACGTGAAGACCGCGGTGGTGGCCAGAGCCGGCGTCATGAGCGGGAGCAGCACGCGGGAGAATCTCTGGAAATGGCCGCACCCGTCGATCTCCGCGGCTTCGTCCAACTCGCGGGGGATGCTGCGCATGAACTGCACGAGCAAGAAGATGAAGAAAGCATCCGTCGCGAGGAACTTGGGTATGACGAGCGGCAGGTAGGTGTCGACCCAACCGATCGCCGTGAAGATCGTGTACTGCGGGATGAGCGTCGCGTGCACGGGGATCATCACCGTCGCCAGCATCGCGGCGAACCACACTCGCTTCAGCGGGAACTCGATGCGTGCGAAGGCGTACGCCGCCAGCGTGCAGGCCGCGAGGTTCCCGATCACCGCGCCCATGGAGACCACTGCGGAGTTCACCAGGAAGCGACCGAAGCCCGGAGGGTTGGCACGCCATCCCTCCGGGTAGTTCTCGGCGACGATCTCCGTCGGCAGCAACGTGCCCGGGGAGAAGATCTGCTCCTCCGGCATGAAGGAGCTGCGCAGCATCCACAGGAGCGGGTACAGCATGCCGAGGCAGACGAGCACCAGGAACGCATGCAATGCCACCCGCTTCAGGTTCACCCCGCCACGTTCCTTTTCTCGGGGCCGAACTGAGTGCAAGCCCCCGCGTGATGTCACCTGCATGTGACCGTCACCGCCCTTCGTCCGCATAGAAGACCCACCGCCTCGAGCTGAGGAAGGCGACCGCGGTGACGGCTGCGATGATGGCCACGAGGATCCAGGCCAGAGCCGACGCGTAGCCCATCTCGAACTCGGTGAACGCCTTCTGATACAGATACAACGTGTAGAAGAGGGTGGAACCGACCGGGCCGCCCGTCCCATTGCTGATGATGAACGAGGGCGTGAAGGCCTGGAACGCCACGATGGTCTGCATGACCACGTTGAAGAAGATGATCGGGGTCAGCAGCGGGATCGTGATGGAGAGGAACCTGCGCAGCGGTCCCGCCCCGTCGACCAGAGCGGCTTCACCCATCTCGGGCGGGATGTTCCGCAGCCCGGCGAGGAAGATGATCATCGGCGACCCGAACTGCCATACGGCGAGCACGATGATCGTCATGAGCGAGTAGTCGGGGTCCGCTATCCAGTTCGGCCCGTCGATCCCGAACAGGCCCAGGAACTCGTTGACGGCTCCGTCGCGGCCGAACAGCTGGCGCCACAGCACGGCGACCCCCACGCTCCCTCCGAGCAGGGAGGGCAGATACATGACGGAGCGGTAGAAGGCCATGCCTCGCAGGGTCCGGTTGAGGACCACGGCCAGCGCCAGGGCGAACAGGAGTCGCAGGGGTACGGAGGCGAGGACGTACGTGAACGTCACGCCCACGGATTGCCGGAACTCGGGATCGGACCCGATGATCTCCGTGTAGTTGGAGAGACCGACCCACTGTGCGTCGGTGAACAGGTCGTACTCGGTGAACGACAGATAGGCCGAGGCGAGCATCGGCCCGAGCACCAGACCGAAGAGGCCGAGGAACCACGGCAGCAGGAACAGGTATCCCGCGAAGGTGGCCGACCGTCGGCGCGGAGACCACCTGCGCCTCCCTGCACCTCGCGTGCGCTCGGCAGACGCTCTGCCCGGAGGGTGGCTCCCGGCCGCTCCCGGGCCACGTGCCCCTGCCTCGTGCGTGGTGGCGTTCATGTGAAATCGGTGGCGGTGGTGAAGAACTGATCCACGGCGTCCGGGATCGAGAGATCCCCGAAGGCGACGGCCTCGTTGAGGTCGCCCAGCAGCGTGCGCAGCTCGTCGAATCCTGCCGGCCAGAGCCTGTTCAGCGGGGTCGACACCTCGGCGACGGTGCTCATGTAGTCCATCGCGATCTGCTCCTCGGCGGAGAGCGACCCCGTCAGCTGCTCGCGCGCGGCCTCCGAGGGCGGGATGCCCAAGGAGATCCCGAGTGCCTCGATCGCCTCGGTGCTGTTGGTCAGCTGGTTGATGAGCTCCACGGCCGCGTCGGGAACCGAGCTGGTGGAGGAGACTGACCAGAGGCTCGCGGCATTCATCCAGAGGCTGGGGGTCGCCGGCACGTGCGGGGGGAGGTGGAGCGAGAGGCTGCTGTCGGACAGGCGGGCGTAGGCGACATAGTCCTGGGTCCATCCGAACCCCATGGCGGCCCTCCCCTGCGCCAACGCGGTGTTCGGCAGTTCGCCCTGACCTTCTGCGGTCACGTCGGCCGGCGGTGCCCCGCCGGCGTCTCTGAGGTCCTGCCAGTACTGGAGCCATGCCGTGAGGTCCTCCGGCGTCGCGTTGAGGGTGCCGTCGTCGGCATAGAACTGCCGGCCGTCGTCACGGACCTTCATGACGAACAGGATCAGGTCGCCGCCGCCGTCCTGCAGACCCCAGATCTCGTCTCCGAGGGCGTCGTGGGCCGAGACGGCGATCTGCGCGAGTTCCTCCCAGTCGTAGTCGTCACCGGGCAGCGACAGCCCGGCCTGACCGACCAGGTCGTCGCGGGCGACCAGACCCATGGCGTTCGACGCGGCGACGACGCCGTAGAGCTGATCGCCGACCAGTCCGAACTGCTCGAGCCCTTCGTCGATCGCCTCGACATCGAGGGTCTCCTGGGTGTTCAGGTCCAGGAGGGTGCCGCGCTCGGCGTAGTCGGGTATCTGGCTGCCCGCCTGCATGATGAGATCGGGAGCGTTGCCGCCCGCAGTCTGGGTTGCCAGGCGGTCCCAGTACCCGTCCCACGCTTGCGTCTCGCGGGCCACCTTCGTGCCGGTCTCCTGCGCCAGCGCGTCCAGCGCTGCATTGAGGGCACTGTTCTCGGAGTCCCCTCCCCACCAGGTGGCACGGACCTCGCCTGCTCCGGCACCGGAACCACCTCCTCGAGAGCCCACCCCGCAGCCTCCGAGGGCGAGGGTTGCACCGGTGAGTGCTGCCCCTGCGATCAGTGGGCGACGCGGAAGACGCCGTGTAGCGATGGACATGACAGACCTCCGGGTGAGCCGACATCTCTGGCGGGCACGCGCGCACGAGACATGCGTTCTAACGATAAAATTTATCGTGACAATGCACAGTAGGATGGCGGGACCTCCGCGTCAACACCTCCTCCGCACGAGTCGTGGGGACGTTCGGGGTGGAGGCACCTGTTCGCGGACGGACGGCAGAGGACGATATGAGCGAGAAGAGTCGCAGGCGCTCCGGCGGGGAGCGGGGGCGCCAGCCGAGCGTCAAGGACGTCGCCGAGCGGGCCGGGGTGTCCTCGATGACGGTCTCCAACGTGGTGAACGGACGGACCAACGTGCGCCCCGCGACCAGGGAGAAGGTCGAGCAGGCGATCAGCGAGCTCGGTTACCGGACGAGCCTCGCCGGTCGGCAGCTTCGTGCCGGCCGGACGAAGATCCTGGCCGTCGCCCTGCCCAAGCTCACCACCCCGTACTTCGCGAGCCTGGCGCACGAGATCATCACCGCCGCCGAGGAGCTCGAGTACACCGTCCTGATCGCCGAGACGACCAGCAGCCCGGAGCGTGAGCGTCATGCCGCCCGCGGCTTCACCACACAGTTCGCCGACGGCATCATCCTCAGACCGGACAGCCTGGACGGGGCCGGTGTCCTGGACTCACACGGGCCGATGCCTCTCGTCCTGCTCGGCGAGAGGGTCGAGGGCTCGCACCTGGACCACGTGATGATCGACAACGCGCAGTCCGGGCGGGACGCCACGGAGCACATCCTGTCCCTCGGGTGCACGTCCCCGCTGTTCCTGGGCGCGCACGAGGACAAGCAGTTCGGGCCCGGCTGGGTGCGCTCACTGGGTTTCCGCTCCGCCCTGAAGGACGCCGGCCTGCCCAGCGGCCCCGACCGACTCGTACGGGTCTCGCCGTACGGCCGGGCCGCCGCGGTCGATACTGTTCACGAGCTCCTCCGTGCAGGCATCGAGTTCGACTCCCTGGTCTGCGCCACCGACCTCATAGCTGTCGGTGCGATGTATGCGCTTCGACGCAGCGGCTTGTCGGTTCCCGGGGACGTCGCCGTGCTCGGCTGGGACGGAACTCTCGAGGGCGAGTACGCCAATCCCAGCCTGACGACGGTCGCCGTGGACATCCCCCGCGTGGCCCGAGAGGCGGTGGCGACACTCGTCCGTCGGGTCGAGGATCCCGACGCCCCGCCCACTGACGTCGTGGTGGAACAGACGATCATCATCCGCGAGAGCACGACGGGCGTCCTGGCGGTGCCGGCCGGTGAATCGGCGAACGGCTGAGCTCGGCACTACCGCGGGGCCAGCGCCGGTTTCTGCGCCCCGGCGGCCTGCCCGACGGATCCCGCTTCGATGTCGACGTCCTTCGGGTCCCAGCGGGCGACCAGCACGGTCACGAAGATGATCAGCGGAACAGCGGCGAGGAGGATCATCGTCTGGGACAGGCCTACTGCGGCCACCACCAGCGGGAACACGTAGAACCCGACGATGGACCCCACGCGGCTGCACGCCTCGGCCCAGCCGGTGCCGGTGCCGCGCAGGTCGGTGGGGTACGACAGCGTCGCCATCGTCTTGCCCTGCGAGCCCGGCCCGAAGGAGTGGCCGAAGATGAACGCGCCCACGAGCAGAGCGGCGAGGTACGGCGTGGACTCCACCTCGACCAGGCCGACGGCGACCAGCGCGATCACGCATATCGCGCTGCCGATCAGGGTGAGCACCCGCCCGCCGAAGCGATGCGTGAGGAACGGCTGGATGCCCCCGCCCAGCAGACCGAACACGTTCAGCAGGATCGTGCCGATCACGATGGAGACGACGTCCTGGCCGAAGATCAGTCCCACGATCACCGGCAGGTAGAACCCGACTGCGAAGTACTGGACCGCCTGGAAGCCGCTGACCACCGCGACGACGAGCGAACGGATGCGATATCCGCGCTCGAAGATGCGGGCGATCCTGGTGTCCGCTTCAGCCTCCGCCTCGCCTTCCTCGATCACGAACTCCGTGGAGGGGAAGTTCTTGCGGAGGATCTTGACCGCCTCCCCCATGCCCAGGTTGTGCGCCGCCCACATGGGGCTCTCATCGGCGAACAGGAAGCGCAGGGCGAGGATGATCAGCGCCGGGACGGCGCCGAAGCCGACGGCCCAGCGCCACATGTGCTCCTCCATCCCGAGGAACACCAGCGGGAGCACCAGGGCCGCCGAGGTGATCGTCGCGGCGTACCACATGGGCTGCCAGAGGTTGACGAACTTGCCCTTGTCCTTGTTGCGGGTGAACTCCGCGACCAGGCTCAAGGCGGCGGGCATGTCCAGGCCCACGCCCAGTCCCAGCAGGAAGCGCCAGACGATCAGCACCTCGATGGAGGGAGACAGGGCCGCACCGATCGCCGCGACGACGAAGAGCATCAGGTCGAGGATCAGCAGCTTGTAGCGACCGAGCTTGTCCACGAGGTACCCGCCGAAGATCGCGCCCAGCAGGGCTCCGACCGCCATCGCCGAGGTGGTGGTCCCCACCTGGAACGGGGTGGGGTTCAGCTCGGCCTTCATCGAGTCCAGACCGATCGCGAGGGACGTGAAGTCGTAGGCGTCGATGAAGATGGAGCCGAGGGCGATCAGGGCGATGATCTTGCCGCGGGAGCTGCCGGTGGGATGGTCGTTGACGAACGCGATCACATCGCGCTTGGTGCGCAGGACTACCTTGTCCATGACAATTCCCTTTCCTGGGGCGGGACCGCTCAGCGGGCGATCGAGAGCGACTGCAGCTCGGTGAACTCGTCGTACCCCTCCATGCCGCCCTCGCGACCGATTCCGGAGCCGCCGAAGCCGCCGAAAGGGACTTCCGGGGTGTTCGGGGCACCGTTGTTGATGCCGACGATCCCGATCCGCAGGCGCTCGGCGAGATCCTGAGCCGCGGCGAGGTCCCGGCCGCACACGTAGCCGGCCAGGCCCACGCCCCACGCATTGACCTCCTCGACGACGGCGTCCTCCTCGTCGTAGGTGACCAGGGCGAGCACCGGACCGAAGATCTCCTGGTCGTACAGCTCGGTACCACGAGCGTCCTCGACGACTGCTGCGGCCATGAAGGCGCCGCCATCGGGTCCGTCCTGGCCGCGCACCACACGCTTGCCCGCCTGCTCGGCCTTCTGGACGAGGGAGTTCAGGCGCTCGACCGCGCCGGCGTCGATGAGCGGGCCGAAGTCGACGTCGTCATCGCTCTGGGCGCCCGGGCGGGTGGCCTCGATGCGCGCCGCGAGGACCGCCCGAAACTCCTCGGCCAGCGACCTGGGCACGAAAACGGTGTTCGCCGCGATGCAGGACTCGCCGTTGTTGCGCAGCTTGGCGATCAGCAGGTGCTCGACGGCGTCGGCCACGTCGGCGTCCTCACGCACGATGAAGGGCGCTCGTCCACCGAGCTCGAGGCAGGCACGGGTCAGGCTGCGGCCCGCTCGCTCGGCGATGATCGTGCCGATCGCAGTCGAACCGGTGAAGGTGACCGCGGCGATGCGCGGATCGTCGATCAGCGCATTCGAGATCTCGATGCCGTCGCCGATGACCTGGCCGATGACGCCGACCGGGAGGTGGCGCTCGCAGATTCGCACCAGCGCATCGGAGGAGACCGGGGTGCGTTCGCTCGGCTTGAGGACGGTGGGGCAGCCGGCGGCGATCGACGCGGCGATCTTGCGGGCCGGGATCGACAGCGGGAAGTTCCAGGTGCCGATCGCGGCGACGACACCCACCGGGTGGCGGCGTACGCGGAAGCGTCGCATTGGGGTGACACGCCCGGCCTCCTCCTCGGCGATCGCGGGAGCTTCGGCGAACCAGTCGAAGTACTTCGCGGAGAACTCGACCTCGGCGGTGGCCTCCGGAAGGAGCTTGCCCGACTCGGCGGCGATCGCCGGCGCGATCTCTGCGGCCTCGGCGCGCAGGTCGGCGGCGATGGCGCGCAGGGCGGCGGCGCGCTCCCGGGCCGGCGTGGTGGACCAGGCGGCGAAGGCGCCGGCGGCCACGCTCACGGCGCGTTCGACGTCGGCGGCGCCGGCCCAGCCGACACTCGCGAAGGCGGCGCCGGTGGCGGGGTCGATCACGTCGTGCGCGGCGCCGGCGAGGATGTCGCCACCGATGCGGGCTGCGGGGATGGACAGGGTGCTCATGAAAGGCTCCGTTCGTCGGAGTGGACTTGGAATCGGCTCACGGCGTCGGCATCGAGGTCGCCGACGAGGCCGTGAGCTCCGGGAGCGAGGACATGGCCCTCGCGGAGGGGGAACCCGTCGGTGACGAGGTCGTCACGCAGGGGGTTGGCGCGCACGTCGAGCTCGATCCACCCGGCGTGGGTGACCGTGGTGGCGAGCGTGATGGAGGCGCGCAGGCCGATGGCGCCGGAATACCAGTGGGGGCTGAGCACGCACCCGGTGCCGTCGAGCTGCTCGGCCAGGCGCAGCGGAACGGTCAGGCCACCCGACTTGGCGACGTCGGGCTGGGCGTGGACGAGGCCCTCGGTCGTGACGAGACGGACCAGATTCTCCAGTCCGTACACGTTCTCGCCGCCTGCCAGCGGGATCCCGGTGACCTCGTGCAAGGTGGCGAGGTCCCGGGGGTCGTCGCCCGAGACGGGCTCCTCGAGCAGCTCGACCCCTTCCTGCTGGAGCCACGTCGTGTTCGCGATGGCTTCCTCGAGGGTCCACGCCTGGTTGGCGTCGGCGAAGATGCGGATGTCGGGAGCCGTCTCACGGACGGCCGCGATGGTGGCGCGGTCGGTTTCCTGGCCGAATCCGACCTTGGTCTTGACCGCCGTCAGGCCCAGCTCGAGCGCACGCTCGGTGAGCTCGTGGACCTTGGTGGGGCCGACGCCGCTGGCGTAGGCGGGGGCGCTGTCGCGGACGAGGCCGAGCGTCTGTGCGGTGGAGGTGCCGGCCAGACGACCGTGCAGGTCCCACAGGGCGATGTCGATGCCGCTGATCGCCTGCCAGATCGGACCGTGCGCGCCCCACTGCCGACCCACGCCGCCGAGAGCGGCGACGAGTGAATCCAGCAGGGCCCCGGGGTCGAGGGCGTCGCACCCCAGGGCGAGCGGGGCGACTCCCTCGAGCAGAGTGGCGAGGCGTTCGGTGGCAGCCCAGTCGGGGTAGTTGATCCAGCTCTCGCCGATCCCGACCTCGCCGCCCGCGTGGACCTCGACCAGGAAGGTGCGCCGGGCGCTCAGCTGGGAGAAGGACATCGGCACGTGGTCCTCGAGAGGGGCCTCGAGGACGCGCGCGACGATGCGCTCGATAGGCAGGTCGCTCATCGAGCGGCTCCGGACTGGGAGCGGTAGAGCTCCTGGACCGCGCCGGTATCGCGATCTGCCAGCCCCCGTTCCATGGCCGCGGTGTTGACGCGGTCGATGCTCTCGGCGAGGTGGGTGGGTGCACCGACGGAGCGGGCGAGGTCGATCGCCAGCTTGTTGTCCTTCGCCAGCAGCTGGAGGGCGAAGGCCGGCTCGAAGTCGCTCGCGATCATCTTCGGGGCGATCTCACGGAACAGGTTGGAGACGGTCGCGGCGCCGGAGTCGGCGATAGTGGAGACGAAGACCTCGGGGTCGACGCCGGCGGCTTCGCAGGTGGTGAGGACCTCCGCCGTGATCGCGTTGATCGCGCCGAACATGAGGTTGTTGAGGACCTTCACGGCGTGTCCGGCCCCGACGTCACCCACGCGGACCACCTGCTTGGCGACCGTGCCCTCCAGCACGGAGCGCACCAGCTCGGCCGCTTCCTCGGGTCCGCCGGTCGGGAGCGTCCAGTTGCCGATCTTGTCGGGCCTGCCCAGCACCGGGGCATCGACATAGGTGACGTGGTGCTCGGCGAGGATCCGTGAGGCCTCCTGGGCGCTGCCGGGATCGATGGTCGACATGTCCGCGACGACGGCCCCCTCGGCCGTGGACAGGGCTCCGCGTGCCGAGGCAAGGACGTGCTCGGGGCGCGGGACGGAGATGATGGCCAGTTCTGCCCCCTGCAGGGCTTCTTCGGCGGTCTCGAAGACGGTGATGCCCGAGGCGGAGGCTGCCTCACGGGCGCCCTCGAAGGGGTCGAAGCCGCGGACCTCGTGGCCGCCGGTGGCGATCGAGTGGGCGATGCGGCCGCCCATGGTTCCCAGTCCGATGACTGCGGTGGTGGTCATGTCTCGTGCCTTTCGTCGATGTGCTGGTCCGCGAGAGCCGCGTCGTGGAGGCTCTCGCGCAGACGGGTGATGTGATCGCGGGCGACGGTCTCCGCGTTGGCGGGGTCTCCGCCGCGGATGGCGTCGATGAGGGCGCGATGCTCGGCAAGAGCTGCATGCATGCCGCCCCGGCGGGCGACGGTGGTCGACATCGCCACCCGGATCTGCCCCTGCAGCTGCCGCAGGTGATCCGAGAGGCGGAGGTTGCCACCGGCTTCGCGGATCCGACGGTGGAATGCCGCGTCGAGCTCCATGTGCCGTTCCACATCGCCGCTGTCGACGGCGTCGTGGTGGCCCTGCCAGTTCTGCTCGAGGTCATCGATCAGCGTGGGATCCGCGGCTCGGGTCGCGAGTCGCGCGGCGAGGCCTTCGAGCACCTCACGCAGGTCATAGATGCCGACCAGCTCGTCGAGGCCGATCTCCACGACGACAGCGCCCCGGTGGGACACGCTCTCCGCGAGGCCCTCGTACTCGATGCGGGCTATGGCCTCCCGGACAGGACTGCGACTGATGTCGAGCTGCCGGGCGATCTCGGGGACGGACAGCCTGCTGCCTGGTGCCAGGCGCCGGCTGAGGATCGCGTCGCGGATCACCGTGTAGGCCTGGTCCACGAGGCCGTCGCCTCTGGTGATGGAGCTTGTGTCCAGTGTGAGTTGAGCCATCATCGCCCTCCTTGAGCGCAGAGATTACATGCAACATGTAATCAGGGCAACCGGACGGGCAGAGTGATCTCGCGGCAGAGGGTGATCCGCCACGGCATGAAGGGGCGCGCCCTCCGGTGGATCGGAGGGAGCGGCGGGCTCGAGGTGGTCCACGGCCGCGAGCGGACCCGCGATGAGCCGCAGGGCGTCTGCTACGGCCTATGGGACCGCATCAAGAATTCTGACGAGTTCGATGACCGCATCGGCGTCTGGGGCCGGTCCATCGATCTCCACCCCCCGCGGCGCGGTGGACGCCGCCGCGCAGGGCGCGAGATCAGCGCCGGCCACGTCGCGGTCAGGCCCACGCGTGCGGGCGCCCGCTTCCTGCAGCGCTCAGGGCTCGGTGACGAGGCCTTCGTCGAGCATGAAGTCGTAGGCGACGTCGATCGGCTCCTCGCCGTTGTCATCGACCCGCAGGTTGAGCTCGCGCATCTTCTCGTCGGTCAGCTTCGGTGTGACCTCGTTGAACACGTCGGCCAGGCTGGGGTACTCCTCGAGAGTGCTGGTCTTCAGCACCGGGGCGACGTTGTAGGAGGGGAAGAAGCGCTGGTCGTCCTCCAGCACCGTGAGGCCCAGGCTGTCGATGCGGCCGTCGGTCGTGAACACCTCACCGAAGTTGCAGGGGGTGCCGCGATCGGCGGCCGTGTAGACCGCGCCGGTGTCGAACAGCGAGATGTTCTCCTCGGGGACGCCGTCGGGCTGTCCGCGCGGGATGCCGTAAGCCTCCAGCATCGGGTCCAGCCCGTCCTGGCGGGAGTTGAACTCCGCCTCCACGCAGATCGTGCGGTCCTCGACCGGCAGCTCGGCGATGTCGCTCAAGGTCTTCACTCCGCCGAGCTCGTCCACGGCCTCGTCGCGCACCGCCATCGCGTACGTGTTGTTCAGCGGTCCCGGCTCGAGCCAGGTCAGGCCGTTGGCGGAGTCCGCCTCCTTGACGGCCTCCCACTGTTCGGTGCGATCGGGGATCCCCTTCTCGTGGCCCAGATAGGTCAGCCAGGCCGTGCCCGTGTACTCCCAGGTCATATCGGCTTTGCCCGTCTCCATCAGGCCGCGCGCCGGCTGGCTGCCCGGCACGTTGGTGAGATCCACGACGTCGAATCCGGCGGCGGTGAGGGCCAGCAGCGCGATCTTCCCCTGGATGATCTGCTCGGTGAAGTTCTTCGACGTCACGGTGATCGTGGCGTCATCGGGCAGGTCCTCGACCCGTCGGATCGCACCCGGCCCCACCTGGGGGACGAGCGAGGCGGCCGGCTGCAGACCGCAGCCGGCCACGGTGAGCAGGCCGGCGCCCAGGAGCGCCTTCATCGCGAGCCGTCGGTCCGGTCGAAAAGTCATGATCACAGCCCCCTCGGACGTGCGACGTGCTCGGCGACCCGGCCCAGCCAGTCGATCAGCAGGGCCAGCAGGGCGATCAGGAGCGCGCCCACGATGAGCACCGGGTTGAGGTCCAGGTTGACGCCGGTGGTGATCAGCACCCCGAGTCCGCCGCCGTTGATGAACGTGGCCAGGGCCGCGGTGCCGACGAGCAGCACGAGAGCGGTGCGCACACCGGCCAACATCACCGGCACGGCCAGCGGGAGCTCGATCCGGAAGAGCACCGCGGCGGAGCTCATCCCCATTCCCCGGCCGGCCTCGACCAGTCGCTGGTCCACTCCGCGCAGTCCCACCATGGTGTTGCGCAGCACGGGGAGGGTCGAGTAGACGACCAGGGCGAGGATCGCGGCCCAGAAGCCGGAGGGAATCAGGGCGGCGAGCAGGACCACCAGGCCGATGGACGGGGCGGCCTGTCCGGCGTTGGCCACGGCGATCACGGGGCCGCTGGCCCTGCGGAACGCCGGGCGGGTGAGCAGGACGCCCAGAGGGATGGCGATCACCAGCACGAGCAGTGCGGCCAGGAAGGTCAACTCCAGATGCTCGAGGGTGTACTGCCGCAGCGAACCCGCGTTCAACGTGCTGCGCTCGGTATCGCTGAGCGGCGCGATGCCGACGTAGGTCAGCACTGCGCCCACGGCGGCCAGGATGACCACCAGCTGGATCAGGAGCGCGCGCCATCCCGCGCCCAGCGCGCCGGCGGTCTTCTTCGATGCCGGGGGCTGCGCGTGACTCGTGCGGTCCTCGAGGGGGGTCTCAGTCATCGTCATCGTCGACCTTCGTCACCGCGGGCATGTCACTGGTGTTGGTGCCGATGGGCGCGTCGGGGTCCGGGACGGACTGCTCGCGGACCTCGGTGATGGCTCTCATCACGGTCTCCACGTCGATCACGCCGGCGAACTGTCCCCGATCGCTGGTGGCCAGGGCGCCGCCCACGCTGGTGACCAGCATGGTGTCCAGGGCGTCGTTCAGCGGCGCTCCCGTGCCGACCAGCGGGAGATCCGCACGGGGCCTGCTGGGCAGCTGCGGGAGCCGTTCCAGCTCTCGCAGCGACGGCCAGGCCACCGGTCGCCGGTTCCGGTCCAGGACGACCACGTGGTCGTGGCCGGCCTCCCGTGCACGAGCCAGGGCGTCCACGCTCGGGACGTCGGGGGTGACGGTGATCGCCTCGATCAGTTCGACGTCCCGGACACGGCGCAGCGAGAGCTGCTTCAGGCCGGCGCCGGAACCGATGAAGTCCTCCACGAACTCGTCCGCGGGGTCGCTCAGGATCCGCTCGGGGGTGTCGTACTGCACCACGCGGGCGCCTTCATCGAGGATGGCGATCCGGTCGCCCAGCTTGACGGCCTCGTCGAAGTCATGGGTCACGATGACGATGGTCTTGTTGAGCTCGTGCTGGATCCCGATCAGTTCGTCCTGCAGCCTCTGCCGGGTGATCGGGTCCACCGCGCCGAAGGGCTCGTCCATCAGCAGCACCGGTGGGTCCGCGGCGAGTGCGCGCGCCACCCCGATCCGCTGCTGCTGGCCGCCGGAGAGCTCCCGGGGGTAGCGGTCGCGGTAGATGTCGGGGTCGAGCGAGACCAGTTCCAGCAGCTCGTTCACGCGCTGCTCGATCCGCTCCGCATCCCAGTGCAGCATCTTGGGCACCAGGGCCACGTTGGCGGCCACGCTCATGTGCGGGAAGAGCCCGCCGGCCTGAATCACGTAGCCGATCCGCCGCCGGAGCCGGTCCCCGTCGATGTCGGTGACGTCCTCGCCGCCGAGCAGGATGCGCCCTGCGGTCGGTTCGACCAGGCGGTTGATCATCTTCAGCGTGGTGGTCTTGCCGCACCCTGAGGGGCCCACGAGCATCACCACCTGCCCGGCCGGGATCTCCAGGGTGATGCTGTCCACGGCCGGCGCCTGCTGGCCGCGGAAGCGTTTGGTGACGCCGTCGAGCGTGATCGAACGACCGGTGACGGCCGATGCGTCCGGAGCGTCTGTGGCGGAGGCGGTGTCAGGCACGGATACCTTTCGACGTGGTCAGTCGGCCGATGCCGAGCAGGATGAGATCGAGGATGAGCGCGAGGATGATCACGCCGATCAGCCCGACCAGGACCGAGTTGAGAGCGTTGGCTCCGCCCTGGCGGGAGAGTCCGGAGAAGATGTACCCACCCAGTCCGGGGCCCAGCACGTAGGCGGCCACGGTGGCGATGCCCATCACCATCTGCGCCGAGACCCGGATCCCGCTGAGCACCACGGGCCAGGCCAACGGCAGCTCCACCTGGAAGAACGTGCGCATTTTGCTCATCCCGGCGCCGCGGGCGGATTCGACGAGGGCGGGATCCACCCCGGCGAGCCCCACCACCGCGTTACGCAGGATCGGCAGTGCCGCGTAGAAGGTCACGACCACGACCGCCGGGAGGACGCCGAATCCCATGGGGGCGATGAGCAGGCCGATCAGGGCGAATCCGGGGATGGTCAGCCCGATCGCGGAGACGGCGTTTGCGGCGGCGCTCCAGCGCTTGCGGCGGTAGACCAGGGCGCCGATGCCGAGGCCGATCACGCTCGCCAGGATCAGGCACTGCACCACCAGGCTGAAGTGCTGCCAGGAGCTGAAGGCGATCTGGTCGAAGCGGCTGGAGACGTACTCCCACACGAGCGGACTCCCTCGGATCGGGTGTGTCTGAATCCTTTCGGCTCGGCTCACAGGCATCGGGTCACGGAACGTGTCCGTCCGAGCGTTGTGGGCGATCCTAACCGCACGACGAGTTTCTCGGGCCGGTTGTCTCGCGACGCATCATGCAGCGGCGCCTGCTCACGAGGAGCACATCAGCCACTGCGACACGCCGGCCGACGTCGTCAGGCCGGGCGGCTTCGTCCAGCCCGCTTCCGAGGGACGGGGCGTGGGTCATTCTCGGGTGCGCCGTCGACGGTCTGATCGGACACCGAAGACGGTCGCCACGGCGAGCAGCAGGATCGTCACGGTGATCGCGGGGACGCTGTCGAGCGCGAACACCCCCAGGATCAGTCCGAGCACCACCGCCACCAGGGCACTGAGGGTCATCCTCCACCGGTCGCCAAAGCCCGCATCGCGGCGCGGTGCGTCCGGTCCATCCTGGTGCTCGGCGTTCATGTCGGGCTCCTCGGTCGAGACGGTGACCACGATCTTAGGGTCGAACTGAGCGCTAATCGATCCCCCGATCGGTGGATCACGGGCACCGCGTGGTTACGCCGGCCACCTGCGGCGCCGGGTCGTGGGCGCGCCCGAGTTCTCCGAGCACACGAGGCACGGGCGCAACGACTCCGCAGCGGTGACTACGCTCGACGCCATGACATCGACGTCCCTGATCACCGGCGCCAGCTCCGGCCTCGGCACCGAGTACGCCCGCCAGCTCGCCCGCCGCGGTGACCACCTCGTGCTGGTCGCCCGCGACACCGCTCGGCTCACGGAACTCGTCTCCGAGCTGACGCAGGAGGGCGCCGAGGACGTCGAGGTGCTGGGCGCGGACCTCTCCACCGCCGAGGGGATCGACGCGGTCACCGGCCGCCTCACGGACGAAGCGCGGCCCATCGGAACACTGGTCAACAGCGCAGGATTCGGCCTGTCCCTCGCCTTCGAGAAGAACGACATCGAGGACGAGGTGCGCCACCTCCGGCTGCATGACGAAGTGCCCATGCGCCTCATGCACGCGGTGCTGCCGAGCATGCTGGCCCGGGGCTCGGGCGAGATCATCAACATCGCCTCGGCCGCGGCCGTCATGCCGCGCTCGACCTACGCCGCCTGCAAGGCATGGCTGGTGATGTTCTCCCGCTGGGCCAACGGCCGGTACCGGGCCCGCGGTGTCACGGTGACTGCGGTGTGCCCCGGGTACACGCACACGGACTTCCACGCCCGGCTGGGCCTGCCCAAGGGCGAGGAGGGCATCCCCGGCTGGCTGTGGCTCGAGGCGCCGCGGGTGGTCGAGGAGTCCCTGCGGGACGTCCGCCGGGGCAGGGCCGTGTCCGTGCCGAGCCGTCGCTACCGCGCGATCTACACCGCTGCGCGATTCGTACCGTCCGGGCTGATGGCCCGGGCTGCGGAACGGGGCCGGTGAGCGGCTGATGGCGAGCTCGTGATGGGCTCAGCGCAGGTGGCGGTGGGGGTGGCGACGCTCGAGCGCTCCGCGTGCGAGGTCTTCGAGCACGCGGAGTTCATGCGCGCCGCGCCGGAGGCGAGCCGGTCGATTTCCGCAGCACCAGCTCGGGTCCCGGGTCGGTGATGAACGCATCCTGTGCGGCATCCCGGCCATCGATCGTGTCGATTAGAAGGGTCGCGGCTGCCGCACCGAGGGCTTGCAGCGGCAGACGCACCGCCGTCAGAGCCACGGACAGGTGAGGGAGGAACCACGAATCGTGGATCGTGATCACCGAGATCGAGTCGGGGACCTGCACCGCCGCGTCACGGAGAGCGCTGAGCACACCTGCCGCCGTCACGGCGTTGGCGACGATCAGTCCCGTGGGGAGCGAGGGCCGCCGCAGGATCTCCTGGACCGCTTGCATCCCCGAATCGGCGGACCAGTCGGCATGCACCACATCGGTCCGATCGCCGAGGTCGGCGCGATCGAGCGCTGACCGGTAACCCTGCTCCCGTCGGTCCGAGGTCTGTGATCCGTGGGGACCGGCGATGAAGGTGATCTCGCGGTGGCCGAGCTCGAGGAGGTGCGAGACGGCCAGCGTGGTGGCGGCGGCGTCATCGACCCGGACGGTCGGAGCCTCTCGGTCGTCGTCGGCATTGACCAGGACCGCGGGGACGGAGCGGGAGATCGCATCCAGCAGGCGGTCGTCGTGCCCGTACCCGCTGTGCAGGATCACGCCGTCGAGTCGGCCCCGGGCGAGGAAGGCACGCAGGCGGCTGTCGTCCTCTGCGAGGTCCTCCGCCTCGGCCAGCAGGGTCACGTACCCGGATTGTGCGCAGCGGGCGTGCGCCCCGGCGAGCACATCGACGTTAATCGGGCTGTCCAGGCCGTGCATCACCAGTCCGATGGCGCCCGCGCGGGCACCTCGCAAGGAGCGAGCCAGGCTGTGCGGGACGTACCCCAAGGACTGCGCCGCGTCCTGGATCCGTTGCCGCGTCTCCTCTCGCACCCGGACATGGGGGTCCGCATTCAGCACGCGTGACGCGATCGCCGAGGACACACCTGCTTCGTGAGCGACGTCGCGCAACGTCGGAGGGCCACCTGAGTTCATGCCTGCACGGTAACGGGGCGGAGGGGTTGACACGCCCCCACCCTGCCACTATCTTTCTGGAAAATCGATTGTTCACAGGGTTTTTCTCAGTCGAAATGGCGTGGACATCACAGGGCGATGTGGCCGTCCCGTGCTGCCCGCGCACGCCCCTCTGGCGCCGGGCCATCCCCGAAGAACCCCGATCCGGAAGGCAGACATGAGACCCCCACTGCGCGAGAACCACATCGAGTACGACGTCGCCGTCATCGGCGGCGGCCCGGGCGGACTGCCCGCCGCGATCGCTGCCGCGCGAGCCGGCTCCCGCACCGTGCTGGTGGAGCGCACCTCGGCGCTCGGCGGTGCCGCCGCCTCCGGGCTCGGTGTCCTCGGGTACCTCGATCGCTCGGGGAACCAGGCACTGGGAGGTATCGCGCAGGAGTTCGTCGACCGCCTGATCGCGATCGACGGCTCCCCGGGCCACTTCCGGTGCCCGGTCCACAACTCGATCACCCCGGTCTCCCCCGACCTGGTCAAGATCGTCGCCGTGCAGATGTGCCGGGAGGCCGGCGTCGACATCCTCTTCGACCACGAGCTGCTCGGCGTGGACGTCGACGACACCGACACCATCCGGTCCGTGACCGTGTACGGGAAGCTGACCACCACCCGCATCGACGCGAAGGTGTTCATCGACGGCACCGGCGACGGCGACGTCGCCTACCTCGCGGGCGTCCCCCACACGCTGGGCCAGGACGGCACGCAGACGATGCAGCCGAGCACCCTGATGTTCACGGTCACCAACTTCGACCTGCAGCGCTTCTGGGACTTCCTCGACGAGAACCCCGAGGAGATGGGCATCAAGGAAGAGTACGCCGCCGGATACGACGTCGACTTCCTGCGCCGCACCCGCGGGCACTGCTACATCGGCCTGACCACCCGGGTCGCAGACGCCCGAGAGGCCGGGAAGTTCACCATCCCCCGCAACCAGTTCATCTACATCGCCACCGCCTCCGAGCGGCTGCTTGCGATCAATACCTCACGTCTGACCAGGATCGATGCCTCGGATCCGGTGCAGCTGTCCAAGGGGCTGGAGACGGGGTACACCCAGGTGTGGGAGCTCGTGCAGTTCATGCGCGAGAACATGCCCGGATTCGAGGATGTGGAGATCTCGCAGATCGCTCCGGCCCTCGGCATCCGCGAGACCCGGCACTTCGCCGGCGAGGAGCGGCTGACGATGGATTCGCTGTACACCGACGCGACCAGCGACCGCGCGATCGCCCTGTCCGCGTACAACATCGACATCCATTCCGGAACCGGCGACGGCATCGACCTGCACGTGGTCGAGAAGCCCTTCGGCATCCCCTTCGGCGCGCTCCTGCCGCAGAATGTCAACGGTCTGCTGCTGAGTGGACGGACGATCTCGGTGGATTCCACGGTGTTCGCCGCGGCCCGGGTGATGGGCACCTGCATGGCGATCGCCGAAGCGGCCGGGAGCGCCGCTGCCATGGCCGTCCGCGACGGCGGGACCCCCAAGGAGGTCGACGTCGTGGAACTCCGTCAGGGCCTGGCCGAGCACGGCGCCATCCTGCCTGGTGCGCTCACCCCTGCCACCGCAGGCGCGGTCGCCCCCTGACCCGTGGCAGTCGCTGCGGGGGCGCCGCCCCGGCAGCATCCGAGAGGAGACAACGATGTCTGCACGAACCGCCCCCACCAGACGGAGATTCCTGGCCGGCACCTCCGCAGCTCTCACCCTGGGTGCCGCGTCCGCGTGCGGAAGCAGCAACGGCAGGTCCGCGGACGAGCTGACCATGTGGACCTTCCTCGACCCGGCCGGGCCGAGTGGCCGCGAGAAGGTGCTCGGCGCGCTGATCGAGTCGTACACCGAGGAGACCGGCATCCAGGTCAACGTCGAGGTGCAGCAATGGGACACCATGACCCAACAGTTCCTCGCCGCTGACGTCTCTTCCAGTGCCCCCGACGTCATGTGGCTCTCCCTCGACCAGGTCGCCACGGCCGTCGAACAAGGGGCTCTGGCCGATCTGAACGCCTTGGCGTTCGGGGACCTGCCCGAGGCCCAGCTCGCCGACCTCCGCGACGTCTACTGGACGACGATGGAACAGGACGACGGATCCCTCTACGGGGTGGTGCATTCCCGCAACTATTTCGGGATCATGTACCGCGCGGATCTGCTGGCCGAGGTGGGTGCGGACCCTGCGGACCTCAACGCGTGGTCCGATCTCCTCTCGGTCACGAAGGAGCTCACCTCCCCCGACGACGGCCGGTGGGGGCTGGGCCAGGCGTTCGGCACCTCGTTCGCCGATCCCCAGATCCTCTCCGCGCGGATCCTGGAGCTGCAGGGATCGATGTTCGCCGCTGACGGGTCGCCCCAGTGGTCGACGGACCCCGGCGTCAGCGCGATGGAGTTCCAGGCCGGTTTCGTGACCGATTCACAGGTCACGTCCCACGATGCGGTCCGACTCACCTCAGAGGACCTCTATGAGCTCTTCTCTGCCGGTCAGGCCGCGATGATCAACGGCGCGAGCGTCCGCGTCCCGGCCATGCAGGAGCAGATCGGAGCCGAGAACGTCGGCTTCATGCACTACCCCTCGGGCGGCGGGGTGGACCCCGCACCGGGCAGTCTCGCCGGGTGGTCCGTCGGCGTATGGGCCGGCAGCGAGGTGGCCGAGCAGGCCGCCGACTTCGTCGCCTTCCTCTCCAGCCCGGAAGCGGACGCGAGGTGGATGCTCGAGGGCCAGCAGCCCCCGCTCTACGCCTCGACCGCCGCGGACAACGCGGACTTCCTCGCCGCACCGGAGAATTCCTTCCTGGCCACCGTCCTCGAAGGGACGCAGGAGCTCGGCTGGCTGCCACCGACCAGCGCGCCGACGGTGGGCTGGCGGGAGGCCCTCAACGGAGCGGTCCAGAAGGTCCTGCTGGAACAGGGCACAGCCGCCGAGGCGATGGAGGCCGCCGAGCAGGAGTTCGGGGTGGGTGGCCATGACTGACGCCGCGCTGCAGAACGATCGCCCCGGGGCGAGGGCCACCGCAAAAGACCGGGAGAGGCAGGAAGGCCCCTCCTCGAGCGGCCGCACCGTCACCACCCGGCGCACGGGCCGTGACCTGATCGGGCTCGTCTACGTCGCGCCGGTGATGCTGGTGCTGCTCGTCGTCCTGATCTTCCCAGCGATCTTCGCGATCTGTTACAGCCTGCTGGAGCTCAAGTCCGTGCGCCCGGTCGGGTTCGCAGGCCTCGCGAACTACCGGGAGGTGTTCAGCGATCCCGCCATGGCAGCCGTCATGGTGCGCACTCTGGCCTTCGCGGTCATCACCGTGGCGCTGACCCTCGCCGTCGCGCTCGCGGTGGCCGTCTTCCTGGATCGGCTCACCTCGAAGCGGGCCACACTCGTGCAGATCCTCGTGATCCTGCCGTGGGTCATCTCCACGATTGTCGGCGCACTGCTGTTCCGCTGGTTCTTCGTCACGGACATCAGTCCCGGGGTTCATCTGTTGAGCCAACTGGGCGTCGATGAGAAACCGCTGACGGACCCGACCCTCTCGATGATCTCGCTGATCCTGGTGGCGATGTGGCGCACGCTCGGCTTCGCCGTCCTGCTGCTGCTCGCGGGGATCAAGGCCGTTCCGGCCGAGTTCTACGAGGCGGCCACCGTCGACGGCGCACGTCCTTGGCAGCAGTTCCGGCTGATCACCCTGCCGATGATCAAGACGCCGCTGACGATCACCACCGTGGTGCTCACGATGAGCAACCTCAACAACGTGGAAGCTCCGCTGGTGACCACCGGCGGAGGTCCGGGCGATGCGACCCAGATCCTGCCGCTGACCATCTATCAACAGGCGTTCACGCACTTCGACTTCGCCGGCGGTGCAGCCCTCGCTGCAGTGGCGCTGGTGTTGAACATCGGACTCGTGTTCGCGTACCTGCGACTGGCCAAGTGGAGCGTGTGATGACCGTTGAGTCGACCGACATCCGGATCGGGGGCCGCCGACAGGTCGTGCGGGTCGTGCTGCTGGTGTGCATCGCTGCGATCGCGCTGGTCAACGTCTCCCCTGTGCTGTGGGGCGTGGCCACCTCCGTGCGACCCCCGGAGGAGATCTTCACGTTCCCACCGTCGCTGTTCGGCAGCGGGGTCACGACGGAGCACTACGCGCAGGTGTTCAGCGGGACGTTCGCCCGCAACCTCCTGAACAGCCTGCTCTACTCCACCGTCGCGACCCTCACCGCTGTCATCATCGGAGCAGTGGCCGCCTACGCCTTCGACCGCTTCCGCTTCCCGATGCGACGGCCACTGTTCGGCGTGATCGTCGCCTGCATCCCCCTGTCGATGGGGGCTGCGGTGCTGGTGATCCCGAACTATCTGTACTTCGCGACTCTCGGACTGCTGGACACGCCGGTGATCCTGCCGCTGCTGTACCTGGGCTACAACCTCCCGATGGCGGTGTGGATCCTCAAAGGCGCTATGGAGGGCATCCCCGTGGAGCTCGACGAGGCCGCGAAGATCGATGGAGCCTCCCGGCTGCGGACCTTCGCCTCGGTGATCCTGCCGCTGTGCAAACCGAGCATGGCCGCCGCGAGCCTGTTCGTGTTCATCGGCAGCTGGAACGAGTTCGTCGCCGGCTCCGTCATGGTGAACTCCTCGGAGTACCGGCCCGTGCAGGTCGCCGTGTACCAGTTCATCAGCGCCTTCGGTCGGCAATGGGGACCACTCACGGCGAGCGCGATGCTCGCGCTGCTGCCAGTGCTGCTCCTCGTCGTGTTCTTCGGACGGCATCTGGTGGCGGGGATGATGCGCGGGGCGGTGAAAGGCTGAAGCGTCCTCTCGAAGCCGCCTCGTCCGCATCGTGGGACCGACCCTGGAGCACGATGCGTCGCCGCGCCGGCGGCGCGATGGATCGCCGTGTGAGGTGCAGCGATCGTCGGTCACTGTCCCACCTTCCCGCGGCATTCCCGTGACGCGGCCTTCCGACGCATTCCGTCGATAGATTGACAGAAATCGGCCCACGTCATTGCACCCTCCCGTACCCCCGACGATGCTGACGGAATGACGACCGGGACGACGAGGCCCCTGCGTGGAGCCGAGCACGAGATCCTGCTGGCCCTGCGCCTGCACGGTCCCTCGACGCGCGCCGACCTGGTCCAGCGCACCGGGCTGTCCCGCGCCACCGTCTCGACCGCCACGGCGCGCCTGCTCACCGCCGACCGGATCACGTCCGCCGGTACCGCGCCCGCGCGGCGCTCCATCGGTCGCACCCCGGAGCGGCTCGCCCTGAGCATCTCCGGGGCGGTGATCCTCGGTGTCGAGTTCGGACATCGTCGCGTCACGGTCACCGCCATGGACGAGGCGCATTACGTCGAGGGCTCCGCCACCGCCGTCTACGAGCAGGACACCTCGTGGCCGCACCGCATCCGACACGCCTTCGAGCTCCTGGACGGCCTCGGGGTGCCGGACCGCCGCGCGGTGATCGCCGTCGGCCTCGGCGTGCCCGGCCGCATTCCGGACCGCGAGCGGGTCACCGACTCCCTGGTTGCGACCTTCGCCTCCCGCGTCGCCCGTGAGGTGCGGGTGGACAACAACGCCCGGCTCGCCGGGCTCGCCGAGTCGGTGTGGGGCGCGGGCCGGGACCTGCAGAGCTTCATCTATCTGCGGCTCATGGACGGCGTGGGCGGGGCGCTCGTCACGCACGGGACCATCTACGACGGGCTGCACGGCACCGCCGGCGAGTTCGGGCACATCACCGTGGATCCCGCTGGGCCCGAGTGCCGGTGCGGCAAGCGTGGCTGCCTCGAGGCGTACGTGTCCCGCGAGCGGATCCTGGAGGCGACCGCCCACCGTGACCTCGACGTGCTGCGCGAAGTGCTCGACGCCGGCGATGCCCGGCGTCGGGAGATCGTCGCGGGCGCCGGGCGGCGGATCGGCGTGGTGCTCGCGAACACGTGCACCTCCCTCGATGTGGAGGGCGTGGTGCTCGGCGGGGATCTGGTGACGCTCGGCCGACACCTCACCGCCCCGCTGGAAGCGGCCTTCTCCGAGAATCTCATGCCCGCCCGGGCCCACCGCATCGCGCTCCACCCCGGGCGGATCCGCCAGGTCGACGGGGCTCTCGGTGGGATCGCCCTGGTGCTGCGCGATCACACCATCGCCCTGTCCCGGCCCGACTCCCCCACCGGCGCGGGCTATCCCGCCCTGGCGAAGCCCTCCGAGTGCACGGTGAGCGACCGGAAGGGGCGTCTCTCCTCGTGACCGCTCCCGCCATGCTCAACGTCTCTGCCTGGATGACATCGAAGTATCCGGTGGGCGGCACGGAGTACGACACCTCGCTCAGCTCGTTCGAAGGGAACGGAACATGACTCTCCCGCCTCGCCCCACCGCAGGCCCGCACAGCTCGCCCCCTCCCCGCCGGGGCGTCGGCCGGCGCGGCGTGCTCGCCGGTGCAGGCGTTGCCGGCACCGCGCTCACTGCAGCCGCCTGCTCGGGCGGGCAGTCGATCGGCGGGCCCGACGACGCACCGGACACTGCCTCGGAACCTTTCAGCCCCGAGTACGACGGGCCAGAGGTGACGATCACCTTCTGGAACGGCTTCACCGGCGGCGACGGGCCGTACATGAAACAGCTGGTCTCCGAGTTCACCGAGGCGAACCCGCTGATCACGGTCAAGCAATCGTCCCTGGAGTGGCCGGACTTCTACTCGAAGGTGGTCACCGCGACCGACGCCGGCAGCGGCCCGGACGTCGCGGCGATGCACCTGGACCAGCTGGCGAGCTTCGCAGCGCGCGGCACCATCGTCCCGCTGGACAACCTCACCGAGTCGGTCGGTCTCAGCGAGGACGACTTCAGCCCGGCCGTGTGGCAGGGCGGGGTGTTCCAGGAGCAGCGCTTCGGCATCTCGCTGGACATGTTCACCCTCGCGCAGTACTGGAGCACCGATCTGCTCGCGACCGCGGGGCTCGACGCGGGCCCGGCCACACAGGAGGAGTTCGACGCCGCGATCTCCTCGCTGCAATCCGCCGGGGTGAAGCACCCCTACTGGATCTCGCCGGACAACTGGCAGACCTTCGTGAGCCTGCTGGGGCAGTTCGGCGGCTCCCTCTACTCCGAGGACCTCACCACCGTCAGCTTCGGTGAGGAAGCCGGCGTGAAGGCCCTGACCTGGATGAAGGACGTAGTGACCAGCAGTGTCAGCCCGTCGGATGCGACCGATCTGTCCACGGCGTTCAAGAACGGCTCCTCGGCGCTGACCCACGAGCTGCTGTGGCTGATCAACGACATCGAAGACACCACCGACGGCATGGAGTACGGCATCGGCGGCTTCCCCACGATCGGCGAGGCAGCGGGCGTGTTCGCGAACTCCCACAACTTCACGGTGACCAAGCAGGCCGACGCCGAGGAAAACCGCGGTCAGGCCGCCCGCGTGTTCATCTCCTGGATGAGCGAGAACTCGGCGACCTGGGCAGGCTCGGGCAACATCCCGGCCCGCGCCTCGGCGCGCGAGGACGCACAGTTCACCGACAGTCCTCAGGCCGCGCTCGCCACCGACGAGGTGCTGGAGAGCTTCATCTTCCTGCAGCAGGTGCCGGGCTCCCGCGAGATCGCGGCGGACAGCTACGCCCGGGCGGTGAGCTCAGTGGTGCTCGGCGAGGAGGAGCCGCAGGCCGCGCTCGACTCCGCGGTCACCACGGCCCAGGAGATGCTCGACCGCAATCGCGAGCTGTACGGGTTCTGACATTCCGGCGCCCCAGGCGCCGACCAGCAGGCAGATCACCGCCGAGAGGAGAAGGCCGATGAGCAGTGCTGCTCCCAGCCTGAGCCCACCGCACAGCCCGCCGACCACCCCGAGCCCCGGCGAGCGCCGACGGATCCGAGTGGGCAACCCCGTCACGCCCTACCTGTTCGTCGCCCCGTTCCTGGTCCTGTTCGCCGTGTTCGTGCTGGCCCCGATCCTCGTGCTCGCCTATTCGAGCACCCGCCAGTGGATCCTCGGATTCGACACCGGGGGCTTCGTCGGAACCGACAACTACGCGACCCTGCTGTCCGGTCAGGGGGTGCTCTCCGAGGAGTTCTGGAGCGGGATGCGGGTCACCGCGATCTTCACCGTGCTGTCGGTGCCGCTGCTGGTGGTGGTGCCGTTCGCGCTCGCGCTGCTGCTGAACCTGAAGTTCCCCGGCCGCACCTTCTTCCGCGCCGTGTACTTCGCGCCGTACGTGCTGGGCGTCGCGGTGGTGGGCGTGCTGTGGCACTTCCTGCTCGATGCCCGCGTGGGGCCGGTGAACCATCTGCTGGGTTCGCTGGGACTGCCCGATGCGATCGCCTGGACCACCTCGCTGCCCGCCGGCTGGGTGTCCCTGGTGGGCGTGACCGTGTGGTGGACGGTCGGCTTCAATGCCGTGATCTACCTGGCCGCCCTGCAGGACGTCCCGGGTGAGCTGTACGAGGCCGCGCGGATCGACGGGGCCGGAGCCTGGCAGCGGCTGTGGGTGGTGACGATCCCGCACATGCGCCGGGTGCTGCAGTTCGTCGTGGTCATCACGATCATCGCCTCGGCCAACATGTACGGGCAGTCGGCGCTGATCACCATGGAGCAGCCCGGTGGGGCGACGCGCACCGCGATCGGGTACATCGCCCAGACCGGCATGGAGTCCTACGACATCGGCATGGCGAGCGCGATGAGCATGATCCTCGCTCTCTGCCTGATCGCGGCCAGCCTGCTGGTGAACCAGATCTTCCGCTTCGTGGGAAAGGTGTAGCCGATGACCGCTCTGTCCGCTGATCAACGCCGCACGGACCGACCCGATGCGTCGGCCCGGCCCACCCGTCGGCGGCCGCTGCGACCGCGGCGGATCGCCCTGTGGGCGACACTGATCCTGCTCACCTGCGTGTTCGCGCTGCCGCTGCTGTACATGCTCGGCACCGCCTTCAAAACACCGGCGGAGTCGGTCTCCCCCGACTTCCGGCTGTGGCCGAGAGAGCCCACCCTCGGGGCGTTCGAGCACATCCTCAGCGATGCCTCCATACCGGTGCTGCGCTGGGTGGGCAACAGCCTGATGGTGGCCCTCGCCCACTCCGCGCTGACCGTGGTGCTCGCCGTGCTCGCCTCCTACGCGCTGGCCCGCATGGAGTTCCGCGGGCGCACGCTGATCATGGGCGTGGTGCTGGCGACCATGTTCGTGCCCGCCGTGGTGATGCTGATCCCGCACTTCCTCATCGTGAACTCATTGGGCTGGCTGAACACCTACGCGGCGCTGATCATCCCCGGTGCGGCCGGGGCGTTCGGGGTGTTCTTCCTGCGCCAGTTCTTCGCGGCGATCCCCCGGGAACTGGAAGAGGCCGCGATCGTCGATGGCTGCAACCGGTGGACCACGTTCCACCGGGTCATGCTGCCGCTGGCGCGACCGGCCGTCGCCACCCTCGTGGTCCTGTCGTTCCTCTCCAGCTGGAACGACTACCTGTGGCCGGTGTTCGTGCTGTTCAGCAGCGAGATGCAGACCCTCCCCTCGGGGCTGCGGCTGCTGCAGGCGGAGAACGGCACCCGCTACGACGTGATGATGGCAGGCGCCGTGATCGCCTCCGTGCCCGTGCTCGCCCTCTACGCCATCGCTCAGCGCTGGATCATCGAGGGCGTCTCGACCAGCGGCATCAAGGGGTGAGCCGATCGTCGGCCACCCGCTCTCCCTCTGTCACCTCCGTTCCTGGAAAGGACCTTCATGTCCCCGCAGCCCCTCGCTCGCATCGACCTCTCCCCCGCCGACGGCTCCCACCGCATCGACCCGAAGATCTACGGCCACTTCCTCGAGTCCGCCTTCTTCGGCAACATCGAGGGCGGAGTGTTCGACGAGGGCTCTGAGCTGTCCGTGCGCAGCGACGGCCCGATGGACGGCTGCCGGCAGGACGTGATCGATGCCAGCCGGGACCTGGGCATGCCGGTGGTGCGCTGGCCGGGCGGGAACTTCACCTCCGCCTACTGGTGGGAGGACGGCACCGGCCCGCGCGATCAGCGCCCGCGCCGCCTCGAGCTCGCCTGGGGCTCGGAGGAGACCAACCGCTTCGGCACCCCCGAGTTCCTCGCCTGGTGCGAGGCCACCGGCGCCACGGCGTACCTCGCACACGGCTGCCGCAGCGTCGAGGACGCGGTGCGCTGGGTGGAGTACTGCAACTACGGCGGCGATACCGAGATGACGCGCCGGCGCACCGCCGACGGGATCGAGGGTCCGCGAGCGGTGCCGATCTGGGGCATCGGCAACGAGGTGTACGGCCCCTGGCAGATGGGGCACCGCAGCGCCGAGCAGTACGCGGCCGACGCCCTCGACCACGCGAAGTTCATGCGGGCCGTGGACGGATCGATCCGCTTCGTGTGCGTGGGGCTGAACGATGACCGCTGGATGGATGTGGTGGTGCGGGAGCTCGGCCAGATCACGGAGTGGTTCTCGGTGCACGCCTACGGGGCGAGCTTCCACCTGGTGGATCCCTCCCGCGCCGAGTTCGACGCGATCGTCTCCCAGGCGGTGCACTTCGAGCAGGTGCTGCAGGGCTTCTCCCAGAAGGTGGCCGCTGCGGCGTCGCGGCACGGGATCACCAGCCCACTGGAGATCGCCTTCGACGAGTGGAACATGCGCCACTTCGAGCCGCGCTCGTGGGAGGAGCCCCAGCCCGGGGCCGACGGAGGCATCGCCCCGCGTGACACGTCCGGGCCGGCCGACGCTCCGGGCGTGGCCGGAGAGAACGGCTGGCGGGTGAGCCGCTACTCCCCGCGCACCCTCGCCGATGCCCTGTTCTACTCCGGGGTGTTCCACGCCCTGCACCGCACGGCGGGGAACCACGTGCCGGTGACGATGGCCAACACCGTGAACCTGGTGAACGCCAACGGTCTGCTGGCCGTGCGCGAGGGCGGCATGGTCCGCTCGGCGACCTTCCACGTGTGGGACCTGTACCTGAACCACTTCGGCACCGTGCCATTGCCTGCACGCGTGGCCGGTCCCTCCGTTACGCAGCCCGTGCGACACGAGCAGGGCTGGGGCGGCGCGGCGCAGTGCGTCGAGGTGCGGACCAGCGTGGGCGTGCTCGACGTGAGTGCCTCGGAATCGGCCGACGGGTCACGGCGCTACGTGGCGGTCATCAACCGCTCGGCCGATGAGGACGTGGAGGCGGTGCTGGGCGTGAACGGCGAGCTCATCGAAGGCGCCGTCACCGTGCACACCCTGGGAGCAGACGTTCAGGAGCTGTTCGCGGTGAACACTCTGAGCTCGCCCGACGTGCTGGGGATCCGGGAGAGCTCCGCGGAGCTGCGGGGCGGGGTGTTCGTGGCGCCCGCGCATTCGGTGTCGGTGGTGTCGTGGGAGGTGGAGGAAGGCTGAGCACTTCCTGGCCGAGACAGCGGTTCACGTCGGACGGCTGAGGTGCCGGCGCATGCCTGCAGTGCTTCAACGACCGGCGACGTGAGGTCGTACGTGGCCGGAGTGACCTTGCAGCCCCCGCCTCAGATCTCGATCTCGCGGCCGTCCTCGGTGCGCAGTCGCAGCACGAAGCGTGAGCCCGGGCCCTCGCGGGTCTCGGCAACGCCGTCGCCGAGGCCGAGTGCGCTGAGCGACGTCTGGAGCGGGTCGGGCTTCACCTCGGTGCGTTCGAAGGAGAGCAGCTCGATCGCGGGCAGATCGCCCAGTCCCGGCTGTGTGGTTGTGCCCCAGTCGATGAGGAAGGGGACCGCGTAGTTGCGCGGGGCCTTCGCCTGAGTGAGACGCCACTGCAGCAGCGTGCCGTCCGGGGTGCGCCGGAAGAGGTCCTGGACGTCGCCGGGGTCGAAGCCTTCGGCACGGGCATGCTCGACGACCTGGTCGATCCCCTCAGGGTGCACGGCGTAGGTGAGGAGGGTGGGCTTCTTGAGACGGTTGATACTGAACGTCTTCGGGAGCTCCTCCCCCTCCCTCTCCGGGGCGGGGCCGATCAGCTCGAGGTAGTGGGGACGCGGCTGGCCGTTCACCCTCAGGGCGACCAGCGCATTGGCGGTGCCGGTGGGGTGGGCTCCGCCGGGGGCAGCGGTGACGCCGGTGAGCTCGCGGAACCACTCCACGGTCCGGTTCAGGTCGGGCCCGGCGATGACGATGTGGTCGAGCAGGTGGGGGACGCTCATGGATGCTCCTTCGTCCGGATTGAGGCCTCGGGGTCGTTCGAGGGGCAGTGCGGCACCGGCGGCTCAGACCAGTTGAATCACGAGTCCGAGCAGCGCGATCGCCATCGCGCCCCAGCGCACAGCGATGATGGACCGCAGCTGGCTCGCGTCCATCAGCTCGGCGAACCCCAGGAGCAGCAGCATCCCCAAGCACACCAGAGACAACCCGGGCATCGCCTGGGTGTCCGTGAACGCCGGGATCACCAGGGAGGCGACCAGCAACAGGCTGAACGTGACTGCGCTGAACTGTGCCCGCCTGGTCGGGCGGGGCGGGCGGAAGAACTCGTCGAGCACGGTCGGCCGCGATGCGACGCTGGTCGGAGAATCGGGCTGGTCCTGCATCACTGCTCCCCTCCACACGGGAGTCCCACCCTACAGATAGCGGGCCAATCCTCGCGGGTGGCGATGATGCCGAGACGTGCTGGAGACGCGAACGCATCACCTCGCGGACCTCAGATGCCCCTTGGCCCGGGCGGGCCTGTCAGCGGCCGTCGAGGCGGAGACCGCGGTAGCGGTTCACGGCGGCGTGGACCTCTAGGGGTCGCGGGCGCGCAAGGTGACCGGGGTGCCCGCGATGGGGTGAGAGCGCCTCGAGGCCCTCGTCGTCGAGGCGGGCGAACAGCGCCGTGATCGCCGCGTCGAGCGTGGGGCGAGCGCCGGACGGCTCGGCCTGTTCTACCGGCCCGGTGCGCTCCATCAGCTCGGCCAGGCGGTCCAGGGCGTGAGCGATGGCCTCGGTCTGTGCGGCGTCGACCAGCTGGGACAGGGCCGACAGGTCGATCTGCTCGTGCCCGAATCGGATGGTCTCGCGCCCGCGCGCCGTGGCCGGTTTCTTCTTGCCCGGCGGCCGTAGGGCACCGGCGGCAGGCACCCGGGCGCTCGGTGGGCCGAACATGTCCTCGCCGGGTTCCGCGGCCGCGCCGTCGGCGAGTTCGCGCGCCTGCTCGGTGACGTCGTGGGGGACGTACTCGTCCAGGGCGATCACGTGGTCGGCGACGTCGAAGAACGCCCCGGACCCGCCGGCCACCAGCACGGTCGAGACTCCGCGCTCGGTGTACAGCGGTCGGATGCGGTCCACGAAGGGGGTAATGGGTTCGCGCTCGGCCGGGATCAGTCGACGCATGCGCTCGTCGCGGATCATGAAGTTGGTCGCCGAGGTGTCCTCGTCGATCAGCAGTGCCGAGGCTCCGGCGTCGACCGCCTCGACGAGGTTGGCGGCCTGCGAGGTCGAACCCGAGGCATTCGTGGTGGAGAAGCGGCGGGTGTCGGTCCCCGAGGGCAGGCCGGTGATGAAGGGCGAGATGTCGACCCCGGCCACGGAGCGCCCGTCCTCGGCGCGGATGGCGGCGACCTCGGCGCGGGTGACCACCCATTCGCGGCCGTCGCCGTCGCGGTGCGGGTAAACGCCCCGCTCGATGGCGCGCAGCAGCGTGGATTTGCCGTGGTACCCGCCGCCGACGATGACCGTGACGCCGTCCGGGACGCCCATCCCGCTCACGCGGCGACCGCTGGGCAGCTCGAAGGAGACCCGCAAAGAGCCCGGGCTGCGGAACGGGACAGCTCCTGCCTCGAGCGGCAGGTCGGAGTCCCCGGAGCGGCGCGGCAGCATCGCGCCATCGCCGACGAAGGCCACCAGGCCGCGGTCTGCCAGCTGGTCGCGCAGGGCTTCCTGATCGCGGTGGAGGGTGACGTGGGCGCGCAGGGCATCGGCATCGAGGCTCGCGTGGACCAGGGCGGCCTCGGCGATCCGCGGCAGGTCCTCGGTGAGCAGCCGGGTGGCCTGACGGCTCTTGACGCGCCGCCCGGCGGCGGGCAGTTGCACGGAAATCCGCGCCTCGAGGCCCTGCTCGGTGAGGGCGATGCTGGTGCGGTCGAGGACCTCCTGCTGCGGCGCACCGATGCTGACCGCGTCCAGAGAGCGCGTCGCGCCCGCGACCGCGCGCGCCAGGTAGTCGGTGGTCGCGATGCGGCCGCGACGGTCGCTGATCAGATCCTCGGGGAGGTCGGCGGTGCCGGCGTCGACCACCAGACGCATCAGGGACGGCGGGGCGAAGGGGTCCACCTGCACGTGGTTGATGAGGAGGCGGCACGGCCCCAGGTCGTAAGTGCCTTTGAGCTGCTTGTAGGAGCCGTAGCCGCGGCCGTCGATCGACGTCAGGATCCTCTTGAGGGCGTTCGCGTCCCCACTCATCTGCGCACCCGGCCTTTCTCACTCACGAGGGAGCTCCTGCAGTCGGCTGCGCGCAGCGCTGGCGGCAGCTCCCGTCATCTCGGTGGGTCACCGTATACCCCGGTCAGCTGCTGACGGGCGGGCTCCGACACGACTCATCTGTTCTCGCTCTCCTCGAGCAACGCATCCAGGAAGAAGCGGGTCGCCGTGTCGAGTCGCCTCCGGTCATTCCAGTAGACGCGGATCTCGCGAGTCCAGACGTCGGCAGACAGGCGCAACAGCCTCACGCCGTCGAAGGCGGACACCGTCGCCCCCATCTCGCCGAGCAGACCCACACCCATGCCCGCCCTGACCAGCGCGATCACAGTCGTCGGATGCGTCACGGTGGTGACCGATGACGGGGTGACCCCGCAGGCCGACAGTCGGTCAGCGAAATCGGTCCAGCCCTCGGCGGGGGCGCCCGTGACGACGATCGAGCGGCCGTCGAGCACGCGATGGCGCGTCTGCTCCTCGCCGTCGAGGTCACCCAACTCCTCGGGGACGGCCAAGACGATCCGCTCCGTCATCAGGTGCTCGGAGCGGAGTCGATGCTGCATCGGGACGTCCGCCGTGCGCAGGGCGAGTTCCACGGCGAAGGTCGTCGCTGCCTCCTCCAACCAGTGCGGCGTCCCCTCCCGGAGGTCGATCACCACGTGGGGGTAGGTCTCCCGGAAACGCCTGATGAGCGGGGCCAGCAGCACTCCGCTCGGTCCTGCGAAGCTGCCCACGGTCACAGTCCCCTGCAGGTCTCCGGCCAGCGAACTCACACTGGCGACGCCGGCACGGATCTCGGCAAGCGCAGCTCTGGCATGCGGGAGCAGTCGCGTTCCCGCCTCGGTGAGACTCGTCCGTCGGGCATCACGCTCCATCAGGCGCGCCCCGACCCTGCGCTCGAGCGCCGCCACATGGGCGCTCACCCGCGGCTGGGAGCGGTGAGTTGCCGTGGCCGCGGCGGTGAAGGAGCCGTGATCGACTACAGCGAGGAATGAGCTCAGCCAGACCGTCGAGACGTCATCACCTTCATACATGCGCTCACCATATACAGCAGATCCGAATTACGTGTTAGACGGATACTCGCCCCCTCCCTACGGTGACGATCACCGACCAACGCGGAGGGAGCCATCGATGTCACCAGAGCGGACGCCACCGGTCCGGTCCAGCGCCGAACCGACCTCCGGGACGCCGTCCATGCGGAGAACGGCGCTGGCCAGCCTCGCCGGCGCAACCCTGGAGTGGTACGACTTCCAGCTGTACGGCTGGCTCAGCGCCCTCGCCTTCAACCAGCTGTTCTTCCCCTCCGAGGATCCGATCATCGGCACCTTGCTCGCCTTCATGGGTTTCGGCGTCGGCTTCGTCATCCGCCCCGTCGGGGCGCTGGTTTTCGGCCACCTCGGCGATCGCATCGGCCGGCGATCGACCCTCCTCATCACCCTGCTCATGACCGGCTTGCCCACTGTGCTCATCGGGCTTCTGCCGACCTACGCCGTCATCGGCGTCTGGGCTCCGATACTGCTCGTGGCGCTGCGACTCGTGCAGGGCTTCGGGCTCGGCGGAGAGTTCGGCGGTGCCGCGCTACTGGTCGTCGAGCATGCGCCGAACGGCCGACGAGGCTTCTTGGGCTCGTTCGCCGGCCTCGGGAACCCAGTCGGGCAGCTGCTGTCGATCATCGTCGTGTTCACGGTGATCGCCTCCATGCCCGAGAGCGCATTCCTCGGTGGCGGCTGGCGAATCCCGTACCTGGTGGGCGTCATCATCCTGATCGCGGGCCTGTACGTGCGGTTCCGCATCGCCGAGACGCCGTCCTTTGCGCGCATGAAGGACCAAGGGCAGCGCCACCGGGTGCCCGCCGGCGTCCTCTTCCGCCGCTATCCGCTCACCATCTTGAAGGCCTGGGGCGCGCGGGTCGCGGACGCCGGGACCTGGGCGGTCTTCCTCGTCTTCGGAATCAGTTACGCCACGTCCGAGGTGGGCATCTCCACGTCGATGACGACGATCGGCGTCGCCTTGGCGTTGATGATGCAGATCCTCGTCGTCCTCTGGGCCGGTCGGCTGTCCGACCGAGTGGGCCGGCGCCCCGTGATCATGATCGGAGCGGTCGTGATCGCTGTCTGCGTCGTCCCCAGCTTCCTGTTGATCGACACGGGGAACCCGCTCCTGCTCTGGCTGGCGTTCATGCTCGGCTTCCCGATCGGGACCGGGATGATCTTCGCCCCCGTCGGAGCTTTGCTCCCCGAGCTGTTCGATGCCCGGGTCCGCTTCAGTGGCACGTCGATCGTGTTCCAGCTCTCGTCCGTCGCCGCGGGCGTCGTTCCCTCCATTGCTACCGCGCTACTGCTGCTGGGCGGCCACCGACCCTGGCTGGTGTGCGCCTTCGTGGTGGTGCTGGCCGCGATCACATTCGTCTGCGCGCATTGCCTGCCCGAAACCTATCGACGCGAGCTCGATGCCGCCGACCAGGCTCCCGCCGCGACCACGACCGCATAGGAGAAAAACCGTGAGCACCACCGATTCCACAGCTTTCCCGGGAACTATCGGGACGACCTACCAGGACTCGACCCCGTCATGGTCGATGCCCCGTGGACCGCGCCCAGGGAGCCCGAACGTCGTGCTCGTCCTGCTCGACGACGTCGGGTTCGCGAGCCTGGGGTGCTACGGCAGCGAGATCAGCACGCCGACGATGGACGCGCTGGCCTCGCGAGGCCTGCGCTACCGCAACTTCCACACGACCGCGCTGTGCTCGCCCACCCGGGCGTCCCTCCTGACCGGCAGGAACCACCATTCGGTGGGGATGTCGATCATCGCCAACGCCGACAGCGGCTACCCCAGCAAGCGCGGTGCCGTCAGCGATGAAGCGGGGACCGTGGCGGAGATCCTCCGCCACGAGGGGTACAACACCCTCGCCGTCGGGAAATGGCATCTCGCACCGGCCGACCAGACCTCCATGGCGGGACCGTTCGATCAGTGGCCGCTCGGCCGCGGGTTCGAGCGTTTCTACGGATTCCTCGATGCGGCGACGGATCAGTTCCATCCCGAGCTCACCTCGGACAATCACCGGGTGGATCCCCCGCGCGGACGCAAGGAGGGCTACCACCTCACCGAGGATCTGATCGATCACGCCATCTCATTCGTCGACGACCAGACGTCGTGCGCACCGGACCGGCCGTTCCTCCTGTATCTGGCTCCCGGGGCCACCCACTCCCCCCACCAGGCACCCGATGAGTACCTGCTGCGGCAGCGCGGGAGGTACGACGTGGGCTGGGACGTCATTCGCGAACGACGGCTGGCACGACAGAAGGAGCTGAGGATCGTCCCTGCTGATACCGAGCTACCCCCATTGAATCCCGGCGTGGTTCCTTGGCAGGAGCTCTCCACACAGGAGCGACGACTGCATGCGCGCTTCCAGGAGGCGTACGCCGCGTTCCTGGAGCACACCGACCACGAGCTCGGTCGCCTGATCGAGCACCTGGAGCATCTCGGGGAGCTGGACAACACGCTGTTCATGCTGCTCTCGGACAACGGGGCCAGCCAGGAAGGGCAGGTCAACGGCTCGGTGAACATGGCGTTCTACGAGAACAAGGAGGAGGACCCGCTGGAGCTCAACCTCCGCCATCTCGAGGACATCGGGACCTGGCGGGTCCAGAACAACTATCCGCTCGGATGGGCGAGCGCTGCCAACACCCCGCTGAAGCGCTACAAGCAGAACACTCATGCGGGCGGTGTGCGCGACCCTCTGATCATCTCCTGGCCCGACGGCATCTCCGACCGCGGTAACGTCCGCGACCAGTTCCACCACGTCACCGACATCCTCCCGACGATCCTGGAGATCCTCGACGTCGACCCGCCCGAGCAGATCCGCGGAGTCCCGCAGATGCCGATCCACGGCACCAGCATGGCCTACAGCTTCGCCGCAGACGGGCGGAGCCGGAAGCAGAGCCAGTACTTCGAGATGTTCGGACACCGCGCCCTCTGGGCCGACGGGTGGAAGGCCGTCGCCTACCACGAGCCCGGCACCGACTACGAGGACGACCGATGGGAGCTCTACCACCTGGACCAGGACTTCTCCGAATGCCATGACATGAGCGCCGAGCATCCCGAGACGCTTCACGAGATGATCCAGCACTGGTGGACGGAGGCGGAGACCTACGACGTGCTGCCGCTGGATGATCGAGGATTCGCCGCGCGGCGCGCTGAATCGATCGCCCGATCCGACGCACCCCGGCTGCGCGACCACTTCGTGTACCGGGCCGGCACGAGTCACGTCCCCAGCGGGGCCACCCCTTTTCTCCACGACCGCTCCTACGAGATCACCGCCCGCGTGACGTGCACACCCGGCGATGAGGGCGTGCTCGCCGCCTGCGGAGGGGTGGGCGGCGGCTACAGCCTGTACGTGAAGGACGGACTCCTCCACCACGACTACAACTTCTATGGCGGGATCTTCCGTGTGAGCGCCGCGATTCCTGCAGGCCCGCCGGACCGCCAGTTGGGCTATGCCTTCACGCGTACCGGGCCGTACGCGGGAATCGGCCGTCTGCTCGTGGACGGGGAGCCAGTAGGCAGCGTCGAGATTCCGCGCACGAGCAGGTACTTCATGTCCTGGGCCGGCCTCGACATCGGCCGCGACGCGCTCTCTCCGGTCTCCGATGCGTACGACGGTGAATTCCCCTTCTCAGGGACGCTCGACGCCGTGGAGTTCTCACTCGCGGAGCTGAACGGCGGGCCGGGAGACCATGAGCCTGCCGACTGAGCTCGGGCCGGCGCGAGGAACGGGTTCTCGGGCGCCGATTGACCTTCGCAGGCGCCCGCGGGCGCGAAGCGAGGCACGCGAGGAGATTCTGCGTGGCTCGCCGTCCCGGTTGTCCCGACAGACGTACTTGCCGACTGCAGTGACACGACAGGATCCGACCGCACGGCCCTCCCCTGACTCAAGGCGCACAGCGGTGTCTACGACGCGGCCACCGAGACGTTCGAGGTAGCAGTCTCCGGCGTACACATCCCGCATCCAGCGAGCTAGGCCCAGCGCGGGCCTCCATCCACGCGTACGGGCCACTCGTCGATAGCGGCCTCGCCGACGGCTGCGCCCAAAAGCCCACTCCCTCTTGCGGGCGGGCAGCGCCTCGTCTAATCTAAACCTGTCAGACAACATGATGCCTGACGCCACGGGAGCGGCGATACACTCCGTCACAGCGGAAGGAGGGTGCCTCATGGAGAGCAGAGCCGGAGCGATTCACACGAGCTCGATGACCCAACAGGTCTACGAAGACCTGCGTCATCAGATCCTCGACGGCGATCTCGCCGAAGGCTCGCGCCTACCGTCCGAACCGGAGAGTTGCCGCACCTACAACGTCTCGCGCACGACAGTGCGTGAGGCCTATTCGATGCTCCAGCAAGAGGGCATCGTCGAGGTGAGGCGTGGCTCCGGGCGATACATCGTTCCCGGCGCCACGACGATCATGAAGGGATCAGCGAACCTGATCCGCAGCATGCGCGGCTTCCTCACCGCTCGCGGGTATACGCCCAGCGTCCACGTGGTCGACGTCATCGAGCGCCAGGCCACTTCGGACGAGACGGCGTTCTTCCGACACGACGGTTTGGTGCTCGAGGTTTCCAAGGCGTACACCGACGGGGACGACCTCCTTACTTACGCCTTGAACATCTTCGATCAGGCGTCCGTTCCCGACTGGGAAAAGATCGACTGGCACACCCCGATGAGGGAGATCGCGGACGGCCTCGGCCGGTCGATGCGCACCTCCGTCGTCGACGTCTCCGCCGTCGAGCTGCCTCGTCATATCCAGGAGCGTTTCGGGACCGAGCCCACCCAGCCGTGGCTGCGGACTGTTGGGCCGGCGTACGACCAGCGCGGCAGGCCACTGTGGTGGTCCAACGAGTACGCACGAGGCGACGTCCGCACGGTACGCATCGTGAACCGCGAAGCCCAGAACTCCCAGTAACTCGGGCCCCTGACCGCTCCTCAAGGAGCGAGGATTCGTCGCACCCAAAAACTCGGTGCCGCGAGTTCCGGGATACCCGTTGCCATTTTCCGGAACTTACCAGGATCCATCATGCCAAATATCATTCTCGCCACCCACGGCTCGCTCGCCGCTTCTTTGAAAGCGACCGCCGAACTTATCATCGGCAATATCGAAAGAATCGAGTGCTTCGAGATGACTGCCGGCCTCGCCCATGACGAAGCCGACCGAGCACTCACCGATCTCGTCACCCGCGGCCGATCCCATCAAGAACATCTGAACGTTCTCGTGGACATTCAGGGCGGCAGCCCCTTCAACATCTGCAGTCGGCACCTCATTGAACACGGGGATTTCACCCTCCTGACTGGCGTGAATCTTCCCATGCTGCTCGAGGCCGCCACCGATCTGGCGGCCGACGGATCCCAACTCGCAACCGCCGGAGCGGCGGCCGTCGTGCACGTCAATGCACGCCTGCAAGACACCCCGTAATCCTGAGATCCCCAACACCTTCAAGAAACGGAGAACAACGATGATTGACCTCGTCAGAGTCGACGACCGTCTGATTCACGGGCAGGTCGCAGTTGGATGGACCGCCGCGGTCGGCGCCAACACGATCCTTGTCGTCAACGATGCCGCTCAGGCTGATCGCACCCAGGCAACAGCGCTAAAAATGGGCACTCCCTCGGGGATTGCCCTCTATATTCGCTCCGTCGCCGAATCCGGAGAAATCGTGCAAAAGTTTGCCCAGGCGAAGAAGGCACGCGTGCTGGTGATCCTCAAGTCCATCCGCGACGCAACTACCCTCATCGAGGCCAGCGACGGCGCGATCACCGAGCTGAACGTTGGCGGGCAACGGGCCGAGGAGGGGCGCATCAAGCTCACCGACCACACCACAGTCACCGAGCAGGAGTATCAAACCCTCTCGAAGCTCCACGCGTCTGGCGTCGCCATCGATCTACGGATGCTTCCGCGTGACACCGCCAGGACCTTCGAACAGCTCGAACATCGGCGGAGCCAGTGACATGGTGACTGCGCTGATCATCGGCCTCATCGCAGGCATCGGAATCCTCGACGAGCGAATCTTCGGCGTCACCCTGTTCGGTCGCCCCCTCGTACTGAGCGTCCTGGTCGGCCTCACGCTCGGAGAGCCAACCCAGGGGATCATCATCGGCGCCCAACTCGAACTGGTGTGGATGGGCCTGGCCGGGATAGGCGGCTCCACGCCTCCGGATTGGGTCACCGGTGGGGTCATCGGCACCACCTTGGCCATCCTTTCGGGCGAGGGCGTGGGAGTGGCGCTTGCCATCGCCGTGCCGGTCGCCGTGCTTGCACAGTCCCTCGGCGTGCTCGTGCGGATCATCAACCTTTACTTCGCCGGTCGCGCGGACCATTTTGCCTCGCGGGGAGACTTCCGTGGAGTCACGCTCATGATGTGGATACCGCCGGTCCTGTTCTTCTTCAGTACGGCGATACCTGCATTCCTCGCCACCCTGCTCGGGGCACGGCGGATCGACGCCTTCATGGATGCCACGCCTAGTTGGATCATCGACGGGCTGACTGTCGCCGGCAATCTATTGCCGGCCGTGGGATTCGCGCTACTGCTTGACATTCTCTGGTCACGCCGCACGGCTGTCTTCTTCGGCCTCGGATTCCTCATCGCGGCTTATCTCGAGGTAGACATCACCGGTGTCGCATTGGTAGGAGCTTGCCTCGCGATCATCATCGAGCTCTATGTGCGGAGAGAGGTCAACGGCACACAGGACGACGAGACCCAGGACAACCTCGTGGAAGGAGAGATCACCTATGAATGACCAAGCCATCGACAAGAAGACTCTGCGTTCGGTCTTCTGGCGGTCGTTCGCACTGCAGGGCGCGTTCAATTATGAGCGGATGCAGAACCTCGGATACGCATACGCCATGATCCCGGTACTGCGGAAGCTCTATCAGACCGAGCAGGCGCGCGCTCAAGGGCTGCAACGCCACCTGACATTCTTCAACACCACCCCGGCGGTATCGCCCGCGATCATGGGTATAAGCGCCGCCATGGAGGAGCAGAACGCAAAGGACCCCAAGAACTTCGACACCTCCTCGATCAACGCCGTCAAGGCCGCACTCATGGCGCCGGTCGCCGGGATCGGGGACTCCTTGTTCTGGGGCACCCTGCGGGTGATCGCCGCGGGGATCGGCATCTCCCTGGCCAGCCAAGGGAATGTTCTCGGACCAATCCTCTTCATGGTGCTTTATAACGTCCCGCACCTGCTCACCCGGTACTACGGTCTGCGACTCGGATATCGGTTCGGCAACGAAGCTCTCGAGAAGATGTCGGCCTCCGGAGCCATGGAGCGCGTCATGTCCATTGCAAACATTATCGGAATGATGGTGGTGGGAGGAATGGTCGCCACGCTCCTGTCGATCACAACAACGGTCACCTTCTCGCTCGAGGAATCTTCGGTCGAGATCCAAGAGATTCTCGACCAGATACTGCCATCGATGCTTCCGCTGGCCGCCGTGATGATCATTTTCTTGCTGATCCGGAGAAAAGTGTCCGTTACGCGGATCACTCTGGCCACCCTGGCCTCCGGCATCCTCCTTCACGCTCTCCACATTCTCTGAAAGGAACATTATCGTGAACAATCGCATCGAGGAATACATTCGCGAGACGCCCGCTCGCCTGCAAGACATTCGTAGGGGCGCAGAATCGCTCTTCGCTCCGGTGAAGGGCGAACATTTTGACCGCATCATCGTGGCCGGTTCCGGTACCAGCTATCACAGCGCCGCCCAGATGGAGAACGCGATGCGTAGGGCGAGTGGCCTAGATGTGCACGCCGTCTATCCGTTCGCCGTGACGAGAGAGATGCTTGGCGATGGCTCGCGAACTCTTTTCGTCGGTGTCTCGCAGGGCGGCGGCAGTCTGTCCACACTCAAGGCTCTGAAGATCGCTCAGAATGCCGGTTGCACTCTCGCAACGATGTGCGGCACCCAGAACGCCGTGATCGACACGCTCGCCGACCACGTTCTCACTGTCGCGGTCGGCGAGGAGGAGGCCGGCGCGAAGACAAAGGGCTACTACGGAACCAAGCTGAACTTGCTGCTACTGGCTCAGGCCATCGGACGCGCCCGGGGCGCGCTCGATGAGGCGGCGCTCGCGGATGCCGCGAAGCGACTGCAGGAGACCATCGACCGGTTCGACGGCGTCACCGAAGCGGCCGAGGCGTGGGTGCGCAAGAACTCGGCGCGACTTGCCACGACCAAGGATCTGCGGTTTGTCGGCCCGGCCTCCTTGTACGGCGACACCCTCGAAGTGGCTCTGAAGACTCTGGAAACACTGCGGGTGCCAGTCTCCGCCTATGAATTCAACGAGTTCATCCACGGCATCTACAACGCCATCACCGAGGACTCTTTCGTGATCCTGCTGGATGACGGCACCGAACCGCGAATGCAGACGATGGCCGCTGTGCTGCGGGAGTGGACTGAAGACGTCGTGGTGATCGGCACCGGGGAGGCGGCGCACACCGATCTCCACCTTGGGGACATCCCCCGCGACGAGTTCGAGACCTTCCTGTTCCCCATCGCGGGACAGATGATCTCTGCACTCGTCCCGTGGGCCAAGGGTTACGACCCGACAGCGCCCAAGGACCCGACCTTCCACGACCGTCTCGCCAGCAAGGAGCGCTGAAGCCTCATGTCGCGGCATGCGGGGTGCCCTTTTATTGGGCGAAGGAGGGCACCCTGACTCAGCGTACTTGGGCTCTGCACAGGTTAAACCGGCTCTACGCGGATGAGAATGCAGGTCGGCTGGTTACGCAATGAGCGCTACGTTGTCAGCCCCTGACCTAGACGCCTTCTGTGGTCTGGAACGGCTCGGGCTCAGTAGCGCTCAACGGTTCGAGGGTGCCCGCGTCGTCGGCGCCGACGAGCACGTGAGGTCCCACCACACCAGCTGCGGCAGCAGTTTCGTCACCGTGATCATCGTCCTCACCTCGATCGGCGGGTGAGGGCGACGTGCGGGCGTACTCCGCGAAGACGACGCTCGACTCCACGTAGACCCCGGTGGCTGGTGCCCCTTAAGCACGATCCAGGGCCGGTGCTGCAGGTGGTTCCCCTTCGCGCTCGACTGAACTCGTTGCTACGGTGACATCATGACCAGCGAATCTGTTCTCGAGACGCTGCAAGCCTTCATGGCCGAGCGAGACTGGGAACAGTTCCACACTCCGGAGAACCTCTCCAAGTCCGTTGCGATCGAGGCGGGTGAGCTGCTCGAGTGCTTCCAGTGGGGAGCCGACGGCGATCGCGAACGTGTGGCCGATGAGCTCGCCGACGTCCTCACCTACGCCTTGCTCCTCGCGGACCGTCTCGACCTGGACCCCGAGCAGATCGTCCGCTCGAAGCTCGAGCGCACAGCACGGAAGTACCCGGTGGACAAGGCCAAGGGACGGAGCACAAAATATGACCGACTTTGAGATCGAGGAGCTGCGCTTCGCCCCGGAGTCTGTCGAGGAGACCAGGACCAGACTCCCCCGCTTCTCCAACTGGCCGGTCGTGTACCTGATCGAGGACGGTCACGACATCTACGTGGGCGAGACCGGCAGCGCGGATCGCCGGATGCGCCAGCACCTGAAGTCGCAGCAGAAGCAGCATCTGCGCGAAGTGCGGATCGTCATCGACGACCGGTTCAACGGCTCCGCGTGCCTCGACCTCGAGTCCCTGCTCATCCGGCTGCTCGACGGTGACGGGAAGTTCGACCTCCTCAATCGCAACGAGGGGATCACCAACCAGGACTACTACCAGCGCAGCGAGTACAACGACACCTTCAAGGAGATCTTCGAGGAGCTCCGGTCTCGGGGCTACTTCGAGCGCACGATCCCTCAGATCGAGAATTCTGACCTGTTCAAGCTCTCGCCCTACAAGGCGTTGAACACCGAGCAGGGAATCGCAGTGCTGGACATCATGGAGGGACTCGTCGAGGACCTCCCCCGCAGCGAAAACTCGCTCGCGGTCATCCAGGGCGATCCGGGGACCGGCAAGACCATCGTGGGCATCTATCTGATGAAGCTGATGCGGGACATCGCCGAGTTCGATCCCACGGACGAGGTGGAGGGTGACTCGATGTTCTCCGATCTCTTCGTCGAGGGGAACCGGGAGCTCTTCGAGGGCCTGCGGATCGGTCTCGTGGTCCCACAGAAGTCCCTACGGCTGTCGATCGCCAAGGTGTTCCGTAAGGTGCCTGCTCTCCGCGACGCCGCAGTGCTGACCCCGTACGACGTGGCCGACGCCGAGGAGGACTTCGACGTGCTGATCGTCGATGAGGCGCATCGCCTCACGCAGCGTGCCTCACAGGCTCACGGCACCCTCACCAAGAGATTCGGGGAGATCACCCGACGTCTGTTCGGTACCGACGACTATTCGCTGAACCAGCTCGACTGGCTCCGGGCACGCTCCCGGCACACGATTCTCCTGCTCGACACCGCGCAGAGCGTTCGGCCGGCGGACATCGAACCCGAGGTGTTCGACCGGGTCATCGACGAGACGAGGCAGTTGGAGCGCTGGTATCCGTTGGAGACTCAGATGCGGGTGAAGGGCGGCAAGGAGTATCTCGATTTCGCTCGCACAATGATCTCCGACGACCCGCCACCCGACGTGCCCGACCTTCAGGACTACGAGGTGGAGCTGTTCGACGACCTCGGCGCCATGCATCAGCGCATCCGCGAGCGCGACGCCGAGTTCGGCCTGGCACGGCTTGTTGCCGGCTACGCCTGGGAGTGGCGCAGCAGGAGGAAGAATGGCGAGTACGACATCGAGCTCGACGGCGTCCGACTGAACTGGAACGTCTCCGACGTGGACTGGATCGCCTCGAAGACCGCGCTCGAAGAGGTCGGCTCTATCCACACCGTCCAGGGCTACGACCTCAACTATGCCGGAGTACTGATCGGCGGGGACCTGCGGATCGACCCCGAGACCGAACTCCTCGCTGCCGACAAGGCCAACTACTTCGACAAGAAGGGCAAGCAGAACAATCGGATGCGCGGCCGCGACACGACTGACGATGATCTGCTGCAGTACGTCACGAACGTCTACCGAGTGCTGCTGACGCGCGGGATGCGAGGGACGTACCTCTACGTGGTCGACCCGCTGCTGCGAGATCGGTTCCGGCGGGTGCTGGGAGCATCGCGCCCGCGGCCCTGATCACGGCGCGTCTTTGCCGAGAATCGCGTCAACCGCGTGCTCCCACTTCTCTGCGTGGCGACCCGTGAAGTGTGCTGGGGGCCAGCGGCCTCTCATGACATCGCTGAGCTCCGAGTGGACTTCCCTCAGGAGCCGCAAGTGCCCGATGACCAACGAAGAGCCTCACAGGACGACTGCTCCGAGGACTGCCGCGGCCTCGTGCAGTTGCTGGGCCCGCTCGGACGGCGTGCTCCCAAGTCTCCGGCCGGCGCAATCGATACAGGCTCGCAGCCTGCTGGCGCGAAGAAGCATTTCACGGTCCACGCTCACTCCCAGATGCCGCTAAGGAACTCGCAACCCCTCTTGCATTCGTCGGTCTCATTGCGGAGCACTGCGGTTTCGATTCCCTTGAATTGTCCGACCGATCGTTGCGGACGCCATGGTACACCACGTTCCACACCTGCCGGTAGCCGTCCACCCGTCCCAACACTTGGCGAGGTCGTTTGGCGTCACGGAGGTTTAACTCCGGGGGGCGGCGGAACTGCAGGCCCGAATCGTCCCCTACATGGATGCCCGCTTTCTCCTCAGGTCGTTGATGACCAAAACGAAAGCGATTCCGAGCACCAGTGGGACAATGCTCCACACCACAGCGGTGTCCGGCAACAGTAGCTCGCCCCCGCACTCGTCAACGAGCTCCAATACCACCGATTGCTTCGCCAAATCTACCCCACCAGGCGCCGCTGCATCGCAGCGAACCCCGTCGAGGCCCAGGATCGAACTGTTCATATCGAGAAGCTCCCTTCCCGTCCGGCCGATCGGCGCCATGCTCAACGACGTGATCCCGATGATCACGCAATAAACCACCGGGCCTAGGAGCCGGCGATAGAGCAGATTTTCGGCACTCGGCAGCACTAGCGATGGAATCATCGCAGCGCCGAACAACAGGCCTCCGACCGCGCCAATCGCGGAAAGTTTTACAATTATATTGGGTTCATAGATCGCACCACCGTCAGATCCGGCCCCAAACAGGATCGCCACTGGCTCGAAGGTGATTAGCAGAGGGACCAGTGCACCAAATAACGCGCCTCCCGCGGTACCCCATCCCACCGCCTCCGCTGCGGTGCGTAGCGCGCGCCCCGGAGAAAGCGATACCTGGATCAAACTCACGGCCCTGAATAGCCATAGAACCGCCATCATTAGCAATGCCGACAGAACTGCGTGCGACGCTATCAGCACAGCATTCAGAGAGACCGACGCTGCAAACGCGGCGTTCGAAATATCATTTCCCATAAGCACAGAGGTCATACCCCCGAGAGTCGCCACGGCCAGAAGCGTGAGGAACAGGACGATGTAGAGGCCGAAGTACCCCCGCAACCCCTCCAGTCGTTTGGTGGTGAAATCCTCCGGCCGCACTTCAGACCAGTTCTGTGCGGTGACGTTCCGCCATAGCACGACAGCAGAGTCCCTGACTGCTCTCCCTCGGCTGGCGGCTGCCCGCGGGAGCGCCTGGCGGACCGTCGTAGTTCCCCACCGCCTCAGGAACGCATCGACGCGCCATGCACCGACCGCCCCCATGATCCCGATGATAAAGGTCAGCGCGGCGGCAAGGCCGAGCAGCGGTGAGCGCTCCGTAGCGTTCGGCAAGGCGATTATCCCTGCACCTCCGAGTACACCCAGGAAAGAACTTACGAATCCCGCCCTGCGCCACAAAGACAGCTCAGTTGCTTCTGCAGACCTTCTCCATCTCCTGACGATCACAATCGCTGCAAAGGCGACGATTGCGCCAGCTATCAAAATACTCCCCACCATTATCATTCCAATCGTCGCGGGGCGCAGTGACGCCCTACCGGTCGCTCTCCTTCGAGTTACCCCACGCACATGGGAAAGCTAATGCACATCAAAAATGTTTGCATTAAGCGCCCTGCGAAGCAAACCCTTCTCGCAAGTGAGCTCAAGTTTGCCTCGGCGGGAGATTCTCGTATCAAACTAGACGTTCCGTCGAGCAGTGTACCCCGTGCGCGAACTCCGAGTTCCGGCCCTAGGTCGACGGGCCGCGCTGATGCTGGAAACCTACAGAACCACACATGACGACGCTGGCCGCATGCCCGCGGGGAACATCTGCTTCAAACGACACTGACCCCGTGTACGCCGCGCCCGCGCGCAGCTCGTGCCATTTCAAGGAAACGCTTACAACCGACAAGTGTATCGAGTGCCCGGACCTTACGAGTCTCTCGAAGACCGCCTTAGCCCAGCTGAGCACAACCGTCGCCGATGAGCCCTTGTGCTCGAAGTGGCTGCTGGCGGAGGAAACCAGGGCGATTCAGGCGGTCATTGTGTTTTCGAGGAGGAAATCGTCCCCGCACGGTGAGGAGGCTCGCCGTCCGGTCGTAGGGTGTGCCGAGACGCATCTGCACGAGGAGGCCGCATCCTCCTCGCACGGGTCGCACTGAACTGCTTCCTGAGGAGAGCCCTCACACCATGCCCTGCACCACCCTCCTCGTCGGCCGCCATGCCAGCGCCGACGGCTCACCCCTGGTCGCCCGCACTGAGGACTCCTCGAACGGGAGCTTCGACCCGAAGCGGATCGTGGTGGTGCGCCCGGAGGACCAGCCGCGCACGTACACGTCCGTGGTCGGCCGGCGCACGATCGAGCTCCCGGAGGAGCCGCTGCGGTATACCTCGATCCCCAACGCCCTTCCGGACGAGGGGATCTGGGGCTGCGCCGGGATCAACGCGGTGAACGTCGCGATGAGCGCGACGGAGACGATCACGAGCAACCCGCGGGTGCTCGGCGCGGATCCGCTGGTCGAGCGCGACGGGGAGCAGCCCGGCAGTTTCGGCGAGGAGGACTTCGTGACCCTGGTCCTCCCCTACATCCGCTCCGCCCGTGAGGGCGTGCAGCGGCTCGGCGCGCTGTTGGCTGAGCACGGCACGTACGAGATGAACGGGATCGCCTTCAGCGACGAGAGCGACATCTGGTGGCTCGAGACCGTGGGCGGACATCACTGGATCGCGCGGCGCGTGCCCGAGGACCACTACGTGACGATGCCGAACCAGCTGGGCATCGACTCCTTCGACCTCGAGGATGCGGAGGGGCCCGGCCGTGACCATCTCGCGAGCCCCGACCTGCGCGCCTTCCTGCGCGAGCACCACCTGGACCTCACCCTGCGCGACGACACCGACCACGACGCCGCGGTGTTCAACCCGCGCGAGGCCTTCGGCTCTCACTCAGAGCACGACCACGTCTACAACACGCCCCGCGCCTGGTACATGCAGCGCACCCTGAACCCCACCAGTGAGGACTGGGACGCGGGGCTCCCCGGCGCGAGCCCCGACTCCGACGATCTCCCGTGGAGCCGCCGGCCCGAGCGCCTGCTGATGATCGAGGACGTCAAGGACGTGCTCAGCTCCCACTACCAGGGCACCGTGTTCGACCCCTACTCCCCGCGCGGCACCGAGACCGAGCGCCGCGCCTTCCGTCCCATCGGCATCAATCGCCACAACGCGCTCGCGATCCTGCAGATCCGGCCGGGCCTGCCCGAGTCCCACCGTGCCCTGCAGTGGGTCGCCTACGCCTCGAACCCGTTCAACACGCTGATCCCGATGTTCACGAACGTCGAGGAGGCCCCGGGATACCTCGCCACCACCCCCGAGGTGGTGAGCACCGACAGCTTCTATTGGGCCTCCCGGCTGATCGCGGCGCTGGCCGATGCGCACTACGCGGAGATCATCCCCGACATCGAGCGCTACCAGCAGAGGACCCTCACGCTCGGCCACGCCGCGGTGCATGCAGCCGATGATTCAGCAGCCGGGGTCGACTCGGCGGGAGACGTCCCGGCTCTGCTGGCCGCGGCGAACACCGGAATTGCTGAGCAGATCCGCGAGTCGACCGATGCCCTACTGGGCTCGGTGCTGTTCACGGCGAGCAATCGGATGACGAACAGGTTCTCCCGGTCGGACGGTTGAGGGGCCCGACTCTCCTACACGCCGGTGCTGGACTGGGAGATGCCGACCACCCTTGACACCACGTCATGAGAAGGCAAAGAGTAGGTCAACGGAAGCTATTCCACCCTTGAGAGTGGCGGACGTGACGCGCAGTGCGCGGCGACGCCCCCGGGGGAACCGAACAAGGAGTGATCACTCATGACCCGCACCCGCCATCTCGCAGCCATCGCCGCCATCGGCCTGGCCGGGGCCGTGTCCGCGCCCGCGGCTCTCGCCGCCCCGGCGACCCCGGCGCCCTCGGACTCCGAGACCAGCACGATCAGCCCCGTCTCCTATGCGGACCGCACCGTGCAGGAATTCGGTGCCGGCGACGACGCCGACCTGCAGCGCTACACCACGGCCGATGCCCGCAGCGCGATCACGGAGCACGACGAGGCGCCCACGCAGTGGATGCGCACCGATGCCGAGGGCGCCGCCGGGCACGTCTACGTGACCTACACGAACACCGAGACGCACGAGGATCTCACCCTCGGCGTGAACACCACCACGGGGATGGACGGTGACCACCTCGTGGACCAGGCACGCTGACCGCACTGAGCCGGTCGCGGGACAGGTCAGTCGGTGCCCGCCTCGTCCGTTCCGCGGCTCTGAGCCGCTGACGAGTCGCCGGCAGGAGCCGCGGCGACACCCTCAGCAGACCCGGCCCCCGTCGGCCGATCCGTCGGCTGCTCCCGCAGCGCGTCCCCGATCGCCTCACCCTGGGCCGCCCCCACGGCGCGCCCCTGGATCAGGTCCGGGATGCTCAGCCCGAGCGTCGCCTCGACGGTGTCGAACACGCCGCGCAGCGCGCCGGCGGACTCGCCGGAGAACTGCTTGCCGGCGACGTCGCCGCCGTTGCCGTCGGAGCTGACCACGGTGATCTCGCCGATCTGTGCGTAGCCCTTGGCGAAGGTCTCCATGAGGGTCGGCAACTGATCGACGACGCGCTGGGCCAGCAGCGCCTCCTGGTTCTCCCGGAGGGCCTCGGCCTCGGCGCGCATCGCGGTGGCGCGAGCCTCGCCGGCCAGGCGCTCGGCCTCGGCGTCGGCTTCGGCGCGCAACTTCACGGCGCGGGCGTCGGCGTCGGCGACCTCGGCGCGGGCCTCGGCCTGGCGACGCTCCTCGAAGGCGTCGGCTTCAGTATCCTTCTGGCGGCGGTACAGCTCGGCGTCGGCGACGCGCTTGACGTCCGCGTCCAGCTGCGCCTGCTTGTTCTCCGCCTGCTGCTGGAGCACCTCCTGGCGGGACTTCTCCCCGGCCAGGGCCTCCGCCTGCTCGGCCTGCGCCCGGGCACGGCCCACCTCGGCCTGCGCGTTCGCCTTGTTCGTGTCGAGCGCCTGCTGCTCGATGAGGTTCTGCTCCTGGTTGCGGATGCTCTCCTTGGCGACCGCGCGCTCGGCGTTGGTCTGGCTGATCTCCGCCGCCTGGCGCTTGGCCTCGATCTCCGGGGCCCCGAGCGACTGGATGTAGCCGACGTCGTCGGCGATCCCCCGGATCTGGAAGGAGTCGAGGATGAGGCCCTGCTCGCGCAGCTCCGGGATCACCGTCTCGGCGATCTGCTCGGAGAAGACCTTCCGGTCCCGCATCAGGGAGATGACCGTCTGCTGCGCGATGACGCCGCGCAGCACGCCCTCGAGCTGGTCCTGCGTGAAGGATTCGATGGCCTCGTCCTGGGAGGCGAAGCGCTCGGCCGCCCGGCGCACCAGCGCGGGGTCCGAACCGATCTTCACCAGCGCGACGGCGTCGACGGAGACGGTCACGTTGTCGGCGGACTGAGCGTCCGCGCGCATGTTCACCTGGCGCTGGCGCAGGGAGATGACCTCGTGGCGCTGGGTGACCGGATTGACGATCGCCTTGCCGTTGACCACGACGGTGGTCGCCGAGGTGCTGCCGTCCTCATTCCTCTGGCTCTTCCCGGAGATCACCAGCGCCTCGTCGGCGCGGGCGACCTTGATCCAGCTGCGGATGATGAGGAAGACGATCGCCGCGACGACGAGGACGACGACCAGGAGCGCGAGGATCAGGCCTGCGATACCGAGTCCGAGGAACGATTCCATGGCTCTGCTTTCTGAGTGGGAGGGGACGAGTGTGTTCAGGGTCCCATGAAAGTGCCGGGGATATCTCCCCTGCCGGGAAGTGACAGCGCCCCGCCGCTCGCCTCCGGACGGGCCGGGACCGGGCACGGAAGGGGCGAGATCCGCGCACAGAGGGGCCGAACTTCGCGCATGCCCTGCCCGCCTCGGCGAGAGGCCCACCACAGGTACGATCCGGCAGATGGCCAGAACACTGCAGGTCCAGGACAGCATCGACGTCGCCGCGGAGCCGATGGTGCTGTACCGACAGATCGCCGATCCCTCGCAGATGGGCCGCTGGAGCCCGGAGAACACGGGAGCCTCCGTGCCGCACCCCGGCACCCCGGCGACCGTCGGGACGACCTTCGTCGGCAGAAACCGCCGCGGCGGGACCCGCTGGGTGACGTCCTGCACCGTCACCGAGGCCGTGCCGGGTGAGCGGTTCGCCTTCGACGTCACCGCGATCGGCCCGAGGCGGCCGCTGCTGAAGGGCAATATCGCGACGTGGACCTACACGTTCGAGCCCGTCGACGGCGGCACCCTCGTCACCGAGCGGTGGACCGACCGGCGCACCCGGTGGCCCGACGCCCTGGCCGCACGGTTCGACCGGGTCGTCACCCGGGGCCACCTGTTCGCGGACTTCCAGCGAGGCAACATCGCCCGGACCCTCGCCGCCCTCCGAGCCGACGTCGGCGACGCCCCACCAGTGCAGCCCGGCGAGGGGACGGCCGGGGACGACCGGCGCGGCGTCTGAGCATCCGCGTCACTGCCGGGCACCGATAGCCTCGCAGGGTGGCCAGCCCTCGCCGATCCAGTACCCGCCGCCGCAGGTCCCCGCGCCGGAAAAGCACGCGCCCGTCGCAACGGCCGCTGCCGTTCGTCGGTCCCGGCGAGAGACTGTGGGTGCTCGACGTCCCCTACGGCACCCAGGTCGAGGGCGCCTCCTGGCACCCGACGGTGAGGATGCACCTGTTCGTCGGGCGCTCGCTGCCCGAGCACCTCGCGCCCTACGCGCCCGGGCCGCACACGCTCGGGCGCTTCCTCGAGAACACCCTCAACCCTGGGGACCCCACACCGAACCCTCAGCCGGCCGACGATCTCGAGCCACGGCAGAACCAGTACGAGGCGGCTGATGCGATCGCGGCATGCGCTGCGGCCGGTGGACGGCAGTTCCTCCTGGCCGACGAGCCCGGAGTCGGCAAGACGATCTCCGCCGTCCTCGGAGCGAGCGCGGTCGGCGACCTCCGCGGCGCGCGGCGAGTGCTCGTGGTCGCGGACCGGCCCGCCGCGATCACGATCGGGCATTGGTGCCGCACCATCACGGCTCTCGGCGATGACGGCCTGGAGTGGGTGGTGATCACCTGGGACCGCCTGGAGAAGGTCGCAGACCATCCGTGGGAGGTGATCATCGCGGACGAGGCCCACGCGCTGCGGCGGACCACGACGAAGCGGTGGAAGCTCTGGGCGCGGATCTCCGGGCACGCACGGCCGCCGGAGAAGGCACCGTTCGTCATCGCGACGACCGCGACGCCCGGCCATACGCCGCTCGAGCTGCCCTACCTCGCGCCCGCCTACGCACAGGTGCACGCTGAACCGATGGCGGAGTGGACCTCGGCGAAGCAGCCCGGCACCGACTTCGCCGCCGCCCTCGAGCGTCACGGGATCGCTCTGGAGCGGGGACGCTACGGCGCGACCTGGACCACCGACGCCACCCGTCGGGCGGAGGATCTCTCGCGGGTGCGCAGCTGGCTCGAGGACCGCCAGCCCACCGCCATGCTGCACCGCGCCGCCCCCTGGGGGCCGGTGCCGATCTCCGGGATGCCGGTGACGCTCACGCCGACGGAACGCGCGGCGTACAAGGCGGAATGGGGAGAGTTCTGCCGGGAGATGGACATCGCCCGGCGCGGCCGCAATACCGCCAAGGGCCGGGCGGCGCTGCTGCGCTTCCGGCAGAAGGCCGGGCTGATCCGCGTGGACTCCACGGTCGCCTGGATCGCCCAGCAGGTCGAGGCCGAGCGACAGGTGGCGTGCTCGGTCGAGTTCGTCGGCACCGCCGCGGACCCGATCGCCGAGCGTCTGCGGGACTCGGGCCTCGAGGTCGCCACGATCTACGGTCAAGGCCGGTTCGACGTCGAGGCCGAGCGGCTGCGCTTCCAGACCGGGCAGGCGAAGGTCTGCGTCTTCACCACGGTCGCCTCGATCAGCCTCCACGCCGGCGAGACCCTCGAAGGCGGCCGCCAGGCCAGCACCGACCCCCGCGTCGGCATCTTCCATCAGGCCCGTTTCTCGGGCATCGCGGGCCGGCAGGTCACCGGCCGCACTCACCGCGACCACCAGGTCTCCCCCTGGCACATCGCCTACGCCCAGGGCACCGTCGAAGAGCAGGTCTCCAAGGTGATGGTGGAGCGGATCGCCGCCGCCTCCGACACCGTGGGAGGCGACACCGCCGGCCTCACCGACGTCGCTCAGCTGCTCAGGGCCGACTGGCTGCCGCCTGCGAGCCTGACTGCGCAGGACGCCTGACCATTACGGAACGCCGATCTCGTCTGATGGCGTGAGCGCAGCGCTCGATGTCGCTTGCCATATGAGGTCATGCTGTCGTGACCGCACGCGGTCGAGGATCACTCAACCGACCGCCGCCACCGTTGCCCGCTCCACCAGCTCCCCCTGCAGCGCGATCCGCTGGGGCGTGAGCATCTCGCTCACCTGCCCTTCCACGACGGTCCGCACGGCCAACCGCGCCGCGTCGGCCACCTTGAGCGCGATGCTCGTCAATGGCGGCTGGGTGGTCAGTGCCACGGTGTCGTCGCAGCCCACCACGCTCACCGCACCCGGCACGGAGACCCCGCGGTCATGCAGCAGATCGATGACGGCGTGGGCGATGACGTCGTCGAAGGCGACCACGGCGGTCGGAGAGCCGGCGAGGATCTGGTCGGCGGCTGCCATCGTGTCGGCGTAGGTGCCGCTCGGGATCCGCATCGACTCGAGCGTCGCGCCGGAGCCAGCGAGGGACTCCTCGACGATGCCGCGCCGCTCACCGTCGGACCATGACCCTTCCGGCCCGCCCACGTAGACGAAGCGTTCATGACCCAGTTCGAGCAGTCGAGCCATGCACTGGCCGAGCGCATCCCGCGAACTCACCAGGATCCGGGCTGTCTCAGGCTCGTCGCGGTTGATGAACAGGACCCTGCGCCTCGCCGTGAGCTCGCACAGTTGCGCCGAAGGCAGGCGGGAACTGGCGATGATGAGGCTCTCGGATTGGGCGGTGAGGCGTTCGATGGTCCGCTTCTCGCGCTCCACATCGCCGTCGGTGTCGGCGATGAGCACGGTGTGGCCGGTCTCTTCAGCGGTGCGCTGGGCAGCGCGGATCATCGGTGGGAAGAAGGGGTTCGCGATGTCGGGGACGATCAGACCGATCGTGCGCGGCACCCCGGTGCTGAGCGCTCGGGCGTGGACGTTGGGCACGTAGCCACGCTCAGCGGCCGCGGCCCGGATCCGCTCCACCGTCTCCGGTTTCAACAGACGCGGGGCAGTGAAGGCTCGGGAGACCGTCGATGGAGAGACGCCGAGCTCGTGGGCGATCTCCACGATCGTCGGCGCCTTCTTCACCCGAGCGCCCGACATACCTCCACCGCCTTCTCCACCAGGATCTCGGCCGAGCCGGCCGCGAACGGGCCCGGCATGCCGTAGTACCGATGAGCATCCTCCACCTCGTACCCGCCGTGGGGATACTCCCCCATGGTCGGGAAGTACCCGGGGCAGCCGTCGGCATAGCCGAGCACCACGCAGGGGCCATCGACCTGTGCGCTGATCTGTTCGGCGACGGCGAGGAACGGCTCACCGGGCAGAGCCACGACGGTGACGTCTCCGAGCCGGAACGCGCTCACGCGGCCGGTCCAGTCGGCGCCCTCGGGGACGGCGCGTGCCCAGTCGAGCCACAGGCTCAGGAGCGTGGCGCGGCCAGGTTCGGCCGTTGCCAGGTCTCGTGTCCACGCGGCGCTGTCCTCGGCGACCCGTGCGGCATCAGGCCGGGTCATCGCGACCGTGACCGGTGCGGTCACGAGGGACGCCGGGCCCATGTCCCGGGAGCCGCTAGCAGGGTCCGCGCCAGCCGTGCCCGCGCCCATCGGGTCCGCGGCACTGGCCCCCTCGCCAGCAGTGCCGACGCCGGCTGGGTCCGCGGCGAGCGCAGCCTCCGCAACCCTCGTCCCCACTCGATGCGCCTCGGCGAAGGTGCGGCTCGTCGAACCCTGCAGCGAGTAGGACGCCTCGGCGCTGTGCCCGGTGTTGATGTCCCCCGCGCAACCGGTCGCGAAGACGGCGATGGAGCCCGGATTCTCGGCCTCGATCCGTTCCCGCAGGGGGTGCACGTAGTCCCCGGAGAGCAGGCGGTTCGTGCCGTCGAGCACGACGGGATGGCAGGGATAGGTGAGCAGGCTGGCGACCACGCGTCCGGCGCCGGCACCGCCAGGCACTCCCCCACTGCCCACCGCCGTGAACTGCAGCATCTGCACCGGAGGATCCACCGCACGGTCCGCATGCCGACGGTCAAAGGCGACGCCCACCCCGTGCGCGGCGCGGTACTCCATCGTGCAGGACCGGCGGGAACCTCGGGCCGACGCACCGGCTGCGATCGCGGCGTCGATGATCGCCTGCTCGATCTCGGGTTCGCAGCGGGTGAGACGGGTGGGCGTGGAGCACGGGCCGGCGTGGGTGTGGGTCGCGGTGACGATCACCTGCTCCGGCGCCTCGGGCCGCACGCCCCCGGCGATGGCTCGGCATGTTCCTTCCTCGAGTGCGCACACGTCGATCGCGATCAGCACGATCTCATCCATCGCCAGAGCTCGGGCGCCGAGCACGTCGTGCTCCCCCGCGCTCGGTTCCGTGCGGGCGGCGAAGCCCGACATGGGCACCGGCGAGGTGATGCCCAGCGGCTCGACGGCAGCTCCGACCGTGATCATGCGGGCGAGGCTTCCACGCCGTGCTGCCACACGCCCTGGATCGTCCCGTCGTCCGTGAGTGTCACGAGGTCCGCAGGGGCCCCGACGCGCAATGTGGTGTCGCGGCCGAGGATGCGGCCCGGAGTGCGGGTCACGAGCGCGAGGGCATCCGGCAGGGACAGGCTCGTCGAGCGCAGCACGAACCGCAGGCCGGCGGCCACGTCGGAGGCAGCGCCGGCCAGCAGTTCGGTGCCCACGTAGGCGAGGCGCCCGTCGGCCGTGAGCTCCACCGTGCCGCCCACGGCGGTCTGGTAGCGGCCGGGATCCTTGCCGGCGAGTTCGGTCGCGTCGGAGACCAGGAACGCCCGATCCACACCCTTGGCGCGCAGCATGACCTCCAGGGTCTCTGCCGGCAGGTGGTGCCCGTCGGCGATGAGACCGCAGGTGAGGCGGTTCTCGGCGAGCTGGGTCCAGAGCGGGTTGGGGTGGCGGGGCAGCTGCGGGAAGATCCCGTTCCCCAGGTGCGTGGACAGGCTCGCGCCGGCATCGACGGCGGCGGTGATCTGCGGTCCGGTCGCATGGGTGTGGCCGATGGCGACCTGCACGCCGAGGCCGACGATGCGGGCGATCTGTGCGGGGGCGTCGTCGGTGTGTGGGGAGAGCGTGACGATCCCGACCGGCCCAGCCTGCTGCCAGCGGGCGACCTCCTCGGGGTCGATCGGACGGATCTGCGCGGCATCGTGCACTCCGCGGGGGCCGTCCTGGTCGGAGAGGAACGGGCCTTCGACGTGGGCCAAGGGGATTGCGTGGGCGAGCTGCGGCGACGAGGCGCGAGCCTCGGCGACACAGCGCAGCGCATGGCGAATCGCCTCCTCGGAGGCGGTGACGATGGTAGGCACCCAGGTGGTGACGCCGATCCGGGCGAGCGCTGCCGTGATCTCGGCGATGCGCTCGGCGGTGACCTCCGGTCCGTTGACGTCGATCCCTGCGAAGCCGTTGACCTGGAGATCGATGAAGCCGGGTGCGAGGTACGGCAGCTCCTCGCCTGCCGGGCCCGGTCGACGGTCGATCTGGGTGATCGTCGCGTCGGCCGTGATCTCCAGCACGTCCCCGGTGACCGGGTCGAGACCGCGTACGAGCGGGCTCACAGCGATCTCACCCGTCCCGTGAAGTTCGCGATGAACTGCCCATTGGCCTCGTCCCCTCCGGGGGCGTTGCCGGAGCGCCAGATCGGCGGGTCGATGCCGCGCTCGGCGAGCGCGGCGACGGTGCTCATCATCAGCCAGTTCATGGTGAAGGCGTTCGCGAAGGTGGAGACGGCGCCGGTGCGCTCGGCGACCCCGTCGATCTCGATCGCTGCGTCCCCGACGGGGACCTTGGTGTCGAGGTGCAGGTCCACGACATCGTGCAGGTTCTGTCTCGAGGGGTGGCGCGCGGGATGCTCCGGCGCGGTGGAGTCGGCGTGGACGCGGCTGGAGACGCCGATCAGGGTGCAGCCGTGCTCCCTCGCGGTGAGCGCCGCATCGATCAGGGCGGTGTTGATCCCGTAGGCGTTCACGAGGATCAGCAGGTCGCCCGGCCCCAGCTGGTTGTCCTCGATGACGATCCGGCCGTAGCCGGGGGTGCGCTCGATCGCCATGGAGCGCAGGGCGCCGCCGGAGAGCAGGGTGCCCTCGTCGAGGATCGCGGAGACGTGCATGAGCCCGCCGGCACGGAAGAACACCTCTTGCGAGGCGAGGTTCGAGTGGCCGCCGGGGCCGTAGACGTGGATCAGGCGGTCCGCGGCGATCTGGTCCGCCAGCAGGCGCGCCGCCTCGGCGACGGCGGTCTGCTCCTCGGTGCGGATGCGGGCCATGAGGTCGGTGATGGTCTCGAAGTACTCGCTCGCGAGAGCTGCGGGATCGGTGGTCATCGGGGATCTGCCTCCGCATCGACGAACAGGTGGACATCGGGGTGGGTACGCAGCGCCGTGCCGGGGTGCGCACCGGTGATCGGCTGGTGCACGGCGTCGTGGACCGCCTGGCGCTTCACGGCCGTGGGGACGGAGGCGACGATACGTCGGGCGTTCAGCAGGCGCGGGATGGTGACGGTGATGGCGTGGACGGGCACGGCATCGAGCGAGGGAAAGTGGCCCTCGTCGACCTGCTGCTGGCGGGAGACCTCATCGAGCTCGACCACGCGCGCCGAGAGCGGGTCCGCGAAGTCCGCCGGTGGGTCGTTGAAGGCGAGGTGGCCGTTCACCCCGAGTCCGCACAGCGTGACGTCGAAGGGCTCCTCCCCCATCGCCTCGCGGTAGGTCGCGGCCGCAGCTTCCGGGTCGGCGGTGACGTCGATGCGGTGGAAGCTGCGCGGGGTGACGCGTCGGAACAGCTCGTGCTCGAGCCAGTTGCCGAAGCCCTGCGGCGCGTCCGGGGCGAGGCCGAGGTAGTCGTCCATGTGGAAGCAGTCGATCGCGCTGACGTCGAGATCCTCGGTGGCCGCGAGCGCCTGGAGCGTGGCGGACTGGCTGGGGGCGGCGGCGAGCATCAACCGGGCGCTGCCGCGTGCGGCGATGGCCTCACGCAGGATCGGGGCGGCTGCCGCCGCTGCCGCGACACCCATCTCCTGGGCGGTGGGGAGCGCGTGGATCTCCAGGGGGAAGTCAGGGGTCGTCACAGTGAAGTCTCCTCGGTGGTCGTGGTGTTGGCGGGCGTGGTGATGGCGGGCGTGGTGTGGTCCATCGCGATGTCGTGCTCGAGCGCATTCAGCAGCAGGAGCGAGCGCGCGATGTGCATCGGGTCCTTGACCGGGAGCGCCACCACCTCGTCCAGCGGGCTGCCGTCGCGGGACCGGATCTGGATCCATTCCTGGCCGTCCGGGTCTGGGAACGTGCCCAGCGTGTACTCGCGCACCCGCTCGGCCCAACGGGTGAGCTCCCGGGAGCCGGTGCGGTGGGCGAGCAGGGCCGTCGCGTACATCGCTTCAGCGTGCACCCACCAGAGCTTGGTGTCCCAGGTGTGCTCCACGAGGGCTTCGTACGGGGTATCGAGCAGGCGGCCAACGGGGGCGCCGCCGGTGTCGCGGTCGACGTAGCGCAGCAGCCCACCCTCCGCCTCGTCCCAGCCCGTCTCGAGCGCGCGCACGGCGAGCGCAGTGAGCGTCGGTTCCGGGATCGCGAGCTGCGGCAGCTGGTCGCCGACGTGCACGAGCATCCACAGCAGCTCGAGCAGGTGCCCAGGGGTGACGTGCCGGGCCAGCAGGGTGTCATGTTCGGTGGCGGCATCTGGGCGGAACTCCCACCAGCTGTCGTCGCCGAGGAACGCCTCCTCTCCCCCGATCAGCGCTGTCCGGGCGTCGGCGGTGACTCGACGTGCGTCGTCGGAGGCGTCCGCTCGGTGCAGCTCCCCGGCGACATGGACGAGCGTCATCGGACCGGCCAGGTCCCGGAACCCGAGCGGCACCGGGTACGGGGCGCTCTTCGCGGTCCGGGCGCGCAGGGAGGTCTCTGCGCCGGTCAGGGTGCGGTGAGCCTGGGAGAGCCAGCCGTGGGCCCTCTCGCCGGCGCCGCGTGCCGCACCGGCCAGGCCGAGCACGGCGAAGAGATCGGCGAAGACGCTCGTGGCCAGTTCACCGTTCTCGTCCGGCAGCTTCTTCCCGGCATCGCTGAGGCGGAAGCTGGTGCGATCGTCCGGCAGGAACGCGTGGGCGGCGAGGAACTCGGCGGTGCGGGACGCTCTGCCCCGCCAGAGGGTGCTGTCTCCCGTGAGGCGTCCGGTGTCGATCTCATCGGCGACCAGCGCGCAGGTCCAGGCCCAGCGTCCCTGCGACCACGTGTACTTCTCGCTGCTGGTGGGCTCGCCGCGGTTGGTGAAGCAGGTGTGGACTCCGCCGAGGTGGTCGTCTGCCCCTTCCCTGCTCCACCAGCCGAGCACGTCGCGCTCGAGGTGGCCCCGCAGCGCGCTCATCGGGTGGCTTCCTGAGTCGCCGCGTCAGCCGGTCCGGGGGCCGGATCATCGTGGTTCAGGGACTCGACCAGTTCGTCGACCTGCGCGCTGTGCGCCGGGCGGAGGAACCCGTAGGCGATGAACACGATGATCGAGCTCACCACGGGTGCGGTGACCGTGAGCGTCTGCTCCGTCGCGGTGCCGAGCTCGGCGATCGGGCCGGCGAGCACGTACTTGTTGAGCGCGAAGATCACGAGGCCGACGGCCCACGAGGTGATCGCCGCCGCCGAGCCGGACCGCCGGAAGGCCGGCAGGAGCCCCAGCAGCATCGGGATTGCGATCGGTCCGACGAGGGCGCCGAACCAGGCGATGAGCAGGCCGAGCACGCCGCCGAAGCTATCTGCCGTGAGCGCGATGCCCATCGACAGGGTGATGAACAGGAACGTGGTCAGGCGGGCCATGAACAGCTCGCTCCGCTCCGGCAGGAAGCCGCGGTCCCGGCGCAGCACCGGGATGATGTCCCGCACCACCACCGAGGAGATCGCGTTCGCGTCCGAAGCGGTCATCGCCATGGTGTGCGAGAACATGCCGGCGAGCACGAGGCCGATGAGCCCGGCGGGCAGCAGCTGCTGGGCCAGCAGTGCGTAGGACTGCTCGGGATCGGCCAGGTCCGGCAGGAAGATCGGAGCCGCCCACATCGGCACGAACAGCACCAGCGGCCAGATCAGGTAGAGGACGCCGGAGAAGATCATGGAGCGGCGTGCCGCAGCACCGTCAGCGGTGGAGATCATGCGCATCGCGAGGTTCCAGGTGCCGCCGTTGTAGGACAGCGTGGAGATGACGCAGTAGGCGAGGAAGAACCAGAGGGTGAGGTCGTCGTTGAAGGGCAGGGCGTGGCCGGAAGGCAGCTGATCCCACATGGTCCACAGCGAGGAGATCCCGCCGAGCTTCACGAGGACGATCAGGAGCATCGCGATGGCCGCGATGAACTGGATGATGAACTGGCCGAGGTCGGTGAGGACGTCCGCCCAGATCCCGCCGATCGTGGAGTAGACCATGGTGACGCCGCCGACCACGAGGATCCCCCACACCATCGGCAGGCCCGCGAAGACCTGCAGGAGGATGGCGCTGGCCACCCACTTCGCCGCCACGTCGAACACCTTCAACAGCGCGCCGGACCACGCGAGCAGCTGCTCGGTGGGCACGTTGAAGCGCGTGGCCAGGTACTCCAGCGGCGAGATGATGCCGAGCTTGCGCCGCAGGCGGGGCCAGCGCGGCGCGAACAGCCAGGCGCCGATGCTGCAGGCCACGGTGATGCTCAGAGCCCACCAGACGTAGACGGCGAAGCCGGTGGTGTAGGCGAGCGCGGCGTAGCCCACGAAGACCGCGGCGGAGTAGCCGGACATGTGATGGGAGATGCCCACCAGCCAGGCAGGCAGCTTCCCGCCGGCGACGTAGAAGTCCGAGGCGTCGCTGATCTTCGACTTCGCGTAGAGCCCGATCAGGACCATCACGACGAAGTAGCCGGCGATGACGACCCAGTCAAGAACAGCCATTGTTCTCCCTCATCTCTTGAGCTTGGTGCCCGGGAGCGTGGCACGCAAACGTGTGCATGGCGAGGGGTCCGCCGAACGTGATGCCTTCGTGACCGGAGGACTTCAGGGTTCAGCGCCGCGCAACTACGAGAAGTTGCCAGAAGACATCGCCGAACGCGTCCCCCTGCGGCGGGTGTGGATGCTTCGGGACAACTGAGGCGGGAACTATCGGCGGGTGCGTTTTACGACTTCTCCGCGAGTGCCACTCACACCGTCGGCTCCTGAACGCAGCTCATGCGGGATTTGGCGGCCGAGCCACGATCACTTCCAGGTCTTCGAGTCCGTCGATCGTCACTGATCCCCATACGTGCGGTACCGAGAACGCCGACCCTCTGTCCAGTGTGATCAGATCACCTGATTCGTTCTTCGCACGCCCCGCACCCGCGGTCACGATGAGGACGGCGAACCCCGCCTCGATCTCGTCACCCGCTCGCAGCCGATCGACGCGGAACGGCGCATTGGCCCCGTCCAGCAGATCACCCGTCGTCCCGCCTCCCGCGGAGACGAACTGGTCGACCACCGCCCGCTCGATCCCAGCCACCACCGCTCCTGCGGCCGTCTCGTCGTCGAGTCCCAGATGTCCTCCCGCTCCTCCGGGCAGCGGGAAGTCCTTCCACTCCAGGAAGATCGAGAGATCGGCAGGCTCCTGCACCTCGACCATGAACGAGCCGCTGCCGATCGCGTGCGGGATGCCTGGCGGGCAGTACACGACGTCCCCTGCCGTGACGGTGAGCTGGTGCATCAGCTCGAGCACCGGGGCGGTCTCCCCCGCTCTCAGCAGGGGCAGCACCTGGTCGCGGGTCACCTCGGGGAGGAATCCGATGTGGGCCTCCCCATCGGTGAGGTAGACCCAGGCCTCCGCTTTGCCATGCGTCAGTCCGAGGTGCTCCTCGGAGAACTCGCGGCTGGGGTGAATATGCACGGGCAGGCGTTCTCCGGCGTCGAGCAGCTTGGTGAGCACTTCAGTGTCTTCGCCGAACGCGGCGACGTGCTCGGCGCCGAGCCACGCCACGGGGTCCGCAGCGATCGCGTCGCGCAGCAAACGCCCGTCGGGCAGGACGGACAGGCCCAGGCCCGGCTCCCCCGTGACTTCCGTGGTCGAGCCCACCCAATCCTCGGGCTCGAACTCCCCGTGCACGGCCACTTCACGGAACGCGGCGATCCGTGCACCGCCTCGGTAGAAGCGTCCCGGTGGCTGGTTGCGGTCGAGATGTGCGGGTTTCATGAGATCACCCGAGTCGATGAAGGTTCCAGCAGTGCACCGGCCTCGACGAGCCCGGCGATGAACCCGCCGAGGAAGGTGTCGCCGAGGCCGATGGTCGTGGGGGTCGAGGTGCGGAGCTCGCGCGCCGGCACCACCGTGACCGGAGCGGCCAGCAGCGCGGGCAACGTCGCGGCAACGGCCTTTCCGTGGAGGCTCCGCGGGCGAGCTCGCACCGTCTCGAGCGAGCTCGCCTGCGCGTCGTCGCCATCGAGGAACCTCCCCCCGGCAGCGAGGATCCCGTTCTCGAGTGCTCCGTCGAGCTCGTGAGCGTAAGCTCCAGCGGCAAGGGCCCAGTACTTCGAGTGCACCATCACCACACCTCCCGGCAGGTGATCCAGCACCATCTCGAGTGCAGCGGCGATCTGCTCGGCATCCGTGACATCCACAGGTCGGCCGGTGAAGGACGCGAGCTCGTCCTCGTTCATCCCGACCACGGAGGCTCTGCGGGCGATCTCCGACCACACTCTGCGGCGGAAGCTGGGCACGTGGTAGTCGGCGTCCTCATAGAGGACCCGCAGGCCGGAGGGAGCGTCGTCGAGGATGCCGCGGAGCGTGACGAGACGATCCTCGAGAATCCGCTCGTCCCGGATCGAGTTCAGCCCGGAGAGCACGACCACTCCCCCGGGCTGCAGCCACTCCGGCAGGGTGTCGTGGAGCGGGGTGAGCTCGCTGACCGGGTCGTGTACGAGGATCACGCGGTTCGCGTGCGCTGCTTCGAGAGCCCCGTCGCTCAACTGCAGGCGCAGTCCCTCGGGGTACTGGACGATCAGGTGCGGCACGTACTCCGCGGGAGGCGTCCGCGCCGGCACGGTGGAGCCCTCGACGAGCAGGCTCTCGAAGATCTCGTCCCGGCCGGGAACGTGGAGCAGGTTCGGGTGTCCCAGCTGCGCCAAGGTCCGACCGGCTCGCACGTTGGTCCCGCCCAGGGTCGTCGCGTGCTCGAAGTGGCTCTCGAAGTCGAGGACGGCGTCGACGGTTGAGACGTAGCGCTCGCCGCCGACGCCGTCCCGCAGGAAGTCCAGGACGCTGATGAGCAGATCACGTTCTGTTGTGAGTGTGGTCGGCTGCCGGATCTCTGCCAGCGAGAGGGCGTGGTCGTCGACCAGCGCCTGCAGTCTCGACGGGTCGAGGGCGACCTCGCTGTCAAGACAGCCGCCCAATCCCAGCACGATCGATGGGGTCATCAGCGTCGCCCCCTCAGCGCAGGTCGGTGAGCCGCGGGTAGAGCGCGGCCTTGCCGTCGGCAGCGAACAGGCGGATCTTGTGGGCAGCGGTCTCCTTCATGGCCCCGACGCAGTCGGGCTGGATGACGTTGGGCTCCCGCATGCCGCCGTCCTGCAGCACCTCGCGCATCTTCTGGTGGTAGGCGACCTTGATGTCGCTGGAGATGTTGATCTTGTTGACCCCGAGCGTCACGGCCTCTGCGATCTCGTCGTCGGGGTTGTTGGAGCCGCCGTGGAGCACCAGGGGGATCGACACCGCGGCCTTCAGCTCCTTGAGCAGATCGAGCTTCAGCTCCGGCTTAAGGTGGGAGGGGTAGATCCCGTGCCGGGTACCGATGGCCACTGCGAGGCTGTCCACCCCGGTCCTCTCGACGAAGTCCCGCGCCACCTCGGGGTCGGTGTAGATGATGTCGTCGGTGCCCGCCTCGGCCTCGTCGTCGGTCTTGCCGATGGTGCCGAGCTCCGCCTCGACGGACAGTCTCAGCGGGTGGGCCACACCGACGGCCTGCTGGGTGAGCTCGACGTTTTGCTCGTACTCATGCATGGAGCCGTCGAGCATCACGGAGGTGAAGCCGGTGCGCACTGCCTGCAGCATCTGCTCGTAGGTGGTGCCGTGGTCGAAGTGGATCGCCACCGGGACCGATGCCTTCCGGGACGCCTGGATGATCGACGGCATGACGTCCTCGCCCGCGTGCGCCAGCTCGTCGGGGTGGATTGCGACGATGAGTGGACTGTCCAGCTCTTCGCTGATCTCGATGATTCCCCGCATCATCGCCCAGTCGCTGATGTTGAACGCCGGCACCGCGAAGGAGTTCTCATTCGCAGTGGTCAGCAGATCGATTCCGTTGATGAGCATTCGCTCGGTCCTTTCGTCGGACCCGGACGCTCTCGCCCGGGGGTTCAGGGGTGGGCCGGCTTCGGATGCGGGCCGACCCGGGTGGTCAGGCCTTGACCGCTCCGGCGGACATCCCGCTGAGGAAGTACCGCTGGAAGAAGGTGAACAGCACCAGAATCGGAATGGAGCCGAGGATGCTCATCGCCATGATCTGGCTCCAGTCGTAGGAGTGCTGTCCCATGAGCAGCTGGATGCCGATCGGCACGGTCCGCATCTCGTTCGTGCGAGTGAGGGTGAGTGCGAACAAGTACTCGTTCCACGCGATCATGAAGGTATAGACACCAACGGACACGAGCCCGGGGACGGAGATCGGCAGCAGGATCCGGAAGAGCACCGTGAGCGGGCCGGCGCCGTCGACCATGACGGCTTCGTCGAGCTCTCTGGGAAGGGTGTTGAAGTACCCGGTCATCATGATGATCGCGTAAGGCAGCGTGAACACCATGTACGTGAGGATCAGCCCGCCATAGGTGTCATAAAGCCCCAGCGTGACGACGAGTCCGAAGTACGGGATCAGCAAGGTGATCGGCGGGACGGCCTGCACCGAGATGATGAGAACGTTCAGGGCCCGCTTGAAGGGGAACTCGTAGCGGCTGAGCGCGTAGGCGGCGAGCACCGAGACCAGCAGTGTCAGCACCGTGACGGATCCGGCCACGACGTAACTGTTCAGGAAGAAGCGCAGCTTGCCACCATCGGCGAAGATCGCGGCGTACGAGTCGAAGTTCATGGCCGAGGTGATGAGCTTCGGCGGCCAGTCGAACACCTGCCCGTTCGGCTTGAACGACGTCGAAGCCATCCAGACGATCGGCAGTGCGGGGAAGAGAGCGCACGCGATCAACAGCGCATGGATGCCGATCCTCTTGGGCGCTGCGCTCCTCTGGGGGCGGCGCAGCGCAGCAGGCGCGGGGCCGCGGTCGGTGGTGCTGTGGGCGTGGGACATCTGAGGTGTCGTCCTTTCGCGCAGGGCAGTCATCTCAATCACGCGCCCTTTGCTGACGGACGTACAGGACCGCGAGGATCATCGAGAGCAGTAGGACGACGACTGCGCTGGCGGACGCCGCGCTGAAGTCGTAGGTCGAGAACGCGAGCTTGTACGTGTAGGTGCTCAGCATCTCCGTGCTGTCCACGGGGCCCCCGCCGGTCGTCATCCAGATCAGAGCGAACTGCTGGGTAGTCCAGATGAAGTCGAGGATGGCCATGCTGAGGATGATCGGGCGCAGCTGCGGGATGGTGACGTGGAAGAACTGATGGATGATGCCGGCGCCGTCCACACGAGCCGCTTCGTAGAGGTCCTTCGGGATCCCTTGGAGCCCGGCGAGCAGGCTGACCATGAAGAAGGGGTAACCGCACCAGATGTTGATGAAGATGATGATGGGAAGTGCGGTGCTCGAGTTCGCGAGCCACTCGACGCCGGAATCGGTGATGCCGAACGTGGTGACCAGATAGTTCACGATGCCGTTCGGGTTCAGCAGCATGCGCCACAGCACCGCCACGACGGCGACGGTGAAGAGCCAGGGCAGGATGAACACCGTGCGGAAGATCGCTCGCACCAGCGGGCTGAGCAGCTCGGAGTTCAGCAGGGTCGCGAATCCGATGCCGATGATGAAGTGGGCGATGACACTGATGCCGGCGAAGAGCGCGGTGTTCGCGGTCGCCGTCCAGAAGGTGCCGTCGGAGAGCACCTGACGGTACTTCTCCAGGCCGACGAATTCCGTGGACGGGATGGTGACTGCCGAGTCCTGGAACGAGTACCAGATGACCATGACGATCGGAACCACCATGAGCACGAGCATGACGAGGAGGGTCGGGGTGAGGAAGGCGTACGGGCGAAGCGGCGATCCGTGGACACTGTGCCGGTTGCGGCCATGTGGCCGCTCGGGCAACGACCCACGCGAAGGGTCTACGGCAGTGGATGTGGTCATGAGTTCTCCTTCGACGGAGTCAGATCGAAACGCGCGATGACTCGGGGTCAGAACTGGGCCATCCATGTTTCTTGCGCTGCTGTCAGCGCCTGGTCCACGACCTGCGATCCTTCGAGCGTCTTCTGCAGCTGTTCGGCGAAGTCGCGCATCAACTGTTCGGCGACAGGAAGGCCGACGAACTCGTTGATCGGAGTTCCGCTCTGCCAGACGTCGAAGGCGGCCTTGATCACCTCGTCCTCTTCGACGCTGTCGGGGACCGCTGCGGAGTTGCCGGGGAAAGCGTTGGCGGCCGTCGCGATCCGCGAGTTGACGTCTTCGCTCATGAGGAACTCGACGAGCTTCCACGCGGCGTCTTTGTTCTCGGATGCTTCTGCGACGCCGATTCCCCAGCTGCCGTAGGTGACACCGGGCTCTCCGTCGGCATCTTCGCTCCGGGGCATCGCGGCAACCTCGAAGTCCAGGTCTGGTGACCCCTCGCGGAGCAGATTCACATGCGCGATGGTGTCCACGATCATTGCTGCACGCCCTGAACTGAACTCCTCGACCTTGTCCTGCTCCTTCAGCGTTGCGGAACCTGGGGCGATGAGTCCCTGCTCGTCGAGCTCGAGGATGAAATCGACGGCGCTCTGGACCTCAGGGCTCTCCAGTGCTGGCTTCCCGTCGGAGAGCATCGACTGGCCATTCGCCCACAGCCAGGACATGACGTCGTTCTGCACGCCGTTGGGCGCCTCGAGCGACAAGGGGAGCACCCACCCCTGGGCATTGCCGTCGACGTCGACCGCTGCCTGCGCGGCAGCTGAGAATTCCTCCCGTGTCGCAGGAGGCTCGTCGACGCCGGCCTTGCTGAGAACATCGCGGTTCATGAACAGGATGTAGGGGAAGTTCGCGACCGGGATCATCCGCGCAGCGCCATCGAACTCGACCGTGGCAGCCAGATCTGAGCCATCGTAGGACGCATCGGCCATGAGCTGATCGAGGTCCGCCAGCGCTTTCTGCTCAGCGAGGCTGTTGACCCATGCCCCGTCCAGCCCCATCACATCGGGCATCGTGCGGGACGCTGCTCCGGCGATCAGCTGCTCCTTCGTTGCTGCGTAGGGCCCGGAGAGCAGTTCCACGGTGATTCCCTCGTGCGAGTCCTCGAACTCATCCATCAGACCGCGCAGGAACCCGTCCGGGAGCTCCGGCTCCCACCACTGCTGGAACTCGAGCTTCCCGTCACCGCCAGATCCACCCGATCCTCCGCACGCGGTCAGAGCTCCCGCCGCAGTGGCGGCTCCCACCCCTGCGAGGACCGTGCGGCGACCCAGAGCACCGTTGCTCATGACAACCTCCTGTTGCGACTTACTGCCACTCTTTGCTGTCTTATGCGCGCTTCTGCGGGCATGGCGAGGACAGTAGGCGAGGCGCAGATCACCTGTCAACCATGGATTGGCGCCTGGGCTTGGGGGACTGTGGCACCTCGACCCAGCAACAAGAGGCGCAAAGTCGCGCCACTACCAGCATCAAGTGCGCTATTCTGCGTCAAAGTGCGCATTCGGTGGTTCGCGAGATAGCGCTCCCGCGATCCGCAGCGAACGCACAATCACGCGCGGCCCTCCACCCGGGCCGAGCACGACTCAAGACCGGGCCGCTGAGGTCGGAGGGAGAACAGGATGTTGCCAGCAGGCAGGAAATCCGAGCTCGAGGCGATCGTTTCGACCTCGGGGCACGTCACGGTGACCGAGCTCGCCAAGCGGTTCGACGTATCAGCCGACACCATCCGGCGCGACCTCGATGCTCTGAGCACCGAAGGCAAGGTGGTCCGCACGCGCGGGGGTGCCATGAGCAAAGCGACCACTGCGTGGCCCGAGCTGACGGTGAACGTGAGGCAGGAAGTGCAGAACGAAGCGAAGGAGACCATCGCCGACCTAGCCGTGGGACTGGTTTCCGACAGCTCATCGATCATCGTCAACGCGGGATCGACAGGGCTCGCCGTCGCCCGGCGCCTCGCAGATCTGCGCGACCTGACAGTCGCGACGAACAATGTTCTGATCCCGAGCGTGATCGATCCAGCCTGCCTCCGCGAGCTTTACCTCCTCGGCGGTCGGGTACGCATCGGATCTCAGGCCACCGTGGGCGCACTGTCCCTGGGCCTCTCCCCCAACGGAGGGCACATCTCCATCGCTGCAGACATCGCCCTCATCAGTGTCGGTGCTATCTCCGCAGACAGGGGATTCTCGACCGGCGACCCGGGCGAGGCACAGATGATGGGCTCGATGATGGAGCGCGCTGACATCACCGCCCTGATGGTCGATTCCTCGAAGTTCGAGAAGCGGCTCTTCGCCGAGGTCGCGCCTCTCGCCGCAGCCGATTACCTCATCACAGATGCGCCACCACCAGCGCAATTGGCCGACGCGCTCGCCGATGCGGGGGTACAGATCCTGGTCCCCTCTGGCGATTCCTGAGCTGCGTCCAGAAGGTCTGGAAGGAGTTCGCGCTGTCCAACCGGGCGGTCTCCTCGAGCACACATGATGGCGACCACGACGATGAGCAGTGCCAGGAGCAGCGGGATCGGCAGGTTGATCGCCTGGAGCATGCTCGCGCCCCACACCGCGAGCATCCCGGCGATGTTCGTCCGCTGGAAGTAGGCGACTAACTGGGAGATGAAGAAGAACAGGGCGATGACGGGGCCGAGCTCCTTGACTCCGTGAGCCATGAGGGTGCCCGTCTCGCGCCGGATGGACCCGACCGATCCCGAGAGCTTCCCGTACACGAAGCCGGCGGTCAGGAACGCGAGAGCGGTGATGGGGGCGATCCCGGACATCACCGGCACCGCGTCGACGCCGCGCTCCGCGCATCGGACTTCGCGCGATCATCCGGCCTCGGGGTCTTGACAGAGCGTTCTCCGACCGCTTGCATGGACGCCACTCAAACCGGTTTGCATCGGCGGGTCCCAGTTGCGAACTTCCCAGCACGGCACGAGGAGGTGGGCGATGACGTCATCGCACAGAGCGACGATCGGTGACGTCGCGCGCCGTGCCGGTGTCTCCAAGGCGACGGTCTCCTTCGCGTACTCGGGCAAGCGCCCCGTCTCCGAGGGCACCCGTCAGCGGATCTTCGAGTCGGCGGAGAGTCTCGGGTGGACGGCGAGTGAGAGTGCCCGTGCCCTGGCCAGCTCGCGCACCGCCACCATCGGGCTCGTCATCGCGCGTCGCCCGGAGATCATCTCCGCCGACCCCTTCTTCCCCCGCTTCATCGCCGGGTGCGAAGCAGTGCTCGCGGAGGCCGGGATGGGCCTGCTGCTCAGCGTCGTCACCACAGAAGAGGACGAGACCGCTGCATACACGCGGTATGCCGCCGGACGCGTCGACGGCGTGATCCTGCTGGACATCAAGCACGGCGACCGCCGGCCCGCTCTCATGCGCGCGCTGGGGCTCCCCGCCGTGATGCTGGCCCCGACCCGGCCGGAGCCTCTCCTCGAGGACGACGGCATGACCCTTCCGGCTGTGATCGCCGAGAACGCCACGGCGATCCACGAGCTCGTGGGCCTGCTCGTCGAGGCCGGGCACCACCGGATCGCCCACGTCTCCGGCCCGCCGCACTACGTCCATGCGACAGAGAGACGCGCCGCTTTCACGGCGGCGATGACCGAACACGAACTGGATCCGTCGCTCGTCATCGAAGGTGACTTCACGGCCGCCTCCGGCCAGGCCCGCACCGCCGAGCTCCTGGACCAGGTGCCACGCCCCACCGCGATCGTCTACGCGAATGACGTCATGGCCGTCGCCGGGTTGTCCTTGGCCCGCAGCCGCGGTCTGCGCATCCCCGAGGACCTCTCGCTCACGGGATTCGACGACTCCGATCTCTCTGGTCACCTCTCCCCCGGCCTGACCAGCGTCTCCACCCGGCCCGACGAAGTCGGCGCCACCGTGGTCCGCACCCTGCTCGAGGCGCTGGGCGGGGCGTCGGGCCCCGTGGTCCGTGTCGAGGGACCGACTGTCGTCCTCCGCGGCAGCATCGGCCCGCCACCCCCACCGGTCTGAACCTGCCCCCACACCCGCCGGACCCGTCCACCCGAGGAGAACGATGACGTCCCTCCATGCACCACCCGAAGCACCACCCGCCGGGCCGACTCGGCGGGCCGTCGCCCGCGGGGCGTTGGCCGCCGCAGGACTGGCAGCGGCGAGCCTCACCTCCGCCTGCTCCCGCCCGGTCGTCGCGGATCAGGCGGCTGCACGCCAGTCGCGCGGCCCCATCACCGTATGGACCTCCAACAACGAGCAGGAGCTCGCCTGGGGGAAGACCGTCACCGATGCCTGGAACGTGGATCACCCCGACGAGAAGGTCACGCTCCAGGAAGTGCCTGCCGGAGCCAGCACCGAGGAGGCGATCACCGCCGCCATCGTCGCCGGCACGACGCCCGATCTGCTGTTCGCCGTCTCCCCTGCCGCGACCTCCGACTGGGTCCGCCAGGGTGGCCTCGTAGACCTCTCCTCGTTCGACGGCGGGAGCGAGTACATCGAGGACCGCGTGGGCGAGGTGGCCCGTGGGTACGTCCATGAGGACGGCCGCTACTACCAGATGCCGTGGAAATCCAACCCCGTGATGATCATGTACAACCGCAAGCTCTTCAAGGCTGCCGGTCTCGATCCCGATGACCCTGGAATGACCTCCTACGAGACGTTCCTCGACGGAGCACAGAGGATCGTCGATGCGGGTGCCTCCCGCTCCGCGATCTGGCCCGCCCCGACGGCCGAGTACTTCCAGTCCTGGTTCGACTACTACCCACTGCTGCTCGCCCAGACCCACGGGACTCGTCTCATCGAGGACGGCTCGGCGACCTTCGCCGGTCCCGAGGGCATGGCCGTCGGGGAGTTCTGGGCCCAGATCTACGAGCGCGGGCTCGCCCCGCAGGAGACCTCCACGGACAATGCCATGGCCGTGGGCACCACCGCGATGCAGATCGCCGGGCCCTGGGCGATCGCCTCCTACGACGGCACCATCGACTACGGGATCATGCCCGTCCCCACCCAGGAGGGGGTCCCGCCGGAGCAGATCACCACCTTCGCCGACGCCAAGAACGCCTCGATCTTCACCTCCAGCCGGAATCAGCGCACCGCCTGGGACGTGCTCCGCTTCGCGACCGACGTCGACCAGGACCGCACGCTGCTCGACCTCACCGGGCAGTTGCCGATGCGCACCCACCTGCTCGAGGTGCACCCGCAGTTCTTCGAGGAGAACCCCGTCTACCGCGCCTTTGCCGAGCAGTCGGACCGCGTGGCGGACGTCCCCAACATCTCCGGAGCGATCGAGATCTGGCAACGGTTCCGCGACGCGTACGTGGCGTCAGTGATCCTCGGCAAACGCGGAGTCTCCGAAGAGTTCCCCTCCGTCGCCCGCGACATCGACACCCTGCTGGGAGCTCGATCATGATCACCCGACTGTTCGGCCGCCAGCCGTTCGGACTGGCCATCGCCGCGCCCTACATCGTGTTCCTGGCGGTGGTGATGGCCTATCCGCTGGCCTACGCCGTGTGGATCTCCTTCTACGACTACGTCTTCGCGGCCCCCGGAGTGAGTCTCGATCACGAGTTCGTGGGCCTGGCGAACTATCGCGCGGCGCTCACGGATCCGCGGGTCCAGCAATCGTTCGTGAACATCGTGGTGTTCCTCGCGATCAACGTGCCGCTCACCGTCTCGCTGTCGATGGTGCTCGCCTCCGCATTGAACGCCATCACCCGCTGGACCGCCGCCTTCCGGGTGGCGTTCTACGTCCCCTACGTCACGGCGAGCGTGTCCCTGATCGGGGTGTGGATGCTGCTGTTCTCCGAGGACGGGATCGTGAACTCGATCCTCGGACCGCTCGCCCCGTCACCCTCCTGGCTGGTCAATGACGCATTGGCCATGCCGTCGATAGCTCTGTTCGTAACCTGGAAGCAGCTCGGCTTCTACATCCTGCTGTACCTCGCAGCGCTCCAGGCCGTGCCGCGGGAGCTGTACGAGTCGGCCTCCACCGATGGCGCCGGGGCACTCCAGCGCTTCTGGCACATCACCGTCCCCGGCGTCCGATCGACCACCCTGATCGTGCTGATCCTGTCGATCATCGTCGGCGCGAACCTGTTCACCGAGCCGTACCTACTCACCAACGGCGGCGGGCCCGACGGTGCCTCGAGCTCCCCGGTGCTGCTGATCTACCAGAAGGGCATCCAGCAGGGGAATCCGGACGTCGCCTCGGCGATCGGGGTGCTCCTCGTGATCGGCGTCGGCCTGCTCTCGCTGATCTCGACTCGCCTCACGAAGGAGTCCTGACATGCCTCGTACGCTCAAGAACGTCGTGTTCTACCTCGTGCTGGCCCTCATGGCGCTCGCCTTCTTCGCCCCGTTCTACTTCATGGTGGTGGGAGCCTTCCAGGAGAACCCCACCAACACCCCGGGCGACCTGTTCCCCACCGATGGGTGGACCCTGCAGAACGTCGCGAGCATCAACGAGCGCATCTCGCTGGTGCGCTCGCTCGCCAACTCCCTCGTGTTCGCCCTCGGGGTGCTCGCGGGCACCCTGACCTTCGGGCTGCTCGCCGGGTATGCCCTGGCCCGACTGCAGTGGCGCGGTCGCACCAGCTTGTTCGTGGTGATGCTGGGCGTGCAGATGGTTCCCTTCCAGCTCCTGATGATTCCCCTGTACGTGCAGGTCGCCTCGTACTACCAGCTCGGCGACACCTACGCGGGCATGATCCTGCCCTTCCTCATCAACACCGCAGCGGTGTTCATCTTCCGACAGTTCTTCCGGGCCCTTCCCGAGTCGATCTTCGAGGCGGCCCGCATCGACGGTGCGGGCGAACTGCGCGTGCTGTGGTCGGTGGCGATCCCGATGGTGAAGCCGGCGATCGCCACGGTCGTACTCATCACCTTCATCGGCCCGTGGAACGAGTTCCTCTGGCCCTTCCTCATCACGAAGGACGCGTCGATCCAGCCGTTGGCCGTGGCGCTCGCGAACTTCATCTCGAACGCGGCACGGGCGGAAGCCAATCCCAACGGAGTCATCCTCGCCGGTGCCTGCGCTCTCGCCCTGCCCGTGGTGATCCTGTTCTGCCTGTTCCAGAAGCACTTCCGCCCGTCCGACATCGGTGCCGGGGTCAAGGGCTGACTCGGCGCCGTCACACCGCATCCGATCAACGTCAAGGAGAAGCATGTCCACCGTGTCCCTGTTCGGCGGCGCCACGTTCCCGCTGGGCCCGTTCGTCCCGTACGAGAACAACCCGATCCTGCGTCCGACGGGCGACAGCTGGGAGTCCTCGAACCTCTACAACCCGGCAGCTCTGGTGGTCGACGACCAGGTGGTGCTGCTGTACCGGGCGCACGCGGACGACATCGTCTCCCACATCGGTATCGCCACCAGCGCGGATGGCTACACCTTCGAGCGCGAAGACGCCCCCGTCCTTTCCCCTGAGCACGACTACGAGCGGTTCGGCTGCGAAGACCCGCGCATCGCTTTCATCGAGGGCACCTACTACCTCACCTACACGGGCTGGGACCGACAGATGGCGCAGCTGTGCCTGGCGACCTCGCCCGACCTGCGGAATTGGACCAAGCACGGGCCGCTGTTCGAGGACTTCGACACCTTCAAGACCATCGATCCCCGTGGACACAACTGGTCCAAGGCCGGCGTCATCGTGCCCCAGCAGATCCACGGGACGTGGTGGATGTACTTCGGCGAAGGTGGTATCTACTGGGCCACCAGCGACGACCTGATCCACTGGACCCCGGGGACCCGCGACGACGAGCCCATGTATCTGCCCACGCCCGGCACCTTCGACGAGGCCCTCGTCGAGATCGGGACCTCTCCCGTGCTCACCGACAACGGTCTGCTGATGATGCTGATCAACGGAGCGACCCGATTGGTGCACGAGGACGGGACCGTGGGGGTCGACTATCGCTGCGGACAGATCGCGATCGACCCCGCCGAGCCGACCACCGTGCTGGCGCGCCTGCAGGAACCCTGGCTGCGGCCGCAGACCTACGAGGACACCCACGGGCTCGTCTCCAACGTCACCTTCGTGGAGGGACTGGTGAAGTTCCGCGGGAAGTGGTTCGCGTACTACGGACAGTCGGACACGACGCTTGCCGTGGCGGTGGCTGACCCTGCGGAGTCTTTCGGTGTGGGCCAGCGTGCGGACGGATGAGGTTCCCACAGCAGCCGCGCCGGCCCGCCCGGCGATCAGGATCTGAAGACCGGCGACGGACTACCGATCCACGTCCAAGGAGAACTGCGAGGACAGCAGCAGCCCGGCGGCGCCCAACAGCGTCGCCCGGTCGTCGTCGGGCACGGCGATGACCTGCGGCAGGGACCGGCGGCGGGGAAGCATCCGGCCGAGCTCCTCGGCGAGCGCCTCCTCGACCGGGCGCCCACCGTGCCCGACGTCGCCGTGGATCAGGTAGCGCTGCAAGCCGAGCATCTGCTCCAGATCGGCGATCCCCAGGGCGATGTTCTCGAGGTACCGCTGCAGCAGGTCCGCTGCCGGTGAACTCTCCGCGGCCAGCGCGACGAGCGCGGAGCAGGTCATCTCCTCAGCTCCGTCGAGGCCCGCCCGCTCGGCTTCGCGGCGCAGCCACGGCAGGGTAGCGACGGTTTCCCAGCAGCCGATCCTGCCGCACACGCATCGCTCCCCGTCGCGGTCCACGACGATGTGCCCGACCTCGCCGCCGGCTCCCTGGTCGCCCCGGAGGACCCGGCCGTGGTGGACCATGCCCACGCCGAGCACCTCGCCCGTGTGGAGCGAGGCGAAGGTGGTCAGCTCCCGCCCGTGACCGAACCAGAGATCGCCGATCGCCTGCACGCGAGGGTGGTGGTCGAGAACGACCGGGACTCCGAGGCGCTCGCCCAGCAGCGCGGCCACGGGCATCCCGGTGAGGGCGGGGGCCCGGTAGATCTCGAGGATCGCGCCCTGGTCCGTGTCGACCATGCCGGCCGCGGCGATCCCGAGCCCCAGCACCGTGGACCCCGCGAAGAACTCCTCGCTAGCGGCGACGATGCCGCCGATGGGGTCGTCCTCATCGAGCGGGACCCGCTGTTCCTGCACGATCTCCCCGTCCATCCGGAGGATCGCCTGGTGCAGGCCGTCGCCGGAGATGTACGCGCATCCCAGCAGCGCGGCATCGCTGAACCAGAGCGGCCGGGCCGGCTTCCCGGCGCGGCTCGCCCCCGGCCTGGCTCCCTGCTGCACCGGGGCGAGCTCCACGAGCAGCCCGGCATCGAGGACCGGTTGCACGATCGTGGAGACCGTGGCTCGGCTGACGCCGAGGGCACCGGCGAGATCGGATCTGCTCTGGGGCCCCTCGCGATGCAGGAGCCGGATCAGCCGGGCCCTGTTCGCGGGCCCGAGATCCGCCGCGGTCAGCACCGCATCGCTCATCGTCGGCGCCCCTCCCCCGTCATCGTCATCGTGCCTCTGCCCCTGCGAGCTTCGCGCACGCAGTCCACCGCTGTCCGCCCTTCCCGTCACGATCGTGTCTCGCCATGAGAACACTCTGGACGTTCCCCGGCATAGTTTGTAGTGTCCTCCAACATATTCTATCACCCGAGTACACAGAGGTACCGCACATGGGGACTCCCCGCATCGCAATCATCGGCGGCGGCCTGCGCGGACGGATTTTCGCCGAGACCACGCGAGACCATCCCGGCGCCGAGCTGGTCGCGATCTGCGAACCGAATCCCACCCGCGCCGCGCAGCTCGCGACCGACCCGGACGTCGCCACCGCGGCATCCATCGACGAGCTGCTGGAGCGAGGCTCCGAGCTCGACGCCGTGGTCGTCGCCACCCCCGACTTCGCGCACGAGCAGCCCGCGGTGGCCGCCCTCGAGGCGGGCCTCGACCTGCTGGTGGAGAAGCCCCTGGCCACCACCTCCGAGGAGGCGCAGCGGATCATCGCGGCCGCGGAACGGGGCGGCGGCCGCATCGTCGTCGGCTTCGAGAACCGCTGGAACCCGCTGTTCCAGGCCGCGCGACACCAGATCCAGGAGAGCGGCCACGCCCTCCTCTCCCAGCGGGCGCTGCTCCAGGACACCCTGTTCGTCCCCACGCAGATGCTCAGCTGGGCCGCGCTCTCCAGCCCCGCCTGGTTCCTCATGCCGCATTCGCTGGACATGGCCACCTGGCTCTCCGGCGCCGAGCCCGTCGAGGTGTTCGCCCGGGGGGTCAAACGGCTCCTCCCCTCTCTCGGCGTCGACACCTACGACCGGATCTCGGCGAGCTTCGCGATGTCCGACGGATCGCTCCTTGACCTCGACAGCGGCTGGGTGCAGCCGCTGGGGAAGTCGTCGGTCTTCGAGTTCCGCTTCGAGGTCGAGACCGAGGGCGACTCCTTCACCCTCGATATCGACGACACCGGCGGGCGGCACGCGACCGCCGAGCGGACGTCCACCCTGGGCGCACTCCCCCATGACCATCGCGGGCGCCCGCAGGGTGCGCCGCCCGCCATGATGCGCGACTTCCTCGACCTCGTCGCCGGCGCGGACCTCGACCTTCCCGGCGCGGACCAGGGGCTGCTCATCACGCGAGCGATCGAAGCGATCCATCGCTCGCTCGAGACCGGTTCTCCCGAGCAGATCACCCCCTGAAGGGAGCAGATCCTCATGGCCCTCTCTCCTCGTTCCGCCACCCGCCGCGGGGTCGCCACCCGCCGCCGGGTGCTCGGCGCCGGAGCGACCGCCGGTGCGCTCGGCCTGTCGGCCTGCGTCATGCCCGGATCCGAGCGTGCCTCCGGTCGGGGCGCCGGAGCGTCGGCTCCGCTGGCGCCGGACGGGTCCGACCACGCCGGCACCGAGATCTCGATCCTCGACGACAACACGAATCTCGTGTTCAAGCAGGGGTTGATCGAGCAGTTCGAAGCGGAGACCGGGATCGTCGTCAAGAACTACGAGATGGCGAACTTCAACGATCTCCACGACCGCTTCGCCACGGCGTTCGCCGCCCAGGACGCCTCCATCGATGTCGTCATGACGTGGGCCGGGTGGTCGGCCGAGTTCGGCCAGGCCGGGTGGCTCCAGGAGCTCGCCCCCGACGCCATTCCCGAGGATCTGATCCGTCCCGCGCTGGATGCGGTCAGTTGGGACGACACCGTCTTCGGGCTGCCGAAGTTCGCGAGCGTCCAGACCATGTTCTGGAACCAGGAGCACTTCGCCGAGGCCGGCCTCGATCCGGAGACGGTCCCGGAGACCTGGGACGAGTTCGTCGCGGCCGCCAAGGCGACCACCGTCGACGGGCGGTACGGCTACTGCTGCGATATCGGCAATCCGGCCGGCGCCTACCAGAATTTCCTGCGGTCGCTGCTGCTGGCCGGCGGGGAGCTGTACGACGCGGACTGGATCCCTCAGCTCGACAGCGAGGCCGGCATCGAGGGACTGACCAAGATGGTCGAGCTCCTGCATGTCCACAAGGCCATGGATCCCACGTCGCTGCAGATCACCAATGCCTCGGACCTCATCGAGATCTTCGCCCAGGGCCGCACCTCGACGGTGTTCAACTGGCCGTTCCAATGGGCGTCCGCCGTGGCGGAGGATGCCGCCACATCGGCCGGGACCACAGGGAACGGGCTCATTCCCGGTATCGCCGTGCGCACCTCGTCCATCGACGGCTCGGAGGGCTACGCGATCAGCACCTTCTCCCAGCACAAGCAGGCAGCGCTGAAATGGCTGCAGTTCGCCGCGAGCGCCACCGCGCAGAAGGAGATCGTCGAGCAGGAAGGGTGGCTGCCGGTCTCCCGGACCATCCTCGAGGATCCCGCGACCCTCGAGACGCTGCCCGTCGTCGAGACGTACCAGGAGGCGACGCAGCACCCGGTCGAGCGCTACGGGACCCCGTGGTCCAACGAGCTCGACCAGCTGCTGTCCGTGCAGATCTTCCGCGCCATGAACCAGGAGGCCGAACCTGCGCAAGCGCTGCAGGCGGCGCAGCAAGAGCTCCTGCCGATCGTCGAGAAGTACATGGGATGAGCACATGACACGTCGCACGCTCACCGCCGCCGAGCGCGGAGATCGCCGGTTCGCGGTCCTCGCCGCCTCCCCGGCCGTCCTCACGATCGGCGCACTGTTCCTCTATCCGCTGGGTTACGCGGTGCTGCTGTCGCTGTATCGGCTGAACGACAAGATGCCCGGTGCCACCGCGTTCATCGGCCTCGAGAACTACGTGCAGCTGGCCACCGACGCGAACTTCCATCAGGCGCTGGGCCGCACCTTCGTCTTCTGCCTGGTCACCGTCTTCGGCGGGGTCGCCCTCGCCGTCGGGATCGCCGCGCTGCTGCAGAACCCGTTCCGCGGCCGCAACCTGGCCCGGGTGCTGCTGCTGGTCCCCTGGGCCGTGCCCCCGGTCGTCAACGGCATCATGTGGAAGCTGATCTTCGATGGCTCCTACGGCGCCGTGAACGCCGTGCTCGAAGGCCTCGGCCTCCTCGACGCGCCGATCCAGTGGCTCGCCGACCCGCAGCTGACCATGGGCGTCCTCATGCTCTCCGAGGTCTGGAAGCTCACGCCGTTCCTGGCCCTGATGACCATCGCCTCGATGCAGGCGATCCCCTCGAACATCTACCGGGCGGCCTCGATCGACGGCGCCGGGGGCTGGGACCGCTTCTGGAAGGTCACTCTGCCGAACCTCCGCGGCACGCTGATGTTCCTGCTCATCGTGCAGTCGATGTGGTCGATCAAGGTGTTCGACACGATCTATGTGCTCACAGGCGGGTCCGGCGGCCCCGCCGAGGCCACGACCACGATCAACTTCCTCGCCTACCTCACGACCTTCAGCTACCTGGATCGCGGCTACGGCGCCGCCCTGTCGATCACGATCATGGCGATCGTGATCGCGGTGACCGGGTTCTGGATCCTGGTGCTGGGCCGACGGAAGGAGAAGGCCTCATGACAGCCCTTGCCTCCCCCGGGCCGGAGACTCCGCGCCCGGAGACCACCGCTCCCCGGGACGCGGGTACCGTCCCCCGGGGCCGCCGGGGCCGCCGGGGCCGCCCGAGGCTCGCCAGCACGATCGTGCACCGGGCGATCGTGGCGCTGCTGATCCTCTACCTCACCGTGCCGTTCGGGTGGTTGGTCGTCTACAGCATCTATCCCTCGAGCAACCTGCGCTCCACCCGCATGGACTTCTCCCTCGGGGACATCACGCTCGGGGAGTACGCGAGCCTGCTGTCCGACAGCTCCTTCGTGGTGCCGATCCGCAACTCCCTGTTCGTGGCCACGGCCACCACGATCATCTGCATGATCCTGGGCTCGCTGTGCGCGTACGTCTTCGCCCGCTTCCGGTTCCGCGGCCAGCAGACCCTGCTGCTGTCGATGATGGCCGTCCAGGCCATCCCTGCCGTCGTCCTGGCTGTGCCCTTGTTCGTGCTGCTGCGGGCGTTCGGGCTCTACGACTCGCTGCTGGGGATGATCCTCACCTACACGGCCTTCATCCTGCCGCTGGTGATCTGGATGATGGTCAGCTTCTTCGAGTCGATCCCCGTGAATCTCGAGAAGGCCGCCCGGGTCGACGGCTGCACGCGACTGGGGATCGTGCGCCGCGTCGTGCTGCCCCTGTCCGGGCCGGGCTTCGCCGCCACCTCGATCTTCGCGTTCATCACGGCCTGGAGCGACTTCTTCCTCGCCAAGGTCCTCACCTCGAACACCACCCCGCTTCTGTCCGTCCGGACCGCATCGTTCCAGGGCCTGTTCGCCATGGACTACACCGCGGCCGCGACCGCCGGCGTGATCACCGCCCTGCCGGTGCTGGTGCTCGCCCTCCTCGCCCAGAAGTGGATCGTCCAAGGCATCACAGAAGGAGCAGTGAAGGGCTGATGGCTCAGATCGAACTGCAGGGAGTCAGCAAGAAGTTCTCCCCCAAGGATGACCGCTACGCCGTGGAGCATCTGACCTACACGATCCCCGACGGGAGCTTCGTCTCCCTGCTGGGCCCGTCGGGCTGTGGGAAGTCGACCACGCTGAACATGATCGCCGGCCTCGAGTCCGTCACCGAGGGCTCCATCGTCGTCGACGGGAAGGCCGTCGAGGATCTCGAGCCGCACAAGCGCGACCTCGCGTTCGTCTTCCAGGACTACGCGCTGTACCCGCATCTCTCGGTGGCGGACAACATCGCCTTCGGCCTGAAGATGCGCAAGATACCGAAGGCCGAGATCGACCGGAGGGTGCTGGAGTCCGCGGAGAAGCTCGAGCTCGAGAACCACCTGAAGCGCCGGCCCAAGGCGCTGTCGGGCGGTCAGCGCCAGCGGGTGGCCTTGGCCCGCGCCATCGCCCGCCGCCCCGGTGTGCTGCTCTTCGACGAGCCGTTGTCCAACCTCGACGCCCTGCTGCGGGACAAGACCCGCGCCGAGCTCAAGCTCCTGCACGCCGACATCGGCGCCACGAGCGTCTACGTGACGCACGATCAGGAAGAGGCGATGAGCCTCTCGGACGTCATCGCCGTGATGAGCGCGGGGCGCCTGGAGCAGTACGGGACCCCCGCCGAGATCTATCGGACCCCGGCCACGGAGTTCGTCGCCGGGTTCGTGGGCAAGCCGCGGATGAACATCTTCGATGCGACCGTGGTCGGCCCCCATCGGGTGCGCCTGGACGGCACCTCTCTCGAGGTGGAGGTCCCCGAGGCTGACCTCGACGGACACACCACGGTGCGGCTCGGACTGCGCCCCACGGAGTGCACCCTGGAGCCGGGTTCCGAGACCGAGCACGACGGGACGATCATGGTGGTCGAGCCGCTGGGCAATGCCACCGACATCATGCTGCGTCTCGGCGAGGGAGTCTTCATCGTGAGGGAGCCCGGATTCTCAACCCTCGCCCCGGGCGACCACGTGCGGCTGGACGCGAGGGAGGCCGAGCCGCACGTGTTCGATGCGGAGACGGGGAACCGGCTCGGCAGCGATCGTCCCGACAGCCGCTGAGGTGCGCGCGGTCGCGACCCCGGGCCCCGCTCCCCGTGATCGAGGGTCGATGCTCGGCGAGGAGCCGGCCATGCCTGCGTAGTCCAGCAGTCAGCCGCTCCGCTCACCGGGCGCTGCCGTCGATCCTCGCTCGAGGAGACGCGGGGCCGGCTCCTCGAGGACGGTCGCGCCCCCGGCCGGAGAGGCGATCTGGTCGATCAGGAGATCCACGGCCAGCCGACCGATATCGGCCAGGGGAAGCTCCACGACCGTCAGCGGCGGGTTGAGATGCTCTGTGAACCAGGCGTTGTGGATGCTCACTACCGAGACGTCGCCCGGGATCGACAGCCCGGCAGAGATGACTCCGGCGTGGACCCCGAGCGCGCTGGTGGAGGTCACCACGACCAGGCCCGTGGCCTTGCCGCCGGCCGCGAAGTACTTCTCGATGCCGGCGCGCGCTGCGCCGGCGTCCCAGCCGCCGGAGATGGCCGGGATCGGAGCGACGCCGGCCTCGTCGAGCGCGTCGAGATACCCGCGCACGCGGCGGTCGGAGGTCGCCCCCTCGGCGCCCACGAAGGCGATCTGCGTGTGCCCGAGCTCCAGCAGGTGCCGCGTCGCGACCGACGCGGCGGCGGTGTCGTCGAGGCGCACCGTCCGCAGACCCGGCGTCTGATCCGCGTTGAAGACGACCGAGGGTACGGAACCCGCGACCTCCTGCAGGCCGTTCCCGTCTGTGGAGAATCCGCTCTGGATGAGCAGGCCGTCCACCCGGTGCCCGCGGACGAGCGCACGGAACGCGTCCTGGCGCCCCACGAGCTCGCCCGCGTTGAGCAGGACCACCGAGTACTTGCGCTCCGCGGCGGCGATCTGCGCCGTCTCGACGAACTGGGCATAGATCGGATCGTTGACATGGTGCAGGGCGAACCCCAGGAGCCCGGTCTGGGAGTTCCTCAGCGCACGCGCCGAGGCATGCGGCGTGTACTGCAGCATGTCGATCGCATCCAGCACCCGCGCGCGCGTCTCCGGTCGGACCTTGAGCGTGGGGTCCTCGTTGAGTATCCGCGAGACGAGGCCCGGCGAGACCTCCGCGAGCTTCGCGACTTCCGACAGCCGCGCCGTCTTCCGGGAGCCCTGCATGTACTTCTCCGTCCGACTAGCCCAGCGGCCCGAGGGCCCACCCGATTCAGCCCTTCAGGTTGAGATGCACCAGGATACGGGCCGGCCGCTCCTCGCTCGCCCCCTCGATCTTCAGCCGCACCCAGGTGCCGAACACGGTCAGGCTGCTGTCCAGCATCGCCTGGTCCTCGGGGAGGGTGCGGGCCTCGCCCCGGGGGATCCAGGTGATCCCGTCGGGGGAGATCTCGGTGCTCACGCTGAGCTCGGGATGGTCTCCCTCCACCTGGGTGAAGAAGACGGCCTCCGTCGCCCAGCCGGCCTCGTAGGGAAGGGTCGTGTGGTCGGAGGTGATCCGGATCCTGCGCGCCAGGACGGAGGTGTTGGTGGTCTGCACTGCGTGTTCCTTTCGTCGTCTCGGATCCGGGTCACTCGGTCGAGTACACGACGGAGTCGAGGAAGAGGTGGACGGGTCGGTCGTTGTCCGTCTCCACGTAGAAGATCGGATTGATGAGGTTGTCGATCGAGCGGTACCGGTCGGCGAGCGTCGGCTGGATGCCGCGCAGGTCGAACACCTCATCCATGCTCTGCAGCTCGATGTACTCGCGCTTGTCCACGTCCACCAGCAGCCGGAAGTACAGCCAGTTGATCTTGTCCGGGCTCTCGTTGTAGAGCAGGTCCTGCTCCCCGCCGGGCACCCACTGATAGCCGTCCGAGGAGCCGTCCTCGTGCCGTCGGCCGTACCAGAGGTTGTCGATCCCTGGCTTGCACCAGCCGTCCTCGACACCGAAGTTCCAGTCCGCGTGGGTCACGCCGTCGGCGACCTTCCAGTACTGCCACTTCTTCACCAGCTTCCCGTCCAGGGAGTTCACGTAGCGCACACCGGGCATGTACCGGTGCTCGCCGTCCTGGACGTCGAAGTAGAAGCCGAAGGCGCGGATGTCCTCCTCGCCATGGCCGATGCGGTCCTGCGCCGGGGTGTAGGAGTACCAGGCCTCGATCTGGATCTTCGAGGGGTCACCGAAGCGGGAGAGCCGCTTCAGAGCGATCCCCATGCTGCCGTCGGCGGGGGGCTCGGTCGAAGGAGCGGCGGACGCCCCCGTCGTCAGCTTGAGGGAGTAGGTGCCCTCCATCGACCCGTGGGAGGCGGCGAACCGCATGGGGGCCGAGCTGAGCATCGAGGGAGCCCAGCTGGTGAGGTCCACGGCGCTGTCGAAGGATTCGTAGTCGTCGTAGACGAAGTTCGGGGTGAGGTCCATCCACCCGTTGAACCCCGTGTCGAAGTCGTCGAAGGTGATCACTCGGTCGAGCGGGTTGAAGCGCTCGAGCTGCCGGTCATAGGCCAGGAACTTCTGCATAGCTGCCTCGTGAAATCGTTGTAGTCGCGGAAGTGGAGGCGCCACAGGACACTGAACAGGACTGATGCCCTGCAGTCCTCCAACGTTGCGCCGATCAGTATAGCGTTATACCCTACCAGGACGGTAGCGCGCGACGTCGCGCGCTCTGCAGACGGGAGGGCTTCACATGCGACGACGCAGTTTCCTCGCCGACGTCGGGCTCGCTGCGCTCACCACGGGCCTCGCCGGGTGTTCGTCGGGGTTCACGCGGAACCGACCGGAGGGCACCGGCATCACGCTCCGCATGACCATGTGGTCGTCGGACCCCGGCCAGCTGGCGGTCTTCGACGAGATCGCCGACGAGTTCACGGCCGATCACGACGCCGTGACGATCATCGAGTTCGAGAGCCTCACCCTCGACCAGCTCGACATGGTGCTCACCACCGGCATGACTGCCGACGACGCCCCTGATCTCACGTGGCTCCCCGTGGAATCCAGCCTCGAGTACATGGACGCGGGCGCCCTGCTCGACGCCCGTCCCGTCCTCTCCTCCACGGCCGGCTACGACCTCGACGATCTCGTGCCCGACCTCCAGGAGCCGTGGCGCCGGGGCGATGCCCAGTACGGCGTGCCCTTCTCCACCGGGCCGTTCATCATGTACTTCAACAAGGACCTCTACGCCGAGGCAGGCGTGAAGTCCCCGGCGGAGCTGCTCGCCGAGGACGACTGGACATGGGAGGCGTTCCGGCAGACCTCGAAGCAGCTCACCGAGGCGACAGGACTCCCCGGGTACGTCGTCAATGATTTCGAGTTCCAGAACTGGACCCGGTTGCTGCCGATCATGAACGCGTACGACGCGTCCCCCTGGGACGAGGACGCCACACGGTGCACCGCCGACAGCCCCGAGATGCGCGAGGCCCTCGGCGTCTTCCACACGATGGTCTTCGAGGACGGGTCCTCCCCCGTGCCCGGACAGCAGGTCGACTTCTGGGGCGGGCAGGCAGGGGCCACGTCCGCCTTCCTGGGCGCCAGTTCGCTGCTCGAGGGCGCGACCTTCGACTGGGACATCGTCCCCACTCCGGGCGGGCCGGCCGGTGACGTGCAAGCAGTCGGGCAGTCCGCCATCGTGGCGCTCGCGGCCGGGAAGAATCACGATGCGGCCCTGGAGTTCCTGGCCTTCCTCACGAACCGCGAGAACGCCAGACGGATCTCGGAGTTCTTCCCACCCGCGCGCGAGAGCCTTCTGAATGCCGAGGTGCTGGCCGAATCCTCGGGCCTCCTCACGGCACCGGATCTCGAGCCGATCGTCGAGTCGATCACTCGCCGCGGCCGCATCTTCCCCGTCGCGCCGAACGGTGCCCGGGTCGCCAATGCGCTCGACTCCTCCTTCGACGAGTTCGTCTACCGGCCGGACGCGGATCTCGACGAGGCGCTGCCCAAGGTGTGCCACGCGATCGATCCGGTGCTGAGCGCATGACCGCGTCGACGGGCGCCTCCTCGGTGCGGGGCCGCGCCTCGGGGCGCGAGAAGGGGCGCAACCTCTTCGGATACACGCTTCTGGCCCCACAGATGATCGGGTTCACCGCAGTCGGCGTGGTCGCGATCGTCTGGGTGATCTGGCTCAGCGTCCACGACGTCAATGTCCTGGCGGGCACGCAGGAGTTCATCGGGCTCGAGAACTATTCCCGGATCCTCACCGACCCGAGCATGATCACCGTCCTGCCGAACACCTTCTTCTTCGTCTGCGTGCTGAGCATCGCGGGCACGATCATCGCCCTGCTCCTCGCTCTCCTTCTCGATCAGGCATTGCGCGGGATCAACATCTTCCGTTCCATCATCTTCATCCCGGCGCTGGTGACGATGGTGGCCTGGGCGCTGGTGTGGAGTTTCATCGTCCAGCCCGACGGTCTGCTCGACGCCCTCCTGGGCGCCGTGGGGATCGATGGGCCCCCGTGGCTGCGCGGTGGCTGGCTGACCCTGGTCGTGTTCGCCCTGATCCAGTTGACCAAGAACGTCGGCATCAACGTCATGATCCTGCTCGGCGCGTTGCAGGCCGTCCCGCATGAGCTCGTCGAGGCGGGCCGGATCGACGGGGCGGGCCCGCCCCGCATCCTGCGCAGCGTGGTGATCCCGCAGATCTCACCCGCGATCCTCATGGTCTTCATGTTGACGGTCGTGGGGTCGTTCAAGGTCTTCGAGGTCGTCATGCTGCTCACCGAGGGCGGGCCGGGCGTGCAGAGCTCGGTGCTGGCCTTCGAGGTCTACAAGCAGGGTTTCCTCCTGAACGACATCGGCTACGCCAGTGCGCTGGCAGTGCTGCTGTTCGTGCTGATCCTGCTGCTCACGGCCGCCATCTGGCAGGCCAGGAAGCGAGTGGTGTTCCATGAGAACGACTAGTCGACGCAGGCTCCTCGGGCGCACGCTGAACTACCTGTTCCTGTGCCTGGTCGCGTTCGTGGCCCTGACGCCGATCCTGTGGATGATCAGCGCTTCCTTGAAGTCTCCCAGCGAGATCCTGCGGTATCCGCCGACGATCATCCCGGAGGAGATCCGGTGGGAGAACTACACCGACGTCTTCGCGCTGCAGCCGTTCGCGCAGCAGTTCCTCAACTCCGTGGTGATCATGGCGCTGGTCGCCGTCCTCACTCTCGTCATGTCCGTCCCTGCCGGATACGCCTTGGCCCGGATCAAGCCGCTCGCCTCCGGCGCGATCTTCCTCGCCCTCCTGAGCGTGATGTTCATTCCCCCGGAGGCGACGATCATCCCGCTGTTCCAGTACGCGGCGGCGCTCGGGTGGGTCGACACGCATTACCCACTGGTCGTCTTCACCGCCGTGCTCGTCACCGCACCGATCGCGACATTCGTGATGCGCCAGGCCTTCCTGACGTTGCCGGCGGAGTTCGAGGACGCGGCCGCCCTCGACGGCTCCGGCCGGTTACGCACCATGCTCCAGATCTTCGTGCCGCTGGTGCGGCCGTCGCTGGCGTCCGTCGTGGTCCTCGCCTGCTGGTACAGCTGGAACCAGTTCCTCGAACCGCTCATCTATCTGCGCTCGCCGGAGAAGCTGACCGTCCCGGTGGCGCTGACGCACTACGAGGACCCCCTCGCCGGTCCGCTGTGGGGCGTGCAGATGGCGGCGACCACGCTGTCCATCATCCCCGTGCTGCTGGTGTTCTTCCTCGCGCAGCGCCATGTGGTGTCCGGGCTGACGGCGGGCGGATTGAAGTCCTAGTCACCACCATCGCGAGAGGATCCTCATGCCTGCGCAGTACTCCGCACCGCTGCATCTCGACTATCTGCAGTACACCGTCAGATCGGACCGGCAGATGGTCGAGACGACCATCCGCGTTCTCGAACCCGACAACCTCGAGTCGCTCGAGAACCCGCGGGTGCTGTACCTCCTGCCGTCCAGCCCGGAGCTGAGCCACCGTTCCGGCGACGGCCTCGACGAGGTCCTCCGCCACGACCTCCATCACCGGCACGGCCTCGTGGTGGTCGCCCCGACGTTCTCGGACTGGCCGTGGATGACGGACCTGCCGGATCGGCAGATGTTCCAGCAGGTCCTGTACTTCCTCGAGGACGTGGTGGGGTTCATCGACCGGCAGTATCCGAGCCTGCCTCGCCTCCTCGCCGGGTACAGCAAGGGCGGTTCCGCGGCTCTCCAGCTGCTGCTGCGCTATCCGGAGCTGTTCCGGGCTGCCGCCGCGTTCGACTCCCCGCTCATGAAGGAGCAGCCCGACCAATGGGAGATGCCCTACTACTGGCCGAACCCGGAGCATTTCCGGGATTTCGCGATCCCGCACCTCGTGAGAACGCGTGGCCACGAGCTCGGTGAGGCACCGAGGATCGCGCTGTTCGGGTACGGGAACTTCGGCAAGCACGCACCGGAGTGGACCTACGACCACCTCAGCGCGGCCCACGAGCTCATGGACGAGCTCAGCATCCCGCACCACTACGACAACGACACCCACCGGGAGCATCGGTGGGACTCCGGGTGGCTGCCGGACGCCGTGGCCGCCCTGGAACGCATGTCGAGGTGATCGCGCCCCAACCCGCAGAGAGCCTGCGAGCACGCGACGCGGATGCCGCTCCCGCGCAGGGCGTCATCGGCGGTCGTCCGTGCGCCGTGCGCTGACGGCCACCGGGGCGGCGTCCTCGCCAGCAAGCTCCACCGTCACGCCGCCTGCGGGCCAGTCGTAGCCCTCCGGAAGATCCGCGGCACCGATCGCCAGATCGCCCTGCGGGCCGCTGAGGAACACGGAGCACGTCCCGTCCTGTTCCACGGCGCGAGCCCAGCGCGCCCCGGGGATCTCCAGCTCGCCGAGGCCGCGCGAGCCGGCCAGCTGCGCCTTGTGCTCGGCCATGAACTCGCCGAGCGCCTCGAGCACCGCCACCTGCAGCTCGGGCAGCGTGCCGTCGGCGCGGGGGCCGACGTTCAGCAGCACGCGCCCTCCCTTCGAGACGGCATCGACCACGTGGCGAACCGCCTGGGCGCCGGACATGTACTGCGATTCGTCCTCGACCTGGTTGTACCCGAAGGACAGTCCGATGCCGCGGCAGTTCTCCCAGGGCTGGTCCTCGGGGATCTCCCCGGCCTGGTACTCCGTGGTCACGAAGTCCTGATGCGCTCCCGCGAAGCGGTCGTTGATCAGCCCCTCCGGACGCTGGGAGTAGAAGTGCTCGAGCAGCTCGCCCAGCCCGCCCGCCTCGAAGTGGAAGTTCTCGTCGGGCCAGCCGATGTCGTTCCAGAACACGTCCGGCTGGTAGCGGTCGATGAGGTCGCGCATGTGCGCGCTGCAGTACGTGCCGTACTCGTCGTCCCGGGGACGCTTCAGGTCACCGACGTCCTCGCCGCTCACGAGCGGCTCCGTCGGCCTCACGTGCCAATCCAGACCGCCCGAGTAGTACACGCCGAAACGCAGGCCGGCATCCGTCGTCGCCCGGGCGATCTCGCCGACGAGGTCCCGGCGCGGGCCGCGCCGCACGGTGTTGCGGTCCCCCGTGCCCGGGGCGTCCCACAGGGTGATCCCGTCGTGATGCTTGGTGGTGGGCACGACGTAGTCGGCGCCGGCCCGACGGAACAGCTCCGCCCACGCGGCCGGGTCGAAGGCCGAGGGATCCCACTGGTCGAGGAAGTCGTCGTAGGGCGCATCGCCGTGGACCTTCCGATGGTGCTCGCGGGCGGGCGAGCCCTCGATGCGGCTGGTGTTGAAATACCACTCCGCATAGGGATTGTGCGCGAACCAGCCGAGGTCGCTCTCGATCGCACCGAGTTCGGCAGTGGGCTCGGCCCAGGCCGGGACCGAGTACGGGCCCCAATGGATGAAGATGCCCAGCGGGGCGTCGCGGAACCAGTCGGGCAGTCGCTGCGGAAGGGCGTCCCACGTGTCGTTCTCACGCATGGAGGTCTCTCTTTCTGAGGTGTCGGGTCGTCGGGGTCGTCGAGGGTCGTGGTGGCTGGTCGAAGGCGACAGAGCGTCGTGCCGCGGGTGAAGTGCTGGTCGGTCTCAGCGGCCGCCGAAGCCGCCCATCGACACCCCCTGCTGGAGCTGCTTCTGCAGCAGGACGACGATGAGGAGGCTGGGGAGGACCACCAGGGTGACGGCGGCCATGAGAGGGCCCCAGTCGGTGCCGCGTTCGCCGGAGAACATCTCGAGCCCGATCGGCACGGTGGCCATGGCCGTGTCGTTGACGACGATCAGGGGCCACAGGAAGCTCCCCCAGTACTCGATGAACGCGAAGACGAACACCACCGAGATCGGTGCACGGAGCAGCGGGACCACCACGCTGACGAGGGTCCGGAGCCGGCTCGCGCCGTCGAGGGTGGCCGCCTCCTCGTAGTCCGGCGGCAGCGAGAGGAGGAACTGCCGGATGAGGAAGGTGCCGAAGGCGCCGAAGGCGAAGGGAAGGATCAGCGCAGGATAGGAATCGACCAGTCCCGCCTTCTCCACCATCAGGTAGAGCGGGATGACCAGCACCTCCTGCGGGAGCACCATGGTCGCGAGGAACGCCCCGAACAGCGTCGCCCGGCCCCGGAAGCGGAATCGTGAGAACGCATAGGCGCTCAGCACGGACACCGTGACGGTCAGGGCCGCTCCGGCGAACGCGATGAGCACGCTGTTGATCAGGATGCGTCCGAAGGGGATGTCCGTCGACGCCACCACGTAGTTGCTCCACTCGATGCGCGATCCGAGCAGACTCGTCCCGGTGGCGAAGACCTCGTCGGTCGGTTTCAGCGAGGTCGCGATCATCCAGACGAAGGGGAAGAGGAAGATCAGCCCCGCCACGCAGATGAGCACTCGCGAGAGGACCTGTGGGAGGGCGATCGAGGAGCGTGACCGGTGAGCGATCTCAGCTGTCATAGGTGACCCACCTCTTCTGCTGGCTGAACTGGACGGCCGTGACGAGCATGACCAGCACGAACAGGACCCAGGCGATCGCTGAGGCGTAGCCGAGCTTGTCGAAGGAGAACCCGTTGCGGTACAGATGCAGCACGAGGGTGTTGGTCGCGTTGCCGGGACCGCCTTCGGTGAGGGCGTACGGCTGCGCGAAGACCTTGAAGGCACCGATCACGGTCATGATCGTGCAGAAGAAGATCGTCGGGGAGAGCATCGGGAACACCACTCGGAAGAAGCGGCTCACCGCCCCTGCCCCGTCGATCCGCGAGGCCTCGATGACGCTGGGATTGATGCCGGCGATCCCCGCGCCGAGCACGATGATGTTGTACCCCATTCCCTGCCAGAGGGACATGACCACCAGCGAGAGCATCGCCCAGAACGGGGTGTTCAGCCACTGCGGCCCCTGGATCCCGACCACGCCGAGCATCTGGTTGACGATGCCGTCGTCGTTGAGCATCAGCCGGAAGATCAGGGCGTTGCCGATCATCGGCGTCACGACCGGGATGAAGAAGAGCACGCGGAAGAAGGCGGCCCACCGGCCCCCGAGGTTCATGAGCCAGTAGCTGAGGCCGAGGGCGACGGCCAGGTTCACGCCGGTGTAGAGGATCGCGAAGATCAGCGTGTTGCGCAGGCTGATCCAGAAGGCCGGGTCCCCGGCGAGCAGGTACCGATAGTTCTCCAGCCCGACGAACTGCGGCGCGCCGAACAGCGGCCAGTCGAAGAAGCTGATGATCAGGGAGGCGACCAGCGGCACCACGATGAAGAGCGCGAACCCGAGCATGCCGGGACCGAGATAGGGCGAGGCCGCCCGGAAGCCGTGGCGCTGCTGGGAGCGCGGCCCACGGGGACTCGGCGATTTCGCGGGAGCCGCCTGCAGAGGACTCGTCGTCACCGAGACCGCCATCAGCCGACCGCCTCCTGGATCTCGGTCAGGATCTCCTGCGCGGTTCTGTTGCCCTGGAACCCGTCGGTCGCGTACTGGGTGAACTTCGAGTCGACCTCGTTCCAGGTGGGCGTCGTGATCAGCGGCTCGCCGTCGTGCGCGAGGCGCGTCACCGCCGCCACGTTGTCCTCGAGCTTGCCCTCGGCCCATCGCTCCTCCTGCGAGGCGAGGGACGGGAAGGTTCCCCGGGAGTTCGCCACGGCGCCGATCACCTCCGGGGTGGTGATCGTCGCGATCGAGGCGAAGGCGCTCTGCTGATCCTGCGCGTTCGACGCGATCCCGAACCCCGAGCCCTGGATGAGGCCCTTCGCCTCGCCGGTCTCCGATGGGATGATCGCGACGCCCAGGTCATCGCCCAGCGCGTCCTCGTATGCCTGGTACATCCACGGACCGTCGACGTACATCGCCACCTTCCCGTTCATCAGGTCCTGCTGGGAGGCGGGCTCGGAGTCGACGGCGGCCGGAGCGGAGGCGACCTCGTGCTCCACGACGAGGTCGAAGCCGAACTGCATGGCCTCGACGATCTTGGGATCCGTGAGGGTGAGCGCGCCGTCCGTCACGGGGCTCCCACCGTTGGCGAAGCCGACGGACATCCCCAGGTGGACGAGTCCGGCGGAGATCGCCAGCCCGTACTTCTCGCCCGAGGTCAGGGATGTCGCATTGTCGAGGAACTGGTCCATCGAGTAGGTGGTGCCCGGCAGTTCCACGCCTGCGTCCTCGAAGAGTGCTCGGTTGTAGAACAGGACCATCGGCTCCGCGTCGTACGGGATCGCCCGCAGCGAGCCGTCCACCGTCATGCCCGCGATCATCGCCTCGTTGTACTGCGAGAGGTCGACCCCGGCCCCCTCGGCGAGGTCCTCGAGCGGAGCCAGGAGCGCATCCAGCTCCTGGGCCCGGGCCGCCTGCGTCGTGAGCAGGGCCGGAGCATCTCCCGAGGACATGCGGGTCTTCACCTTGGTCCAGTAGTTCTCGAAGCTGGGACCTTCGAGGGTCAGGGCGAACTCGGGGTCGGACTCCTTCGCCGCGTCGATGAACGCCTGCCACTGCGCGCGATCGTTCTCGTTCGAGATCCAGGTGTAGAGGGTCGTCGTGGGGTCCGATCCCCCGCTGCCGCCGCAGGCGGTGAGGGCGGCGAGCGCACCGATGGCCCCGAGCCCGGCGAGCACGGTGCGACGGGACGGGGCCGGTCGCCTCATCACGGACTTCATGTCGCCTCCTCGCGAGGAAGATCGTCGTCGTCTTCGGTCTGTCACGGCGGGTGGACGGAAGGGTCAGACATGGGATGTCTGCCGTGACGCGCGCCACCTTTCCGCAAGACATCGGAGGTGTCAAGAGGACTTTCGAAGTCGACGTTCGAGTCCCGCCGCCCCTTGTGCGCGGTGAGCGCCTGGAACGTGGCACCACGTCGCGTCGGCATCTGCGAGGAGACATCGGAGCACCGCATCGGAGGCCGCGCACGGCGAGCGCAGGGCGTCAGAGAGACGGAAGGGGCGCGGGTGGGAGCGGGTGCACCAGGGCCCCGGGCCCGTGCCGGGCTCCACTCGCATGCGGAAGCGGCGGTCCTGCCGGGACGCGGGCCGAAGCCGCCTCCCCGGCAGGACCGCCACCGCCGACAGCCACCCGGAGGGGATCACACCGCGGTGTACCCGCCGTCAATCACGATCTGCTGACCGGTCAGGTACTCCGAAGCATCCGAGGCGAGGAAGCTGACGAGCCCGGTGAGGTCCTGCGGTGTCGCCATGCGCCCTTGCGGGATCCGCGCTACCCAATCGGCCTCCAGCTCCGGCTCCTGCTCGATGATCTGCCGGGTGAGATCGGTGAGGACGTAGCCGGGCGCGATGGAGTTGACGCGAATTCCGGAGGGCGCCCATTCCACGGCGAGGGACTTGCCCAGGTGGGCGACGGCAGCCTTGGACGAGTTGTACGAAGCCGCCCACTGCGGGACGTTGACGATCAGACCGGACATCGAGGCGATGAGGACCGCGCTACCGGGCAGGCCGGATTCGAGCAGTCCTCGTCCGAACGCCTGAGCCGCGAAGAATGTCCCCGTGAGGTTGACATCGATCACCGCCCGCCAGTCTTCCGCCGACACGTCGATCGAGGGCCCGTTGATCTCGATCCCCGCCGCACTGAGCATCACCTGAGGGACGCCGAGCTCGTCTCCGATCTCGGCGAAGGCGGCGTTCGTGGCCTCCTGGTCGGTCACGTCCAGACGGCGTCCCATCGCGCGCACTCCGTGAAAGTCGGCAATACCGGCCGCAGTCTCCTCGACGGTGTCCAGGAGGTCCAGCAGCGCAACATCCGCACCGTCGGCGGCGAGCGCCTGCGCCACTGTCAGGCCGATGCCTCGAGCTCCGCCTGTGACGACTGCGACGTTCCCCGTGAGATCCGTCCTCATGATTCACTCCTCGTGCTGTCTTCGAATGGTGTGCTTTCCCAGCCCTCCTTGGCAGCAGCGATGAATGCCGCCGCCGCACGGAGGGGGTCTGTCGCGGCGAGCACGCCGCTGGTGGATCCGGTGCCGTCCGCTCCAGAGGCCATGATCGATCGCGCGGCCTCGGGGCTTCCGACGCCCCCAGCATGCATCGCGAGAATCTGGGGGTCCACCTGGTGCAGGGCCTGGTTCACCGAGGGGATCCATGTCCGCTCACCCGCGCCGACCGTGCCGATGAGCTCGGACGGCTCGAGAAGCACGGCGGTCGGTCCGAGTGCGGCGGCGTGAAGGGCTTCGGCATGGGTGCCGGCCACAACGATCGTCCTCAGTCCGATCGACCGGGCTCGCCGCACAGCGGCCGCCAGGGTCCCCTCGTCGAGAGGGGCCGCGTCGTGGTTGAGCATGACGCCGTCCGCACCGGCATCGACGAGTGCCTCCACTGTCACCCGGCCGACGGAGGGCCCCATCTCGTCGACATCCATGCTCTGCGCGAAGACGAGCACCCCCGAATGCAGGTCGGCGACGGGGGCGACCATCACACTGGGCACCGTGAGGACAACGGTGATGCCGTGTCGGCTCGCAGCCGCTCCAGCCGCGAGAGCCAGTTCCTCCAGTGCTCTGCGTCGGAGCAGATTCTTCGGACCGATCTCGAAGAACGGAGCCGTCAGGGGCCGGATCACAGCAGGTCTCGCAGGAATCTCGCGGTGGCGGGCAAGGACTTCTCCGGGTCCCCCTCCGTCGAGCACTCCAGGTTGAGGTATCCGTCGTACCGGATGTCACGCAGGGCCTCGATGATGCTCGGCCAGTCCAGATGGCCGCTGCCCGGGAGCAGTCGGTTGCTGTCCCCGAGATGCACGTGGGCGACCTGGTCACCGGCCCCTCGCAGTGAAGCGGCCGGGTCGCCCTCCTCGATGGACAGGTGGAACAGGTCCGGCAGCAGGCCGGCCTGGGGGTGGGCCGCCTCCTCGATCACGGCGAGATTGTCAATGACGCAGTTGAGGTAACGGCTCTCGTAGCGGTTGATCGGCTCGAGCAGCACGCGGGCCCGTGATCCTTCGACATGGATCAGGAGCTCCCGGTAGAAGGCCACGAACGCGTCACGCTGGTCGGCGGTCAGCTGCTGATACGGGTCGAACAGCGGCAACGGATCCTGCGATCCGTACTCGTACTCGATCTCCATGACGGCACCGATCTCAGCGCATACCTCGGCCGACCGTCGGTACATGTCACGGCACTGTTCGCGCAGTGCTGGATCGAGGGACATGGCCTTTCCGTACACCTCGTCCTGCAGGACGAACTCCACGGGCTTCACTCCGGTGCGCCCCTCGAGGTCGACGAGTTCGGCAGATGAGGCGTCGTTCCAGGTCTCGAGAGGCTCGAAGACCGCGATCGCCTCGTAGCCCCACCGTGCGAGCTTCTCCGCCTTCTCGGTCAGAGAATCACCGGGCACCATGGGAGAAGAGCAGCAGAGTTTCATCATCGGACCTCCGTGTCGTGGGGTGGGAAGAGACGGCCCAGCAGCTCCTGGAACCGTCGATAGCGCTGGTCGCGCACCGGCCCGGCTGAAGCCTCGTATCGCCTACGGGCCGGGGGATTCAGAGAGTTCGCGTCGGTGTGATGGTCGAGCCGTCCGGCGGCGACGAGGGCCAGGACGGCGGCGCCGCGGCAGGTGGCCTCCGGGGCGGCAGGGACGACGATGTCGATTCCGCACACGTCTGCTTTCAGCTGCGTCCAGAACGCGGACGCCGTCCCACCACCGGTCGAGACGATCTCGTGGATCGGCCGCGTGCCCAGGTGCGCGAGGGTGCGGCGCAGCAGATGGGCAACCCCTTCCTCGACCGCGTAGGCCATGTCGATCCCGTCGTGCGCGAAGACGAGGTCGACGAAGGCCCCCTTGGCGTCCTCGAAGTAGTCCGGCGGGTTCACCCCCGTGAGATACGGCAGGAACAGGGGAGCGTGAGCCTCGATGTCGCCCCGCCCGGCGAGCGCCTTCTCGAGCGCTGCGTAGTCCATCCCGCCGAGGCCCGACCGGAGGAACCAGTCGAGGGCTGCCCCTCCCCCGTCCACGCCGTCGAAGAGCACGATGTCCTCCCTCCCGAGCCCTTCGTGGAAGGAGGTGCGACGCTTCTCGTCAAAGGTCCAGTCCGGATCGAGGAGGGAGAGCGAGAGCACGGTGCCCGCCGATTCGCTGACGGCTCCTGGGGCATACGACCCAGTGCCGATCATCGCGCAGAAATGGTCCAGCGCGCCGACGTTGAGTCGATACGAAGCCGCGTTCGGCAGCAGAGCCGTGACCTCGGGGCGGATCGGGCCGGCATCGGTGCCCGCGGGAAGCACCGGAGGCAGGGCCTGTTCCGAGATGCCGCAGTAGTCGAGCATCGGCGCCCAGTACGTCTTGTCCCGGACGTTCCAAAAGTAGGTGAAACCGCGGGTCGTCGCTTCGCCCTGAGCCGCCCCCGTGAACCGACGCACCAGGTCGTCCTTGATCATCAGGACCGAGCTCGCCGTCCCGAGCGACGCCGGTTCGTTCTGGGACAGCCACGAGAGCTTGGATGCGGGCCACGTCGAGGACGGGAACGGTTGACCTGTGACCGCGAAGGCTGCATCGGGGCCGAACTCCTCGGCGATCTCTGCGGCTTGCACCGAGGCCCGGTCGTCGAGCCACGAGAGTCCCGGCCGGACCGGAGAGCCTCGGGCGTCGTTGAGGACGAAGGACTCCGCCTGGCCGGTCAGCACGATCACTGCATCCTCCTGTGCCGACCTCGAGGCCTCGTCGTCGCCGCGCGCGCATTCTCGGATGAGGTCGACGATCGCGCGGAAGAGCCGATCGGGGTCGTACTCGACCCGCAGGCCCTCCCGGTCGTAGACCGCCGGTGTCGTAGCCGCCGCGAGTCGTCTGAGCTCTTCGTCGTACAGCACGACCTTGAGGTTCGTCGTCCCGACGTCGACCGCGTAGATGCGCACGGTCAGCCACCGACGATCTGGAGGTGGATCGTCCGGGTCCGCGACCGGACGCTGTCAAGGTCCCCGAAGTAGACGCGCCCGAACTCGCCCAGCAGCGGCTCCCCGTCGACGATCGGGATGGACTCCGAGCGCCCGAGGATCGAGGAGAGGATGTGCCCGTCGGTGTTCAGACCCCACTCGGGCAGTTCATCGCGCAGATCCGCGGCGTTCTTGACGTGAATCGGGCCGGGATGGAGGTACTGGCCCTCGTGCCGGACGGGTGGTGCGATCCGTGCGAGGACGTTGAGGGTGTCCTGCAGGATCAGCTGGGTGCCGAAATACGTCGTGTCCTCCGACTCCTCCTGGAGCAGCACGCAGCAACTCGTGTGCGGGGTATAGGCCAGGACGATCCCGCGGGAGACCTCACTGGAACGCACGAGTTCGACGACCTCGTCGGTGACGTCGAAGAACTCCTGGCGGGCTGGGGTGGTGCGAGTGATCGAGCTGCTGTGGCTCACAGTGCTGGCCTCCTCCGTAGTCGGGCTGGGGCGACCATCGTGGAGGCACGTGTGGAGTCGCCGGAAAGCCGAAGCTACGATGAGTAGATAAGCAACGGTTATCAATGAGGAGGAGCCGTGTCGTCATTCCCCGGCATCACCCTGCGCCTGCTGCGCTACTTCGCCGTGCTCGGGACGGAGCTCAATTACCGGCACGCGGCGGAGCAGCTCTTCATCACCCAGCCCGCCCTCTCCGGGGCGATCCAGAAGCTCGAACGGCTCGTGGGTGAGCGACTGTTCGATCGCAACACCCGGTCGGTCGCGCTCACCGACATCGGCAGCCAGTGGCTCCCGCACGTCCAGCGAGCGCTCGCCGAAGTCGATGCCGCGCTCGACGCCGGAGCGATGCTGGTGGACGACGCCCCGGTTCGCATCGGTTACCTGATCGGCACGGGAGCAGACCTGCTCTTCGACCTGCTCGAGGGGGCGGAACACGCGTTCCCCGGAGTGACGATCGAGACCCAGGAGTTCGACTTCACCGATCCGAGCGCCGGCCTCGCCTCCGGCGCCGTGGATATCGCACTGCTGCGTCCTCCTGTCGACCTGCCGGGTATCGAGTACGCCGTCGTCGACGAAGAGTCCTGGGTCGCCTGCCTTCCACGGAACCACCGCCTGGCTTCGCGCGGGGAGCTGAGGATCGAAGAGCTTCTCGACGAACCGATCGTGGTGGCCCCGGAGTCCGCCGGAGGGTGGCGCGAGTACTGGTACGCCGCGGACGCCCGTCGCGAGCCCCCGATCATCGCGGCGGAAGCCGCCACCTACGAGGAGGAGACCACCTACGTCTCCCGCGGCGTCGGGCTGAGCTTCACCACCTCCTCGATGGTCCGCCTGTACGACCGGCCGGGCGTCACCTTCGTGCCGATCATCGACCGGCCCGTCAGCTACACCGCACTCGCCTGGGCACCGGAGCGGATCGGGCTGTCCACCGAGCGGCTGCTCGAGCACATGCGTCGACACGTCACCTATCAGCCGTGATCGATAAGCCCCGCTGATCAGTCCATCACGCCTTCGACCTTCCCCGGCAGGAAGCCGCCGAGTTCACTTCTTCGCACGGCCGTTCGCAGAACGGCCTCCGGATCCCCGCGATGAAGCCAGGAGAAGTGTCATGCCCCAGCCCGCGCCCAGCCCGGACCGCTCCCCTGCCCCCGAGACACCGCCGTCCGCGCAGGACGAGGACGCCCGCCTGGCCGAGTTCGGGTACGAGCAGAAGCTCGATCGTTCCGTCGGGAAGATCGCCTCGTTCGCGATCGGTTTCTCGACCATCAGCGCGACCACGGCCGTCTTCTCCGGCTTCGGACCCGGGTATCAGTCCGCCGGAGCGCCATTCATCTGGACGCTGTTCCTCGCCATCCCGGTGTTCCTCCTGTGGACGCTCATCGCTGCCGACATCGCGGCGAAGCTGCCGCTCTCCGGGTATTCGTACCAATGGACCAGCCGCCTCAACGGCTCGACGTTCGGATGGTTCACCGGCTTCGCCGCACTGGTCGGCTGGGTGAGCGGGATGACCAGCCTGGGCTACGTCTTCGCCGGGTATCTCGGCAACGTGCTCGGACTGAGCCTCACTCAGCCTCGCCAGATCCTCATCGCCGTCGGCGTCGTCATCAGCTGCGTCCTGATCAACGCCTATCGCGTGCGCCTGGCGACCTTCATCAACAACATCGGGGTAGGACTCGAGATCCTGGTGACTGTCGGTCTCACCTTGGTGATCGCGGCGATCCTGATCTTCCTGCCCGATCGCGCACAGCCCCTGTCCACGCTGTTCCAGCCGCCGGCGGACGCCTCGGCGACGCCGTACGTCGTCGCGTGGTTCGCCGCGGCGCTCGGTCCGTTCTTCGGCCTCGTCGGGGTCGAAGCCGTCGCCGACGTCGCCGAGGAGACCAAGGATGCACGCCGCGTGATCCCGAGGACCATGTTCAACGCGTTCATCGCGTCCTGCGTGATCGAGTTCGCCATGTATCTCGTCTACGTGCTGGCGATCCGGGACCCGGAGGGGATCGCCGGCTCGTCCGCCCCCATCGACGAAATCATCTCCCAGCAGCTCGGGCCTGGCTTCTCGAAGCTGGTGATCGCCATCGCCCTGACCAACATCCTCGTGTGCCTCCTGGCGAACGTCCTGGTCGGCACGCGACTGCTCTACTCGTTGTCGCGGGACAACATGATGCCCTTCTCGCGCTCACTGCGTCATATCGCCCCGAAGCGGAAGGTTCCTTCCACGTCGGTCCTCACGTTGGGCGCCGTCTCCGTCCTGCTCCTGCTGTCCGCACTCGTGAACGAGCGGGCCTTCAACTACTTCCTGGGGATCGCGACGCTGGCCTTCTTCACCTGCTACGTGCTGCAGACCATCGCCCTGATCATCGCGTCGTTCCGCGGCCGCATCCCAGAAGCCGATCCCGGAACTTTCAACCTCGGTCGAGCGCGCCTCCCGTTGCTCTTCATCAGCCTGGCAGTCTTCCTGATCGTCGAGGCCGCACTGATTCTCCTGCCTGCGTTCGCGGGCAATTGGATGGTCTTCGCGGGGTTCATGGCACTGGCCGCCCTCTGGTGGGTCACCGCGCTGCGTCAGCGGCTTCGCACTGGGAGGGCCGGCCCCTACTACGCCACGGAGCATCCTGACGCCGCGCCGCTGCCCATGGCCGAGATCGGGTGACTCCACGACCGGGGACTCGCCACGAGTGAGCCGTCCCGTGCGATGTCCCGGCGTTCGCCGGCGCTGTCACCTGCGAACTACCCCGCGACCGCGAACGGCACCACCATCGTCGCCAGGGTGACGACCGGTCCGATGATGACCATGGACAGGCCCCAGCGGGTGAGGTTCCGGTTCACCGTGGCGCGATGCTCCTCCACGGTGGAGGCCACGATCGTCGCGCCGGTGGTGCCGAACGGTGCGCAGTCCACGAGGGAGGCGGAGATCGCCAGGGCGTAGATGAAGCCGGTCATCTCCAACCCGCCTCCGGGGACCAGCAGCGGCACCGCGAGCGGGACCAGGGCGCCGATGATGCCGATCGTCGAGGCGAAGGCGGAGACCAGGGCCCCGACCACACAGATCACCAGGGCGGCGATCAGCGGGGAGCTGACGGACCTGGCCGCCTCGCCGAGCTGATCGATGGCGCCGAGGCGGGTGAGCACCCCGACGTAGGTGATGATGCCACCGAGCAGCAGGATCGTGCTCCAGTCGATCCGCTTCATCGCCGTCTTGCCGATCGTCGGATCGATCAGGGCGATCACCACGGCGATGGTCAGAGCCACCACGCCCAGGTTGATGTCCACCTCGGCGAGGGTCAGTAGGAAGAACGAGATGACCAGCAGCGGGATCGAGACCAGCACCAGCAGCTGCATCGCCGCGAGCGGTGCGCGCTCCGTGGTCGCGGGGGCCTCGACGTGCTGTGCCACGGCGACGCCCCCGCCCCCGCTGCCGTCGCCGCTTCCGGTGGCAGAGTCGGAACCGGACGTCCGGGTCGCGTCGGCCGCGCGGGCTCGGCCGAGCAGCTCGCGACCGCCGAACAGGAAGAAGGCGACGGCGACGACCAGGGCGTTGATGCCGATGGACAGCGCGAACATCAGGCCGGGGTTGTACGGGATGTCCGCGGAGCGAGCCACGGACATGACCGTGATGCCCACGATGCTCGTCGGCGCGAGCGCACCGCCGACGATGGCCGAGCTCATGGCGATGCCCATCATGGTGGAGTTGATCCGATGGCTGTGGGCGAGCGACATGGCGATCGGCACCACCGCGAAGGCGGCGTGCGAGGTGCCCAGGCAGGCGACGAGCGTGGCGACGGCCCAGAGACCCCACGGCAGCAGCGCGACGCGGTCCCCGATGAGTGCCAGGGAGCGGTCCACCAGCCAGTCGATCGTCCCGGTCTCGTGGGCGAGGCCGAAGAGGTAGGTGATCCCCAGCAGGATGATGAGGGCGTCGACGGGGAACCCGCCCAGCACGTCCTCGAGCCCCTCCCCCACGACGAAGATGCCGACGATGAAGGAGAAGACGAGGGCGAGGGCGCCCATGTGGACGTTGCGCAGGGCGGAGATCGCGAAGACGGCGACCAGTCCGATGAGGGCGATGATCTCGATGCTCATGCGAGCCTCCTTCGGCTCTGAGGGATCGTGCGGGACGTCCGAGAGGGGATGTGGGGCGTCATCGCGTCACGTCTCGGGTCGCAGGGGTCAGGGCGCGGCCTTCGCGGTGGAGGTCGCGGGCGAGAGGGTCGAGCCCCTCGACGTCGCTCTCGCGGATCAGCTCTCCGGCGGGTACGTCTCGCACCAGACGCGCCCCGTCCAGGAGGTAGTAGGCGGCCGCCTCGGTGCTCACGCCCAGCATCACGGGTGCGGCACCGTCGATCTCGTGGTGGTGACCGCGCACCGCGAGCACGTCACCCTTGGGCAGATCGCGGACCGCGCGGGCGGCGAGCACCGTCGTCGCTCGGGGCGACGGAGCGGGAGCTCGATCGACCGCGGCGTGCACGGTCAGCGGGGTCTCCACCCCCATGTAGTGGTAGGGCCAGTAGACACAGGCGTATCGGCCATCGCGGCTGAGCACATGCCCCTTCGCGCGGAGCACCTCCCAGGTCACGGGGTCGCCGGTGCGGACCACGGCGAAGACCCCGCCCGCGAAGCTCGCCTCGCCGGGCAGCCGCAGAGCGCTGAACACGTCGACGGCGCCGTCGGTGCCGACGAGTCCGCCGTGCTCGCGGGAGGCGTAGATGTCGGCCAGCTCGTCGATGCGCGCGACCGGGTAGTGCATCGCCTCGGTGTCCGCCGAGGCGCCCGTGCGCATGGCGACGACGGTCATCTCGCAGGAGTCGGCCGCGGCGGCGCGTTTGAGCTCAGAGGCCGCCTGGGCGCGCTGCTCCAGCGTCTCGTGGACATCGTCACCGAGGGTGAGCAGGTCCCGCAGCGAGGGCGCGTCGATCGTCTCGCCCGCCTGGGTGAGCTTCCCGCTCACGGGGTCGAACTGCAGGTCGTACTCCCCCGCCTTGCCGATGGCGACGATGTCGAGCCCCACCGCCGACACCCAGTCGAGCATGCGCAGCAGGTTCGCGGGCTGATCGCCGTCACCGGGGAGATAGCTGAGACCACCGGCCACAGCGCGGGCGTGGAGGGCGACTCCCGCGACCGTGTCCACCTCCTTGCTGACCATGACCACGTGCGTGTCGTTGTCAATGGCGGCGGCGGCATAAGCCGTTCCCTGGGGCACCTTCCCGCATGCCTCCACGAGCACATCGAGCACGCCCCACGCGATCGCGTCAGCGCTTCTCACCAGGGCGATGCCGCCGTCGGCGACGATCTGGGCGGTGCGCGTGGGCGCCTCGGAGACGAGGGCTCGCGCGGCGAGGCCGAGCTCGGTGAGCATGGCGAGCACCCCGTCGACGTCAGGATCGACCAGCACCGCCGGGATGAGCTCGGGAGTACGGGTGACCTGGGCGAGGAAGGTGCGGCCGTACCCACCGTTCGCGCCGGTGAGCGCAACGCGGATCGGCGATCGGTCGCGGTCGGGATGTGGAAGGAGCACCGTCGGCCCTCACTGTCGTGGTGGATGGATCAAGACCGGGACAACACTGGCAGAGATTCCAGGAATGTCAACTATCGAACCGCAGATTCACACTGATCCGTAGAGGTGTGAGAGGATCGGCGGGACCTCGTAGCCGGCTCGGCTCGAGTGACCGATGGTTCACGGGCACACAGTCCGCCAGAGAGGAGACGCCATGCTCGGAGCAGTGGCCGACGACTTCACAGGCGCGACGGATCTGGCGATGATGCTGCGCGCTTCGGGACATCGGGTGCTCGTCACGATCGAGGACTCCGAGCTCTCCCCGGAGCAGCTGCGCACGGTCGATGCCGTGGTGATCGCCCTGAAGACTCGCACCGCACCGGTCGCCGAGGCGGTGGCCCGCTCACGTGCCGCCCTGGCCAGGCTGCAGCGCTGGGGTGCCGAGCAGTTCTACGTGAAGTACTGCTCCACCTTCGACTCGACCGATCAGGGCACCATCGGCCCGATCCTCGACGCCGCCCTCGAGATGCTTCATGCGCCGCGCAGCGTCGTGGTCCCCGCGCTTCCGGCCAACGGCCGTCGGGTCCGCGAGGGATATCTCTACGTCGGCGAGGACCTGCTCGAGAACTCGTCGATGCGGCACCATCCCCTCACTCCCATGACGCGGTCGCGGGTGGCCGACCTGCTCCGCCCGCAGAGCGTCCACGACGTCACCGAGATCCATCGCGGCCGCATCGCGGGCGGCGAGGCGTCCCTGCGCACCGCGCTCGATGCCGCCGACGCTCCGTACATCGTCCTCGACACGGAGGACGACGAGGACCTGCGCACCATCGGCGCAGCGGTCGCCGACGACGTCCTGGTCTCCGGCGGATCAGGCCTGGCTCTGGGAATGCCGGGGCCGACGGCCAGCGACGAGGACTGGCACGCACCCGATCCCGGGCGGCGCGTCGTGCTGTGCGGCAGCGTCTCCTCCCGGAGCCTCGCTCAGATCGAGCACGCCTCCCGCAACCAGCCCGTGCACGTGATCGACGTGCTAGCCGCCGCCGACGACACCGCTGCCGCCGCAAAGCAGGTCAGCGGCTGGATCGAGGACCAGCCCCAGGACGCGATCCCCGTGGTCTGCGCCGCCCGTTCCCGCGACGACATCCTGCGTCCCGAGGAGCGTCTCGACCCGGCCGCCACCGTCGAAGCCGTCATCGCTGCCGTAGCTGCGCAGCTCGTCGGCTCCGGTCGCAGCGCCGCGCTCATCGTCGCGGGCGGCGAGTCCAGCGGAGCGGTCGTCGGCGCACTGGGCGCCACCGCACTGCGCATCGGGCCCGAGATCGCCCCCGGGGTGTGCTGGTCGCTCACCGCATCCGGCGACCGCACCGTCGCGCTCGCACTGAAGAGTGGGAACTTCGGGAGCACCGACCTGTTCACGTCGGCATGGGAGGCCCTGCGATGACCGTGATGGACGACCTCATCGCCGCCGGGCGCGCCCTCGTCGACGCCGGCCTCAGCCCGGGCACCTCCGGCAACATCTCGGCCCGCGACGGCGACCGCCTCCTCGTCTCCGGCACCGGGGCGCCGCTCGGCGCGCTCGACCCCTCGGACTTCGCCGTGGTCTCCCTGGGCGGCACCGTCCTGGGCGGCGCGAAAGCCTCCAAGGAGACGCCGCTGCATCTCGGCTTCTACGGTCGCAGCAGCGGGAATCACGCCGTGGTCCACGTCCACTCCCCGCAGGCGACCGCGTTCTCCTGCACCGAGCCGTGGAGCCGGGCAAGTGCGATCCCGCCGCTGACGCCGTACTTCGTCATGCGGGTGGGCAGCACCCCGCTGCTGCCCTACCGGATGCCGGGGTCCCCACAGCTCGGCGACGACGTGCTCGAGGCCCCCGGTGAATTCCGGGCCGCACTGCTGGCGAACCATGGATCCGTGGTGGCGGGCATCAGCCTCCCCGATGCCGTCGAACGGGCCGTCGAAGTGGAGGAGGCGTGTCGGATCGCCCTGCTCACCGCCAGTGCCCCGCGCCGCGAACTGACCGACGAGCAGACGGCGGATCTGTCGCAGCGGTGGCAGAGCCCGTGGACGACGCCGACCGTAGACTGACGCAGGAGGTGGGACCGTGGGAACTTCGCCCCTGATACCCGAGCAGCGACGACAGCACATCCTGGATCTGCTGCGCACCGACGCTGTCCTCAGCTACCGGCAGCTGACGGAGCAGCTCGGCGTCAGCCAGATGACCGTGCGCCGGGACGTCGCCGCGCTCGACGACCAAGGGCGTGCCCGGGCCACCCAGGGTGGCGTCGCCGCCCTCGCGCGCCTCCTCGAGGAGCCGCCCCGCTCCGCCAAGGCGGAGGCCAATATGGCCGCGAAGTCCGCGATCGCCGCGGCCGCCGCGGAGACCGTCACGGACTCGATGACGCTCTACCTCGACGCCGGCACCACCATCCAAGCCATGCGGCCACTGCTGGAGGACCGCCGCGACCTCACGGTGGTCACCAACGACCTCGGCACCGCCGGCGCCTTCCTCGATCATCCCTGCGTCGACCTGATCTGTGTGGGCGGGCGGGTCGACGTCGCGAACCAGTCGATGATCGGGCGCCTGGCCGCCCTCACCCTCGGGGAGCTCTCGGTCGACATCGCGTTCATCTCCTCGAGCTCCTGGGACGCCCGGCACGGCATCACCACCCCCATGGAGGCGAAGATCGACGCCAAGCGCGCCGCGATGGCGAGCGCCACCACCTCGGTGCTCCTCGCCGACTCCGCGAAGTTCGGTCACTTCGCGAAGTACCGCGTCGCCCCGCTCGGCGAGTTCCGCTCGATCATCACCGACTCGTCGCTGCCGGAAGAGGACGCGGCCGGCGTGCGTGACCTCGGTGTCGAGGTCGTCATCGCGCGCGGCTGACTGGTGCGGGACCCGGCGTCGTCACGGCCACGCGAAGTGTCGGCACCGGCAGAGTGCAGGACGTCGCGTCGTCGCATGGAGTGCCCGCGGAGCCCCAATGGCCAGGGACTCAGTGCGGTCGTCCAGCCGGCGGCCCGATGAGTCCGAGCGGGCAGATTGCGCTCAGGGGGTTGCGTACATCACACAGCGCTCCTAGGGTGTTCCGAACTATCTACGCGAGTAGAACCACCGGCACTCCATGGGCGAAGCGGCTGCATGGAGTTGATCTACACGAGTAGATGCATCCGTGAGGCGAGGACCATACATGCACGAACCACAGGATCTTCGGCGTCGAGCCACGCGCGCTGATGTCGCCCGCGCTGCCGGCACGTCCACCGCTGTCGTCAGCTACGTCATCAACGATGGCCCGCGCCCCGTCGCCCCCGACACCCGCAGGAAGGTGCTCGAAGCGATCGAGCAGACGGGGTACCGCCGGAACCCCATCGCAGGCGCCCTCGCCTCAGGGAAGACGCGGACGCTCGGCCTCGTCGTCCCGGATATCGAGAATCCGTTCTTCGCGGCTCTCGCCAAGCAGCTCGAGACGACGGCTCTCCTCAACGACCACACCCTCCTCCTCGCAAACAGCGGGGAGTCCTCCGACCACGAGGCGATGCTCGTCGCCAAGCTCGTCGAGCGGCGAGTGGACGGCGTGATGGTCGCACCCGTCGGGCCCTCCATCGAGAAGATCATCGAATCGGCGGCAGGTGCACCGGTCGTCATCCTGGATCGCCGTGCCACCGACGCGCGGATCGGCGAGGTCACGATGGACAACCGCCTCATGTCCATGCTCGCTACACAGCACCTGGTCGAGCACGGGCGCTCGCGCCACGCGATCATCACCGGCAAGCGCGAACTGCCCACTGCAGTGGACCGTGTCGCGGGGTGGCACCTCGCGCTCCATGCTGCAGCACTCGACGTCCGGGAGTCCGCCGTCTCCTGGGCCTCATTCACCAAGGACGGAGGTTATCGAGCTGCCGGGAGCCTGCTCGATGGCGGTGTGGACTTCGACGCCCTGTTCACGGGCAACGAGGAGCAGGGAATCGGCGCGCTCCGAGCTCTGCAGGAGCGTGGGATCGACGTCCCCGCGGATGTCTCCGTCATCGCCGTGGACGGCACCGACGCCTCGGCGTTCACCTACCCCGCTCTGACATCGATCCGTCAGCCGTTCGAGCAGATCGCGTCCACCGCCATCGAGCGCATCCTCGACCCGAACTCGCCGCAGACCGTCACGATCGAGTCCTACGAGCTGGTCAGACGCGAATCCTGCGGGTGCTACCCCCTCCGAACCCCGGACCGTGCACCGCATATCGCCTCCACCCATGCCCCCACCAGAACCCGCACCAAAGGAGAAGCCATGAGCGAGGACGCAACCACCCGCGACTCGATCCTGAACGAGCTCGACCAACTGGAACAGACCGGCTATGACGTCGCCGCGCTCCGCACCGTCAGCGATGAGACCCACCTCGCGTCCGCGACCTGGGACTCATTCATGGACGAAGCGCAGAAGCTGCCCCAGTCCAACTTCCCGTACGACGAACCGAGCGATCTGAAGCAGATCGAGGAGCAGCTCGACGCCGATCTCTCGGTGACGCTGGACATTCCGGGGAACCTGACGGATCGTCTTGTCGCCGCCTGGCGCGGACGCGTCTGCGGGAACATGCTCGGCAAGCCCGTCGAGTACGGGGTGTACTGGACCCGCTCCCGCATCAAGGAGTATCTCGAGGCAGCCGGCGCCTATCCGCTCCGCGACTACGTGCCCGCGCCCGACGGTCTGCGCGAGCAGTACGAGCTGCGCGAGGACAACTGGGAGCAGACCACTCTCGGTCGCATCGACGGCTCCGCCCGGGACGACGACGTGGATTACACGCTCCTTGGTCTGCACATCCTCGAGGAGTACGGCACCGAATTCACCAGTGCCGACGTCGCGACCGAGTGGATGACGCGCCTGCCCTTCCACCAGACCTACACCGCAGAGCGTGCCGCCTACCGCAACCTCGTCGAGGAGCGCGGTGTCGAGGAGGCCGGCGCCTACCGCAACCCGTACCGGGAGTGGATCGGTGCGCTCATCCGCGGCGATGTCTTCGGCTACATCAATCCGGGTGACCCGGCCGGTGCCCTGCGGCTCTCCTACAAGGATGCCTACCTCTCACACCGGGCGAACGGCATCTACGGCGAGCAGTGGGCTGCCGCCCTCCTCTCCCTCGCCCTCTCCATGGACGATGTCCACGAGGTCTTCGCCCGCTCCCTCGACTACGTCCCCCGGGGGAGCAGGATCCACGAGGCGCTCACCCGCGTCCATCGCATCCGGAACAACGGCGGTACCTGGGAGGAGGCCCTCGACGACGCCGATCACGCCTGGAGCGGCTACCACTGGGTCCACACCGTCAACAATGCCGCGATCATCGCGGCGGCCCTCCTGTGGGGCGAGGGCGACTTCTCCGCGAGCATCGGACTCACGGTCCAAGGCGGGAAGGACACCGACTCGAACGGCGCGACGGTCGGCAGCATCCTCGGCGCGCTGAGCGGCACCGCCGGCATCCCCTCCCGGTGGACCGACCCCATCAATGACCACGTGCGCTCTGCCGTGTTCGGCTTCGAGAACTCCTCGATCCCCGACCTCGCCCGACGCACCGAAGACCTCATCACAAGGTGACGTGAACTCCTATGGCCAAGCCAACGTTCAGTCGAAGAAGCCTGGCGTTACTCGCTCCCACCGCGGCACTCACCGCCGGCCTCAGCGGGTGTGTGCAGGGCTCCGCCACGCGAAGCACCGGGAACGGCCTTTCACTGTGGCTGACTTTCACCGACAACAATCAGCGCGACCACTACCAGGAAAATTTCGTCGCACCATTCAATGAGCAGACGACGGGGGTGCCGCTCAGCCTCACCATCCGGGGCGACGACGACGCCCTCCAGAGGCTCCAGCGCACAGCGATCGCGTCGGGGTCCGGGCCGGACCTCGTGTACACGGCTGGTCCTTCCTACGGACTCGAGTTCGTCAATGCTGAGCGGTTCACGTCCCTGGACTCGTACGCCGAGAAAAACTCCTGGCAGGACAAGGTGCTGCCCTGGGCGTACGAAGCCGGTGTTCTCCAAGGGCACAATTACATGGTCCCCACCTCGTACGAAACGATGATCATGGTGTACAACGCCGCGGTCTTCGAGGAGAAGGGCTGGGACATCCCGACGAACCGGGAAGAGTTCGAAGCATTCGCGGCTGCGGCGAAGGACGCTGACATGATGCCGGTCGGCATCGGCGCCGGCGACTGGGCCGCAGCCACCGAATGGCTGGTCAGCTCCTTCATGAACCACGCCGCGGGTCCAGAAGCGGTCCATGACGCTCTCACCGGCAGTATCGGCTGGGACGACCAGCGGATCATCGACTCGATAGCCCTGTTGAAGGACTACTTCGACCAGGGATGGATCGGCGGAGGCGTCGAGTCCTACTTCACCAACCACGAGGCGGACCTCTGGATCGGACTCGTCAACGGCACCGTCGGGTGCTTGTTCATCGGCAGCTGGGCCTTCTCTGCCATGGCCCCGTACTTCAACGACGAGGCGGGCAATGACGACCAGTGGGACTGGGCACCGATCCCCCAGTTCGGGGACGTGACCACGAAGGACCTGTACGCCATGGGCGTCGGATCGACCATCTCCGTCAACTCGGACTCCCCCCGAGCCGACGAGGCCGCCGAGTACCTCGATTTCCTCATCCAAGATCCACGTGCTCAGCTCCGCAGTGTCGCTGACGTCTCCAGCCAGCCTCTCCCCCTCCATTACGAGCCCGACGACTATCCAGGTGACATCGACGCCAGAGTGCGCCGCCTGTACGACTCCATCGACGCGACGGATCGGATCGGTTTCCTCTCGTGGACGTTCTGGCCACCGCGCAGCGGCGTCTACACCTACGAGGAGATGGACCGTGTCATCATCGGCCAGCTCTCCCCGGAGGAGTACTGCAAGGGTCTGGATGAGCTGTTCCAGGAGGAGTACGAGGGCGGCAAGGTGCCACCGATCCCGGATTGGCAGGTCGAGCCATGACGGCGACCGCCCCGCCCCATACCGTCGCGCAGAATGAGGACCGTCGACGGGTCGCGGCGGCCCGCCGCCGGCGAAAGGCCCTCACCGGGTGGGCGTTCCTCGCTCCTCTGCTGGCGCTGAACGTCTTCGTCATCGGCGGCCCGGGCGTCATGAGCCTGGTCTACTCGTTCACCGATTGGACGGGCATCGGGCCGGCCCATTTCGTCGGCCTGCAGAACTACCTGCGCCTGTTCACCGATGACAAGTTCCTCCAGGCTCTCGTCAACAACATCTGGTGGATGCTCTTCTTCCTCATCGTGCCCGTCGGGCTGGCCCTCGCCGCCGCATTCCTCCTGTCCCGCACGACCCGCGGGCAAATGGCCTTCCGGGTCATCTTCTTCATCCCCTACACCCTCGCCACCATCGTGGTCGCCACCATCTGGGAGAACATCTACTCCCCCGTCTACGGCATCACCGCGGTCCTCGGCCTGGACATCAATGTCCTCGGCAATACGTCGACGGCGCTGCCCGGAGTCGCCGTCGCCAACACGTGGCAGTGGTGGGGCTACCTCATGGTCGTGTTCATCGCCGCCATGGCGAGCGTGAACCCGTCCCTCTACGAGGCAGCGAAGCTCGATGGAGCCAGCGGGTTCCAGCAGTTCCTCCACATCACGATCCCCGGGATCCGCCCGACGCTCGTGTTCATGGGCCTCATGACGATCATCTGGTCGTTCCTGGTCTTCGACTACATCTACATCATGACGGGAGGCGGGCCCGCCGGTTCGACCGAGGTCGTCGGCTCACTGCTGTACACCACGGCCTTCTCGACCTACGAGGCCGGCTACGCGGCAGCGATGGGCATCGTGCTCGCTCTGATCAGCACCACCGTGATCTGCGCTTACCTCGGCCTTCGCAGGTGGAGGGGATGGGACATCTGATGAGCACCGACACCTTGCACGCCGCAGCCGTGCCTTCGGCACCGGCACCAGAGTCAGGACCAGCGCGGGCGAAGACCCACGTCAGCGGCGCCGCCGTCGCACGGTACGTCGTCCTGGTGATCCTGGCCCTGATCTGCCTCACCCCGCTCTACCTCTTCCTCACGGAGTCCCTCAAGTCCCAGGCGGAGCTCGCTGCCAACCCGATCGGACTGCCCCGGGAGTGGAGGTGGAGCAACTTCGCCGAGGCGTGGACGACGGGCCGCATCGGTAGTGGACTGCTGAACTCCCTGATCATCGTTACCGGCACAGTGCTACTGGTCGTGGTCGTCTCGAGCCTGGCCGCGTACGCGATGGCCCGGCTCCAGGTGGCAGGGTCCTCCGGGGTGTTCGTCTACCTCCTGGTCGCAGCATCGCTCCCGATCCAGTTGTTCCTCGTCCCGCTGTTCTACTTGATGGCGCAGGTGCACCTGTACGACACCCACCTCGGCCTGATCCTGATCCACGCCGCCGTCTTCTCGCCGTTCGCGACGCTTCTGCTGCGCTCCTTCATGATCGACATCCCGAAGGACTTCGAGGAAGCAGCCCGGATCGACGGGGCGAACGAGCTGACGGTGTTCGCTCGAATACTCCTGCCGATGGCATGGCCCGGGGTGATGACCGTCGCTCTGACGGTGGCACTGCAGTCGTACAACGAGTTCCTGCTCGCCGTGACGTTCATCCAGTCCGACGAGTTCCTGCCGGTCTCCAGCGCGATGTTCAACTTCAAGCAGGGCTTCACGCAGGACTACAGCCTGATCAGCGCTGCCGGCGTCATCATGGCTGCACCGATGATCATCGGGTTCCTTCTCATGCAAAGGAAGTTCATGGACGGGCTGACTTCCTCAGGCCTCGGAGGGAACTGACCACGGCACTCCGTGCCCGCGACCTCCCGAGCATCGATCGTCGTCGCGCTCCTCACCGGGAGCGCTCTCGTCATCACTGTTCACCGGGACACCGCGGGGCCGAGAGCTCACCGGCTGCGGCGCCTTTCCGGGCGAAGCGCCGCGGCCGGAACTCATCGAGCACGGGATCCTGCGTGCTCTCGACGATCTCCCTCGCCACGGTCTCGGCGAGAAACGGAGCCAGCGTGATCCCGCTGTGCGTCACGACGGTCCACAGGTCACTGCTCGGGTCACCGTCCACGGGCCCCGCCACGGTCATGCCATCGGCCGGGATCACTCGATGACCGACCCGCACGCCGCTGATCTCGACGTCCTCCCGGCCCAGCAGCTCGACCACCCGCGACCGGTACTCCTCGTGGACCGCCGGCCCGCTCTCGGCAGCGGGGCCCGCAGCGCTGTCGACGTCGAGCGCTTGGAGGAGCAGGGAGTCCGGACCGACGGGACGCAGGTTGATGCGGTCCGTGGTGACCGGTCGAGGAAGCCCGTGGGCAGGCACCCGTGCCTCGGCGAGGAACCCCCAGGCCGGCCCTCCTGCATGCTGGGCGACCATGGGCAGGTCGAAGCCCGCCGTGGCGAGGAGGTCGGCGCTTGCGTTGCCGGCCGCGATCACGAGGCGATCGGCCTCGACCGATGCCCCCGACCGGAGGGTGATCGAACGGTGCTGCACCTCGACGGCTTCGTCCAGGGCCCAGGTGCAGCGGCCGCTGCGTTCCAGCTGCTCGATGAGCGCTGCGCGGATCGGCCCGGGCTCGCAGTGCCCCTCCTCCGGGAAATCCGCGGCGATCGCGTCGGCAGGAACGCGGATCGGCAGTTCTCTCCCGGCCACCTCGACCGTCGTCCATTCCGCCGGGTACCCCAGCGACCTCAGGTAGCCGACGCGGTCTTCCAGGACGTCCACGTTCGCGCGGTCCGAGACCACGACCGTGTGTCCGTGCCAGTGCACGTGCTGGGGATGAGCCGAGCCGAACATGCTCCGCCAGTGCCGCAGTCCGCGCTGGTTGAGCACCTGGTAGACCTCGGGCCGCTTGCGATGACTGTTGAGCCAGGCATAGGTGACCTCCGAGGCGTCGGAGAGCTCCCGAGAGCGCGCGACGATCGTGACGGTGCACCCTCGCCGCACCAGTGCCTCCGCAAGAGCGACCCCGACGAATCCCGCTCCCACCACGGCGACGTGCAGGCCGTCGTGCGTGGTCATCGCGAGAACTCGTCCCGGTACGCCTGCGCGATGGTTCGCGCCTCCAAGGCCCGGCGGGGATGGCGACGGGCGATCTCCGCCACCAGTGCATCGAGGAGGGCGATGGCGCCCACCGCATCCGTCGCCCCGCTCCCTCCCGAGCTGGGCAGTCTCAAGGCGCAGGCACCGGCGGAGTGCAGCGCAGAGGGCAGGGAGGCCTGGGTGATCACGTAGACGTGCTGGGTCGTGCGCAGAACGGCGGCCAGGAAGCGCTCGATGTCCGGAAAGATGGCGCGAGGGGCCACGACGAGCACGACGTCGTCGGCGACGACCTGGAATGCCGCCTGAGCATTGGCGTGACCCCCACCCGTCGTCGCTCGCGCGTCCAGACCGAGGCGAGAGAGCTCGATCTCCGCGTACTGCGCGATGCTGTATCCCGTGCCGAGCCCGTAGACGATCACGCGCGGCGACTCCCCCAGGCGGATCGCCGCATCCTCCACCGCGCTCCAGTCGACGCTCTCCTCGACACCGAGCACGAGATTCGCGGCGGAGCGCAGCGCCGACGTCACGGTTCGTCGGGTGGTGTGCGGGGGGTCCGCGGGTGATCCGTCGTCCGCGTCGAGCGCATCGAGGCGGCCGCTCAGGACGCTCTGCAGGTTCGCCGTCTCCTGCACCCGACTCGCGCAGAACGTCTTCATCTCCTTGACGTTCCCGAACCCGAGCTTCTTCGCGGCGCGCGCCACGGACGCCTCGCTGGTCTTCGTGCGCGTCGCGATCGCCGAGCCGCTCGACGTGGCGAACGTCAGGGGGTCCTCCAGCGCGTAGTGAGCGATCGCTTCCTCTTGCCTGGTCAGCTCAGGCGCATCAACGGGCCACATACGGCAATCCTGGCACTGAAAGTGTTCCTTCAATATTGACGACGACTGAAGGAAACCCTACGCTCTGGAGGATCCGAGCGGAAGGTGCACAGCGTGGGATTCGACTTCGTCATCGTGGGCGGCGGCGTGTACGGCATGGCGACGGCCTATCACCTGGCGCGGCTGGGCGCCGAGTCGGTGGCCGTCCTGGAACGGGACGAGCCGGCCGCCGGCGCCTCCGGCGGTCTCGGACAGCGAGGAGTCCGCGCCAATCGTCGCGATCTTCGCGAGCTGCCCCTGATGCGCGAGGCCAATCGGGTCTGGCCGACGCTCCACGAGGAGCTCGGGGGCGAGACCGGCTACGCCCGCACCGGCGGCACCTACCTGATCGAAGGGCCGGCCAGCACCGGGTTCAAGGGCATCGATGCCGCCGAGACCTATGCCCGGATGCAGACCGCGCAGGGGGTGCCGACCGAGCTCTGGGATCGCGAGCGCGTCCGGAGCGTGTATCCCGGGATCAGCGACGACGTCCAGGGGGCCTCCTTCGTACCGACCGACGGCGTGGCATCGCACGAGCGGACCACACTGTCCTACGCCGGTGCGGCCCGACGTCTGGGAGCACAGATCCTGCACGGCACCGGGGCCGCGTCGCTGCTCACCGCGTCCGACGGCCGCGTCACGGGGGTCCTCACCGACGGCGGCGACACGATCACCGCGCGTCGTGAGGTCATCCTCCTGGCCAACGGCGGCGCGCGGCAGCTCGTGGCCGACGCGACGGGCGTCGAGCTACCGATCTGGACCATCTACCCGCTCGCCTCTCAGCTGCGGACCTCGACGGCGGCACGGATCCCGATGCTCACCGGGCATGAGACCCGTCCGCTCTCGGTCAAGACGCTCGGGAACGACGTCATGCTCAGCGGCGGCTGGCGTGGGCGGGCGACCCCGAACGGGCCCGAGGTGGTCGCCGAGCGGCTCGAGGGGAACATCGCGGTCCTGCAGCGCATCTTCCCGTACCTGCACGACCTCGAGGTCGTCGCCGCGGACGCCTCTCGCGCCGAGAGCGCCAGCGTCGATCAGATCCCGATCATTGGCCGGTACGCGCCCCATCTGTTCGTCGCCGCAGGGTGGTCCGGACATGGCTGGGCCATCGCCCCCGTGGTCTCCCGGCTCATCGCCGAGGACGTTCTGCTCGGCAGCCCATCGCCCCTTCTGGCCCCCTTCAGTCCCCAACGTTTCCGGTGAGACCCCTCGACCGACACCTCGGAGGCAACGATGCCTGATCTTCTTCCCCTCGACGAGAACTCGCTCGGCTCCCTGCTCCTTGCCGTCGCGGGTCTCGGAGTGCTGCTCCTGCTGGGCGTTCTCCTGCGCGCTCTGGTTCCTCTACTGCGCAGATTCTTCATCCCGGCGGCGCTGCTGGGCGGCCTTGTGGGCCTGCTCCTCGGCCCGCACGCCCTCGGACTGGTGCCCGAGAGCATCACCACGACGTGGTCCGGCATCGCGGGCATCCTCATCACCATCGTCTTCGCCCCGATGCTGATGGGTACGCACCTCCCGAAGGTGAGGGAAGCGGCCAGGGAAGCCGCCCCGCACGTCTTCTACTCCTACTTCAGCAGCTTCGCCGTCGTCGCCGTGCCCGCGCTGCTGACGTTCTTCGTCTTCACGCCCCTGTTCGGCACCACCCCGATCTTCTCGACCATCTTCGAGGTCTCCTGGCCGGGCGGCCACGGCACCGCCGCCGGCATGGAGGAGGCGTACACGGCGCTCGGCTGGGGCGATGGATCATCCGTCGCACTCGGCTCCGCGACGGGCGGACTGGTGTTCGGCATCGTCGCCGGAATGGTCATGATCAACATCGCGGCCCGCACGGGCCAGCTCGCGAACTACAGCGGCGGCGGGACCGAGGTGGCCAGCGACATCCTCCCCGAGCACGAGGCGCAGGTCGAATCCACCGGGCGCCTGCAACGTGCCTCTCTCGACAACCTGGCCTTCCACCTGTCACTGATCGCCGTCGCGGTGCTGCTCGGATACGGCTTGAAGTACGTCGTCGACATGGTGATCACCGGCGTCCCGCTCTTCCCGCTCGCCATGATCGGCGGCCTCCTCGTCCACCTCGTCATCGTGCGCACGCCCGCGCAGAAGCTGGTCGACAAGGCCACGCTGAACTCGATCGCGGGAGTGGCCCTGGACTTCCTCGTCGTCTCCGCCGTCGCCTCGCTGTCGCTGCCGGTGCTGCTGGAGAACTGGCAGGCGCTGGCCATCACGCTCACCGTGATGGCGGTCATGAGCGTGGCCATCTTCTACTGGATCGGACCGCGCATCTTCGGCGAGAACTGGGTGGAGAACTCCATCGTGAACTTCGGCGCCATGACCGGCGTCGTGTCGATCGGACTCGTCCTCCTGCGCGCCGCGGACCCGAATTTCAGAACAGGGGCCTTCCGGGGGTTCGCACTCCGGGCACCGTTCGCGAGCCCGTTCGTCGGTGGAGGGCTCGTCACCGCGATGTTCCCCATCGCCGTCGCCAACTGGGGAAACCTGGGGGTCGGGATCACCTGCGCCCTGCTGTGCGCGCTCCTCATCGGCCTCGCCATGCTGACGGGGGTCTGGAAGAGCCCCTCTGCGCGGGCCGCCGATCGCGGTGAGCAGTCCGTCCCTGTTCGATGAGGACCGTGGACACCCCCTCACCGACCAACAGTGGGGCATCCTGGCCCGCGCCTTCTGCGAGTTCCGGCATCACGAGCTCGTGGCTGCGGAGTCGACCCCTCAGCGCCCCACGGGCCCTCCCCGCTGGGCGAGCTTCTCCTTGACCCCGCGCAGCGCACGCCCGACGCCCGAGGCGTTGTCCTCCTCCACCGGGGTCTCCACGAAGTCGACGATCGAGCGCATCGTCGCCAAGTCGATACTGGGCATCCCGCCCTCGAGGAGGGTCCCGATCCGCGCGCCGACCAACTCCTCCAGTGTCTCGGCCGCCTCGGTGCCGCGGGTCTCCCGGGCGGTCTCGAGCCGCTGCTGGAGAAGGGCTGCGGCGACGGCGGAGGCAGGGATGGGCTCTGGGTGGCCGGCGACGGTGATCTGTTCCAAAGTGGAGTCCCAACATGTCGAGGATCTGCGCGCCGAGCGATCGAGCGCGCTGCCGGGCGAGTGTGCCCCGCTCGTCAGCACAGTACTGGGAACCGCGGGCGATGCCACGAACCTTCCGCGCACCGCTGTTCAGGGACGCAGCAGCTCCGTGAAGAGACCCAACGTTCCTTCGAGGTCGACCTCGGGCTCCAGCAGCCACTGGGTCTGCAGGCCGTCGGACGCAGCGACCAGCAACGCGGCGAGCTTGTCCGCATCGAGGCCGCTGCGCACCTCCCCCGCCTCCTGCTGGCGGCGCAGCCGATCAGCGGTCTGCTCCCGCACCCGCTCGAATCGTCGGATGAAGTAGTCGCGAGTCTCCGTCCTCTCCTCCTCCAGCGCGCCGGCCACCAGCGTCGAATAGAGCTGGACGAATCCGGGCAGGTTCACGTTGACCCCGGCCGCCTCGACCAGGTTCCCCACCGCGCCCTGGCGCGCCATCTCCTCGTGGCCGCGCAGGTCGTGGCGATGCTTCTCGGTGTGCTCGTACAGAGCCAGCAACAGCTGCTCGCGGGAGCTGAAGTAATGCAGCAGCGCGCCGTGGGAGACCCCGATCTCTTCGGCGACGCGCCGCAGCGAGGTCCCCTCCGGGCCGCGCTCTCGGAACACCTCGAGGGCGCGGTCGAGGATCTCCTGGCGCCGGGCGACGCCCTTGGAGTAGGAGCCGCGCCGGCCGATCGGTGCGTCGTCGTCCGAGGTCTCGCTGCGAGGGGGCATGGCCCGATCCTACTGATCGACGCCAAAACCTCCGACTGCATGTTTTCGGTTATGCTCGTCGCCGGCCCGCGGCCCCGGCACGTGCCTCCGGCACCTCGAGGGAGGCGGGCCCCTTCACAGACGACGATGTCCCGTTCCGGGAGGTTCGCATGACCGCAATGACGCAGCACTCGCCCTCGACCCCGGCCCCGCACGCGATGGCGTCCCCGACGGGAGGCCCCCGTTGAGCGCGCCGGACGCCGCGCTCGAGCCGGACCAGCTCGGGATCAACCCCGCTCCCACCGGGCTGGCCGAGCCCACCACGCCGGTCGGTCGTGGCTTCATGGCCCGCTACGCCCTCGCCTACTTCGGGATGTGGGTGGCGCTGCTGACCCCGACGTCGCTCACCCTGGGTGTGCGCACCAAGCAGGTCGCACCCGACGGCGCCGCCGAGCTGCTCTCGCTCGTGCTCGGGGTCGGCTCGGCCCTCGCGATCGTCTGCAACCCGCTGTTCGGCAAGCTCAGCGACCGCACCCGCTCCCGCTGGGGCATGCGCCGGCCGTGGATCATCGGCGGGGCGATGGTCGGGACCGTGGGCCTCGCCCTCGTGGCGCTGGCGCCCAACGTGCCGCTGCTGGTACTGGGTTGGGCGATCACCCAGGGCTCCTACAACGCCGTGCTCGGAGCCCTCACCGCGGTCCTGCCCGACCAGGTGCCCTCCGCACAGCGTGGGCGCATGTCCGGTCTGCTCGGGCTGTGCGGCCCGCTCGGCATCGTCACCGGCACCTTCGTCGCCTCCCGGGTGGATCAGAGCATCGTGGCGATGTTCCTGGTGCCCGCGGCCATCGGTCTCGTGGCGATCTTCGTCTTCGGGCTCACCCTGCAGGACCGTCGGCTGCACGGAGACCATCCGTTGCCGGAGTACCGGCTCGGGGAGTTCCTGCGCAGCTTCTGGGTCAATCCGCTGCGTCACCGCGATTTCGGCTGGGCATGGTTCAGCCGTCTGTTCATGAACTGGGGCTATGCCACCGGCACGACCTACCAGGTGCTGTTCCTGACCGACGGGCTCGGGTTCGAGGTCTCCGTCGTGGCGGGCCTGACCTTCATCGCGACCTCGGCCCTGCAGGTGACGGCGGTGGTGTTCAGCGGCTTCGGCGGCTGGCTCTCCGACCGGATCGGCAGCCGCAAGAAGGTCGTCGCCATAGCTGCCGGATTCCTCGCCGCCGGGCTCGGGGTCGTCGCGTTCTCGGGCTCCTTCGAGACCTTCATCCTCGGCGTGGCGATCGCCGGCGTGGGCCAGGGCCTCTACGTCTCCGTCGAGCTGGCCGTCGTCGCCGAGGTGGTCACGGACCCGACCACCGCCGCCCGCGATTTCGGCGTCTCCAACATCGGCAACACCCTCCCCCAGACCCTCGTCCCCGCGATCGCTCCGATCGCCCTCGCGGTGCCGCTGCTGAGCGGGGGCGGCGACAATTTCACGGCCCTGTTCCTGCTCGGCTCGCTGCTCACCCTGGCGGGCGCGGTGCTGATCCTGCCGATCAAGGCGTTCCGGTGAGACGGAGGGATCTTCACGGGCGACCTCGCAGCGGGGACGATCCCAGCGATGACCATCACGCTCCTGGTCATCCTCGTCATGGCCGCGGCGTGCCTCCTGGCCGTCCCGCTGCTGCCGCGCAGGGAGGTGATGCTGGAGGAGTAGGGGTCGTGCGGCGGCATCCGAGGGTCGGCCGACCCGACCTGGTCCTCGTCGACCTGCCGCCTACTCGAAGTACAGCGGGTGGTGCAGCGCGCATACTGGATTGAACGCGGCGCTGCAGTGGGGGCACTGCGGGGCCTCGACGTATTCGTCGAGGGTCAGTTCCGTCCAGCACACCCCGCAGAGGATGGCGAGCTCGTCCCGCGACCCCGCCGGCCAGGGGCGCGAGGCATGGTCAGCGGTCTCCTCATGGCACCGGTGGCACGGGTAGTACTCGCCGCAGCAGGCGAAGCGGATCGCGATCACGTCCAGTGCGGTCCGGTAGTGGATGCATCGCGTCTGCGCGTCGACCGTCGGCCCGTGCACCACCGGGGTCATCGCACACCCCGCGCGGTCAGCAGGTCTCCGAGTGTCTCCGCATGCTGGAGCGCGCGAGCCGCAAGAAACACCTGTCGATCCCTTCCGTCCGACGCACGACAACCGCTGGAGAAGCCGAGGGACCACCCTATGGTGCGGCATGCGCATCGCCCAGGCCCCGGCACCGCGTCGACTCGCCCAGTGCACCGAGAATCCTCACAGCCTGCGGCTCATCCAACACCAGCGTGCTGATGAACCCTGCCCGCACGGCGGCGAGGGTCGCCTCTGCTCGGTATTCGCCGTAGGTAGTCGCGATCCGTTCGGGCACGTGACGGAGCTGCTCGGCAGTGATCCCGATGATCTGGTCGTCGAGGCGTGAGTCGATCGAGATGCCGTCGCGATCCACGAGGCGTCCGCTCACCTCGCCGATACAGCCCTCGCCCCGCACCTCCTCGGCGAGCTCGGGCGGCAGCAGCGGGTACACCGCCGAACCGCGCTCGCTCCAGTGGCCCACGGAGACCACAGCCACGTCGAGATCCGCGATCAGCTCGAGACAGCGGGCGATCTCCGGCTGGGCGCTGAGGGACTCCGCGGTGCGCGCATCCCCCACCCACAGCGGCGCGTAGAACGGGTAGGCGATACCGCCGGAGGCCCGCGCCACCTGGCGGATCACCTCCACCGAGCCGAGCCGGTCCCCGTCGAAGGACAACGCGCCGGCGAGCTGGACCACGTCGCCAGGTGCGAGGTCCTTGACGTGCTCCGGGAGCTTCTCGATGACCCGGCTCCAGGTGAGGCCGATCCGTTGACCGGGCCGCACGGTGCGGGAGAGCTCGCGGGCCACGGCACCGGCGACCGAGTCCTGGGTCGGCATCATGCCAAGCGCCCTGGAGCGGCCCACCACGATGCAGCGCGAGATCCCGAGCGCCGCAGTGAGCCGCTCGGCGAGCTCAGGGTTCTCGTCGGCTTCGTCATGCACCCGCACCTCGACGATGCCGCTCTCGCGCGCGAGATTCAGCAGGCGCGCCACCTGGAAACGACTGATGCCCTCGTGTTCTGAAATCTGCACCATCGAGCGGTCTGCGACGTAGTGCGCCTTGGCGACGCGGAGAACGAGCTCGGGGTCTGCTTGCTGACGGCGACGATCCATCGTCTCAGGATACCGCTCGAAAGTGCGTTCCTGACACTCTTGTGCGCCTTCTGCCGGCTTGCTACATTCTCTGAGCTCTCGAGAGCGCTCTGACCGCTCTAAAGAGCGGATGGTCAAAGGCGAACATGGAGGACCGGTGACTGGAACTCACGAACATCCGACGCACAACCCCTGGCAAGCGGTACGTGCAGCCTTCTCCGGCTCCTTCATCGAGTGGTACGACTTCTATCTCTTCGGCACCGCCGCGGGACTGATCTTCCCTGTGCTGTTCTTCCCCGGGGACGATCCGACGGTCTCGACCATCGAATCCTTCGGCGCCTTCGCAGCCGGCTTCCTCACCAGGCCTCTCGGTGCACTGCTGTTCGGCCACTTCGGCGACCGCATCGGCCGAAAACCGATGCTGCTGATCACCGTGGTGCTCATCGGCGGCGCCACTGCTGTGATCGGTGTCCTCCCCACCCATGAGTCGATCGGCCCCTGGGCTGCGGGCCTGCTCATCACCCTGCGCCTGCTGCAGGGCATCGGCATCGGCGGCGAGTTCGGGGGTGGCACCCTGCTCGCCCTCGAATCCGCGCCCACCGGCCGACGGGGCTTCATGGGAAGCTTCCACCAGATGGGCACGCCGGCCGGACTGCTCGTCTCCAGCGGCATGATCGCCCTGGTCACCCTGCTGCCGGACGCGCAGCTCTACAGCTGGGGCTGGCGCATCCCCTTCCTGCTCTCCGGCGTCTTCGTCGTGATCGCCCTGATCATGCGCTCCCGGGTGCCGGAGACCAACGCCTTCGAGACCGTGCGGACCGTCGCGCGGGTCCCCGTGCTGAGCCTGCTCCGCTTCGGCTGGAAGAACCTGCTGTTGGGGATCGGCGCGCGCATGGCGGACGCGGTCACCTTCAACGTCATCAACGTCTTCGCCATCTCCTTCGCAACCGTCCACCTCGGCCTGGACAAACAGCTGATCCTGACCGGATTCGTGATCGCCGCGGCCGTCGAGTTCGTACTGCTCCCCCTGATCGGCCTGATCTCGGACCGGATCGGCAGGCGCCCCGTCTACCTGTTCGGCGTGATCTTCTGTGGCATCGGCGGCCTGCTCTACTTCCCGATCCTGTCCACCCAGAACACCCTGCTCGTCTGGCTCGCCATCGTGCTGATGGTCGCCGTGGGCACCGGATGCATGTTCGGCATCCAGGGTGCCTTCTTCGCCGAGATGTTCGATACCCACACCCGCTACACCGGCCTCGGCATCGTCTACCAAGGCTCGGCCCTCCTGGGCGGGGCTCCCACCCCGGCCATCGCGCTCTCGCTCGCGGCGGCCTTCGGCTTCTCCTACTGGCCGCCGGCCCTCTACCTCGCCGGTATCTGCCTGATAAGTGCACTCTGCGTGCTCCTCGCGAAGGAGACGCACCTCAGCGACCTGGTCGACACGCACGATCGTGCACCCCGCGAGGCCGTCACCACCCCGGAAGGACACTGACATGACCGAGCAGGACATCCGCCCCAACGTCGTCCTCGTGATCACCGACCAGCAGCGATTCGACTCGATCGCCGCGCTGGGTCACGACCACGTGGACACCCCGAACCTCGACCGCCTGGTGCAGGAGGGGGTCGCCGCCACCAACGCCTACGTGGCCTCCCCCTCGTGCGCGCCCTCGCGGGCGAGCCTGTTCACCGGGCTCTATCCCCACACCTCCGGGGTGCTCCGCAACGACGACCGTTGGTCCCATTCCTGGGTGGAGGACCTGGCCAGCAGCGGCTACCGCTGCGCGAGCGTCGGCAAGATGCATACCTTCCCCTACGAGACCCCGGTGGGCTTCCACGAACGACACGTCGTGGAGAACAAGGATCGCGACCACCCGAACCTGCCCTACTTCCTCGACCAGTGGGACAAGGCCCTCTGGGTGCGCGGCCTGAACAAGCCCTCACGCGTCAGCTACCGCACCCGGGAGGACTACGCCGATCGCCTGGGCGCCTTCGAGTGGGAGCTCGAGGAGGACATGCACGCCGACAGCTTCGTCGGCAATCTCGCCCGCCACTGGCTGGAGAGCTATCCGATCGATGAGAGCCCCTTTCTGCTCCAGATCGGTTTCCCCGGCCCCCATCCTCCCTACGACCCGCCGCGTCGCTTCCTCGATGCATATCGGGACCGCACGATGCCCGCCCCGCACGACACCCGCGAAGACATCGAGGCCCAGCCACAGCCGCTGCAGGCCCTGCGCCAGCAGCACTTCGACAACGATCACGACGCGATCGTGCACCTCGACGACCCCGGCCACGAGCGGACTCAGCGCCAGCGTCAGCACTACTACGCGAACGTGACGCTGATCGACGAACAGATCGGCGCGCTCCTGGACACCCTCGAACAGCGCGGGGCCCTGGACAACACCGTCCTCGTGTTCACCTCAGACCACGGGGACGCGCTCAACGACCACGGCCACTCCCAGAAGTGGACCATGTACGAGCCGAGCGTCCACGTCCCGCTGATCCTATGGGCCCCGGGGCGCCTCCCCGCGGGCCGACGGATCGACGAACTGGTCAGCCTGATGGACGTGGGACCCACGATCATGCAGCTGGCGGGGCTCACGCCGCCGGAGTGGATGGAGGCGCGGTCCCTGCTGCCCGCCGCGCGCGGCGACGCCGACCATGCTCCTCGCGAGTATGTGTTCAGCGAGCATGCCCGCGACTTCATCCTCACCGACACCGAGCTCATGACCATGGTCCGTGACGAGCGCTACAAGCTCGTCGAGTTCAGCGATCATGCGACGGGCCAGCTGTTCGATCTCGCGGAGGACCCGCATGAGGAGCATGATCTCTTCAACGACCCCGAGTACGCCGAGGAGCGAGATCGCCTCCATGGCGCCATCCACCGCTGGTGGGCGCAGAGCGCGATGCACACGGCGACCTGGTCGAAGGATTTTCGGTGAGCTCACGAGCAGGCTGCGAGCCCTCAGCGCCTTCGGGCGGTGCCTCAGCACGGCGAAGAACCCTTCACCCCTTCAATCCCGAATGGGCCAACCCCTCGATCACTCGGCGCTGCATCACGATGAACAGGATGAGGATCGGCGCCATCGCCATCAACGAGGCGGCCATCATCACCGGGTAGTCGATCACGTACTGCCCGTTCAGGGAGGCGATCCCGACCGACAGCGGTCGATGCTCGGCGCGGCTGGTGACGACCAGCGGCCACAGGAGGTTGTTCCACGCCGCCAGCACGGTGATGATCGCCAGCGCGCTGATCGATGGGCGGGCCAGAGGCAGCATCACCCTCCAGAAGATCTGGAACGGGTTCGCGCCGTCGAGCCTCGCCGCCTCCTCGAGCTCGCCCGGCAGGTTCACGAAGAACTGCCGCATGAGGAACGTGCCGAATGCACTGAATATGGTCGGGACCACGATCCCCGGGACGGTGTCGAGCCACCCGAGGCTCTGCACGATCTGATACTGCGGGATCAGATACGCCTGGTTCGGGATCATCAGGATCGAGAGCATCACGGCGAAGATCGCGGCGCTGGCCACGAAGCGCATCCGTGCGAACGCGTAACCGGCCATGCTGCACAGCACGACCTGACCGACCACGGTCGCCACGGTGACCCGCACCGACACCCAGAACTGGTCGAGGAACGGGATCTGCCGGAACACCTCCGCGTAGTTGTCGAAGCGCAGTTCGCTCGGCCAGAAGGTCGGTGGGACCGACGTGACCTCTGCCGTGCTGGACAGGGACATGAGGATCTGCCAGAGGAAGGGGAACACCATGATGAACCCGCCGGCCGACAGGACCACGTGGGCCCAGGCGTTGCTCCCCCGGCGCCCGCCGCCTGTGACGCGCTTCCTCGGGCTGGACGTCTTCCGGACCTCAGTCAAAGCTGAACCACCGCCTCTGCACCCAGAACTGGATCGCCGTCAGCACCCCGATGATCAGCATCAGCAGGATGGCGATCGCCGCTCCCGTCCCCTTGTCGTTGCTGATGAACGCTTCGCGGTAGAACAGCGAGACCATGGACTGCGTATCGCCCTTGATCGGGTTCGACTCGCCGATCATGATGAAGATCAGGTCGAAAAGCTCCATGCCGTGGATGACGCTCAGCACGGTCAGGAAGAAGATGCTCGGGCTCAGCAGCGGCACCGTGATGGAGATGAGCTGCCGCCAGTTCGAGGCACCGTCGAGGCGAGCGGCCTCGTACAGGTCCGAGGGGATGCTGCGCAGGCCCGCGCCGAGAATGATGATGTTGAACCCGAGCGATGACCAGATCCCCACCATGCCGATCGCGATGAGCGCGACCCATTCGGTCGAGGTCCAGTACACCGCGGGAATGCCGAACACTCCCAGGAACTGATTGAGGATGCCGTACTGGCTGTTGAAGATCATTCCCCACACGAGGGCGATCGCGGCCGGCATCGAGACGAAGGGGGCGAAGTAGAGCACCCGGTAGAACGCTGCGAATCTCAGCCCCGGCCGGTTCAGCAGGCTCGCAATGTAGATCGAGATCGGGAGGCCCAGCATCAGCATCGCCGTGTACAGAAGCGTGTTGATCAACGCCCGCGGGACGGTTCCGGACTGCAGCAGGTCGATCCAGTTCTCGAAGCCGACGAACTCTGCATCGCCGAAGACGCCCCAGCTCGTGAGCGAGTAGTACGCGGTCTGGATCACCGGCCAGAAGTAGAAGACCGCCAGTCCGATGAGCGTCGGCAGGACGAACAACCATGGCCACGGACCGTCTGGATTGGCGACGCGGCGGCCTCCGCCGCGACGCCCCCGAGTGCTCGCGCTCGATGGCGAGCGCGGTGCGGCCAGTTGCGTCACTGCTCGGCTTCCTCCGCGAGGAGTGCGTCGATCTTCTCGTCGAGCTGCGCGGTCCCCTCGTCCACGCTCAGCTCACCGGCGAGGATCTTGGGGATCATGTCGCTCTCGACCTCGAGCCAGGCCTGCGTGTTCGCCGATACCGGGTACGGGAAGCCGTACTCCTCCGCGGACTCGGGGAAGATCTCCAGGTCGTAATCCGGGTGCGCCTCGATGTACGCCTTCTCGGTGCCCTGGAACGCCGGGATCGAGGCGCCCGACCCACCGATGATCTCCTGCGCCTCCTGACTGCCGGTGTACACCGCGAACGCCGCGGCGGCCTCGCGGTTGTCGCTGTCGGCGTGCGCGACGACGGCTCCGCCGTGCAGGACCACGCCGCGCTGTTCGCCCTTCGGCAGGGGCACGACCTGGATGACGTCGCCGACGGCCGAGTCGACGTATCCGGCGACGCGGAAGCTGCCGCCGTAGACCATCGCCGCTTTCCCGCTCTTGAACAGCTCGTCGGGCGAGGTGTCGGCGGTCGTCCGGATCGACGGGGAGGACCCGTCCTCCACCATGTCGCGGAGGAACTGGAGCGCCTGGCGGCTGCCGGGGCTGGAGTACTCGGCCTGGGTGGCGTCCTCGTTGAGCACGGCGCCGCCGGCCTGGAAGATCAGGTTGTAGAACAGCTCCTGGTTGTAGGCGCCTCCCGCGAAGCCGTAGACGCCCTCGCCCTCCAGCGCCTCGCTGATGCTCTTGGCCGCCTCGTGCAGGTTCTCCCAGGTCCACTCGACCGTCGGCACCTCGACGCCCGCCTTCTCGAACAGCTCCTCGTTGTACCAGAGGCCGATCGAGTCGTACGAGGTCGGCACACCGTACGGAACGTCCTCGTAGGTGTAGAGCTCCTCCATGGCCTCGGGATAGTTCGAGAAGTCGAGCTCGCCGGCGTCGACGACGGACTCGAGAGAGATGAGCTTGTCGTGACTGGCGTACAGCTGGAAGCTGGGCCCGTTCATCATGAACGCGTCGGGGAGGTTGTCGCCGGAGGCCTGGGTCTGCAGCCGCGTGAAGAAATCCTTGAAGGGGCTCTTGGTCGTCTCCACCGTGATGTTCGGGTATTTCGCGGTGAAGCCCTCGAGCACGGACTTCCAGTCGAAGTCGGATTCCCAGGCGGCGAACTCGATGGTCGCCTCCATCTCCGTGTCGGAGATGTCGACGTCGCCACCGGCGCCACCGCCTCCGCCGCCGTTGCTGCATCCTGCGGCGCCAAGGCTCGCAAGGCCCATTCCAGCCAGCACTGCTCGTCGTCTCATGACGTTCCCCTTTGCGTTCGTGAAGTGTTCCGGCTGTGACATCCCGATGCGCGGAGGAAGATGTCGCAGCCCTGTCGTGGTCCTACGGGGCCCGGGGACGTGCTCACGATCGGCTCCTCTCCGCTCGTCGGACGGCGGCGAAGGTGACGGTGGTGAAGTCGAACCGGTCGCCGCGATAGACGGAGCGACCGAGCTCCAGGCGCCGCCCGTGACGGTCGAGGCCGACCTGGGTGGCGAACAGGGCCGCGGCGCCGAGCGGCATGTCCAACATCTCCGCATGCGGGGCATCGACGCTGATGGCGGAGATCCGCCGATCGTGCCGGTAGACGGCGGCGCCGTACCGCGACTCGAGCAGCTCGTACAGGGAGCCGGAGAGGTCGTGGGAGAGGAGATCGGGGAAGAGCGCCTGCGGCAGCCAGACCTCCTCGAGGGCCATGGGGCTGCGGTCGGCCAGTCGCAGGCGTCGGATCCGATGCACCTGGCTGCCGGGGGTGATCCCCAGATCCCGGGCCACGGAGACGTCGGCCGGCTCCTCCACGGCCTCGAGCAGCTCGCTGGAGGGGTGCCAGCCGCGGGCGAGAGCGTCCTGCGTGAAGGAGGACAGCTGCGGCGCCTTCGTCAGACGGGGGTCGACGACCACGGCGGGGCCGCCGGCGCCCGACTGGATCTGCTGCTGCTCGCGCAGCATCGCCAGCGCGGCGCGGACCGTGGCCCGGGCGACGCCCAGCTCGGCGGCCAGCCGTCGCTCCGACGGAAGCACCGACGAGGGCTCGCTGCCGGCGACATAGCGCTCCTCGATGGCGTCGCGCACCTCATGGGCGATCCGTGCCGGTCGCATGGGGCACCTCCTCGTCCCGTCCCGAATGCCCCAGATCCTGGACCACCGGTCTGCCCATCGCAAGAGATCCGTGCCGCTTGGTCCAGCTAAAAATGCCTCCACCTGCGTTCATCCTGTGAGTTCATGGTCCGGCGGTCTGGTAACTATGGCCACGTGACGGCGCACCACATACGATCCGCCGCATGCTCGCAGCCGCTTCCCGTCGAGGTGCCGACGGTCCCCGGATCGCGGTCATCGACGCCGGCAAGTCGACCGTGCGCGCGGCGGTCTTCGCGGGCGACCACGTGCTGGCCCGCCATCGCGAGGAGGAGGGCTTCCTCCATCCGGGAGCACCCGAAGCGCAGCAGGCGGTGCTGGCGAAAGTCCGGGAAGTCCTGAGCCGTCTCGAGCACGGACCGTACGACACGGTCGTCCTGGCCACGACCGGGGTCCGCAGCCACGGAGAGGCCGAGCACGCCCTCCAGGCCGCCCTCGCCGAGCACGCGGGGTGCGACGTCCTGGTGGTCAACGATGTGATCGCGGCATACCTGGGAGCGCTCGGTCCCCGCCCCGGGGTCCTCGTCCAGGCGGGGACCGGTTCCTTGGTCCTCGGCGCCGTCGAAGGCTGTCCTCTGGTGCACCTCGACGGCTGGGGACATCTCGCCGGCGATCGCGGCAGCGGCTTCGCCCTGGGCAGGGCCGGGTTGCAAGCGGCCTGCTCCGCGCTCGACGGTGCCGGGCCCTCCACGACGCTGACCGCGGAGCTCACCGGCGCGGATCCCGAGCGATTCATCGGCGAGCTGTACGCCTCGAGCACGCCGACCAAAGACGTCGCCGCACTGGCCCGGAGCGTGCTGCGCACCGCCGCCGTGGGTGACCGAGTCGCCGTGGACGTGGTGTCCGCGATCGTGTCCGAGCTGGTCGACATGGCCCTCGCCGCCGGACGACGCCTGGGCGACCCGCAGCTGAGGGACCTTCCGGTGGCCTTCGTAGGCGGGCTCTTCTTCGACACCCTCTTCGCCGACACCGTCGCCGGGCACCTGCGGGCACGCTGCCCCGAAGCGAAGATGCTCCACGGCGCCGGCGACGCCCTCGAGGGCGGGAGGCTGCTCGCCGCGACGCCGCACGACCCGATCACCCACCTGCTGACCAGTGCCTTCCGAAGTGAGGATCCATGAAAGCCGTTGACGCGTACCGCAGCGCCGTGCTGGAGCTCGTCCAGCGCACGGCCGAGGAGACGGACTGCCTCGAGCACGTCTGCCGTCTGGTGGCCCGCTCCCTGCAGGGCGGGGGCGTGCTCCATGTCTTCGGCTCGGGGCACTCGATGCTCCCGGCGATCGACGCCACCTTCCGCGCCGGTGGGCTGGCGCCGGTGAACCTCCTCCACGATCCGGCACTGGCGCCTTGGGAGCCGACCCGCGTCTCCCACATCGAGCGCCTCCCCGGGTACGGCACGGCGATCGCCGAGCTGCACGACCTCCGCCCGGGTGAGGTCCTCGTGATCGTCTCCCACTCCGGTATCAATCCGGTTCCCGTCCAGCTTGCACAGCAGGCCGGCCGGACCGGTCTGTCCGTGGTGGCGATCACCAGCCGCGAGCACTCCCTCGCCAGTCGGTCCCGTCACCCCGACGGACTGCGGCTGCTCGACGTCGCCGACACGGTTCTCGATACGCACGCCCCCGAGGGCGACGTGACCCTCTCACTCGAGGACGGGACAGAGACGGGCCCGACCTCCACGATCCTCTCCACGCTGCTGCTGCATTCGCTCGCCATCGGGGCGATGGAGCATCTCACGGCCCAAGGCATCTCCCCGCCCGTACTGCGCAGCATGAACCGCGTCGACGGGGACGAGACCAACGAGGCCGTGCTCGCCCCCTTCCGCGGGAGGCTGAGCCGTGAACCCTGAGCCCGTGGGTCTGTTCGACGGCCTCCGTGGCCTGGCGCGCCGACGCGCGCCCGGGCTCCTGGACCGTCTTCACATCGATCACGCCCCGGCAGACGCGTCCGGTGCCGAGCATGTCACCGTCAGCGCCTCCGGTGACGAGCTGAGGCTCGAGGCCAGTTCGACCTCAGCAGCCTCCGTCGGACTCGCCCGTGCCCTCGAGAGCTTCTTCGGCGCCGATCTCTCTTGGAACGGCGCACCGATCATCGAGGCAGACGCGCCCCTGCCCGAGGCGGCCCCGCAGCGCTACGAGACGCACCTGCGCACCCGCTACCACCTCAACCCGGTGGCCTTCGGGTACACCACGGCCTTCTGGGAGTGGCAGGAGTGGGAACGCCACATCGATTGGATGGCCCTGCACGGGGTCACGGCACCGCTGAACCTCGTCGGTCACGAGTGGGTGCTGGTCCGCATGCTCCGCGATCTCGGCATGGATCCACAGGACGCGGCACGGTTCGTGGGCGGGCCCGCATTCTTCCCGTGGACGACGATGGGGATCACCCATGACCTCGGCGCCCCGCTGACCGACGAGGTGCTCGCCGCGCGTGCCCATCTGGGGCGACGGATCGCGCAGCGAGAGCGCGAGCTCGGCATGTCGGTGGTCCTGCCCGGGTTCGGCGGGCAGCTGCCCGAGGAGCTGGTCGGCACGGACCGCACCATCGACTGGCAGGGATGGCAGAACTCCCTGGCCGACCCGAGCGATCCGCTGTTCGCCGCGGCCGCCGCCTCCCTGCACCGACACCAGAGGGACCTTTTGGGGACGGACCATCTCTACGCGGTCGATCCCTACATCGAGTCGCTGCCTCCGACCACGTCGCCGGACGAGCTCGCCGCCCACGCCGAGGCGATCTACGCGGCATTGCGCGACGCCGACCCGGACGCCGTGTGGATCCTGCAGGGATGGCCCTTCCACTACCGAGCGGAGTACTGGACCGAGGAGCGCGTCCGCAGCCTTCTCTCCCTCGTCCCCGATGATCACCTGGTGCTGTTGGACCTGTGGGGTGAGCACGCTCCGATGTGGCACCGCACCGGTGCGATGTACGGCCGGAGGTGGCTGTGGTGCCTCACGCACACCTTCGGGGGGCGCTTCGGACTGTTCGGGGACCTCGCCGCGCTCGCCGACGACCTCGCCGGGCTCCGGCGTGCCGCAGCCGAGGGGACCCGCGGACGGCTCGAAGGGTTCGGGATCACCTCCGAGGCGCTCGATGAGAATGCGGTGGTCTACGAGCTCGCCACGCGGGCACTGTGGTCGCCGATGCCGTCGCTGGAACAGTGGCGCGAGGACCACCTCGCGCGCCGCTGGGGCACACGGTCTCCCGCGGCTCTCGAGGCCCGGGACCTCGTCGGTCGGACCCTGTACGGCGCGGGTCGGACCCGGGCCACCCCGTCGCCGTTGATCGCCCGCCCGTGGTCGCGAGAGCTTCCTTTCGCGACGCAACGGCTCGCGGGAGAACGGCTGCCCGACGCGGACGGGCCGCCCTCGGCGACCCTCGACGCGGAGAACGATCACGACATGCTGGGTGCCCTTCCCGAGCTGGCGCAGGCGGTGCGCCGGCTGCTGCCCCTCCTCGGTCGACCGGATGGCCATGACGCCCTTCACCACGACCTCGCGCAGCTCGCACTCCACGTGGCCGCGCAGTCGGCGCGCGCCCCGCTGCGCGCGATGGCCGCCGCAGCTGCGACCGGGGACGGCGCCCGCGTCCGAGGTGAGGCCGGCGCACTCGAGGAGCTGATCCGCGCCGCGGACACCGTCGCCGCCAGTCGCCCGGAGCTGCTCGTCGGCCGGTGGATCGCCGACGCTCGCCGCTGGGCCGGATCCGACGCCGACCTGGCCGATGCCCTCGAACGCGATGCGCGCTCGCTGATCAGCGTGTGGGGCGAGCAGGACAGCGGCCTGCACGACTACTCGGCACGGCACTGGTCCGGATCGCTGACGGATCTGCACCTGGCACGGTGGCGCGCGTGGGCGGACTGGCTCGCCTCCGGCGCGGACGGCTCGACACCACTGACCGACCCCGAACCGTTGCGCGTCGAGATCAGACGGATCGAGGAGAACTGGCGGAACTCGACGGACCCCTATCCCGTGACGCCTCGCGGGGATCTCGCGTCCCAGGTCGACCATCTTCTCGACCTCGCCGAGAACCAACTGCCCTGCCTCGTCCCCGACGACCCTCCGCGAGGACCGACGCAGGCCTGAGGCCCCCACCAGGTTCCCCCGAGGAGGATCATGACCGACCGCCGACCCAACATCCTGCTCATCCTGTCCGACGACCATGCCAGCCACGCCATCAGCGCCTACGGATCCGTCGTCACGAGCACCCCGCACCTCGACGCGATCGCCGAGCGCGGGCGCCGGGTGGACGCGTGCTTCTGCACGAACTCGGTCTGTACGCCGAGCCGGGCATCGATCCTCACCGGCCAGCACAGTCACCGCAACGGCGTCACCACGCTCCACTCCTCCTTCGACGCCTCGCTGCCGACGTTCGCCGGTCAGCTGCAGGCTGCCGGCTATCGCACAGGAATCGTGGGCAAATGGCATCTCGGGGAGGGCGAGGGGCACGATCCCCAGGGTTTCGACCACTGGGAAGTGCTGCGCGGCCAAGGAGAGTACTTCGATCCCCAGCTCCTCTCCCCCGAGGGAGTGGAGATCGCCGAGGGCTACGTCACCGACGTGCTCACCGACCGCGGCCTGGCGTGGGTCGAGTCGCTGGAGGGAGAGGAGCCGTGGTGCCTGCTCATCTATCACAAGGCGCCCCATCGCAACTGGCAGCCCGACAGGGCGCACGCGGGGCTGCATCGCGAGCCGATCCCGCTGCCCCGGACGTTCGAGGACGATTACGCGACTCGCTCGTCGGCCGCCCACCTGGCCGCCATGCGCGTCGCCGACCACCTCACGCCCCACGACTTCAAGATCGACCCTCCCGAGGATCTCTCCCGTGAGCAGCTCGTCCGCTGGAAGTACCAGCGGTACATGGAGGACTACCTCGACTGCGTCGCGGCGGTCGATGACAGCGTCGGCCGGGTCACGCAGTGGTTGGAGCAACGGGACGAGTTCGACGACACGCTGCTGATGTACAGCTCCGACCAGGGATTCTTCCTCGGAGATCACGGTTGGTTCGACAAGCGCTTCATCTACGAGGAGTCGATGCGGATGCCGCTGCTGGTCAGCTACCCACGGCGCATCGAACCCGGCCCGCCGATGCAGCAGCTGGTCACCAATGTCGACGTCGCGCGCACGATCCTCGATGCCGCCGGCGTCGAGCCTCATGCGGACATGCAGGGCGTGAGCGTCTTCCCGCAGCTGTGCGGGGCGACGACGCCGACACAGGATGCCGTCTACTACCGCTATTACGAGAACGACGACCGCGAATCCCATGTGCTCGCGCACTACGGGCTGCGCACCGAGCGCTACAAGCTCATCTACTTCTACAACGACGGCCTGGGGCATCCGGGCTCCTCCACGCGTCGCTTCGTCCCGGAATGGGAGCTCTACGATCTCCGAGCCGATCCGAGCGAGATGCTCAATGTTGCTCACGATCCGTCGTATGCCGAGGTGCGCAGGCAGCTCACTCGTCGGCTGTGGGAGCTGCAGGCCGAGCTCGGCGACGAGCCGCATCCGGACCAGTCACCCCCAGGACCCCCTCCCCTCCTCCACCGTCGAAGGGCGACACCATGACCCACCGCCTCTCCCGCCGCACCGCTCTCACGGCGCTCTCCACCGTCGGTGCAGCAGGTGCTGCGGTCGCCCATGCCGAACCCGCCGCCGCGGCGAGCGGCATGCCGCAGCCCGCCGACCCTTCCGGCACGGGCCTGCTGCGCTTCGTCTTCCTCGCCGATACGCACACGGATCCCGAGAACGAGGAGACGATGACGCGGCTGGGCGCGGTGTTAGGCGCCGTCGAGCAGTTCGCTCCCGACCTGGTGATGCACGGAGGGGACGTCACCGAGCACGGGACGGTCGCGGAGTACGAAGCTTTCGACGCCGCCGTTCCCGATGCACTGCGGGACCGGATCGTCGCGGTCCCCGGCAATCATGAGACCCGGTGGGACCCGACCGCCGCGCAGAGGCGACACCGCTTCATCGGCGAGGACGTGCGGGTCCGGGACGCCGGCGGGGTGCGGGTCATCCTGGCGGACACCACCACCCATCAGCAGGAGGTCGCCTGGTGGTCGGACCGGGCCCTGACGGATCTGGACGAGGCGATGTCGGGCGCGAAGAACCTGCCGCGAATCCTCGTGACCCATTTCCCGATGGGCGAGGGGTACTACTACGTCGCCAATCAGCAGCAGTTCGAGGACGTGCTGTCCCGGCATCCGATCCCTCTGCACCTGACTGGGCACACCCACCGTGAGCTGCTGACTCGCGTGAATCGACGCGATCAGCTGGAAGCCGCGGCCGTGAAGATCGATGCCGCCTACTACGAGCTGACAGGACGGATCGACCGCCTCGAGGTCACGCGGGTCGAGATCCCTGACGTCTCGGCGCCGGCGAGGACGGTGCGAACGCCCGTCACCACCTATGATCTGCGACCCGAGCACGGGAAGGACGACTGGATGCCGCGCGAGGTGGTCACGGGCGGCGACGTAGCGTCCCTCGCGCTCGACGTGACGCTGCCCGGCTCGTTCCGCGGGTCCGTCGACGCCACCCTCTACGACACCTCGGTCTACGCCGGACGCAATGACGATCTCCGGTGGACACCGCTGCAGGGCCGCCGACGTCGGTTCTCGGGGTCGCTGGAGGCTTCGCTCCTCGCACGCGGGGACAACCGCGTGCAGGTACGGGTGCGCCCTGAGGACCAGTCGGGAAATCGCCTGCTCACCGTCCCGTTCGTCCGCGGTGACCGGGGGATCGCCTGGGAGACCCGTCTCGAGGGCATGATCCAGGGCAGCCCGGCCCGCGTCCGCTGGGACGACGGTGAGCTGCTCGTCGTCGCCGACAGTTCCGGACAGGTCCTCGGTCTCGATCCCTCCGGCACGACGCAGTGGTCCTGCCAGGTGGCCGGCGAGGTCCGGCACGATCTCCTCACCCTGGGTGACGGTCGGTCGGTGGCGGTCCCCGACACCGCCGGATTCCTCCATCTCCTCGCGGCGGATGGTTCGCAGCGGTGGAGGTACGACGCCGACGCCCCGTTCGCGGCGGACCCCGGCGCCGGCCCTCTCGCAGGCACCGAAGCGCTCATGGCCTGCTCCGGCTCCACCCTGCATGCCCTCGACGTGGAGTCCGGGAGGCCGCTGTGGACCGTCGAGCTCCCGGCCCCCTCGATGGGAGCCCCGGCATCCGACGGGGAACGGGTCTTCCTCGGGGTCGGCGACGGCTGCGTCCACGCGCTGGATGGCCGCACCGGCACTCCCCTGTGGACGACGTCGCTGACGGAGAAGGCCGGAAGCTACCAGCGCTTCATCTACGGGCCGTGGAACGATGCGATCACGGTGCTGCCCGACGGCGGGGTGATCGCCTCAGGCATCGATGACGCCTGGTGCCTCGAGCCGACGGACGGCAGCACTCGCTGGCGCCTCGAGGGGTCCTTCCAGTACGCCCGCGAAGCGGTCACCGACGATGGTGATCTCGTCATGGCCACTGAGAGCGGGGAGATCGTCCGCGTCGACCCCGTGACCGGACAGGAGCTGGCGCGCCATGCGACCGCGGAACGGATCCTTGACGAAGGTTTCGTGCTCGTCGACGGGGTCGTCTATGCGGCCAGCCACTCCGGACTGGTCACCGCCGTTCACCTCGCCACGGGAGACATCGAGCAGATCACCCGGATCAGCACCGCTCCCGTGCTGGCTCCCGGCGTCGCCTTCGGCGACTGCGTCGTGTTCGTCGACCTCGCGGGGACGGTGCATGCCGTCGAGCGGGTCTGAGGATCACGTCGCGGCCTGTTTCGGGCGGCGGAACCACAGCTCATGCGGTGCGCGGCGATACCCGAGGTCGCCACGAGAGCGAGGGCGTTCCGCAGGGCTTCGGCTCCCAGGACGCGGTGGTCATCCGTTCAGGCCCCCATGGCACGATGCCCGCTTCGTGACCGCCACACGCGAGAGAGGTGAACAATGGTCTGGATCGTCGACGCGGTGATCGTGCTGATTCTGCTGGGCACCGCGGCCTCCGGCCTGCGGTCGGGGTTCGCAGCGACCTTGGGGGCGCTGCTCGGTCTCGCCGCCGGAGCGGCCGCGGCCGTCTGGGTGACGCCCTACGTCTCCGACGCCGTCGACCCGCCCTGGCGCATGGTGGCCGTGCTCGGTTCGCTCATCGCGCTGCTCCTCGTCGGCAGCGGCATCGGCGGCCGGATCGGGGAGATGGTGCGCCGCGGGGTCGACCGCGTGCACCTGGGCATCATCGACCGGCTCCTCGGCGCAGCGCTCGGGCTCGTGATCGGTCTGGTCGTCGTCTACCTGGCGGGGATGGTCCTCACCGGGTCCGACGTCCCCGGCCTCTCGCCGGTCGTGGACTCCTCCCGGGTGCTGCAGGTCGTGGATCGGGCGACGCCCGCGCTGCTCGACGGCACGCTCGAGCGGCTGCGGTGACACGGCGTCCCACCCCACCTATAGGATCGGACGGTCCTCACCGCTTCCAGCGTCGGCAGCGATGCCTTGCCCGACCCGCGCTGGAGCCCTCGTGACCTCTCCTTCCCCGAGCCCGCACGCCCCGCTGTCCCCCAGCCGTCTGCGGCTGGTCATCCTGGCCATGTCGCTGGGTGCCTTCGCGATCGGCACCACCGAGTTCGCCAGCATGGGGCTGCTGCCGCAGATCGCGCAGTCCCTTCAGGTGTCCGTCCCGCAGGCGGGCCTGCTCATCACCCTGTACGCCCTGGGCGTGGTGATCGGTGCCCCGCTGGTGACGATCGCCGCGGTGCGGATGCCGCGCTCACGGCTGTTGGTGCTGCTGATCGCCCTGATCGGGCTCGGGAACCTGCTCTCGGCCATGGCACCGGACTTCGCGGTCCTGGGCTCGGCCCGCTTCCTCTCCGGCCTCCCCCACGGCGCCTACTTCGGGGTCGCCTCCTTGGTCGCTGCCCGGCTCTCGCCCGCCGGCCGCCGCGCTCGCTCGGTCTCCCTGGTGATGCTGGGCCTGACGATCGCCACCATGATCGGGGTCCCGGCCTCCACCGCACTCGGCCAGAGCGTGGGCTGGCGCTGGGCCTACCTGATCGTCGTGCTGGTCGCCGCGGTCAGCACCCTCGCGATCTGGCGCCTGGTGCCGGAACCCACGAACACCGGGGCCACCGGGTCGATCCGCGGGGAGCTGCGGGCCCTGCGGCGCGCCCAGGTGTGGTTCGCCCTCGGCATCGGCTCCATCGGCTTCGGCGGCATGTTCGCCGTGTACAGCTACATCGGCGAGATCGTGCCGGGCGTGATGGGGCTCGGCGAGCAGGCGGTGCCGCTCGCGCTGCTCGTGTTCGGCATCGGCATGACGGCGGGCAACATCCTGGCCGGTCGTCTCGCGGACCGCAGCATCTACGGCACCATCTTCCTCGGACTGGCCGGCATGGCGCTCAGCCTCGCCGTGTTCGCGCTCGTCGCCCACCAGGCCGTCGCCGGGATGCTCCTGCTGTTCGTAATCGCCGTGACCTCCCAGCTGATGGGCCCGTCACTGCAGCTGTTCCTGCTGGACGCCTCCCCGGATGCACCCTCCCTCGCCGCGGCCCTGCACCATTCGGCGCTGAACATCGGCAACTCCTTGGGTGCGGCGCTGGGCGCGGCCGTGCTCGCCGCGGGCTGGGGTCTGCTCGCCCCCGCGTGGACCGGCGTCGTGCTCGCCGTGCTGGGCCTGGCGGTCGCCGGCTGGTCCTACCTTGTGCACCGGCGGCAGCAATGGCGGGCCGCGGTTGCCACGTCGGCCACGCCCGAGGTGTCGGTGCCCTGCTGAGCGTTCACGACGACCCGCCATCGCAGGGCCCATCGCTCGAGCACGACACCGACGTCGAGGTCGAGGTCGAACGGTGGCGTGCCGACGTCAGTGGGGAAAACGCCGGGCGCCGGGGCCGACCTTTCCGAGGACATCGTCAGGGTTGGAGTAGGGACAGGACTTCAGGGACAGGCAACCGCATCCGATGCAGTCGGAGAACCGGTCGCGCAGAGCCGTGAGCTCCTCGATGCGGAGGGTGAGGTCGTCGTGCCAGCGCCGCGACAAGCGCTTCCAGTCACGTGCGGTGGGGACGCGCTGATCGGGCAGTTCTGCGAGCGCGTCCTTGATCTCCTCGAGCGATACCCCCACGCGTTGAGCGGCACGGATGAAGGCGATGACCCGCAGTGTGTCCCTGCGGTACTCACGTCGGTTACCGCTGGTACGCCGGCTGGATATGAGGCCGCGGCTCTCGTAGTAGTGCAGGGTCGGAACGCTCACACCGGCACGCTGAGAGACCTGCTGTGGCTTGAGCCAGACGAGCTCGGGCGCGATCCGGGACACCTGCACTCCCCTCTTGACGTCAAGTCGACTTGATGAAGTCGACTGTACCCGGCCGCACCGACCGGGCGGCCGAGATCTGAGGAAGAGGACGTCATGACATCGACCGGGACGGAGCTGCATGTGTGGGCCGACATCCGCTGTCCGTGGTGCTGGATGGGTCATCGTCGGATCGCCGCCGCGATCACGCGGACCGGGGTGCCCGCCAGGGTCGCGCATCGAAGCTACCTGCTGGAGCCGCAGGGCCCGGCGACCGGACGTCGCCTGGTCAGGGACTTAGCGCTCTCCGTCTGGGGACTGAGCAGCGAGGAGTGGGCGGGGCTGCGGGATCGCATCCAGCGTTCAGCTCGGGAGGACGGCCTGACGATCCGAATGGACTCCGTGCGCGCCATCGACTCCCGCGACGCGCATCGGGTCCTCGCCCTGGTCGCAGCGCGCGGACTGGACACCGCTGCCGCGTGGGACGCGATGTTCGCCGCTCATCTGGAACACCACCACGATCTGGAGGACTGGGATCAGCTGGTGCGCATCGGAGTCCAGGCCGGGTTGGACCCCGGGGACGTACGTGCCCTGGCCGAGTCGGATGATTTCGTGACCGACGTGCTCGATGACCATCACGAGGCGCGTTCCCGAGATGTCGGTGAGGTGCCGGCGGTGGTGTGCGGCGCGCGGCAGCTGTCCGGGGCGCGCAGCGTCCACGAGCTGGAGACCTTCGTCCGCTCCGCAGCATCCGGGGCGGTGGCCTGATGCCGGGGATCATGCGGGCGGCAGCGATCGACGAGTTCGGGCCGGCCGACCACCTGAATGTGAGGGAGTTGCCGCTGCCTCAGGTGGGGGACGGCGACGTACTGGTGCGGGTGTCGGTCGCGGGAGTCCAACTGACCGATGCAGCGATCCGTGCCGGATGGACCCCGCCCGGCGCGACCATCACCTTCCCGCAGGTGCTCGGCAACGAGTTCTCCGGCACGATCGTCCAGGTGGGCCGCGAGGTCGAAGGGCTGCGCGAAGGTCAGGAGGTCTCCGGCTTCCGCCTGCTGGGGTGCTACGCCGAGTACGTCAGCGCTCCTGCCGACCAGGTCGTCGTCCTGCCAGCGGATGTCGATCTCCTGACCGCCGGGTGCCTGTCCGCCTCGGGGCAGACTGCGCACACCGCGCTGGATCGGCTCGAGGCCCGGCCCGGCGAGACACTCCTCGTCCACGGTGCCGCCGGCGGTGTCGGCACGATGGCTGTGCAACTGGCGCGCCGACGAGGGCTGCGCGTGATCGGAACCGCCAGCGTGAGCAACCGGGACCACCTGCGCCGACTCGGCGCGATCCCCGTCGTCTACGGAGAGGGTGAACTCGACCGTCTCCGGGAGGCGGCAGGCCCGGACGGGATCGACCTCGCCCTCGACGCGGCCGGCCACGGCAGCCTGACTATCGCCACCGGACTCGTGGAGGACCGTGGTCGCATCGGCTCCCTCGTCGAACCGTCGCTCGCGAGCGAACTCGGTTGCCGGTGGATCACCAGTGACCGGTCCTCCGAGCGACTGGCGGAGTTGCTCACCCTGTGCTCCCGTGGCGAGCTCCACGTCACCGTGCGGGCGCAGTACGCACTCGACCAGGTCGCGGACGCCCACCGGGACGTCGAGACAGGGCACGGCCGCGGCAAGGTCGCCCTCCGGATCCAGCACCGCGCGACATGACCAGGCGCGCTGCCACCGCCCCGGCGGTGACCGCGGAGCGGCTCTGGGCCACGCCCCACCGGACCGCGGTCGCAGGGGTGCTGTGCCTCATGATGTTCATCGCCTTCGAGGCGTACGCGATCGTCACCGCCCTGCCCGTCATCGCCGCTGACCTGCAGGCGGACTCCTGGTACTCCTTCGCCTTCGCGGCAACGGTCACCACCGGGCTGCTCGGGATGATCATCGGCGGGAACTGGGCCGACCGCAGCGGCATCCGCACGCCGCTCGCCGTCGGCGGGAGCATGTTCCTGCTCGGTCTCGCACTCAGTGCGATCGCGCCCGATATGAGCGTGTTCATCGCGGGGCGGCTCCTGCAGGGACTGGGCGGAGGGATCGACTCGGTGATCACGTACGTCCTGATCGCCCAGCTCCTTCCCGAACGGCTGCGTCCGCGCATGTTCGGTCTGCTGGTGACCGCCTGGCTGCTGCCCGCGATGATCGGCCCGCTGCTGACGGGCGTCGTCGTCGACCGACTGCACTGGCGGGCGTTGTTCGTCCTCATCCTCCTCGGCAGCGCTGCTGCACTGATCGCGCTCCTCCACGTCGCCCGTCGCGCCCCGACCCCCCGCTGCGACACTCCGATCCTCGGGCGCCGCGGCCTGTGGGCCGCCGTCGCCTGCCTCGGCGTCGTCGGACTCCACCTCACCGCGCAGCTGGCCACGACGTGGGCGATCACCCTCACTGTCCTGGCCGTCGTGGTGACCGCAGCCGCGACGTACCAGCTCATGCCCGTCGGAACCCTCAGGGCCCGCCCCGGGCCACCCCGGCTCATCGCCGTGAGAGGACTGCTGGGCGCCACCGTCGCAGCGACGGACATCTATCTCACGCACTACCTCCAGCGAGAACTCGACTACTCGCCGACCGGGGCCGGGGTCGTGGTCGCCGTCGGTGCACTGGGATGGTTCACCGGAGCCTGGCTGCACAACCGCTCGAGCGACAGCGGGACTCCCGACCGCCTCGGGCTCGCCGCCGCGTTCGTCGTCATCGGCCCGCTGGCCGTGCTCACCCTCGTCACCGGATTGACGACCGTGCCCCTCGCGGCCGGCGGCTGCGCCCTCATGGGCGCCGGAATGGGGATGGCCTACCCCCGCATCTCCGCCGCAGCTCTCGCCCGCACCGAACCTACGCGCCACGGCCATGTGAGCTCGGCCCTCCAATCGATCGAGCAGCTCAGCACCTCCACCCTGACCGCCGTCACCGGCCTCCTGCTCGTCGCGCTCACGGCCGGTGGCTACACGATCACCTATGCGCTCATCGCTGCCGTCGGCGGCCTGGGCCTCGGCATTCTCGTCCGTCGCCCCGACGCGGAGACGAGCTGATGACATGCGATCTGCTGCGCGGGACCGGGGCCTCGGCGCACCCATGACCTCCGGCGAGAATCTGCCCGGAGACGAGAGCGCACGGCTGCTCACGCGGGCTCGGCGCGGGTCCGGAGACGGCGCCTGTTCAGCGTGCCCGGCCCCAGGTGACCCGTCGCCACAGCGCCTCGAGCGGGCCCTGACCGATGCGGGCGAGCCAGGCCCTCGAGGCGAGAGACTGCACGATGAGCAGCAGCACGCATCCACCCCACAGGGCCACCATCTGCGCATCGGTGATCTCGACGTACTCCTGGCCCAGCGGGGCGAGCCACGGCAGCGCGAACAGCACGCCGAGCACGCTGGCGCCCACGTAGTTCGTCAGCGCCATCCGTCCCAGCGGGACGAAGAACGCACCCAGGACCCGACGGGCGGGGGTGTGCAGCAGCGCACCGAGGATCCCGACCAGGCACAGGCCGCTGCTCAGGCCCGCGATCGAGCTGACCGCGTCGAAGCCTGCGGACTCGGGGCTCCGGAGCTGGAGGACGATGAACGGTGCTGCGAGAAGCGCCGCGGCGAGCGCGAGCACCACGGCGGGCCGGGCGGACTCCTCGACGCGGCGGGGCAGATCCGCCACGGCGGCCGCGAATCCGAGCAGGAACAGACCCGGGATCAGGCTGACGCCGCCGAGCGGTGCGGCCGCCACGGTGAGCACCGCTCCCCCGAGGCCGGCGACGAGCGCTCGCGGCCGCGCCGGCACCCAGGTCAGCGGCAGAAGCACCACGATCCCCACGGTCGCGTACGGCAGCAGGGCCTCCCCGGGCTGCAGGATCTGATGCAGGAAGCCGAGGACGCCGAGCGCGAGCAGGCGACGCAGGAGGACCACACGAGGATGGGTCGCGCGGCGCACGGCCGAGGACCACAGCATCCCGAAGCCCACGCCGAACAGGAGCGAGAAGATCGGGAAGAATCGCTGCTGGACCAGCAGCTGCTGGAGCGTGGAGGACAACGGCGGACGGCCATCCGTCCACGGCACGCTCACGCCGAGGATGGTCCCGACATTCGCGAAGAGGATTCCGCACAGGGCGGCCCCACGCACCACGTCCAGCACCAGGAGGCGCTGAGGGCGCGGGGCAGAGTCCGCGGGCGACGCCGAAGGCGACGCCGTCGGAAGGGTCGAGGAGGTGGAGTCGGTCATGGTGCCATCGTCACGAGACCGTCGGCTCCGCACATCAGCTCGCGGACCGATTCCGCCTGCGTCGGCTCATCCCGGAGTCGGAGAGCACGGTGGCCCGGCGCCTCTCGGCTCGGCTCAGGACGCGGCCGCCTGCCCGAACCGCTTCTCGTTCCGCGCTCGCGCCTTCTCCCGTTCGATCTCGCGGTCCTTCGGGGGCGCGGAGGTGACCAGGTCCGCCAGCAGGTGATCGGTGGCGTGGGCGATCTCGGCGACCGCCCGTTCGAACACCTCGGTGTTCGCCTGCGAGGGCTTGGTCATCCCGCTGACCTTGCGCACGTACTGCAGGGCGGCGTCGTGCACCTCCTGGGAGGTGGTCTCCGGGGCGAAGTTGTACAGGGGTCTGATGTTCCGGCACATGCCGCAAGGCTGGCACGCGGCCGCTCGAGCGGCAATGGCCTGGACGCAGCGGAGACCTCAGATCCCCACGGAACTCCCCGCCCGCGCCATCAGCGCCACCGTCGCCTCCCGCATCTCCAGCACGGTCTCCATCCCCTCGACCATCTCGACGTCCTCCCAGGTGACGATCTCCCCGGCGGCGACGTTGCGCGTCAGTGGGACGCTGTGGGCGAGGGCCACGGGCAGGGCACCGCGCACCACCGAGCCCTCGGCGGAGATGAGCTTGCCGTACACGCAGTAGCCGCCCTCACCGTCCAGGACCTCGCCCGCGGTGAGATCCTTCTTCGCCGTGGCGACCACGTCGGCGTAGAACCCGGCGGGGCTGCCGGTCGCGACCCCGCGCAGGGCGGCGTTCGCGATGGAGATCCCCAGCTCGAGGCCGACGTAGTGGTACGGGCGGTACAGCGCGGCGTAGCGGCCCGAGGGGTCCGGATGCCAGGGGTACTCGGTGAAGCATCCCGCGACGTAATCGTTGGTGGCCTCGACGACGACGAACACGCCTTCCTGGATGTTGTGGTCGATCCAGTGGCCCTCTCGCGTCACCGAGCTCATCACGTCCACGGAGCCGTTGTGGGCGAGCACGCCGCCGTCCTTCTCCGGGCGGCAGATCGTGGCGATCTGCTCGACATCACCGGGAGTGAAGGACAGACCGTCGTCGGAGGGGAACAGGGAGGCGGCGTTGGCGACTGCGGCCATCTCGATCGCAGCCTTCGTGCCGTCACGGAAGGAGGTGTGCATGTAAGGATTCAGCTGGCCCGAGTCGGTCAGCTCCTTCGAGAACTCCCAGTTGTCCCACACGGTGTCGGGGTTCATCTGGTGGTAGTGCGGGAGGTACTTCGCACCCTTGCCGGCGGCGGTGACGGTGAAGCCCGAGGTGCGTGCCCAGTCGACCAGCTCCCAGATCAGCGCCGGCTGGTCACCGTAGGCGAGGGAGTAGACGACGCCAGCTTTCTTCGCCTCGAGGGCGAGGGCGGGGCCGCACAGGGCATCGGCCTCGACGGTCACCATGATGATGTGCTTGCCGCTGCGGATCGCCCGCAGGGCGTGGTCGGTGCCGACGATCGGGTTGCCGGTCGCCTCGACGACGACGTCGAGATCGGCCTCCAGCAGCTGCCCGGCGTCTCCGACCACTGCGGTGCCTCCGCCCGACAGCGCGTGCTCGACGCTGGTGGCGACCTGGTCGGCCGGCCAGTCGACGAGCTCCAGTGCGCCCTCGGCCCGCGGGGTGTTGATGTCGGCGATGCCGACGACGTGCATCCCCGGAGTGTTGCGCACTTGGGCGAGGAACATGGTGCCGTAGCGACCGGCCCCGATGAGGCCGATCTTGAGGGGAGTGCCGACATCCGCGCGGGCCCGGAGGAGTTCGTGCAGGTTCATGGAGATGTCCTTTCAGACGGGAGGGGCGGCCCGGCCGGTGGCGCCGGGCGCGTGCTGTGGGGATGGTGAACGGTCGGGAATGGTCTTCGGCCCGGAACGTGCCCTCGACGTCGAGCTCAGGGCGGCGGACGCGATGGCCTGCGCGCCATGGAGTCCGCCCCGGGTCGACTCATGCTCCACCGCGGATCTGCTCGACCCAAGCGGTGACCTGGTCCGGGAGCTCCTCGATGATGGGCTCGACCTTCTCGACCCAGGCGTCGCGGTCCTCGAGCTCGACGAAGGTCATGCCTTCGTCCTCGAGGGTGGTGCGGTACTCCTCGAGGTTGGTGACGGTGCGTTCGGTGTAGGACGAGCCGACCTCGTCGGCGGCCTCACGGATGATCTGCTGATCCTCCTGCGAGAACTTCGCCAGCGCCTCGCCCCACATGAGGAAGTGATAGTTGGCGTACATGTGCTGGGTGAGGGTGCAGCGGGGCTGCACTTCGTACAGGGCGTTGAAGGTGGCGACGTCCAGAGGATTCTCCTGACCATCGATCACACCCTGCTCGAGCGCGGAGTACACCTCGTCCCACGCCATCGCCTCGGCGCGGGCGCCGAGCATCTGCCAGGTGTCGACCATGGTCTGTGTCGACGGGGTGCGGATCGTGAGCCCCTGGAGGTCCTCGAGGACCGCGACCTCCTGGCTGACGGTGAGGTTGCGAGCCCCGCGGAACATGTTCCCCAGCAGCTCAAAGCCGGTCTCCTCCGTGAGCGTCGTCTTGATCTCGTCACCGAGAGCTCCGTCCCACACGCCCAAGAACTGCTCGTCGGACTCGTAGAGGAACGGAGCGGTCTCCACCGCGGCGAGGTCGCTGTATGCCTCGAGCGCGAGGATCGACTCGATGACGATGTGCGTGGTCCCGAGCTGCAACCCTTCGACCATCTGCTCCCAGGAACCGAGAGTCGAGTTGGCATTGATCTCGACCGTGAGACGGCCCTCGGTGCGTTCCTCGATGAGCTCCTTGAGCTTCTCGGAGCCCTGCTGGCGAGGATCGGTCTCGGAGCCCGCATGCCCGAGCACGAGGTTCTGCGCGCCCCCGCCGTCGCTCGCGGTGCTGTTGGGGCGGAGGCCGGAACAGCCGGCGAGGCCGAAGGTTCCTGCGCCGAGTGCGGCGAGCCCGGTCAGTGACTGCCTGCGAGTAATCATCGTCGAACACTCCTTGTGAGGGTGAGGGCGCACCGGACGAAGACGTCCAGCGCTGGGGGTCAGAAGGTGATGCCGGGCAACCAGGTCGACAGCGCCGGGACGAAGGTCAGCAACAGGAGGAACGCGATCCCGGAGACGAGGAACGGCCAGACGCCCTTGATGCCCTCGAAGATGTCCACCTCGGCGATCTCCGAGGCGAGCATGAGGTTCAGCCCCACCGGCGGGGTCACGAGTCCGAGGCCCATGTTCACCACGATCACGACGCCGAGATGCAGCGGGTCGATCCCGAGCTCCATCGCGACCGGGAACAGGATCGGGATCAGGATGATGATCGCGGCGTTGGCCTCGATGAACATCCCCACGATCAGCAGCAGCACGTTGATCAGCAGGAGAATGACGATCGGGTTCCCCGAGAGCTCGAGCAGCGCCCCGGCGATCGATTGCGGCACCCCGCCGGAGGTCAATGCCCACGAGTACAGCTGCGCAGTGGCCATCACCAGCAGGATCAGCCCGATCAGACCGATCGAATCCTTCATGGCCTCGTAGATCTTCACAGGGGTCAGTTCCCGATAGATGAAGACCCCGACGAGCAGGGAGTAGGCGACGGCCATTCCCGCCGCCTCGGTGGGCGTGAAGATGCCGCCCCTGATGCCGACCAGGATCAGGACGGGCAGCATGAGCGCCGGGATCGCGCTCCAGAGCGCAGGAAGGAAGGCAGGGATGTCCTCCTTGGGTGTCCTTCCGATCTCCCGGGGATCCACCGTCGCCCGCGACGTCTGGTCGAATCCTCGGCGCTTGACCGTCAGGAGCACGGTCACCATGAGCACCGCCATGTAGATGACGGCGGGGACGATTCCGGCGAAGAAGAGCTGGCCGATCGAGGTGCCGGTGACGACGCCGAAGAGGATCAGAGTGATCGAGGGAGGAAGGATCGGCGCGATGATCGCGGAGGCGGCCGTCACTCCCGCGGCGTAGGCGGCCGTGTAGTTGCGCTCCTTCATGGCCGGGATGAGGATCCGGCCGAGCGAGGAGACGTCGGCGACCGACGAGCCCGACAGCCCGCCGAAGAACACCGACGAGAGGATGTTGGTATGGGCCAGGCCCCCGGTGAGCCTGCCGACGATCGCGTCGGCGAGGCCGAGCAGGCGCTTGGAGATCCCACCGACGTTCATGAGCCCGCCGGCGAGGATGAACAGCGGGACGGCCAGCAGCGGGTACGGGATGATGCCGGCGACGATCCGCTGGGCACCGATCGCGAGGTCGTTCGTGGTCATCAGGTACAGCGTGATCAGCGAGGCACCGGCCAATGCGAAGCCGATGGGGATGCGGGCGAGCATCCCCGCCCCGAATGACCCCAGGAGCATTCCACCCATGTCAGTCGTTCCCTTCCTGGTTCAGAGCGCTTGCTCGGCGGGGTCGACCTCGACGGTGCGCGGCGCGACGAATCGACGCACGAGCACCTCGAGCTGGAACAGGAAGCTGAGACCGAAGCCGACGGGGACGGCGAGCATCTGCCACCCCGAGGAGATGCCGAGACTGGGCAGGCTGCGCTGGAACGAGGTTCCGAGCATCTCGACACCGTGGACGACGAGCGTCCCGCAGATCACCAGCACCACCAGTGAGGCGACCGTGAACATCGTCTTCTGCAGCCGCTCGGGGCGACTCCGCCAGATGTCGACGAGCATGTGACGTCCGCTGCGCACTCCCAGGGGGATCGCGAGCAGAGCCGTCCAGACGAAGGCGGTCTGCGAGAGCTCCGGCGCCCACGCGGTGGACTGGGAGGTCACGTAGCGGGCGACCACCTGCCACACCACCGTGAGGACGATGACTCCGAGGGAGATCACCGCGGCGACCATGACCACTTTCTCGACCGCGTCGAGGACCTTCCTGACGATGTTCGACTGCCACTGCACGCCGGCACCTCCGTCGGCTCCGTCTGGTGATGTAGGCACTGCCCTGGGCGATCTGGGGCGTGCCGGTGATGTAGGCGACCTCGTGGCCGTTGCGCTGCGATGACGCCCGATCGATGACGGGCGCCCTGCGCGCGGGATCGCCGGCGGAAGGCGGTGCGTCTCTGAGACGTCGAGGACTTCTGTGTCCGTCCGGTATGGCGATGGCGCCCGGCGGTGATCAGGACCCTACGAGTCGAACTGTTGGACTGTCAACAACAGTCTGTCGACAGTTGCCAGAACGGGTCGGCCGCGATTCAATGCGCAGATGGCTTCCTCCGCAGCAGCACTCCCCTCGCTCCAGGTCAGCAACCTCCGCAGCCAGGCGCTCGTCGCTCTGCGCGAGGCGATCGTGATGGGGACCTTCGAGCCGGGCATGCATCTCGCGGAGGTGCGCCTGGCCGGCGATCTCGGGATCAGCCGCGGCACGCTGCGCGAGGCTCTGCGACAGCTCGAGCAGGAGGGCCTCGCCGTGACCGACGGCCGCGGGCGGCTCCACGTGCGCTCCCTGGATGCGCGCACGGTGCGCGATGCCTTCCGCGTCCGCGCCAGCCTCGAGACCCTGGCCGTGCAGACCGCGGCAGACCTCCCTCGTCCGGAGAGGGACGCGGCACTCAGTGCCCTGCGCGGGGCGCTCGAGGCCATGCGCGAGGCCGAGGGCGGTTCGCTCCACGCGAGCCTGGAGGCCGACGTGGAGTTCCATCGCACCCTGTGCCGGGTCTCGGGGAATCAGCCGCTGCTGCAGTCCTGGGAGCAGATCTCCGGGGTGGTGCGCATGTCGATCATGTTCGCCGGGGCGGAGAAGGCGCGACAGAACGTCGCCGCCGACCGGCACCACGAGGTCATCGATCTGATCGAGACGAGTCCGAGCGACCTCGAGGCGCGCATGAGGGCGCACATCCTGCAGGTGCTCGAGGACTTCGATCTCGCGCTTCAGGAGTGACCGCGGCGCGTATCGAGCGGCCGCCCGGCGTCGGCGCCGTCCGCCCGGACGACCGCGATCGACGTGGGCGGCCCAGCGAACCTCGGCGCGGACGCGGCGGTCGCACCCTGCGGTCCAGGTGACCGGTCAGCGCGGCTGCTGGCCGCCGAGCGTGGTGAGCCACTCGATGAGCAGCTGCGTCTGGGGTCGGCCGAGGGTCTCGGGGTGAGCGGCCGCGATCTCGATCGCTGCGGCCAGCGGATCGTCCCGGCCGACGTCCGTGCCGGTGATCGCCGCGATCGTCCCCTCGCGCACGGCCTCGGAGAGCTCCGGGTCCGGTGCCGCCAGGATGATCAGGCGCAGGGTGACGCCGATGTTCGTCACCAGGACATGGGCTGCGGCCTGCTCCGAGGGCACGACGAGCCGTCCCTGCGCGGCGGCGCGGGCGGTGAGCGCGCGCAGGAGCTCGCTCGGTCGTGATTGCGCCGCCGGAGAGTGGCCGGGACGGATCGTGCCGTACATGAGGGTGTAGAAGCCGGGATTGGCGAGGCCGAAGGCGACGTGGGCGTCCCAGCCGGCGCGGATGTCCTGGATCGGGTCCCCGGAAGACTCCATCGCGACCTTCTCGCCGAGATACACGTCGAAGCCGTACTCGATGACCGCGTCGATGAGGCCCTGCTTCGAGCCGAAGAAGTGGTACAGGGTCGGCATCTTGACGCCGACGGCATCGCACACGGCGCGCAGCGAGAAGTCCTCCCCGGGAGCGGACGCGATGAGATCCGCGGCCGCCGAGATCAGCCGCTCTCGTGTATCGCTTCCCGCACGCTCTGTCACACTGCTACAGTACCTCCGTATCGTTGCTATGGCGATGCATACCACTGATATGGAGGTAGTGACATGAGTGAGCACACGCTCGAAGACAAGAAGGTCCTCATCGCCGGTGGGGCGAAGAACCTCGGTGGGCTGATCGCCCGGCAGGTCGCCGGGGCCGGTGCGGACGTCGCGATCCACGTCCACTCGGACTCCTCCCGCGCGGAGGCCGAGCAGACGCTGGCCGCCGTCGAGGCCGCTGGCGCCACGGGGACGATCCTCCAGGGAGATCTCACGGTGCCCGCCGAGGTCACCCGCGTGTTCGCCGAGGCCGAGGCCGCGCTCGGCACCCTCGACATCGCGGTCAACACGGCCGGCAAGGTCCTGCGCAAGCCCATCGTGGAGACCACGGAGGACGAGTACGACGCGATGTTCGACATCAACTCCAAGGCGGCCTACTTCTTCATCCAGGAGGCCGGCAAGCGCCTGGCCGACGGCGGCAGGATCATCACGATCGTCACCGCCCTGCTGGCCGCCTTCACCGACGGCTACTCGACCTATGCCGGCGGCAAGTCCCCCGTCGAACACTTCACCCGCGCCGCGGCCAAGGAGTTCGCGGGCCGGGGCCTCTCGGTGACCGCAGTGGCACCGGGCCCGATGGACACGCCGTTCTTCTACGGCCAGGAGACCCCGGAGCGAGTGGAGTTCCACAAGTCCCAGGGCCTGGGCGGCCGGCTCACACAGATCGAGGACATCGCCCCGATCGTGCGGTTCCTGGCTTCCGAGGGCGGGTGGATCACCGGCCAGACGATCTTCGCCAATGGCGGCTACACCACCCGCTGACCGCCGCAGAGAATCTCCCGTCGACCCCGAGGAATGGCTCCTGTCGACGCCGAGAGGTCCCGAGCCCGTGGCCCCGCTCCTGCAGCGCGTCACCGCGCATATTGAGCGGGCCCCCGGCGCCGGCGCCTGCCCGCACGCCCTTCCCACCACGAGGTACCGACCATGAGTTCCGCATCCGTGGCTCGTACTGGCCCGCACCGCTCCGAGGTCGCGCCCGTCGAGCTGTTCTTCGATCTCGTCTACGTCTTCGCGATCATCCAGCTGTCCCATCTGCTCATCGAGCACCTCAGCTGGATCGGCGCCGCGCAGACCGTGATCGTCTTCGCCGCCGTGTGGTGGGGGTGGAACTACACCGCCTGGGCGATGAATTGGCTGAACCCCTCCCGCACCCCGGTGCAGCTGCTCACTGCGGCACTCATGCTCGCGGCGCTGGGGATGTCGATCGCGATCCCCAGCGCGTTCGGCGGCGGGGCATGGCTGTTCGTCGGCTGCTATCTCGCCATGGGCATCCTGCGGCCCGTCTTCATGATGGTGGCCTTCCGCGGCCAGCAGCTCGCGACGAACTACCGCATGCTGCTGCTGTGGACGCTCCTGGCGGGGGTGTTCTGGGTCGCCGGGGCGGCCCTTCCGGAGCACTGGCGACTGCTGCTCTGGCTGATCGCGGTCCTCGTCGATTATGCGGCGCCGCTGGCCCACTATCGCCTCCCCGGCATCGGCTCCGCCCCGATGCATCTGTGGGATGCCGACCCCGAGCACCTCGCCGAACGCAATCGCCTCGTGTTCATCATCGCCCTGGGCGAGTCGATCCTGCTCATGGGCGGATCGATCGTCGATCACGGTCACCTCACCGGAGCTCTGACGCTGAGTTTGGTCGTCGGCTTCGCCTCGCTGTTCGTGCTGTGGTGGAACTACTTCGCTCTCGCGGGCCCCGAGACGGTGGGCGGTGACTCCTCGACCGGAGCCCTCCGTTCCGCCTACGCCTACGCGCACGCCCTCATGGTGCTCGGGGCGATCCTCGTCGCCGTGTCCATCGAGCTCCGGCTGACCCATGACCATCTGACCCCGGCCACCATCCTCGTCACCACGGCAGGCCCGCTGGTCTATCTGGCCGGGAACCTGTTCTTCCTCCGCTCGCGCTTCGGGCGTCTGGCGCGCTCGCGCTTCCTCGCCGCCGGGGCGCTCGTGGTCATCGCCGTGATCGCGCTGCTCCTGCAGCACACGATCCCGGTGATCGCGCTCAGCGTCGCCGTGCTCGCCGTGACCGCGACCCTCGCCGCGACCACCGTCCACGCGCGCCGGGTCTCGGAGAATCGCGCCGCCCTCGACGCGTGAGGCGGGTGGCGGCCGATGAGCGGTGGATCGCGTCGTGACGCTCGGGGCAGAGCGCTCCGCACGGGTGGGACTCGGTCATTGCACGACTTCCGGCCACGCGCTCGTCAGGTACGCCTCAACGGCGCGATGACGAAAGCTGTACGGCCGCCCGCGCCTGATGATGCCGCGCGTCGAGTCCAGGCGCTGCGACGTCGGGCCGGCGTCGGAGGCTCGCCTGTGGCCCATCGCGTCTGCGATGCGGGTAAGCGTCCGCTCCTCCTGATCGAGCTCGGCCATCGCCTCGACGAACTCACGCTCTCTCGTCGGCAGACGGGAGAGGATCCGTTCGACGTGAGCCTCCGCTTCTCCGCGGGCACCTTCCCAGCCGATGAACACGTGCTCGGCGGTGATGACGTCTCCTGTACCCGCATACCAAGCACGTTCGCCGGCGAGCTGGAACAGGAAAGGTTCGCCGCAGCAGAGACCGACGATCGCTTCTACTGCGGCCGGTTCCATGACGATCCGACTGACCCCTCCCCTCCGATCTGCTACCTCCCAACCATTGCTCACGAATTCCTGCAGCGCGACCGTCAAGTCTTCGTCTTCGATCGGCCCGAGCGTCGTGGTCTGGAACCGCCGCGCGAAGGTCGCCCCTTTGCGCGCGCCGGCCATGTCTGCGAACTCCGAGAGGCCCGTGAGGTAGACGGCGATGGGCAGCGCCCGATGGAACTCCGCCCCGCCGGGCGCGGTCACCGCTTCGTCATGGGTCAGCGCGTCACCGAGCGCGACGAGGAGCTGCGACAGAGCATGGTCATCGGTGATGTTCTGCATCTCGTCGATATGGATCAGCGCGACGACGTCTCCGCGGGCAACCGCAGCACGACCGATCTCGATCAGGAGCGCGGTGAGTGCCGTGTACGGCTCGGGCCCGTCCTGACGGCGCAACGAGAGCGAGAGCCCCGCCGCCGCGACCGCCTCGACACGACCGATGATCTCGGCGATCTTCCGCTCGCGTGCGCTCGGCAGACCGGCCCGGTCGGCCAACTGCAGTAGTGCCTCCGCGACCCTCTTCAAGGGGTCAGCACCGGACGGGATCCTCAGCTGCGGAGTGACCCAGTCACCCGACGCCGCAGCCGTACCGGCGATCCGGCGCACCAGGGAGGACTTCCCCAGACCCGCCTCACCGAGAATCGTGCGGCCGCGCTCGTGAATCCCCGCCACTCGACGCGGACGCACGACGTCACGCCAGTCGCTGAGCTGGGCGATGCGACCCGCCCACACCTGCGGAACCGTGTCCGAGCCAGGGCTGAAGGGGGAATCGAGAGGGGTGCGCATGACGATAAATTTATCACGGCTGGCTAGGCTTGATAAATTTATCGCGCCGCTACGTGTAGGCCCTCGTTCCTCGCCCGAGCCCCACGCTTACGCAGCCGTCACGCCGGTACCCTCGCTGCATACGTCCGGGCGACACCGCCCGGCACGATCCGCCGCCCCACCCCTCACCCAGCCGGGAGGCACCGTTGATCGACCCCCTCACCCTCGCGTCGGACCTCATCCGCATCCCCAGCCCGTCCGCCGACGGCGACGGGATGCGCGCGGTCCAGCGGCACGTCGCCGAGGTCGTCCGTGAGCACGTCCCCGACGCCCGGATCCGCACCGGGGGCGAGGAGCGTCCGTGGACGCTGCTGACCGTCGGCCCGGGCGGCCCCGCTCCGTTGTTCGCCTGCCACACCGACACCGTGCCGGTGGGCGATGCCCAGCGGTGGTCGCGCGACCCGCTCGGCGGCGACCAGGAGGAGGGCCTGCTGCACGGACGGGGAAGCGTGGACATGAAGGGCGGGCTCGCCGCGGCGGCCGCCGCCCTGGTGCGCGCCGCCACGGAGGGCGCGAGCGGGCATCTGCTGCTCACGGCCGACGAGGAGATCGGCTCGCTCGGTGCCCAGCGCACCGGCGGGATCCTGGCAGAACTCGACCTGAGCGGCATCATCATCCCCGAGGCCACGGGGCTCAGCGTGCGCTGCAGCCATCGTGGGGCCTGCTGGCTGCGGCTGATCTCCCGCGGGCGGGCGGCGCACGGCTCCGCCCCGGAGCGCGGGGTGAACGCCGTGCTCCGACTCGCGGGGGCGCTGGGCCCCGCCGCGGCGTCGGTGCCGCTGCGCCGCGACGAGGTGCTCGGGGCGGAGACCGCCTCGATCGGCACGTTCGACGGCGGCGACGCCACGAACATCGTGCCCGCGACGGCGGTCGCGACCCTGGACCAGCGCACCATCGCCGATTCGGCGCCGCTGCTCGCGCACTGGCGCGCGGTGGACGGGATCGACGAGGTCGAGACGATCCTCGATCTCGCGGCGCTGCGCACCGACCCGGATCATCCCTTCGTGCGCGAGCTGCCCGCTCTCGCGGACCCCTCCCCCGTCACCTACTTCACCGATGGTTCGGTCATGCAGGGCTTCCGGCCGGACGTGCCGGTCGTCGTCTGGGGTCCGGGCGATCCGACGCAGATGCACTCCGTGGACGAGCACCTCGAGATCGACCAGCTGACGGAGGCCGCAGACCTGTTCGCCCAGGTGCTGCTCTCAGGTCGCTGAGGGCAGGGGCCCCGCGACCGATTCCGCGATCCGCAGCTCCATCGGCAGCAGTCGCGTCGTCGGCTCGGCGCCTGCGCTCACCGCATCCACCAGGTCGAGCGCGGTGCGGGCCAGCTCGGCGAGCGGCTGGACGACCGTGCTCAGCCGCGGGGTCACCCAGGCCCCCTGCTCGATCCCGTCGAAGCCGATCAGCGAGAGATCCTCCGGCAGGCGCACGCCGTGCATGGGCGCGGCCGCGGCCATGCCGACCGCCACGATGTCGCTCGCGGCGAAGACCGCCGTCGGTGGATCGGCCAGTCGCCGCACCCGCGACAGGGCGCTCGCTCCGAAGGACTGCGAGTACGGCCCCTCGAGCACCAGCTGGGGATCCGTCTCGAGACCGGCGTCGCGCAGCGCCCGCAGGTATCCGCGCAGCCGGTCGCGGGCGGACCCCAGCTCACCGGGGCCGGCGACGTGCGCGATGCGCCGGTGGCCACGGCTGAGCAGGAAGGTCGTGGCCTGGTAGGCGCCTTCGAAGTTGTCGGCCCCGACGAAGGCCCGGCGCTCGGCGAGAGAGCCGTCGAGCCCTTCGTCGAGCACGACGAACGGGAAGTCCTCCGGGACGTCGACGAGGACGGCGCTGCTGCCGGTCATCGAGACGAACACGGCGGCGTCGACACCCGTGCCGCCGCCGTGGGCGCACTGCGCCACGATCCTGTGTTCACGGGTCTCGAGACCGTCCGAGACGAACACGGAGACCTCCAGCCCGCGGTGGTGAGCAGCGTCCGTGAGGGCCTGCGTCAACTGCGCGAAGTACGGGTTCGCCAGTTCGGGGATGATCAGCGCGAGGTTCTTGACCTCGCTGTGCGGCGCCGAGAACCCGGTGGCCTCCATGGCTGCGCGGATGCGCGCCTCGGTCTCGGCGCTCAGCTGCAGCTGCCCCTTCACGAAGCGCGAGACGGTCGACGTCGAGACGCCCGCCTCGCGGGCGACGGCGGAGATCGACATGGGGCCCCTTCCAGTTGCGCTGCGCCGACAGGGTACGCGGGAACGGCTTGCCCTCAGAACGCCGGGGGCCTATCGTCGACCCGCACAAGCTTTGCGCAATCGTTGCGCAACACACCGTATCGCGAGTTCGAGGAGGAACACATGGCACAGGTTCTGCTGGCCGGGGAGTCATGGGTGAGCGCCACCATCGACCACAAGGGGTACGACCCCTTCCCCCACACCCAGGTGCAGATCGGCTGCGCACAGCTCCTCGAGGTGCTGCGCGACGGTGGCCACGACGTCACGCACCTGCGCTCCCACGACGTCGCCGAGCAGTTCCCGCTCAGCCGCGAAGAGCTCGACGCCTATGACGTCGTCCTGCTCTCCGACGTCGGCTCCAACACGCTGCTGCTGCCGCCCCAGGTCTTCGACGGGGGCAGGCCGGCCCCCAACCGCCTGCACCTGCTGCGCGACTGGGTCCGCGACGGCGGCGGACTGATGATGGCCGGCGGCTACCTCTCCTTCCAGGGGTTCGGTGCGAAGGCGAACTACGCGGGCACCGCGATCGAGGAGATCCTGCCGGTGGACATCCACCGCTGGGACGACCGCATCGAGGCGCCGCAGGGCGTCCACGGCCGCCTGACCGGCAGCGACCATCCCGTCGTGGCCGGCCTCGATCAGACCTGGCCGATCCTGCTGGGCTACCAGCAGCTGGTGGCGAAGCCCGACGCCACCGTCCTGGCCGAGGTCGACGGCGACCCGCTGCTCACGGTCCGCGCCGTCGGCGCCGGCCGCACCCTCGCCTTCGCCTCGGACGTCTCCCCGCACTGGGCGCCCTCGGAATTCATGGAGTGGGACGGCTACGCTTCCCTGTTCGGCCAGGCCATGACATGGCTCGCCGGGACCCAGGACACGGAGGACTGACCATGACCACCTCCCCGGACAACGTCGTCCACGACCGCCCGCCGGTGGCGAAGACCGCCTCCGTCGGCCTCTTCGTGCTGTTCACGGTGCTGGCCGGGACGCTCGGGCCGATGCAGTCCGCCGTCAACGGACGTCTCGGCGCCGACCTCGGCGACGGGCACCTGGCCTCGATCGTCTCCTTCGGCAGCGGTCTGCTGCTGATGCTGGTGATCATCCTGCCGCGCCCCTCGACCCGTCGCGCCTTCCTGGCCCTGCCGGGTCACCTCCGTCGCGGCACGATCCCGTGGCCGAACTTCTTCGCCGGCCTGTGCGGCGCGATGATCGTGCTGTCCGAGGGGATCTCCGTGGGAGCGCTGGGCGTCGCGACCTTCCAGACCGCGCTGATCTCCGGCATGGTCATCTCCGGCGTGGTGTGCGACCGGCTCGGAATCGGCATCCCGTTCAAGCAGGCGCTGAGCGTCTTCCGCCTCGTCGGAGCCCTGCTGGCCGTCGTCGCGACCGTCCTGGTCGTCTCGCCGAACTTCCAGACCCCCCATGCGCTGGCCCTGATCGTCCTGCCCTTCGCGGGCGGACTGCTCGCCGGCTGGCAGCCGGCCGGCAACTCGAACATCGGGAAGCTGGCCGGCTCGATGCTGGTCTCGATCACCTGGAACTTCCTCATCGGCTTCGCATTCCTCACGGTCGCGTTCCTGATCCGGATGAGCACCGGTCACGCGAGCTTCGCCCTGCCGGACACCTGGTGGATGTACCTCGGCGGGCCGCTCGGCCTCGCCTCGATCGCCCTGATGGCGCTCCTGGTGCGACGACTGGGTCTGCTGCTGCTCGCCCTCGCCTCCACGGCCGGCCAGCTCGTCGGCTCGATCCTCATCGACTCGTTGCTGCCCGGCATGGGGGTCGTCCACGTGGTGACGGTCCTCGGCGCCCTGGTGGCCCTGTGCGCCTCCGCGATCGCGATGATCCCCTCGAAGCACGTGCGGGATGATGAGGCACCGCGCCAGATGGGCGCGCACGACGGTCAGGAGCCGGACTCCGAGCCCGAGTCCCAGGAGGTCCGCTCATGACGGCCGCGCCCCGCTCCGTGCAGACGGTGACTGGTGCCGTGGCGGCCGAGGATCTCGGCGTGGTCCTCCCCCACGAGCATCTGTTCAACGACCTCAGCGGATGCCTCGTCGACCCGTCCTATCCCTTCAGCCGGATCCTTCCCGGCCGCGCCGTCGAACCATCCCTGCAGTGGGCGCTGAGGCAGGACCCGTACTGCAGCGCGGACAACGTCGCCCCGAAGGATCTCGCGGAGGTGCGCGCCGAGGTCGTCGCCTTCCAGGGCGTCGGCGGAGGCACGATCGTCGACGCCACGGGCTCCCCGGCGATCGGACGCTCCCCGGCCGACCTCGTCCGTCTCTCCGAGCAGACGGGCCTGCATGTCGTGATGTCCACCGGCCCCTACCTGGAGAAGTTCGAAGGGGACCGGATCTCGGCCTCCGGGATCGACGAACAGGCACAGCTCATCCTCACCGAGCTGCGCGACGGCGTCGGCGACCAGCGCGTGCGCGCCGGCATGATCGGAGAGGTCGGCGTCTCCCCCGGCTTCACCGACGGCGAGCGCAGCAGCCTCCGGGCCGCGGCGCTCGCCCAGCACGACAGCCCCGGCACCGCGCTGAACATCCATCTGCCCGGCTGGCAGCGCCGGGGCGAGGAGGTGCTCGACATCGCCGTGGCGGAGATGGGCGCGGATCCCTCGCAGCTCTCCCTCGCCCACAGCGATCCCTCCGGGGCCGACGTCGACTACCAGCGACGCCTCCTGGATCGCGGGGTGTGGCTCGAGTTCGACATGATCGGGCTGGACATCACCTTCCCCGGCGAGGGCGCCTCCCCCGCAATCACCGACACCGCCGACGCCGTCGCCCGGCTGGTCGAGCTCGGGTACGGCGACCAGATCCTGCTCAGCCACGACCTGTTCCTCAAGCAGATGTGGGCCGGCATGGGCGGCAACGGGTTCCTCCCCGTGCCGACGGTGTTCCTCGAGCTGCTGGCGGCGCGCGGCGTCGAGCGGGCTCGGGCCGAGCAGCTCATCACGAGCAACCCCCAGCGATACCTCGGCGGAAGGGAGCGGCAGTGACCGCGCGGAACGAGGAGGCCGAGGGCTGGATCCTCGTCATCGGCTCCGTGAACGTCGACCTCGTCCTGAGCGTGGTCCGGCATCCGGAGCCGGGCGAGACCCTCGCCGGCACCGGATCGCGCCGCTCACCGGGCGGGAAGGGCGCCAACCAGGCCTGCGCCGCCGCCCGACTGGGCGGTGACGTCCGCTTCGCGGGCCGCACCGGGATCGGGGCGGACGCGGACCTCGCCCTCGACCTGCTGCGGGACGCCGGGGCGGACCTCAGCGCCACCGACCAGATGCCGGACGTCGAGACCGGGCTGGCGGTCGTCACCGTCGACGAAGCCGGCGAGAACAGCATCGTGATCATCCCGGGGGCGAACGGCTCCTGGACCCCCGAGCACGTGCGCGAGCTCGGAGATGCCGTGGCCGCGAGCGACCTCGTCGTCTCCCAGGGGGAGATCCCGGCGCTGGCCGTGGACCAGATCGCACAGCTCTGCGCGACCACCGGCACGCGGTTCCTGCTGAACCTCGCCCCGGTGATCGACGTCGCCGTGAGCACGCTCGCCACGGCGGATCCCCTGGTCGTCAACGAGCCGGAGGGGCGCCTCGCGCTGACCGCGCTGACGGGCGACACGGCCCCGGAGGAGGATGCGGGGACCGTGCGCGGACTGCGCGAGGCCGGTGTGCGATCCGTCGTCATGACCCGCGGCGCGCGCGGCGCACTGGTGAGCGTCGACGCCACGACCACGGAGATCAGCTCCCCGAGGGTCCACGCTGTGGACACCACCGGGGCGGGCGATGCCTTCGTCGGCGCACTCGCCCTGGGGCTCGCCCGCGGCGAGAGGGTGGAGGATGCGTGCCGTCTGGCGGTGCGGGTGGGGGCGTACTCCGTGACGCGGGGCGGGGCGCAGCCGTCGTACCCGCGGCCGAGCGACGTCCTGCCCGGGTGAGGCGAACACCCCGCTCCGGGCCTCGACGCACACCCCTCTCCACGACTCGGCACCCCTCTCCGCGGCCCGGCGCACCCCACTCCACGACGCAAAAGGTTCCACGATCGCGGCACCTTTCACGACGTGGCGCCGACAGCCCGTGACTGAGCGCCCCCAGCCCCTCGCACCCCACCCCGCGACGCAGAAGGTTCCAGTATCTCGGCACCTTTCACGACGTCGCGCAGGCAGCCCGTGACCGAGCACCCGCGGCCCCGCGCACCCCACCCCGCGACGCAGAAAGTTCCACAATCGCGGTACCTTTCACGACGTCACGCCGGCAGTCCCGCATCGCGCTCTGCTCACGGGCAGCCGCCTCACACAGCGCTCCCGGACCCCACCTCCGCGCGGCACCTCACGCCGGGAAGGTCAGGGCCGTCCTCGTCGCGAGGTGGTCGCTCTGGCCGGCCCGGAAGGAGGTCGCGGAGGTGACGTCGAGACCGCTGACGAAGACGTGGTCGATCCGGGCGACGGGCGCCTCCGCGGGCCAGGTGAACCCCGGCGAGATCCCCGTCGGCCGCACCCAGTCCGCAGCGGCGCGCAGCGGGCGCAGCGCGGGATCCGTGGGGGCGGCGTTGAAATCCCCGACCACGAGGATCCGCTCCGAGGAATCCGCGGCGACCACGTCGGCGACCTCGGAGAGCATGGTGTCGCGGCCCTCCTGCTCACCGAGGCGCACGGACGCGGCGTGCACCAGGTACAGCGCGACGTCCCCGGCGGGGGCCTCGACGGTGACGCGCGCGGCCCGCTTCCACCCCAGCCCCAGTGAGAGCGGCTCTCCCTCCCCGAGCGGATATTGGCTCCAGACCCCCTCCGTCCCGACCCCGTACTGGTACGGGTAGGCCTCATCGAGGGCTGCGCGCGCCGCATCACGACTGTCGGCGTCGAGCTCCGTGAGGGCGATGACCGCCGCACCGGCCTCGACGGCGGCCCGGGCGGACTCGGCGGCCGTCCCGGATTCGGCGCGCACGTTCTGCGCGATGACGACCATCGACTCGTCCCCCGCATCCGGGCCAGGGTGCGGCAGGGCCGGAGCCATCGCCACGCCCCAGACCAGCGCCGGGACCAACAGCGCTGCCGCGCTGCGACGCGCCGTCCACAGCGCGATGACCAGGGTGAGGACGAGCGGGATCACCAGCCAGGGAAGCAGGACCGAGCCGATGGTTCCCACCACGCCCGGGACCCAGTTGCTCACGATCAGCGCGAGCATCACCACCGCGAGACCGATCACCACCAGTCCGCGCCACCCGGGTGAGCGAGCCGGCACGGGCGCTGGCGCGGGCTGGACGTCCGGGGACGGTGCCTGCGAAGGCGGGGCGGACTCCATGGAGACTCCTCACGAACGGCCGGATCACTGCCAACTGATCGGCGCTGTGGGACCCGGAGCAGCGCTCGCGAGCGCTCGCCTCGCCTCCGCCGTCGGTCACCACCGTGCCGAGTCCGCACTGTAATGCGATATCACCTGGGAAAGCGGGTTCGGCCGGGCCCTCGTGCCGACCTTCACGACCGGTGCGCAGATCCGGCGAAGACCTGCGGCGTGTCGTGTGGAGGAATGGTCGGAGCCGGAATTTCCCGAGCACGGGCACCGCGGCTCAGGGGGCCAGTTGCCCGCACGGAGCCCGAACCGCTCAGCCCGGCGCCGGGACCCCGCGGACCGGCGGCTCGGCGAGATTCACCGATCCGCTGCGCGGTGGAGGGCCGCATCGTCCTGGGACAGCACGTCCAGGAGCAGGTCGACGAGACGGGCGTTGTCCACGTCGACCACGACCGAGATCTCCGGCGTCTCCGGGAGCGCGATGCCCGTCGCCAGCTTGACCTCGTCCGCGTTCCACCGAACCGGTCGCGAACGCACGATTCCCCCCAACTGCACGTCGACCGAGCAGCTCTCGGTCCTCACCAGTCCCGGCTCGAGGAGGAAGGCCGCGGCCAACGGATCGTGCAAGCGACAGCCGGGCAGGTCGCGCGCCATCTCGCAGTACCGGATCCAGGGCTCCGTCGTGGCGGAGAGGTACTGCGCCAGAGGCGTCCGCACCTTGCGCAGCCGGGCGATGTCCTCGAGAGTCAGCGTCGTACGGATCGTCACGTCGAGCGGGACGAGGGTGATGTCCGCGCCGCTGGACAGGACGATTCGCGCGGCCTCCGGGTCGATGCCGAAGTTGAGCTCCTGCAGAAAACCGGGGACATCGAACGCCCCTCCCATGATGACGATGCGCTTCGCCTCGCGCGCGATCTCCGGGCGAAGCTGCAGCGCATGGGCGATGTTCGTCAGCGGGCCCACGGCCACGAGCGTGATCTCCCCGGGCTCCGCGCTGATGCGACGCACGATCTCCGCCGCGGCGTCGTACCGGTGCGCCGGCTCGAAGTTCCTCGGTTGATCGACGCCGTCCCACAGGGCCGCCGCCTCCTCGGAGGCTCTGTTCTCCTCACGTCGGATCGCCCAGGGTCCGGACGGCTCGACGAGCGCTTCGGCGGAGCCGGCGTGGACCGGGATGTCGACCCCGATGTCCTCGAGCATCGTCCGGGCCACCCGGTAGCCGACGTCGCGGTGGGTGTTGCCGGTGACGATCGTGACCGCCTCCACGCGGATCCGTGGGGACGCCAGCAGCAGGCCCAGGGCGAGACCGTCGTCGATATCGGTGGCCGGCACTCCGTTACCGGGGTCGCAATCCAGGATGACGCGGTCGGTGGTGGTCGTGGGGGTCATTCTTTGCTCCCTGAGGTCGAGGCGGATCCGGTGAAGTGGCGCTGGAAGAACAGCAGCAGGAGGAGGGGGATGACGGCCGTGAGGATCGCGGCGGCGAACATCTGGCCGAAGTCGACCCCGGTCTCCTGGGCGAAGTCGGCGATCGCGACCGGAGCGACGCGGACGTCCGGCGCGGGGGCGACCAGGAGCGGCCACAGGAAGGACTGCCACTGGAAGACGAACAGGATGAGGCCGGCGCCGATCAGCGGCCCGCGCGAGAGCGGGAGGTAGATCCTGCGGAACACCCCGAACCAGCTCAGGCCGTCGAGGCGTGCAGCCTCGCCGAGGGAGGCGGGGATACCCAGGAAGAACTGACGCAGCAGGAAGATCGACAATCCGTTGCCGAGAGCCGGGAGGACCAGGCCCGCATACGTGTTCGACAGGCCCAGGTCACGGAAGGTCGTGGACAGAGGGATGGCGATCGCCTCGAACGGCACCAGGAACGAGACCACCATGACGGCGAAGACGACAGAGCGCCCCGGGAAGTCGAGGCACGCGAGCGCGAAGGCTGCCAGAGCGGCGACTCCGAGTCCCAAGGTCACACTGAAGAAGGCGACGACCACGGAATTCAGCAGCGCGAGCGAGAACGACCCGGACAGGACCTCGAGGTAGTTGGACAGGGTGAAGTTCTCGGGGACGACCGTGCGCCAGCTGATCGGCGAGAGGTAGCGGAACACGTCCTCCCCGGGACGCACGGAGGAGATCACCGCCCACAGCAGCGGGGCGATCGAGACGAGGGCGACGGGGATCGCGATGAGCAGCGACCGCCGGCCCGTGCGGCGTTCGCGAGTGGTGGCGAAGTCGGTCATGATCACTCGTTCCCCGGGAGCAGGCGGAACTGGACGGCGACGACGGCGACCACGATGACGATGAGCACGATCGTCGCCGCGGACGCGGCTTGCGTGTCTCCGAACGCGTACGCACGTTCGGAGATGTTGTACATGATCAGGTCGGTGCTGCCTTGCGGTCCGCCCTGGGTGAGGACGCGGACTGGAGCGAAGACGAGGAAGTTGGAGACGGTGTCCGCGACGAGGACGAACAGGAGCGGTCTGTGCAATCCGGGGATCGTGATGTTCCAGAACTGGCGCCAAGGTCCCGCCCCGTCGATCGCGGACGCTTCGTAAAGAGACTCCGGGATCTCCCGGATCCCGGTCACCAGGAACGTCATCCAGTAGCCGACGCCCACCCACGAGCACACGATGATGACCGACCCCAGGGACCAGCCGGGTTCGGTGAGCCAGGGGACCGACGGGAGCCCGAGCGCCGTGGCGATGCCGTTGAGAGGACCGTCGGGCCGGAGCAGGACCAGCCACACGATCGCCGAGACGACCTGCGGTACCGCGATCGGCAGCAGCAGCAGAGTGCGCCAGAGACCTGCGAGGGGCAACTGTCGCGTCAGGAGCACCGCGAGGCCGAGGGCCAGAGCGATCTGCAGCGGATTGATGACGACGGCGAACAGCAGCGTCACCCGGACCGAGTTCCAGAACGACGGGTCGCTGAAGATGTAGGCGAAGTTGGACAGCGGGGAGCGTTCGCTGCCCAGCGGCACGGCCTCACCGAATGCCTGGATGGTGGGCACGACGCGGAGCAACAGCAGGAGGACGATCGCGGGAAGCAGGAACGGGATCGCGGCCCGCCATCTCCGAGCGGCCCGCCGGCGCCGGGTCGCGGCACGGACGGCGCCCGTCACCGAGGTGTTCGTGGACATGGGAGCTCCTTCGCTCAGCGGTTGTCGTCGCTCTTGGCGAGCTCTCGTTGCCGTGCGAGTTGTCGCTCGAGCGTCTGCTGTGCATCGGTCAGGACCCGAGTGACGTCCGCGCCGGTGCTCAGGTCGGTGAAGGCGTCGTTCATCGTGTTCTCGAACTGCACGTAGCCCACGCTCGTCGGGCGGTGGCGGGCGTATTCGTCGCTGTCCGTCCGGAAGAGCTCAGCGAAGCCCTTCGTCTGATGGGGCGCGAGGGCGGTGAGGTCCTCCACGTAGAACTCGAAGGCGGTCGGGTTCACGGGCGGAAGGCTCAGGATGCTCGAGGAGAGGCGCGCCCCTTCCGGGTCGAGGGTCGCGAACTGCACGAACTCTCGGGCGAGGTCCTGCTTCGTGCTGAACGAGCTGATACCGATGGCCCAGGAGTCGGTGGGAGTGACGATCGGACCGTCCTCGAAGTACGGATGGGGCGCCATGTCCCAGGCGGAGGCGAAGTCCCCCTCGGCGAGCTCCCCGATGCCCGAGGCGCCGCCGAGCAGGAAAGCCGACTGTCCCGAGCGGAACAGGTCCACCATCTGCGCGGGGTCGACTCCGCGGGGCATCACACCGGAGGCGAAGAGATCTGCGTACCACTGCCCGAAGGCGATCCACTCGGGCGCGTCGACGGCTGGAGAGAGGCTGTCCTCGCCTACGAGTCCCGGGCTCGCGCCGAAGGACTCGATCATCGGCTGCACGGCGTAGTACCGGTTGACCTGATCCATCGCGAGGCCGTAACGAGTCTGCCCACCGTCGATCATCGCTCGTGCCACGTCCAGGACCTGCTCCCAGGTGAGTCGGTCCTCCGAGGAGCGTCCGGGCAGGTCCACGCCTGCGGCCTCCAGCACGCCCCGGTGATAGAAGAGGAAGTTGTCGCTGGTCCACAGGGGGTAGGCCCACTGACGGTCCTGCGCCGTGATCGAGTTGATGCCGACGTCGCTCGCGTTCTCGCGCATGGCGTCCACGTGCGCAGACTCATCGGTCAGGAATCCCTGCTCCACCATCCCGGCGAGGCGCGGAGGGTCCACCGACATCACGTCGATGCTCGAGTCGCCGGATGCCAGGCGCGCCTGGATCTGTTCGACCAGCTGCTCGAAGGGAACGCTCTGGAGCTCGATGCGCACTCCGGGGTGCGCGTCCTCGAAGGCCTCGACGACGTTGTCGTAGGCACCGCTGTGGGCGTTCAGGAAGGTCAGCGTGTTCTCGTCGCCGGCCCCTGAGGAGCACCCGGCGAGCAGACCTGTCGCCGCGAGGGGCGCTGCGAGCACTGTCCTGCGGCCAATGGTCATCGGTCGGAACCTCCCTGGTCGGAGGTGGCTTCTGTGCACCCGCACGAAGCGCGACGGACGAGATCGAAATCGCAGACTATGCTGCGTGCCCGACTCCGCGGGACCCGGACCAACTCGAGTGCGTGGGAAGCGAGTTCGTCGAACCGTTGCGAGATGGTCGACAGCGACGGCACGCAGTATTCCGAGGCCTCGGTGCCGTCGACAGCCACCACTGCGGTATCAGTGGGTACCCGAGTGCCCCTCTCATGGGCAGCACGGAGAAGGCCGACGGCTTGCTGCTCGCTCGCGACGAACACCGCGTCGACGGGGACGTCCGAAGAGAACAGCTCGAGGCCGGCGAGGTAGCCGCCCCGACGGTCGAACCCGGTGCGATGCACCCGGCGGGGATCCACCGGGAGTCCGGCGCTGCGAAGAGCGACCTCCCAACCCTGTGCACGAGCTTCGGCAGTGACGAGGGAGCTCGGTCCGCTCACCAGGCCGATGTCCGTACGCCCATGGCCGATGAGGTGCTCGGTGGCGACGCGGGCAGCTTCCACGTTGTCGATGCCGACGGTGCTGATCTCGGGTTCCGCCAGAGTCCGATCGAGCAGTACGACAGGGATTCCGGCATCCCGCGCGGAGGACAGTTCGGTCTCCTCGTCGACCGGCACCACGACCAGGCCGTCGACACGACGGCTGATGAAGCTCTGGATGAGATCCTCTTGGCGCACCGCATCCTCGGCGGAATCGCCGAGCAGGAAGACCAGCCCGACATTCGAGGCCACGTCCTCCAAGGAGTGGCCCAGCGCGGTGAAGAAGGGGTTGGACAGGTCCGGGACGATGAGTCCGAGTGTCCGCGTTGCTCCCGACGCGAGAGCCCTGGCGATGCTGTCCGGTCTGTACCCCGTGGCCGCAACCGCCTCGAGCACCCGGCGCCGCGTCGCGGGAGCGACCGGCCGAGGACCGTCATTGAGCACATAACTGACCACGGCAGTGGACGTCCCTGCAGCGAGGGCCACGTCGGCGCGAGTCACCCTCCGCGCGCCACGGACGGGACGACCGGAGGCAAGGTCGGGTTCCGCAGGCCCCTGGGGGACATCATGATCGTCTGTAGCCCTGAGGGCTCTGGACATGGGCCACTTCCTCGATAGCGATTGTGCTCGCCCCTCGCATCTACTCGCGTAGACGCTGCGCGTAGACCGACACTACGACGCCTCGCCGGGTGTGACAAGGACCACATGCAGAAAGGTCGGATCCACAGACGGCACGCAATACCCCGCCGCCTGCGCCGTCACCCCTCCTGCGCCACCAGGGCCAGCTCGGCGGAGCGGACATCGGTGATGACCACGTGGGCCAGCCCGGAGCGCAGGGTGGCCAGGACCGCGCGCTCCTTGCCTGCCCCGCCACCGATCGCGACCCGCAGCGGCACGTCGAGCAGATCCTTCTCCGAGATGCCGATGAATCGGTTCTCGAGGCCGCTGACGGAGTTCCCGTCGATGTCGAGCAGATTGGTGCCGATCTCGGCCACCACGCCGCGCGCCTCGAACGCCTCCCGTTCCCCGCTCTCCGTGAGGATCTGCGCCAGCAGCGAGGAATCCGGCCAGCCGCCGATGGTGAGGAACGCCTTGGTGGCGTGGCGGAACCGCCCCATCGCTTCCTTGATCACCGGATGCCTGAGGATCGGCCGGGCCTCCGGGTCGATGAGGATCGGCACGTACAGCGGGTAGGTGGCGCCCCCGGTGGCACGGCCGATGTTCGAGATCACCTCGACGCCGTCCTCCAGACGGGACCAGCCCACCCCCGTCAGCTGCACCACATCGGCCCAGGGCAGTGACGGGACCGCCCGGGAGGCGAGCACGAGCGTCCGGCCCGGGGTGAAGCCGAGGACGTCGTCCTCGACCACCGTGTCCTGGAGGTACCGCGCCGTGATGGAGGCGATCGCCCTGCGCACCTCGAGCACCTGAGCGGACCGGGAGGCCACGACGAGGGCGGACTGAAGGCCATAGCTCTGGGCGAGCCGCGTGGAGAGCTCGACGTCGATCGGGTCCTCCACCGTCGCCCGCACTTCGATGAGGCCGAGATCGCGAGCCCGTCGGACCATACGGGCGGTCACGAAGCGCGACTTCCCGATCTCCGCAGCGATCTCGTTGACCGTGCGGCCATGGGCGAGGTTCTGCACGGCGACGTAGACGTGGAGAATCTGCTGGTCCAGGGACAACGATGCGCTCACAGGTGCATGTTAACGCCGCATATGTGCACCCCTGGAAAGCTTTCAGGGGCCGACCTCGCGCAGCCACTGCTGGGCGGTCGCCGGATCATCCGAGGTGGTGCCGTCGGCGCCCAGTGCCACGGCCCGGCGCATGTGCTCGATCGTGCGCAGCGGCCACACGTGCAGCTCGAGCCCGCGCTCGCGGACCGCGTCGGCGATCTCCTCGCTCAGCCCTTCGAACCCGGTGGCGAAGCGGGAGGCCCGCGTGTACTTGACGAGTCCTTCCCACCCGCCGTCGAAAGCATTCGCCGTCTCCACGCTGTGTCGGATGATGCCGCGACGGATGTCGGGCATCCGCTCCGAGGCCTCCCGCAGCGCATCCGCATCGAAGCTCATCAGGTAGGTGCGAGCAGCGGCCTCCGGACGGGCGGCGAAGAAGTCCGCCAGGTGCTTCACCGTCTCCGGGGCCTTGATCTCCAGCTGGATGACCGTACTGGTCGCGTCGTACATCTCCGCGAGCGAGACCACCCCGCGGCCCGAGTCGAGGACCACCGCCTGCAGCTCGGCGAGAGTCATCTCCGCGGCGGGTCCGCGGCCGCGCGCCGAGTCGTCCCCCGCCGTGCGGTCGAGGGTCGCGTCGTGCAGGAGGAAAAGCTCCTCATCGGCGCTGAGCCGTACGTCGAGCTCGATCTCGTCGACGCCGATCTCCTCCGCCAGCGCATACGACTCCAGACTGTTCTCCGGCGCATGCGCCATCGCGCCTCGATGTCCCACGATCAGCATCCTTGCCATGGCCTACTCTCCCACTCTCTGTTCGTACTTCTCCCGGACCCGGTCGATGGCGGGCTCGAGCTCCTTCTCCATCCGGATCAGCACGTCCTCGGCGTTCTCGCCTGCCGAGTAGACCGACTGGATGGCGTCCTTCGCCTCGACCAACGTCTCCGGCACGTAGCGGCGTGCGACGTCGGGACCCTGGGCGATCTCCAGCTGGTCGATGGCGACCTGGTAGTTGGGATCCCCGGCGGCGCGGGCTGCGATCTCGGGGGACTCCATCGCCGCCTTCGTCGTGGGCACGTAGCCGCTGCCCAGCGTCCAGTTCACCGAGGCCTCGCCGCTGCTGAGGTATTTGATGACCTCCCAGGCGGCCTGCTTGCGCTGCTCGGAGGCGTACTTCATGATCGACAGCCCTCCCCCACCGGTCGGGACGCCGGCGCCCTCCTCCCGAGGCAGGAAGCCGCAGCCGAAATCGAAGGTCGCGGCCTCCTTGATCCCGGAGAGGGAGCCCGTCGATTCCAGCACGCTGGCGCAGGCCCCGGAGACGAAGTCGCCCTTGGCATCGGCTGCCAGGTAACCGGAGTTGTCGTCGTGGATGAACGCCCGGTCGTACTCGAGCGCGGCGATCGACTCGTCCGTCGTCAGCGTCATCGTCAGGCCGTCGGAGTAGGCGCCGCCGAACGCCCAGATCGATCCCTGGAAGTACCAGTCGTCACCGCCGATGTACCCGCGCATCGCGACCTCGTTGCCCTCGAACGTGAAGCCGGCGAGCTCGCGCCCCCACTCGGCGTACTCGGTGTAGGTCTCGGGGGCCCGGTCGGGAAGCCCCGCGGCGGCGAACACCTCGCGGTTGTAGTAGAACAGCGGCGTGGAGCGACCGAACGGGATCCACCAGATGTCGTCCTTCACGGTGCCCTCGGCGAGGAATCGGTCATGGAAGCTGTCGGTGCCGAAGGAGTCGTCGAAATATCCGGTCAGCGGCTCGAGAGTCTCGGCGAGGTAGAAGCGGTTCCAGATCACGTCGCTGAGGACGGCGATGTCCGGGACCTGACGGGCCTGCAGGCTCGCGGCGAGCTTGGACTCGACACCCTCGTAGCTGTCGAAGATCTGCACCTCGCAGAAGATGTCGTCCTGCTCCTCGTGGAAGGCGTCGAGGTTCGCCTGGATCACCTCGGCGTTGTGCTCGGTGTACGAGCTCCAGATGACCACCCGCTGGCGGTCCTTGAACTGCTCCGGCACATCACCACCGGGCTGCTCGAGGACGAGTCCGGTGGTGTCACCGAGACCGAAGCAGCCCCCGAGCAGCGGGACGCCCGCAGCCACGAGGCCGGCGCCCAGGAGGTGCCGACGGGACGGGGCGGGCGCGCCGGTGGAGCGCGGGCGCGGACGGGTGGGATGCATGGCTCTCCTGGGTCGGGTTCGGCGCACGGTGCGGCGCTCAGCGGCCATTGCCGGCAGCGGCACCGGTGAGCCCGGTGACGATGTAGCGCTGGGCGAAGAGGAAGACCAGCAGCATGGGCAGCACGACGATGAGCGTGCCCGCCATGAGGACGCCCCAGTTGGTCAGGCCGTCATTGGACTTCAGGTACATCAGCCCGATCGGCAGGGTGCGCATGTTGACCGAGTTGGTGATGATCAGCGGCCACACGAAGTTGTTCCACTCGTCGATGACGGCGACCAGTGCGACCGTGGCCACGGCCGGGATCGACATCGGCAGGGTGAACGAGAGAAGCCTGCGCAGGTGGCCGGCGCCGTCGACCTCGGCGGCCTCGAACACCTCCGACGGCAGGGACAGGAAGTGCTGGCGCAGCAGGAACGTCCCGAAGGCCGAGGCCACTCCGGGCAGGATCAGACCGGCGTAGGTATTGATCATCCCCAGGTTGCCCATGGTGATGTAGTTGACCAGCAGCGTCACGTGCCCGGGCACCATGAGCGCTCCGAGCATGGCGACGAACAGCCACTTCTTGCCCGGGAACGGCAGGAACGCGAAGGCATACGCGGCGAAGATCGCGAGCACCACCTTGAGGGTCGCGCCGACGGCGGTGACGATCAGGGAGTTCTTGATGAACGCGCCGAACGGGGCGATCTCCCACGCCTGGGCGAGGTTGTCGCCGGTGAACTGGCTGGGCAGCCATTTCAGGGGCCACGTGTAGATCTCCGCGTTCGTCTTGAACGCGGTGGTCAGCAGCATGTACAGCGGGATCAGGAAGACCAGTCCCACCGCGATGAGCAGCAGGAGACCCCACCAGTTGCGCCGGAGGGCACTGGGCCGACGACGAGGGCCGGGCGGGGCGCCGGGATCCCCGGACGCCGCTGCACGGTTCGGGGGCGGCGAGGGCCGCGTGGTGGTGGGGTTCGCCATCAGTAGTGCACCTTCTTCTCGACGAACCGGAACTGCAGCGCCGTGATGACCATCAGGATCACGAACATGACGGTGCCGGCGGCGGCGGAATAGCCGACGTTCGACCGCATGAAGGCCTGCTCGTAGATGAACCAACTGAGGGTGGTCGTCGAGGACGCGGGGCCGCCGTCCGTCATGATCGCGATGATGTCGAAGGCCTGGAACGCCGCGATGGTCTGGGTGATGACCAGGAAGAACGTGGTCGGCGAGAGCAGCGGAAGGATCACCCGGAGGAAGACCTGCACCGGGCCCGCACCATCGAGGCGAGCGGCTTCGAGCACGTCGGAGGGCAGGCCCTGGATCCCGGCGAGGTAGACGATGGCGACGAAGCCCACGCCCTTCCAGATGGACACGATCAGCAGCGCGGGCAGTGCCCAGTCGGCATCGGTGGTCCAGTTGGGCGAATCCGCGCCGACGAGGTTGAAGAGCACACGGGCCAGCCCGTAGTTCGGATCGAAGATGAACAGCCACACCACGGCGATAGCGGCCCCTGAGACCACGTGCGGCGTGAACACGATGCCGGTGACCACGGAGGTGCCGGGGAGCTTCTTCGAGAACAAGGCGGCCAGCAGCACGCCGAGCACGAGGCTGATGCCGACCACCACCACGACCCAGACCAGCGACACCCACAGCACCTTGTGGAAGGAGGGCGAGGCCAGCAGGGAGGTGTAGTTGGTCAGCCCGATGAACAACGGCTCCGGAGAGATGAAGTCCCAGTTGGTCAGGCTCAGGTAGAGATTGGCGATGATCGGCCAGTAGGCGAAGACCGCGATCAGCGCGAGATTCGGGAAGGCGAACGCGGCGAACAGTGCGTAGCCGCGTCGTCGGCGCTTCCGCTGCGCGGCGGCGCGATCCGCCGGCGGTGGCGCTGCGCCGCGGACGGTGCTCGTCGTCGTCTCGAGCTCGACGCTCATCGGACCTCCCGGCAGCCGGTGGGGACGCCGCGGGTCTCGAGCGCCCCGATCGCGGACATCACCGCTGCTCGGTTCCTCATCCCAGATGCTCCTCTCGGTGGAGCGTCCTCGCTCGCGAACATCGCGGTCCCCCGTAGATCCTCGACAGTGCTCCGGAGCCTGGCACCGGAGGCTCCACCGTACGGGCGCGACTCCGGGGCGCCGCCCGGGTGCTCTTTTGAGCGGGCAGCCGCATTCGGCCGCGCACCGGGATCACACGGTCACTCGCCGCCCGTCTCCGGCAGGTGACTGCTTCTGCTCCGGGAGCGCCCAGGTCCCCGCGGCACAGATCGCGCAGAGCACCGCGCAGTAGGCGGCGACGAGCCACGGCCGGCCGTCGAGTGCTCCGGTCAGCGCGGCCGCGACGAAGGGGATGCTGCCGCCGACGATCGCACCGATCAGTTCACGGCTGAACGTCACGGAGGCATAGCGGACGTCCACCTCGAACAGGGTGCTGAGCATCGTCGCCTGGGAGGCGAGGGTCATGTCGCAGCACAGGGTGAAGATCAGGACGAAGGCCGCCCAGATGACCACGGGCGTCCCGGTATCGAGCATCACGAAGAAGGGGAAGACCAGGACAGCACCCGCCAGCGACCCGATGATCATGATGATCCGTCCACCGAACCTGTCGCTCAGCCACCCCGCGATCGGGACCGTCACGATCTTGAGAGCGTTGGCGATGATCACGCCCAGCAGGCCCACGCCCGCCGGGGCGCCCACCTGATTCGCGAGGTAGGTGAGCGCGTAGACGGACGGCAAATAGGACAGCACGTTCGGCGCGATGCTCATGAGCATGGCGAGCGGAATGCGTCGGCCCCCTCGCCGGAGCACCTCGAGGAGCTGGATGCGCTGCGTGCGAGGAGCGCCGCCGGCAGCCTGGAACTCCGGACTTTCGGAGACGCGAAGACGGATGATGAAGGCCGCGATCGCGAGGACCAAGCTCAGCAGGAACGGGATCCGCCATCCCCAAGCGAGGAACTGCTCCTGGGTCAGCGCGCTCTCCGTGACGAAGAAGACGGCCGTGGCCAGGAGCGCCCCTATGGCGTTGCCCAGGCTGGGGATCGCGGCGTTGAGTCCTCGGTGCTCGTCCACGGCGTGCTCGGCGGAGAGCAGCATGGCGCCGGCATATTCGCCACCGGCGCCGAGTCCCTGGAAGATCCGCAGCACCACCAGGATCACGGGCGCCCAGATGCCGATCGAGGAATGCGTGGGGAGCAGGCCGATCGCCGTGGAGGACACGGCCATCAGCAGCAGGGTCACGAAGAGCATCTGGCGCCGGCCGACCCTGTCCCCCAGCAGCCCGATGATGATGCCGCCGATCGGCCGCGCGAAGAAGCCCACGGCGAAGGTGCCCAGGGAGGCGAGCGTCGCCGCGAACTCGTTGCCCGACGGGAAGAACACGTGCGCGAACACGAGGGCCGAGGCGGTGCCGTAGAGCGAGAAGTCGTACCACTCCAGAGCGGTGCCGACGGTCGAGGCGAAGGTGGCGCGCGAGAGGCGCGGAGAAGTCGTCATCGTCTTCCTTCCGAGGGAGTGCTGAGCACAGTAGACCAATCAACCGTGGAACGTAACCCCTTGACGTTAGATAACGTGATCCCTAATGTTGCCGGGCATGACCACACCAGCACAGCCCGCCGACACCGCCGCCGCCCTGCGGGACGCGATCCGGAGCAGCGATCCACAGCTCTCGAAGTTCCGTCCGCTGCCGCGGATCCTCGCGCACGACGACTTCGACACCGGCCTGCACGGTTGGGTCGAGCTCGGCGGCAACTACAACGGCAAGGGTGAGTACGGCTCGCTCGATCGGCACTTCCGCGACTTCCGCCCACCTCAGCTGTCCAGCTGCAACTTCTTCGACGTCGGCACCCACGGCGCGATGTCCGGGACCTACGCGCTCAAGCTCGCGACCCGCCCCCACCCCGGGCACACCGCCACCGGGATCCGACGCCTCACCATGAGCGGGCGCGGCCTGCTGCAGATCGAGGCCTACCTCGCCTACAAGGCCGAGGCCGTCGTCGACCCGGACGCCGAGGACGGCTTCGGGGACATGGAATGGGACGGGAACCGCCACCCCTCCGAGGCCCAGTTCGGCGCCTTCACCGTGGCGACCGACCTGTGCGGGGACGACGGGGTGCGCTACCACACCGTCGTCCGCTACCAGAACGCCGACGAGCAGGGGAACATGCTGCGCCAGTGGCGGTACCCGGTGGTGCCGGAACCCACCCCGCGCGAGCACTACGAAGGAAAGGTCGACTACCCCTACGCCACCGACTTCACCGCACCGAACCCGGAGGACTGGCGGACCTACGGGCAGCCCCAGGAGCTGTGCATGAACGAGGTCCCCACGAAGGTGAACTGGCACTACCTGCGCTGGGTGATCGACACCGAGCGGCGCAAGAACGTCGAGGTCCAGCTGAACGACCGGCTCATGGACTGGTCCGAGGTGCCCGTGCCGATCTACGACGATCGCTACGGCTCGCTCGAGAACCTTCTGAACTTCTACTTCTCGGTGCGCACCCTCAGCGGCCAGCGCAACTTCCTGTACCTCGACTCCGTCGTCATCTCGGCAGATTGGTGAGAACCATGCGTGAATCCCAGACAGCAGTCCTCGAGCGCGGCCTGGAGCTCACCGGGGAGTGCGCCACCGAACCCTTCGAGACGCCCTGGGCCGCGGAGGCCCGCTGGTTCGTCCAGTTCCTCGAGCCGGGCCGCGGCACCGTCTCCCTGCGCACCCAGATCTCGGCCGACGGGCTGACCTGGGTGGACCACGAGAACGCCCCGGTCAACGGCGAGGCCGCTGGTATCCTGACCGCGCCCGTGCGAGATTTCGGGCACTGGCTCCGTCTCGTCGTGACTCCGGCCGAGGGCACCGTCGCGCCGCTCGTGCGCATCGTCCTCTCGCTCAAGGAGTGACCCCTCGCCGGGGGCACGGGGTGAGGACCGCAGGGGCCGATGACCTCGGCCCGTCCTGGTCACGGCGAGCTCACCCGGAGGCACCGCTCGAGAGGAGCAGGATGACCGATCGACGTCATACGCTCGATGACCTCGCGTCCGCGCTCGGGCTCTCGGCGAACACCGTCTCCCGTGCCCTGCGGGGCAAGGACGGCGTCGGCGAGGCGACGCGGCAGCGGGTGCTCGACGAAGCCGGCCGCGTCGGATACGCGACTCCTCGCGCGGGCGCCACCGCGCCGCACCTCGATGCGGTGGCACTGTGCATCCCCTCGGTGACCCATCCCTTCGCCTCCGAGATCGCCGCGGCGATCGAGACCGGCGTGCGCGCCGCCGGGTGCGCACTCGAGGTCTTCGCGACCAACGAGGATCCGGCGCAGGAGGAGCAGATCGCCGAGCAGATCCTCGAGGCCCGGCCAGGTGGGGTCATCACGATCCCGGTGCACGCCGACAGCACGTGCTGGCAGCGGGTCGGCGAAGCCGGGATCCCGGTCGTCACCGTGTCCCGTGAACTGGAGGGAGCCGGATCCGACTTCATCGGGGTGGACAGCGAGCACGGCTCGTACGTCGCGACGCGACATCTGCTCGGCGACGGCTCCGACTCGATCCTCTACCTCGACGAAGAACTGGCCATCGGCACGATCGCCGCGCGCCGGCGCGGCTTCGAGCGCGCCCTGGAGACTGCACAGGCACGGGCCCGGGTACGGATGATCCCGACCAGGCGGTACGAGAACGCGGGATCCCAGTGGCGCGCGCAGGAGGGTTATCGCGCGTGCATGGACGCCCTCGCCGGGGGTGATTCCTTCGACGCGGTGCTCTGCGGCGACGACTTCTTCGCCCTCGGGGCGATGCGCGCGCTCATCGAGAACGGCCGACGGGTGCCGGAGGACGTCCGCGTGGTCGGCTACGGCGACCTGCCGTTCGCGGAGTGGCTGACCCCGTCGCTGACGTCGGTGAGCCTGCCCGTCCGCCTGATCGGCGAGCTCGCCGTGGCGAACGTGCTGCAGCGCATCGGCGGCAGCACCACCGCGCCGTCGCACCGGCTGATCCGGCCCGAGCTCGTGGTCCGGTCCTCCTCGATCTGACCCCCGCGCCGTCGAGGGGTGCCTCTCACCCCTCCGCCAGGATCCCCAGCAGCTCCTTGACCCGCCGGTCCACGTCCTCGCTCCGCATCTCGCAGGGCAGGAAGGAGAAGGCCAGGTTTTTCTCGGGCCAGGCACCGTGCAGCCCACCGCCGGCGCCGGAGTGGCCGAAGGCCGGGCGCACGGGGCCATAGCTGCCGATCGGGTCGTCCAGCTCGAAGCCGAGGCCGAAGCGCACCGGCCGGTCATTGATCACGTCGTCGCCCTCCGACCAGGTGCGGGTCGCCCGCGCCAAGGTTTCGGCCGGGACGATCGGGGCGTCGAGGGCGTCCGGGGCGATGAGCAGGGAGTACAGCTTCGCCATCGCGTCGGCCGAGCCGATCCCGCCCCCGGCGGCGAGCTCCGCCGCGTGGTGCGCCCGGGTGTTGAAGGGCGGGTTCGCGGCGGTCAGGCTGTTGCCGTACATCCGGTCGACGACCGCCCGGCGCGCCGGGTCATCCTCCAGGAAGGTGGAGATCCGGTAGCCGGAGGAGCGGAAGACCGGTGCCACGCGGGCCTCCTCCGCCTCGGGCAGCCCGAGGTGCACGTCCAGGTCGTAGGGCTCGGCCAGCTCGGTGCGCAGCAGAGTGCCGACGCTGCTGCCGGTGGCCCGGCGCAGGATCTCGGCCATGAGATAGCCGTAGGTCAGGGCGTGGTAGGCCACCTTCGTGCCCGGTTCCCACAGCGTCGGCTGCGCAGCCAGGCGCTCGGCCATCAGGATGTTGTCGACGGCCTCGGTCTGATCGACCGGGTCGGGGTCGACGTAGGGCAGACCGATCGTGTGGTCCAGCACGTGGTGGACCCGGGCGTCGACCTTGCCCCGCGCGGCGAACTCGGGCCAGTACTCGGCGATCGGTGCGTCCGGGTCCAGCTGCCCGCGGCCGGTCACCATCGCGGCGAGGGTGGCGGTCAGTCCCTTGGTGCCGGAGAACAGCACCGCGAGCGTGTCCGCGCTCCACGGCCTGCCCTCCGCGGCCATCCCGCCGTGCAGCTGAAGCAGAGGCTCGCCGGCGCGATAGACCGAGAACGCCATCCCGCCCTCGCCGGCGGCGACGTGCCCGCGGAACGACTCGGTCAGGCGCTCGACGAGGTCACCGGGCAGTCCCCCCGCCTCGCGGACGGTGACGGCCTCTCCGGCAGTGGACGCGGTGGACTCGGCGGACGTGGACATCAATGAACAGCTCCTCGAAAGCGATGGATGGTGATGGGCGTGCGGGCGATCTCCGCCGCCCGCAAGGGTGCTTCGTGGGTGATGGTGGGCAGGCGACAGATCTCCGCCGCCCGCAAGGGTGCTCTGGGGCAGCCGGTCTCCGCCGTCCGCAGGGGTGCTCTGGGGGCGGCCGGTCTCCGCCGCCCGCAGGGGTGCTCGGGGGCAGCCGATCTCTGCCGCCCGCAGGCAGGTCCGCTCTGCGCTTGTCAGGTACTGGCGCTATAGCGTGCGCTCTGGCACATGCACCAGTGCGCACGCTATAGCGCCAGTACTCGCACAACTACGACTCAGACTGACCGGGCAGGTGCTGCCGACAGCCCGCCCCGGTAGGTGCTGCCCTGCCGCTCAACCCGCGTCCCAGCAGGTGCTGCGCGCAACCCGTCCCAGCAGGTGCTGCGGACAGCCCGAGCTGGGCAGATTGAGCGGTGCAGGTGCTGCCCGGCCGCGGGGGCGTCAGATCCGGATCGCGCGCCCGATCCAGTCCGGCGCGGACGCGGCCCCGTGCTCAGTGATCCGCGCGGCGACCGCGTCGGGGAAGGGCGCGGCCCGGGCCGGCTCCCCCGCGACGTGCAGGCACAGGATCTCCTCGGTGGCCACGAGCTCGTCGTCCACGGTCATCTCGTGCGCCAGGTGCAGCTTCCTGGCCGCCGAGCCCGCGATGGTCGTGGTCACGGCGAGCTCTGCGCCGCGGGCCACCTCCTGCAGGTAGCGCACGTGGGCCTCGACGGTGTACAGCGAGGAGCCGGCCGCCTCCCGCGAGGCGGCATCGAGCCCGATCCGGTCCATCACCTGATCGGTGGCGAAGCCGAACACGAGCACGTAGTAGGCCTCGGAGAGGTGCCCGTTGTAGTCGATCCAGTCCTCCCGCACGGGGGTGCGGTAGACCGGCAGGGCGCTCACGCGGCGTCCCGGCGCAGCTGGTCGATCACCTGGCGCACGGCGATGATCGCCCGGTCGCGCTCGGCGACCAGGTCGGGCACCGAGCGCCCTGCAGCCTCCTCGTCGCAGCCGGCGACCACGGACTCGCGCAGCTCGTCGGTCAGCTCGGGTGCTTCCAGGCGGGTCCACGGGGACTTCAGGGACGGTCCGAAGTGGTCGAGCATGTGGGCCATGCCTCCGGGGCCGCCGGCCAGGTGGAAGGTGAGCATCGGACCCTGCAGGGGCCAGCGCAGGCCGGGGCCGTCGGTGATGGAGCGGTCGATCTGCTCGACCGTCGCCTCGCCGTTGTCGACCATGTGCAGGGCCTCGCGCCACAGCGCCTCCTGCAGGCGGTTGGCGATGAAGCCGGGCACCTCGCGATCCATGGTGATCACGGACTTGCCCAGGTGCTCGTACCACTGCGAGGCCCACTGCACGGCCGCCGGGTCGGTGGCTTCCCCGCCGACCACCTCGACCAGCGGGATCAGGTACGGCGGGTTGAAGGGGTGGCCCACGACCAGCCGCTCGGGGTTCGCCGCCTGCACGGCCATCTCCGTCATCGAGTAGCCGGAGGTGGAGGAGGCGATCACGACGCCGTCGGCTGCGTGCGCATCGATGTCCGCCAGCAGCTGCTGCTTCATCTCGAGCACCTCGGGGGCGCTCTCCTGGACGAACTGGGCACCGTCGAGGGCCTCGGCGAGGTCGGTGTGGACGCTGATGTTCTCGGGGTCGGCGTTCTCGGACAGGCCGAGCTGGGTGAGCGCGGGCCAGGCGGCGTCGATCAATCGGCGCACGCGGTTACCGGCCTCGGGCGAGGGGTCCCAGGCCTGCACGCGGTAGCCGCGGGCCAGGAAGTAGGCGGCCCAGCCGCCGCCGATGGTGCCGATGCCGACGCAGGCGATCGTGGTGATCGACTCCGGGGCAGGCGTCGCGGGAGTAGTGGGGGTGGAGGCGTCATCCGTCATGCGGCACCTGCCTTCCGGTCGAGCTGGAGGATGTCGCGGGCCTCGTCGGGCGTGGCCACGGCATCGCCCAGGGAATCGATGATCTTCCCGGCCTCCTCGACCAGTTGCGCGTTGGTGGCCTTGACGCCCTTGCGCAGGTACAGGTTGTCCTCCAGGCCCACGCGGACGTGACCGCCCAGCAGCACCGACTGCGCCACCCAGCGCAGCTGGTCACGGCCGATCGCGAAGGACGTCCACTGCGCGCCCTCGGGCAGCAGGTGGACCATCGCGTTCAGCAGTCCGGGGCTCGCCGGGGCGCCGTAGGGGATGCCCATGCACAGCTGGTACAGCGGCGGCGGGGCGATCAGGCCCTCGGCGACCATGACGTTCGCGAACCACAGCTGGCCGGTATCGAAGATCTCCATCTCCGGCTTCACGCCGAGTTCCTTGATGCGAGCGGCGCCCTCGCGGAGCATGTCCGGGGTGCTGACGTAGATCTGGCTGCCCTCGCCGAAGTTCAGCGAGCCGCAGTCGATGGTGCAGATCTCCGGGAGCAGCTGCTCGACGTGGGGCAGGCGCTCCAGGCCGCTGACCAGGTCGGTGCCCGGCAGCTGCGCGGTGGGGTCGCTGGGGTCGATCACCAGGTCGCCGCCCATGCCTGCGGTGAGGTTGATGACCGGATCGACGTCGCTGGCGCCGACCAGGCGCACGACCTCGCGGTAGAGCTCCACGTCGCGGGAACCCTGCCCGGTCGCCACGTCGCGCACGTGGACGTGGACGACGGAGGCGCCCGCGCGGGCGGCCGCGATCGCGTCGGCAGCGATCTGCTCGGGGGTGACGGGCACGTGCTCGCTCTTGCCGGTGGTGTCACCGGCTCCGGTGAGAGCACAGGTGAGGATGACCTTGCGGCTCATGGGTGGTCCCTTTCGTGCGGGGTGGAGTCTGTCTCGGGGGTCGGGGCGGTCTCTGGGGTCTGGGTGGTCTCGGAAGTCTCGGAAGTCTCGGATGTCTCGGAAGTCTCGGAAGTCTCGGAAGTCTCGGAGGACTCAGAAGTCTCCGAAGTCTCGGAGGAAGCGTTCGTTCCGGGGGCGGGGCAGAGCGGTGTCTCGCTCTCGGTGAGGACGACACGGCCGATGAAGCGGTGGAGCTGGGTGCGCATCTGCTCGACGCCGAGGGTGCCGACGAGCACCTTGATGCCGAGGCCGTCCAACAGACTGGTCAGCTGCGTGGTGAGGTCCTCGAGCGGGTCGGCGACGAACACCCCCGCCTGCTGCCCTTCGCGCAGCACGTCGAAGACGGTGCGGTACCAGCGCTGATAGGCGTCGGCCTGGTTCTGTTGGGAGCCGGCCCCGACGGCGACCTCGGACCAGCTCTGCAGCCAGATCGAGAACTCGTGCGAGCCGGCGCTCCCGGTGGGCAGCTGGAGCCCGATGAGGTGTTCGAGCCGTTCACGCGGGCCCGTGATCAGGTGCAGGGAGGCCACCTGCCGATCGAAGGCGAGCTTGACCGAGTAGCGCAGAGTCTCCTCGAACAGCTCCCGCTTGCTGGCGAAGTAGTAGTACACGGCGGCGGTGCTGACCCCGCAGTCGGCGGCGATCTCGGAGATCCGCACCCCGTGCAGGCCGCGGGAGGCGAACAGCCGCCACCCGGATTCGACGATCTCCTGGCGCCGGCGCACCTGCTCCGGGGTCTCGCGGATCTTGCGCGGCAGGCTGGCGGCCGCCGGCACCGCGGCCGGTCCGCTGGCGGAGTCCGAGCCGGAGATCAGCCAGTTGACGGTGACGCCGCCGACGGTCGCGATCCGGACCAGTTCGGCCGGGCTGAACCGTCGGGTCCCCCGCAGGGACTTGGACAGCTTGGTCTCGTCGAGCTCGAGGCGACGCGCGAACTCGCGCTGGGCGAGCCCGGAGTCGGCGATGCAGGTCCGGACCCGGGCCCGGACCCCGTCGGCGTCCCCCGTTTGCGATTCTTCGGTCACGGACTGAACGGTAGTCAGGTGGTGCGATGTCGGCAATGCATCTCCCCTGCGTCGATCGCTGCGCGGGGCGGGCCGTGACCGGGTCGGTCGAGCTCGCCCCCGTCCCGGCCTAGAGGGTCGGGACGTTCTGCAGCAGCTCCTGGGTGTAGGCGTGGCTCGGTGCGGTCAGCACCTGGTCGGTGGGGCCCTCGTCGACGATCACGCCGTGGTCGAGGACCGCGACGCGCTCGGCCACGTGCCGGGCCAGGGCGATGTTGTGGGTGACGAAGAGCATCGACAGGCCCCGCTCCTCGCGTAGACGCGAGAGCAGGTCGATGATGCTGGCCTGGACCGAGACATCCAGGGCCGAGGTGATCTCGTCGCACACGAGCACGCGGGGCATGTTCACCAGAGCGCGGGCGATCGCCGCGCGCTGGCGCTCACCCCCGGAGAGGTCCCCTGGCCGGCGCTCGAAGAACGACCGGCCCAGGCGGACGGCGTCCAGCGCCTCGCGCACCCGCTCCCGGCGCTCGGCCGCGCCCAGCTCACCGGACATCTCCAGCGGCACCGCGAGCGACTGGCCCAGCGTGCGCCGGGGGTTCAGGGAGGAGAACGGGGACTGGAAGACGTACTGGATGTCCTGGCGCTGGCCGACGGTGCGCTGCCGGGTCGAGGTCGCCAGATCCACCCCGTCGTAGCGCACCTGTCCCGTGCCGTGATCCAGCAGCCCGGCGATCACGCGCGACAGCGTGGTCTTGCCCGAGCCGGACTCCCCCAGCAGCAGCGTGCACTCCGAGGTGCGCAGCGTGAGGTCGACGCTGGTGAGCACCTGCTTGTCTCCGTACGACAGCGACAGATCGCGCACCTCGATCAAGGGCTCGCCGGCGGTCAGGGCCGGGGCCGCGTCCTGCCCGGCGGGCTCGTCGGCGCGGCGGAGGGCGGGGAGGGAGCCGGTCGTCGTGGTGCTCGGCTCCGGAGCGGACTCGGCGGCTGCGCCGCGCCGGCCAGGGCCGTCGGCCGCGCCAGGCCGGGCGGTGGCGTCGGCCGCCTCGGGCAGGGCGGGACCGTCAGACGCCTCGGGCCGGGTGGGACCGTCGGCCGCGCCGGCTGCTGCCTGCACGTCCTCCGCGGTGCGGTCCGCCTCCGCACTCTCGCGCTGGGCCAGCTCGGCGGCCTCGGCCTGCTCGGCCGCCTCGACGGCCTGGCGGCGGGCCTCGAACTCGCCGATGCGGTTCGTGCCGGCGAGGTCAGGGACCGCTGCCAGCAGCGTCCTGGTGTAGCGGTGCTGCGGGCTGCCGAGCACCCCCTGCGTCCCGCCCTCCTCGACGAGCTCGCCCTGGAGCATGACCGCCACCCGGTCCGCGATCTCGGCGACGACGGCCAGGTCGTGCGTGATGTACAGGCCGGCGACGTTGTTCGTCAGCGTCATCTCCCGGATGGTCTCGAGCACCACCGCCTGCGTGGAGACGTCCAGACCGGTAGTGGGCTCGTCGAGCACCAGCACGTCGGGATACATCGCGAACGCCATCGCGATGCCGATGCGCTGCTGCTGGCCGCCGGAGAGCTGGTGGGGCCAGCGCCGCTGGTGGGCGTCGTCGTCGGGCAGCCCGACCTCGCGCAGCACGCTGCGCACGCGGGCATCCCGCTCGGCGTCGTCGGCCCCGAAGCCGTGGATCTGGAGCACCTCGCGGATCTGTTCGCCGACGCGGATGGACGGGTTCAGCGACAGCGCCGGATCCTGCGGGATGTAGGAGACGCGCGAGCCGCGCAGGCGACGCAGCGCCTCCTCCCCCAGGTCCGTCATCCCGGCAGGGGAGGTGCCGTGGGAGGGATGGACCGTGACCGTGCCGCCGGTGTGGCTCAGCCCGCGGCGGAAGTGCCCCAGCGCCGCCAGCCCCACGGTCGTCTTGCCGGACCCGGACTCTCCGACCAGCGCCAGGATCTCGCCCTGGCGCAGCCGGAGGTCGACGCCCTTGATGACGTCGCGCCCGTCGGCGGTGGTGCTGATCCGGAGATCGTCGATCTCGAGGATGTTCCCTCCGGCGGCGACCTGGGCATGCCAGGCCGAGCCCTCGATCATCGGGGCGCCGGTGGGCGTGAGGGTCACCTCGGTCCCGCGTGCTCTCGACATCACTTCTCCCCTACGTTCGCGCTCGCGGAGGCCCGGGCGATCGAGTCCGCGATCAGGTTGGTTCCGATGGTCAGGACGGCGATCGCGAAGACCGGCAGCATCACGCCCCAGGGCTGGAGAGCCAGGGCGATGCGGTTCTCGTTGATCATCAGTCCCCAGTCCGCCGCCGGCGGCTGCATGCCCAGGCCCAGGAAGGACAGCGAGGCGATCGCGCCGATCGAGTAGGTCAGGCGCAGCCCGGCCTCCACCGTCAGCGGGCCGGTGATGTTGGGCAGGATCTCGCGGAACAGGATCCGGGCCCGCGGCATCGCGTACATCTCCGCGGCGCGGATGTAGTCCTCGTTGATGACGTCCAGGGTGGCCGAGCGGGTCACGCGGGCGATGCGCGGGGCGTGGGTGACGGCGATGACGGTCACCAGCACCCAGGCCTGCGGGCCCAGCACCGTGATGGCCAGCAGCGCGAACACCAGCTGCGGGATCGCCAGCAGCACGTCGTTGGCGCGCATGATCAGCGAGTCCAGCCGGCCGCCGGTGTAGGCGGCGACCATCCCGAACAGCAGTCCGAGGAACAGGCCGCCGGCGGTGGCGATCACCGCGAAGAGGAGCAGCGAGGTGCCGCCGGCCAGGAAGCGTGAGAGCACGTCGCGGCCGAGGTTGTCGGTGCCGAACAGCCCGGCGCCCTGGAAGGGGCGGGCGGCGAAGTCGGTCGCGGTGTAGCCGGTCGCCCAGGGCAGCAGCAGCGGCCCCAGGAACGCGGTGGCGACGACGAGCGCGGTGAGCACCACGCCGACCTTCGCCTGGCGCTGGGCCCAGAAGCGGGTGACGACGGTGTTGCGCCGATCCGGGACGGCGGGTGCGGCGCCGCGCGCGGCCGACGCGGTGCGCGGCTCGGTGTCGGGGGTGGTGGCCTGGGACATCACGAGGCACCTCCGGTGCGCAGCTTCGGGTTGGCCAGGATGCCGACGATGTCGGCCAGCAGGTTCACGACCACGTAGATCACCGCGACGATCATCGTCACCGCCTGCACGACCTGGACGTCGCGGTAGTTGACCGCGTCGATGAGGGCCTGGCCGAGCCCCGGGTAGCGGAACAGGAACTCGACGACGACGACGCCGCCGGCCATCCAGGCCAGCTGGATCGCGACCACCTGGGCGACTGGGCCGATGGCGTGCGGCAGGGCGTGACGCAGGATCACCCGGCGCTCGGGGACGCCCTTGAGCCGGGCCATCTCGACATAGCCGGAGTCGAGCACCTCGAGCATGGTCGCGCGCATCATCCGCGCGATGTAGGGGGTCACCACCAGCACCAGGACGGCGGTGGGCAGGATCAGCTGGCTCGGGAAGTCCCACACCTGACTGCCCGGCGGAGACATCGTCACCGCCGGCAGGACGGTCAGCACCGTGGTGGAGAAGAACGCGACCAGGGCGATGCCGATGACGAACTCCGGCAGCGCCGCCAGCACCAGGGAGACGCCGGTGATCGCGGTGTCCGCGGCGCGGCCGCGGCGCAGCGCCGACCAGACGCCCAGGGCAATGCCGGCCGGGACGCTGATCAGCGCCGCGGCGACCATGAGGAACACCGAGGCTCCGATCCGGTCGCGCAGCAGCTCGGCGACCGACTGCCCCGAGGCGACCGAGGTGCCCAGGTCGCCTGTGAGCAGTCCGCCCAGCCAGGAGAAGTAGCGCTGCCAGGCGGGCTGGTCCAGATGCATCTGCTGATGCAGCGCGGCGATCCGCTCCGGGGTCGCCTGCTGGCCGAGGATCGCCCGGGCCGGGTCGCCGGGCAGCAGCAGCGTGGCGCAGAAGATGAGCAGGGAGACGGCGAACAGGATCACGAGGCTGATGGCCAGCCGACGGACGATGAGCTTGGCGATCACTTGGTCTCTCCGATCCACACGCGGTCCAGCCGAAAACCTGACAGCGGGATGCCCGTGCGGTTCTCGACGAAGCCGCCGAGGTAGCCCTGGTAGGCATCGACCTGGTTGGCGAATCCCCAGACGAGGTAGCCGCCGCGGTCGTACAGGATCTGCTGCGCCTGCAGCACGAGCTCGCCGCGAGCGGCCTCGTCGACCTCGGCGCGGGCCTGCTCGACCAGCGCGTTGAACTCCTCGTCGTCCCAGTGCGTCTCGTTGAACGGAGCCCCGGGGGTGACGGCGGCGTTCGCCTGGGCGAGGAAGTTGCGGGTGTACCAGAACGACTGCGAGAAGTCGTACCCCAGGTAATCCGTCCAGTAGGCGGTGAGGTCCATCCGGTTGATGGTCACGGTGATGCCGGCGTCGGCGGCGTGCTCGGCGAAGACCTGTGCGGCTTCGACCACGCCGGCCTGGATGGGAGCAGTGGCCAGCTCGACCTCCAGGCCGTCGGGGTACCCGGCCTCGGCCAGCAGCCGCTTCGCCTCGGCGATGTCCTGGGCGCGCTGGGGCAGCTGGTCGGGATAGGCGGGGTCGAAGACGGCGAACATGTCATTGCCGATGGTCCCCTTGCCGGAGAGGACCTGCTCGACCATGCCCTCGCGGTCGGCGGCGAGGCGGAAGGCCTGGCGCACGCGCTCGTCGTCGAAGGGCGCCTTGTCCACGCGCATGGTGAAGGGCAGGTACATGCCGGTCTCGGAGTTCAGGATCCGGATGCGCTCGTCGGAGGCGATGACCTCGGTGAGCGCCGGCGGGATCTGGGCGACGGCGTCGACCTGGTTGGATAGCAGCGCATTGATCAGCGCGTCGGTGTCGTTGAAGTTCAACAGGCTGATCTCGTCGAGGTACGGGCCGTCCGCGCCCCAGTAGTGCGGGTTGCGCGTGAGCACTGTGGACTGGGCGGCAGTGAAGCTCTCGAGCATGAACGGGCCGGTGCCCACCGGGTCCTCGACCGTGAAATCAGCCGGGACGATGATCGAGGTGTACTGGCCGAGCTCCTCGTCCAGTGCGGTGTCCGAGGTGGACAGGCGGAACTCGAGGGTGTGCTCCCCGGTCTTGACGATCTCCTCGAGATGGCCGAGGGCGGCGGCGCCGCTCTTGGGATCCTCGGGGTCGATGATCCGCTCGAAGCTGGCGATGACGTCCTCGGCCGTCATCGGCCGCCCGTCGCAGAAGGAGACGTCCTCGCGCAGCTCGGCGGTCCACACGGTCGCGTCGTCATTGGGGGTGACCGAGGTGGCCAGCAGGGGTTGGAGGACGTAGTCGTCATCGAAGTACAGCAGCGTGTTGTACATGTTCACGGCGCGGGCGATGTCGCCGAGGTTGGTGGCGATCGCACCATCGAGGGTGTCGGAGGCGCCGCCGCCGACGAAGCCGACGCGGACGGTGCCGCCCTGCTGCGGCGGGCCCTCGAGGTCGACCTGCTGCACCGGGACCGCGCCGTCACCGCAGGCGGCCAGGACGGCGCTCAGGCCCAGTCCCAGGCCTCCGCCGAGGACCCCGCGACGGGTGGTCAGCCCCGGGCCGGGGCCGGGGCCTTGTGCGGCCCCGCCGTCGGGCGTCGCACCCGCACGATTCGGTGTAGTCATGAACGCCGATCCCCTTTCGTAGGCAACGGTTGTCCTCAGCGCCGCGGTCGACCATAGCCAGTAGTTGCGACAATCGCAAAGTTGACTGACTGCCATGAAGGGGCTATCGCAAGTTGCGGGGAGGCAGGATCGAGGGGAGGTCCGGGGCGCGTTCGCGGGACGACGACCCGTATCCTGGCCACGTGTTCTTCCTCATCGGGCTCGACACGAAGCTGCGACACCTCGGGGACGGGGAGACCCGCGAGTGCCCGCGCTGCCACAACACCACGCGGTGGCTCCGGATGCGCTCCTTCCGCCAGCTCACGCTGTTCTTCGTCCTACCGGTGCTGCGCTGGAAGCGGCGTCGGTACGAGAGCTGCGGGATCTGCGGAGCCGTGATCGACCTCTGAGGCTCGCGCCGCGCTCTTCCCTCCACCTCACGTCACACCCTCCCTCCGCCCCACGTCACGCCTACCCCTTTTCGTCCGTTCCCTCGATATGCCCCGAAGGAAGCACGTTTCAGGGGAACGGGCGTGCGCAACGCCCCCGCCCCCGGCGAGGCGGGGCCTCGCCGGAACAGGGTCGATGCACACGTCCCGCGCTGCCGGGGCCGCCGAGCCCTCAGTCCTCGCCTCCCACGCGCGGCGCGACCCGCCACGCCGCCGCCAGCACGAGCGCGAACGGGCCCGGCGCCAGCAGGAACAGGCCATTGGAGAGAGTCACCGAGACCCACACCCCGAGGGCGCCCACGACGAGCGCCGCGAGGAACGGCACCGGCGAGCGCGCCAGGACGTGCAGGGCGAGCAGCCAGCACCGCAGGCCCGTCGGACCCGTACCACCGGCACGCATCGGCAGCGACACCACGGCCCCGAGACCCGTCAGCACGGTGGTGGTGGCGCCGAGCGCGGTGGGCACGAGCATGACTGCTCCCCCGCCGGATGCGTGGGCGAGCAACGCGTTCAGGGTGAGATTCGCGAGCAGCGTGGGCACCGCGCAGATCCCGATCGCCCGTGGTGCGAGCCGGCGCAGGTCCCGTGCGTGCTCACGCAGGGCAGGCTGTGCGCCGTCGAGGACCTTGAGACTCGTCGCGATCAGCGCCATCAGCGTCGGCGCCACGGAGACCAGGCCGACCCCCGCGCCCACCAGCAGCCCGGCGCGGCTCGCCACCACCGTGGCGAGGGCGGCCAGTGTCACGAGCGCGCTGCCGAGGAGCAGCACCGGCAGGCTGCTCCAGGCCTCTCGGGCGGCGGCCCGCAGGTCGAGGCCACCCACCCCCGTCTCAGACAGCGGGTCGGACCCCGTCTCGGCCGTCGCGGCGGAGCCGGCACCCGCCTCGACCCCTGACCAGGCGCCACCGCCAGCACCGGCGACACCGGCATCGCCGAGCCCGGCACCACCGCCGACACCGGCGACACCAGCCCCGGTGCCGACCGGCGCCGCGCGGGCCCCACCCCTGACGGATTCCGCCATGCCTCAGCCCCGCACCCCGGCGGTGGCGATGCTGGCCACGAACTGCCGCTGGAAGATCAGGAACACGATCAGCACCGGCAGTACGATCATGGTGATCGCGGCGAACACCGTCGCCGGGGCCGCTCCCGCCTGGGCATCCTGCAGCGCCACCAGGCCCAGGGGCAGCGTCATGTTCTCCGGCGTGCTGAGGAAGATCAGCGGGGCGAAGTAGTTGTTCCAGGAGGCTTCGAACACCAGGATCGCCAGCGCCGACAGTGCCGGGCCGGACAGCGGCACCAGCATCCGGAACAGGATCCACAGGTGCCCGGCGCCGTCGAGGATCGCCGCCTCGTCGAGGTCGCGGGGGATGGAGTTGAAGTACTGGCGCAGGAAGAAGATCGAGAACACGTGGATCAGTCCGGGCAGCCACAGTGCGACCAGGGTGTCCACCAGTCCCAGGGTGCGCATCAGGATGAACACCGGGATGATCAGCAGCTGCGCGGGCACCATCATCGCGCTGAGCATGATGAGGAACGCGCTGGAGCGGCCGCGGAACTCGAAGCGGGAGAAGGCGTAGGCCGCCAGCACGCTGACGATCAGCGAGCCGCCGGTGGTGATCACGGCGACCATCACGCTGTTCAGGGCCATCTGCCCGACCGGGATCAGCTCGCCCACCGCGCGGAAGTTCTCCGTGGTGGTGCCGATCGGCAGCCAGTTCGGCGGGATTCGGAACGCCTCGGCCGGGTCGGTGAGACTGGTGGAGATCAGCCACACCAGGGGTGCCGCCATGATCGCGGCGAAGACCAGCAGCGCGAGGTTCAGCGCGATCCTGCCGGGCCGCGGCCCGCGGCGCCGGGTCGAGGGCGCACCCGCGGGGGGAGGCGTCGTGTCCGTCCGCGTCGTCGTCGTGGTCCCCGGGTTCGTCGTGCTCACTGCTGATGCACCCACTTCCTGGCGCCCCAGAACTGCAGCAGCGTCACCGCCATGATCACCACGAACACGAGGAACGCCACGGCGGAGGCGTAGCCGATCCGGAAGGACTGGAATCCCTGCTCGTACAGGTACATCACCAGCGTCAGCGTTGCGTCGTCGGGGCCGCCGCCGGTGATGATCTGGATCGGGTCGAAGATCTGGAACGCCCCGATGAAGGTGACCACCATGGCGAAGAACAGGGTGGGGGACATCATCGGCACGGTGACGTGCCAGAACACCTGGCGCCGGCCCGCCCCGTCGGTCTGCGCCGCCTCGATCAGCTGCTTCGGAACGGTCTGCAGGCCGGCCAGCATGATGATGAACGTGAACCCCAGGGTGTGCCAGAAGTCGATCCCGATGATCGCCGGCAGTGCCCAGGCGGGGTCGAGGAACCAGTCCGGCGGGGTGAGGCCGATCCGGTCGATGTAGTGGGTGATCACCCCGAAGCCGGGATCGAGCATGTACTGCCACAGCAGCGCCACCGCAGCCCAGGAGATGATGAAGGGGAAGAATACGGCGGTGCGCACCAGGTAGGAGACGACGCGGCTCGCGAGCGCGTTGACGGCCAGGGCCAGCAGCAGCGCGCCGACGACATGGGTGAGCACCGAGGCGAACGCGAACAGGAAGGTGTTGGCGAAGGCCTGGATCAGCACCGGGTCCTGCAGCAGCGTCGTGAAATTCTCCAGCCCCACGAACTCCGGCGGGGTCAGCAGGTCCCAGGAGTACAGGCTGAGCGCGATCGCGACCAGGAACGGGCCACCGATGAACAGCACGAACAGCAGCGCCGCCGGGCTGAGGAAGACGTACCCCAGCCAGTTCTGACGCAGGTCGCGGCGTCGCGGCCGCCCCGGCGACGGGGCCGCGGGGCTCGGCGTGGGCAGTGCGGCCGCGGCGCTCACAGCAGCGGTCCGATCTTGTCGTAGGTGCGCTTCAGCTGGCGCTCGGGCTCGGCGTATCCGGCGATGATCTGCAGCCAGCCCTCCTCGACGATGTCCTGGATCTCGGGGCCGCGCTCCGGGGAAGGCACCGGGGTGGCCGTCTCCAGGGCGTCGACCAGGCACAGCGCACCCTCAGGGGCGCCCTCGAGGAAGGCGTCTGAGGTGGCGACCGAATGCCGGGCGGGGACGATGGTGCCGCCGGCGCGGGCGAAGAACGACGCGCCCTCGACGGACATCAGGTACTTGATGAACACCCACGCCTCGTCGGCGCGCTCGGAGGCCTCGGTGATGTCCCAGGCGTCCCAGCCGACGGGCGAGCCGTGGACGCCGTTGTGGGGGAAGGGCACCATGCGGATCGCGTCGGTCAGCTCGATGCGCGCGGCGTTGACCATCCCGTAGGCGCCGTCGTGGAAGGCGGCCAGCTGCCCGTTCTGCATCAGGGACGGCGCGTCGTACGTGCCGCCGGGCTCGGGCGAGTAGCCCTTGGCGACCAGCTCCCGGGCGAAGGCGGCGGCCTCGATCGCCTCGGGGCTGTTGATGGTCGCGGTGGCCCAGTCCTCATCGAGGCTCGAGGTGCCGTTGTTGGTCAGCCAAGGAAGCACGTCGTGCCAGTAGCCCTGCTCGACGGTCATCAGGAAGACCCCCTGGGCCTTGAGCCGGCGGCCGGCCTCCATCAGATCGCTCCAGCTGAAGCCGTCCTCGGGCAGCTCCACGCCGGCCCGGTCGAGGAGGTCGGTGCGGCAGTACTGCACGATCGGGTTGTAGCCGCCGGGCATGTAGTAGGTGCTGCCGTCGGGCGAGCCGTACTTCTGCGACCACAGGCGCAGGTTGTCGTGGATGTCGTCGTAGTAGTCCTCGACCTCGTCCTGGTCGCGGGCGATCAGCTGATCCAACGGGGCGAGCACACCCTTGGAGGCGAACAGGCGCTGCCCCTCGGTGGCCATCTGGATGATGTCGGGCGGCTGTCCGCCGGCTATCTGGGTGGCGACGGCGTAGGTGAACTGCGCCCAGGAGCCGGACTTCGCCACCGCCTGCAGGGCGATCTCGGGGTGCTGCTCACCGAACTCGGCGAAGAGCTGCTCGAACTGTTTGCGCTGGTTGACGTCGCCGAGGAAGACGAACTCGACGGCGTCGCCGCCGGCACCCTCGGTGGCGGCGCCGGGGTCCCCGCCGCAGGCGGCCAGACCGGCGGCGAGCGCGCCCAGGCCCATCCCGCCGAGGGCCCCGCGGCGGGTCGGGCGCGGGGCGGTGGTCATGAGGCGCCGGTCCAGGAGGTGGAGCGCACGGGGAGCTGCCCGCCGAGGGTGACGACCTCGACGGCGTCCCCGACGGCGTGCGCATAGCCCCAGCCGGTGCCGGTCAGCAGCGGCACCCGGGTCCCGCCCGTCGGCCGGTCCAGGCGCAGTGCGCCGGTGCGGGCGTCCCAGGAGCGTCCGGTGGCGGCGTCCAGGAGGGTCCAGCCCGCCAAGGAGCGCACGTAGTGGTCGCCGCACTCGATGTGGTTGTAGGGGTTGCGGCGTCTGCCGTCGTAGCGGTCCCGCAGCCCGCGCAGGATCGCCGTTGCCTCGTCGGCCAGGCCCTCGCGCAGGCAGTGGGCGGCGACCTGCTGCTCGGTGCCGGTCCATACCTCGTCGGCGTAGCGCAGTGGGGTGGCCGGGCGGCCGCCGCGGGGCCAGGTGCACACCAGCAACCCGGTGTCGTCGCCGTCGGCGAAGGCCCGGAAGTCGTGCTCGAGGTCCGCGAAGCCGTGGCGGAGGTTGTGGCGCACGATCGCCTGCAGCGCGGAGCGCACGTGGTCCACCGGCAGCAGGTGGCCGAGGTCCAGCTCATGGGCCCACCACTGGCCGATCAACTGGTCGGCGAGGCAGCCTTCGCCCCACTGGAAGGGGCGTTCGGGGCCCTCCTCGAGCTCCTGGACGTAGTACTCCCCCGTGAACAGCAGCTCGTCGTAGGCGGCGCTGCCCCGCTCGAACAGGGCGCGGAGTTCGTCGGCCTCCGTGTGTTCGCCGCGGGGACGGGACATCTCCTCGACGGCGCGCAGGGCTGCGAGCCAGAGGGTGCCCATGAAGGTGTTGGCGCCGGCGAGGTCGATGTCGTGGGTGCTGGGCTGGATGCCGCGCAGCACGCCGGTGGCCTCCGGGTCCCAGGTGGTGCGGATATGGGCCAGCAGTCGGGTCAGGTGCTCCCAGCGCTGGTCGAGCCAGGCGTCGTCGATCGCGCCGGAGCGCAGTTCGCGGTAGGTCTTCAGGAGCACGCCGAGCATGCCGTCCAGGGCCGGGGTGAGCGGTCCGCCGATGGGGCGGTTCCACAGCTGCGGCAGGGAGGTGGGGGCGATGACGCGGTGCGGGACGGAGCCGTCCGGGGCCTGCAGCACGTCCAGCTCCGTCTCGCGCATCGAGCGTTCCAGGGTGGGGAACAGGGCTGCGAGGGCGTGGGCGTAGTTCCACACGTGGGTGCAGTTCAATGGGCAGGATCCGCCGACGACGCCGGCATGCCCGCCGGTCGAGGCGCCGTTGACGCCTTCGAAGCCGTAGAAGGTCCCGTCGGCGGCGTGGAAGCAGGTCGGGCTGCGCAGCACGACGGCCTGGGCGGCGAGGTGCTCGACGGCCTCCTCGTCGAGGCCGGAGTCCGTCAGCAGGTCGGTCCAGCAGCGGGTGGCGGCTTCGAGGTCCTCCCACTCCCGCTGGACCTGCTCGGCGACGGCGAGTGCGTCCGCATGGAGCGTGGCGTAGTGGTTGCCGAGCCAGAGCCGGGTCGGCGCGGACTGTGCGGCGAAGGCCCCGCCCTGGGGGAAGTCGACGTAGCGGTTCGGGAAGTACCAGGTCATCGCGAGGCGGATCGTGGCGGAGGCACCGGGCTCGAGGTGCACCGGGGCGGCGAGCCCGCCGTTCCAGGTGGCGCCGTGCGGGCTGGGGCCGTGGGCGCCGCGGGGCACGCCGGGATGGTGATCGGGCAGGTGCCCCTGCCCCGGAGGCGACGGGCGCTCGACGTGGCCGGTGCGGGCGTGGAGGAAGTCGAGGAACTCGCCGGGATCCTCCCACTGCGGCAGGGCCGTGGTCGCGGGGTGGTCGCAGGTCAGCACGGCCTGCCCGGCGCCCGGGGCGGACGGGTCGAGGCCGGCGTTCTCCAGCACCAGCGCGGTCCAGCCGTCATGGCGCCGCACGCGGTTGGTGTTGCCGCCGTAGCCGGCGGCGCGGACCCCGTCGGGTGCCGTGGTGCCGTCGTGGCCGACGGGGTTCTGCATCGCCGCACCCAGCCGAGCGGTCATCGCCACGGTGCCGGTGTTGGTCAGGGTGATCGTGAACAGCGCGGCCGGCAGGGAGCTGCGGTCGACGTCCTGCGGGATGAGCGGGGTGAAGGCCTGCAGGTGCACGTCCAGCGGGACGTCGAGCTCGTAGTCGACCTCGGCGACGGGATAGGTGGCACGGAAGCGGGTGGCTCGCGCTCCGCCGTGGCGCCCCAGCAGCTCACGCTGCCAGTCGGGGACGTGATCGTCGGTCACCAGCGGGGTGCCCGGCGCCTCCGGAGGCGGGGGCGGTGCCTGCAGGATGCGGGTCGAGTCCAGCGGCGGCTCGGGGTGCTGGGCGCGCACGGCGAAGAAGGTGTGCGGCAGGTCGCCGCCGTGGTTCCCGACGCCCTGCAGCTGCCATTGCCGCAGCGCGCCATCGGCGCAGAGGGCGACGTTGCCGGTGCCGATGCCGCCCAGCGGCATCGCGACATGACGGGCGTCGGTGTGGTCGAGCTGTCTCATACGTGCGCACTCCCATGTGGCAGTAATCGATTTCCTTCTCGTCCTGGCTCGACACCGTAGGCCGTGCGCTGCGCGGGGTCAATGCTCCGACGAGACTCGCGTAGGATGCCGCGAAGCGTTTTCGATGCTTTATGTCCGGATGCCCGCGAGATGGCATGACGGAGAGGCGTATAAGAAGCGAGCTGTCGGCGGGGGCCCCGAACGGAGATCACTGCGCAGAACAGCAGGATGTACCAGCAGGCCAAAGCCAAGGACGGGGTCTAGGTGAGACCGGGGCTCGTACTGTCGGCAGCCCTGAAATGGGCCACGTTCGACCACTGACAAGCTCCGTCCACCTGACAGAATTACCTAGACATCAGCCCTCGGGGACCGCCGTGATCATGCCGAGTCCTACGCTGATCCGGTCTGCGACCTCGATGACGTCCTCCGTGACCATCGGCAGATCGAGGGATCGTAGGTCGCTGATGCGGCCGGATATCGAGAGGGCGGCAACGATTCGGCCTCGCGCGTCGCGGATCGGGGCGGCGGCGCAAAAACGACCGAGGGCCACCTCCTGGTCCTCCATCGCCCATCCACGGCGGCGCGCCACGTCGAGGTCAGCGCCGAGGTCCGCGTGATCGGTAATGGTGCGCTCGGTGTACTTCGGGAGATCGCCGAGGAGACTGATCCGCTCCTGCTCGCTCAGATCGAGCAGCAGGCACTTGCCGAGCGCCGAAGCATGTAGCGGCTGGTCCATACCGATCATCGTGTGGGACTTCGAGGCGCGGGCGCCCTCGAAGTGGCACAAGTAGATCGCTCGACCCTCGTCCCGTACGCCCACATTCGAGGTCAGGCCGATGCGCTGGGCGAGCTCTTGCGCGCGGGCACGGGATTCCCGATGCACCGGGTCGTGGTTCAGTCCTTGGCTCGCCAATAGCAGCGCCGCGGTGCCGATGCGGTAGCCCTGCGGTCCTCGTCGCACGTATCCGAGGTTTTCGAGGGTCGCGAGGATTCGGCCCGTCGTCGAGGCCCCGAGATCGATGATCCGTGCGATGTCCGAGGCGCGCACCGACTCGGCGTCCGCCGTGCCGATCGCCTGGAGGACGGCAACGGCGCGTTCGATGCTCTGGTTCGACGGGGTGTTAGCCATGGCGACATTCTCCTGGACCCGTGCCCGGCTGCGGTGCGCAGCTCACATTCCTGGTCACGGAAGCGTGGTCCGGGCGCTGGGATTCGCGTAGACCTTGATCGCCTGAACCATCGCGTAGGGAGAGCCGTTGGTCCCCTCGACCACGAGACGCAGGGCGTCATACTCGCCCGCGGACACGTCATGGATGCGGTGGCGGATGCGATTGTCCCGCACCCCTGCCAGCTCCCTCCACTCCCCGTCCACGCTCCCCTCGAGCCGGTAGTCACGCACCAGCGTCGGCATAACCTCGTCCTTCGTCCGATGGTGGTGGAGATTGATGAGGTCGGTGTCGACGTCGTCGTTCAGCACGATCCGCACAGAACCGATCCGGACGGGCGCGTCCCATCTCAGGGTGAGGCTGGGCGCCGCCATAGCGTCCAGCGCAACATCGGATGCCCTATCGGTTTGACCTGCTGGGGCGAAGACCGCCTCGGAAGACCAGAGGTGCGGGCCGCCATAGGGGCGCTGGTAGCCGTCGGCGACCGCAGCCGCCCGGTAGGCGTTGGTGTCCGGAGCGATCCGGCCGGCGAAGGACCGCCCGCGGAGAGGACGCGCCTCCCACTGGGTGACGAGCTCGCCCTCCTCACTGGGAATCTGATGGTCGAACTGGGCGTCCCAAGCCTGCTTCCGAGTCAGGGCGAGAAGCCCGTACGGATTGCCATCGGTCAGATGCAGGGCCACCCCGGGGGTCGCCGAAACGACGAGGACGGCGTTCCGCGGCGTCTCCGGAGCCCAATCGAATCTCGCCGTGACCTCCCCCTCACCCACCGGGACCTCCACCTGCGTCGCTGCGATCCTCGCCACGGGCACATAGTTCTGGGGTTTACCCGTGTCCCACAGCTCCACGGTCGTCGACGCCGGCGCCTCCGCCGTGGCGCGCAGCGTAATGCTCTCCAGCGCTGGGTCGACGGGAACGACCAGGGCGACGTCCCGGTCCAGCGGGAATCGGTCCGACGAGGCGGACGGCACGGTGTCGATGGTCGTCAATTCGCTGCTCGCTGTGATCGTGGCCGATCGGGCGAGGTCCTCGTCATCGGTGGCGTGCAGGCCGATGACCGGGGCGTCCTCCCGGTGCAAGGTACGCAACAGCTCGGGCAGGTGATCCTGACCGAGAGCGCGCGGGGTGGTCCCGAGGTGGGCGCTCAGGTGCGCAGCGGTACCGGCCGCCTGGCCCAGCGTGGAGCAGGTGGCCATGACGCGGGTGCTGCCGAAAGCGATGTGGCTCGCGGAGATATTGCGACCGGCGAAGAGAAGATTGTCGACATTGCGGGAGTACAGGCTCCGATACGGGATCGCGTAGGTCCCATTGCTGTACCGCTGCTGCGCGCCGGGCTTCTCCGCATAGACGCCTTCGACAGGGTGCAGGTCGATCGACCAGCCTCCGAAGGCAACGGCATCGGGAAAGCTGCGCTGCTGGAGGATGTCCTGCTGGGTGAGCACGTAATCGCCGAGGAATCGGCGGTACTCCCGCTTCCCCGGGATGGCGCCCACCCATTCGAGGGTGAGGGTATCGGCGTCGAAGTCGCCGGAATTCTTGATGTGGTCCCAGATCCCGTACACGACCGACCAAAGCTCGTCGCGGATCCGCTCGTTCTCATCGACGGTGTCGACTTCCCCGCCCCACTCGATCCACCAGTAGTTGCAGCCGTTGTCGCCGGTGCGGATGATCCGGTTTCGAGGAATGGGGGTCTTTGAGATGTCCTTCGCGATGTTCGGCGGGACGAACTTCTCCGGCGCCCCGGTGTCATGGGTGTAGAAGAACAGGGAGCTGCCCAGGAGCTCGCGGTCGGCCTGCTCGGGCGCCCAGGTCTCCCCGTACTCGTCCTGCGATTCGCGCCCCACTCGGTACTGTGCCCCCGCGAGGTGGCCGACGAGTCCGTCCCCGGTGCAGTCCAGGAAGACAGGGGCGGACAGCTCGGTCTCGATCTCGCTGCCCATCGTCCAGCCCGTGACGGAGCGGATGACCCCCTCGCCCTCCATGTCGAGGGTCCGGACGTCGGTGTTCAGGTGAAGGGAGATGTTCGGCTCCGCGCGCACCAGGTCCAGCACGGTCTGATCCCAGTAGTACGGGTTGCCCTGTGGATTGCGGAACTGGTTCTCCAGGAACAGCTCGCCCATGATCCCGGTCTCCCGGGCGAAGCGCTGGGTACCGTGCGCGGTCGCCCCCACCACCCAGACCCGGATCTCGCTCGAGGAATTGCCTCCCAGGACTGGACGGTTCGTCACCAGCGCAACGCGGGACCCCAGTCGCGCCGCAGCAACCGCGGCGGACGTCCCCGCCAGTCCGCCGCCGACGACCACGATGTCCACGTCTTCCTTGATATGCCGCATGATTCGAGGCTAGCACTCTGCGCGATGCTCAAACCACTCAGTGATAGGCATGACCCGTTGAGTGATACGCTCAGGGACGGTGATCGCGCCCCGTCACGGAGGCGGTGCCCGCCACCCAAGGCGACGACAAGACCGGCCATCCGTGACGACACGGCCGAGGCGCCTTCTCCCGTCACCCCGCGGCATAGTGAGGAAGCTATCCATGACACAGGGATCAGATGCGACGGCAGACGTCGCGCCCCGGCCCTCCCCCCATGAGGGCCACCCACAGCCTCTTGGCAAGGTAGTCATCGCCGCCGGCGCCGGGCACTTCGTCGAGTGGTTCGACTTCGGCCTGTACGGCACCCTTGCCACCGCGATCAGCCTGCACTTCTTCAAGGCAGGCGACACCCACGCCGCCCTACTCTCGGCCTTCGCCGTCTTCGGCGCCGGATTCGTGATGCGGCCGCTCGGCGGACTGTTCTTCGGCTCCATGGGCGACCGCCTCGGGAGAAGAACCACCCTCGCGCTCGTCGTACTCATCACCAGTGTGGCCACCGCCCTGATGGGCGTCCTGCCGACGTGGCAGAACATCGGGGTCATCGCCCCCATCCTCCTGGTGATTCTGCGACTGGTCCAAGGATTCGCGGCCGGGGGCGAGAGCTCCGGCGCGACCGCCCTGCTGGCCGAGTACGCCCCGCCGAACCGTCGCGGATTCGTCTCGAGCTTCGTGGACGTCTTCGGGTTCCTGGCCTTCGTGGTCGGCGCGGGGCTCGTCCTCGCCTTCACGGCACTGCTCGGGGAGGACGCCCTGAACAGCTGGGGATGGCGCGCTCTCTTCCTCGTCGCCGTCCCACTGGGGCTGGTCAGCCTCTACCTTCGGATGAAGCTCGAGGACACCCCCGAGTTCCGCGCCGTGAAGGAGAAGGGGAAGGTCGTCGGAAACCCCCTTCGCACCTCCCTGCAAACTTCATGGAAGGCGCTGCTGTTCTGCGTCTGCTTCGTGGTCGTCAAGGCGGTCGGACACTGGACCCTGCAGACATTCATGCCCTCCTACCTGCAGACCGAACTGGGCTACTCGGCGATCTCGAGCTACGGCGCGCTGGTGATCGGGCTCCTCTTCATCATGCTCATGGTCCCGCTCTTCGGTCTGCTGAGCGACACGGTGGGCCGTCGCCCTGTGATGATCGCGGGCTGCGCCGGGTTCATCGTGTTCACCTACCCGACGCTGACCCTCATGTCTTCGGGGCACTTCCTCGCCGCGGCGGGAGCCTTGATAATCCTCGGGGTTTTCATGGCCGCCTTCGACGGCGCGATGAGCGCCGCGATGGCGGAGCTGTTCCCGACGAACATCCGCTACGGGTCCATGGCGATCGCCTACAACATCTCCGTTGCGGTCTTCGGTGGCATCACCCCGTTCTTCGCCACCTTTCTCATCACGTCGACCGGCAACACCTTCGCCCCGGCGTTCTACGTCATGGCGGCGGCACTGGTTACCTTGATCGCCGTCCTGCGCGCCCGCGAGACCTACGACGCGCCGCTCGCCATCGAGTGACATCGGAAGCACACCGCGCGCTCTCCTACCGCGGGCCGCCCGTCGAAGGACTCGCGTCGGCCCCTCCCCGATCCACTGAGAACACCCCAGGAAGAAGGAACACATGCGCATCGCCGTCACCGGAGCCGCCGGAAGAGTCGGTAGGGCCGTCGCCCAGGAACTCGTCGACCGAGGCCACCAGGTGCTGGGAATCGACCGCGTGCCGGCCGCCTCCCCCGCCGTCGGCATGGAGTACTTGACGGACGATCTGGTGAACCTGCCCGCCCAGGATCCCCGACTGGCAAATCTCGACGCCGTCGCCCACCTCGGGGCATATATGTCCTGGGACTCAGAGCAGGCCGACGCGGTCTTCTCAGCCAATGTCACCGGCACCCATCGGCTGATCCGCGCGCTGGAAGGCTCGCGGGTGAGCCGCTTCATTCTGGCCAGTACCGGCGAGGTCTACCCGGAGAACGCTCCTGAGTACCAGCCGCTCGACGAGCAGCATCCACGACGACCGCGCACCTGGTATGGGGTCTCCAAGGTCCTCGCGGAGGATCTCGTGGAGTTCGCGAGCACCCACGCCGGCTGGGCGACGGTGGTATTGCGGTTCTCCCACACCCAGGACCCTGCGGAAGTCCTCAATCCCGATTCGTTCTTCTCCGGACCTCGATTCTTCGCCTCCCGGCGCATCGGACGCGAGCGTGCCGCAGGTCGTGCGGCGGTCGTCGCCGCACTCGAGCCGGCGTCGCACGACGATGGGACGCTGCTAGTCGCCCACCGCGAGGACGGCGCCCCGGTGCAGATGGGCATCCTGGCCACCGCCGACCTCGCGCACGGCGTCGTGCTCGCTCTCGAGGCAGGGACCACCGCGCACGAGGTCATCGGTCTCGGCCCGGACACGTCCGCCGATCTCGCCCAGTTCAGCCGTGACCTCGCCGGTGCCGCCGGACTGCGGACGGTCGACGTCACGTTCCCGTCCGACGCCGCCCCGAGCTACACGACGTCCAATGTGCGGGCGCACGAACTACTCGGGTTCTCCCCCGAAGTCGGCCACGAGGAGTTCGTGCGCCTAGCCGCCGAAGCGCACGCGCGTCGATGACTAACTGGGCAGGAATGCGCACATCACATTCCGTCTCACGCGAAACTCAGATGCGCTACCCAGGCAGCATACGTTGACAGCGCGTAACCCTGGCCTGGGGTGACGATGGTTTTACCCACGCGTCAGGTATCGCTCTTCCGCACGGCTCGCCGTTATCTCGAGCGCATCTGCGTCTACGGGAGCGAAACGGGTCCCGAGTGGCCAACCAACCAGGATCCGCAATCGAGCAAATCTGCCGGCGGGTGTCCGGCGAGCATCATCGGGACCGCGCAGACCGGGCCGAGTTCGGGGGCACCCCTCCTCACGGGCTCAGCAGCAGCTCCAGGTCCGAGGCGTCCACCAGCGGATCATCGAGGTCCACGGTGATACGGGAGTGCGCCATCAGCCGGGCCCGGCCCGTGATCGTCGAGTTCCAGGCGGGGAAGTCTCCGACGACGGTGTCGCCGATCACGGTGCCGAGGAAGCGATTGCCCCGCGGCGAGATCGTCTCCAGCGTGTCCCCGGGCCCGAGATCCCCCTGCCCCGCCATCAGTGCGAGCCGCGCGGAGGTGCCGGTGCCCGTGGGGCTCCGACAGATCACGCCGGGGTGGACGTAGGTCGCCGAACGGGATTCGACCTTGCCGTTCTCCAGGGTCCGGACCCGCCCCATGAAGTGGACGAACGGCAGCGGGCCGACGTCCCCCAGGGTCGGGTGCTCCTGGCGCAGTCCCGGGCGGGCGGTGCGCACGAAGGCGTCACCGAAGGCGGTCAGGGCGATCTGTTCGTCGGGCGTGAGCTCGAAGCCGTGGTCGGCGGCATGGATCATCGCGAAGTAGGCGCCACTCCACACCAGGTCGAACTCCACGCGGCCGTAGTGGGGGACGTCCACCGACAGCCCGCGCTCGGCGACGTAGGCGGGCTCGCCCTGGGTGGTGATCGACTCGACGCGCCCGCCGACATTGCGAGCAGTGATCCGGGCCAGTCCCGCCGGGGACTCCAGGACCACGTCCTGCAGACCTTCGGTCATCTCGATCATCCCGCTCTGCAGCAGGGCGGTCGCGGCGCAGATGGTGTTGGACCCGGAATACATCGGGTACCCCATGGCCTCCATGATGATGTAGCCGGCCTGCGCCTCGGGATGGCCCGGCTCGACGATGAGATCCACCGACATCGCCGGGTCCCCGTACGGTTCCGAGAGCAGCAGCCGGCGCAGGCCGTCGCCCTCGCTCTGGAGGTAGCGGGCCTTCTCCAGCGCACTGCGGCCCGGCAACGGCTCGATGCCGGCGGTGACGATGCGGCTGACGTCGCCGCCGGACTGGGTGTCGATCAGCTCGACGACTCGTTCACGATCCATACGGCGCCCCCACGGTCTCCCAGTGCCGGTCGGGCACGACGACCAGCTTTCCGATGTACGACTTGCCCATGAACGTGCTCTGGGCCTCGTGGAACTCCGACAGCGGGAAGGTGCGGTCCAGCAGCGGACGGATGGTGCCGTCCTGGATGTAGTCCACCAGGCGTCGGAAGGCGGTGCGGGTCCCCTGGGAGGAGCCGTGCAGCTCGAGCTGCTTGAGGTACATCGTGCGCAGGTCGAGGTCGACCACGGGGCCGCCGATGGCGCCGGCGGTGCTGTAGCGGCCCTCCGGGCGCAGGATCCGCAGCAGGTCGTTGAACATCGGGCCCGCGACCAGATCGGCCACCACGTCCACCGGACCGTCGATGACTCGCTCGACCTCGGCGACCAGGTCCTCGGTGTCTCGCAGGATGACGTCCTCGGCGCCGATCTCCCGCAGCGCCTCCTCCTTGCCGGCGCTGGAGACGGCGTAGGGGATCGCTCCGCGGGCTCGTGCCAGTTGGATGATGGCGGAGCCGACGCCGCCGGAGGCGCCGGTGACGAGCACCCGCTCCCCCGCGGCCAGACGGCTGCGGACGAGCATCTGCTCCGCGGTCAGGTAGGCGCAGCAGAAGGTGGCCAAGCCGGCGTCGGAGATGTCGGCGGTGATCTCGTAGGCGTTCTCCGAGGGCACTGCGACGTACTCGGCGTAGCCGCCGTCGCGGCCGTGGCCGATGTAGTCGATGTCGGCCAGCGACTCGTCGCCCTCAGGACGGTTGTAGATGCTGAAGTCGACCATCACCCGTTCACCGAGGCGATCCTCGGAGACGCCGTCCCCGACCGCGACGATGCTGCCGACGATGTCCGTGCCCTGGATGCGGGGGAACTCCAGCGTCGAGCGGCCGCGCCGCCAGGTGGAGACCTCGCTGGGGTCGGTGTCGCTGCCGTAGGCGCCCTCGCGCACCCAGACATCGGTGTTGTTCATGCCGCAGGCGTGGACGTCGATCAGCACCTCCCCCGCCGCAGGGCTCGGCGTGCGGACGCTCTGGGAATACACGAGCTGGTCGAGCCCGCCGTGTCCCACGAGCTGCACTGCGCTCATCGTCTCTGGAATCGAGGTCACCGGAGTGCCTCCCCTCGTCGCCCTGGTGAGCACGCGGTGCCGCGGCCCGGGGACAGCCTGACCCCGCGAAAGGCGTCGTGTCCACTCGGCGCCACGACCTTCTTCGCGCGGTCCCTCAGGGCGTGACCGAGGAGCAGCCCCACCTCGCGGGATCCGACGCGCTCACTCCTGGTCGGGCCCGTGGAACAGGAGGTCCGCGGTGCTGACCACCACGCCCATGACGGCGAGGTTCGCCGAGAAGTGGGTGTCCGGGGCGGCGCGCTCGGCATCGCGGTGCAGGATGCCGTACGCGGTGAGGCGGACCAGGTCGCTGGTGGTGTACATCAGTCGCAGTGCCTCGTCGAGGTCCGGTCCGCCGTCCGGGCCCCGCGGCACCCGCGGCATGTCGGTGCCGTCATGGAGGACGTCGGGCAGGACGAGACCGTCGGCGCTGGTGACGTAGAACAGGGACGCGAAAGTGTCCGCGCCGCCCTCGAGGCCGCCGTGCTCGGCCTCCTGCTGCGACATCGTCAGCAGCAGGATGCCGAGCAGCGCGCGGGCGAACTGCACGAAGCCCTCCGGGTCCTCCTCGGCCGCCACGTACGGGGTCGCCGCCTCTCCCGGGCGGGCGCGGGTGCTGGTCAGCTCGATCCAGCCGCCGGCGATGAGCGCGGTCCAGGGACCGACGAGCTCCGGGACGTCCCACATCGAGCTGATCTGCTCCGAGCCCGACTCCAGCCCCCACTTCTGGACGAGGGTGTGCACGTCGGCCCGGCGCAGCGCTCCCGTCGCGGTGATCGCGCGGCCCTCGCCCACCAGTTCGAGCAGGCGGACCGCCCGCGGCACCAGCGGGACCCGGGCGTGCAGGGCCGCGAAGGCGGCCGGGTCCTCGGCCGCCTCGCCGTCCTCCTCGGCCGCCTCGCCGTCCTCCTCGGGCCAGTCGGCCCGCTCCTCGTCCGGGTCGGGCAGGAACCAGGGCCAGTCCGGTGCCCCGAGGCCCTCCGCCGCGTCGTCCCACTCGTCGTCCACCGGGTCTGCCCCCGCCCCATCTCCTCCGGGCGGGGGCGGGAAGAAGGCGGAGCCGCCCGTCGGCCGCGGCGACGGTCCGGAGGTCCCGGACGTGAAAGGCCTCCCGGGATTCGCCAGGCGCCCGGTGTCGGTCAGCTCGTGGCGCTCCCCGTCGGTGAGGGCGGTGTTGTACCACTCCATGAAGTCGGCGAGCTCCTGCTGATCCTCGAGCTGCACCCCGAGCGAGGCGGCGTAGTTGAGGATGTTGCCCGAGAAGGAACGACGGTCAGGGTCCTCGGCCGCTTCGAGCACGGAGAACTCGAGCTGCTCGAGCACGGTCCGGGCCCGTGCGGGGTCGATGCTCGCGCGATGCCAGCGCCGCCGCGAGGCGAGGAACTCGAGGAATCCGGTGAGTGCCGGGACGAGCAGCATCGCCTCCTCACGCGGCTGGACCATCTTGCGCGGCACGACCTGCGTGAGCAGCGAGTCGAGGAGTTCTTCGGTCCAATAGGTGGGGTCGGGGCTCTCGAGCTGATCGCCTTTCAGGCGCAGCAGCGTCTCGACCTGCGCCGCCTCGGCGTCGGCCCGGGCCTCCCCGGCAGAGGGACGGCGCCACAGCACGAACTGGGCCAGCAGCGCCCGACGGTCCCGCTCCGCCCGGCGGCTCGAGCCCGAGGCGGCGCCGCCCTGCGCACGGCGTGCGCCCTGTCCGTGTCTCATGTTTCCCATGCCCCCATGGTGACGTGCGAGAGGATGCGACGTCACCTGGGCGCTGAGCGCCTTTTCGTCCGATTGGCCGGAAATACCTGCCGTGAATCTGGATTTGCGCGAGGAGCGCGGACTACACTCGGAAACCGGCACTCCTGCGTCGAAGGAGGCGTCATGGCCGGTAAGAATGCAGGTCTGAAACGCCAGCTGTCCCTCGTCAGCCTCGTCGCCCTCGCGGCCGGCGCCGTGTACTTCCTGGGCTGCCTGTCCGCCTTCCGGCTGCGCGGGACGCACCCCGAGTGGGAGCGCCCCTTCCGCGCTCCCCTGGGCAAGGCGATGTTCGGCCTCGGCATGCTGGTCTCGGCGGCGATCACCCTCGTGGGCGTCACGCTGCTGCCGGCGAACGCATGGCCGCCGATCATCGCCTATCTCGTCATCGGGGCGCTGGTCCCCCTCGCCATGAGGTTCTACCGGGCGCGGGTCGACCCGGACTGCACGCCGATCATCCTGGGACCCGAGGATGTCGGCACCATCGAGGAGCGCGAGAATGCCTGATGTGACACCGGCCGCTGAGCCACCGACCACGTCCCCGACACCGGCACCTGAGCCGTCGCCGGCCGCTGAGGCGGCACCGGTCCCCGGGGCGTCGCCGACGGGGGCCGGCGCGGTCCGCGCCCTCGATCTGGTCCGCGCGCGCTTCCCGCGCACCCCCGAGGAGGACGAGACCGGGCTCCGCGAGCACGCCGCGCACCTCGCCGCGCTGCGGGCGAAGGTGGACGCCGCACCGTTGCGCGGCAGGGAAGCGGCGATGACCTTCGATCCGCGGCAGGGGACGTCATGACCAGCGCCGGCCCGCTCAGCCTGACCCAGGCGGCGCACGCCCTCACCCACGGTGCCACCACGTCGCGCGCACTGACCGAGGACTGCCTGGCCCGGATCGCGGCGCAGGATGCTGACCTGCGCGCCTTCATCAGCGTCGAGGCGGACCTCGCCCGGCGCCAGGCCGAAGCGGCCGACGCGCGGCTCTACGGCGGAGGCCGGCTCGGGACGCTCGACGGGCTGCCGATCGCCGTCAAGGACAACCTGTCCACCGCGGGCGGCGTGACGACGATCGGGTCCGCGATCTTCCGTGACCACGTCGCCACCGAGAACGCCGGGGTCGTCGACCGTCTCGAGGAGCAGGGTGCCGTCCGGGTCGGCAAGACGAACCTGCACGAGTTCGCCCTCGGGGTGACCACCGAGAACCCGCACTTCGGGATCTGCCGCAACCCTTGGGGCCACAAGCGGACCCCCGGCGGCTCGAGCGGCGGATCGGCCGTCGCGGTCGCCACCGGCATGGCGCTGGCCGCGATCGGCTCGGACACCTCGGGATCGATCCGGATCCCCGCCGCCGCCTGCGGGCTCCTCGGTCTGAAACCCACCTACGGACTCGTCAGCAGCCACGGCTGCTATCCCGAGGCGTGGAGCCTGGACCACGTGGGCGTGCTGACCCGTACCGCGCAGGATGCCGCCATCCTGCTCGACGCCCTCAGCGGGCACGATCCGCGGGTGCCCTCCTCGCTGCGGGTGGTCTCCTCACGGGCCGTCCGCGAGCTCGAGGAGACGCGGCCGCTGCGGATCGGCCTCGAGGAGCGATTCTTCCTCGAGGCGGTCGACCCCGACATCGAGACCATCGTGCGCGAGATGCTGGATTCCCTGGCGCGCACCGGGGCCCAGATCGAACTCGTCGCCCTCCCCTCGCTCGACGACGCGATCTACGCGCTCACCGTGATCGACACCGCCGAGACCACCGCCTTCCACGCCGAGCAGTTCCGCGAGCGCCCGCAGGACTACGGCGAGGACGTACGGCTGCTCCTCGAGTGCGGTGCGCTGCCCACCGCCGTCGACTACCTCCAGGCCCAGCAGATCCGTTCCCGGGTCCGCGACGAGTTCCGGCAGGTCTTCGAGCAGGTCGACGTGCTCGCCTCACCGACCCTGCCGATCCGCACCCCACGCGTCGGGGAGTCGACGGTCCGGGTCGGGGAGCAGGAGCGGGATCGCGACGGTGAGCTGATGCGTCTGGTCGGCCCCGCCAACCTCGCCGGCCTCCCCTCGACCTCGGTGCCCTGCGGGATGCTCGACGGCATGCCCGTCGGGATGCAGTTCGTGGGCCCGGCACTGGGAGAGGGCGCGGTGCTCCGGGCCGCCGCGGCGGTGGAGGAGCTGTTCCACCTGCCGCCCGTCACGTCCTGGGGCGAGGAGGGCTGAGGCCGCTGCGGAACGAGGCCGCAGCAGACCGAGGCCCACGCAAGCTGAGATCGCCACGGCCCGAAGCCGCCACAGGCCGGGACCGACGCAGGCCGAGATCGTCACAGGTCGAGGCCCCCGCGCGAAGGTCGACCCGACGGCCCGAGCCGCCCGACGCCCCGAACTGCCGGGGTAGTGGCGCACGTCACCACCCCCGTGTACTCTCTCTGCAACTCGCGACCATCCGCCCCGGTGGAGCTCGCGACATCGTGGCCTCCATCCGCGATGCATCGATTCGTACCAACCTAGTGACCTGCACCGACACTCCCCTGCGCCCTGGTCCGCAGGACCCCGTCGGCCCGGTCGGCCTCGTCGTCGCGGTCGGCCCCGTCAGCTTCGACCCGAACCCCCACCGCCCGAGACCCGATCCCACCGAAGGAGTCGACGATGACGCCCTCCTCCCCTCCCGGCCCACCTTTGAGCAGGCGCACGCTGTTCGCCGCCGGCGGCGCCTTCGCCGCCGCAGGGCTGGCCGGATGCGGCGGCTCCGGCCGCGCCGAGGTGACCTTCTACCAATCCAAGCGGGAGGCGATCCAGTACTTCGCGGGCCTGCTGACCGACTTCGACGATTCCCATCGCGACCTCAGGGTCGTCCATGACATCGCCACCAACCTCTCGGCGAGCTTCGTGCGGAAGACCCCTCCGGACATCGCCTGCCAGAACTACAACCTCGAGATGGCCCGCTTCATGGAACGGGGAGCCCTCTCCGACCTCGCCGACATGCCCGAGGCCGAGATGATCCGCGAGGACGTCCAGGACCTCGCCGACTGGTACCCCACCTACGAGGGCCGCACCTCCGTCATCCCGTTCTCCGTCGCCGGCGCCGCCGTGATCTACAACCGGCGGATCTTCGAGGAGCACGGCCTCGAGGTGCCCGAGACGTGGAGCGACTTCCTGGGCGTGTGCGAGACGCTCCGGGGCGCGGGGGTCACCCCGATCTACGGCACCTTCGCCGACCCCTGGACGGTCAACCAGGGCCTGTTCGACTACACGATCGGCGGCATGATCGACGTCCGCTCGTTCTTCGAGCAGATGAACGAGATCGGCGAGGACGTCGGCCCCGACTCCGAGGTCTCCTTCCAGACCACGATGCTCGAGCCGATCGAGCGCATGCTCGAGCTGCTCCCTTACCACCAGGACGATGCGGCCAGCCGCGTCTACGGCGACGGCAACACCGCCGTTGCCCGGGGCGAGGCCGCGATGCTGTTCCAGGGCCCGTGGGCGCTCGCGGAGATCGAGAAGGCGGGCTCCGAGGAGGAGCTGTCCACCTTCCCGCTGCCGGCCACCGAAGATCCCGCCGAGCGGAAGATCCGCGTCAGCATCGACCTGTCGCTGTGGATCCCCGAGGCCGCCGGCGAGAAGGACGGCGCCCGGGAGCTGTTGTCCTACTTCATGACCCCCGAGGTGCAGCACCCGTACAACGAGGCGCTGCTGGCGCTGGGCACCACGAAGGAGGCGCCCCCGGCGAGTGACCCGCGGATCGCGCCGATGCAGGAGTTCTACGACGCCGGGATGTACACCGGCGCGCCCTCCCAGTTCATCCCGCTGACGATCCCCTGGGAGAACTACCTGCAGTCCATCATCTACGGCGCGGATCCCGAAGGCGTGCTCGCCCGCCTGGACTCCGACTGGGCACGCCTGGCCTACCGCTCCTGACCCCGGACCCGATCAAGGATCAGCCCATGTCACAGACGACATCCACCGCCCCGCGGCGCGGAGCCGCCGAGCCGACGAGTCCCGCACCGAAGCGCGCGTCGACCCCGGCCCGCCGCCGCACCGACCCGATCTACTACTTCTTCCTGTTCCCGGCTCTCGCGCTGTTCACGCTGGCCGTCACGCTGCCGGCGATCGTCGGCTTCGGATACTCCTTCACCAACTCCATCGGCTTCGGCGACTGGGAGTTCATCGGCCTGCGCAACTACATCGCGGTGTTCCGCGACCAGGGCATCCTCGGCGCCTACGGCTTCACCCTCGGCTTCTCGCTGGTGACCGTGATCATCGTGAACCTCATCGCCTTCGCCCTCGCCCTCGGGCTGACCTCGCGGATCCGCTTCCAGGCCGCGCTGCGCACGATCTTCGTGCTGCCGATGGTCATCTCCGGGATCATCATCGCCTTCGTGTTCAAGTTCCTGTTCGCCAACACCCTCCCCGCCGTCGCGCAGGCGCTGGGCATCGACGCGCTGTCCTCCTCGATCCTGGCGAACGAGAGCCTCGCCTGGGTCGGGATCGTCATCGTCACCGCCTGGTCCACGATCCCCTCGACGATGCTCATCTACATCGCGGGACTGGTGACGGTCCCCAGCGATCTCTACGAGGCCGCCGCGATCGACGGCGCGAGCCCCGTGAAGAAGCTGTGGCACGTGACGCTTCCGCTGGTCAGCGGCTATGTCGTCATCAACACGATCCTCGGTTTCAAGAACTACCTCAACGCCTACGACATCGTCGTCGGCCTCACCGACGGCGGACCCGGCACCGCGACCCGCACGGTCGCCATGTCGATCTTCAAGGGATTCGAGGGCGGCGACTACGGCTACCAGATGGCCAATGCCGCGGTCTTCTTCGTCATCAGCATCGTCATCGCGGTGGTGCAGCTGCGCCTGACCCGCGGGAAAGCGACCTTCGGCGCATGAGCACCACCACCCCGCACCTCGCCCCGTCCCCCGCGACCGACGCCCCGGCGCGCCCCCGGCGCCGTTCACGGATCGGCCGCGAACGCCCCCAGTGGGGCGCCACCGTCATCCTGCTGGTCTGCTCGCTCGCGGTCCTGATCCCGCTGCTGGTCACGATCACCATGTCCCTGAAGTCCGACGCGCAGGCCGTCGAAGGAGAGGCTTTCGCGCTGCCCGACCCGTTCTCGCTGACCGGCTTCGTCCAGGCGTGGGAGCTCACGAACTTCCCGCGCAGCCTCGCGATGTCGGCCTTCGTCACCGTCATCGCGGTGACCGGCGAGATCATCGTGAGCTCTCTGGCCGCCTACGCGATCATCCGCAACTGGGATCGGCGCCTGTTCCGCTGGTCGTTCTTCTATCTGCTGGCGGCGATGTTCATCCCCTTCCCGGTGGTCGCGCTGCCGCAGGTGCAGCTGACCGGCATCGTCGGCCTCGACAACCCGCTCGGTGTCGCACTGCTGCACATCGTGTTCGCGCTCGCCTTCAACACGATGCTGTTCACGGCGTTCCTGCGGTCCATCCCGCTCTCGCTGGAGGAGTCGATGCGGGTCGACGGCGCCACCACCTGGCAGGTGTTCTGGCGGCTCATCTTCCCGATGCTCGGCCCGATGGCCGCGACCGTCGGCATCTTCGCGTTCCTGGGCTCCTGGAACGACTTCATGATGCCGAGCCTCATCACCTCCGACCCCACGCTGCAGACCCTGCCGGTGCTGCAGAACATGTTCCAGTCGCAGTTCAACAACAGCTACAACATCGCCTTCGCCAGCTACCTCATGGCCATGGCGCCCGCGATCATCGTCTACCTGTTCACGCAGCGCTGGGTGATCTCGGGACTCACCCAGGGGGCGGTGAAGTAGTCCGATCCCGCGCGAGCAGTTCGTGGAAGGCGGCGCGCACCTCCTCGAAGCCCTGCGAGTTTCTCGATGGGTGGATGCGGTTGGCCAGGAGGCAGTACCAGCTGTCCCGAGACGGGTCGAGCACGAGGCCGGTGCCGGTGAAGCCGGTATGGCCGAAGGCCCGGTCCCCGAAGCCCTCGCCGAGGTAGGTGCACTGCTCGCGCGGCCACCAGCCCAGCGGGCGGCCGTCCTCGGCCCCGAGCATCGCCCGCTGGAGCTCGGGGGCGAGCAGCTCCCCGCACAGCAGGGCCCCCGCAAGGAGTCCGAGGTCGTGCGCCGTGCCGAAGAGCCCGGCGTGCCCGGCCGGGGCTCCGAGCACGACGGCGTTCTCGTCGTGCACCGTGCCGCGCACGAGGCGTCCGCGCCACGGGCAGTCCTCGGTCGCGACGGCACGTGCCGGGTCCACGGGGCCGAAGCGCGTCTCGTGCATGTCCAGCGGATGCGTGATCTCGCGGGCCACGAGCTCATCGAGCGGCAGTCCTGTGGCGCGCTCCGCGACCAGGCCGAGGGCGATGAACCCCATCGAGGAGTAGCGCCAGGTGCCGGGGTCGGTGAACTCCAGGTGGGCGAGGGCGTGCAGGAACGAGTCGCGATCGGCGTGCTCGCGCCACAGCGGCGTCGGCCCGGGCGCTCCCGAGGTGTGGGTGAGCAGGGAGCGCAGGTCGGCGCGAGTGATCGGGGTGTCCGGCCAGTCCTCCAGCGCCTCCCCCACTCGGGTGTCGAGCGCGAGCAGGCCGCGGTCGACCAGGCGCAGCAGGGTGAGGGCGACGATCGGCTTGGTGACCGAGGCCAGGTCGAACAGGGCGTCCGGTCCGATCGGGCGGGGGTCCTGGCGCGAGGGCGTCCCGACCCGACCGCTGCGCTGCACGCCCGCGGAGGAGCCGGCGGCCCATGCGGCGGCGCTGAAGGAGCCGTTCTCGCGCGCTGCGGCCAGCAGATCGTCGACCTCGCGTGCGACCGGGTCGACCTGCCCGCGACCTCCTGGGCTCGACGACGGCGATGACGAGGCCCGGACCCCGCAGGGCTCGCTCGCCGCCGGGTCAGCCGGCATCGCGCAGCCCGGTCATGGCCTCTCCGAGCGCTCGGGCGTGACCGGCGAGCAGCTGGGCCGCGGTCTCGTCCTGCGGCCGCATGAAGGTGAAGCCGACCAGCACCAGGAACGTCGTGCCCTGCTCGTCGGTCGGTGCGGCGAGCGTCCACGTCGATCCGCTCGGGTACTCCTCCACCGGCCCGTCGTCGGTGGTCGCCCCCTCGGACCACAGCGGGTGGGCCGGCAGCTGGTCCCCCACCTGCAGCGCCAGCGGCAGCCGTTGCGGGTTCTCGACGCCGAGCACCACTGCGCGGCCGTCCGCGACGCTCACGCGGGCGGCGAGGTGGCCCGTCGCGCGGGCCAGCGCGTCGAGCGAGTCCGCGCTCACGCCGCCGAGCGGATCGTTGCGCACCACCGCCGCGGCCAGGCCCTGCAGTTGCGGGCCTGCGAGATAGAGGCCGCGGGCGGGCGAGTGTGCGTAGCCCTGGCTGCACAGGTCCAGCAGCAGGCGCCGGCAGGTGCCCTTGCTCGTGTCGCTGACCTCGGACAACTCCGCCAGACGCACGGGGTGCTCCGCGGTCCCGAGCGCGTGCAGAAGTGCCATGACCTTGTCCGCCACGGACCGCGCGGAGGTGTTGACGTCGTCATCCATGCCCACTAGCGTAAGCCACTGTCGTGCCGTTGAACAGAACGCACGTTCCATCTACCGGCATTCATCATCGACGATGAGAGCACGAGGCGAGAGCATGACCCCTCCGCACATCCCCACCCGCCGCGAGGCGCTGCGCCTGGGCGTCTACGGCTCCGCCCTCGGCGCCGTGGGGCTGACCGCCGGCTGCGGCAGCGAGGCCGACGCCACCGGCGCCCGTGCCCTGCGGATCGCCCAGAAGAGCGAGCCGACCGGGCTCGACCCGCATCTCGAGAGCGGCCTGGACGGGATGAACGTCCTCATCAACATCTTCGACATGCTCACCGAGCGCGATGCGGAGGGCGAGCTGGTGCCGCGCCTGGCGAGCGGCTGGGAGGCGATCGACGAGCACCGCTGGCGCTTCCGGCTGCGCGAGGACGTCGTCTTCCACAACGGCGAGGTCTTCGACGCCCGCTCGGTGAAGTTCTCGATCGAGCGCCTGATCGACCCCGAGACCGCCTCGACCATCGTGGAGCTGCGCGCCGTCGACCACGTCGAGATCATCGATGACCACACCGTCGACCTCGTCATGGCCGACCCCGATCCCGTCATTCCCGAGAAGGTCTCCCTCTTCGGCGGGGCCATGCTCCCTCCCCGGCACTTCGCGGAGGTCGGCGCCGAGCGGTTCGCCGCACAGCCCGTCGGCACCGGGCCGTTCCGCTTCGTCTCCTGGCGCAAGGCGCAGCTGCTGCGGCTGGAGGCGAACGAGGAGCACTGGAACGGTCGCCCCGCCTTCGACGAGCTCCACTTCACCGCCATGCCCAATCCCGCCTCGGCGCTCGCCGGCATCCAGTCGGACGTGATCGACATGGTCTCCGCCCTCGACCCGGAGGCCGCCCTCCAGCTCGAGGGGTACAAGGACGTCGAGCTCGCGAAGTACCCCGGCATCCGCATGTACTTCGTCGTCCTCGACACCCAGCACGAGATCCTCCGCGACGTGCGCGTGCGTCGCGCCCTCAACCACGCCGTCGACGTCCCCCTGCTCATCGAGGCCGTCCTGAACGACTCCGGTCGCGAGGCCGCGACGATCGTCCCCCAGGAGGCCTTCGGCCACGACCCCGATGTCCCCGCCTTCGCACGCGACCCGGGAGAGGCCCGGCAGCTCCTCGCGGAAGCCGGTCACGCCGACGGCTTCACGCTGCGCTTCACCTCCTCCAACGAGGACCAGCTGGTCTGCGAGGCCCTCGCCGGCATGCTCGGCGAGATCGGCGTGCAGCTCGACCTCGAACTGCTCGAGCCCGGCACCTTCGCCGAGAGGCTCAGCGCCGAGGACCCCTCGTCGCTGGGCTCGATGTACCTCACCGGCAGCACCGGCTGGACCCTCGACGGCGGCGCGACCCTGCAGTCCTACGTCCGCTCCGACCGCAAGCGCAGCCGCATCCGCTCGGAACGGGCCGACGCGATGATGGACACGATCGAGCAGTCCATCGACCCCGACGTCCGGCTCGAGGCGCTGCACGAGATGCAGCAGTGGCTGCACGAGGAGGCCCCCTTCCTCTTCCTCTACCAGGCCGATCTCGACTTCGCGACCAACGGCGAGATCCAGTGGGAACCCAACGTCAACGGCACCCTGGCGATGGAGACCGCACGATGAGCCCTTCGCGCCGCCGCCTCCTGCGCACCGCCGGCGTGCGCCTGCTGTCCTCCCTCGGCGTCCTCTGGGCCGCCGTCACCATCGTGTTCGTGCTCTCCCGCGCCTCCGGGGACCCCGTCGCCCTGCTGCTGCCGGAGGACGCCGACGCCACGCAGATCGCCCAGATGCAGGCCACCCTCGGCCTGGACCGGCCGCTGATCATCCAGTACCTCGACTACCTCGGCGGGCTGCTGCGCCTCGACCTCGGCGAGTCCCTGCTGTACAAGGAACCGGTCACCAGCCTCATCCTCGAACGACTGCCCGCCACCGGCCTGCTGGCGCTGTCCGCCCTGCTGATCACCGTGGTCGCGGCGTTCCTCGCCGGCTCGGTCGCCGCCCTGCGCCGAGGCAGCGCCGTGGACCGCCTGGTGATGGGCGCGGTGCTGGTGGGCCAGTCGACCCCCGCCTTCTGGGTCGGGATCCTGCTGGTGCTGCTGTTCGGGGTGCAGCTGCAGGTGCTGCCGGCCGCCGGCTACGGCACCCTCGCCCACCTGGTGCTGCCCGCCGTGACCCTCGCGATCTTCTCGGTGGCGGTGGTGGCGCGACTGCTGCGCTCCTCCCTCGTGGAGGTGATGGGGCAGGACCACGTGCGCACCGCCCGGGCGAAAGGGGCCGGGGAGCTGCGGGTCCTCCTCGGCCACGGTCTGCGCAACGCCTCCCTGCCCGTGATCACCGTGCTCGGCCTCGAGCTCGGTGCCCTGCTGGGCGGAGCGATCCTCACCGAGCAGATCTTCAACTGGCCCGGCATTGGCCGGCTCACCATCGACGCCATCAGCTTTCGCGACTTCCCGCTGGTCCAGGGCACCGTCGTGCTCTTCGCCGTCACCTTCGTCGTGGTGAACCTGCTGGTGGACCTCTCCTACGCGGTCATCGACCCGCGAGTGAGGAGCGAGGCATGAACGCCACCGCCCTTCCGGACCTCTCCCCCACCGGTGCGCGGTCCCCGTCGGCCCGCAGCCTCCGGCGCCGTCTCGACCTGCCGCTGCTGGCTTCCACCGGGTTCCTCGGCCTCGTCGTGCTCGCCGCCCTGCTCGGGCCGCTGGTGGTGACGGACCCCGGCGCCCAGAACCTGCTGCAGCGTCTGGCCCCGCCCGGCACCGACGGGCATCTGCTTGGCACCGACCAGCTGGGCCGGGACGTGCTGGCCCGCCTCGTCGCCGGCAGCCGCGTCTCCGTGCTCGTCGGCCTCACCGCGGCGGTGCTGTCGGGCGTGATCGGCTCGGTCATCGGCATCGTCTCCGGCTACGTGGGCGGGGGGATCGACCGGCTGCTGATGCGGCTGACCGACGTGCAGCTCGCCTTCCCCACCCTGCTGCTGGCGCTGGCCGTGATCGGCTTCGTGGGGCCGGGCCTGGTCACCGTGATCGTCGTGCTCGGCATCACCGGCTGGGTGTCCTATGCCCGCGTGCTGCGCGCCGAGGTGATCTCCCTGCGCACCCGGGAGTTCGTCCAGGCCGCCCAGGTGATGGGGGTGCCTGGGCACCGGATCATGCTGCGGCACATGCTGCCCAATGTCGTCGGTCCGCTGGCGACCATCCTGACCCTCCAGGTCGGCACCGTGATCCTCGCCGAGGCCGCCCTGAGCTTCCTCGGCCTGGGGATCCCCGCCTCGATCCCCACCTGGGGCTCCATGCTGGCCGACGGTCAGCTGTACATGGGCACCGCCTGGTGGCTCGCCGTCATGCCCGGCACCGCCCTACTGCTGACCGTGCTGTCCATCAACATCGCCGGGGACGCCGTGCGCGACCGGTGGGACCCGAGGACGTACACCTCATGACCCCGACTCCGCTGCTCGAGATCTCCGACCTGCACATCTCCTTCTCCTCGCACCGCTCCGAGGTGCCCGCCGTGCGCGGCATCGATCTCGCCCTCGAGGCGGGCCGCACCCTCGCCCTGGTCGGTGAATCCGGCTCCGGCAAGTCGAGCACGGCCCTGTCCGTGCTGCGACTGAACCCGGAACCGCCCGCGACCTATCCGCGGGGCCGGGTCGCCTTCGACGGCACCGACCTGTTGAGCCTGGATCCGCGGCGGCTGCGGGCGGTGCGCGGCCGTGACATCTCGATGGTGTTCCAGGACCCGATGGCCACGCTCAACCCGCTGCGGACCGTCGGCAGCCAGCTGATGGAGGTGCTGGCCATCCACCGCACCGGCACCCGCACCGAGCGGCGCCGGCGCATGCTCGAGGCGCTCGAGCAGGCCCGTGTCCCGCAGCCGGACCAGCGCGCCGCCCAGTACCCGCATCAGCTCTCCGGCGGCCTGCGCCAGCGGGTCATGCTCGCCATGGCCCTCATGAGCCGGCCCCGTCTGCTGATCGCCGACGAGCCCACCACCGCCCTGGACGTGACCACCCAGGCGGAGATCCTCGACCTGCTGCGCACCCTCCAGCGCGAGACCGGCATGGGGATCCTCCTGATCACCCACGACCTCGGCGTGGTCGCCTCCGTCGCCGATCACGTGGCCGTCATGCACGGCGGCCTCCTCGCCGAGCAGGGTGACGTGCTGCAGGTGTTCGAGGACCCGCAGGCCGAGTACACCCGCAGCCTGCTCGCGGCCACACCCCGCCTGGAGATCGGAGAGCCCGCATGAGCGAGAGCAGCCACGACACCCCGGTGATCAGCGTCCGCGGTGTCGCCAAGACCTACCGGCGGCGCCACCGCGAGACGACGGTGCTGACGGACATCGACCTCGACATCCGCGCCGGAGAGACCCTCGCCCTGGTCGGCGAGTCCGGCTCCGGCAAGACCACCCTCGCCCGCATCGTCGTCGGCCTCACCGGCGCCACCGCCGGGCAGGTGCTCACGCTGGGCGAGGATCTCGCCGGCGACCGTCGGCGGGCCTCCGCGCAGCGCGCGCACACCCTCCAGATGGTCTTCCAGGACCCCTACGCGAGCATGAACCCGCGCCTGCGGATCCGCGACGTGATCGCCGAGCCGCTGGTGACGCACCGCCGCGCCGCGCTCGGTGCGAGCGGGATCCGCGCCGAGGTGGCGCGGCTGCTGGAGGCGGTGGACCTCGACCCGGATCTGGCCGCTCGCTTCCCGCACGAATGCTCGGGCGGGCAGCGCCAGCGGATCGCGATCGCCCGCGCCCTCGCGCTCGAGCCGCGCCTGCTCGTGCTCGACGAGCCGACCAGCGCCCTGGACGTCTCGGTGCAGGCGACGATCCTGGACCTGCTGCGCGAGATCCAGCAGCGCACCGGGGTGGCGTATCTGTTCGTCAGCCACGACCTCGCGGTGGTCTCCGGGATCGCCGATCGGATCGCGGTGATGGCCGACGGGCGGATCGAGGAGGCCGGCCCGTGCCGCGAGGTGCTCTCCGCCCCGTCCTCGGCGGTGACCCGGCGTCTGCTGGACTCCATCGCCCATCCCGATCCCCGCCGGGCGAATCCCGCCCACGCGAGCGCCGGAGCGACCTCGTGATCCGCGTGCTCACCGGGGCGCCCCTTTGCCCCGCCCGGGGACGCGACGCGGCCGAGCGACACGAAGCGGCGGAGTGGCGCGATGCGGCGGGGCGGTCGACGGCGGGGCGGCGCGTCGCCGCCGCGCGGTCAGCGGCGGGAGGGCACCCCGCGCTGCAGCAGCAGCGCCACCCCGCCCAGCAGCGTCGCGTCGTCCCCGACGATCGTCGTGGTGGCCAGGCGTGGCTCGGTCTCGCCGCCGGTGCGGGAGAGGTCCCGCAGCGTCGCGAGGATCCGCTCGCGGAACCCGGCGCTCGCCCGCGCCGCCTCCCCGTGCAGGATGAACAGCCCCGGCATGCAGAGCTGCTGGATGTTCGCGAGTCCGAGGGCGAGGTTCTCGGCGTACTCCCCGACCACCGCCGCGGCCCGCGGGTCCTCGACCGCTCGGCGCTCCCAGGAAGCCAGATCGTTCTCGATCATGCCCAGCTCGCGGCCCTGTTGACGCAGCCAGGCGGTGGTCGCGATCGTGCGCCAGCAGCCGTATTTGCCGCAGCTGCACTCGAGCTGGCGGCTGGCGACGGTCATGTGCGCACCGCTGCGGCCCCCGTCGGGCGCGAGGATCATGCCCTGGTAGAGGATCCCCACCCCGAGCGTGCCGCCGGTCGCGACGGAGGCGAAGGTCTCCTCTCCCTGCCCGGCCCCGAAGTAGTGGTCGCCGTGGACCTGCAGGCGGGCACGGTGCTCGAGCAGCGCCGGCGCGTCCACCAGGGCGCTGAGGTGATCGGCGACGGCGCATCCCTCCAGCGCCGGCATGTCCACGACCTGCACCATGCGGCCGCGGGCGGTGTCCAGCACACCGCCGGCGGAGAGGACGCAGCCGCCCAGTCGACTGCTCCGGGCGAGCCCGGTCGCCACCCGGTCCAGACCGGCCATGATCTCCTCGCGGGAGCCGGAGGGGTCGAAGGTGAGCTCGCGCCGGGCCCGGAACCGCCCCGACGGGTCGATGAGCGCGCCGTGCACCCGGCCCGGCAGCAGCTCGAGCGCGAGGAAGGAGCCCTCCCGTGAGGCAGGCGGCTCGAAGGACAGGACACGACCGGACATGCGGCCACAGTAATGGTGCCGCCCGACGCTCTGACGAAGGAGCTCACCCATGACCCACCTGGCCACACTGAGACGGCAGGACGTCGCCGCGCTCGCCCCGCACGCGGTGGCGGTGCTGCCGATCGGGTCCCTCGAACAGCACGGGGAGCACCTGCCGCTGGGGACCGACTCCCTGCTGGTGGAGGCCGCCTGCGAGCGCGCCCTGCAGGAGCGGGAGGACGTCGCGCTCTGCCCGACGCTGCCCTACGGCTTCAGCGGCCACCACCAGTTCGCCGTCGCCCTCAGCCTTCCGCCGCAGACCCTGCTCGACGTGCTCTCGGCCTTGCTCGACTCCCTCGTGGCGGCCGGTTTCCGGCGGGTGCTCGTGGTCAACGGGCACGGCGGGAACATCGAGATGATGAGCCAGGCGGTCAAGCTCGCCGCCCTCAAACACCCGATCCTCGCCGGCAGCTGTAGCTACTGGCAGCTCGGCCGCACCTCCCGGGGCACCCCCGGCCACGCGGGCCGCTTCGAGACCGACGCGATGAGCGCCGCCCATCCCGAGCTCGTCGCCGCCGGTGGCGTCGGCCCCCGCGAGCTGCCGCTGTTCGACCAGGAGCTCGTGCCCGGCCTCCACCTCGAGCGCCACGGTGAATGGCCGCGCACCGGCGGGGTCACCGATCCCCCCGGCGAGGGCGATCCGGAGCGGGGCGAGGACATCCTCGCCACGGCGGCCGACGCCCTGAACGCGGCGGTGGACGCCCTGCTCCGCGCCGATCTGCCCTCCGGGGGCCACCCCGCCGACGAAAGAGAGACCCCATGAAGATCGTCGACCTCGAGGTCCACGTGGTGAACCTGCCCATGCGCACCGGATTCACCTCCTCGTTCGAGATCAAGCGCGGAGAGACCCGCACCATCGTGCGCCTGACCACGGACGACGGCCTCGTCGGCTGGGGCGAGACCATGTGGGGCGCCCCCGTGGCGCGCCTGGTTCGTCAGCTGGCCGACGACGTGATCGGCACCGATCCGCGCGCGCTCGAGGCCTTCCACGCCCGCCATCGCATGCTGCCCTTCTTCCACGGCTACCTCGGGTACGCGGCTCTCGCCGCGATCGACGTGGCCTGCTGGGACCTGCTGGGCAAGGCCGCGGGGATGGGCGTGGTCGACCTGCTCGGCGGGCGGGTGCGCGAGCAGATCCCGCTCACGGCGCTGATCACCCGGTCCGACGGCGACGAGCGCGACTACCCGGGGTCCCTCGCGGACGCCGCCGAGCAGGTGGTCGCCGAGCACGGTTTCACCGCGGTCAAGCTCAAGGGCAGCACCGATGCCCGCTCCGACGTCGCCATCATGCGGGCGCTGCGCGAGCGGCTGCCCGAGGTGGAGCTGCGCGTGGATCCCAACGCGGCCTGGAGCGTACCCGCCTCGATCCGGGCCGGGCGGGCGCTGGAGGACCTCGACCTGGAGTACCTCGAGGACCCCTGCGAGGGGCTCGAGCAGATGGCGCGGGTGGCCGAGGCGGTGCGGATCCCGCTGTGCACGAACATGTGCGTGGTGCGCTGGGAGGATCTGGCCCCGGCCGTGCGGCTCAAGGCCGTCCAGGTGATCCACGGGGACGTGTACAAGTGGGGCGGCATCGCGATCACCAAGCACCTCGCCGCGCACTGCGAGGCGTTCGGGCTGGGCATGAACCTGCACAGCGGCGGCGAGCTGGGCATCGCCACCGCCGCCCACCTCGCGATCGTGGCCAGTACCCCGGTGCTCTCCAGTGCGATCGATTCGATGTACTACCTCCACGACGACGACATCATCGACCCGCTCCCGCTGGTCGCCGGCCACCTGCAGCTGCCCGACGGCCCCGGGCTCGGCGTCGAGGTCGACGAGGACAAGCTCGCCCACTACGCGGCCCTGAACGCGCGGGAGGGCGACTACACGGGGTGAGCGCGGGCCGGAGGCGCCCGGCACGACCGCAAGGTCCGTGGGGTTGCCCCGGCACCGAGCCCGTCCCGACAATGAAGCATGACGGTCACCCTCCGGTCCCTGGACATCGCAGTTCCCGCCACCGAGCTCGCGCAGGCGGAGGTCCGAGACGTCTTCGCCGCGCAGGACGACCTCACCCGCCTCGGCAAGCGCCTGGTCGCGACGTCGTTCGACTCCTCGGGGATCGAGCGGCGCTACAGCGCCCTGACCGAGTGGGACGGCCCGCCCGCCGAAGGCGATCCCGTGTTCTTCGAGGCCGGGACCGGACGCTTCCTCAACCCCACCACGGGTGCCCGCAACGAGGTCTTCGTCCGCGAGGCCACCGAGCTGTACACCCGGGTCGCGGGGGAGGCGCTCGAGCACGCCGAGGGGCTCGGGGCCGCGGACGTCACCCACGTCATCACCGTCTCCTGCACCGGGTTCTTCGCCCCCGGACCGGACTACCGGATCGTGCGCGCCCTCGGCCTGAACGCCTCCGTGCAGCGCTATCACCTGGGGTTCATGGGCTGCTACGCCGCGCTGCCGGCCCTGCGCCAGGCCCAGACCATCTGCCGGGCCGACCCCGACGCCGTGGTGCTGGTGGCCACCGTCGAGCTGTGCACCCTGCACGTGCGCACCTCCAACGACCCCGACACCATCGTCGGCTCCTCCCTGTTCGCCGACGGTGCCGCCGCCGCAGTCGTCACCGGACGCGACCTCCCCTCGAGCACACCGCTGCTGCGGCTGGACCACTTCGAGACGGTGCTGACGCCCGTCGGCGAGGAGGCCATGGCCTGGAACATCGGTGACAACGGCTTCGAGATGGTGCTGGGCACCTACGTCCCCCACATCATCGACGAGCACATCACCGGCGCGCTCGTCCCGCTGCTCGCCCATGACCCCGCGCTGGCCGAGATGCCCTATCGCGACATCGAGCACTGGGCGATCCATCCCGGCGGCCGCAGCATCCTGGACAAGGTCGAGGACAAGCTCGAGCTGACCGAGGCACAGCTGCTCCCTGCTCGGGAGACACTGCGCGACTTCGGCAACATGTCCAGCGCGACCGTGATGTTCGTGCTGGCGAAGATCCTGCGCGAGGCGACCCCCGGGACCGAGGAGCGAGTGTGCTCGATGGCCTTCGGTCCCGGCCTCACGGTGGAGACGGCGCTGCTGTCCACGATCGGCGCCCCGGTGGAGCGTCCATGATCCTGCCGCCCCTGGGCGAGCGGGACGTCCGCGCGACCGAGCGGATGGACGACCCCGACTGCGACCGGGCGATGCTCGAGCGCACCTATTCCCAGTTCCGCCTGGTCAACTCCCTGGTCGCCGGCTGGCGCGCCACCTATCGCGAGCGTCTGCGCCCGCACCTCCACCGCGAGGGCGTCACCACACTGCTGGACATCGGCAGCGGCGGCGGGGACCTCGCCCGAGCCCTCGCCCGCTGGGCCCGCCGCGACGGGTTCGACCTGCGGGTGACCGGTATCGATCCCGATGAGCGGGCCCATGCCTGGGCGCGGCATCGGCCGCCCGTGGCGGGGGTGCAGTTCCGTCGGGCGGATTCGAGCGCACTGGTCAGCGCCGGCGAGCGCTTCGACCTCGTCGTCTCCAACCACCTGCTCCACCACCTCGCGCAGGACGCGCTGCAGAACCTGCTGGCCGATTCGTGCCACCTCGCCCGCGCCACCGCCGTCCACAGCGACATCCAGCGGGACCGTCTCGGCTACGCCCTGTTCTCCCTCGGCACCCGGCCCGTCTTCCGCGACTCCTTCATCCGGGAGGACGGGCTGACCTCGATCCGCCGCAGCTACACCACCGGCGAGCTGCGACCGCTGGTGCCCGAGGGCTGGGCGGTGACGGCGACCGCCCGCTGGCGGCTGCTGCTCACCCTCGAGGCCGACAGGTCGTGAGCGAGGAGAACTGCGATGTGCTGATCGTCGGCGGCGGGCCGACGGGGCTCCTGCTCGCCGCCCTGCTGGCCCGGCGCGGTGGGGACGTGCTGGTGCTGGAGCGCCGCACCGCCCCCGCCGAGCACTCGCGCGCCATCGGGCTGCACCCGCCGGCGCTCGCGGCTCTGCGGGACGTGGGCCTGGAGCGCGCCGCCGTGGAGGCCGGGGCACCGATCCGCTGCGGTCGGGCGCGGAGCCGGGGACGGGAGCTGGGCGAGGTGCGGTTCGCGCGGGCGTGGCCGGGCAGGCCCTTCGTGCTGGCCCTGCCCCAGAGCCGCACCGAGGCGCTGCTCGCGGACCGTCTGGCCGCCGTCGCTCCGGACGCGTTGCGGCGCGGGTGGGAGGTGACGGGGCTGCGGGAACTCGGCGGCGGGGTCGAGGTGACTGCTCGTCGGGCCGACGGGAACGGAGCCGACGAGCAGCCCGGGGACCAGGCGACCCACGCGACGGGGAACTCGACGATGGCCGCGACCGTGGCAGCGACGCACGAGGAGGCCGCCGTCTTCCGCGCCCGCGTCGTGGTGGGCGCCGACGGGGCTCGCTCGACCGTGCGCGACCTGCTCGGGATCGACACCACCGGGGTCGAGCACCGCGACACCTACCTCATGGGCGATCTGGCCGATCCCGACGGCGCCGGGGAGGACCGGGACGCGATCATCCATCTCGAGCCCGGCGGCGTCGTCGAATCCTTCCCCCTGCCCGGGGCACGGCGCCGCTGGGTGGTCCACAGCGGACGCGCGGGACTCCCCCGCCGCTCCCCTGAACTGCTGACCGCTCTGATCCAGCAGCGCACCGGCACTCGCCTCGATCCGACGACGACCAGCATGATCAGCCCCTTCACGGTGCGCCGGCGCACGGCGCGGCGCTTGCTGACGGAGCGCTGCGTGCTGCTCGGAGACGCCGCGCACGAGGTCAGCCCCATCGGCGGCCAGGGAATCACCCTGGGGTGGCTGGATGTGCTCGACGTCGCGCCGCTGCTGCAGCGGGCCGCGTCGGATCCCCGCCCGCTGCCCGAGCAGGCGGCCTGGCGCAGGCTCGCCCGTCGCTGGCGGCGCCGCACCCTGGTGGCAGGACTGCTCGGCCATGCCAACACCGCCCTGGGGCGTCCGCTGCCGGCGCCGCTGGCAGGGCTGCGGACCGTCGCGGTGGGAATCGCCCTGCGCACGCCGCTGCGGCACCTCATGGCGTGGACGTACTCTATGGGGTGGGGGCTGCGCATCTAGACTCACGGTGACGGCTGCCGACCCGGCAGATCCCCGCCGTGAATCGTGAGAACAGAAGTCCCACACCCCGTACGGGCGACAATCACTCCAGGAGTACCGAGGCATGCGCAGAACGCTGCCCAGCAAGGCACGCATCACGCGAACAGCTGGCCCGCAGGGGGCTTCCTGGAGCGGAGACGACGGCGCGGAGCACCCGGCTCAGGTGGGCGATGAGTGAGCCGAGCTCGCAGCATGTCGGCCGCTCCCCCCTGCTGACCGGCCTCAGCTACCCGCTTCTCGCGATCGGAATATTCTGCCTTCTCGCAGGAATTGAAGGCATCGGCATGACCTTCATGGCATGTGCGACATTCCTGATCGGCGTCAATGAATTATGCCTGTACATGGCGCGGAGCCGCGTTCCGCAGGAGAACGACACGGCGGAGATCGCCGAATAGCCCCGGCATCAGATACCAGGCACGGGCGCTCACCTCATGCCGCCTGCCGCCGACGGAGCAGCAAGCACATCCGCCGCGAGATCCCGCCGCCCTGCACCCGGTCCGGTGCGGGACAATCGCCCCATGCCCGCCCCCATCACGGTCACCGAGGACTTCCGCCGCGCCCTGGACCACCTGGCCGCCGGTGACCACCTCTTCCTCACCGGCCGAGCCGGCACCGGCAAGTCGACGCTGATCCGGCACTTCCTGGAGACGACGGACCGCAATGCGCTCACGGTCGCCCCCACCGGGATCGCCGCCCTGAACGTGGACGGGTACACGATCCATCGCCTGTTCTCCTTCCCGATCGGGGTGACCGAGGAGATGGTGCGCGGGCCCCGCTACTACCCGGGCCGCTTCGCGAGCACCCTCGCCGAGCTCGACGTCCTCATCATCGACGAGGCCTCGATGGTGCGGGCGGATCTGTTCGACGCCCTCGCCACGGCCCTCGAACGCTTCGGTCCCCGGCCCGGCGAACCCTTCGGCGGGGTGCAGCTGGTGCTGGTCGGCGACCTGTACCAGCTGCCGCCGGTGGTGCACGACAGCGAGGCGGCCCACCTCGAGCAGCGCTACGGCACCCCGTTCTTCTTCTCCGCCCGCTCCTTCGACCGGGACACCGTCGGTGTCGTCGAACTGACCACCGTGTTCCGCCAGATCGGCGACGACCGCCTGGTGGAGCTGCTCAATGCCGTGCGCGAGGGCACCCTGCTCGAGGACGCCCGGGCCGAGCTGAACGCGCGCACGGATCGGGATTTCGAGCCACCGCTGGAGGAGTTCTGGCTGACTCTGGCGACCACCAACCGCATCGTCACCTCCCGTAACCGGCAGATGCTCGAGCGCCTCCCCGATCCGCCGCGGACCTTCACCGCCGAGATCTCCGGGGACACCGACGGCTTCGAGAAGCCCACCGAGGTGCAGCTGCATCTCGCCGTCGGCGCGCAGGTGATGATGCTGAACAACGACCCGCTGGACCGCTGGGTCAACGGCACGTTGGGTCGGATCACCACGATCGGCCGCGACACCGACGGGCCCGTCGTCGAGGTGCGTCTGCGCGACGGGCGCCTCGAGCGGGTGCGCGAGCACACCTGGGACATCACCCGGCCCTCCGTCGAGGGTGGGCATCTGGTCCACCAGGTCATCGGCACCTTCACACAGCTGCCGATGAAGCTCGCCTGGGCGATCACCATCCACAAGTCCCAGGGGCAGACCCTCGACCGCGTCGTCGTGGACCTCACCGGCGGCACCTTCGCCAACGGCCAGCTGTACGTCGCGCTCTCGCGCTGCACCAGCCTCGAGGGGCTGGTGCTGCGGCGCGACGTGCTGCCGCGGGACCTGAAGTCCGATCCCCGGGTGCGGCGCTTCCTGTCCGCCTCGGCCGAACCCGCTGAGACGCTCGGCGAGGTGTACCTCTCCGCGCTGACCGTAGGCAACGTCGGCGACAAGTACCGCCCTCGCCCCGTGGAGATCGCCGTGGTCACGGACGACGGTGACGAGGCCACCACCGTCGTGAACCCCACCAGCGACCTGTTCGCCGCCCGCACCGAGTTCGGGCTGACCACCCGAGATGTGCAGCTGGCTCCTCTGTTGGCGCAGGCCTGGGCGGCGCTGGCTCCGCTGCTGGCCGGCCGTCTCCCCGTCGGCCTCCGCATCGACGAGCAGCTGGCCTGGATCGATTTCGAGCTCAAGCGGGGCGACGTGGTCGAGCCGATGCCACTCGGCATCGACCTGCCCACCACCGCGCTCACGGCCGACGAACGCAGGGCGCTGCGCTCCCCCACCGCGCTCGAACGCGCCCGCGCCACCGCGGAGGTCGTGCGGCGGCTGCGGGCCGAGGACGCCTGGACCGGTCACGGTGCCACGGCGTTCCCGCAGCTCACCCGCGGGACGGGTTACCTGCTCGCCCGCAGCAGCGGCGCGAGCGGCATCGCCGGCCCCGAAGGGTTCGTCGTCGGCGGGAACCTCTCGGCCCAGGACGATCCCGCGCAGGTGCTCGCCGAGTCGCTCGGGGCCGCCTGGGACCGGGTGCCGGCCCCGGACCAGGAGGTCGTGGACCGCCTGCGTGACGTCGAGGCGCACTTCGGGGTGCGGGCGCTGCCGGAGGACTTGGAGGTCGCCGGCCAGCAGGCCGCGGCCGAGGTGCTCGTCCCCGGCGCGCGGGTGTGCTTCACCGGGGAGGTGGTCCATCCCGACCGCGGCTTGCTCGACCGTGAGCGGATGCAGCGCCTGGCCGAGCAGAACGGGTTGACCCCGGTCCAGAACGTCACCAAGACGAGGACCGACGTGCTGGTCGTGGCCGAGCGCGGCACCCAGTCCCGCAAGGCCAAGAATGCCGCCGCCTGGGGAAAGCCCGTGCTGGACGCGGAAGAGTTCCTGGAGTGGGTGGACGCGAACGGCTGACCTCCCAGTCGGCGTGAACCTGCTCTCCTCGCCGAAGATCGCTGGTCCGTTGTCCGGCGCGTGGCCTCTGGGCCGATCAACCGGTGAGGTCACCATCCACGAGCGATCCGTGGCGAGCCCGGTACGGACCGTGCGGCGTCTCGCGAGACCCCGCGGATCCGGATCCTTCCCGCTGTCGGAGTAGTCTGTCGCCGCTGACGAGCCGGTTCGGACGCCTCCCGACCGGCCGCACGACGAACACCCCGGAAGGATGTCGACCATGGGCTCTCCCCGCGTCACGGTGCAGGAAGCTTGGGATGCTCTCGCCCAGGGCAACGAGCGATTCATGCAGGGCCGGCTGCGCCATCCGGAGCAGGATGCGGCACGACGCAGCGAGCTGACCGGCTATCAGGCCCCCGACGCGGCCTTCCTGGGCTGCGCCGATTCCCGGGTGGCCGCCGAGATCCTCTTCGACTGCGGCCTCGGCGACCTGTTCGTGGCGCGCAACATCGGCCAGATCGCCAATGAGAACACCATCGCGACCATGGAGTTCGCGGTCGCCGAGCTCGGGGTCGCCGTGATCGTGGTGCTCGCCCACGGCTCCTGCGGTGCGGTGCGGGCCGCGATCGACCAGACCACCGCCTCCCCGAGCGAGGTCACCCCGGCGATCAAGCAGGAGCTCGAGCTCATCCAGCCCGCCGTGCAGCGCGAGTGGCTCAGCACGCACCAGGACACCCCCTACGTCGACCCGTCTCTGATCGACGCCGACGCGGTCGGGCGCCGCCACCTGGACGAGACGATCCACACCCTCATGCGGTCCTCGCGAGTCATCAGCGACGCGGTCGCGGCCGGCGAGCTCGGCATCGTCGGCTGCCAGTACCAGCTCGAAGAGGGCCGGGTCGCGCCGATCACCGCGGTGGGGCAGCTGACGCTCGAGGCCTGACGCATCGTCGCCCGGCAGATGCCTCTCTCGGCGCGACGCGAACTCGACTGGCACGCGCCCGTTGCCCACCTTGCATAATTCCAGCAAACCCCGGAGACTCGCAGTTCACCACCGTCGAGTCGAGCGAGGTCGCCCCATGTCCCAGCACCCCCAGCGCACCGTCGAGGCTGTCGACAAGTCCTTCCCGCTGAGTCTCGTCGGCCGCCCGATCACCGCGCTCGATGAGCCGCTGGCGGAGTTCTCCACTCCCCTGCTGGTGCTCGACGAGCAGGCGATGGCCCACAACCTGCAGGTGATGGCCGCCTGGACCGCCGAGCGCGGGCTCGAGCTGATGCCGCACGGGAAGACGACGATGGCGCCGGTGCTGTGGCGGCGCCAGCTCGACGCGGGCTGCACCGGGATCACGGTCGCGACCGGCTGGCAGGCCGACGTCGCGCTGCTCGCGGGCGTGCCCACCGTGCAGCTGGCCAACACCTGCACCGATCCCGCGCTGCTGCGCCGCCTGGCCGCTCATCTGCTCGAACATCCCGAGCAGGAACTGGTGTGCTGGGCGGATTCCCTGGCCACCATCGACCTGCTGGAGCGGGAACTGCCTGCCGGCTCGCGCCTGGGCGTGCTGGTGGAGCTCGGGGCCGACGGGGGCCGCACCGGCGCCCGCGACGAGGCCACCGCCGTGGCGATCGCCGAGCGCGTGGCCGCTTCCTCCACGCTCGCCCTGTACGGGGCGGCCGGGTACGAGGGCGCGCTCGCCCATGATCGCGCCGCGGAGTCCCTGCGCGTCGTCGGCGCCTACTGCGACCGCCTGGCCGCGCTCGTCGTGCGGCTCCGCCCGCTGATCGAGGGCACCCCGTGGGTCACCGCGGGCGGCAGCGCCTACTTCGATCTGGTGGCCGACAGCTTCGCACCGCTGACCGACGTGCGGGCGATCCTGCGCTCGGGCGCGTACCTCGTGCACGACTCCGGCTTCTACCGGGGCATCTCCCCGCTGGATACGACGCGGGACGTCGACGAGGCGCAGGCCCTGCTGCCGGCGATGCGCGCCTACGCCCGGGTGGTCTCGATGCCGGAGCCGGGTCTCGCGCTGCTCGATGCCGGCAAGCGCGACGTGCCCTTCGACGAGGGCCTGCCCACACCGCTCGCCCACGCCAGGAGGCTCGGCGGGCAGGAGCAGCCGCTGGAGGCGGAGATCACCGCGCTGAACGACCAGCACGCCTTCCTGCGCTGGGAGGGCGATTCCTCGCTCGCGCTCGGCGACGTGGTCACCCTGGGCCTCTCGCACCCGTGCACGGCCTTCGACAAGTGGCGGCTGATCCCGATCGTCGATTCCGGGACCGGCACCGTGCGTGAGGCCGTCGAGACGTTCTTCTAGGAAGGCTGCGCGGGAGAGTCCGGCCGGGAGCGCCCGCGACTGCTCACCAAACTGCCGGCGCGCCCCCGTCCACGACCAGGACCTGCCCGTCGCGCAGCGCCCAGTACGGCCGCTTCTCGGTGTCGTAGCGCGCCGCGACCTCACCTAGCAGCGTCGTCTCCGGGTGTCCCGGCGAGCGCAGGTGCGGGACGACGGGGCGGTCCAGGATTCCGAGCCCGTCGTAGCGGACCTCGCCGTGGGTCGCGAGGCAGTCCTCCACCGGGTCGCAGTGCTCCAGCCCGTGCAGGCTCGGCGCCAGGACACACGCGCCGGCGCTGAAACCTGCGCAGACGAAGGCGTCCCGTCGCAGGCCGTCGAGCAGGAGCGCGTCCATCCCTGACCTCGCCAACGCCATACGCAGGGTGAAGACGTTCCCGCCGCGGATCCAGAGGAAGTCCGGCCGACCCACGGCGGCCTCGATCGAGGAGGGGTCGTGCTCGCGCAGGTCCAGGTCCACCGCCTCGAGGCCGAGCTCCGCCAGGGAGGCGATCTGGCGCCGGGTATCGGTGGCGCGGCAATCCTGATCCCCACCGTCCAGGGCATTGGCGATCACCGCTCCGCGCCGCTCGCCGCGCACCATGGACGCGAGGAGGTCAGGGCGGTCGCCGAGCTGGTACGACGACAGGTACAGCCTCATGGGAGAGACGATCGCACACCCGCGCGAGGCGACAGCGCCAGCGCTCCGGCGACCAGCACCGCGAGCAGCATGACGGCGCTGTGGGCATACTTCGCCGCCGCGGAGACGTCACCGATCAGCGGGAAGTACGTGAAGGCCATCAGACCGCGTGCGAGCAGGAAGCCCAGCCCGACGGCCGCTGTCTGGCTGATGCCCCACCGCCTCCTGCGCACAGAGAGCAGCAGGAGGACCCCGAACCCAGCGGTGATCGCGACCGCACCGGCCACTCCCGGCCACGTCGGCGGCACGAAGTCCGGAGCCGCCGCGGCCACCAGAGCCGGGAGGACGACCGCCCACAACGGGATCTCGCCGCGGCGCGAGGGCCGCTCGCTCGCCTCTCCTCGTCCGCGACGACCGACGAGGGCGGCCGTGCCCACCAGTACCACGACCACCCCGACGGCGCCCACCAGCTGCGGCATGCTCGCTGACCAGGACTGAGGATCGGTGACGATCAGAGCTGCTGCCGCAAGATACGCGACCCCGGCGAGAACCGTCCCGAGCGGGCCGAGCCACGGCGTCCTCGCCCGTTGCGGCGCCCACGCCTCGGCCAGAGCGACCGGGGCCGCGAAACTGAACAGCAGGTGCCCGATGAGAAAGGTGAAGGCGTTGTATCCGCTGAACCCGAGTGCCGGGATCAGTGTCGGCTCGCGGCTCTCGGCCCAGCCCTCGTAGCCGCCGTAGTCGGCGGCGAACAGCGACTGGTCGATGAGACACGCCTGCACCACACCGAGTGCGGCGAACTGCAGCAGCATGCTCGGCCAACCCCAGCCGGCACGACGGCTCAGCTCACGGACGAGCAGGGCCGGAGCACCGTAGAGCGCCCCGAAGATGACCAGCGCGACGGCGATCGCGATCGGGTCGCCCGTAGTCTCGTCGTACGCGAGCAGCAGCTCGGCCCCGATGCCGCACAGCGCCAGCAGGCCGACGACCTGGGCCGCACGGCCCGACCGCCGGCGGCCGCGACACCCGTGGATCCGGCGCTGTCCGTGAGAAGGCTGCTGTGGGTGCATGCCACCACGCTAGGAATCAGACGGCGTCCCCACATCGGCCGCGCGGCCGGTGCGTCGGATCGCCGGCATCGTCCGAACGGCCCATGCGTCGGCACACACGCGCAACCTCAAGGACTTCCAGGGATGTCCGGGGCTCGACGTCATGAGCCCCTGGGAACTCGGAGCGTAGTTCCCGGCCGCAGCGGCGGCGCCCGGCACGCTGAGCTGCCCGAGGTGGCGTCCTCAGCCCCGCCGCACCTCGTCGAGATACCCGTAGATCGTCACCCGGGAGACACCGAGCCGGGAGGAGACCTTGTCCGCCGCGCGTTTGATCCGGAAGGCGCCGCGCTCCTCGAGCAGGCGCAGGATCTGGATCCGGTCGGCCTTGGCCAGCGACGGCACGGGCTTGCCGACCGCGGCGATCGCCTCCTCGACCATGTCCTCGAGCACGCTGGAGATGTCCGGTCCCACCAGCTCCCTCGGTCGCTCCACCACGTCCTCGCGGGCCTCCGGCACGAGCGCACCGAGCGCGGTCATGGCGGTCTGGACGGGTGTGAGGTCGACGTTGATGCAGAAGGCGGCGATGACGCTCCCCGCCTGGTCGCGGTAGTAGACCGAGGAGCTGATCAGCTCCCGCCCGTCGGCGGTGCGACCCCGGTACCCGTGGGCGTCGTGGTCGGTGCTCTGGTCGCGCAGCACCTCGACGCCCAGGTTGGTGGACGGCCCGCCGACGGTCCGCCCGCTGAGGTGCCCGTTCACGATCGCGGCGACCGAGCTGTCGAGGTCCCCGCGACTGAGGTCGTGCAGCACCACCTCGCAGTGCGGGCCGACGACCGCGGCGATGGCCTCCATCAACGGGGTGAGTGTCCGGTAGGCCTCCTCGAAGCTCGCGAACCGCGCGTCCGCCCTGGGCGGAGACGGGACGAGGGGGCTCGGTGCGGCATCCATGGAGCCATCATGACACCCCATTGGACGTAACCTCTGTCAAGCATGTATAAATCCAGTCAATACAGCTCGTCGAGGAGGACCTGCATGCAGCCGACCGCCCAGTCCGCGGCCCCGTCCGCGCGACTCACCCCCACGCAACGGCGCACCATCGCCGGCGGTTCCATCGGCACGCTGATGGAGTATTTCGACTATTACCTGTACGGCCTGGCGTCGGCCGCGGTCTTCCCCGCCGTGTTCTTCTCCTCCGACTCGGCCTTCGTCGCGCAGCTCTCCAGCTTCGCGACCTTCGCCGTCGGGTTCCTGCTCCGCCCTGTCGGCGGGCTCGTGTTCGGCTACATCGGCGACCGCTTCGGCCGCAAGCTCACCCTCATGATCACCGTAGTCGGCATGGGGCTGACCACCGCCGCGATCGGTCTGATCCCCTCGGATGCCTCGATCGGACTCGCCGCCCCGATCCTGCTGGTCATCGCTCGCATGTTCCAGGGGTTGTTCGTCGGCGGCGAGATGGGCGGGGCGGCGACCATGGTCGTCGAGCACGCCCCCGTCGGCCGTCGCGGACTGTACGGCGCGTTCCTCATCAGCGGCGCCGGCATCGCCAACGTCGCCTCCGCGGGCATGATGGCGGGCCTCGGCGCCGGCCCGGAGTCGTTCTTCATGACCTGGGGATGGCGCATCCCCTTCCTGTTCGCGCTGGTCCTGGCGATCATCGCGGTCATCCTGCGCCGCCACCTCGAGGAGTCCGAGGAATTCACCCAGCACAGCCGCGACGTCGCCGAGAAGAAGGTCGCCGCCCCCTCGCCGCTTCGCGAGGTGCTGCGCCACCCCAAGAACGCCGTGCTCGGAATCCTGATCGGCCTGCCGCAGTCGATCGCCGGTTACGTGGTGCTCACCTTCGGCCTCGCCTTCATGGTCTCCGACGGCATCCCCGCGCAGGTCGGCTTCATCGGCACCATGATCGTCGGCGCGCTGCAGATCGTCATGGCCCCCGCCTACGGCGCCCTCTCGGACCGGATCGGTCGTCAGCGGGTCTACATCGCCGGTTGCGTCGGCTTCGCGCTGCTGGTGTGGCCCGCCTTCGCCCTGTACGGCACGCATGAGCCGGCGCTGATCTGGCTGGGCATGATCGTGGGCTTCGTGATCCCGGGCATCGCGATGCAGGGCACCCTGCAGACCATGCTCACCGAGATGTTCGACGTCGAGCAGCGCACCACCGGCGTCAACATCGGGTACCAGCTGTCGAACACCTTCGGCGGCGGCCTCGCCCCGCTGATCGCGACGGCGCTGGTGGGCTGGGCCGGAGGCTCGATCTGGCCGGTGGTCCTCTACGTCGTGGTGATCAGCACCGTCGGCGCGGTCGCCACCGCCACCGCCACCGTGCGGCCCGATACCGCCGACCCCGGGCGCCTGCACGCTCTGCGAGGATCGGGAGCATGAGCAGGAACCGAGCGGGGGAACCAGGGCGCGAGCCGGAGGGAGCTGCTGTGCCACTGCTGATCCGGGGCGGCCGCGTCGTCGAGGGCGGGACCGTGCGCGAGGCCGACGTGCTCGTGGTCGGCGAGCGCATCGCCGCCGTCGGCGAGATCCCTGCCGCCGATGCCGCGGGCGCAGAGATCCTCGAGGCCGACGGGCGCCTGGTGATGCCGGGCTTCATCGATGCCCACTCCCACGCCGAGGGCGCCGTCTTCGACGAGGACGTGCAGCTCGCCCTGCTGCGGCAGGGGATCACCACGGTCATCGGCGGTCAGGACGGGGTCTCCTATGCGCCTGGCGACGGAACCTGGGCCGGTGAGTACTTCGCAGCGATCAACGGCGCGCATCCCACCTACCGCGGGCCCGGGGTCGCGGAGCTGCTGGCCACGTACGACGCCGCGGTGCCCCTGAACGTCGCCTACCTGGTGCCTGCGGGCACCGTGCGCCACCAGGTCCTCGGCGGGCAGGAGCGGCCGGCCACCGTCGAGGAGCGTGCGCGGATGGCGGCTCTGGTCGCCCGCGGGGTGGCCGACGGGGCGGTCGGGCTCTCCACCGGGCTCGACTACACGCCGGGGATCTACGCGGCCGACGACGAGATCGCCGAGCTGTGCCGTCCGCTGGCCGCCGCCGGGCTCCCCTATGTCACGCACATGCGTGGCGGGTACGAGGACAACTCGCAGGTCGGCATCGAGGAGGCGGCCCGCATCGGCCTCGCGGCGGGCGTGCCCGTGCACATCTCGCACTTCCACACCCGGGCCGACGAGGCCGCCCGGCTCATGAGCCGGCTCGAGCAGCGTGGGGTGGAGGCGAGCTTCGACGCCTACCCGTACACGCGCGGCTGCTCGATCCTCGGGATGACGCTGCTGCCGCCGGCTCTGAACGCCATGGACCCCGCGCAGGCGGCGGACCAGCTGCGGGATCCGGAACGGCGCGCGCAGCTGCGGCAGGACTGGTTCCCCCGCGTGGACGAGTACCCGAGCCTGGGTCCCGAGTGGCCCGAGCTGATCACGATCGCCCACACCATCGCCGAGGAGTTCTCCTGGGCCCACGGCCTGACCCTGGCGCAGGTCGCCGCGCGTCGCGGGACGGACGCCGTCGACGCCGCGCTCGACCTGCTGGCCGCCTCGCGACTGGAGGTCAACGTGGTGATGGCGGTGCGGGACCAGCGACCGGTCTCCGACCTCGGGCGGCTGATCGCCCATCCCCGGCAGCTGGGCGGGTCCGACGGGATCTTCGTCGGCGCCCATCCCCATCCGCGCGCCCGAGGCACCTTCGCCTCCTATCTCGCGACCTACGTCCGCGAGCGCGGCTTCCTCACCTGGGCCGAGGCGGCCCGGCACCTGTCGACCGCGGCCGCCGAGGTTTTCCACCTCGGAGGACGCGGACGAGTGCAGTCAGGATGCATCGCCGACCTGGCGCTGGTCGAGGAGAGCTCCGTGCGCGACGTCGCGACCTATGACGACCCCACCGCCCTCGCCGTCGGCATCGACGACGTGCTGGTCGCGGGTCGCCCCGTTCTCACCGGTGGCCGACTCACCGGTGACCGTCCCGGCGGCGGGCTCCGCGCCTCGCCCGGGATGCCGCAGGGCTCCGGCTCTGCACCGACCGATACCCGCTCACCACATCAGGGAGAACGATGAGCCCCAAGGAAGCACTCCACACCACCGACGCCCCGCAGCCCGCGGGACCCTACAGCCAGGCGATCGTCAGCGGCGACCTGCTGTTCACCGCTGGTTTCGGCCCCCAGGATCCGGCCACCGGGGAGGTCTCGGACTCCGTCGCGGAGCAGACCCGCCAGGTGCTGCGCAACATCCAGGCCGTGCTCGCCGAGCGCGGGGCGAGCCTCGACGACGCCCTGAAGACGACGGTGCACCTCGCCGACCTCGCCGACTTCCAGGAGTTCAACGCCGCCTACCGCGAGTTCTTCTCCGAGCCGTTCCCGGTGCGGACCACCGTCGGCTCCCAGCTGGCGAACATCAAGGTGGAGATCGACCTGGTGGCACGGATCGGCGCCTGAGCGGCCCGACACCGCTGTGACCTGCGGGCCCCTGACCACCTGACCGTGGCGGGGGCCCGTTGTCGCGCTGCTCCCCGCGCCCCCACCCCGACGCCGCAGTTTTCGCGCTGCACCCCGCACCCCCTGCCCCGTCGACGGTCGAGTACTGGTCGCAGAGCATGCGCTCTGGCATATATGCCACTGCACATGCTCATCCGCCAGTACCCGACCGCCACCGCCCCTCGCGATCGGGTGAGCAGGATCTGGGCGACCGGAAGGGGCCTCCTGATCGCCGGCGCAGCGAGAGCCTGTCGGACCATCGGCAGTACCCTGGAGCAGGAGCGCGCGAAGAGCGTGACGAGGAATCGGAAGCGAGAGACCTCCATGGCTGCGATCACCGACCACGACGCCTACATCGCTGCGGCGCCGGAGCCCTTCCAACCCTCGTTGCAGAGATTGCGCACGATTCTGAGCCGCGTCCTGCCGGATGCGGACGAGATCGTCGCCTACAACATGCCGGGGTTCGACATCGGGGGCACCGTCGTCGCGAGCTATGCAGCGTTCAGCAAACAGTGCGGGCTGTATCTTCTCCCCGGCGCCATCTCCGACCTTGCCGAGGACATCGCGGCCGCCGGACTGAAGGCGACCAAGACGGGAATCACGTTCTCACCGCGCAAGCCGATCCCCGACGACCTGGTCGAACGGCTGGTGCGGGCCTCACGGGAGGATGCCGGGGTCTGACAGCTCCCCCGCGCGATCAGTCCTGCTCGAGCCGCGCCACCAGCGCCGCGATCCTGCGCGCCGCCACCTCAGCACTGGGTGCCGCGAGGATCGGATGCAGCGCGGAGTACCGATCGGTGCGGGTGAGCCGTGCGAAGGCCGTCCGTGCGGAGGGTGATGCCGCGAGTGCCTCCGAGAGCTCGGTGGGCACCTCTGCGGTGGCAGGTCCCGCGTAGGCACGGTCCCAGCGACCATCGGCTTTCGCCACCTCGATCTCGCGCTCACCGCGCTCCCGCATCCGGCCGTCCTCGACGAGTCGGCCGACGATCTCGACGTTGCGCTTCGACCAGATCGAACGCCGGCGGCGCGGGGTGAAGCGCTGCCGGAAGCTGTGCTCGTCGAAGGACCTGCGCTGGCCGTCGATCCAGCCGCTGCACAACGCTTCTTCGAGCGCGCCCTGGTAGGTGAGGGTGGTCGGGGACGTCGTGTCCTTCTTGGCCAGGAGCAGCCACACCCCCTCGGAGCTGTCCTCATGCTGATCCAGCCAGTCGCGCCAGCCGGCGAGATCGGCGAGGACCAGCGGCGGCGGGAGCGGCTCGGCGTTCATGCGGCACAGCTTCCCAGAAGCGCCGGGAGGACGCGACGGGGAGCTCCGAGTCTCGTCTCCCGCCCCCGGCCGCCCGATCCGCCCGGGGCATCGAGGCGACGTCGGGCACCCGGCGGGTGTCGCGCTCAGTCCTGCAGGCCCGCGGTGATCTCGGCGAAGGTCTCGCGCATCGTCGCGTCGTTCCAGGACCACACGTCCTCGCCGCGCAGCACCGCGTCGGCCCCGCCGTCGCAGTAGATGGTCTGGCCCGCGCAGTGGCTGTTCTCGATCGAGGTGAGCCAGATCAGCAGGTGCGCGATGGATTCCGGGCCCTGGTGCGAGTTCAGCGGCATCGGCACGTAGGCATCGGTCAGCGCCCGACCCTCGTCGCTGGCCAGCAGCTCCTTCGTCATGGGGGTGACGACGGTGCCGGGCGCGACGGCGTTCAGCGGGATTCCCGCCCCGGCCCAGCGCTCGGTGGGCGCCTCACGCCGCACCCAGCGGGAGATCGCCCGCTTGGACGAGGGGTAGATGACGTTCGCGGTGCGCGGGTCCTCCGCCATGCGGGTCGCGATCTCGTCGACGGCCGCCTCGTCGTCCGCGAGCAGGGCGTCCACGAGGGAGGGGACCACGGGCTGCATCGAGGCCATCGAGGACACCAGAGCGACGCGCGGTGCCTCCGAGCGGGTGAGTGCCGGGCGGATGGCCTCGAGGAACTCGGTCATGCCGAAGAAGTTCACCGAGGCGGTGATCGGCTTCGGGATCGACAGCCCGGCGCAGGCGATCACCGCGTCGACGGTGCCACCGGCGAGACCGGCGGCCTCCTCCGCAGCGGCGAGGCGACCCTCCGGGGTGGAGAGGTCGCCGGAGACGTCGACACCCTGGAGGTCGACGCCGATCACCCGCTCACCGCGGGCGGTGAGGATCTCGGCAGCGGTACGGCCGATGCCGGAGGCGGCGCCGGTGATGACGTAGGTGCGTGACATGAGGTGTCCTTTCGATGGTTCTCAGGTGGTGGTGCGGGGGCCGGACTGCAGCCCCTCCGTGAAGCGGGTCAGCAGTTCGGACAGGGCGCGCACCTCGGCCTCGTCCCAGCCGCCGGTGGCTTCGGCGAGGAGGCCGATCCCGGCGTCGACGAGCTGTTCATAGGTGCGGTGGCCATCGGCGGACAGCACGATGTGCGCCCCCCGGCCGTCCTCGGCGTCGGAGGTGCGCTCGACGAGGCCCGCGGCAGCCAGGCGCGCGATGAGCTTCGAGGTGGACGGCCGCGTGAGGTGGAGTTCGTCGGCCAGATCGCGGGGTCGGGCCGAACCGCCGGCGATGCCGAGGCCGTACAGCGCGCGCACCGCGACCGGATCGAGGGTGAGACCGCACTGCGCGGTGATCCGACGCTGGAAATCCAGTGAGCTCCACTGCGACATGAGGCCGGTGAGAGCACGCAGTGTGCTGCGATGCAGGTCGAGCGTCTCGCGGTCCATGACCCAGACCCTAGACCCAATTGGTTGCCTGAGGCAATCAGATCGTGAGCGGGCAGACGCCGCTCGCACGGCGACCTGAGGTCGAGGGGTGTCAGCGGACCGACGGTCCCCGGTCAGCCGACAGTCCCGGGTCAGCCGACGCGCACCGTGCCGCGGACCCCGCGGTGCGCCGCAGCCAGCAGGCGACGGGTGGTCGTGCGGCGAGGATGACGCAGCAGATCCCCCGTCGCGCCCTGCTCGATCACCTCTCCGCCGTCCATCACGATCACCCGGTCGCAGGAGCGGGCCGCCAGGGCGAGGTCATGGGTGATGTGCAGGATCGCGGTGCCGTGCTCGCGGGCCAGGCCGGTCATGAGCTCGGTGATCTCCGCCCGCAGCGAGGCGTCGAGCATCCCGGTGGGTTCGTCGGCGAGGATCACCGCGGGGCGGGTCACGAGCGCCCGGGAGAAGGCGACCCGCTGGCGCTCCCCGCCGGAGAGCTCGTGCGGGAACCGCCGCGCGTACCGCTCGGGGTCCAGGCCGACGGCGACGAGCATGTCGCGGGCTGTGGCCCGACGCTCCGTCGGTGTCCCGACCCGGTGGATGACCAGGGGCTCGGCGACGATGTCGAGGATCCGGCAGTGCGGCGGCAGGGAGGCGTAGGGGTCCTGCATCACCAGGTGCAGATCGCGTCGCGCGGCGCGGCGCGCGCCGGCGGGAGCGGTGAGCAGGTCCACGGAGCCGGCCGCCGTGCCGCCCGGGGGGAGTTCGAGGCGGATCCTCCCGGCGGCCGGGGTCACGAGCCCGGCGACGGCCTTGGCAACGGTCGATTTCCCAGCCCCGGAGCCGCCCACCAGAGCGACGGTCTGCCCCCTGTGCAGGGCGAGATCGACGTCGCGCACGCTGACGGTGCCGTCGTACTGCACGGTCAGGCCCTCCACCCGCAGCACGGGCGGACGCGTCTGGGTCACCGGGAGGCTCCTTCGAGGTCGGGCAGTTCCGGCAGGGAGTCCAGCAGGCGACGCGTGCACGGATGCTGGGGCGCCGCGAGCACGGCCGACGTCGCACCCTGCTCGACCACCTGCCCGTCGTGCATCACGGCGAGACGGTCCGCGACCTGCATCACGACCGGCAGATCATGGGTGACCAGGAGCATCGTCAGGCCCAACCGGTCGCGCAGGTCCCGCAGCAGCTCGAGGATCTCCTGCTGCACCAGCACGTCGAGACCGCTGGTGGGCTCGTCGGCCACCACCAGGTCCGGTCCGCAGGCCAGTGCGATGGCGAGCACCACCCGCTGCCGCTGCCCGCCGGAGAGCTGATGGGGATACGCGCGGAACCGCTCGGCAGGCAGCCCCACCAGGCCCAGCAGTTCGCGGGCCCGCTCCCGGGCCGACTCGTGCGGCAGCCTTTCGTGCACCAGGAGCGCCTCGACGATCTGCTCGCCGACGCGGTGGACGGGATTCAGCGCGGACTGCGCTTCCTGGGGGACCAGGCCGATGCGGGACCCGAGCAGGTGGCGACGCTCCCGCGGCCCCAGCTCGAGCAGGTCGATCCCGTCGAACAGGATGCGACCACCCTGGAGCCGAGCCGCCGCGGGCATCAGGCCGACCACGGCCGACGCGACCGTCGACTTGCCGGAGCCGGATCCACCCACCAGGCCGAGCACCTCGCCGCGAAGAAGCTCGAGCCCGACCTCGCGGCATCCTCCGCCCACCTCGTCCCCGTCGCCATAGCGGAGGGTGAGCCCCTCGAGGTGCAGCAGCGCCGGGGCCGAGGCGCCGGCGTGGAGCTCTGTGGACGGGCCCCTCTCGGTGGACCGCACACTCTCGATGGGCGAGGCACTCCTGGTGACAGCACCCTCGGGCGGGATCTCCGCGGTGAACTCGCCGGTCCCCGAGGGGGCAGCACGACCGCTCGCATCGAGCCTCGCCCTCCCGCGCGGTCCGGAGGTACGACGCTCACGGCGGGCAGCTCCGGAGCCCGCCGCGACGCGTTCGACCGCCCCGCTCGCGAGGGCGACCGCGAGCACGGTCAGAGCGATCATCGCGCCCGGGGGAACCACCCACCACAGCCACGCGTCGGTCAGGAAGGCGTTGCGGGAGTTCGCGACGCTGAGCATCATCCCCCAGCTCATCGAGGAGACGTCCCCCAGCCCGAGGAAGGCGAGGGTGGCCTCGAGCAGCACGGCGCTCTTGACCGCGAGCACCAGCTGCGGCACCACCAGCACCGCCACCGTCGGCACCACATGACGGATCAGCACGTAGCCATGCCGGGCACCCACCGCGCGCAGGGCGAGGATGTGGTCGCGTTCCCGCACGCTGAGCACCTGGGCGCGCAGCTCGCGGGCCATCGGCGCCCACAGCGCGAGGGAGATGACGACGATCTGCGTGGGCAGGCCCGGACCGGCCAGCACCCCGATCACGAGCGTCAGCGGCACCACCGGCAGCGAGAGCACCACATCCACCACCCGCATCAGCACGGTGTCGACCACCCCGCGCAGATATCCGGCGGTGAGACCGACGGTGGACCCCACCGCCGTGGCCACCACGGCGGCGATCCCACCGACCAGCAGCGAGGGTCGCGCCCCGAGGATCAGCACGCTGAGCAGGTCGTGGCCGGCGTCGTCGGCGCCGAGCGGGTGGTCGAGGGAGGGGTGGGCGAAAGGTCGGGCCACGCGCTCGCTCGGGTCGTAGGGGGCGAGCCAGGGCGCCAGGATCGCGACCGCGCACAGCACCACCACGACGGCCAGACCGAGGCGACTGGTCAGCGGCAGGGTCCGCCAGGTCGAGAGCAGACGGCTCATGCCGGCACCACCTCCGCGGTGCGACGGACCCGCGGGTCCAGCAGCGGGTAGACGAGGTCTGCCAGCAGGTTCGCGAGGATCACGCCGAGCATGGCGAGCAGGAATGCGCCCTGGAGCAGCGGATAGTCCCGCTCGGCGACCGCGTCGGCGATCACCGTGCCCAGGCCGGGATACGAGAACACCGTCTCGACAACGACCGCCCCGGAGACCAAGGACCCCGCCGCCATCGCCGCGTTCGTGACGATCGGGAGCAGCGCGGTGCGCAGGGCGTGTCGGGTGGCGACGACGCGCTCGGGCAGGCCCTTGGCGCGAGCCAGACGCAGGAACGGCTCGGCCAGCACGGTGCTCATCGAGGCCCGGGCGAGCAGGAAGTAGGTACCGATCGAGGTCACGATCATGGTCGCCAGCGGCATGACCAGGCGCCGGGCCGACTCGAGCAGCCAGGCCCCGCCACCGTCGGGCAACTGGGCCGAGGCGTAGGAGGGAAGCCACCCCAGCTGTGCGGCGAACACCGCGATCAGCAGCATCGCGATCCAGAAGCCCGGCATCGCGTCGAGCGCCAGGACGGTGACCAGCAGAGCCCGGTCCTGGTCGGGGTGGCCGGCGTCGCGCCGCCACGCCGCCAGCGCTCCGAGCAGCGCACCGACCAGGATCGCACCGACCAAACCGAGCACCACCAGTACCACCGACCAGGGCAGGCGCTCCAGGAGCACGTCGGCGACCGGACGATTGTGGCCGGTGGACAGACCCAGGTCCCCCCGCAGCAGTTCCGCCCAGAAGCGGCCGTACTGCACGAGCACCGGGTCATCCAGGCCGTACAGCTGCCCGAGCTCGGCAAGCTGCTCCGCAGTGGGGTCGCCCTCCCCCGTGTACATCACCAGGGCCGGGCCTCCCAGGGCCAACCGCGGCAGCGCGAAGTTCACGGTCACCGCCACCCACAGCACCAGGGCGTACTGGCCCAGGCGCGAGACCCAGGAACGCCGGTGCCGGCTGGTCGGAGTTCTCGTACGCGTCCTGCTCATGCTCGTCCTCTCGAACTCAGCGGGGCGGGCGACCTCCACGTCGGCCCCTCGTCCGGCGCTCAGTGCTGGTGCTCCTGGGAGGTCGGCTGCTCGGCGACCTCGGCGACCGGTTCGAGATCGGTGCGCTCGATGATCGCGTCGACCTCGCTGGAGTGGGCCGCCTCGACGACGTCGGAGGGCAGGAACGACCACTTGTGGACGATCCCGTAGCCGGGGCTCTCGAACCAGCCTCCGTAGGCCTGCGAGACCGCCCAGTGCTCCTCGGGGTAGAAGAGAGGCACGGTGGTCGGGGCAGCATTGTGGACCGTCTGCAGCTCCTGCATCACGGAGAGTCGTCCCTCGTGCGTGGTCTGGCGCAGCCACTTCTCGTAGCTCGCATCCCACGGCGCCCAGTCCGAATCGGTGTCGGAGTCCCAGAGGTAGCCCGAGCGGTGGGACATGATGAACTGGTCGGGGTCGGCCACGCCGTGTGCACCGATGGCCCCGATCATCAGGTCGAAGTCCTTCTCGAGGGAGCGCTCCTCGAGGGTCGCGGCGTCCAGACCCTCGGTCTCCACACCGATGCCGACCTCCGCGAGGTCCTCGGCCACGAGTTCGGCGGCCCGCACGTCCTGGGGCAGGCCGGAGTCGACGAGCATCGTCAACGAGATCGGTACGCCATCGGCTTCGCGCACCCCGTCACCGTCGGCGTCGGTGAATCCGAGCTCGTCGAGAGCGGTGTCCGCAGCCCCCGGGTCCGTCGGCGTGGAGTTGTCCGGGTTGGCGAAGGGCGCGTCCGGATGAGGGTAGCCCTGGGTGGCGGCACGGCCCTGGCCGAGCGCGACCACGTCGAGCATCTGCTCCTTGTCGACGGCGTCCGAGAGCGCCCGACGGAACTCCGGCACGTCCAGCGGATCGTGGCGGAAGTTCATCGTCACCTCGGGAAAGCTCAACGCCTGGGTGGTGAGCGTGTCGAGGGATCCGGAGGACGCGAACTGCTCGACGAGCTCGGGGCTGAGGGTGCGGGTGGTCGCGTCGATCTCCCCGGACTGCAGCGCGGTGAAGGTCCCGGACTGGTCGGTGATCACCGGCATCGTGATCCTCTCCACCGTCGGCTCCCCCGCGAAGTAGTTCTCGTTCGCCGTGAACACATATCCCTCGGTGGGGCTGTAGGAGGTCAGCTCGTAGGGGCCGGTGCCGATCGGCAGGTCCTGGACCGTCTTGGCCTCGGCCGGATCGACGCCCTCCCAGACGTGCTTCGCGACGATCGGCAGATCGGCGAGTGTGACCTGCGCCAGCGACGGGCAGGCATCGCGGCACTCGAAGCGCACGGTGTCCTCGTCGACCTTCACGACGTCGTCGACCGACGGGGTGTCGTTGACGTGATGGGTGTAGCGCCCGGTGGGGGCGTCGTGCATGTACTGGAAGGAGAAGACGACGTCCTCCGGCGTGAACTGCTCGCCGTCCTGCCAGGTCACGTCGGTCCGCAGGTCGACTTCCCAGGTGACCTCGTCGAGCTGGCGGGCTTCGGTGGCCAGCCACGGCTGCGGGTCCTCCACGTAGGGGGAGGGCGCGAAGAGCTTGTCGTAGACCAGCCCGACGAGCTGGTCGCTCGCCCCGGCGAAGAGATTGAGGGGCCCGGTGTCCACATCCAGTGCGATGGTCAGCTCGTCGGCGGTCGACGGACCGCTCAGGGAGTTCCCGGCCCCGTCGGGACCGGGGCCGCCGGTGCAGGCGGCCGCGGCACCGACCAGCAGGAGCACGGCTCCTGCAGCAGAGGCGGCACGGAATCTACGAGCGGACATGGATCCTCACTTCGGAACTGGGCTGGACACGATGACGCGGGCGTCGGGATGACCCCGACTCGCCCGCGACCGAAAGTGAGGTTAGCCTAGCCTCAGCACAATATGAAACCGCGCCCTTGTCTATTGGGCGCCGATCAGGAGGCCGCCTTGCCCTCGATGCCCTCGATCCTGCATCTCGTCCAGCGCCCCACCACCGGGGGTGAGGACACCCCGCGCCTCGCCGTGCGCGATGTCTACGACCTCGACCGGATCGACCTCGACGCCTATGCCGGCCTCGTCCTCGCCAGCGGCTGCGACCAGCGATTCCTCCGTCGCCACCGTCAGCACCTCTCGGACTGGGTGCGCTCCGGGGGGCGGCTGCTGTTCAGCGGGCACGCGCTCGAGCCCTTCGTCGACGGCCTGCCCAAGCACCGCAAACTCGAGTTCCACGCCACCAGCGATCTCTGGCTCACCGAGCAGGGATCACACCCGATCTGGGACGGTGTGGACCGCCGGGAGCTGCTGTACCGGACCGGGGTGCCCGGGCCACACACCTTCGAGGATCTCCAGCGCCTGGGGGTGGCCGGCTTCTACGCCCGTTCCTACCTCGTGGACCTGCCCCAGGACGCCGTGGTCATCACCGGGATCGGCCCTGGCCACCTCCCGGTGGACGTCAGCTATCCGCTGGGGGCGGGCGAGGTGATCCTGCACACCGGCAATGACCTGATCAGCTACACCCAGCCCGGCGCCGACCTCGCCGAGCGGGCGCTCGCCCACCTCGAACTCGCCCCGATCCTGGCGGAGGTGGCCTGATGAGCCGTATCGCTTTCCTCCACACCGGCAGCTCCTCCCACCTGGCGGACCTGCGCGATCCGGCCGTCCGGGCCATGGACGTCACCGACGTCTACGCCCCGGAGCTCCACGAGGGCGACCTCGACGGCTTCGACGGGCTCTTCGTCGCGGCACGTCTGCATCCCGCCGTGATGACACACATCGCGCCGTCGGTCGTGGACTTCCTGCGGGCCCCCGGGGCGCGGGCATACATCGATGGGGAGAACTCCGTGGGCGACTGGCTCCCCGGCACCTCGGAGACGCGGCGCGGCACGAACTTCTGGGCCTGGCGCCTCCGTGAGGACGTGGGTCGCCGCTCCGTCAACACCGATCACCCCTTCTGGAAGCATCTGGCCGACGACGCGGTGCACTGGCATTACCACGGGGTGCTCACGCATCCGAGCTCGGCGGTACCGCTGGTGCGCCTGGAGGAGCTGCCCGAGCACGCGCGCGACGCCGTCGCCGTGGACCCGTGGCAGATCCCCTACCGGGCGATCCCGGGGCACGCGAACACCCTCCTGTACTACGACGCGGGCACCTTCCCCGCCGAGCTCGTGGTGAGCACGATGGATTCCTCCTATCACCATGGGGCGGGCTTCATGCCCGGGGCCACGCAGCTGATGTACCGGATGCTGCACTGGCTGCGCGGGGCGAACACCCGATGCTCCACCCCCGACTCCGCAATGGCCGCGTGAAGCGGACGGGTCCTACTACCACGGCACCGGCGGAACGGACCCGACGGCCCTCCCCCGCGCCGTCCGCCACCCCCTGCGAGATCGAGCGCCGCCCCACCGTGAGCTCGTCCGCCGACCCCCCGCGTGATCGTCCACCGACCCCCCGCGTGATCGTCCACCGACCCCCCCGTGTGATCGTGCGCGGCCCCCTATGTGCTCGGGTTCTCCCGATCACCCTCCCGCGCCTCCCGGGTCGAGGCGACGTCGTCGACGATGGTGGCGATGAGCTGCATGCTCGTGATGAGGGAGCCGTAGAGGGGCCAGCTCTGTCGGGGCAGGCCCTCCTGGTCGGACAGGTGCAGCGCGAGGTCATCGAGGCGGTGATGGACGGGCTCGACGTCCAGGTCGGGATCGGCGATGGCGTGTCCCGCGTCACGCACGATGGCGCTCCACCGCTCCCGGAACCAGTCGTCCCAGGCCCCCTCGGCGTAGCTCGCATCGCGCAGGGTGCGGGCCAGATGGCGCAGGTGGAGGATGCCCTCGTCGACCCGCAGCAGGATCTCCTCGTAGCTCACATCCTGGGTGGGCCCGGCCCGAGCCGGTCGTCCGCGTCGACCGAGCGGCGTCGGCAACCGACTGCGCGGGTTGGCCCTTTCGCTCTCCCGCGCGAAGCGCACGGTCTCCTGCACGGTCTCGAGCTCCTCCTGCATCGAGACGGCTTCGCCGAACCACTCCTCCGCCCGGTCCGTGTCCCAGGAGACGGAGAACGCTTCGGCCATGTCGCCGAGCACCGCGCCCATGCGCCGGTTGATGCTGTCCACATAGGCGGCGGCCTGCCGATCACGCAACGGCGGGATGATCAGCAGGTTCACGACCACGCCGATGCCGACGCCGACAGCGATCTCGACCAGCCGGTCGTTGAGCAGCGGCTGCTGCTCTCCGAAACCGCTGCCGAGGACGAAGATCGCGGTGGTCGCGATCGCGACGCCTTCCATGCGGATCCCGGGAAGCCGGGATCCGAGCATGCCCAGCAGCAGCGAGAGCGCGAAGGTCCACAGATGGACCCCGAGGAAGTTACCGATCAGGAAGCTGATCAGGACGCCGAGCGCGGAGGCGATCAGCGTCTGGGCACCGCGTGAGAGTGAGCGGAAGACGGTGGCGTGCACCGTCAGCAGCGCTGTCCACGGTGCGAGGAAGGGCATCCGGGAGTCGAGCACGACCAGCGCGAACCACCAGGCCGCCGTCGCGGCTATCACCGCCTTGAGGATCTGGAGCAGGTCGGTGGTGACGTGGGGCCGACGCACTGCCTCCAGCACTCTCGAGGTGATGGCCATGCTCCCTCCTCGGGTCCGGGCGCCGGTTCGGATGGCGACGCGTGCCGTGGGGTGATCCTACGATCGCGTCCCCTGCGGCACCGCCGTCGTCCCCGCGCGCGACCGGTCGGTCGAGGCTGGACCCTCGGCCATGCGTCGGATCATGAGCCTCCGTCGATCACGGTCCCAGCGCCAGTGCTGGTGCTGGTGCTGGTGCTGGCCCCAGGATGCGTGACATCGTCGAGAACTGGCGCTCCACCGACCGCACTGGCATATATGCCACAGCTCATGCCCTACCGCCAGTACCCGACCACCAGCTCCCTCGCCATTGATCACCGACCACGCCGGCCCCAAGATGCGTGACATCGTCGAGAACTGGCGCTCCACCGACCGCACTGGCATATATGCCACAGCTCATGCTCTAGCGCCAGTACCCGATCACCAGCTCACTCGCCATTGGTCACCGCCGGCCGTGGGCAGTGCCGCACCAGCGCCGGGCGGGGCCGGTGCCGCACAGGACGGGACCGGTGTCGCCCAGGGCGCGGGGCGTGACCTGGGACCTGGGACCTGGGACCTGGGACCTGGGACCTGGGACCTGGGACCTGGGACCTGGGACCTATCATGTGCGCAACCCGCACCCTCGTCCCGCTCCGACCAGAGCGCCCGTCTCGCGACGCCGGGCCAGGCGCCGGGCGGTCATGTGGCCGGACACCTGTTCTCCTCGACCCGGAAGCCCTCCCATGCCGCGGAAATCCTCGCGCCCGACCGTCGCCACGATCGCCCACGACCTCGGGATCTCCCCGGCCACCGTGAGTTACGCGCTCAACGACAAGCCCGGGGTGAGTGCGCCCCTGCGCGAACGCGTGCTCGAGCACGCCCGGGCCGTGGGCTGGACCCCGCACTCCGGTGCCCAGGCACTGCGTCGGGGACGCAGCGGGAACATCGGGCTGGTGCTGGTCAGGGACCCCGAGGAGGTCTCCCGGGAACCGTTCTACTCGGCCGTGACCGCCGGCATCGAATCGGCGACCAGCGCCCGCGGCTACGAGCTGCTGCTGCGGTTCGTCCGCGGTGGGCCCGACGAGGAGATCGACGTGTTCCGTGCCTGGGCCCACCAGCGCCGGGTGGACGGTGTGGTGCTGCTGGACCTGGCCGAAGGTGACCACCGCCCCGCGATCCTGGAGTCGCTGGCCCTGGATTTCGCCCTGATCGGTCACTACGTCGGCCCCGAGGACTTCGTGAAGGTCACGACGGCGGAGTCCGAGGACGCGCGCACCGTCGTCGACCACATCGTCGAGCGCGGCTACGACGGCTGCATCCAGCTCACCGGGCCCGCCGATTTCGCCCATGAGCGGCGGCGACTGGAGCTGCTGCGCCGGCTGTGCGCGGGCCACGGCATCCCGCACACCCACGCCTCGGGCAGCTACACCATCGATGCCGGATCCCGGTCCTTCACGCAGGCGAACCGGGACCTCAGCGCGCGCCCGGCCGTGATCGCCTCGAGCGACCTGCTCGCTCTGGGCGCCCTGCGCGCGGCCGCCGACCGCGGGATCGACATCCCCTCCGAACTGGGCATCGTGAGCTGGGACGACTCCCTCATCGCGGAGGTCACCGCTCCCGCGATCACGGCCCTGTCCCGCCGACCCTTCGAGATGGGACGCACCGCGGGCGACCTCCTCGTCCAGCGGATCGACGCCCAGGTGGCCGGCGGCACCGCCCTGCAGAACCCCCCGGCGACGCTGGTGCCGCGCCGCTCCACCGGCGCCGCCTGACCCGGCCGCTCGACCTCCGGCGACACCGGCGCCGCACCGCTCCTCCGGCGCTGCCCGACTTCGGCCGGTCGACACCCGGCGACCCCCTGGCCGCGCCGCATCCGCCCGCCCTCCGCGCCCTGCCCTACCGACCCCGGCCTCGCCCGCCGGCGGTCTCCCCGCGCCCCGCTGACCGTGACCGTGTCGTGACTCCCCCGCGTTGACACCCGCTCCGCCGCAGAGCCATACTCGCCGAATCGATTAAGCACGAATCGATTAAGCCCCTGGCTCTCCCGGCTGCCGGACGCACCCTCACCCGGAGCCGAGCGCCTTCCTGTTCCCGCGACCGATCACCGATGACGGTGCACCAAGGAGAACCCCGATGCGACGCCGCACCCTTCTGTCCGCTGCCCCTCTCGCCGTCGCCGGCACCGCCGGCCTCGCCGCCTGCGGTTCCAGCTCCGGCTCCGGTTCGAGCCCCAGCTCCCTCACCTACTGGGCCTCGAACCAGGGCACCAGCCTCGAGAACGACAAGGAGGTGCTCACCCCGGTGCTCGAGAGGTTCACCGAGGAGACCGGCATCGACGTGGCGCTCGAGGTGATCGGCTGGGGCGATCTGCAGACCCGCATCCAGACCGCGATCACCTCCGGCCAGGGCCCCGACGTCGTCAACATCGGCAACACCTGGGGCGTCAGCCTCCAGGCCACCGGCGGCCTGCTGGACCTCGGCGACGAGCAGTTCGAGGCGCTCGGCGGCCGCGACCGTTACGTCCCCGCGGCCCTGGCCACCGGCGGCGCCAAGGGCACCGACCCCACCTCGATCCCGCTGTACGGGCTGGCCTACGGCATGTACTACAACGTGGCGATGCTCGAGGACGCCGGCATCGAGCCGCCCACCACCTGGGAGGAGATGGTCGAGGCCGCCAAGGCTCTGACCGATCCGGAGGCCGACGTCTGGGGCATGTCGCTGGCAGCCGGCTCCTACACGGAGAACAACCACTTCGCCTTCATCAACGCCACCCAGAACGGGGCCGCGCTGAACACCGAGGACGGCAAGCCCTCCTTCACCGAGGACGGCGTCGTCGACGGCATCCTGCGCTACCTCGATCTGATGCAGAAGGACAAGGTCGTCGACCCCTCCAACGCGCAGTTCGACAACGGCACCAAGTCCGTCACCGCCTTCGCGGGCGGCAAGGCGGCGATGATCATCAACCAGAACAACGCCAACGCGACGATCGAGTCGCAGGGTATGACGCCGGACCAGTTCAAGGCGATCCCCTTCCCCGCCCCCGCCGATGCCGTCAGCGACTGTGCCTCGCACCTGGCGGGCATCAATCTCGCGATCATGAAGGACTCCGAGAACGTCGACGGTGCCCTGCAGTTCCTGGAGTTCATGACCTCCCCGGAGACTCAGGCCGAGCTCGGCAAGCCCTTCGCCTCGCTGCCTGTGCTGGTCGACGGCGAGCCGACCTTCACCGAGGACACCGAGCAGGCCGAGATGTTCATGGAGATCTACGGCGAGCGTGCCGAGCCGCTGCCGCTGGTCCCCTGGGAGGACCAGTACGAGACCTCCGTCGGCCAGGCCATGAACACCATGTTCGCGACCATCGCCACGGGCGGCACGGTCACCCGCGAGGACGTCATGACCGCCATGCAGACCGCGCAGGACTCGATCCGCGTCTGAGGCCAGACCGGCCGACGGGGCAGGGCCCCGTCGGCCCTCGCGCGCCCGCCACCTCTGAACGAGAAGAGCTCCCATGACCTCTCTGACCGCACCGGAGGAGACCACCACGCCTCCGAAGGGTCCGGACTCCAGACCGCCGCGCCGCTCCCGGCGTCATCTGTTCCCGTACCTGATCATCGCGCCCGCGGTGCTGCTCGAGCTGCTGATCCACATCATCCCGATGGCCACCGGCTTCTGGATGAGCTTCGTCGAGCTGACCAAGTTCTTCATCCGCCGCTGGCTGGAGGCCCCGTTCGTGGGTCTGGAGAACTACCGGATCGCGATCGACCTGAACACCCCCGTCGGCCAGGAGCTGCTGAACTCCTTCCTGGTGACCGTGGGATTCACGGCGCTCGTGGTGGGTCTGAGCTGGGGTCTCGGGATGGCGGCCGCGGTCGCCCTGCAACGGCCCTTCCGCGGCCGCGGCGTGTTCCGCACCCTGTTCCTGATCCCGTATGCGCTGCCGCTGTACGCCTCGGTGATCACCTGGAACTTCATGCTCCAGCGGGATACCGGCGTGGTCAACCACGTGCTGGTGGACCAGCTGGGCATCCTCGACGGCGCCCCGTTCTGGCTGATCGGCGACAACGCGTTCATCTCGGTGGTGGTGGTCGCGATCTGGCGGATGTGGCCCTTCGCCTTCCTCATGTTCATGGCGGGCCTGCAGTCGATCCCCGGTGAGCTCTACGAGGCCTCCGCGATGGACGGCGCCTCCCCGCTGCGGCAGTGGCGCTCGGTGACCCTGCCGATGCTCGCCCCGGTCAACCAGACCATGCTGCTGGTGATGTTCCTGTGGGTGTTCAACGACTTCAACACCCCCTACGTGCTGTTCGGCAGCGCGCAGCCCCGGGCCGGCGATCTCATCAGCTTCCACATCTACAACGCCTCGTTCTTGTCCTGGGACTTCGGCGTGGGCAGCGCGATGAGCGTTCTGCTGCTGCTGTTCCTGCTGGCGGTGTCGCTGGTGTACCTCTACTTCACCCAGTGGAAGAAGGAGAAGAGCAATGCGTGAGACCACCGGCGAGAAGATCTTCCGCGCCCTCGTGCTGATCGGCCTCACGCTGTTCGTGGCGCTGCCGCTGTACGTCATGATCACCACCTCGATGAAGCCGCTCGGCGACGTGCAGTCCGGGTTCTCCTGGTTCCCCAGCACCATCACCTTCGAGCCCTTCGTCCAGATGTGGTCGACGGTTCCGTTGGCCCGGTACTTCATGAACTCGCTGATCGTGACGCTGGCGGCGACGCTGTTCAGCGTGGCGGTGGCGACGCTGGCCGCCTACGCCGTCTCCCGTTGGCGTTTCCACGGCCGCGGCCCGTTCATGACCACGGTGCTGTCCACCCAGATGTTCCCCGGCGTGCTGTTCCTGCTGCCGCTGTACCTGATCTTCGTCAACATCGACACGATGTTCGGGGTGCCGCTGGTGGGCACGCGCATCGGCCTGATCATCACCTACCTGACGTTCTCGCTGCCCTTCGCGATCTGGATGCTGGTGGGCTACTTCGACGGCATCCCGCGTGAGCTCGACCAGGCCGGCAAGGTCGACGGCGCCGGCAACCTCACCATCCTGCTGCGCATCATCCTGCCCGCCGCCCGCCCGGGCATCGTCGCCGTCGCCATCTACGCGTTCATGACGGCCTGGGGGGAGGTGCTGTTCGCCTCCGTGCTCACCACGGAGAACACCCGCACCCTGGCCGTGGGCCTTCAGCAGTACTCCACGCAGACCAACGTGTACTGGAATCAGGTGCTGGCCGCCTCGCTCGCGGTGAGCATCCCGGTCGTCGTCGGCTTCCTGATGATGCAGAAGAACTTCGTCGCGGGCCTGACCGCCGGCGCCGTGAAGTGAGGCCGGCAGAGGCGGGGCGTGGGCGGCACGGCACCCATCGCCGACGGCGTGATCGAATTCGACGACGACGCCGGGGACATGTTCGAAGGGAGAGCCGCCTCGCTCGCGCACCTGCGCACCGTCGCCGTCCGACCCACCGCGCCACCACTGCCCGGACCACCGCACCTCCACCTGAAGGATTCCACCTGTGACCTCCCAGAACTTCGCCGGACCCGTCGGTGTCGGCCTCATCGGTGCCGGCACGATCTCTGCCGAGTACCTCAAGAACCTGACTTCGTTCCCGGATGTGGTCGTCCACATCGTCGGTGACCTGTTTCCCGAGGCCGCCGCGCAGCGCGCCGAGGAGTTCGGTGTCCCCGCGTCCGGCACTGCGCAGGACGTGCTGGATCATCCCGGGGTGGAGATCGTCATCAACCTGACGATCCCCACCGCCCACGCCGAGGTCTCCCGTTCGATCGTGGCGGCGGGTAAGCATGTGTGGACGGAGAAGCCGATCACCACCGAGCCCGCCGACGCGAAGGCTCTGTTGGAGGCGGCTGACGCGGCGGGCGTGCGCGTGGGCGGCGCCCCGGACACGGTGCTCGGCGCGGGGATCCAGACCGCGCTGCGGACCCTGCGGGACGGCTCGATCGGGGCCCCGGCCAGCGCGCTGACCCTGTTCCAGACCCCGGGCCCGGAGGACTGGCATCCCAATCCCGCGTTCCTGTTCCAGGAGGGGGCGGGGCCGTTGTATGACATCGCCCCGTATTACGCGACCACCCTGGTCCTCGCCCTCGGCCCCGTCACGCGCGTGTCCGCGGTCGGCTCCCGGGCGCGTCAGCAGCGCACCATCGGTTCGGGTCCCAAGGCTGGTGAGGTCTTCGACGTCACGGTGCCCACTCAGGTGGCGGCGCTGTTGAGCTTCGCCTCGGGGCAGAACGCGACGGTGCTGCTGAGTTTCGACTCCCCGCACAAGCGGGCCGGGTTCGTCGAGGTCTACGGCACCGAGGCGACTCTCGCGTTCCCCGACCCCAACGTGTTCGAGGGTGATTCGGCGCTGACCGCTTATCGCGGGGAGTCGGCGTCCCCGGTGCCGGCCACGGGGGCGACCACCGGGCGGGGGCTGGGTGTGTTGGAGATGGCCCGCGCGATCCGTGCCGGTGTTCCCCACCGCGCTCAGGGAGAGATCGCCGCCCACGTCCTGGACGTCATGGTCGCCATCGAGACCGCCATCTCCGAGGGGTCGATCATCGACGTCGACTCCACCTTCACCGAGGTCGAACCCATGCCCGCCGACTTCGACCCCCACGCCACCACCCTCACGGGAGTGCCCGCCGCCTCCTGAGGCGTCGGGGCCTGCCGCGCGATGTTCCGCGGCGGGCCCCGGGCCGTGCGCAGGGCCGCCGGCGCCTCGCCGCCGAGGGCGCGCCGCCCCGTTCACGGACGGTCACACCCGGGGACACGCGCCCGCTCGGCGGCTACGCTCACCACGGCCCCGCCTCACCGACGACCGAGAGCAGACGCAGACGATGACCCAGAACCTCCTGACCGACCGCCTCGATGCCGGCCCCGTGATCTGCGCCGAAGGCTTCCTGTTCGAGCTCGAGCGTCGCGGCTATCTCACCGCCGGCGAGTTCGTGCCCGAGGTCGCGCTCGAGTTCCCCGAGGCCCTGCGCTCCCTGCACGTGGATTTCCAGCGTGCCGGCTCCGACATCGTCGAGGCGTTCACCTACAACGGCCACCGCGAGAAGATGCGCGTGATCGGCAAGGAGGACCTGCTCGAGCCGCTGAACCGCTCCGCCCTCAAGATCGCCCGCGAGGTCGCCGATCAGGTGCCGGGCGATCTGGTGGCCGGGAACATCTCCAACTCGAACATCTGGGACCCCGAGGATCCCGCCCGCCAGGCGGAGGTGCGCGGCATGTTCGAGGAGATGGTCGGCTGGGCCGTCGAGGAGGGCGCCGACCTGATCATCGGGGAGACCTTCTACTACGCCGGCGAGGCGCTGACCGCGCTCGAGGTCGCGAAGAGCTCGGGGCTGCCGGTGGTGCTGACGCTGGCCCCCATGGCGTTCCAGGAGATGGCCGACGGGGTGGGGATCGTCGAGACCGCCCAGCGTCTCGAGCAGGCCGGGGCCGACGTGGTGGGGCTGAACTGCTTCCGTGGCCCGGAGACGATGCTGCCGTGGCTGCGGCAGATCCGCGAGGCGGTCTCCTGCCACGTGGGTGCGCTGCCGATCCCCTACCGGACCACGGCCGAGGAGCCCACCTTCTTCAACCTCTCGGACGAGCGGGCGAGCGTGCCCTCCCCCCACGGCCGGACGTTCCCGACGGCGCTGGACCCGCTGCTGACCAATCGCTACGAGATCGGTGCCTTCGCCCGTGAAGCGCTCGACCTGGGCGTGAACTACCTGGGCGTATGCTGCGGCGCCGCCCCCATCCACATCCGCGAGGTGGCCGAGGCCGTGGGCCGCACCACCGAGGCGAGCCGCTTCTCCGAGCACATGGAGAACCACTTCATGTACGGCAGCAACGAGCGCCTGCCCGAGCACATCGTCGGGCTCGGCGACCGCGCCTGAGCACGCCCGCGATACGGTCTGGTCAGCACGCCCCGTCGAAGGAGACAGACATGCCCGCCAGCAGCGGCTCCCCCGGGGCCACCCCAGCCCATGACGCGAACACGGCCACCGCGACCGACGCAGCGCCCGCGGCCACCATGCAGGCGGCCTTCCTGCCGGGAGGCTCACGCACCGAGCTGCGTCCCGTCCCCGTGCCCGTCCCCGGGCCCGGGCAGGTCCTGCTCGCGGTGAAGGCCTCGACGATCTGCGGCAGTGATCTGCGGGCCATCTATCGCGAGCACCTCGGCTCCGGCCCCGAGGCCTACCAGGGCGTGGTCGGCGGTCACGAGCCGTGCGGGCAGGTCGTCGCCGTCGGCGCGGACGTGCTGGACACGGCCGTCGGGGACCGCCGCGTGGTCTACCACATCTCCGGTTGCGGGCTGTGCGAGGAATGCCGTCGCGGCTATCCCATCGGCTGCCTCTCCGAGCACCGTGCGGCCTACGGCTGGCAGCGCGACGGCGGCCACGCCGAATACCTCCTGGCCGAGGAGAAGGATCTCCTGCCACTGCCCGATTCCCTCACCTACCTCGACGGTGCCTGCGTGGCCTGCGGCTTCGGCACCGCCTACGAGGCGCTGCGCCGAGCCGACGTCACCGGCGCCGACACCGTGCTGATCGTGGGCCTGGGGCCCGTCGGCCTCGCTGCCGGGATGCTCGCCCGCGCACTGGGGTCCCCGGACGTCATCGGCACCGACCCCTCGGCCCGACGCCGCGAGCAGGCGCTCGAGATGGACGCCGTGGACCATGCCGTCGCAGCGGACGACCTGGCGGAGCGGCTGGGCGAGGGCGCGCACGTCGCCCTGGACTGCTCCGGCAACGGCGCGGGCCAGTCCAGCGCGCTGCGCAGCACCCGACGCTGGGGCCGCACCGTGCTGGTCGGCGAGGGTGGCACGCTGACCACCGACGTCTCCGCCGAGCTCATCCACAAGCAGATCACCCTGCACGGCTCGTGGGTCACCAGCATCCACCACATGCGCGAGCTGCTCGAGAACCTCGAGCGCTGGGGACTCCACCCCGACCGGATCGTCACCCACCGCTTCGGACTCGAGCAGGTCGACGAGGCCTACCGCACCGCCGACTCCGCCGTCGGCGGCAAGGTCGCCGTGATGCCCGGCGGGACACCGGACGGCCTCTGACAGCCCCGTGACCGGAGGAGGTGCCCGATGACCCTGTTCGATGCGCTGAAGGCCGAGATCGCAGACGAGTGGCAGGCCTACGTCCGCCATCCCTTCGTCGAGCAGCTCGGCGACGGCACCCTGCCCCTGGCGGCGTTCCAGGACTACCTGGTCCAGGACTATCTGTTCCTGATCCAGTTCGCCCGGGCCAACGCCCTGGCGGCCTACCAATCACGCGGCCTCGCCGACATCCGCCGAGCAGCCGACGCTCTCGAGGCGATCCTCGCCGAGACCGCGCTGCACGTGCGGCTCACCGAGTCGTGGGGCATCGGTCGCGAGCAGCTCGAGGCGGCGCCGGAGAAGCTGGCCACCGTCGCCTACACCCGGTACGTCCTGGACTGCGGTCAGGCCGGCGGACTGCTCGACCTGGAGGTGGCGCTCGCCCCGTGCGCCATCGGCTACGGGGAGATCGGTGCCCGCCTCGCCCCGCGCCTGGCGGAGCACCCCGAGCATCCCTACCGCGACTGGATCCACGAGTACGCCGCGGAGGAGTTCCAGCAGACCTCCCGGGCCGCGAGCGATCATCTCGACACGCTGACGGGCGGCACTCTTCCTGACCGCCGTTTCCAGGAGCTGGTGACGGTCTTCCGCGCCGCGACCCGGCTCGAGACGGCGTTCTGGCAGCAGGCGCTGGACGACCTCGGCAGTTGACCGGTCCGGGATCTGTTCCCGCCCCTGCCGGGGCTGCGCTCGCTCGGATCGATCAGTGCTCAGCCCGATCGGCAGCCCTGGCGGGGGCGCATGCCCCGAAACGTGCTCAGCCCAGCATGATGCCGGCGATCGCGGCGCTCATCAGGTTCGCGAGGGTGCCGCCGAGGATTGCCTTCAGCCCGAGCTGCGCGATCTCGGAACGACGCTCCGGGGCCAGACCGCCGAGGCCTCCCAGCAGGATGCCCAGCGAGCTGAGGTTCGCGAAACCGGTCAGGGCGAAGCTGGTGATGGCTGCGGTCTTGGGGCTGAAGGTGTCGATCTGCGGGCCGAAGCCGGAGAAGGCCACGAACTCGTTGACCACGATCTTCTGCCCGACGAAGCTGCCGGAGGCGACGGCCTCGTCCCACGGCACGCCGATCATCGCCATGATCGGGGCGAACAGCCAGCCCAGGATCTGCTCGAAGGTGAGGTCGCCGGCGCCGAACCAGCCGCCGACGAGACCGATCAGCAGGTTGATCAGCGCGATCAGAGAGATGAAGGCCAGCAGCATGGCCCCGACGTTCAGGGCGAGCTTCATGCCGTCGGCCGCACCGCCCGCGGCGGCGTCGATGACGTTGCTGTAGGACAGCTCCTCGAGGTCGTCGTCCTCCTCGGAGGCTTCTCCGGCCGCATCGGTGGGGTCCGCGTCGGCGGAGCCCGCCTCCGCGGAGCCGTCGTCGGCCGTGGCCACGGCGCCCGTCGCCGGGGCGTCGGCCGCTCCCACGTCGGCCGTTCCCACGGCGGTCGTTCCAGCGCCGACCGCTCCAGCACCCGCCACCCCCGCGGCAGCCGCGTCGGCCCCGCGCTGCTTCTTGGCGTGGCTGCTGGCCTCGACCAGTGCGGCCTCCCGCGCGACGGCCTCGGGATCGTCCTCCGGCATCAGGATCTTGGCCATGAGCAGCGCACCCGGCGCCGCCATGAAGCTGGCCGCGATCAGGTACTCCAGCGGTGCGCCCAACAGCGAGTAGCCCACCAGCACGGAGCCGGCGACGGTCGAGAGGCCGCCGACCATCACCGCGAACAGCCCCGAGCGCGAGAGTCGCTTGATGTAGGGGCGGATGACCAGCGGCGCCTCGGTCTGACCCACGAAGATGTTCGCCGCCGTGTTCACGGACTCGGCGTAGCTGGTGCCGAGGATCTTGCCGAGCCCGCCGCCGAGCCACTCGACGATCTTGGGCAGGATCTTCCAGTGGTAGAGCACAGCGGTGAGGGACGCGAAGAACACGATCACCGGCAGTACCTGGAGGGCGAAGATGCTGCCCTCGCCCTCGGCCGGCAGCAGCGGCCCGAACAGGAAGGCGATGCCTTCGCTGGAGGTGTCGATGATGGCCTGGAAGCCGGCGGAGACCTTTCCCAGCGCCCACTGGCCTGGCCCCCAGTACAGGACGATCACGCCCAGCCCGAGCTGGAGCGCGAAGGCACCGATGACGGTGCGCAGCCGGATCGCCCGGCGATTGCTGGACAGGGCGACGGCGATCAAGAGCAGCCCCGCCATCCCTCCGATCCCCCAGAGCAGATCGACCATCGCACTCACCTCACAGAGTTCATCGGGACACGGGCGCGGTCGTTCGCGACAGTGTAGAGGCGTCAGTTCTCGCCTCGGCCTCCTCCGCTCTCGGTGAGGAAGTCCCGCGCGAGCATACCCAGCTGCTCGGGCTGATCGTAGGGCAGCAGGTGACCGGCGTGGGCGATGGTGACGAAACGGGAGTCCGGGGTGGCCTCGTGGGCCGCCGCCATCTCGTGGTGACCGATCAGCGGATCGTCCGCGCCGTGCATCCAGAGGGTGGGGACCTTCAGCGCCCGCAGCTCCTCGAGACGGCCGAAGCGGGTGCGCAGCGGGCCGTACCAGTCCAGCTGCCAGTCATCCATCGCACGCTCGCCGAAGCGGTGCTTCTCGCGGGCCTCCTGACCGGCGAGGCGGACGATCCGGTCCAGTCCCGGTGTCTCGGTCCCGCGGTCCAAGGACGAGGCGAGTCCCGAGCGGAGGTACCCCGGGAAGTGGGCCAGGATCCAGCTGCATGCGCGCAGCATCCCCGGGGTGCGGATGATCGCCCAGGTCAGGAAGTGGTGGGGGCGCTTCTCGCCGAGACCTCCGGGGTTGACGGGGATCAGCGCGCTCACCCGCTCGGGGTGGCGCAGGGCGAAGCGGAAGCCCACGCCCCCACCCATCGACAGTCCCATGATCGCGACGGTGTCCAGCTCGAGCACATCGAGCAGCGCCAGGAGGAACCGGCCGTAGAAGGCGTCGCCGAGCCATCCCTTCCAGGGCCGGCTGGCTCCGTGGCGGGGCATGTCGATGACGTACACGCGATGGTCGGCGCTCAGGGAGGGGACGACGTCGTGCCAGATGCCCTCGGCGGTGTCGAGCATGGCGCCGTGCAGCAGGAGCACGGGCGTACCGGACTCCCCCGCGCGATGCACGCGGACCGGGCCGCCGAGCACGGTGAGGTCCTCGTAGCTGGTGAAGGTGGTGGCGGTGCTCATTCCTGTTCCTCCGAGTCCTCAGGTTCCTGCGGCCGGTCGGGGTCGTCCAGGTGGTCGAGCTGGGTCTCGAGGTTCTCCAGCAGGGCGAGCTGGGCGTCGCGTGCTGCCTCGGGGTCGACGGGCCGGCCGGGGTCGAGCCCGCGGCCGACGAGCTCGGCGAACAGGGCCACGGTGTCCCGCAGCGTCTGTTCGGGGATCGGGCCCAGGGTGGTCGGGGCGCTCAGCAGCCCCAGGGTGAACACGCCGAGGAGGTGCCCGAGGGTGGCGCGGTCGATCTCCGGCGCGATCAGGCCGGCGTCCTGGAGCCGGGCGATGTAGTCCCCGAGCCAGCCCATCCTCTGTTGGTAGCGGTCATCGCCGACGGCGCGCACGTGGTCACCGAGCACGGACTCGTCCCCGAGCTGGAACGCGCGCATCAGCGGTTCGTCCAGCAGCTCCTCGAGGCCGAAGCGATAGACGGCGGTCAGGTCGATCAGTCCCGTCGTCGTGGTGACGCGGCGGTGCACGGCGGCGGTGAGCCGGCGCATCGCCCGCCGCAGCTCGGCGTCGAGGATCGCCGTCTTGTCCGCGAACTCGAGGTAGACGGCGCCCTTGCCGATGCCGGCGGCTGCCGCGATGTGCGCGACGGTGGTCGCGGGCCAGCCCTCCTCCAGAGCGAGGTCGCGGGCGGCGTCGAGGATCCGCTCTCGGCGGTCGGGGATGCGGGGGCGTGGCATGACTCCTCCTGCCGTAGTGACTATTTAATCGTCTTCGGTCACTACAGCGTACGTGATGGCGCGAGACGGGTCCAGAGGCGAGCGTCCGGGTAGATTCGCCCCATGAACGGCGACCACCCGGTGCACGTGCCGGCCGACGGCGGCCCCCTGGGCGACGAGCAGCTCGTCGAGAACCTCTCGGAGCTGCTGGCCGCGACGGGCGGCTTCGAGCAGCTCGCGGAGCGGATGGCGCTGCTGTCGGACCAGGGCCGACTGAGGATCCTGTTCTGCCTCCACGCCCACCCCGGCGTGCGCAGCACGGACATCGCCCGGGCGATCGGGGCGAGCGACTCGACCACCTCCCACGCCCTGGCCCTGCTGCGGAGCGCCGGGTGGGTGGATGCCGTGCGCGCGGGGCGCGAGGTGCGCTATGAGCTGGCCGACGTATTCGTCCACGACCTGCTGCACGAACTGGGCTCGGACCATCTGCCCGGGGTCCGTCACGACTGAGGACCGTTGACCGGTGGGGCGGGGTCGAGGCCCGCCGTACCCTGTCCGGAGCACGCACCGCGGCGTCGTGAAGGGAGCTGACGATGGGGCCTCCGACCATCCCGGACGAGGCAGGCACTCTGCGTGAGGGCTTCCCCGGAGAGCGCAAGCTCGTCCTCCCCCGCCCCTACGTCCGAGCGGCCCTCACCCGGCCCCCGGTGCGCCAGCTCCTGGTGACCGACTGCGGATACTTCCCCCGTGCCCTCGGGCACGCCCGCTCCCGGCCCGAACCGATCGACCAGGCGATCGTGCTGATCTGCGTGAGGGGCACGGGGTGGATCCGGACCGATGCCGGCGGCTTCGACGTCCGCTCCGGGCAGATCGCGGTGATCCCGCCGCACACGCCCCATGCCTACGGCGGGGACCGCGAGGACCCGTGGACGATCTGGTGGCTGCACATCGCCGGGTCCTCGGTCCCCGATCTCATCGCCGCGGTCGGGGCCACTGGACGCGCGCCCGTCCGGGTTCCCGGCGACCCCAGCAGCGCCGCCCTGCTGGCTTCGGAGATCGTCTCGACCATGGAGCAGGACACGACCATGTCGCGCCTGCTGGAGGCCTCGGGGATCGCCTGGCATCTCCTGACGGGACTCTCCTCCAGCCGCACGCCGCTGGTCGACACCGAGGAGCTCGTCGAGCGCGTGGCGCAGCACCTGCGGGAGAACATCGGCACGCACATCAGCGTCGCCGAGCTCGCCGCCTCGGTGGGCCTGAGCGCTTCCCACTTCGCCGCGGTCTTCCGTCGTCGCCTGGGCGTCCCGGTGCACCAGTACCAGGTTCAGCTGCGCATGGCCCGCGCTCGGGAGGTCCTCGACACCACGTCGCGCAGCATCGGGGAGATTGCCTCGGACGTCGGGTACGAGGATCCCTTCTACTTCGCCCGGCAGTTCCGGCGACTCCACGGCATGAGCCCGTCGCAGTACCGCAGCCAACAGAAGGGCTGAGGTCCGCACGGCGCCGCAGCGCGCTGCGCGCCCACCCGTGTCAGCGGATCGTCCAGGGATGCCGTGCGTTGTCCCGTTCTGCCCGCAGGTCCCGCTCCCTAGGTTGAGGGCCCATCGCATCTCGACGAGGAGGCTGCATGCGACGACGAACCCATCTCAAGGCCCTGGCGTCGGTCCTGGCGGTTCCCGCCCTCGCGGGATGCGGCGCCGGAGCCGACGCCACCGACGCGACCCGGATCATCTTCTGGTCCTGGGTGCCGGGCATCGACCAGGCCGTCGACCTCTGGAACCGCACCCATCCGCACATCCAGGTCGACCTCCAGGACACACCCGGCGGCAGCGACGGGACCTACGCCAAGATGTACGCCGCCATCCAGGGCGGGCGAGGCGGCCCGGACCTCGCACAGATCGAGTACCAGGAACTGCCGAGCTTCGTGCTCGAGAACGGGATGGCGGACCTCGGCCCGCTCGGCATGGACGAACGCTCCTCTGACTTCGTCGACTGGCAGCTCGCGCAGTGCACCTTCGGCGGCCACGTCTACGCGGTACCGCAGGCCTCGGGGCCGATGGGACTGTTCTACCGGAAGGACATCTTCGCCGAGCTCGAGCTGGATGCTCCCCGCACGTGGGACGAGTTCGCCGAGGCCGCGAGCACGGTGAGGGAGTCCTCCCCGTCCCGCTACATCTGCACCTTCCCGCCGGCCAACGCGGCCTGGTTCGCCTCCTTCGCGTGGCAGAACGGTGCCACCTGGTTCTCCGTGCGCGACAGCGTCTGGACGGTGGACATCGCCTCGGAGGAGACGCTCGTCGTCGCGGAGTACTGGGACGATCTGCGCGAGCGGGACCTCGTCGCCACCGTGCCGGACTTCTCCAGCGCCTGGTACGCCGCCGTGCAGTCCGGCGACATCGCCGCCTGGCCCGCCGCGCAATGGGGGCAGGCGATGCTCGCCGGGAACGCCCCCGACACCGCCGGCCACTGGGCCGTGGCCCCGCTCCCGCAATGGCAGGAGACCACGGATCCGGTCTCCTCCAACTGGGGAGGGTCCACCACCGCCGTCTTCGCGAACTCCTCCCACCAGGCCGAGGCCGCCGAGTTCGCGATGTGGCTCAACACCGACCCCGACAGCATCGCGCTGCTCATCGAGGGGGGTTACGGATGGCCCGCCGCCGTCGGCGCCGTCGAGGGCACGGCGCTCGATCAGCCCGATCCCTTCCTGGACGGGCAGAACTCCGGGCAGGACGTCTTCATCGCCGCCGACGAGTCCATCGACACGACGTGGATGTGGGCCCCGACCACAGCCAGCACCTACGCACAGCTGGCCGATTCCTTCGCCGCGGCCGTGAACGGGACGGGCACCTTCGTCGACGCGGTCCGAGTGACCCACGAGGCGACCGTCGCGGACCTGCGCGCCAAGGGCCTCCGGGTCGACGACGCCGCCTGAGAGCGAGGACGGATCATCATGACCCTCAGCACCGCTTCCCGCCGGAGGATCGCCATCCTCGGGCTCCTCGGACCCTTCACCGCGGTCTTCGCAGCGACCATCGTCGTCCCCATCGCCGTGGCCATCCGCCAGAGCCTGTACGGCGTCTCCCACGAAGGCCCTCTCGGTCAGGGACGACGCGTCGAGTCGTTCATCGGCCTGGAGAACTACGTCCACGCCCTGAGCGACCAGGGGTTCGTCTCCTCCCTCGGCCGCGTCCTCCTGTTCGGCACGGTCCAGGTGCCGGTGATGATCGTGCTGGCCACGGCCCTCGCGCTCCTGCTCGATGCGGCGTCCGCCCGGTGGGTCCCCTTCTTCCGCGCGACCTACTTCCTGCCCTACGGCGTGCCCGGCGTCATCGCCTCCTTGCTCTGGGGATTCCTGTACACCCCCGGACTCAGCCCCCTCGTGGACATCGGCGAGGCGCTGGGGCTGCACTTGGACTTCCTATCAGGGCAGACGATCCTGTGGTCGATCGCCAACATCGTGACCTGGCAGTTCGCCGGCTACAACATGCTCGTGATCATCGCGCAGCTGAAGTCGATCGACAGCGACCTCTACGAGGCCGCGGCCATCGACGGCGCCTCGGCGTGGCAGGTCGTCACCCGCATCAAGATTCCCCTGATCCGACCGGCGATCGTGCTCACGACGGTGTTCACGATCATCGGCACCATCCAGCTGTTCGGCGAACCGCTGATCCTCAAGTCGATGAGCAGCTCCATCACGTCCACCTACACCCCGAACCTCGCGGCCTACAACGAAGCCTTCGCGAACAACAACACGAACCTCGCCGCTGCGGAGGCGGTGCTGCTGGCGCTCGTCGCCTGCGTCTTCTCCTTCGCCTTCCTCAAGATCGTGAACAGGGCAGAGCGATGAACACCACTCTCGACCGGGGGCCGACTCCCCCGACCTCGATCCCCGACGCGGCGGCAGACGGCTCGCGACCCCGGACCCGCCGCAGGTCCCGCAGGACGTCGCCAGCCACCCGGATCACCCTCACCGCGGTGCTGGCCATCGCCGCCGCATACTTCCTGTTCCCCGTCTACTGGCTCCTCGTCGCCGCGACCAAGAGCACCGGCGACCTGTTCGGCACCTCCGGTCTCGTGCTCAACGATCCGCAGCTGCTGAGCAACCTCCGCGGCGTCCTGACCTTCGATGACGGGATCTTCCTGCGCTGGGTCGGCAACAGTCTGCTGTACGCCGGGGTCAGCTCGGTCGTCGCCACCCTCCTCGCCCTCGCCGGCGGGTACTGCATGGCGAAGTTCGCCTTCCGTGGCCGTGAGGCACTGTTCAACGTGTTCCTCGCGGGCGTGATGATCCCCGGCACGGCGCTGGCGCTGCCCCTGTTCCTGCTCATGTCGGACATCGGACTGATCGACACCGTGTGGGCGGTGCTGATCCCCTCGCTCGTCAGCCCGTTCGGTCTCTACCTCAGCCGCATCTATGCCACGGCCTCCGTACCCGACAGCCTCCTCGAGGCGGCCCGCATCGATGGCGCGGGAGAGTTCCGGATCTTCGCGACGCTGGGGTTGCGCCTCATGGCCCCGGCCGGCGTGACGATCCTGCTCTTCCAGTTCATCGGTGCCTGGAACAACTACTTCCTGCCCCTGGTGATGCTCTCCGACCAGAGGCTCTATCCCCTCACCCTCGGCCTCGTCACCTGGAACAGCGTCTCGGACCGTCACCCGGAGCTCTACGAGATGACAGTCGCCGGAGCGCTGCTCTCGGTGGTGCCGCTGATGGTCGCGATCATCGTCCTCCAGCGTCACCTGCGCCCCGGCCTCACCGAGGGCAGCGTCAAGGGCTGACCGGACTCCCTTCCCCCGCCCCGCACAGCAGCAAGGAGACCCGCATTCATGACGTCCCGCATCACTCTTCCCGAGGCTCCCGTCGACGCCTGGCAGGACGGTGTCGCGATCTGGTCCCAGCCCCTGGACATCGACACCTATGACCCCCTCGATCCCGATCCGTACCCGGCCTTCCTGGACCAGCGCGTCTACCAGGGGTCCTCAGGACGCGTGTATCCGATGCCTTTCCACGAACGGATCTCGCAGAACGCACGGCCCCGCTCCTGGCAGGCCGTCCACCTCGAGAACCAGTGGATCCGCCTGGTGGTCCTCCCCGAGCTGGGCGGGCGCGTGCACATCGCCTACGACAAGGTCGCCGAGTACGACATCTTCTACCGCAACAACGTCATCAAGCCCGCTCTGGTGGGGCTCGCCGGGCCCTGGATCTCCGGAGGCATCGAGTTCAACTGGCCCCAGCACCACCGTCCTGCGACCTACCTGCCCACCGATTTCACGATCACCCGCGAGGAGGACGGGTCAGCGACCGTGTGGTGCTCGGACCATGACCCCTTCGCGAGGATGAAGGGCATGCACGGTATCCGGTTGGCCCCGGACAGCTCTCGCATCGAGGTCCAGGTGCGCCTGTTCAACCGCACCGAGGTGCCGCAGACCTTCCTGTGGTGGGCGAATGTCGCCGCGGCGGTCAACGACGACTACCAATCGTTCTTCCCCTCGGACGTCACCCACGTCGCCGACCACGCCAAGCGTGCCGTCGTCACGTTCCCCCGCCCGGACGCGCCGTACTACGGCATCGACTACGCCGCCCGCGCGGCCGACGGCTCCGACGCCGATCGCCTGGACTGGTACCGCAACATCCCCGTACCCACCTCCTACATGGCACTGGGCACCTCCCAGGACTTCTTCGGCGGCTACGACCACGGACGGCAGGCAGGTTTCGTCCATGTCGCCGACCATGAGATCTCCCCCGGGAAGAAGCAATGGACCTGGGGAAACTCCAGCTTCGGCCACGCGTGGGATCGGAACCTGACCGACGACGACGGCCCGTACGTCGAGCTCATGGCGGGCGTGTTCACCGACAACCAGCCGGACTTCGCGTACCTGGCCGCGGGCGAGACAAAGACCTTCTCGCAGACCTGGTACCCGATCCGGGACGTCGGCCCCGTCCTCTTCGCCGACCGGCATCTCGCCCTCAGCGTGCAGGAGCCAGGAGGCGGCACACGCGTCAGGATCTGCCCCGCCCAGCGGTACAGCGACGCGACCATCACGGTGCTGGACGCCGACGGCGCCGAACTCGCAGCGGTCCACGGCGATCTCTGTCCGGGCAGCGCACGGGTGATCGACGTCCCGGGACAGGTCGCCGTCGCGGATCTCACGGTGGTGGTCACGACGGCCTCGGCAGAGCTGGCTCACGTGCCGCTCGCCGGTCCTGCGGAGCCCGACGCCGTGGCCCCGGCGGCCATGGCCCTCGCCCCGCCCGCACCGTCGGACGTCCCCGGCGTGGACCAGCTGGTCAGGATCGCGACCTATCTCGAGCAGTACCGCCACGCGACGCGCTCCGCCACCGCGTATCTCGAGGAGGCCCTGCGACGGGATCCCCACGAGTCCCGTGCGCTGCTCCACCTCGGGCGGCGCGCCTCTCATCGCGGCGAGACGGAGTCAGCGATCGGGCTGCTGGGGCGCAGCGCCGAGCTCGCCACGGAATGGACCTCCACCCCGGTCTCCGGGGAGGCGCACTACCACCTCGGTCTCGCGCTGGACCGGGCCGGGCGCGTCCCGGAGGCCGCCCGCGCGTTCTCCACCGCGATGTGGGACTCCCGTCACGCCGTCTCCGCGCGCTTCGCGCTGGCCCGGCTCCGGTCCCGGGCGGGCAGGTACGACGCGGCGGAGGATCTGCTGCGGCAGGCGCTCGAGAGCGACCCCCACCATCTCCAGTGCCTCGATCTGCTCGCACTGACTCTGCGCGTCCGCGGACGGGAGCAGGAGGCGACCGACGTCGCCCTGTGGGCGCTGCATCTGGATCCGCTCGATGCCTGGGCGAAGGACATCCTCGGCCGGCCCGCGACCGCGGACGCCACGGTGATGTTGGACGTCGCCCTCGAGTACGTGGAGGCAGGATTCGTCGAGCAGGCTCGAGCCGCCCTGGATGGGACCATCGACCTCGCCCCCTCCCTGACCGTCGGCCAGGTCAATGTCGGGCCGCTCGCCTGGCTCCACCTCGCCGCCCTCGATCAGCGCGCGGGCGACCTCGACTGTGCGCGCCAGGCGATCGCCGAGGCGGCGAAGCTGCCTGTCGGCTCGGCCCATCCCTCGCGCCTGGCCGACGCCCAGGCCCTCGAGCTCCTGGCCGACGTGGCCCCTGACCAGGCGCTGCCCGCCTCGCTGCTGGGGCATTGGCTGTACGACCGGGGTCGGCATCTCGACGCCATCGCACGGTGGGAGCAGGCACTGGGAGCCGCACCGGACCCGGCCCTGGCTGCGATCCTGCATCGCAATCTCGGGATCGCGGAGTTCAACATCCGGCGCGACCCGGAGGCCGCGACCGCCCACTACGCGCGGGCCCTCGAGCTCTCCCCCGCGGAGCCGAAGCTGCGGTTCGAGGCAGATCTCCTCGCCGTCCGCACCGGTGTGGCCGCTCCGGAGCGGCTGGCGGCCCTCGAGCCCATGCTGGAGGTCGTCGCCCGGCGCGATGACCTCACCGTCTCCCTCGTGAACCTCCTGCTGGACGTGGGCCGCGCCCCGGAGGCGCGGGACCTGCTCGTCGGGCGTCGCTTCCAACCCTGGGAAGGCGGAGAGGGCCAGGTCCTCTCCGCCTGGGATCGTGCCAACGTCCAGCTCGCCCAGGAGCTCCTCGCCCGTGGCGCCGTCGAGGACGCGCAGGAGATCCTGCAGAGCTCGATCGATCCGCCCCGAAGCCTCGGCGAGGGGCGGCATCCCTTGGCCAATGTCGCCACCATCCACCTCGCCCGCGGAGACGCCTTCGCGGCTGGCGGGGACGACGCCGCGGCAGCTGTCAGCTGGGAGCACGCGGCACGGTCCACCGGGGACTTCGTGAAGATGGCGGAGACGGCGTACAGCGTGGAGACCTTCGCGGCGGCCCGGGCGCTGCTCCGTCTGGGCAGGACGGCGCAGGCTGATGCGCTCGTGGCCGACATCGCCGACTGGCTCGAGGAGTACGCGGTCCAGGAGGTGCAGGTCGACTTCTTCGCGACCAGCCTCCCCGAACTGCTGGTCTTCCACGAGGACCCCGCGGCGGCCCGTGATCGGGAGGTGGCCCGTATTCGGGAGCAGCTCGCGGACTGGGACCGTCAGCGGGATCTCGAGACTGCGCGCCTGTGAGACGGGGCGGCCGGTTCGGAGGCCGGCCCGGCCCGCGGGCGGTCCGATCGCGATCGGACCGCCCGCGGAGTTCCTGCGCGGAGCTGTCCGGCCCGGTCTAACGCAGCACGGTGCGGAGCTGGGCCGGGGTGATCGCGGTCTGCGGGTCGAAGGCGGAGCTCGCCATGTACGACAGGATGCTGCGTCGCAGCTGACGGGCGGCGAGGCGCTGCGAGGCGCCGTCGCCTCCGGTGAGGTTCAGCGAGGTCACGATGATCCTGCCCTGGCCCAGGCGCGCCTCGAACAGCGCCCCAAGCCGCCGCGCCTCGAACCAGGTGTCTATCACCTGGACCGCGGGGCGCAGGTCCACGGGCAGACCGTCCAGGAGCATCGGCCGGGAGCCGTGGAGCGCAGCCCACCACTGCCAATTCGTCGCCCCCTCGGTCGGGAACAGCTCGAACAGCGGATGCTCGGGGTCGTGCAGGAGGCCGAGGGTGTGCGGGGCCTGGCCGCGCGTCCAGGCCGTGTTCCAGAAGACGGGAGTGAAGCCGAGAGCGATCTCGTTCCCGATCGCGTCGGCCGCCACCTCGAACAGCACGGTATTTCCGGTGGCGGCGAGCGCGGCCGCCTCCTCGAGGTCGTCGGTCGAACGCACCGAGGCCGGCGGCCCGGGGAACACCGGGGGCGTTCCTGCTCGTTCTGCACGCACAGCAGGTTCCGCAGGCTCTGGATAGATCCACACGTCCCAGTCGTTCTCGGCGATCCCGCCCTCGGCGTCCTCGAGGGTGAGGGCGAGGTTCAGCTGCGCGGGCTCGTCGACGATCCCTGCCGGGAGGGTCACGGGACCCAAGCGGGTCCCGTTGCCGATCCCGATCTCGACACCGCTCGCGACCGTCCCGTCGGCGAGCACGGCTTCCCCGCGGCGCAGGCTCCACCGGACGTCGGCCACGATCGGCTCGGGACCGAAATGGGCCACCTGGACGTCGACGGCCTGCTCCTCATCGGCGCGCCAGACGCGGCGGTCCAGGCGCGCGAGAGGCACCGTCGGCCCGCAGAAGCGGGAGAACTCCTCGGCGGTGCAGTACCCCTTGGACTCCCAGAACGGGTTGAGCACCCCGACGAGTGCGGTGCCCTGACCCGGGAAGTCCGTCAGGCCCAGCAGGTGGAATCCGCCGAAGCCGTCGGTGCGCAGTGCCGACTCGATCTCCTCCTTGTAGCAGAGGGTCTGCAGACGTCCCGACGCGTCCAGGAAGTCGGCTGCCTGGTCCTCCATGCCGGCCTCGCGCAGGAAGTCGGCGAAGATCCCGAAGTTCCGCGGCTGCATCACGCCCGTGTACCGGGAGACCTCCTCGAAGTCCGGGTAGACGCACCACTGCCCGATCTCATGGCTGATGACCGGTCGCCGGCGCGAGGAGACCCAGTCGGCGTAATCCGCCCGGGTGTTCGGCGGCTCGTCGTTCAGGCGCGAGTCCAGCCCTTCACCCCATCGGTGGGCGCGAGGGTCGGGGATGTTGTCGACGTCGTTCTCCTCGATCGCCGGCCAGCCCGCGGCACTCGTGTACAGCCGTCTCGGGTCCTGGCTGTGCCAGGTGCGCACCCAGGAGGCGAGGAACTCGGCATCGCGGCCGGCGGGCTCGTTGCCGTGCGCCATCATGACGAAGGACGGGTGGTTGCCGAACTCCCGAAGGATCCGCCGGGTCTCCTCGTGGAGGTAGGCGTCGACCGGTCGCCCCTCTCCGATCGCCGCCCCCTGGTTCGCCCAGATGGGGCCCTCGACCTGGAGATACAGCCCTGCCTCGTCGGCCGCGAGGAAGGCGGCCTCGGGCGGGCACCAGGAGTGCATGCGCAGCAGATTGAGCCCGTGCTCCTTGGCGATGCGCACGATCCGCCGCCAGGACCCGAGGTCGGTGGGCGGGTAACCGGTCAGCGGGAACACACAGCACTCCAGGCTGCCGCGGAGGAACGTGCGACGTCCGTTGACGCTCACCTGGGTCCCGTCGACGCCGACCTCCCGCAGCCCGAGGACGGTCCGCACGGAGCTCCGGTGCTCCTGCTCGCCGGTGCGGGCGACGAGATCGGCCTCGAGCTCGTAGAGCGCCGGGTCGAACTCGTCCCAGAGCGCGGCCTCCTCACCGAGCTCGAGGTCGATGTCGAGATGGGTGCAGCCCGCGAGAAGGCCGCGCGAGCCCAGGTCCTCCCCGTGGTCCGCCGTGAAGGGCACGACGATCGCCTCCGTCCCGGACCCGGCGACCGAGGACCCCGCGTTCCCGAGCCGACGGGCCCGCACGCTCACGCTCCCCTCGCCGACGCCGGCGGTCCCGGAGCCGATGTCGATCCTGACCTGCACGCGGCGATGGGCCACGTCGGGGAATGCCCTGAGCTGCGCGATCTCCACCTCGCTGCGGGCGTGCAGCTGCATCCGGCCGATGATCCCGTTCCAGTTCCCCTGCGTGTGGTCGCTGACCGCATGCGAGTTCGGCCCGACGTCGATCACGGTGCGGTTGTCGACGCGCACGGTGAGCAGATGCGTTCCGGGGGCGAGGCGTCCCAGATCGTGACGATGGGCCGTGGACAGGCTGTTCTCGGCCCCGATCCGCGTCCCGTCGACCCACACGGTCGATTCCCAGTGCACGCGCTCGAGCTCGAGGATCACACTGCGGCCGTCCCAGTCGTCCGGGACCTGGATCTCCCGCTGGAACCATGCGGCACCTCGGTAGTACATGCGCGGCTGCAGCCAGAACGGGACCGAGACGTCCTCGCCCTGGCGGTACGGGGCGTACCGGTCCTCGGTGAAGTAGGACTGGTCCACGATCCCCCCGGTCCACGGGGTCCCGACCGTGACCGGGTCGCCGATGCCCTGTTCCTGGAGTGAGCCGGGAAGGTCGAGGTGGCCGTGCTCCGCGTCGGCCGCCCCGTCGGCCGCCCCGCGCGCCAGAGGCGCGGCGAACCAGCGATGCTCCTCCCCGATGCCCTCGCGGTCGAGGCGGTACGCCCACTGACCGGAGAGATCTCCTCGGGGGTCGTCGCCGATCGTGTCGGCGCCGGGGTGGGGGCTGAGCTCGGAGATCAGTGCCATGCTGCGACGCTATGCGTCCTGATCGGCGCGTTGAAGGGACGATCCGATGAGCGCTCCTGGACGATCCGACGCTCCGGCACTCACACCAGCGCCTGAACGATCGTCATCACCGCCCCGAGGGCCGACAGAACGATCACCAGGCGCATCAGGGCGTGCTCCGCGAAGCGACCGGCGAGCCGCTCACCGATCGCGACTCCGGCCAGGATCGCCACCACGGTCACCACCCAGCCGGCGCCCGGCATCGACGGCAGGGCACCCTTCGCGGCCAGGGAGAGGGCGCAGAGCAGCGCGAAGTGGGCCTGCGCAGAGGCCGCGAAGCCACGATGGCTCCACCCGGTGGCCACGGCGTAGACGGCCAGCGCGGGACCGCCCACCCCCGCGGTGGCGTTCATGAATCCCGAGGCGGCGCCGAAGCCTGCGCTGAGCGGCAGCCCATCGCTGATCTCACCCGGACGGACGAGGACGCTCACCGCGATCGCGAGCAGGATCAGCACGCCCACCAGCACCGCCAGGGGCTCGGCGGGAAGCACCTGCAGCACGAGGACACCGACGACGATGCCCGGCAGCGAGAACGGGGTGAAGCGCAGCAGGCGCCGCCACTGGACCTCGCGGTGGACGAGGGCGAGGTTCAGGAGCGCGGAGACGATGCCGCACAGGTTCGTGACCAGCACCCCCTCGAGCGGGCCCACGGTGAGCACCAGGAACGGGGTCGCGACCAGGGCGAATCCCATTCCGGTCAGGCGCTGGAGGCCGGCTCCTGCCGCGATGATCACGGCGAGCAGGGCGAGGGTGAGCAGAGGCACCGCCCGAGACTACGGGGCGGCAAGGGAGCGCAATCACCGGGTCCCCCATGCAGGGTTGCTTGTACGCTCATTCAAGTAAAGCCGTCGGAAGGAGACCCGTGCCGGCACCCGCCTTCACCGCGCAGGCATCGATCACGCCCGGTCGCTCTCCCTCCACGCCACCGGGCCCGGACCGCCTCGGCGTCCGCGCCCGGGCCCGCCGCGCGGCGGCCGTGCTCGTGCTGCTCGCGCTCGTCACGGCGCTCAGCCTCATGATCTGCCTGGGCATCGGCCCGGTCCCGATCGCGCCCGGCGCGACCATGCAGGTCATCGCCCAGCACCTCGGGTTTCCCGTCGCGGGCTCGGCCGATCCCTCCCTCGACGCGATCATCTGGACCGTGCGCCTGCCGCGCGTGCTGATGGGCGCGGCCGTCGGCGCCTGCCTGGCGATCTGCGGGGCGGCGCTGCAGGCGATGGTGCGCAACATGCTCGCCGACCCGTACATCCTGGGCGTCTCCGGGGGCGCCTCGACCGGGGCGGCCGCGGCGATCCTGTTCGGGATCGGCGCGGCTCTGGGCCAGTACGCGCAGTCCGTCCTCGCCTTCCTCGGCGCGATGGGGGCGGCGTTGCTGGTGTTCGCCATCGCCCGCACCGGCGGTCGTGTGACCTCGCTGCGGCTGCTGCTGTCCGGCGTCGCCGTCGGCTACGCGCTGACGGCAGCGACCAACCTGCTGATCTTCTCCTCGGACTCCGCCGAGGGCTCGCGCTCGGTGATGTTCTGGATGCTCGGCTCGCTGGCCCTGGCCCAGTGGAATGCGTTCCTGGCGATCGCCGTGCTCGCCGCAGGTCTCGGGGTCGCTGTGATGATGCTCGGCGCGCGAGTGCTGGACGCTCTCAGCGCTGGTGACGAGATCGCCCATGGCCTGGGCATCTCCCCGGATCGCGCGCGCATCGGCCTCCTGGCGGTGGTGTCGCTGTGCACCGCGGCGGCGGTCGCGGGCGCCGGATCGATCGGCTTCGTGGGACTGGTGATCCCGCACCTCGCCCGCCGCCTGGTCGGGGCCCGCCACCGGGTGCTGATCCCGGCCAGTGCCCTGCTCGGCGCCCTGTTCCTGCTGTGGGCCGACGCCCTCGCGCGCGTCGTCATGGCCCCGCGCGAGCTGCCGATCGGCGTGATCACCGCGGCGATCGGCGCACCGTTCCTGTTGTTCCTCGTCCGCCGGCTGTACGCGCGCCGGCCCTGATCCCCGCCCCTGACCGCCCTGCCAGCCCCTCCCCGATCAAAGGTCGCCATGACTGCTCAGCTCCCCGGTCGCATCGGCCGCCGCACCGCTCTCGCCGGGCTCCTCGCCCTCGGCGCCGCCGCCTGCACCTCCGGCGCCGGAGCGGAAGGTGGCGCGGAGACCGGCCGTGCGGCAGGCTTCCCGCTCGAGCTGGCCAACTGCGAGGCGACCCTGCGCTTCGAGTCCCCGCCCGAACGGATCGTGCTGCTGGAATCCGCACCGGTCACCACGCTGGACGGGATCGGAGTGCTGGATCGGGTCGTCTCGCGCGGCGGCTCCTTCCCTCCTGGCTACTACGACGAGGACCTCTTCACCCGCATCGAAGCGATCCCGGCTCTGTCGGAGGAGATCGACGCGGCCGGCCATCTGCAGATCAACCAGGAGGTCGTGATCGCGCAGCGGCCCGACATCGTCCTCGGCCTGCCCGATGGCATCACCCGGGAAGCGATGCGCGGGGCAGGCGCGGAGGTGCTGGTCCAGGACGTCTTCTGCGGCACCGACGGCGAGCGAGCCCGTTTCGAGACCCTCTACGAGGAGATCGGCACCTACGGGAGGATCTTCGACCGCACCGGGGAGGCCGAGGACCTTGTCGCCGGACTGCAGGAGAGGGTCTCCGCCGTCGCCCGGTCCGCGGAGGGTCTGCGCACCACGACGGCGGCCGCCCTGTACCCCTCCCTCGGCGGCGGCCCGCTGTACACCTACGGCGCCGGCAGCATGGTCACGGCGCAGCTGGACGCCCTGGGCATCGAGAACGTCTTCGCCGACACCGCCGAGAGGGTGTTCGAGATCAGCGCCGAGCCGTTGCTGGCCGCCGATCCTGATGTGCTCATCGTGCTCCATCAGGGCGAGGGCGACGGCAGCGACGTGGTCGAGGAGATGATCGCCCAGGATCAGCTGTCGAGCCTGCGCGCGGTGACCGAGCAGAGCGTGCTGCCGCTGCTGTTCAACTTCTGCGAACCGGCCTCCCCGCTGGTCGTGGACGGGGTGGTGAGGATCCACGAATGGCTGCACGAGATCGAGGGATGAGGCCGGTGACCCCGGCAGATCGTGACGCGGCCGCCTGCGAGGCGGGCGGGGCCTCTGTGGACCTGAGGCGGGCGTACGCCGACGAGAGCCCGGCCCCTGCCGGCCAGGACGGGGCCGGAACCGCTGGCACGGCACTGCTGGAGGCGCGCGATCTCCACCACGCCTTCGGCGGCCGGCCGGTGCTGCGCGGAGTCGACGTCTCGATCGCCGAGGGCGAGGTCGTCGGGCTCGTCGGCCCCAATGGCGGCGGCAAGACCACGGCGCTGCGGATCCTGCACCGCGCGCTGGCTCCCGACGCGGGCGAGGTGCTTCTCGAGGGCCGCGACCTGGGCTCCTACCCGGGTCGTGAGCGCGCGAGGCGGATCGCGGTGATGGCGCAGGAGATCACCGGTGAGGTGCCGCTGTCCGTCGCCGACGTGGTGCTGCTGGGCCGCGTGCCCCACGCCGGAGCCTTCGGTTCCACCACCGAGGAGGACTTGCGCATCGCGACCGAGGCGCTGGAGCATTCCGGCGCGCTGCACCTGGCCCGACGGGAGTTCGGCCTGCTCTCCGGCGGTGAGAAGCAGCGAGTGCTCATCGCCCGTGCACTCGCCCAGCAGCCCCGCGTGCTGCTGATGGACGAGCCGACCAATCACCTCGACATCGGCTCCCAGCACCACGTGCTGCAGATCGTGCGGGAACAGGGTCCGGCGACCCTCGTCGTGCTGCACGACCTGAACCTCGCCGCCCGCTACTGCGACCGCGTGCTGGTGCTCACGGACGGGATCGTGCGAGCCGACGGGCCACCGGCCGAGGCGCTCACCGCGGACCTGGTCAGCGCCACCTACGGCGTTACGGCCCAGCGCGCCACGGCCGACGACGGCACGGCCCAGCTGCTGTTCCGCGGGCAGGGCCCGTCGCCCGAGGCACCGGCCGAGCCGACCGGGCCTCGCCCCGCCGAGTACTGAGGACGGCCCGAGCTCAGCCGTGGCTCACCGGGCCACCGCGCGCCGACACCCGCCCCCGCCAGAGACAACATTGTGCCCTTGCCTTTAGTGTGTGCAACACACTATGATGTCACGCATGAGCGAGCACGTCGACACCCATCTGCAGGAGCTGCGGCGCGGCACCGTGGTGCTGGCCTGCCTGCAACTGCTGCGCACCCCGGGGTACGGCTACGGCCTGCTCGAGCAGCTCGAGAAACGTGGCCTCGCGACCGACGCGAACACGCTCTACCCGCTGCTTCGACGCCTGGAGAAGCAGGGCTTTCTGACCAGCGAGTGGAACACCGAGGACGCCAGGCCCCGCAAGTTCTACGCCACCTCGGCCGAGGGTCTTCGCCTGGCCGAGACCCTCCGCCGGGAGTGGACCTCGCTCAGCGACGCGATCTCCTCCCTCCCCGACCCCGCGAGCTCGACCGAGGAGCACTGAGATGACCACCGACCTGACCGAGCGCTACATCAGCGCCACCATCGCCTCGCTGCCGCCCGAGACCCAGGACGACGTGCGCGCCGAGCTCGGAACCGCTGTCACCGACGCCATCGAGGCCCGCCTCGACCAGGGCGAGGACCCCGCCGAGGCCGAACGCACCGTGCTCACCGAGCTGGGCGACCCCGCAGCGCTGGCGGCCGGATACGCCGACCGGCCGCTCCACCTGCTCGGGCCCCGCTACTATCTCACGTGGTGGCGTCTGCTGAAGCTGCTACTGGCGATCGTCCCCGCCTGCGTCGCGGGTGCTGTCGCCCTGGCCCAGGTCATCGCCGGCGCCGATGTCGGTGAGATCATCGGGCAGACCATCGCCGTGACCATCAGCGCCACGCTGCACCTCATCTTCTGGGTGACGCTCGTGTTCGTCATCCTCGAGCGCACCGGGGCCGAGACCGGTCACCGGTGGGACGTCGACCAGCTGCCCGAGTCACGGCCGACCGGCACAGGTCGGGCCGACCTGATCGCCTCGGTCGTCTTCGGCGGGCTCGGGGTGGGCGCTCTCCTGTGGGACCGCTTCCGTGGCGTCGTGAGAATCGACGGAGACGCCGTCCCGGTCCTGCACCCCGACCTGTGGCCCTGGGCGCTGATGGGTCTGTTCGCCATCATCGCCGCCGAGGTCGCGCTGGCCGGGCTGCTCTACACGCGCGCCCGCTGGAGCACAGGGCCGGCCGTCCTCAACACCGCTCTCGCAATGCTGTTCCTCGGCTGGGCGCTGACCCTCTTCGCCGCCGACCGGCTGCTGAACCAGGAGTTCCTCGACCTCGTCCTCCGCGACCACGGGGTGGAACCGGGCTCGATGCGTGTCCTCGGGATCATCCTGGTGTTCTCGCTCGTGGGCATCGCGGTGTGGGACGTCATCGACGGCTGGCTCAAGGCCCGCCGCGACGCCCGACACTGACCCGGGATCGCCCTCTCCGACGAGCGCGCTGTCCACGAAAAGCAGATGCTCACCCCCCCGGTCGATGGGATGACGCCGGCGTCCGGGAGGGTCAGACGGGGACGAAGTCCTCCGCCAGGGCACGACCCTCGGCCTGCATCCGCTCGACGACCGGGCGCAGCTCGTACTCGTAGCGGGCCAGCGCCGCAGGGATGTCACCCTCGGAACGCAGCTGCTGCGCGAGGGCCTCGGCACCGGCCAGTGCCATCCCGGCGCCCTGCCCGGTCAGCAGGGACATCGCCTGACAGGCGTCCCCGAGGAGCACGGTGCGGCCCCGACTCCAGGTCGGCATCTCGATCTGGGAGACGCGATCGAAGTACAGCTCGCCCGGACCGGGACAGTGCTCCAGCAAGCGCGGGACGATCCACCCCGTCGCCTCGTAGCGGCGACGCAGTTCGGCCCGAGGATCCTGCGGGAGCGGCTCCTGCGGACGGACGCGGTGGACGAACAGGGTGGCCAGCCGATCCGTGTCCAGCGGATAGGCGCCGACCTGCAACCCCGACCCCTCGATCATGTGCAGGGCATGTCCCAGGGACCGGGTCGTGCCCGCCTCCCGCATCACGTAGGCGGCGGTATGGAATCCGAGATCCCGGCGGAACTGCTCCTCGGGACCGAAGGCCAGGGCACGGATCCGCGAATGCAGGCCGTCGGCGCCCACCAGCAGGTCCACGCGCTCGACGATCCCGTCGTCCACGGTCACGTCGAGGCCGTCGCCGTCCTCGAGCGCCGCCCCGACGGTCCTGCCGTACCGGAGGTCGACCGTCGAGGGCAGGGCATCGCCGAGGATCCTGACCAGTGCGCCGCGAAGGACCGAGACGGTCCGCTCGGCCTCGGGCCCGTCGTCGGCGAAGCGACCGAGCTCCGCTCCGTCCTGATCGTGGTAGACCAGTTCGGCAAGGTCGACGGCGTGCTCCCGCAGCTCCGCCAGCAGCCCCATGTGCTCCACGGCGTCGAGGCCGCGCCCTCGGCAGTCGAGCATGTAGCCCGCGCCGGGTCGCGCGGGAGCCCGCTCGACCAGGACGACCTCCTGGCCGTCCCGCGCGAGCCAGCGGGCCAGAGCCAGTCCCGCGACGCCTGCACCGCAGATCAGGACCCTCATCGAACATCCCTCCTCGTCGGCGTCGAGGCTACGCGGTGCCCCCGCGCGAGCGCGATCGATATCGGCTCGGCCGCACGTCGTACTCCCGGGTGAAGGCCGCGCTGAAGGCGTAGGCGTTCGCGTAGCCGACCTGCCTCGCGATGGCTCCGAGGGTGTCGTCGCCGTCCTGCAGGAGGTCCGCCGCCAGGCACAGGCGCCAGCCGGCGAGGTAGGAGATGGGCGGTTCCCCCATCACCTCGGCGAAGCGGCGGGCGAAGGTCGCGCGGGAGACGCGTGAGCGTCGGGCCAGCGACTCGACGGTCCATTCCCGCGACGGCTCCGCATGGAGTGCACTGAGAGCGGGGCCGACGACCGGATCGGCGGCGGCTCCGTACCAGGCGGGGACGGAGGTCTCCGGGAGCGCGAACCAGTCCCGCAGCGCCCCGATCAGCACGATGTCCAGGAGCCGGTCGAGCACGGCCTGCTGGCCGGGCTCACGGTGCACGAGCTCGCTCTCCAGGAGGTCCAGGGCGTGGGATCTCTGCTGGCCGCGGGCCACGACGAGCACCGGCGGCAGAGCGCTGAGCAACCGGTCGGCGATGCGGCCCGAGGTGGAGAAGGACCCGGCGAGCAGCGCGTGCTCGGCTCTCAGGGTCGATGCGCAGTCCTCGCCGCCGAGGCCGAGTCGCTCCTCGTCCAGGAAGCAGCCCGTCTCGCCGCGGACTCCGTCGAGGGTCACGACGCAGGTGGCGCCTCCGCTCCCGTCCGGATCACTGGCCAGGCGGATGCTCCCCCGCCCGGTGTGGACGGCGAGGTCCCGGGTCTCCAGGTGGATCGGCTCCGCCCCCTCGCGCAGGAGCCAACCGTCTCCGCGGAGCATCGCAGTGACCGTGATCGTGGAGCCGGCCTCGACGTTCACCGTCCAGGGAGCGGTGAGCAGGTTCTGCCCGATCAGGGCGCCCGAGGCACGGATGTTGTCGAGCACTTCGGTCAGCGTGTCCACGTGACCAGAGTAGACGATGACGCATCCGTTCCAGTGTTCTGAGCATTCTCCGTCTCATGTGCAGAGTGTGGACTGGTCCGGTCCGTCGGGGCTGCGGGTCCGGCACGCTCGCCGTGCCTCCCGCTCCGCCTCGCACCCGTCCTTCTGGAGGCCTGTCATGCCCGTCGATCATCCGCCCACCCCCGGGTCCGCCCTGTGGGTCCTCGCTCACCCCCGGCGCGAGTCCCTGAACGGCCATCTGTTCCGCGCCGGCGTCGAGGCGCTCTCCCGCGACCACGAGGTGGCGACCTCGGACCTGTACTCCCTGGGGTTCGACCCCGTGCTCGGCGAACCGGACCTCGGCGAGCCCGCGGGCCGGCCCGGGAATCTGGCCGAGCTCGCCGGAGAGGCCTACACCCGGGGGCAGGTGCTGCCCGAGGTGCAGGCCGAGCACGAGAAGCTCGCGCGCGCCGAGCTGCTCGTGCTGCAGTTCCCGCTGTGGTGGTACGGCACGCCCGCGATCCTCAAGGGATGGCTGGACCGCACCCTGACCGACAGCTTCGCCTACGACAACGAGATCGACCCGGCGCACGGTGTGCCGCGACGGTACGGCGACGGTGGTCTCACCCGGCGCAGGGCCCTGATCGTCGTCACCGTCGGCGAGGACGAGCGCACTCTCGGCCCGCGCGGCCTCAGCGGGGACCTCGACTCCCTGCTGTTCCCCCTCACCCACGGTGCGCTCTGGTACGTGGGGATCGAGGCGCTGGACCTGCACGTCGTCCACGACGCCGACTCGCTCAGCGCGGCCGGTGTGGTCCGGGAGATCCGACGCCTGCGGCAGCGGCTCGAGGGGATCGACTCGGAACCGACACGTCCCTTCCGACGCCTGCGCGACGGGGACTACCCCTCCGATCTGCGAGCACTGCACCCGGACCTGCTGCCGGGACGCACCGACCTCGAGATCCACCGGGTGGGATGAGGTCGCCGAGCGCGACGAGGGTCAGGCGTGCTCGTCGTCGGCGGACGCCGGCGCGGGCCCTGCCTCGGGCTCGGGGAGCGGGTCCTCCCCTCGTCGTGCCTCGGCCCGCCGGGAGGCCTGCCAGCTGGCCAGGAGCCGCAATCGCTCCTGGCTGGTGGAGCCGGGTTCGGCGGTGTAGACGATGACGGCGCGGCCCGGTTCCGCGGTGATCGCGAGCTCCTCGTAGGCCAGGGTCAGCTCGCCGACCACGGGGTGGTGGAAACGTTTGGTCCCGGCCCCGTGGGTGCGCACGTCGTGGGCGCCCCACAGCCGGCGGAAGGTGTCGCTGCAGGTCGACAGCTCCCCCACCAGGTCCTGGAGCGTCGCGTCGTGCGGATCCCGGCCCGCCTCCACCCGCATGCTGCCCACGCACATCTCGGCGAACCGCTCCCACTCCGGGTAGAAGTCCTGCGCCGCGGGGTCGAGGAACTGGAAGCGGGCGAGGTTCGGGACCCGTCCGCCGTCGCCAATCACCGGGGAGTAGAAGGCGTGCCCCAGCTCGTTGGTCGCCAACAGGTTCTGGTACTGGTCACGCACGAAGGCGACGCCGTCGGTCAGGGAGTCCAGTGCCCAGTGCAGGGCCGGTCGCATCGGCGCGGGGGCGGCGGCGCCGCGCCGGCGGGGGCGCCCCGAGGTCGGGATGCCGTCGGCGGCACGCGCGAGATCCAGCAGGTGACGGCGCTCGGTCTCGTCGAGCAGCAGTGCGCAGACCACCGCGTCGAGCACCGAGGCCGAGGCCCCGGCGATCGCGCCCCGCTCGAGCTTCGCGTAGTACTCGACGCTGACCCCGGCGAGCGCCGCGACCTCGCTGCGGCGCAGGCCCGACACGCGCCGCGCGCCACCGGCCGGCAGCCCGACGTCCTCCGGCGTCACCTTCGCTCGGCGCGACATGAGGAATTCACGCACCTCGGCCCGGTTGTCCATGCCGCTCACGATAGGTCGATCCCGGCCCGCAGGGGAATGCCCTGTCGGTACACCCCACGGCAGGGTCTCCCTGCCGGCGGGCCGATCAGCTGTGATGGTCCGGTCACCCGAACGAAGGAGCATCCCCATGCGCGCAGTCATCATGCACGGCCCCGGCGACGTCCGCGTCGAGGAGCGTGAGGACCCCACGATCCTCGAGCCGACGGACGCCGTCATCCGCCTCGCGGCCACCTGCATCTGCGGCTCCGACCTGTGGCCCTACCGCGGCGTCGACCAGCCCGACCACCAGCACATGGGCCACGAGTACGTGGGCGTGGTCGAGGAGATCGGCGAGGCGGTCGAGACGCTGGAGGTCGGGGACTTCGTCGTCGGCTCCTTCGTCATCTCCTGCGGTCGGTGCGAGATCTGCCGTGAGGGCCACCCCTCCCGCTGCGTCCACGCGGTCTTCGTCGACGGCGAGATCGGCACCCAGGCGGAGAAGGCCCGGATCCCCTTCGCCGACGGCACCCTGGTCGCCACCCCCGGACCGCCCGCAGCGGAGCTCGTCCCCTCGCTGCTGGCCGCCTCCGACGTGCTCGGCACCGGTTGGTTCGCGGCCGACGCCGCCCAGGCCGGCCCCGGCAGGGTCGTCGCGGTGGTCGGGGACGGCGCGGTCGGCCTGATGGGCATCCTGTCGGCGAAGCAGATGGGCGCCGAGCGCATCATCGCCATGAGCCGCCACGCCGACCGGCAGGCCCTGGCCCGCGAGTACGGCGCCACCGACATCGTCACCGAGCGCGGTGACGAGGGCGTCGCCCGCATCAAGGAGCTCACGAACGGGCTCGGCGCGCACAGCGTGATCGAGGCCGTCGGCACCCAGGAGTCGATGATGCAGGCCATCCGCTCCACCCGGCCCGGCGGGCACATCGGCTTCGTGGGCGTCTCCCACGACGTCGAGCTGCCCGGCGACGAGCTGTTCTTCTCCGCCGTCCACCTCCACGGCGGCCCCGCCCCGGTGCGCCGCTACCTGCCCGAGCTGATCCAACTGATCTGGGATCGGGAGATCGACCCGGGGAAGGTCTTCGACCTCACCCTGCCGCTGGCCGATGCCGCCGAGGGCTATGCGGCGATGGACGAGCGCCGCGCCACCAAGGTGCTGCTGACGCTCTGATCCCTGCTCGCCCGCTCAGGCCCGCTCAGCATCGCTCCGAGAGTCCCCGCCACCATGACCACGACGCTCCCGTCGTCCACCTCCGCCCCGGCCCCGGCCCGTCTGCCCGCGGTCATCTACGTCCTCACGGCCGGGACCTTCCTCATGGGCACCACGGAGTTCGTGGTCGCCGGGCTGCTGTTCTCGGTGGCCGGGGACTTCTCGGTGTCGGTCGCCGACGCCGGGCTCGCGATCACCGTCTTCGCGCTCGGGATGATCGTGGGGGCACCGACCATGGCGCTGGCCACGCTGCGCCTGCCGCACCGGATGACGCTGTCCGTCGCGCTGCTGGTGTTCGCCGTAGGGCATGCGGCCGGGGCCCTGACCGACGACTTCGGCGTGCTGCTGGCCACCCGTTTCCTGTCGGCCGTGGCCACCGGGGCCTTCTGGGCGGTGGCCACGGTGGCCGCCGTGAACTCGGCGGGGCCACGGATCCGCACCCACGCCCTGGGCATCGTGCTGGGCGGCGGCATGCTCGCCAACGTGCTCGGGGTGCCGCTGGGCGCCTTCGCCGGCCAGCTCGTCGGGTGGCGGGGCACCTTCTGGACGCTCGCCGTGCTCGCTGCCCTGCTCGCCGCGGCGGTCGCGCGCACGGTGCCGGCCGGCCGAGCTGCCGCCACGGCCCCCTCGATCCGGGCCGAGCTCGCCTCCCTGGGTTCGGGGAAGCTGTGGCTGGTGCTGGCCGCCTGTGCGGCGGCCACCGGCGGGGTGCTGTCGATCTACAGCTTCCTCTCCCCGATCCTCACCGAGGGGGCGGGGGTCCCGGAGAGCGCAGTGCCGCTGGTCCTGATGGGCTTCGGACTGGCAGCACTGGTGGGATCCGTGATCGGCGGCCGGCTGGGCGACGGCCACCCCTACGCGACTCCGCTGGTCACCGCCGCGTCGACGTTCCTGGTCGCACTCGGCCTGCTGGCCATGTCCTCCTCTCCCGTCGCGGTGGTCGTGCTGTTCGTCCTGCTCGGCCTCGTGGGACTCTCCGCGAACCCGGTGCTGGTGGGACTCGCCAACCGCTTCGGCGGGGAGGCCTCGACCCTGGCCACGGCGATGCCCACGGCGATCTTCAACCTGGGCACCGCGATCGGCACCGCTCTCGCCGGGGCGGCCCTGACCACTGACCTGGGAGCCCGCGGGCCGTTACTGGTGGGCGCCGTCGGCGCCGCCCTCGTGCTGGTCCCGCTGGGCACCCTCGCCCTCCGCGAGCGTCGAGGCGCGCAGCGCGCCTGAGACCCGTCCGCTCCACCTGCAAGGGCCCACCCGATACCGGGCCCGCGGTCCCTCTCGCAGCGGCGTGCACCCCTGTCCTCACATCGTGCCGCTGTGGGCTGGGGAATAACTCCGTGACCCGAACCGTTGGCACCTGGTAGCGTCTGAAGTCGTCACCGGTGGTGGGAACCCGCACCTGGAGGGACGGGATGCCTGCCGACGAGGCAGGGCTCCAGCCCTTCGCGCGGATCATCCGCCCTCCCGACCACCACGACGGCTCGGCCCGGCGCGCTGCCACGGAGGCAGCACGAGCAGGGCCTGAGACGCACGGCCTGCGCCCCGCGCCGCGACCACCGCCGAGAGGTGGGACTCCGCGGCCCTCCCGAACGGGGACGCACCGGCCACCGCACCGCTGGGCACCCACCAGCGCCAGAACATCAGCGCCGACCGCGAGTCGGCCACAGACACCGTCGACCCCGTGTCGACGAAGGAGATTCATGAAGAACACCAAGCACACGATGCGCTCCAAGCGCCCCGAATACCGCACCGTCGTCTTCCGCGACCAGAGCGCGGACGTCCGGTACCTCACCCGCTCCACCCGCACCTCGGAGCACACCACGACCTGGCAGGACGGGAACATCTACCCCGTCATCGACGTGGACCTCTCCTCCGCCGCGCACCTGTCGCGGGCTCGGGGAGCCGAGGACACCGCGCGGCACCGTCGACCGGTCGCCGCCGGCCGGAGCTGACGCCACCGATCCCTGACACCGGGGCCGCCCCGTGCAGCAGGCCGCCTCGTCCGATCCGTCGGACGGGGCGGCCTGCTGCTGTCCACAGCCGTCTCAGACGACGGCTGCCTCCCGCTGCGCGGCGACCGCGGACTCGGCGTCGGCCATCACGAGCATCCCGTTGATGTGCCCGCCGGCGAGCGCGCCGCCCGCGGCCGATGCCCCGACCTGGGCGCTGGGATCCGCGGCGTTGCCCGCGATCCACACCCCCGGCACCTCGGCGGCCCCGGCGAATCCGCTCACGATCTTCTGTCCCATGCCACCGCCGACGTCCTCGAGGCGGAGACCGAGGCCCTCCAGGCCCTCGGTCCGCGGCGACATGACCGTGGCGACCGCGAGGGTCGTGCGGGCCACGACCTCGCCGCCGGCGAGCCGCACCCCGGCGATCGTGCCCTCGGGCCCGTCGAGGATCTCCTCGATCGGTTCCTCGAGGATCCGGATCCCGCGTGCGGCGCACCGCTCGCGGGCCTCCTCGTCGATCTCCACGCCGGCGGCGAAGACGACGACGTCGTCGCTGAGCTGGCGGAACATCAGCGCCTGGTGCAGCGACGCAGGGCGAGTGGCGATCACGCCGATCGGCTGGTCGCGCACCTCCCAGCCGTGGCAGTAGGGGCAGTGCACGACGCCGCGGCCCCAGTGCGCGGCGAGGCCTGGCACCTCCGGCAGCTCGTCGCGGGCGCCGGAGGCGATCAGCAGGCGCCGCGCGGTCAGGCCTCGTCCGTCGGCGAGGTCGACCCGGAAGCGCAGGTCCCCGCCGGCCGCGGGCTCGGTGGCTCGGGCTGTGGAGACCTCACCGGTCACGATCACGCCGCCGTACTGCCGCAGCTCGCCGCGGCCGCGCTCGAGGTACTCACCCGGCGGGGTGCCCTCGTTGCCGAGCAGGCCGTGGATCCCCTGGGCCGGAGCGTTGCGGGGGCTGCCGGCGTCGATCACGACGACGCTGCGTCGGGAGCGGGCGAGCATAAGGGCACCGTTGAGGCCGGCGGCGCCGCCACCGATCACGACGACGTCGACGGTGCCGACGGGCAGCTCGTCCCCGCCGGCGCCGGCGGGGTGGAGCTGATCGGCAGCGGTGGCATGGCGGGCGTCACCGGTGGGGATGGGTGCAGGGGTCATCGCGGTTTCCTCTCGTGGTGGGAAGCCTTCGTCAGGAGGCATCTTCCGACCGTAGACACGCATCGCCGTTGGCGCATAGACTCTTGCTCATGACGCAAGAAATGGGTGGGGTCGACGGCCTCGTGCGGCAACGGATCCGTGCCCTGCGCCTCGCCCAGGGGCTCTCGCTGGGAGATCTTGCGACCCGTGCCCATCTCAGCCAGTCCACGCTCTCGCGGATCGAGAACGGGCAGCGCCGTCTCGCCCTGGATCAGATGGTCACGCTCGCCCGCGCCCTGGACACGAGCCTCGACGAGTTGGTGGAGACCCACACCGAGGAGGTCGTCTCCAATCCGATCTCCGACCACGGCCTGGATTCCCTGCGCTGGCAGATCCGCCACTGGCCGGGCCCGGTGATCCTGCGCCGCCGCGTGAGCGGCCCACCCCCGGCCCCGTCGCGGATGCGCGCCCACCCCGGGCACGAGTGGCTGGTGGTCCTCTCCGGCACACTCACGCTGCTGCTGGGCGAGCAGCGCCATCGGGTCCATGCGAACCAGAGCGCGGAGTTCGACACGATGCTCCCGCACGCCTTCGGCGCCGAGGGTGGCCCGGCCGACGTGCTGATGATCGTGGATCCCGAGGCTCGGCGCGGACATCGCGAGGACCCCGGGGACTGAGCCCGTCGCCCCGCCGGGAGGACGCCCGTCAGACCCGCGCGTCGCGCTCCCCGAGCCACGGCGAGAGGTGATCCTCCACTCCGAGCCAGGGCGCGAGACCGTCGGCCCATTCCCGCTCCGTGAGCAGGCTGCGCCCGAAGGCGGCTCGCACCCGCTCCGCGTCGGCCGCCTCGATGCCCGTCACCACCAGGCGCGTGGTGGGCAGGTCGCGGCCCGCCCTCCACACGGCGCCGATCGAGACCTGCCCGCCGGCACCGTCCCATTGGCAGATGCTGTCGGGGCGATCGGGGACCCAGAAGCGGCCGCGCTCTCGAAGGCGTCCGGCTCCGAGGTCCTCGATGTTCTCGAGCAGGCGGCGGGGGTGGAACGGTCGTGCGGAGCTCAGGTCGAGAGTCCAGGTGCCGTGCTGCGTCGGCCCGCCGTACGGCTCGACGCACCGGGCATCGCGCCGTCGCAGCCCGGCGAGATGATCCAGTCGCCGACCCAGCAGCGTGCCCGCGTCGAGGGAGTAGGGGCCGACGACAAGATCCTGCTCGGGGGCGCGGAGGTGCTCGACGAGCTCCGCCCCGGGACCGGCGGGGTCCCCGTCGAGGACGAGCAGGTCGGCGTACTCGATCTGGGCGGCGAGCGCCTCCCCGACGCTGCGCGAGTCACCCGCGGCCCATTGCAGGCCGCGTTCGGCCAGGGTGTCCTCGCCGAGCAGGTCCCCCCGGACCGCCTCGAGCCCGACGGCGCTCGCCGCCGCGGCGAGGTGCCAGGAGTCCTGGTGCGGGCGGAGCGTGCCGACGACGATCGAGGGGTCGGCGCTGAGCGGCGGAGCGAGCACGATCGCCGAGATGGCGGGCAGGTGCGCGAGGCGGGTGAGCACCGGGACGGCGTCCTCCCGCATGGCGCAGGAGACGCACGGGTGGTCGAGGTCGACCAGCTCGTCCTCGACCACCCCGTCTGCCGCGACGATCACTCGCCGCAGGGACGAGGAGCGGGCCTCGACCTCGTAGCGCAGGGCGACGGCGCCGGCGGTGTCGAGCAGCAGGCTCGCGACCAGCGCGTCCCGCAGCACGGCGTCGACGGCCGTGACGACGGCGACAGGGGTGGAATGCCGTCCACCCTCATGTCGTTGAAAACGATCGGAACCCGGGGCGTCGCTCATGACGGCACCACTCCTCTTGTTTGACGATAACGATTCTCAACAAGTAGTGTCGCTGACCATCCCGCGGTGCTGTCAAGCCGGCGGAGCCCTCCCGAGCTCCCACCGCGACGAACCCTCTCGGAAGGAGCCCCCATGGCCAGGAAGAACGAGGCGCGCAGCACCGTGACGCTGCGCTCGAGCGCCGGCACCGGCGTCACCTACATGACCACGAAGAACCGTCGGAACACCCCGGACCGCCTGGTCATGCGCAAGTACGATCCGAAGGTCCGCGCCGTCGTCGAGTTCCGCGAGGCCCGCTGATGGCCAAGACCTCGAAGATCGCGGCGGACCGCCGGCGACGTGAGATCGTCGCCCGGCACGCCGCGGAGCGCGCGGCCCTGAAGCGCACGATCAAGGATCCCTCGACCCCGACGGCCCAGCGGATCCAAGCACAGCGAGCGCTGCAGCGCCTGCCGCGCGATGCGAGCCCGACCCGCCTGCGCAACCGCGACGCGATCGACGGCCGGCCGCGCGGATACCTGCGGGCCGCCGGCCTCTCACGGGTCCGCTTCCGGGACGCCGCGCACCGCGGCGAACTGCCCGGCATCACGAAATCCAGCTGGTGAGGAGAGAACCATGAAGCAGTCCATCCATCCCGAGTACCGACCCGTCGTCTTCCGCGACGCGAGCGCCGGGTTCTCGTTCCTGACCCGCTCCACCCGTACCGCGGAGTCCACCGTGGCCTGGGAGGACGGGAAGCAGTACCCCGTGATCGACGTCGAGGTCTCCTCGGCCTCGCACCCGTTCTACACGGGCCGGGCCACGGTGCTGGACACCGCCGGCCGCGTCGAGAAGTTCCGTCGGCGCTACGGCACGGCGAGCTCCCCCTCGGCGGGCGCCTGACCGGGCTCCCGCCGACGGACCCCGTAGGCCTCGGGCCGACCGACCCGACGCTGACGCCGACCCTGCAGGCCGCCCCCTCCCTCGGCGGAGGGGGCGGCCTGCGTCGTCTCGGCCCGTCAGGCCTGAAGCGGCTCAGGTCCCCGAGCCGCCTCGGCCAACCGCGGGGCGAGGCGCCCGGCCATCACCCGGTAGCCCTCGGCCGTGGGATGCAGCAGATCGCCGAGCAGATCCAGCTCCGCGGTCGAGATGATCTCCGTGCCATCGATCAGGGTCAGCAGCGGATCGTGCTCCTGCAGGCTGCGCACGCAGCGGTGGATGATCGCGCGGATCTCCCGCTGATCCAGGCCGGCGGCGTTCTTCTGCTCCTCGCGGTGGGGACCGGCGGCGGTCGGGCTCATCACCACGATCGGGGCGTCGACGAGCCGGCGCAGCTGGGAGATGAAGCCGATGACAGCCGGCGGCAGACTGCGGGCGTTGAAGGTGCCGGCGCCGTACACGTTCGCGCCCAGGCACATCGTCACGAGGTCCGGACGGGCCGCCCCGAGGGTCTGGGCCAGGGGCGGGTCGAGATGGCACTGACCGGACATCCCCAGCGCCGTCAGCTCCCAGGAGTTCTCCGCGGCGACCAGCGCCGGCCAGGTCCTCGTCGGGGACTCCGCCTGGTTGCACTGGGTGATCGAGCTGCCGTACACGGCCCACCGCGGACCCCGCGGAGGGGCCGGCTCGAGCCGGGCGGCGCCGTGGAAGGTCACCTCCTGCACGCTGGTCGGTGCCGTGTGCGGCAGCCACAGCTCCACCCGTGCCTGCTCCCCCGGCAGCTCGAGGTGGACCGTGGTGCGTCCGTCGATCGGCACCGTGTGCAGGAGCGCGCCGTCGACGACGAGATCGGCGCACGCGGGGAAACCTGCCGGGTCGAGTCCGCTGGTCAGGGTGAGCTCGAGGGTGCTCGCCGCGGTGTCGACCTCGAGGCGCACGCCGTTGGGCACCCGGGAGAGCAGGTCCATGCCCTCGGACATGATCTGTGCGAGGTGCTCCTGCCGCACCCGCCACGGTTGCTGCCCCTCGGGCGTCGTGGTCCAGGTGGCGGCTCCGTGCCAGGCCTGCGGGAGGTCCGACGGCAGGGCAGAGAGCCGGGTGGCGGCTGGATGGGGCATCGGGACTCCTCTCGCGGCAGCAGTGCCGCGGGGTGAGGGCGGGGACGACGCACGATGCTACAGCTCGCGGGCCATGACCCGGTGGCCGGGGCAACGCGTCGGGCGGCGCCTCAGGCAGGGAGCAGCGGCTGGGGCAGGTCAGGAAGATCGCTGCCTTCGCCGCGGGTCTACCGTAGGCACAGGACCCGACCCGCAGCCGCGCCGACGAGAGGCCCGCCATGCTCACCACCACGAATCCGCCGCTGCTCACCACCGACGTGCTCATCGTCGGCGCCGGTCCGACGGGCCTGATGACCGGCCTCGTCCTGGCGCGGCGCGGGGTGGATGCCCTGGTGATCGATGGGAAGTCCGGTCCGACGACGGAGTCGCGGGCGCTGGTGGTCCAGGCCCGCAGCATGGAGATCTACGACCAGCTGGGGCTCGCCGAGCAGGTGCTCGCCGGCGCCACCCCCGCCGGTCGCATCCAGATCGGGGCCGAGGCCGCTCCCGGCGGCGCCGACTTCGCGACCTCGCAGAGCGGCTGGACGCCGTTCCCGGGGGCGCAGATCTTCGAGCAGTCCCAGAACGAGGAGCTGCTCTCGGCGACGCTCGAGGCGGAGGGCCACCCGGTGCGATGGGGGCTGCGCCTGACGAGCCTCGAGGCGGGGACCGGCTCCGAGGACGAGCACGTCGAGGTCCTGGCCGAGGGGCAGGAGGGTCCGGTACGGATCCGTGCACGCCGGCTGATCGGGGCCGACGGGGCGAGCTCCCCGGTGCGCCATGCGCTCGACCTCCCCTTCGAGGGCGTCACCGATGACGCGACCTTCTGCGTGGCCGATCTGCGCGGCGTGAGCGGGATCCCCGAGGACTCTCTCGCGGCCCGCTTCGGCCAGCAGCGCTTCGCGGTCACCTTCCCCATGGGGCCGGGCGGGCACGTTCGCCTGGTGTGGCTGCACGGCGGGGAGGACCCCGAGCAGGAGGAGGCCCTCGCCGCGGTGCGCGAGGACCTCGACGTCACCTATGAGCAGGTGGACTGGTTCTCTGCCTACCGCGTCCATCACCGGGTGGCCGCGAACTTCCGCCGTGGCGCGGTGTTCCTGGCCGGGGACGCCGCACATGTCCACTCCCCCGTCGGCGGCCAGGGCATGAATACCGGCCTGCAGGACGCCCATCACCTCGCGAACCTGCTCGCGGACGTCTCCGCGGGCCACCTCGGTCCCGACGCGCTGGAGCGGTACGAGCGGGAGCGACGGCCCGTGGCGCTGACGCTGATCACTGCGACGGACCGTGCCTTCGGGGTGATCGCCCGCTCCGACCGGGGTACGGCCTTCCTGCGCCGCCGCGCCCGCGACGTGCTGTCCGTCCTCGCGCCGCGCGTGCTCGCCTCCCCGCTCGGGCCGCGTCTGGGCGGGCTGCTCGGCCAGTACCGGATCCGCTACCACGCAGTGGCAGAGGGCGAGCAGGTTCCGCGGTGGGCCAGTGATCGTGCCGTGGGTGTGCGCCTGCCCCCGACCTCCGAGAACGCGCAGGTGCTGCGGTCGATGAGCTGGCAGCTGCACACCTATAGTCCCGGCACGGCCAACCGTCCCGCCGTCCCCGACTGGATCGAGGGACCGTTCGCCTTCTCCCCCGACGAGCTCGGCAGGCTGCGCGAGGACCGGCTGTACCTGGTGCGCCCGGACGGGTTCGTCGCGGCATCGTTCCCGCTGCACGCCGGGGCGAGCGCCACCTCCGACGTCCGCGACGCCCTGGCCTCCTACGACGTGGTGGGCTGAGCGCGCGCCGATCGTCCTCATCGGCCCGCATCCCGCGCTCAGGAGCCGAGCCGCCGCGGATCCGGCAGGGACTGCGCATAGGGTGCCGGGATGGAGCTGAACCACATCGCCGCCCGTATCGAGAAGCTCTCCGCGCAGTACGCGGAGGCCACCCCCTCGACCCTCTAAACATGGCCCTGAACGTCTCGATCAAGGCGGTCCTGCGGGACGACGAGGGCCGCGTGCTCCTGGGATGCAACCCGCGCGGGGAGTGGGAGCTGCTCGGCGGCCGCCCCAATCCGGAGGACACCTCACCACAGGAGACGCTGCGGCGGGAGCTCCTCGAGGAGGCGGGCCTCGCGATCACCGTCGGCCCGATCCTCGACTCCTGGATCTACGACCTCGGCGATCCGGGACGCATCTGCCTGGTCACCTACCTCGCCTCCCCCGCGACGACCACCCCGCCGCACCTCAGCGAGGAGCACTCCGAGCTGCGCTGGTTCACCCCCGCCCAGGCGCAGGAGGCGACCATGCCGCAGGGCTACAAGGACAGCATCGCGGCGGCATCGGCCCGGTGACGTAGGGGGTGCGGAGTCCGTGAGGGACGAGGGGTGGCGGATCCCGTCGATCCGCGGAGTGCCAGCGCGTCATCGGCGGCCGACGATTCACGCCAGGGGCGCACCGTCGTAGGCCGCCAGCAGGCTCTCCATCGCGTCCTGCGTCTCCCCCGCCACCTCGGCGGGGTCCTTCCCCGTGAGCTGGCACGCCTGGATCGCGTCGGAGATCAGCTTGTTCATCTCCGAGGGCATGCGAGGTTCGCCGAGCGCGCCGGGGAAGATCTCGTCGCGGAACGTCCGCATCGGCCCGTCGTCGAAGAATCCCTGGTCGGTCGCACGCTGCATCGCGGATCTGCGATACGGGAGGTACGACTGCGCCTCGACGCACCATGAGGCGACCCGGTCCACGGAGTCCTCGCTCATCGACCCCAGCGCCCAGACGCAGAAGCGGGCCGCGGCCTCCGGGTCGCGACCGCGCGCATTCGCCGCGAAGGCCCAGCCGCCGGTCGCGGTCACGTAGGTGCCGCCCTCCGGGACCGGGATGCGGAACACCCCGTACTCGAGATCGGGAGCGCCGCCCGCCAGCGCGGAGACGCCCCACATGCCGGCGTTCTGCATGGCGCAGTACCCCGAGCCCAGGTTGCTGACGACGTCGGAGCCGCTGCTGCCCAGCAGGGTGCGGGGCGCCACGCCGCTGCCGATCATCTCCTGCCACAGCGTCAGGGCGTCGACCGCGCCCGGTGAGTCGAAGGATCCCTGAGGGGTCTCGAGCCCCGGGAGCCCGCCGCCCGCCATCCACAGGAACGGATAGAAGGTGAAGTTCTGGTAGTAGGTGGGACTGGTGTCCACGACCAGCCCGAACTGCTCGTCGGTGGTGAGGGTGTCCGCGACGTCGAGCAGCTCGTCCCAGGTCCCCGGCAGATCTCCCTCGGACAGCCCCGCCTTCTCGAAGGCCGGTACGGAGTAGTACATCGCCATCGGCCCGCCACCCATCGGCAGCGCGTAGATCCCCTCACCGACGGCCCGAGAGGCGATCAGATCCGGAGAGAAGTCCTCCCTGGCCTCCCGGGTCATGTACGGGGACAGGTCCTGGAGAACACCCCCGTTGTAATACCTCAGGAAGTCGCCGGGGCTGACGACGAAGACGTCCGGACCGTCCTCCGCGCTGAAGGCGGTCTGCAGCTTCGGGCCGCCGACGTACTGAGAGTTCGGCACGAACTGCAGGCTGATCGCCGTCTCATGGCCCTCGTTCCACTGCGTCACGAGCTCGTCGAACCAGTCGTTCTGCGCGGCGCTCGCGCCACGCGGTGCGTAGAACTGCCAGAAGCTGAGGGCCCCCGCGGGGCCCTCGGCCTTCCGGGAGCCGCATCCCGGGACCGCTGCGGCGGCCGCGGTCGCCCCGAGTCCGCCCAGCATCGTGCGCCGCGACAGGTGCGAGGAGGTCACGCCCTGGCCCTCTGCTCGGCCTGTCCCTGCTGCGCGGAGATCTCTGCACCGAAGTCCTCCACGCAGCGGTGCAGCTCGTCCAGCACCTGGGGATACAGCGAGGCCAGGTTGTAGTTCTCCCCCGGATCGGCCTCGAGGTCGAACAGCTGGGGCAGCTCGCGCAGGTCCTTGGTCGGGAAGCGGTCCACGTGCAGCTTCCAGCGCCCCCGGCGCACGGCGTTGAGGTGCCAGTGGCTGAAGAAGAACAGCGGACGCTCCGGGACCTCCCCACCGAGCAGGCAGTCGGTGATGTCGACCCCGTCCAACGGACGGTCCTCGGGGCAGTCGGCGCCGGTCAGGGTCGCCAGCGTGGGCATCAGGTCGATGAAGCAGGCCGGGGTGGTGCAGACGCTGCCCGCGTCGATCCGTGCCGGCCACCGGGCCAGGAACGGCATCCTGATCCCACCTTCGTAGGTGTCGATCTTGCGGCCGCGCAGCCCACCGGTGCTGCCTTCGAACCAGGGACCGTTGTCGCTGGTGATCATCACCAGCGTGTTCTCCGCCAGTCCGCGGTCCTCGAGATGATCCAGGAGTCGACCGACGTGATGGTCCAGGCACTCGATGACGTCTCCGTAGGTGCCGGCGGCCGAGGTGCCCCGGAATCCCTCTTCGACGTGCAGCGGGATGTGGGGCATCGTGTGCGGGAGGTAGACGAGGAAGGGCCCCTCGCGGTGCTCGTCGATGAAGTCCATCGCCTCGTCCGTGTACCGCCGGGTCAGGGTCGACTGGTCGACGTCCTCCTCCACCTCGTCGTCGACGTGGAGGACGACGGGATGCATGTCATTGCTGTAGGGCAGGCCGACGAAGCGGTCGAAGCCGTGGCGCAGCGGGGAGTGCTCCCTGCGCGCCCCGAGATGCCATTTGCCGAAGGCCCCGCAGGCGTAGCCCTGCTGCCCGAGCATCTCCGCGAAGGTCACCTCCTCGTGGGAGAGACCTTCGGGCTCCTCGGGGAAGATCACCCGGGGCAGCCCCACCCGCTGCGCGTAGCGTCCCGTGAGCAGCGCCGCGCGCGAGGGCGTGCAGGTGGGCGCGGCCGAGTACATCTGGGTAAAAGTGATGCCCTGCTCGGCGACGGAGTCCATGCGCGGGGTGCGGATCAGGCTCGAGCCGGTGCAGCTCAGATCGCCGTACCCCATGTCGTCCATGAAGATCAGCACGATGTTCGGAGCCGGAGAAGGGGTCGTGGGGGTGCGGGGGGTCGTGGTGGACATCGGTCTCCTCATTTCAGGCCGGTCGTCTTGATGGATTCGATGATCTGGCGCTGGAAGACCAGGAACAGCCCGAGCGTCGGGACAGTGGCGACGGTGGCGCCCGCCAGGATGTAGTTCCAGGCACCGGCGTGCTCGCCCTGCAGGGCGTTGATCCCGACCTGGACCACCCATCGCGACTCGTCGCTGGTGGTCGTGAGCGGCCAGAGGAAGGCGTTCCAGGCTCCGAGGAAGACGAAGATCGCGAGGGCGGCGAGGATGGGGCGGCTCAGCGGCAGCGCGATCCGCAGGAAGACGCGGAACGGTCCGCATCCGTCCAGCCGCGCCGATTCCTCGAGCTCCCCGGGCATCGACAGGTAGAACTGCCGCAGGAGGAACAGGGCGAAGCCCTGGAAGATCATGGGCGCGGCCACCCCGGGCAGGGTGTTCAGCAGGCCGAGCTCGCGGACCACCATGAACAGCGGCACGATGACCATCGGCATCGACACCAGGATCGTCGAGAAGAAGGCGAAGAAGATCTTGTCCCGCCCGGGGAACTCCAGCCGCGCCAGCGCGAAGGCCGACATCGAGTGGAAGGCCATCGAGACCACGGTCACGACCGTGGCCAGCAGGAAGCTGTTGGCTAGGTAGCGGGCGAAGGGCACCGTGGCGAAGACGTAGCGGAAGTTCTCCCAGGTCGGCTGTGCCGGGAGGAGGCGGGCGTCGAACACCGCCTCGGGCTGCTTGAACGCGCTGGAGACCATGAGCAGGATGGGTGCCGCCGTGAGCAGGGCGAGCAGGATGGCGACCACGAGCAGGGCAGCTCGGCGGACTCTACGCATCGTCGAACCTCCCGGCCCTGGTCAGGGCGAACAGGGCACCTGTCACGACCACCAGGAAGGCGACGACGGTGGCCGACATCGCCGAGGCGTAGCCGTAGTTGTTGAACTGGAAGGCCTGCTGGTAGATGTAGAACATCCCCAGGGAGGTGGCGTTCGCGGGTCCTCCCTGGGTCATCACGTAGATGAGGTCGAAGGCCTGCGCGCCGCTCACGGCGGCGACCGTCGAGACCACGAGCACGAAGAAGCTGGTCGGACGCAGCTGCGGCCAGGTGATGTGGCGGAACCGGGCGATCGCCGAGGCGCCGTCCATCGTCGCCGCGTCGTAGTACTCCGTGGGGATGTCTCCCAGCCCGGCCAGGAAGATGATCATGTAGTAGCCCATGTAGAACCAGATGCTCACCACGAGCACGGTCAGCAGGGCGAACCGCGTGTCACCGAGCCAGGAGATCCCCGAGAGACCGAGCGGTGCCAGCACCTGGTGGACGATCCCGACCTTGTCCACGAGCAGGAATCGCCACACCAGCCCGATCACCACCAGGCTCACCACGTGGGGCAGGAAGAACGCGGCGCGCAGCAGCCCGCGCATCGGGAGGCGGCTGTTCATCAGCAGGGCGAGGGCGAGGCTCGCCACGAACACTCCGGGGACCATGCCCAGGACGTACAGGCAGGTCACCAGGAGACTCTGCCCGAACAGGGGGTCGCTGAGCATGCGCCCGTAGTTGGACAGTCCGACGAAGTCGTAGGAGCCGAACCCGTCGGCGTCGAAGAGGCTGAGCACGAGGCTCGCGAGGATCGGGACCCCGAGGAACAGACTGAAACCGAGGATGTTCGGCGCCAGCATCACCACGGCGGCGAGGCGGTCTCCCCGGGCGCCGGGCGCCGAGCGGGGCGCACGGGTTCGCGGAGCGGCCTGGGCCATGACCATCCTCCGTCCGGTCCGGCGGACCATCGGGCCGCCGCGTACTCTTTAAAACCTACCGAGCACTCGGGAGTTTATGCAGGAACCCACCGCGCATGCAACGGGCCCCGGCGATAGGCTCTCGGCGACCGGCACCCGCCGCGCGGACGAACAGGATCGGAATGCCACGACCGACACGGACCACCCCCAAGGGCGCCGAGGCGCGGGCTCGCGTGATCACCGAGGCCACCCGCGTCTTCTCCCGCGACGGCTACCGCGCCGGTTCCCTGAGCAGGATCGCCGAGGCCGCAGGGCTCACCCAGCAAGGGCTGCTCCACTACTTCCCGAACAAGGCGGCGCTGCTGCTGGCGGTGGTCGCCGAGCGAGAGCGGAGCACGGCCGAGCATCTCGAGCGGACCTCGGGCAGCCGCTCGGTCCTGGACCGCTTCGTCGAGGCGGTCGAGCACAACATCGAGGAGCCGTACCTGGTCGAGCTGATGACCGTGCTGTCCGCGGAGAGCACGGATCCGGACCATCCGACGCACGCCTGGTTCCTCCAACGCTACGACGACCTGGTCGCGCGGCTGGCCGCGGGCGTCCTCGAGGAGCAGCGGTCAGGTCGCTGGGCGGGCGGGGCCGAGCCGGAGCAGGCGGCGCGCACGCTGGTCGGCCTGGCCGACGGGCTACGCCTGCAGCGGCTCCTCGGCCATCCGGAGCTGGATCACGCGGCCCTGCTCAGGACCCACCTCCAGGCGATGCGCATCGGGGGGACGACCCCCTGAGGTCACGGCCCTCGGCGCCATCGGGCCGATCCCTGCCGGTCAGCCCTCGGCCTCCTCGTCCCGCGAGGCCGCACGGCCGGCGACGTGGACGGCGACCCCGGCGCCTCGCAGCTCCTCGAGCAGGCTCGGATCCGCCGACGGATCGGTGACCAGGTCGTCGATCTGATCCATCCGCGCGATGCGCGCGAAGGCGGTGGCGCCGATCTTCGTGCCGTCGGCGACGACGACCACCCGGGAGGAGCGCTCGATGAGCCGGGCGCTGATGGCGGCCTCGGACTCGTCGTGGGTGCAGGCGCCGTCGGCGGCATTGACCGCGTTGACCCCGAGGAAGAGGATGTCGAGCCGGATCTGTCCGAGGAGCTGCTCGGCCCATCTGCCCACCAGCTCGAAGCTGGATTCGCGCACGATGCCGCCGGTGACCACGAGCTGCAGATGACGGCGGACCGCGAGCTCCTGCGCGATGTTCACCGCGTTGGTGACCAGCACCGTCGGGCGTTCCGCGTCACGGAAGGACGCGCGGGCGGCCAGCTCATGGGCGAGCGCGGTGGTGGTGGTGCCGCCGTTCAGACCGATCACGCCGCTCGGCGCGGCCAGGTCCACCGCCGCGGTGGCGATCGCCTCCTTGGCGGCGGCATGGCGGGCGGCGCGATATCTCATCGGCAAGGAGCTCGAATCGGGGTTCGCGGAGGCCCCGCCGTGGGTCCGGACCACGAGCTGCTGGTCGGCGAGCGCATCGAGGTCGCGACGTGCGGTCGCCGGGGAGGACCCGAGCTCGGAGACCAGATCGTCCACCGCGAGATGGCCGCGCTCGAGCACCATGTCGAGCACGAGATCCAGGCGTCGCCGCCTGCCGCGCACCCCCGTGGTGATCGACGCGCCGTCGCGTCCCGACTCCGCTCGCGCCATCGGCCCTCCTCGTGCTCTCCCGGCAGTCGTCCCGTCCTCGGCCTCATCCGTCGTCGATGAGCCCGGGCCCCGGCAGGATATCGCCCCCACCTCCGTGCTCGTTGATTGTTTTTGAGTGTTTGATAACGGTACGCTCACAGGACAGCATTCAGATGCAGACCTGCGACCCCACCGACCGCCTCCAGGAGGACCGATGACCAGCGCCACCGAGACCGAACTCCGCTCCCAGCCCCAGACCTGGCGTCGAGCCCTCGACCTCCTGGAGCAGGTCCGTGACCTGCTGCCCCGTCCCGGGGAGAGGGTGCTCGCCATCGGCTGCGGCACCTCCTGGTTCATGGCGACGGCCTACGCCGCCCTGCGCGAGGCAGCCGGCCAGGGCGTCACCGACGCCGCCACGGCCACCGAGATCCCCACGGGACGCGACTACGACCGCGTCGTGGCGCTGTCCCGTTCCGGGACCACCACGGAGATCATCGAGGTGCTGGCGGCGACCGCGGCTCCCTCGGTGCTGCTCACCGCCGTCGCCGGCGGGCCCGCCGCCGCCCACGCCGACTCCGAGATCGTCCTCGACTTCGCGGACGAGTCCTCCGTGGTCCAGACCCGCTTCGCCACCACGGCCCTGGCCCTGCTGCGCGCCTCCCTCGGGGACGACCTCGGCGCGGCCCTCACCGACGCCGAGACGGTGCTGGCGACGGAGCCGGACCCCACGTGGGTCGCGGCCGACCAGGTGACGTTCCTGGGCACGGGATGGACCAAGGCACTGGCCGACGAGGCCGCGCTGAAGTTGCGCGAGGCGACCAGGTCCTGGTCCGAGTCGTACTTCGCGATGGAGTACCGGCACGGCCCCATCGCGATCGCCGAGCCGGGCCGACTCGTCCATCTTTTCGGCGCCGCCCCGGCAGGGCTCGAGGCGCAGGTCACCGAGACCGGGGCCACCTGGGTCTCCACGGCGTCGGATCCTCTCGCGCAACTGGTCGCCGTGCACTTGTGGGCGCTCCGGCGTGCCGAGCGGCACGGCCTGGACCCGGACCGGCCGCGGCATCTCAGCCGCGCCGTCCATCTGGGCTCATGACCGGGCCGCGACCGGGCCGCCTCCCGCACACGATCGGCGTCGACGTCGGCGGGACCCGCACCAAGATCGGCCTGGTCTCTGCCGACGGATCGCTCGGCATCCCGTACTCCCTGCCGACCCCTCGGGAGCCCGAGGAGCTGTGCGCGATGATCGCCCACGAGTCGACCTCGCTGCACGAGCGGGCCGGCCTCGCGGTCACGGCCCCGGTCGGCGTCACCGTCCCCGGCATCCTGGACGAGGAGCGCGAGGTGGTCGAGCTCGCCGTGAACCTCGGCTGGAGGGACCTGCCGCTGGGCCGGATGCTCCGCGACGTCATCCCCTCCCCGCTGGCCGTGGGCCACGACGTGCGAGCAGCCGGCATGGCCGAGGCCGCGTGGGGCACTGGACGACTGTTCCCCCAGCATGCCGGGACGCGGGACCTGCCCCCGCTCGCCGATCTCGTCTTCGTGCCGATCGGCACGGGGATCGCCGCCGCGGTGGTCCATGACGGTGCCGTCTTCGGCGACCGGTTCACCGGCGAGGTCGGCCAGGTCCGCGTCGAGGAGCCGTACACCGCGCAGATGCTCAGGCTCGAGGAGGTCGCCTCCGCGTCGGCGATCGGGCGACGCTATGCCGAGCAGATCGATGCCGCCGACCATCCGCTGGTGACCACGGACGGCGGCCGGCCGGCCGCCCGCGCCGTCGTGGACCGCGCCCGCGCCGGCGATCTCGGGGCCGAGAGGATCCTCTTCTCCGCGATGGACACCCTCGCCCAGGCGCTCGCGACGATCACGACCGGCGTCGGCACCGTGCCCGTGATCATCGGCGGCGGACTCGCCGAGGGCGGCTCCATCGTGCTGGACACGCTGCGCGAGTCGATCGCCTCGCGACTCGGTGTGGTCCCCACGCCCCCGGTGCTGCCGAGCTCGCTGGGCATGTGGGCAGGCTGCCAGGGGGCGGGCCTGCTCGCCCGGGAGCGGGCCACACAGGATGATCCGACGTGATCCTCACGCTCACCCCGAATCCGGCCCTCGACCTCACCTGCACGGTCGACGAGGTGCGCGCGCATCACGAGCATCGCGTGCAGCAGGTGCGCACCGCCGCCGGGGGCAAAGGGGTCAACGTCGCCCGGGTCCTCGCACAGCTGGGCGTCCGCTCCCTGGCCGCCGGACCTCTCGGTGGCACAACCGGCGGCCTCCTGCGAGAGCTGCTGGACAGCATCGACGAGATCTCGCAGGCCTGGACCCCGATCGACGGCGAGACCCGTCGAACGCTCACCGTGGTGGACCGCTCGGGCGCGACCGGCTTCCACGGACCCGGCCCTCACCTGTCCACCGCAGAGGTCGCAGCCCTGCGCACTGACCTGACCCTCCTGCTCGAGGCACCGCAGGACGCAGGCGCCGACGTCGAGGCCGTGACCGTCTCGGGGTCGCTCCCGCCCGGCATGACGGCGAGCGCCCTGGCCGGCCTGGTCCGCGCCCTGGCCTCCCGCGGGCGTCCGGTGCTCGTGGACACCTCGGGCCCCGCCCTCCTCGAGGCCGCCCGCTCCGGCGCGACCGTGCTGAAGCCCAACGCCGCCGAAGCCCTCGCGACCACCGGGACCAGGACGCCGCTCGAGGCGGCCGCGGCCCTCGCCGATCTCGGACCGCACGTCGTGGTCTGTTCCCTGGGAGCCGACGGCATGCTCGGCCTCGAGCGGACCGAGCACGGCTCCCGGGCCTGGCTCGCCCGACTTCCCGAGCCGCTGGGTGGCAACCCCACCGGCGCCGGCGACTCCGTGGTCGCGGTGCTGGCCTCGTCCCTCCTGGCCGACGGCGCCGCGCTCCCCGAGGTGCTCGTGCGCGCCGTCGCGGTCGGCGCGGGCGCCGTGGCCCGGCCGGTCGCCGGAGAGATCGACCTCGCCCTCGCCGAGCTCCTGCACCCCACCGTCGAGATCGAGGAGATCCCGTGCCCCTGATGCCGCTCACTCCCCCGGCCCTGCGCGCCCGAGCCCACGGGCGCGGCCTGGCCGCGTTCAACGTCGTCCATCTCGAGAACGCGGAGAGCTTCCGGCTCGCCGCCGAGGCTGCCGGCGAACCGGTGGTCCTGCAGATCAGTCAGAACGCCTCCCGGTTCCACGGCGGGCTGGCCCCGCTCGCCCTCGCCACCCTCGAGGTGGCCCGACGAGCAGAGGTCGAGATGGTGGTCCACCTCGACCACGCCGACGATCTCGACCTCGTCGCCGAGGCGCTGGAGCTGGGCTTCGGCTCGGTGATGTACGACGGGTCGATGCTGCCCGACGAGGAGAACCGGTCCCGGACCGCGCAGGTGGCACGCCTCGCGCACGAGTACGGGGCCGGCGTGGAGGCGGAGCTCGGCGAGGTGGGCGGCAAGGACGGGGTGCACGACCCCTCGGCCCGGACGGACCCGGCGGACGCCGCCCAGTTCGTGGCGGACACGGGAGTGGACCTGCTGGCGGTCGCCGTCGGCTCCTCGCACGCGATGACCGAGCGCTCCGCCGCCCTGGACCATGACCTCATCGCCCGCCTCGCCGCGACCCTCGAGGTCCCCCTCGTGCTGCACGGCTCCTCCGGAGTGGCCGATGCGGACCTCCAGGCCGCGATCCGGGCGGGGATGACGAAGGTCAACGTGTCCACGCACCTGAACCAGGTCTTCACCGGCGAGGTCCGTCATTTCCTGGAGGAGAACCTCGACGTGGTCGACACGCGCCGGTGGATGCACCGCGGCCGCGAGGTCGGCGCCGCGGAGGCGGAGCGCCTCATCCGGCTGTTCCGCGACGCTCCCCACTCCCCGCGCGTCCCCGACCGGAGCTGATCTCGTGCCCGGGCCGGGCCACCGGCGCTCGGGCCGCCCGGGGTCAGACCGTCAGGGTCCGGGCCGACTCCCTCATCTCGGCCAGCCATCGCTCGTGCTCCGCCGTCAGCTCCTCGACGACCTCCGGATGCCATGCGGCCAGGTCCGTCGTCTCGTCGAGCCCCGCGAGGGTGGGGGCGGAGGCGCTGAGCTGCAGACCGTGCCCGATGTCGGTGTGCTCCACCTGGAGGATGCCGGCCCGGGCCCGTGACTCCGGGTCGACGTGACGCAGCTTCCACTGCGGGGTGCGGACGGCCCATTGGAAGGTCGTGTCGAAGTGGAGCACCTCGTGCACGGGGGTCGCGGCGTCCTCGAGGGAGGCACGCAGGTCGAGGCCGTCGCAGAGGGCTCCGTCCTCGAGCCCGCGACCGCTCGCCGCGAGGAACGTCGGCGCGAGGTCGAGCGAGCTCACCAGTGCCTCGGACACCGTGCTCGGCTCGGTCACACCCGGCCAGGAGATCAGCATCGGGGTGCGGATCCCGCCCTCGTAGAGGGTGTACTTCGAGCCCTCGAGGGGGGTGTTGCGGCCGTAGTTGCAGCGCGATCCCCCGTTGTCGGTCATATAGACGACGATCGTGTTCTCCGTGAGGCCGGACTCCTCGAGGTGCGCCCGCAGCCGCCCGATCTCGCGGTCCATGATCTCGAGCTGGGCGAGATAGTACTCGCGCCCGTTCTCGAGGTTCGGCTCCACCGCGCCGTCGTACCAGTCCAGGTACTCGGTGGTCTCGGCGTCGAAGTCCGGGTGGGCCGGCAGGCCGCGGGCGTCGAGCTCGTGCCGGGGCAGCTGCCAGGTGAAGTTGTGGACGGCGTTGAAGGCGACCATGGCGAAGAAGGGGCGCTCATCGGGCGCCTGTACGAAGTCGAGGGTCCGCTCGATGAACTCCTCCGTGAGGTGCCGCTCGCAGTCGACGGCCTCCGTGCCCTCCCACATCGGGGCGACGCCGTGGCGGTGGGCGGCTTCGCCGTAGGCCGCCTCGTGCGCCCGGGAGTGGTGCAGGTAGTGAAGGGGCCCCATGGAGTGGGCGGCGAGACCGTAGAAGGAGGTCTCGAAGCCGTGACGGGGCGGGCAGGCGCGGCTGCCCTCCTCGTCGGCCCCGTAGTGGACCTTCCCGAAGTACCCGGTGCGGTAGCCGCGCTCGCCGAGCTGTTCGGCGAGGCTGGGGACCGCCTCCGGGGCCATCTCCGAGTCGGTGAACCAGTGCGCACCCCAGCGCGCCTGGTGCACCCGGTGATCAGCCCCGCCCGGGAGGGGCTGCAGATCGGCGCGGTGACGTATGCGTTGTCGTAGACCCTGCCGTCGGCAGCGAGTGCGTCGAGGTGCGGGGTGGAGACCGCGGGGTCGGTGCCCCGGAACCCGAGGTCCCCGAACCCGTGGTCATCGGAGACCAGGAGCACGATGTTCGGGCGGCCGGCCTCCGGCGACCCCGCGCCGGGCTCTGCCATGGCTCAGGCCTGGCCCTCGTCGAAGTACGTGCGCAGCTGCTCCGGCAGTGCGGGGATGTCGTAGGGGGTCCCGCCGTGGCGGATCGACTCGGCGCCGTAGACGCCCGTGGCGACGGCCTCGCGGGCGGCGATCACCGACACGTCGGTGGCTCCGCCGTCGCGGGCGAAGCGCAGGAACTCCGCGACCAGGCTCGGGTCGGCGCCGCCGTGGCCGCCCGTCGCGCGGGCGACGACCTCGACCGCGTCGGGCCGGCCCGGACCGGAGCGACGGGACTCCCAGATGTGGATCTGGTCGCCGCTGCCGTCGCCCATGTTCTCGATCCGCCCGGCGTCCCCGATCACGGTGTAGTTGCGCCAGTAGTCGGGGGTGAAATGGCACTGCTGGTAGGAGGCGAGGACCCCGTTGTCCAGCGTCATGGTCAGCATCGAGATGTCCTCGACGTCGATGACGGGGTTGAGCTCCTTCTGCGTCGTGGGCGGCCAGATGTCCTCGTCGTACCACTCGCCCATCCGGCGGTCGGAGTTGTCGCGCCGGTCGGTGACGTCACCGTAGACGGCCAGGTCACCGATGCCCGAGACCCGCCGGGTGTATCCCCCGGACAGCCAGTGGATGACGTCGATGTCGTGGGCGCCCTTCTGCAGCAGCAGGCTGGTGGCCTTCTCCCGCTCGGCGTGCCAGTCCTTGAAGTAGAAGTCGCCGCCGGTGCCGACGAAGTGGCGGCACCAGATCGCCCGCACCCGGCCGATGCGCCCCGAATCCACGATCTGCTTCATCTGCCGGATCACCGGCATGTGGCGCATGTTGTGGCCCACGTAGAGGCGGGTGCGCTTCTCCTGGGCGAGGGCGAGCATCGCATCGGTGTCCTCGACCCGGATCGCCATCGGCTTCTCGCAGAAGGTGGGGATGCCGGCACCGAGGGTCTGCAGGGCCACCGAGGCGTGCGCGAAGTCGGGAGTCAGGATCATGACCGCGTCGACCGCGTGCCCGGCCAGCAGCTCTTCTGCCGAATCGACCGTCGCGACGCCCTCACCGAACCGCTCACGAGCCAGCTCCTTGCCGCGCGCGGAGGGATCCGCGACGACGGTGACGCGAGAGCCTTCGCCGGGCCGGTGGGCGTGCGTGGCCAGGGAGGAGCGTGCGCCGAAGCCGATCACGCCGAGCTGGAGGTCTGCCATGGAGGGGTACCGCTTTCGAAGAGGGGCACGACGGGCGTCTTCACCATTGTTCCCGACTGCTCCGTGCGGGGGACCGGTCGAAGCGTCGCCGACACGATGTACAACTGAGGTGAAAGCATTTACGCTCTGAGCCACCCTGTCAAGGCATCGACGCCTTCTGCGGCGAGCGCGCCTCCCCAGGGACACCACCGAGAGGACGGATCTCGTGACCATTCCCGCCACCACGCAGCCGCCTGCGCCGCCCGCAGGGGCGGTGAGCGCTGCGAGCACCCCTGGCTCCACGGTCCGCCGGCGCCCTCGCGCCTCGCTCCGCAGCCGCCTGCGCAAGGACTGGCAGATGCTCGTGCTGATGATCCCCGGCGCGCTGTGCCTGCTGCTGTTCTTCTACATCCCCATCCTCGGCAACGTCATCGCCTTCCAGGAGTACTACCCCTTCATCACCATCCCCGAGGCGCAGTGGGTCGGGCTGTGGAACTTCATCGATCTGTTCCACGACGAGCAGTTCCTGGTGGCGCTGCGCAACACTCTCGTGCTCGCGGCGGTGCAGCTGGTGCTGTTCTTCCCGGTCCCGATCCTGCTCGCGCTGATCGTGGACTCGATGATGACCCCGCGTTTCCGCAAGGCCTTCCAGTCCATCGTGTACCTGCCCCACTTCCTGTCATGGGTGCTGGTGATCGCGCTGTTCCAGCAGATGCTGGGCGGGGCCGGGTTCATCAACCAGTTCCTCGCCTCCCACGGCATGGACACGATCCCGTTCATGACCAACCCGAGCACCTTCCCCCTGCTGGTCACCCTGCAGACGATCTGGAAGGACGCGGGGTGGGGCATGATCATCTTCCTCGCGGCGCTCGCCTCCATCCCGGCCTCGCTGTACGAGTCGGCCGCGATGGACGGCGCCGGCCGTCTCCACCGCATCTGGCACATCACGCTGCCCGGGATGCGCCCGGTGATCGTGCTGCTGCTGATCCTGCAGCTGGGCTCGATCCTCACCGTCGGCTTCGAGCAGTTCATCCTCCAGCGCGACGCCGTCGGCCCCGACGCCGCCGAGGTGCTGGACACCTACAGCTACTACGCCGGGGTGATCGGCGGCAGCTGGTCGATGGGCGCGGCGGCCGGGCTGGCCAAGGGGATCGTCGGCACGATCCTCATCCTCGCCGCCAACAAGGTCGCCCACCTGCTGGGCGAGGACGGCATCTACCGAGGGAGCAGCAAGTGAGCGCAGCGACCGCACATCGCACGGACTCGGCCCCGCGCCCAGGACGTCCCGACGAGCGCGGGATCCACCGGCGCCTCTGGGACCTCATCGGCGGACGCTCCGAGCGGCCCAGCTGGATGGAGAAGCCCTCCCCCGCGCTGTCGGCCCTCAAGACGATCGTGATCCTCGCGGTCTCGATCTCGATCCTGGTGCCGATGCTGGTGGTGGTCTCCACCTCGCTCGCCTCGGACTCCGAGATCCGCGAGGCCGGCGGCTACGTGCTGTTCCCGACGGACCCGACGCTCGAGGCGTACCGCACCATCTTCGCGAGCCCGCTCATCTTCCGCGCGCTCGGGGTGAGCGTGCTGGTGACCGTCGCCGGGACCCTGATCGCACTGTTCGTGACGATCACGATGGCCTACGCCCTCAGCCGCCCGGTCCTGTTCGGCAAGCCGATGCTGCTGGGGATCGTGCTGACGATGTTCTTCTCCCCCGGCCTGATCCCGCTGTACCTCATGATCAAGGAGCTGCACCTGCTGGACAGCCTGTGGTCCCTGATCCTGCCGACGGCGTTCGCGGCCTTCAACTTCATCGTGATGCGCTCGTTCTTCATGGCCCTGCCCCAGGAGCTGCTCGAAGCCGCTCGGATCGACGGCGCCAGCGATTTCCGGATCCTCTGGCAGATCGTGATGCCGCTGTCCAAGGCCGTCATCGCCGTGATCGGCCTGTTCTACGCCGTGGCGTACTGGAACTCGTTCTTCAACGCGATGCTCTACATCAATGACCAGGAGCTGTGGCCGATCCAGCTGATCCTGCGCAGCTACGTCATCCAGGGCACCTCGATGACCGCCGACCAGCTCGGGGTGCAGCAGTCGGCCGCCCCGCAGTCGATCAAGATGGCCGTCGTGGTCGTCGCGCTGGTCCCCATCCTGCTGATCTACCCCTTCCTCCAGAAGTACTTCTCCAAGGGCGTCATCACCGGCGCCGTCAAGGGCTGAGCGGCCCACCCCCGAGAAAGGACCCCCCATGCGTCACGAACCCCGACGCCGCCACGTCCTCGCCGCCGCTGGAGCCCTCGCCCTCGGCACCGGTGCCGCCGCGTGCGGCTCCCGGCCCGTGCCGGAGATCCCCGACGTCGCCGACGTCACCCTCCCGACCTACCGTCCGCTGGAGGGCCTCACCCCGGATCTGCCCGGCAGCTCCGAGGGCCTCCACGACGTCTACCTGACCGTCCCCGACCAGCTGCTCACGACCACCACGGCCGAGCCGATCACCTCCGGGACGATCACAGGGCTGACCCAGACCTTCCAGACGCCTCCCCCGCCGATGGACCGCAACCCCTTCTGGCAGCGCCTGAACTCTGCATTGGGCGGGGTGTTCGACCTCGACGTCGTGGTGGACGACTACCCCTCGAAGTTCGCCACCACTCTGGCCTCGGGCAATCTGCCCGACCTCATGTGGGTGCCGCCGAACCAGGGCATCCCCAACGTCGGACCGATGCTCGAGGCCGCCTTCACCGACCTCACGGATTACCTCGCCGGGGATGCGGTGCTCGAGTATCCGAACCTCGCTGCGCTGCGGGAGGATTCCTGGCGCACCGCCGTGGTCAACGGGCGGATCTGGGGAGCCCCGATCCCCTCGACCCCCTTCGGCCAGGTCTACGTGGGCAACCCGGCGGTGTGGCAGGAGGTGGACGGCTTCCGCGCCGAGAGCGCCACCCAGTTCCTCGAGAAGTGCCGGGAGCTGTCGATACCCGGCAGGCGCTGGGCGCTCGAACCTTTCCTCCCCAATGCCTTCCACATGATCGGCGAATGGTTCGGCGTCCCCAACGGGTACCGCGTCGAGGAGGATCGCAGCCTCACCGCCGCGCAGCAGACCGACGAGTACCTCGAAGCCCTCGAGTTCGCCCGCGAGCTGTTCGCCTCCGGCGCCTTCTACCCGGACTTCAACCTGGCCGAGGCGCCGCAGCTGCTGGCCAACGGCACACTCTCCGCGCTCGTCTCGGTGGGGCCGAGCGGCGCCGCCGAGACCCGTCAGGACGACCCCGAGCTGAGGGGCGACATCCTGATCCCGTTCCCGGCCGTCGAAGGGCGCATCCCCACCTACGACATGGGATACGGCACCGTGGGCTTCACTCCCTTCCGCAAGACGGACGACGAGGCCCGCATCCGCGAGCTGCTGAGCGTGATCGACTACCTCTCCGCCCCCTTCGGAACCACCGAGTTCATGCAGGTCAACTGGGGCACGGAGGGCAAGGAGTACACCGTCGAGGACGGCAACTACGTGCTGACCAAGGAAGGATCCCAGAACGTGCCCGGCCTCCAGAGCGCGCTGGAGATCATGGCCGCGGGCGAGGGCGTCATCTACAACCCGATCCCCGACGACTCCCGCTACATCTACGAGCGCGAGCAGGAGCTGCTCCCCCTGGCGCAGAAGAGCCCGACGAAGGGGCTCTACTCCCCCACCGACTCCCGGGTGGGGACGACGATCAAGACCCGTCTGGACGAGGCGCGCGACGAAGTGATCCAGGGCCGCGCGACGATGGACCACTTCACCGCCGCCCTGCGGGAGTGGGAGGAGGAGGGCGGCAAGCAGATCATCGAGGAGTACTCCGAGCTGCTGCCCGAGGAGGTCCCCGTCACGCCGTCGAACCGGGTCTGACGCACCCGCCGGGCCCTCGGGCGGCCTAGTCGTCCGCGCGGCCGAAGCGGTGCTGCTCGGCGAGTGCGAGGTGCGTCGGGCGCTTCTCGAGGTCGACCAGCAGCACCTCGTTGCGTCCCTCCCGCACCAGCGGTGCCGGCACGTAGAGCGTCTGCTGCGGGCCGATGTTCCAATAGCGGCCGACGCAGAAACCGCCCACGAAGGCGACGCCGTGGCCCGCCCCGGAGACGTCGAGGAAGGTGTCGGCCTGCCGGTCCGCCGTGAAGGAGGCGCTGACCAGGACCGGCAGGGCGTCGTCGAGGGCGGGCGGAGACTTGGAGGGACCCTTGTCGGGATCAGAGCCGGGATCTGAGCCGGGATCTGAGCCGGGACCTGCGACGTCGCCACCGTCCGCCCCACCGCGCGCCACCGTTCCCGTGGCGCTGCTCTCCTCGAGCTCGGGGCCGACCTCGACCAGCGCGGCGAGCTCCTCGGCCATGTCCTCCAGCGGCCAGGGATCGGCCTCCCAGTCGTTGAGGAAGCGGACGCTCTGCCAGACGCCGCCGAGGATCCCCTTGCGCTCTCCCAGGTACGGCCCGAAGTTCACCCGTCCCAGGTTCTCGACCAGGATCTCCACCCGCACGGTGCGGTGACCGCCCCCGGGCAGGAGGCGGTCCGCGAAGGGCGCGAGCTCGATCATGGCGGGATCGGTGTCATCGGAGCGCTCGCCGCGGGGGCGGAGGGCCTGCGCCGGATCGAGCCCGGTGGCGCCCACGAAGATCCCGTCGACGTACACCCAGGCGCGGTCGTGCAGGCCGTAGAGCCGCAGCGGGTCGATGGCGGGCGATTCCCCGTGGCCGGTGCGGGTGATCTCCACGTCCCTCGTCAGGCGCAGCAGTCCCCGCTCGAGCCCGACGTCCTCGAAGGACGGCGGGGCCGGATGCACGGGGGCGGGACGGGTGAACCGCTCGGTGCCGCGCAGGGCGACGACCTTCTCCAGCGCCACCTCGCCGGCCGCGAGGCGGGCCGGGGCCGCGTCGAGACCGAGTCGAGTGAGGTGCTCCTGGAGCGCGGGCAGCGGGCGATGGCGGGCGATCACCTCGCGGAAGGCCCGGAACTTCTCCGTGAGCTCCCCGTTCTCCGCGATCGGGGCGTCGTAGTCGTAGCTGGTGGTGGTCGGCTGCAGCGCGCCGTCGTGATTGGCGCCGGCGCGCAGACCGAAGTTGGTGCCCCCGTGAGCCATGTAGAAGTTCACGCTCATCCCACTGCCCAGCATGTCGGCCAGCTCCCGGGCGGCGTCGCCCCCGGTGCGCTCATGATGCTCCTCGCCCCAGTGGTCGAACCAGCCGTTCCAGAACTCCATGCACATCTGCGGCTGGGCGGGCAGCTCGCGCTCGGCCATCTCGAGCACCTGCAGCGCGCGGGAGCCGAAGTTCACGGTGGCCAGCGCTCCGTCGACCGTGCCGCCGGTCAGCCAGCCACGGGTCGGGCCGTCGGAGGTCACCAGCAGCTCGTCGATGCCGCGCTCGCGCAGCCCGTCGCGCAGGTGGTGGAGGTAGGCAGCATCGTCGCCGAAGCTGCCGTACTCGTTCTCGACCTGCACCATCACGACGTTGCCGCCGCGGATGGCCTGTCGGGAGGCGATCACCGGGATCAGCTGGTCGAACCACGCGTCCACCAGCGCCAGGTAGCCGGCGTTGCGGTTCCGCAGGCGCAGATTGCGGTCGGCGAGGACCCAGCCGGGGAACCCGCCGTTCTCCCACTCGGCGCAGATGTACGGTCCAGGGCGCACGATCGCGTCCAGCCCCTCCTCCGCGGCGAGGTCCAGGTACCGGCCCAGGTCCGCGATGCCCGCGAAGTCGACCACGTCGGGCGCCGGCTGGTGGACGTTCCAGGCCACGTAGGTCTCGACCGTGTTGCAGCCCATCGCGACCAGGCGGCGCAGGCGGTCGCGCCACTGCTCGGGGTGCACGCGGAAGTAGTGGATCGCCCCGGAGATCACGAGGTGGGGCTCCCCCGCGCGGAGGAATCCGTCCGGGGTGGGCTGCAGCAGGGCGGTCATCGTCGTCCTCTCGGTGAAACTGTTCACGCCGCTCAGTGTGCCAGCCGAGCTCAGTTCTCCCGGATCACCGCCGCGGCTCCCGCATGCACCGTCAGCGCCCCGCTGGCCGCCGCCCCGGTGAGCATCTCGTGCCCGCTGACCTGCACCACCTGGTCGCGGTCGGAGTGGTTCAGGACGAACAGGTAGGTGGTGCCATCCTCGGCAAAACGGCGCACGGCCTCGACGTCGCGATGCAGGCCCGGAACCGTCGGCTCCACCCCTGCGGCGGTGACGATCTCGTTCACCAGCGTCTCGAGTCCCTCGGCGGCGGGGCGCGCGGCGACGTACCAGGCCGCACCCTCCCCGACCACCTGACGGGTGATCGCGGGCCAGCTCCGAAGCGGCCCGTCGGCCCAGGTGCGCACCGCTTCGGCGCCCTCGAGATGGGTCTTCTCGCTCCACAGGTCGGCGACGGTGCCGTCGTCGAGATAGCGGAGCTCGCCCTCCTGCAGCGGATGGAACTCCTCGCTGCGCACGCCGAGCAGGTCGCGGAAGGCGCCCGGGTATCCGCCCAGGCGGACGTGGTCGTTCTCGTCGACGATCCCGGAGAAGAAGGTGACCACGACCTGGGCGCCGGAGCGGGCCGCCTCGGCCAGACGCTCGGCGTCCTCGTCGGCCACCGTGTACAGCGTCGGGGCGAGCACCAGGTCGTAGCCGGTCAGGTCCGTGCCCGTCGGCACCAGGTCGACTCCGACGCCGAGATCCCACAGCGCTGTGTACCAGCGCAGCAGCTCCTCGCTGTAGCGCAGCGCCTGGGTGGGGTGGGAGTCCAGCTCGCTGCCCCACCAGGAGGGGTAGTCCATGACGATCGCGACCCGGTTCAGCACCCGGCTGCCGTGCACGGGGGCGAGCGCCTCGAGGGCACGTCCGAGCGCGACGGTGTTGCGCCACACGTCGGTCTCGCGCCCGGCATGGGGCACCATCGCCGAGTGGAACTTCTCGGCGCCGGCCTTCGACTGACGCCACTGGAAGAACATGATCCCATCGGCCCCGCGCGCGACGTGCGAGAGCGAGTTGCGCAGCATTTCCCCGGGGCCCTTGGCGCGGTTGTGCGGCTGCCAGTTCACGGCGGAGGTGGAATGCTCCATGAGGATCCACGGGTCACCGCCGGCGACACCGCGGGAGAGGTCCGCAGCCAGCGCCAGCTCGATCTGCCCGCGTTGCTCGGCGGCGATCAGGTAGTGGTCGTTGGCGATCAGATCGAGGTCATCCGACCAGGAGAAGTAGTCCATCCACTTCATCGCGGAGGAGAGCATGAGGTTGGTGGTGGCAGGGGTCTGCGGGGTCACCTCGCGCAGCACGTCGCGCAGGGCGCGGTAGTGGGCCAGCAGCTCATCGCTCGAGTAACGGGCGAAGTCGAGCTGCTGGGTGGGGTTGGGATAGGTGGGCGCGGCACGCGGCGGCAGGATCTCGCGGAAGGAGTCGTAGCGCTGGGACCAGAAGGCGGTGCCCCAGGCGTGGTTGAGCTCCTCGATGGTGCCGTAACGGCGTTCGAGCCAGCCGCGGAAGGCGACGGCGGCGTGCTCGGAGTAGTCGTGGGGGACGTGGCAGCCCAGCTCGTTGTCGACGTGCCACAGCGCGAGCGCCGGATGGTCGCCGTATCGCTCGGCCATCACCCGCGTCATCCGCAGTGCGTACTCGCGCAGCAGCGGCGAGGAGACGGCGTAGGCCTGGCGTCCGCCCTGGCCGAGCACGGTGCCGTCCGCGGTGACCGGGAGGATCTCGGGGTGGTGGCGGGTCAGCCACGGGGGCGGGGAGGCGGTCGCCGTGGCCAGCGCCACCTTGATGCCGGCCTCGCCGAGGGAGTCCATGACCTCGTCGAGCCAGGCGAAGTCGTACTCGCCCTCGCGGGGCTCGAGGGTGGCCCAGGCGAAGATCGCGACGCTGACCAGGGTGACCCCTGCCTCGCGCATGAGCTCGATGTCCTCGAGCCGCACCTCGCGGGGCCACTGCTCCGGGTTGTAGTCGCCGCCGTAGGCGATGCCGTCGACTCCGACGGGCCAGGGACGTGCTGCGGTCATGTCTCCTCCATCGCGAGAACCGTCGAGCGCTCTGTCACCAGGGTAGTCGGAGCAGCCGGGACCGCCCCCCGGACTCCAGTTACAGACCGCGCCCACCCACACCCGTACCCGGACGCAGCCAACTGCCCGTCCCCGCGAGCGGACCAGCGGCGACTACTCGGTTCGGGTCGGATCCCCGATCCAGCCGAGAACCAGGGGTGCGCGGGTGGAGCGCTCGTAGGCGACGACGAGGAACGGCGAGTCCAGCACCAGCTCATGCTCATCGATCACCACCGACGTCGTGCCCACGGCGGCTGCGGTCGCGGCGGCGGCCTCCATGCCCTCGTCGTCGACAGTGATCACCGCCTTCTGCAGCACGTGGGTGATGAAGAGGTCCTCCTCGCCGGTGATGCCGGAGAGGTCGGCGTCCTCGGAGAGGGCCTCGGTCATCCCGAGCTGGTCGAGCACGGGTGTCAGCGGCGCGTCCCATGCGATGTCGAAGCCGGGGAGGGTGAGCTTCGTGCTCTCCTCGGACGCCTCGAGCCCGGTGAGCAGCGCACCGAGGCCGGCGCGATCGTCGTCGGCCAGCTCCGACCAGGCGTCGAGGACGGTGTCGAGGTCCCGGGTGGGCTGGACGAGGGCGAGCGAGAGGTCATCTCCGTAGGTCTCCAGCGCGGTGGCGCGGCAGAGGTCGTCCTCGTACCAGCGCGGGGTGGAGCCGGAGAGCAGCTCGGTGCTCAGTGCGCTCCCGTCGGCGGTGGTGAAGGTGCCGGTGGTGCGGCTGAGCGTCTTGTGCCAGGCGGCCTTGAGGTGGAGGGCGTTGACGAGGACCAGGCGACTGTCGGCGTCGAGGACGTCCTGCGGGACCAGGTCCTGGATCAGGTCCTGCGTGGCCTCGGCGGCCCAATCGTTGATCCGCACGCGAGCCTGTTCCCGCTCGGCGTCGTCGGTGAAGTCGGCTTCGAAGACACCGCTGCCGAAGTATCGACCCAGGTCCTCGAGGTAGGAATCGCGGACAGTCATGCCCTGCTGCAGCCAGAGGCCGTTGACCAGCGAGACGGCGGCCGGTTCGGGCGCCTCGTCGTCCCGGTCTTCGCGCTCCTCATCGCCAACGGCAGCGAGCACGGCCGTCAGGGTGTTTGCGGCCTGGGCGAGTTCGTCCATGCCGCCGCCGAGGGTCTCCTCCATCTGCGCCCGGGTATCTCCCGCGGCGCCGAGGCCGATCATGGTCAGGACGATCTGGGCGGACAGGGGCGAGCAGACGGCGTTGACGTCGGCCCGGTCGATGGCGGCGAGCATCCGCGCACTGAACTGCGCGACGGGGTCCCCCGCCGTCGCGGAGCCGGGGTCCTCACGCGGCAGCTCGGCCTTCAGATCGGGCTCGGCGGACCCGTTCCGACCACTGCTGTCCCCGGCGCCCGCTGCGAGCGCGGGGGCGGTGAGCGGAAGCGTCGCGCCGGCGGCGAGGACGGATCGGCGGAGGAGGCGGGTGCGGGGCTCAACAGAACTCATGTCTCCATCGAAGAGCACTTCCGGCGCCGGGGCAAGGGGTCGCGCACATATAGAGCGCAGATCGGCGCCAGGTTATCGGCGTCGATCCACTCGCGCTCGGGATCCCGGCGAGGATCGCACCGATCCTGCTGGCTGCCATGATCGGCCTGAGGCCCATGCGAGCCCCAGGTCCCGGCGACCTCACGGGCACGGGGCCGAGCACGAAGGATACCCCGGCCCACCTCCTGAGAAAGGTGGACCGGGGGATCCGGGAACGGCCGACGGTTCGACGCCGGTCACCGGCTCGAGATCAGGCTCTACCTCGGTGCGGTGAGGGGTGTCAGCCTTTGATGGAGCCTTCGGTGAGGCCGCCGCGCCAGAAGCGTTGCAGTACCAGGATGAGGATCGCCAGCGGGATCACCGACAACAGGGCACCGCCGGTTGTGAGCTGGTAGAACTCCGGCAGCCGGTCGGTCTGGGCCCTCCAGTTGTCCAGCCCCAGCGTGATCGGATACAACTTCTCGTCCGCCAGCATCACCAACGGCAGCATGTAGTTGTTCCAGATCGCCACGAACTGGAACAACACGATCGTCACGATCGCCGGCGTCAACTGCGGCAACGCGAGACGGTGGAACAACCCCAGCTCCCCCACCCCATCGATCCGGCCCGCCTCCAACAACTCATCAGGCACCGCCGCACTGGCGTAGATCGAGGCCAGGAACAACCCGAACGGGCTCACCAGCGACGGGATCAACACCGACCAGTACGTGTTCGTGATCCCGATCGAGCTGAACAAGAAGAACAACGGCAACGCCACCGCCGTACCGGGCACCAGCACCCCACCCAGCACCAGGACATAGACGAAACGTCGCCCCGGGAAACGGTACTTCGCCAGCGCGTACCCCGCGGCGACCGCGAAATACGTCGCCAGCACCGACCCCACCCCGGCATACAGCACCGAGTTCACCGCCCAGCGGGGGAAGATACCGCCGTTGGCCGACAGCACCGCCTTGATGTTCTCCCACAGCTGGAAGCTCTCCCCGAACCAGAACCCACTGGTGCCGAACAGATCCTCCGTCGACTTGGTGGCATTGATGACCACCCAGTACACCGGGACCAGGAAATAGATCGCCACCACCGCCAAGATCGCGGTGACCAGGATCGTCGTCGTCGGCTTCCGCCCCGCATCACGAGTCCCGGCCCGACCATCCCCCTCCCGCGCACGCGGCGGGGTCGCCTTCCGCCGCCCCGCCACGGGATCCTGCCTGTGCTGCGTATCGTTCGAGGTGGTCATCGACGCTTCTCCGTCCACGAGGAGATTCCCAGCGCGACCGCTGAGAGGAGGAACGCGGAGACCGCGATGATCACGGCCTGCGCGGCCGCCATACCCACATCGTTGTACTGGAACGCGAAGGCATAGGCGGACATGTTCGGGGTGTACTCCGAGGTGATCCCCGCACTCATCGTCTGCATCAACCGCGGCTCGGCGAACAGCTGCAGCGTCCCGATGATCGAGAAGATGATCGTCAACATCAACGCCGGCCGGATCAACGGCAGCTGGATCGCCATCGCCACCTTGAACCCGCTGGCACCGTCGATCTTCGCCGCCTCGTACAACTCACCCGGGATCGCCTTCAGCTGCGCAATGATGATCAACATGTTGTACCCCGTATACGTCCAGGTCACGATGTTCGCGATCGACCACAACACCATGTTCGGGCCCAGGAAGTCGATCTCCAACCCCACCCAGCCCAGCACGTCCACGATCGGCGACAACCCCGGGATGTACAGGAACGACCACAAGATCGTCGCAATCACACCCGGAATCCCGTACGGCAAAAAATACGTCGCCCGGAAAAAGCCCGGCCACTTCGCGTTCGCCGTCTCCAACAACAACGCCAACACCGTCGCCGCCACGATCATCACCGTGACCTGCACGATACCGAACAGGACCATCCGCCCGATCGACTCCACGAAGTTCGCATTCGACAACGCCTTCACATAGTTCTCGAACCCCGCGAAACTATTCGTGAGACCACCCTCACCCAACAACCCCGACCGCTCCACCGAACTGAACGAATACCCGATCGCCATCACGATCGGCACGATCATCGTCCCGATGAAAACCACCAGAAACGGAGCCAACAACACCCACGGAGCACTCCTCGACCTCATCGCGCCTCCTCCGCATCCAAACCCATATCCCGCATGATCTGCACGATCTTCGTCTGCGTCTGCGGGAGCATGTCCACCAGCGGGACCTCCCCGCTGACGGCGGTGGTCATCCCGTCGCCGACGATGGCTGCTGCGCGCTGCATCAGCGGCGCCCACGTCCAGTCGAGGTTCTGGTCTTCGGCCATGGGGAGGATGACCTCTTCGTTGTAGTTCTGTCCGGAGAAGAACTCCGAGGGCTCCTGCCGGGTCTCGCCGATGTAGTCCTTGGCGGGCGACCAGCCGATGCCGGAGTACTCGATCATGGCGTCGATGCCCTCGGGATCGGTGCACATCCAGGTCAGGAACTCGAGTGCCTCCACGGGGTGCTTGCTCGTGGACAGCACCGCGGCCGCGGACCCGCCGTGGGCGCCGGAGGCATACCCGTCGGGCCAGGTGGGCATGGGGGCCACGGCCCACTTGCCCTCGGCGTCGGGCACCGACTGGACGAGCGCGTCGGCCCAGGAGCCGCCGATGGAGGCGAGCACGTCGCCCTCGCCGGCGGCGGCCATCCACGGGGTCGAGAAGGCGCCGTAACCGGTACCGATGATCTTCGCGGCCAGGATCTCGTCCCAGAACTCCGCGACCCGCATCGACGCGTCGCCGGTCATGTCCACGATCCACCCGTCACCCTCGGTCCGGAACCACACGGCACCGGACTGCATGATCCAGGAGATCAGGTAGGAGCCGTCCGACGGGTCGAGGGTGATGAGGTTCTTGCCGGCCTCGGAGACGGTCCCGGCGGTCTCGCGGAACTCCTGCCAGGTGGCCGGGGGTCGCAGTCCGAGCTCGCCCTCGAGCACCTCCCGGTTGTAGAAGGTGGCGACGGGGCCGGTGTCCTGCGGGACGGCCCAGTAGTCCTCGCCCACCTTCACCTGGCTGAGCGCGCCCGGATCGTAGGCGTCGGCCTGGGCGGCGAAGTCGTAGCGGTTCAGCTCCGTCAGGGCGCCGGCGAGGGCGAACTCCGGGACCTGCCGCAGCTCGACCTGGGCGATGTCGGGCCCGCCGTCCGCGGCGACCGCGGAGAGGATCTTGGCGTAGCCGCCGCTGTTGCCGCCGGGGATCCAGGTGGTCTCGACGCGGATGCGGTCCTGTTTCTGGTTGAAGATGTCGGCGACCTTCTGCAGGTCCTTCAACCAGGCCCAGTAGCTGAGGGTCACCGGGCCGTCAGTAGGTGGGATGACGGCCTCGGCGTTGACGTTGCCGGGGTTCGGCGGTGCACAGGCGGCCAGGCCGCCCACCATTGCCGCCCCGGACCCCGCCAGCGCTGTGCGCCGGGTCAGACGTGGCTTCATCGCTCTCCTTGTCCTTCCTCGTCCTTGAGTTCCCCGTGAGCGTAGCCGCTCCACCGCGGCATGGCGCCCCTCGGAGCGTGAACGTTCACGAATCGTGATCGTACGCGATCTTCCCGACTCGGCCCATCTCATGGCCTCCCACCCGCGGAAGGCGTCCCACCGGAACGCACGTCGGGCGCCACTCGGCCTCCGGGGATCGGGCGCCGCCCCGCCTCCGGAAACACTTCCGCCGGAGCGCGCGTCGAGCGCCACTCCGGGTGCGCGGGCGCCCCGGGCGTTCGATCGGCGGCGCGTCTCCGTATCACGACACCGCCACTACTGTCCCGCGGTTGCCGCTGTGAGCCATCGCAGGACTTCCCATCCGGTGGTAGCGTGTCCGCCCGGCGGTCAGGCTCCGCCGCCTCGAGGACGACGCAACAGGGCGTCGCGCCCGAGGCGCCCCTCTCCTTCCTCCGGAAAGCTGGTCCCCATGGTCGACATCCGCCTGGATGCTCAGTGGATCGACTACGCGATCATCGCGTTGTACTTCGTGTTCGTGCTCGGCGTGGGCTGGTATGCCAAGCGCGGCGTCTCGAACTCCATCGAGTTCTTCCTCTCCGGGCGCTCGCTGCCCGCCTGGGTCACCGGCCTCGCCTTCATCTCTGCCAACCTCGGCGCCGTCGAGATCATGGGCATGTCCGCCACCGGTGCGGAGCTCGGCATGCCGACCATGAACTACTTCTGGGTCGGCGCGATCCCCGCGATGCTGTTCCTCGGCGTCGTGATGATGCCCTTCTACTACGGCTCCAAGGTGCGCTCGGTCCCCGAGTTCATGCGCATGCGTTTCGGCACCGGCGCGCACCTGGTCAACTCGATCAGCTTCGCCGTGGCGCAGCTGCTCATCGCCGGCGTGAACCTGTCGCTGCTGGCCACCATCGTGAACCGACTTCTGGGATGGCCGATGTGGGTGGGCCTCGTGCTCGCCGCGGCCTTCGTGCTCTTCTACATCACCGTCGGCGGCCTCTCCGCCGCGATCTACAACGAGGTGCTGCAATTCTTCGTGATCGTCGCGGCCCTGCTGCCGCTGACGCTGATCGGCCTGCACCGCGTGGGCGGCTGGGGCGGCATGAAGGAGCGCGTCGCCGGTGACGGCATGCTCGGCTCCGAGCAGCTGCACACCTGGCCCGGTACGGCGCTGTCCGGCTTCGACAGCCCGATCCTGTCGGTCGTCGGCATCGTCTTCGGTCTGGGCTTCGTGCTCTCCTTCGGCTACTGGACCACGAACTTCGTCGAGGTCCAGCGCGCGATGGCCTCCAAGTCCATCACCGCCGCCCGGATGACGCCGATCCTCGGCGCCTTCCCGAAGATGTTGATCCCCTTCATCGTGATCGTCCCCGGCATGATCGCCGCGGTGATGGTGAACGAGCTGACCGAGTTCAAGCAGCTCGACAGTGCCGGCGACTCCGCCGCGGCCGCGGGCACCGGTGTCACCTACAACGACGCCCTGCTGCTGCTCATGCGCGATGTGCTCCCCAACGGTCTGCTGGGGGTCGCGATCGCCGGCCTGCTGGCGGCATTCATGGCCGGCATGGCCGCGAACATCTCGGCCTTCAACACCGTGGTCAGCTACGACCTGTACCAGCAGTACGTGAAGAAGGACGCGCCCGACGACCACTACATCAAGGTGGGTCGCATCGCGACGGCCGCGGCGTGCGTGATCGCGATCTTCACCGCACTGATCGCCGGGCAGTTCTCCAACCTGATGGACTACCTCCAGACCCTGTTCGGGTTCTTCAACGCGCCGCTGTTCGCGACGTTCATCCTGGGCATGTTCTGGAAGCGGATGACCGCGACCGCCGGCTGGACCGGCCTGGTGGCGGGCACCCTCTCGGCCGTCGTGCTGTGGGGATCCTCGACGTTCTTCCACGTGTTCACGCTGCCGGGTCAGGGGCTCGCCTTCATGAGCGCCGCGACCGCGTTCGTCGTCGACATCGTCGTCTCCGTCGTGGTCACCCAGTTCACCGCCCCGAAGCCCGTGCACGAGCTGAAGGGCCTGGTCTACTCGGAGACCCCGAAGGCGGACCTCGTCGACCCCGAGGAGGCGGCCATGCCCTTCTGGCGTCGTCCCCTCCCCATGGCCGGCATCGGTCTGGTCCTCGTCGTCGCCCTGAACGTCATCTTCGCCTAAGGAGCTCGTCATGACCCCTTCGCACAAGGAAGCCCCCGCGGGCGCGGCCGCCGAGTCCGAGCACGTCGAGACCGCTGGCGCCTTCGACATCCGCAACTTCATCGGCACCCTGCTCGGCCTGTTCGGCCTGATCCTGCTGGCCATGGGCCTGTTCGCCTTCGACGAGGGTGCGGCCGCCAAGACCGACGGTCTCAACGCCAACCTGTGGGCGGGCCTGGCCATGGTCATCGTGGCCGTCGCCTTCGTCGTCTGGACGAAGCTGGATCCCATCCGCATGGTCGTCCGCGAGAACGAGGAGGGCGCGGAGGAGCCGCGCGACATCGCTCCGCTGGACTGATCCTCCCGGCCACGCCACCGCACCACCACCACCGCACACCACCGCGAATCCCTCGATATGCCCCGCCTCCGGGGCAAATCGAGGGATTCGCGCATGCGGAGGGGTGTGTCGGCCGCGCACTGCGTCGACGGCCACCGCGCGGGCGTGCCCTCGCTCCATTGCCCCGCCGTCGGCCTCGCATAGCATCGAGGTCGACGCCGGATCCGACGAAGGAGCACGAGTGACCGACCAGCCCAGCACCCCCTCCCCCGATGCGGCGACCCACGCCGCCGGCCCCGACGCCGAGAAGCCCGAGGACCACCTGGTCACCACTGTCCACTCCCTGGCCCTGCCGGACAGGGCGCTGGACTACACGGCGACCACCGGCACGGTGGTGCTGAAGGAGGAGCCCGAGGGCGAGGAGTACGGGCGCGGCGCCGCCTTCGCCGAGCTGTTCTCCGTCTCCTACGTCGCCCAGGGCGCCGGCACGCAGGAGCGACCGGTCGTGTTCGCCTTCAACGGCGGGCCGGGAGCGTCGACGGTGTGGCTGCACCTGGGTCTGCTGGGTCCGCGCCGCGTGGACTCGGGCGATGCCGGCTCCCCCGCGGCCCCGCCGCATCGGCTGCTCGACAACCACGAGACGGTCCTGCGCCAGGCGGACCTGGTGGTGGTCGACGCGATGACCACCGGCTACTCGCGTCCCGTGCCCGGGGCGAAGACCGACCGCCATCACGGACTGGCCGCGGACCGCGATCTGATGGCCTCCTTCGTCATCGACTGGCTGACCCGCAACCAGCGCTGGACCTCGCCGATCTTCCTCGCCGGCGAGTCCTACGGCACCACCCGTGCCTCCGCGGTCGCCGCGCGCCTCATGGACCGCTACTACGTGGCGATCGCGGGCATCGCCCTGATCTCCCCGGTGCTGGACTTCGGCACCATCCGCTTCCACGAGGGCAATGACCGGCCCTTCGTGCACTACCTGCCCACCTACGCGGCGATCGCGCACGCGCACGGCAAGCACGAGGGTCGCCTGCTGCAGGACGTGGTCGACGAGGCGGAGGCCTTCGCCGAGCAGGAGTACCCGGCCCTGCTCGCCGCCGGGCTGCGCCTCGCCCCCGAGCAGAAGCAGGAGGCCGCCGCCCGCATCGGCGCCCTGATCGGTGTGGACCCGGACTGGGTCGAGCGCGCTGACCTGCGCGTCGAGCACCAGGCATTCCTCGCCGAGCTGCTGCGCGAGAACGGTCTGCAGGCCGGCCGCATCGATGGACGCTTCACCGCCCCGGCGGGTGACGGCAACACCGCCACGATGGAGAGCGACCCTTCGATCGACCAGCTGGCGCCGTCGTACACCGCGACCATCAACCAGTACCTCCGCCGCGAGCTCGACTTCACCAGCGACGTGGTCTACGAGATCATGTCCGGCCGCGTCCATCCGTGGAGCTACAAGGACTTCGAGAACCGCTCCGTCGAGGTCGCCTCCGACCTGGCCCGGCTGCTGCGGAAGTCACCGCACACGACGGTGCTGGTCTCCCACGGGTACCACGATGCTGCGACCCCGTTCCATGCCAGCGAGCACGTGCTGGCCCAGCTCGCGATCCCGCGGGAGGACTACAGCCAGCGGATCCGCATCGAGTACTACGAGGCCGGGCACATGATGTACTGCCACGAGCCGAGCCGCCTGGCACTGTCGCAGCACCTCGCCGAGTTCGTCACCGGCCAGGACGCCGCGGCCGACGAGTCCTGACCCGAGGCACCGACAGTTTCCCTGCTCGAGGACGACCGAGAGGATCCCAGCGATGACCGATCAGAGCCCGACGGCCCCCGTTCCGGAGCAGGAGGGCGTCCAGGTCCGCGATAATCCGTCTGAGAGTCGCTTCGACGTCTTCGTCGACGGGGACCACGCCGGCTTCTCGGTGTATCGCGACGTCGAGGGCATCACCGGCGACGCGCAGCGAATCTTCCACCACACGGTCGTGTTCGACGAGTTCGGCGGGCGCGGCCTGGCCGGCGCCCTGACCCGGGAAGCCCTCGCGGGCAGCATCGCCGCGGGTCGCCGGATCGTCGCGGTGTGCCCCTACGTCACCAAGTGGCTTTCCACGCATCATGAGTTCGACGCCTCCCTTGACCCGGTGACGCCCCGGCACCTCGAAGCGCTGGGCTGAGGCGGTCCGCTCCCCCGACGTCGTGACGAGAGGATCCCCCGTGAAGAGCCCGATCCCGGATTACCTGGACGAAGTCCTCGAGGACCTCCGCAGCGATACCGGTGGCGCGACTGCGCAGTACATCCCCGAGCTCGCGGCGGCCGACCCCGACCGGCTCGCCGCCGCGATCACGACCACGTCGGGAGCCACGTACACGGCGGGGGACGTCGGGACGGAGTTCTCGATCCAGTCGATCTCGAAGCCGTTCGCCTACGCGGCGGCACTCATGGACCGCGGCCTCGAGAAGGTGCTGAGCTCGGTCGGCGTCGAGCCGAGCGGGGAGGCCTTCAACGAGCTCTCCCTCGAGGGTGGGACGCACCGGCCCAAGAACCCCATGATCAACGCCGGGGCGATCACCACCCACTCGCTCCTCGTCGGTCGCGGCGCCGCGCAGGCGTCCCGCGTGGAGCACGTGCTCGACCTCTTCTCGCGGCTCGCGGGCCGGACTCTGCGCGTCGACGAGGAGGTGTGCGCCTCGGAGCTCGCCGAGGCCGACCGGAATCTCGCGATCGCGCACATGCTGCGCACCTACGGCGTGCTCGAGGACGATCCCCATGACGTGGTCGAGGGATACACGCGCCAGTGCTCGATCCTGGTCGGCGTGCGCGACCTGTCGATGATGTCCGCGACGCTCGCGACCGGAGGGGTCCAGCCCGTCACCGGCGAGCGCGTGATGACCCCGGAGGTCGCCCGGCAGGTGATGGCGGTGATGGCGGCCGCCGGCATGTACGACGCCGCCGGCGACTGGCTCACCCGCGTCGGCATCCCGGCCAAGAGCGGCGTCGCCGGGGGAATGGTCGGGGTGCTCCCGGACCAGGTCGGGATCGGGACCCTCTCCCCGCGGCTCGACGAACACGGCAACAGCCGCCGCGGCAGCGAGATCTTCGCCCGGCTCTCCCGGGACATGGGCATGCATCTCTTCGCCCCCGGTCAGGGCAGGCTCGATGCCGTCACCGCGCGCGAGGGCGAGCACAGCACGGTCCTCGCGACCCAGGGGACGGTGCAGTTCACGGCCGCGGCCGAACTGCTGGACCTGATGGCCGAGGTCGTCCAGGACGCCGTCGTGGAACTGGACGTCTCCGCGGTGCACTCGTTCACGGACGTCGGCCGCCGGATGACGCTCGAGGGACTGCGGCGGCTGCGCCTCGAGGGCCACGCGGTCCGGCTGCACGACCCCGGATCCGTCCTGCCCCAGCCGGACCTCGGCGACGGGAGTCTCCCGGATCTCGTGTGAGCGGCCTCGACCCCGGCCGTTCAGACGGGGTGGCGAGCCGGCCGAGGGTCTCGTGGAGCGATTCGGCCGAAGAGGGATGGGTCCCGATGCCGCCACCGTGGTCCGGCATGGCGCACCGTCCCGGCCGAGTTGACTGGTTCCCCACCGCTGCGAGGCCCTGCGTGGTGGACTGGGGCCATGACCAGTCCGCTCATCGAAGACCATGCCCTGCTGTCGGACCAGCGCACCACCGCGCTCGTGACCCGGGAGGGGGACATCGACTGGCTGTGCATGCCGCGGTTCGACTCCGATGCCCTGTTCTGCTCGCTGCTCGGGGACGAGGAGCACGGGCATTGGTCGCTGCGGATCGCCGACGGGGAGGTGGTCTCGCGCCGCTACCTGCCCGCCACGATGGTGCTCGAGACGGTGTGGCGCTCCCCCACCGGGACCGCCACGGTCACCGAGTTCCTGCCGATCGACGCCGATCGCACGCGGCCCGCGTCCGACGAGGGCACCGGCTCCGACGCCTCCCTCGGCGAGACGACCGGGCCCCGCGCCGACGACAGTGCCTCGGCCGGGGGCGAGCCGACCGGCTCCACCGCCGGGTCCTCGCCGGGCAGTGCGACCTCCCTGTCCGGGGACGTCGATGATCACTCGGACCTCGTCCGCTCGGTGACCTGCACCGAGGGGGAGGTCGAGGTGGTCCAGCAGCTGAAGATCCGCTTCGAGTACGGGCAGGCCGTGCCGTGGGTGCGCCGCGGGCAGGACACCGCCGTCGACAGGGTGCTGATCGCCGTGGCCGGTGGGGACGGCATCGCCCTGCACGGACCGCCGCTCGCGGCGAAGGGGCGCTCTCATGAAGGGCGCCACGAGCTGACCGCCGGCGAGACCGCCGCCTGGGTGCTGACCTGGTTCCCCTCCTGGCAGGAGGTCCCTGCGGAGCCGGACGTCGCGTCCGCTCTCGAGCGGACCTCGCAGGGGTGGTCGACCTGGCTGGGGAAGGTGCGCGTCGAGGACGAGCACTCCGAGCACGTGGCCCGCTCGCTGCTGGTGCTGCGCGCTCTCACCCATCGCCGCACCGGTGGGATCATCGCCGCCGCGACCACGAGCCTGCCCGAGGATTTCGGCGGGGTGCGCAACTGGGACTACCGCTTCTGCTGGCTGCGCGACGCCGCTCTGTCCCTGGAGGCACTGCTGGCCCACGGCCACGTGGACGCCGCCTCGACGTGGCGCGACTGGCTGCTGCGCGCGATCGCCGGCGACCCCGAACGGCTGCAGATCATGTACTCCATCACCGGCGACAGGAACCTGCCCGAGCGCGTGCTCGAGCACCTGCCCGGCTACGAGGGCTCGGTGCCGGTGCGGATCGGCAACGGCGCCGCCGTGCAGTACCAGGCCGACGTGGTCGGCGAGGTGATGATCGCACTGTCGGCCATGCGCGATGCCGGGCTCGAGGAGTCCGAGTGGTCCTGGCCGCTGCAGAAGGCTCTGGTGCGCTTCACGGTGGACCAGCTCGACGAGCCCGACCAGGGCATCTGGGAGATGCGCGGCGAGCCCGCCTTCTTCACCCACGGCCGGGTCATGGTGTGGGCGACCTTCGACCGGGCGATCGACGCGGTCCAGTCCCACGGCCAGCCCGCGTCCTCCGAGGACCTGTCCCTCTGGAAGCGACTGCGGGACCAGGTGCGCGAGGAGGTCATGACCCGCGGCGTCGGCGACGATGGCGCCTTCACCCAGACCTACGGCAGCACCGAGGTCGACGCCTCCCTGCTGCAGATCCCGCACACCGGCTTCCTTCCGGCCGACGACCCGCACATGCTCGCGACCGTCGCCCGGATCGAACAGGACCTCCGCACTCGGGACGGTCTGATCCTGCGGTACCGCACGCAGGGTCAGGACGGTCTGCCGGGCGACGAGCACCCGTTCCTGGTGTGCTGCTTCTGGCTGGTCGAGCAGTACGCCGCCTCCGGGCGGCTCGAGGAGGCCTCGGCACTCATGGAGCAGCTGCTGGGCTGCGCGAACGATCTCGGGCTGCTGGCCGAGGAGTTCGACAGCGGCGCGGGGCGGATGGCCGGCAACTTCCCGCAGGCGTTCAGCCACCTCGGGCTGATCCGGGCGGTCGACGCCCTCGCCGCCGCTCGTCGCTGAGGCCGCCGATCCGCCGTCATGTGCACCGCCCCGGGCGGACCGACCGGTCACGACACCCCTCCACCGATCACGCCGCCGGGTGCAGACTGGGAGGACCCGTCGACGCAGGAGGATCTCGTGCCTGATCTGCCCACCATCACCCCCGACCGCATCGCGGACCTGCTCGAGCGTGTGCCCCGCAGCTCGTTCGTCGGCGGCTCCTTCCTGGGGGGAAATCCCTCCCTCGAGGTACTGGATCCGGCCACCGCCAGATCGCTGACCACGGTGGTCGACGCCGAGGCCGCCACCGTCGGCCCCCGGGCGCTCGATGCCGCGGCGGCCGCGCAAGCGGACTGGGCGGCGACCCTTCCCCGCGAGCGCTCGGAGATCCTGCGCCGCGCCTACGAGCTCACCCATGAGCGGGCCGACGACCTGGCGCTGGCCATGACGCTCGAGATGGGCAAGCCGTTGAAGGAGGCCTACGGCGAGGTCACCTACGGCGCCGAGTTCCTGCGCTGGTTCAGCGAGGAGGCGGTGCGTCTGCCCGGCCGCTTCCGACACGCCCCCTCCGCGCAGGAGGCGATCGTGACGGTGGCCCGGCCCGTCGGCCCCACCCTGCTGATCACGCCGTGGAACTTCCCGCTGTCGATGGGCACCCGCAAGATCGGCCCGGCGCTGGCGGCCGGTTGCACCGTGGTGCTCAAGCCCGCGCAGAAGACCCCGCTGACCTCTCTGATCCTCATGGAGATCCTGGCCGAGGCGGGTGTGCCCGCCGGGGTGGTGAACTGCGTGGTCACCTCCGACTCGAAGGGTTTGAGCTCCACGCTGATGGCGGATCCGCGGCTGCGGAAGGTCTCGTTCACCGGTTCCACCCCGGTGGGCAAGGTCCTGCTGTCCCAGGCCTCCGAGCACGTGCTGAAGACCTCCATGGAGCTGGGCGGCAACGCCCCCTTCCTCGTGCTGCCCTCGGCGGACGTCGAGGTCGCCGTCACCGCGGCGATGCTCGGGAAGTTCCGCAACAACGGCGAGGCCTGCACCGCCGCGAACCGCTTCTACGTCCACTCCTCCCGCGCCGAGGAGTTCACCCGGCGGCTGACCGAGGAGACCGAGAAGCTGGTGGTGGGCCCCGGCGCCGAGGCGGGCACGACCCTCGGGCCGCTGATCGACGAGGACGGGATCGCGAAGGTCGAGGACCTCGTGGCCGATGCCGTCGAGCGCGGCGCGCGGGTGCTGACCGGCGGGAAGCGCCTGGAGCGCGAGGGCTTCTTCTACGCTCCCACCGTGCTGGCCGATGTGCCGCGCGAGGCCCGCGTGAACCGGGAGGAGATCTTCGGGCCGGTCGCGCCGGTCATCGTGCTCGACGAGGTCGAGGACATGGTCGCCGCCGCCAACGACACCGAGTTCGGGCTGATGGCGTACGCGATGGGTGAGGACCTCGGCGAGACGGCGGACGTCGCCGGCCGGATCGAGTCCGGCATGGTGGCCGTGAACGTGGGCGTGGCCTCTGACCCGTCGGCCCCCTTCGGCGGCGTCAAGGAATCGGGGCTGGGCCGCGAGGGCTCCCACGAAGGCCTCGCCGAGTTCCTCGAGACCACCTACGTACGCCTGCCGCTGTGAGCGTCGACGCAGGGAGGCTGGCGCGCTGCACGCCCGTCGACGTGCCGTCCCTCGCACGGATCCGCTCCGCGCGAGAGGTGTGGATGCTCGAACGCGGCATCGAGCAGTGGGCGCCCGGCTCCCAGACCCGGATGGAGATCCTCACGCAGGTCGACCGAGGAGAATGGTTCCGCCTGGTCGGGGACGGATCACGGGCCGACGGCGGAGACAGCTCGAGCAGCGACGAGCTGCTCGCCGCCGGCCGGCTGCTCGATTCGGACCCCGACTTCTGGGACGACGACGTCGCCTCGGCGCTGTACGTGCACGGGCTGATGGTCGACCTCCCCGCCGCCGGGCGCGGGCTCGGGGAGCAGGTGCTCGAGCTGGCCGCCGCGGAGGGTCTCCGACGCGGACGTTCCCTGCTGCGCCTGGACTGCGCTCCCCACCTGGTGGCGTACTACTGCCGGCTCGGCTTCGCCTCGGTGCGGCGCAAGGAGTTCCCGGACTTCACCACCGTGCTCCTGGAGCGCCCGCTGCGCCCCACGTCCACGCCGTAGTCTTCACCTCATGGCGAGCACCATCTACCTCACCGGCGAGTCCAAGGCGCCGAGCAACAATCCGATCACGGAGCAGTGGGGATTGTTCTTCATCGGCCTCATCGTCGATACTGAGTCCCACGTCATCGAGAAAGCGGACTGCACCGCCACGCTGACCCTCACCGTCGAGTTCGTCCGTGAGCTGCTGGTGGGTCGCTCGCTCCTCGAGGACGATTCCCTGGTGGGGTCGATCACCGACAGGTACCACGGGTCCTCGCAGAGGGCGCTCGCCACAGCCGTGCGCAACGCCGCCGCGAAGTACCGCGACTTGTCGGCCGGTCCCGCCGCATAACTCCATACGCGCTCGCCGTCTGCCCGGAACCTCACCGAACCGGATCCCGTCGGAAGCACCCGATCGCGCCTCGCCCGAGGCGTCGCTCGAGCGTGCTTCCGATTTTTTTGAGCCCTGGCGGCGCCCTCCACCCCTTCCCGAGGAGCTCTCCCGTGATCACCGACGGCCTGCTCATGCTCGGCGTCCTGCTGGGACTGTCGTGCGTGCTGATCGTGCTCGAACGCACGACCGGCTGGAAACTGTTCAAGTACGTGCCCGGCATGGTGCTGATGTACCTGCTGTGCGCCACCCTCAACTCGCTCGGCGTGTTCAGCGACGACGAAGCGACCCGCGAGCCCATCGCCCAGGTCAAGGACGTCCTGCTGCCGGCGATGATCTTCCTGTTCCTGTTCGGCTGCGATCTGCGGAAGATCATCCGGCTCGGCCCCAAGCTGCTGCTGACCTACTTCGTCGCCGCCGCATCGCTGTTCCTGGGCATGGTCGGGGTGTACGTCGTCTTCCAGAGCTTCGTGCACAGCGAGGCGTGGAAGGTGCTCGGCGCGCTGCTCGCCTCCTGGACCGGTGGCAGCGCCAACATGGTCGCGGTGCAGGACATCCTGCAGGCCCCCGAGCCCATCTTCGGCTACGCCCTGATCACCGACACGCTCATGTATTCCGTGTGGCTGATGCTCATGTTCGCCTCGGTCGCCGTTTCCCCGAAGTTCAACAAGTGGACCAAGGCCGACACCTCCTACCTCGACGCCCACGAGGGCGCCTTCGACAGCGACAAGAAGCCGATCACCGCGACCTCTCTCGCGATCGTCGCGTTCGGCTCGATCCTGGTCTCCACCGTCTCGATCTGGGTCGGCGGGCTGCTGCCCGAGTGGGGCGTGGTCATCAACGGCACCACCTGGTCCATCCTCATCGTCTCCGTGCTGGGCCTGCTCATCGCCGTGACGCCGCTGGGCGAGACCGCGGGATCCAGCGAGGTCGCCGGATTGATGCTGTTCGTGGTGATCGGTCAGATCGCCTCCGGGTCCGATTTCACCGCGATCACCCAGGCCCCGATCTACCTGCTGTTCGGCGTCCTGGTGCTGATCGTCCACGCCGCGATCATGCTGGTGTACGCCAAGATCGCGAAGGTCGAGCTGTTCTCCCTGGCCGTGGCCTCGACCGCGAACATCGGTGGCATCGCCTCGGCCCCGGTGGTCGCCGCCGCCTTCAATCGCCAGCTGGTCCCGGTCGGTGTGCTGATGGCGCTGATCGGCTCGTTCCTGGGCACCTTCGTCGGGCTCGCCGCCGCGTCCCTGATGTCGGCGCTGTGAGCGGCGACGCGATGACCAGCACCCAGAGCTCGCCACTGGAGGTGGTGGCGGTGCGCGCGCACCGCCACCGGGCACCGCTGCTGCGTCCCTTCGTCACTGCAGCCCGCCGCACCGAGGCCGTGGAGTACGTCGTCGCCGAGGTGGAGCTGGCGGACGGCACCGTCGGTCAGGGCAGTGCCGCCGAGACCGTCGCGGTCACCGGGGAATCGGCTGCGACCATCGCGGAGGCGCTGGACGGTCCGCTGCGCCGGGCCGTCGAGGGGGCCCGCGGCACGATCACCGAGCTCTCCGCCCGCGTGGCCGCGGCGCTCGAGGGCGCCACCAGTGCGAAGGCCGCGCTCGAGGTGGCGCTGCACGACGCCTGGGCCCGCTCCCTCGACGCTCCCCTGGTGGAGCTGCTCGGCGGGCGGGTCGGCGACGGCCTGATGAACGACATGACCATCTCCTTGGAGGACCCGGACGTGATGGCCGCGCACACCCGCGAGGCCGTGGCCGGCGGGGAGCAGATCCTGAAGATCAAACTCGGCCGGGACATCGACGAGGACCGCAAGCGTCTCGCCGCGGTGGTGGCGGCCGCCCCCGACGCCCGGCTTCGGCTGGATGCCAACCAGGGCTGGGAGCCCGAGCAGGCGATCGACATCATCGCCGGCTTCGTCGCCGACGGACTGCCGGTCGATCTGGTCGAGCAGCCGGTGGCCGCCGCCAACATCGAGGGCCTGGCCCGGGTCTCCGCCGCGGTGGAGGTGCCGATCATGGCCGACGAGTCCGTGTGGGACGCCGCCGACGCACGGCGTCTGGTCGAGGCCGACGCGGTGGACCTGCTGAACATCAAGCTCGCCAAGACCGGCGGGCTGCGCGGGGCGCTGGCCATCGCGGACGTCGCCCTCGAGGCCGGGGTGGAGTGCATGGTCGGCGCCATGATGGAGCCGCGCATCTCCATCACCGCCACCGCACACCTGGCGGTCGCCCACCCCGCGATCACCCTGATCGACCTGGATCCGCCCTTCTGGTTCGCCTCCGACGTCCCCGCCGGCGGGTACACGCAGGAGCGCGGGTGGATGCGTCTGACCGGCGGTCCGGGGCTCGGGCTCGAACGCCTCACGGCCGACGTCGACCCGTCCGGGGCCGACGTACCGCCGGTCCCCGCCCGACCGGGCGCCAGCGGCGGCGTGGCCGACCCGACCGGAGGTGGTCGATGATCCGAGGTCCCATCGCGCCGGCCGGACCCGGCCGACGTTCCCGTGCGAGAGCACGTCCACGCAGGTCATGACCCCACATCACGGATCTGCACACCCCCGCTCCGGCGGGGACACCGTCGAAGGAGACACCATGTCCACGGATTCCCCCACCCCCCGTCTGACCCGCCGTGACGGGCTGCGGCTCGCCGCCGCCGGCACCGCCGGGCTCGCCGCCGCTGGTCTGGCCTCCGTCGCCCCGGCGATGGCCGCCGGACCCGCCGAGCGCTCGGGACCCACCGAACATCCCGGGCCCTGGCCCGAGCCGGGAGTCGGCCTCACCCCGGGCGGCATCGCCCACGTCGCCGTCACCGCGACCACGCTGTGGGTGGACCCGCGCACGAACCGCCCCGGGATCGACGATCCCTCGCTGACCAATCCCGTCGACCTCGACGCCTGGAACGCCAACATGCCCGACACCGAGTCCCGGCAATGGCTGACCGGCATGCTCGAGTCGCAGGCGGTCCTCGGCAGCGAGGTCATCGTCGACGAGGTCGATGGCGAGTGGGCGCACGTCGTCGTCACCGCGCAGGGCACCCCGCGCGATCCTCGCGGCTACCCGGGCTGGGTCCCGACCATCCATCTGGTGGTCGACGACCGCTTCGCCCACCACGCGGCCTGCGCCCCGACCGCGACCGTCACCGCGCTGACCAGCACCCTCACCGGCACCCCCTGGGGGCGGCACCCGGGCATCGATGTCTCCTTCGACACGATCCTCCCGGTGCTCGGCCATGCCGGGCCGGCGGTGCGAGTGGCCGTCCCCGGGGGTGGCCACGCCTTCCTGCCCACGGAGGACGTGGTGGTGCGCGAGCACGGGGAGCAGCCCCCGCTGCCGACGGTCGAGGACATCGTCGCCACCGGTGAGCGGTTCCTCGGGCTGCGGTACCTGTGGGCCGGGGTGAGCGCCTACGGCTACGACTGCTCCGGGTACACGTACACGCTGTTCCACCACCACGGCATCGCCATCGATCGCGACGCCGGGGACCAGAAGAACCACTCCGGGCTGGACCCGGTGGAGCGGGAGGACCTCCAGCGGGGCGACCTGGTGTTCTTCGCGACCGAGCCAGGCGCGGATTCCATCCGCCACGTCGCCCTGTACCTCGGGGACGACATGATCATGCAGTCCCCCAACGCCGCCCGCAGCGTCGAGATCATGTCGCTGACGGAGTACGACACGGACGGCGAGTACGCGGGGGCGAGGAGGGCTCAGTTGGCCGACTGACCCGCGCCCCCGACGCGCCGAAAGTCGTCGGGCGGCCGGGGCGGCGTCACGCGCCCCGGCCGCCCGATCCGTGGCCGATGGGTCCACCGGATCCGCAAGGGGCGGTCCGGGCCCGCCGGCTCCGCGGCGGGCAGGCCTGACGTGTCCTCAGTCGACGATGAGTCGATAGCGGAACGGGTGGTACTCCGGCAGGTCGTCGTAGGGATAGGTGGCGGTGCGGGAGGTGGTGCCGCCGGCGCCGGAGGCCTGCTCGAGGACGTTGTAGCCGCCCTCGACCCAGCCGTTGAACAGCACGACGTGGCCCACCCCGCTGGAGGAGTCGGCGTTCCTCTGCAGGATGAAGTCGCCCGGGAGCAGCTCGTCCTTCGTGATCGGGTCGGACACGTCGAAACCGCCGTCGGGGTGCAGCGTCTCGGTGGTCAGCCCGGTCGGGTTGTCGTCGAAGCGGATCGCGAGCGCCATCGAGACGAAGCCCGAGCAGTCCTGGCGCCACAGGATGTCGGGATCCTGCTCGGGGCCCACGTCGAAGCTCTCCATGCTGTACGGGCGCGGGTCGTCGACCCAGGCGTGGGCACGCTTGATGACCTCGTCGCGGGAGATCTCATGGTTGAAGCCCGGCACCGGGGCCGCGGTGGCCGACGGGGTCGCCAGCGTCGACGCGGCGGCGCCGGTCACGGCCGCGGCGCCGGCGACGCCGAGGCCGCGGAAGAAGGTGCGGCGGGAGGGGGAATCGATGAGCTGATCGGTCACGGTCAGAACCTCCGTGTCATGTGCACTGCCCCGCCGCGGTGTCCGGCCTCCGGTCGGTCGGACGGCGGCGCCGTGCGTGATCTGGCCCTCACTGTGATCACGAGAAGGTCACGCCGGGCAACCCCTCCGGCGGGACGCATGCTGTCCTGTCACCCGCTGTTCATGCCCGGACCAGTGCAGTCGTGCCGGAACGGGGTCCACCGAGCGCTCGGTCGGCCCGAGAGTCACCCGCCGGATCGGGACCTCAGCGAGTGCGGTCGGGAAGCAGTTCGCGGGTGAGGGCCGCAATGCGCTCGTCGGCCACCTCCGGGTCGAGCCCCGCCGTCATCACGGCCAGGAAGCACACGTCCGGCGAGCCGGGGTCGCCGACGAAGGCGGCATCGTGCCGGTAACCGTCGACCCAGCCCGACTTCGAGCCCCACGCCACGCCCTCACGCAGCGACCGGCCGATCACAGGGATCTGCTGGGCGCTCAGGGCGGCGCGGGAGTGCACGGTCGAGCTCCGCGAGAGGCCGGCGTCCCCCTCTCCGGCGCCGGCGCCACCTCCGTCGCCGTGCACGAGCGCACGCATCGTGCGGGCGAGATCGATCGCGCTGGTCTCGTTGGTCGCCCCCGCCGCGAGCGCGCTCGCGTCACCGATCAGCCGCTCCAGGCGGGTTGCGCGCAGGCCCAGGCCGGCGATCGACTCGGCCACCGCGTCCAGGCCCACCAGCTCGAGCAGATGGTTGGTGGCCTCGTTGCTGGAGCGGTCGATCATCCGTGTCAGCAGCGCCTGGATGCTCACCCGCTCCCCGTCGAGCGGATACGTGGGGTCGAGGTGGTCACCGCCGAGCGTGAAGGGAGCGCCGTCGGCACCGGTGAAGGAGCGGGTCGCGGCGACGGTGGAGTCCAGGTCCAGTGCGCCGCGCTCGGCGGCCTGGAGGGCGGCCAGCAGCACGTGCAGCTTGATGGTGCTGGCGGCGTAGTAGGGCCGCTCCGCGTCTTCGGCCGCGAGCTGCCGACCCTCGGCGTCGAGGAGGCAGAAGGAGACAGCGGTCTCCGTCGGGGCGGCGGCGGTCGGGATCGTCATCCTTCGACCCTAGAGGACCATCCGGGAACCGGTGCCGTCCCGCGAGCCGCGACCAGCCGTGATCCTGAGCAGATCGACCATGCGCGGATCGCGCGCGGGCAGAGGGATGCTGCGCGGGCGCCCCACACCGGCCCCCTCACTCGGCCCCGGTCGCGTAGAGCGCGACGGAGCCCTTCGCCACGAGCTTCCTGGTCGCCGCGAGCTGCTTCTGCTGCTCCCGCGCCCAGCGCTCGGGGTCCCGACGGAGCGTGGCCCGGCTGCTGCGAACGCGGGCGATGGCGACATCCAGTGCTTTCTCGGCGACGACGTTCCTGCGCAGGCCCAGCTCCTCGGCGATGGCGGAGGGGTGGAACCGCCGCGCCAGATCGTTCAGGGCGAGCCCTCCGAGCGTCGGGGGGACCTTGAGGATCTGGTGGAGGAGCCCCGAGATCGACGACAGGGTGGCGCTCGCGAGCACGGAGGAATCCGGGATGAGGGGGCCCGTGACCGCCTGGAACATCGCGTCCACCCGGTGCGCCTGGTCGTTGGACTCGATGCCCTCGACCAGCTCCGGGTCGATGCCCAGCAGGTGCGCGATCACCCACCAGTACCGGTAGAGGTCCGCGGTCTCGGACGAGGTCAGGCCGAATCCCATCGTGGCCTCGGCATCGAGCATGGTGACCGTGAAGTCCATCCACGTGCGCGCGAGGTCCACCTGGTTGATCGGGACCCCGAAGGACTCCTCGTCGACACTGCGGGTGCGGGCGAGACGGCGCATCTGGGCGTGGAGCATCCGCACCTGGATCGTCGCGACGTACCCCGGGGCGCCCGGGCGCAGGCTGCCGGGAAGCATCGCGGTGTTCACCCAAGAGCCCGTCTCCCGGATGCGGCGGTCCGCGCCCTCGACCAGCCGTCCGGTCGTCATCAGCACATTCGTGATGGACGGCGACTGGTACACACGGATCAGAGCACCGGCGCTGAGGGAGATGATGTGCGCCGCCGGGGGCATGGTGAAGAAGGCGAGCGATCCGTGGTCGAGCAGCTCATCGGTCGCGTAGTCGGGCAGGTTCTCGGTGCTGGCCAGCAGTTCCGCGACGGCCGGGTGCGGATCTTCGAGAGTTCCGAGGCCGTGATGGAGCCCCTGGCCGAGCTGGATCCGGAGCGAGGAGCCGTGACGCTGGATCGCCTCCACGACCGCGTCAGCCAGCGGGTCGCCGGTCGTCAGCGCCCTGCCTACGAGTTCCGCGCGGGTGGCGCCGAACTGCAGCTCCAGTCCGCGGCGATGCCCGCGCTCACGCGGCCACGATGGGGTGGAAGTCGTCATGGGCGATCCTCTCGTCGTCGATGTCCAGTCTCCCTCCTCGGCGGGAAGCTCGTGGGCCGTCGAGGCCGCGATGCCTGCGGCACCGGGCTCGCGGCGGGCGGTATGGCTCTCGCGGACGCGGCGCCTGAGGACAAGCCTCTGCGAGATCGCTGCTCGTATCCAGTCTCTGGTGATCCGTGGCTGAGGGGCGCGGGACGGTCAGCCGGCGTCCACCATCGACCGCCTCCACTCCCGAGGTCCACCGTCCAGTCGCTTCGGCACCTCGACGACCACCAGCGCCGGCGACTCCTGCTCCGGGCACTGCGCCGCCCACCGGCCGTTCGCACCGATCACACCGGACGGCACGTGCGGCGCATTCGTCGTGGGCACGCTGTAGCCGACGACGAGGCCGTGCTGGCTAGCAGCAGCCCGGGCCGAAGTCGAGAGACTGTCCGCCTCCTCGGGTTCGCCCGGTCCCTGGGAGGAGAACAGCACGGCGTCGGCCCCGGCATCCTCGTACGCGAGGAAGATGTCTCCGAAGAGCACCTCGAGGCCCGAGGCGAGGCCGAGCCTGATCCCGCCGACCTCGAGGGTCACCTGCTCATGTCCGCGCTCGTACAGGTAGGTGGCCTTGCTCCGGGACAGCCGTCGCTCGTCGTACTGCGCATGGATCCTCCCCTGGGGATCGATGACCAGCAGGCTCGTGCGCGGCCTGCGCTCCTGCACCGTCCCGGTCTGCGGCGCACGGGTCTGCGCTCCGACGACGGTCCAGAGCGAGAGCTGCCGAGCCGTCTGCCGCACCTGGTGCAGCTCCGCGTCGAGCGCGTCCCAGGCGAACAGCTGCCAGTCGGCCTCGGTGAGCTCGTCCCGGGAGCGGGACAGAGCCCACTTGTCCGGGAAGCAGAAGGTCGCCTCGGGGAACTGGATGAGATCCGCGCCCTGGTCCCGGGCCCTGTGCATCAGGTCCCGGATCTCGCGGCCCGCGCGGCGGAATCCGTCGGGGTCCGCCGGGTCGTGGTGCGGCGTGGTCTGGGCCGTCGCGATGCGGACGGCCGGGGATGTGGTGTTCTGTGTCGGCACGGTGCCTCCTGGAACGGAGCGGAGGTGCCGGAGGGCAGCCGTGTAGGACTCGCCCGTGCGCGCCATGCGGGCGCGCACGCGCTTCTTCAGTGCTCGATGTGCTGTCATCCGGACTCCCGCAGCACCTCACGTCGGCTCCCCAGCAGCTGCGACCCGAGGTACGGGTGTTCGTGACAGCGACCGGAGACAGTGTCCCTTTGCCTCGGGATGCACCCGGAGGTGCGGGCTCGTGCTGGGGACGGGCCGTCGAGGTTCGGCGTCGGTCACGCCACGTCGACAATAGCGCGACGCCCGGGCGTCGCACGGCGCGGCACGCCGGGCGCTCTCAGAGGTTCCCCGGGGACGCGACCGCCCGGCGTCAGCTGATGCGCACGACGTGCTTGCCTCGCACCCCGCCGGCCTCGAGAGCGCGGTGCGCGGTGGCGATGTTCTCCAGGGGGTGCACGGTGTCCACCACCGGGCGCACGTCCCCGCTGTCGGCGTGACGGGTCAACTCGGCCACCAGGTCGCTGTGGGGATCGCCGCGGAAGAAGCGCACGCGCTGCGCGCCGTGGACGGCCGACCCGGCCAGGTAGGCGATGCTCCCGGGCAGGTGGTCGAAGTCCAGGCTGACGGCGACCATGCGTCCCCCCGGGGCGAGCAGGCCGCGGTAGGTGCGGTGGTCGGTCCCGGCGGTGTCCAGCACCACGTCGAAGCGCCCCAGATCGGCGGGCGTCGTCGTGCGGTAGTCGTGGACCTCGTCGGCGCCCAAGGAGCGCACGAAGTCCAGGTTCTTCGCGCCGGCGAGCCCGGTGACATGTGCTCCGAAGAGCTTGCCGATCTGGACGGCGAGGCTGCCGACCCCGCCGCTGGCACCGCGGACCAGCAGTCGCTCGCCGGGCCCCAGGTGCGCGTGATCGCGCAGCGCGGTGATCGAGGTGGTGCCGCCGGCGAGCAGTGTCACCGCCTCGACGGGCTCGAGGGTCGTGGGGGCGGGGGCGAGCTTTTCGGGGCGCACGAGGGCGAACTCCGCGGTGGCGCCGAACACGCTCTCATCGACCAATCCCCACACCCGGTCCCCGACCTTCACGGACGAGACCTCGGCACCTACGCGCTCGACGGAACCGACGAGATCGATCCCGACGAGTTTCGGGAACCTGCGGCCGGTCAGCAGCCGGATCTTGCCCTCCCGCGCGCTCAGCTCGCCACCGTTGACGGAGGAGGCTTCCACCCGCACGAGCACCTGATCGGCGGGCACCTCGGGGATCGGGAGGTCGGCGAAGTACAGCACCTCCGGCGGGCCGTAGCGGTCGTACATCGCAGCGCGCATCATGTCCATGAGCAGTCCTCGTTCTCCTCCGGTCGGGGTCCTCGGGCGGCGCGATCCTGCGCCGTCACCTCCTGTCAACCACCTAAGCGCACACCCTCTTCCACTTATCCCTAAAGTGAGAGACATGGACGCTCCGAACTCGCAGAAGACGCAGGATCATCCGCCGATCTCACGCAGGGGCGCCGGGGCGGGGCGCACGCAGCACCTCCGGGCCGATGCGCGGGCCAACCACGCAGTGCTCGTCGACGCCGCCCGCGCCCTGTTCTCCACCGACGGCATCGACGTGCCGCTCAGTGCGGTCGCCCGACGGGCGGGGGTGAGCGCGGCGACGCTGTACCGGCGCTTCCCCACCCGTGACGCGCTGATCGCCGACGTCTTCGACGAAGAGCTCGCCGAGTGCGACGCGGTGCTCGGCCGGGCCCTGGCCGACGAGGACCCCTGGCGGGGCCTGGTGCGACTGCTCACCACGGTCAGCGAGATGCAGGCCCGCAGCCGCGGCTTCAGCGCCGCGTTCCTCGCCCGCTACCCCGACGCCGTGGACCTCGACGCGACACGCGCCCGGGCCGATCAGAGCCTCCTCGGCCTCGTGCAGCGGGCGAAGGAGGCCGGTGCCCTGCGTCCAGACTTCGACCACACCGACATCTACCTGCTGCTGCTCGCCGTCGACGCCCTCTCGACGCAGCCGACGGAGATCGCCGTGGCCGGATCGCGCCGGCTGGTGGCGTACGTCCTCCAGGCCGCGCGCGCCGGGCACACCGCTCCCCTGCCGCCCCCAGCAGCTCTTGAGCCGTCCGCCCTGCATCACGAACGGGGGCGGTGACGGCGGCGGCCACGCCTGCCCCTCGACGCGATCGCGCGCTGCGCTTCCAGCGGTGGAAGCACAGCGCGCGATGGCGTGTGTCGGGCCCTTCGCACGGCCCTGAGGGACTCGAGCCCCTCTGTCGTGCGTCAGACCCTTCGACAGGTCGTACCGGGTCAGGCCCCCTGGTGCCCCGCGAAGGCGCCCGGGTGCAGCCCCTGCCGGCCCTCCTCGCCCTTCTGCAGAGCGGTGATCTGCGAGACCTCGTCGTCGGTCAGCTCGACCTCGAGGGAGGCGAAGTTCGACACGATGCGCTCGGGCGTCACGGACTTGGGGATCACCACGTTGCCCAGCGCGAGGTTCCAGGCGATGACGACCTGCGCGGTCGAGGCGCCGTGGGCGTCCGCGATGGCCTGGATGACCGGGTCGGAGAGTTCGCCGCCACCCTGGCCCAGCGGTGACCAGGACTCGGTGAGGATGTTCTTGGAGGCGTGGAACTCACGCAGCTCGGGCTGGTTGAAGTAGGGGTGGAGCTCGATCTGGTTGAGCACTGGCCGCACGCCGGTCTCGGCCTCGACCTTCTCGAGGTCCTCGATGCGGAAGTTGGAGACGCCGATCGAGCGGATACGCCCCTGCTCCTGCAGCTCGACGAGGGTCTTCCAGGTCTCCACGGCCAGGCCCTTCTCCGGTGCCGGCCAGTGGATCAGGTAGAGGTCGAGCTCGTCGAGGCCGAGATCGGCCATGGTGCCGTCGAAGGAGGCGAGCGTCTTGTCGCGGCCCTGGTCCTGGTTGGGGACCTTGGAGGTCACGAACACGTCGTCGCGAGTCAGTCCCGCGGTCTTCAGCGCCGCGCCGACGCCGGCCTCGTTGTTGTAGCCGCGGGCGGTGTCGATATGGCGGTAGCCCGCCTCGAGGGCCTGGACGACGACGTCGGAGGCGACAGCGTTCTCGACCTGCCACACGCCGTAGCCGAGCTGCGGGATGGAACGGCCGTCGTGGAAGGTGATGGACGGAGAGGCGGGCATGATGCTCCTCGGGTCGGGGTACGGCAGTGCGCCGCGAACGGACTACGGGGCCAGGCTAACGCTTTCCTCCCCGCCTGTGGCCAGGATGTTCTCCCATGTGGACATCTCTGCCTGCTCGGGCCCGCGCTCGGCGCGAGGCCGAGCCGGGCCCAGTGATGCACCGACACGACCGGTGCGGCGGCCCACATCGCTCGTGCGGCCGCAGAACTCGGTGGCCGACGCCGCGGGGGCGGCACGGTGAGCGCCCCGACGTCGCGAGGAATGCCCAGGGGCAGCCACGCCACCGCGTCGCCGGGCGCTCAGTGCGACTCGCGTCCTACCTCGGAGCCGCTCGCCCCGACGAGGAAGTCGAGGTCGGCGCCGGTATCGGCCTGCTGGACATGGTCGACGTAGAGCCGCTCCCAGCCGCGCTGCGGGTTCGCGAGCGCCTCGGTCATCGCGGCCGACGGCTCGCGTGCGGCGAGCTCGGCGTCGCTCAGCTCCACGTCGAGGCGGCGCCCGGCCACGTCCAGCACGACCCGGTCCCCCGTGCGCACGAGCCCGAGCGGCCCGCCGGCGGCGGCCTCGGGCGCGACGTGCAGCACCACGGTGCCGTAGGCGGTGCCGGACATGCGCCCGTCGCAGATGCGCACCATGTCCCGCACACCCTGCTCGAGCAGCTTGGTGGGCAGCGGCAGGTTGGAGACCTCGGGCATGCCCGGGTAGCCCTTGGGGCCGCAGCCGCGCAGGATCATCACCGTGCTCGCGTCGACCTCGAGGTCGGGGTCGTCGATCCGGGCACGGAAGTCCTCGATGCTGTCGAACACCAGTGCCCGCCCGCGGTGCTGGAGCAGCTCCGGGGAGGCGGCAGCGGGCTTGATGATGGCGCCGTCCGGTGCGAGGTTGCCGCGCAGCAGCGCGATGCCGGCGTCGTCCTGCACCGGGGTCTGCCGGGAGGAGATGACCTCGCGGTCGAAGATCTCGGCGCCCTCGAGATGGTCCACGAGCGGCCTACCCGTGATGGTGAGCGCCTCGGGGTCCAGCAGGTCCTCCACCTCGCGCAGCACGGCGAGCAGTCCGCCGGCACGGAAGAGGTCCTCCATGTGGTGCCGGCCCGCCGGCTGGAGGTCCACCAGCAGCGGCACGTGGGAGCCGATGCGGTCGAAGTCCTCGACGCTGAGGTCGATGCCGAGGCGGCCGGCGATCGCGAGCAGGTGCACGACGGCGTTGGTGGAGCCCCCGATCGCGGCGAGCGCCACGATCGCGTTGTGGAAGGACCCCTTGGTCAGGAAGGTCGACGGGGTGCGGCCCTCCGTCACCAGGTCCACCGCCAACCGTCCCGTGAGCTGAGCGGCCTCGCTGAGCCGGGCGTCCGCTGCGGGGGTGCCGGCGATCCCCGGGACGATGGTGCCCAGCGCCTCGGCGACCAGCGCCATGGTCGAGGCGGTGCCCATGGTGTTGCAGTGGCCGGCGCTGCGGATCATCGCGGATTCGGAGCGGGTGAAGTCCTCCGGGGAGAGGGTGCCGGCGCGCACCTCCTCGCTGAGCTTCCACACCCCGGTGCCGCAGCCCAGCGGCTGCCCGCGGAAGGTGCCGTTGAGCATCGGACCGCCCGGGATCACCACGGCGGGGATGTCGACGCTGGCAGCGGCCATGAGCAGGGAGGGGATGGTCTTGTCGCAGCCGCCGAGCAGCACCACGCCGTCGACGGGGTTGGCGCGCAGCATCTCCTCGGTGCTCATCGCGGCCATGTTCCGCCAGAGCATCGCCGTGGGGCGCACGTTGCTCTCGCCGAGGGAGACCACGGGCAGCTCCTGGGGGACGCCGCCGGCCTCGAGGATCCCGTTCTTCACGAACTGGGCCACGGAGGTGAGGTGGGCATTGCAGGGGGTGAGGTCGCTGGCCGTGTTCGCGATCGCGATCTGGGGCCGGCCCCGGAAGGCGTCGTCGGGCACACCGCGGCGCATCCAGGCGCGGTGGATGTAGGCGTTGCGGTCCTCGCCCGCGTACCACTGGCTGCTGCGGAGCTCCATCGCTGATTCCGTTTCCCGAGACGGCGGTCTACCCTGTGGAACGCCTGCATGCTACGTCAACCCGCGTCACGTGGATCGACGAGTCCGCAGGTGAGACACGCGCCGAGAGGAGCTGCCGCCATGCGTGCCCTCGTGATCACCGCACCCGGGGAGGCCGGGGTGCAGGACATCGCCCCGCCCTCGGCCGCACCCGGCGAGGTGGTGGTCGACGTGCAGCGGGTGGGCATCTGCGGCACCGATCTCGAGTTCCACACCGGGCGCATGGCCTACCTCCGCTCCGGCCACGCCCAGTATCCGATGCGCATCGGGCACGAGTGGATGGGCACCGTCAGCCACGTGGGCGAGGGCGCGGATCCCGGATGGAGGGGCCGACGGGTCATGGGCGACACCATGCTCGGATGCGGGACCTGCCGACGCTGCCTCCGCGGGCATCAGCACGTGTGCGGGGAGCGCCAGGAGGTCGGGATCCGTGGCGGCCGCCACGGGGCGCTGGCGCAGCAGCTCACGGTCCCCGCCGCCAGCCTGCACCACCTGCCTGACGCCCTCGATCCTGCTCTCGGCGCGCTCGTCGAACCCGGCGGCAATGCGCTGCGCGCGGTTCAGGGCGCGGACCTCTCCCCCGGTGACCGGGTGCTGATCATGGGCCCGGGAACGATCGGGCTGCTGTGCGCCCTGTTCGCCCGCGCGGCCGGCGCGGAGGTGCACCTGCTGGGCCTGCCCGGGCCGGGCTCGGAGTTCGCCCGCTCGCTCGGGTTCGAGCACGTCTGGGAGCAGTCCACGCTGCCCGACCTGCCGCTGGACGCGCTCATCGACGCGGCGACCTCCGCCGAGCTCCCGCCCTGGGCGCTCTCCCGCGTCGAGCCGGGAGGTCGCGTGGTGCTGATCGGACTGGCCGACGAGCCCAGTCGGATCGACACCCGTGACGTCGTCCTCGGGGATCTCACCGTCGTCGGCGTGCTCAGCGCCTCCCCCGCCCTCGAGGAGACCATCGCGGCCTACGCCTCCGGCGCCGTCGGCCCGCGCCCGCTGATCGCGGCGACCATCTCCCTGGAGGAGGTGGCGGGCGTACTCAGCGGCACCCGCCCACGTCGCGCGTCGGCCGCGCCCAAGATCCACATCGACCCGCGCCTGACCTGACCCGCGCCAAGGCGCCCCGGGTACATCGCCACCGTGCTCAGTCGGTGCAGACCCCCAGCGAGAGGGGGCGGCTGCTGGGATCGGACTCGAGCCAGCGCGCAAGGCCGACGGGATGGAGGCGGTACTCCCCGAGCCCGTCCAACGGCAGCCACGCCGTGCCCACCTGCCCGGGATCGGGCGCGGTGCCCTCGCCCGGCTCCTCACCCTCGGCGAGGTCGCACCAGTACGCGATGTTGACCTGGTGGAACGGCGGGGTCTGCGCGCCGTCGACCATCCGCTGCTCGGTGAGCACCTCGTACAGGCAGGCCACCTGGAAGACCTCGACCCCGGCACCGATCTCCTCCCGGCACTCGCGGATCAGCGCCGCGACCTGGTCCTCACCGTGTTCCTGGCCACCGCCGGGCGGCGCGAACACGTCGGAGCCGTCGGGGTCGACGATGTGGTTCATGAGCACGTGACCGGCGCGCACGACGAGCGCCTTCACCGCCACTCTCGGAGTCCTCACGCCGCCCCCTCCCCCGCGCCGCGCAGGCGGATCCCGGCGCGCTCGCGAAGGGTCTCCTCGTCGGTCGCCTCCAGCAGATCGGTGACGGCTGCCCCGTCGCGCAGCAGACCCATCAGGCGCTGCAGGGCGGCGAGGTGCTGACCGGCATCGGTGAGCAGAGGCATCACCACCAGGCGGGCGTCGACGGTGCTGCCGGTCCCGCCCATCTCCCCGAAGGCCACGGGCCGGGCCAGGGTCGCCAACGCCAGGCCGGGAGTCAGCACGTGCTGGGGATCGGCGTGCGGGATCGCGGTCGGGATCGGCGTGGGCAGGCCCGTCGGGTAGCGCTGCTCGCGGCTGCGCAGCGCCTCCGGGAAGTCGACCGTCACCGCCTCGGCATCGAGCAGAAGACCGGACAGGGCGCGCAATGCCTCGTCGGCGTCGGTCACGTCGAGCTGAGCGACGACGACCGTGAGGGTGAGGGGTACGGGCTCACCTGCGCCCTCGCCGTGGGCATCGTCGTGCGGTCGCTGCTCAGAACTCATCGGGCCTCCCTGGTCGCTGCCACATTCTGACACCCGAACCGGCACCGACCGGGCGTGAGGGGAAAACTCGCCCCCGAAAGCTGCCGCGGGCGGGGTGCGACGGGGGTCAGGCCTTCCCGGTCAGCAGCGCCTCGAAGCGCTTCGTGAGCTCGAGGTCCACGGGCAGATCGGTGTCGTCGAGCTGGGAGATCGGGGCGGCCAGGCGGGTCGAGGACAAAAGCCAGGCACCGTCGGACCCGGCGACGTCCGCGACCGTCATCAGGTGCTCACGCACCTGGTGGCCTGCTCGCTGCAGGTCCGCGAACAGCGTGTTCACGCAGGTGCCAGGCAGGACGCCGGCGCTGACCGGGGTGGTGGTGAAGGTGTCGCCCTGGCGCACGAGCAGCGTGGACGTCGGCCCTTCGAGCACGTAGCCGTCGGTCGCGACGAAGAGGCAGTCGGCGGCTCCCCGACGCTTGGCCTCGCGCCCGGCGGCCATGTTGACCGCGTAGCTGAGGGTCTTCGCGCCGGGCAGCAGCCAGGGGCTGGTCTCGGGGACGGTGGTGGACAGGCCCCGGTCCAGGGTGACCACGCGGATGCCGGAGCGGTACGCGGTCCAGTCGTCCGCGGTCCGGGCATGGATCCAGCAGGTGGGGGCACCGGCGCCCTCGAGGCCGCGGGTGTACATGATGCGCACGCTGAGCTCGGCCACGTCCGTGTGGGCCTCGATCGCGGCGTCGATCGCGGCGACCAGGGTCTCGCGGTGCGGTGCGGGCAGCTCCAGCAGGAAGGCGCTGCGGGCCAGGCGGTCCAGGTGGGGGCCGACGTTGACGGGCGTGCCGTCGAAGACGCCGACGGTCTCGAAGATGCCGTCGCCGCGGGTGACGACCAGGTCGGTCACCTTCAGCTGCGGCGCCGTGGGGTCGGCGAGATGGAAGGGGGCGGTGCCGTCGCTCGGGGCCCCCGCCGCCCCGGGGACGAGGAGGAGAACCGGTGCGGGGGTGTCCGGGAGGGACGAGGTCATGGTGTTGCTCCTGGTCGTGGTGACTCGAGGACGAGGTGGTCGCGCCTCCAGGGTAGACCCGCGGGCCACAGGCCGGACGGCTCAGGAGAAGCCGATGTCCGCGCCGATCAAGGCGGCGTTCGGGGAGGGCCCGGTCCCTCCCGAGGAGAGGATGTCGTCGAGCTCCGCCTCGCCTCCGCCAGGCAGGCCCGAGGTGTCCCCGCCGAGGAGATCGCGCAGCAGGGAGTCGGTCACGCTCGAGAGGTGGCGCAGGAACTCGCCGGTACCGGCTCCGGCCGCGGTTCCGCCCGGCCCGTCCGGGCTGGAGGTCGCCTCCTGCTCGTCGGCATGGCTGATCAGACGGCGCGCGCCCTGACGCAGCTCCACATAGCAGTCCTGCAGGCCGGGCCGCACCTTGCCTGCCCAGTCGGCCCGGAAGGTCTCGGCGTCCTCCCCGGTCCACTCCATGGTCGAGATGGAGGAGGTCAGGCGCGATTCGAGGTCCGCCAGCACCTCCGCACGGCGGACGTAGACGGATCCCATCGACCGCAGCGCCTCGGTGTCCGCGCCCCAGAACCCGCTCATCGGCCGCCGTGCTCCCCTCGTCCTCGCACCCGTTCTCCCCTGTGACGATCTCACCGTAATGGGGCGGCGCGCGCCCTGCCATGGGGAGGACTACCCATGCACGGCGCGGAGAGCACGGCGGCCGGGCGCCCGTAACCCTCGCGTGAGCCAGTTCTGCCCGCCGCACGACCGATATGCCAAGCGACATCGGTCGTGGGGCGAGCAGAACTCGCCTGCTCCGGCGGGGCAGGCCCAGCCGCGACGCTTCAGGCGGTCAGCAGCGCCACGACGCGTCCGCGTTCCCGCCAGGCAATGCGGAGATCCAGCGGGTCCCCGGGCACCTCGGCGTCGATCAGGTCCACGCGGGCGCCGAGCGGTGCCTCCCGCAGGTCCGCCACGGCGAGGGTGCCCTCGGGAAGGTCGCGGAGGCCTGAGGCGGTCGGGTCCTGCAGATCGATCGTGGGGCCGGCGTCGCCGGTGCCCGAGCGCCCCTCCCGCTCCTCCTCGGCGTCCCCGAGGAACGCCGCGAACAGGTGCTGGTCCATGAGCTGCTCGGCGAGCTCGCTGCGGGCCCCTCCCTCCGCGGTGCTCTCGTCCAGTGTGGCCAGGCTCGCCTCCAGGGCGTCGGCGAAGCGCTCGAGATAGGCGGGCAGATCCGGGGCGGCCAGCTGCAGGGCGAGGTCCTCACCGATGCCGTAGACCACGCCGGGCGCACCGTCGTCGTCGATCGTGAGGATCGCAGCCGCTTCAGGGGTCTCGAACAACGGGTAGAAGGTCGTCGCCGGCCCCAGCAGGGTGTAGGGGCCGACGTCGGTGCGGTTCTCGACCAGCAGGTCCAGCACCGGGTTGCCGCACAGTTCGATGCCCCCGAGCTCGTCGAGCGCCTGCTCGAGGGCAGGGGGCGGGTCGGCGGCGGGCTCCTCCTCCGCCACGGCGAGGCCGGGGATGAGCGTGACGTCCTGCTCGTGGGTGCGGGCCAGGGAGGCGATGCGGTCCAGGACCTTTCGTACGGACAGCAGCGGGATCGCGGGGGCCTCGGTGGGCCAGGGCAGGGAGGAGTTCATGGGCGTGCTCACGACCTCATCGTGACACAGTGCCCGACCTCGATCCCGCAGCCCCTCGTCTCAGCTCGGCCGCCCGATCTCGTGCGCTCCCGGAAGCACCTGGAGCATCGATTCCCACGCCGTGATCGAGGGAACGGGCACCAGATCGATGCCATCCTCCCGTTCGACCACCACGAAATACTGCGTGGAGACCCTCAGGTACACGGCAAGGTTCTCGGACGCCTCCCCGTCCGTGGCGATCCGGTTCGCGTGCGACTGGGAGACCTGCCAGGAGCTTTCCTCATCGGCCGGGTATCCGGCCTCTGTGAGCAGCCGTCGTACGTCGGGCTGCCCCTCCAGAGCGTCGAGCGGCACGGCCACCGCACGACGTCACGTGCCTGCGACAATCATCTCGTGTCGTCTGGAGCCCTCCTGCCCCTGGTCCTCGTCGTCGTCGGGCTCCTGTTGTTGGCCTACTGCGCCTGGTCCCGACGTGGCGGATCACCCGCGGCCCGTCACTGGATCGATCCGCCGCCCGCCGAGAACTGGATGCTGGAGCGGATCGTGGTCCTCGGCACGCCCGCGGTGGGACTCGCCCTGCTCGACGTCGCAGCGATCATCCTCCTCCAGGACCTCCCGGTGCTGAGGGCCCTCGCGTTCGTCGTGCTGATCGTGCTGCTGATCCCGGTGCTGTACTTCCTGGCCGCGGTGATCCCGATGCCGCTGTTCCTCTATCCGCGCTGGGCAAGGGAGGTGGTGAGGCGGCGCCGGCGGTACTGGCGGGAGTTCCGGGCCCGACGGGGCTGAGACCCGACACGTTCTGGGTGCGAGCCAGCAGGGTGGGAACGGGGCCCGAGGGAACCGCCTGGCACAGTGTCCGCGCGCCGTGGCGTCCACGCACCGCGTCTCAGGCCCGCACGCGTCGGGCGCCGCCCCCCGGTCTCGTGATGGCGGTGGTCGCTCCGATGCGCTCGGGGTGGGCGGCGCGGTAGGCCTCCAGCCAGCGGGCGGCGAAGTCCTCGGCCCCGTCGGCCGGCACCAGGGCCCAGACGCTGCCGCCGAAGCCGGCTCCGAAGGCGCTCGCGGCGTGGGCGCCGTGCTCCCGCGCCAGGCGCTGCAGGGTGATCGTCTCGGGGACCTGGTTGCGCAGCCCGTCCTCGGCGCCGGCCTGGGACTCGTCGACCAGGCGCCCGAACTCCTCCAGGTCACCCTCCTCGAGCGCGACCGATGCGGCGGGGATGATCCGCTCGGACTCGGCGAGGAACTGCTTGAGGCGCCCGCTCAGGTACTCGTCGTCGGCGGCGAGGGCGCGCAGCCGCGTCACGGCGGCGGGACCGCTGGCGACCGCGTCGGCCAGGGTCGCGTCTGGGCGCCCGGTCTCCTCCTGCCAGCGCAGCACCAGCTCGGTGACCGCGAGGGAGACGCGGTTATAGGCGTCGCGGGCGGCGCCGGTCTTCGCGGCCTCGACCCCGCTGACGGCGACCACGAGCACGAGCGCCGGGTCGAGCTCGAGGGTGCGCTCATGGCGCACAGGGCAGAAGGAGTACTGCACGAGCGCATCGGGCACGCCGCACAGCACCGCGGTGTGGTCCTCGCTGCCTCCGAAGGTGCCCACGCCGCGCTCGCCCGCGAGGGAGCCGAAGCTCTGCCCGTTCTCGAGGGTCCCGAAGTACTCGCCGAGCTGCTCGGCGGTGGTGATCTCACGCGTGAAGGCGGGGTCGGTGGCGAGGCCGGAGAGGTCGAGGAGGACCAGCGCCAGGCCGACGACCAGCGCCGAGGAGCTGGACATCCCGGCCGCCAGCGGCAGGGTCGAGGTGACGGTGACCTCGGCCCCGCGCAGCTGCCCGGGGAAGTTCTTCTCCAGGCGGGCGGCGACGGTGCGCACGTACCCGCCCCAGTGTCCGTCGGGCTCGTCGGTGCTGGCCTCGCCCGCCCGGTCCAGGTCGAAGATGACAGTCCCGTCGGCTCCCTCGGAGCTGACCTGCAGCACCCGGTCATCACGGGGCCTGGCGGTGAGGGTGTGGCCGGTGTCGACGGCGGCCAGGAGGGAGCGTCCGCCCGCATAGTCGGTGTGCTTGCCCAGCACCTCGAGGCGGCCGGGCACGAACCAGCGGGAGATGTCCCCGGGCACTCCGGCGGCGAGCTCCTCGAGGGCCCCGCTCACAGGCGCACCTCGACCCCGGCGAGGGCCTCCTGCACGGCGGCGACGTCCCCACGGGAGGACATGTCCAGCACCGGCGCGGAGACGGGGACGACGGTGACGTCCTCCCCGTCGGCGACCAGGAGCCGGACGGCGTCGATGATCTCCAGCTCTCCGCGCACGGAGGGTTCGATGCGGGCGCAGGCGTCGAAGATCGCGGGGGTGAACAGCCAGGCGTTCATCGACACCGGGGCGTCCTGGCCGTAGGCGGCGAGGGTGGCCGGATCGGGTTTCTCGACGATGTCGCGCAGACGGCCCTGCTCATCGGCGGCGACCAGGGCGAAGGCACGGATCCGCTCGGCAGGGATGCTGGATCCGGCCAGCAGCCCCGCGCGGTCGAAGCCGACCAGGGCGCTGCCGGGGGCGGTGACGAGTGCGGCGAGCGCCTCGCGCGGATAGTAGTTGTCCGAGTTCAGCACGATCACCCGCTCGGAGCCGACGAAGTCGCGGGCGGCGGCGACGGCGTCACCGGTGCCGCGCGGCTCGACCTGCACGGCGGTGGTGACCGTGACGCGGCTCCCGCTGGTGGCGGCGGCGTAGTCGCGCAGCGCCTCGTGCTCGGGGCCGATGACCAGGCACACCTCGGTGACGCCGACGTCGGCCAGCACGGAGATGACGTAGTCCAGGAAGGGCCGGCCGACGTCGATGAGGGCCTTGACCCCGCTCGCGGCGACGGCGGACTGCTTCTCGTCGAGCGGTGCGTTCTCGTCGGCCGCGCGCATGCGGGTGCCCAGCCCGCGGGCGAGGATCACGGCGCGGGTGACGGCGGTGGAGTCGGCGGGGGGCGTGGCGGTCTGCTCAGTCACGCTGAGAGTGTACGGGGGCCGCGGCCGACGGCCCGTAACGTTTCACGTCCGCGAGCACGGGAGCCGTGCAGGTCGCCCCGTCATGTCCGGGCGAGGACCTCGTCGACCGCGTCCCCGACCGCGTCGATCTGCTCGGGGGCGAGGTCCGCGGGCAGGGTGAAGCGCACTGCGGTCTGGGCGACCTCGCGGGGGATGCCCAGAGCCGTGAGCACGTGGGAAGGTTCGTCGCTGCCGGCGGCGCAGGCCGAGCCGCTGGAGGCGATCACGCCGCGCTCGGCGAGATCCAGCAGGATCGATTCGCCGCTGCGGCCGGGCACGCAGAAGGAGGCGTGGCCGGGCAGTCGTGCCCCTGCGCGGCGGCCGTCCGCACCGGTCAGCAGCACGCCCTCCCGAGCGCGGAGCACGCGATCCACGAACCCGTCGCGCAGAGGGGCCAGGCGGGCCACCTTCTGTTCCCGCTCGGCGTCGGCGAGCTCGAGCGCGACGGCGAGCGCGACGGCGAAGGCGACGTTCTCGGTGCCGGAGCGCCGGGCGTTCTCCTGCCCGCCGCCGTGGATCAGCGGTTCGAGCGGAAGCCGGCCGCGGATCGCGGCGAGACCGATCCCCTTGGGGGCGCCGAGCTTGTGGCCCGAGAGCGTCAGTGCGTCGACGTCGAGTCCGCGCAGATCCACCCATCCGGCGGCCTGGACCGCGTCCGTGTGGATCAGCGCGCCGGCCTCGTGGGCGATGCCGGCCAGCGACCGGAGGTCGGTGATCGTGCCGATCTCGTTGTTGGCCAGGGCGAGGGAGACCAGGGTGGTGTCCTCGCGCAGCGCCCTGCGCAGGGCCGCGGGGGTGACGGTCCCGTCGGGGGCGACATCGACGTAGGAGACCTCGAAACCGTGGACGCGCTCGAGGAAAGCGACGGTCTCCAGCACGGCCTCATGCTCGGTGGCGGCGGTGACCAGGTGTTTCCCGCGCGGCGTCGCGAGCGCCAGGCCCTTGAGCGCGAGGTTCGCGGCCTCGGTGCCGCCGGCGGTGAACACGAGATCGCTGCGGCGCACGCCGAGCACGGCGGCGGCCCGTCGTCGGGCATCGTCGAGGCCCGCAGCGGCGGCTTCCCCCACGGCGTGATGGCTGGAGGGGTTCCCGAAGGTGCCGGTGAGATAGGGCCAGGCGGCTTCGAGGGCCTCCCGGCGCACCGGCGTGGTGGCGGCGGTGTCGAGGTAGAGCATCGCTGGGACCGTCAGACTCCGGCGATGACGGTCATGTCGAGGCCGAGGTCGAGGTGGCGGGCGCTGTGGGTGAGCGCGCCGGAGGAGATGACGTCGACGCCGGTGCGGGCGATGTCGCCGACGGTCTCGAGGGTGACGGTGCCGCTGGCCTCGATGATCGCGCGACCCGCGACGATCTCCACGCCCCGCGCCAGGTCCGCCAGGGAGAAGTTGTCGAGCATGATGATGTCGATGCCGCCGGCGATCACGGGCTCGATCTGGTCGATCCGGTCGACCTCGACCTCGAGCCGGGTGGTGTGGCCGAGCTGGGCACGGGCCCGGTGGATGGCCCCGGTGAGGTCGAGGCCCTGCTGCTGCAGCACCGCGAGGTGGTTGTCCTTGGCCATCACCGCGTCCGAGAGCGAGAAGCGGTGGTTCACCCCGCCGCCGCAGCGGACCGCGTGCCGTTCGAGGGCGCGCAGCCCCGGGGTGGTCTTGCGGGTGTCGGTGATCCGCGCTCCCGTGCCCTGGACGGCGTCCACGAAGCGCCGCGTGAGGGTCGCGACGCCGGACAGGCGCTGGGTGAGGTTCAGGGCTATCCGCTCGGCCTGGACGACGGCGCGGGCCGGACCGGTCACGGTGGCGAGCACGTCCCCGGCGGTGAAGCGATCCCCGTCGGCCGTCCGGGGGTCGACCTCGACGGTCGGATCAGTGAGGCGGAAGGCGGCGGCGAACGCATCGAGGCCCGAGAGCACGCCGTCCTCGCGAGCCGTCAGCTGCACCGTGGCGATCGCCGTGCCGGGCAGGAACACCTGCCCGGTGAGGTCCCCCCAGGGGGCGTCCTCGGCCAGGGCGGCGGAGACGACGGTGTCGATCTGGGCGGTGGTCAGCATGCGAGAACCTCCGGGATGGGGTCGAGGCGGTGGTGGGCGCCGACTGATGCGGGGCGCGCGAGGGCGTGGGTCGCCACCAGTCGGGCGAGGTCGAGGAGATTGCGGTTCTCGAGCTCACCGATCGTGGTGGCGGTGGCAGGGTCAGGGGCGGTCCAGGTGGCCAGCTGCGCGGCCGCGGTGTCGAGCTGCTCGCGCGTTCGCAGCGGCCCGACGCGCGCCCACATCAGCTCCTGCAGCTGAGTACGGGTCCAGGACGCGGGCGACGGGACGGCCGTCGCCCGCGGCGCTCTGCGCACAGCGTCGCCAGGCGAGGCCGCGGCCGTGCGCGGGGCGCCGCTGGAGATGTGACGGCCCGCGGAGGGGTCCCGGCGGCGGGCCTCCTCCACGGCGGCCGCCCCCGCTCGGGCCCCGAAGACGGCGCCCTCCAGCAGCGAGTTCGAAGCCAGGCGGTTCGCACCGTGCACGCCGGTCCGGGCGCACTCCCCCGCCGCGAACAGTCCCGGCAGCGTGGTGCGGCCGTCGAGGTCGGTGCGGATCCCGCCCATCCAATAATGGGCGGCGGGGGTCACCGGCACCGGCTCGTGGCCCCAATCGATCCCTGCGGCGCGCACCGCGGCATCGATCGTCGGGAACCGCTCACGCAGGCGGTCGCCGGCGATGCCGGTCGCGTCCAGACGCACGGGCCGACCATCCTGCGCGGCCATGACCTGCGCGATGGTGCGGGAGACGATGTCTCGCGGAGCGAGATCGGCGCGGGGGTCGATGCCTTGCATGAGACGTGCACCGTGCTCGTCGCGCAGCGTCGCCCCCTCGCCGCGGACCGCCTCGGAGACGAGGAAGGAGGAGTACGCGCCGGGGATCGCGAGTGCGGTGGGATGGAACTGATAGAACTCGAGGTCCTCGACGGCGGCGCCGGCTCTCCATGCGGCGGCGACCCCGTCGCCGGTGGCGACCGCCGGGTTCGTGGTGTGCGAGAAGAGCTGCCCGGCGCCGCCGGTGGCCAGCAGGGTGGCTGCGGCCCGGACGCGGAGCCGGCCGCCGCCCGTGGTCATCAGCTCGGCGCCCACCACGTCGCCGCCCTCAAGGTGCAGGTCCACGAGCGCCGTGTGCTCGCGCACGACGACACCGCTGCCGTGCACCGCGGCGAGCAGCGCCTGCTCGATCGCGACACCGGTCGCGTCCCCGCCGGCGTGGAGGATGCGGGGCCGGTGATGGGCGCCCTCGAGGCACAGCGCGTAGGGGCTGCCCGGGCCGCGGACCCGGTCGAAATCGACGCCGCGGTCGATGAGCTCACGGATCGCGCCGGGCCCCTCCTCGCACAGCACCCGCACCGCGTCCTCGTCGCACAGCCCCGCGCCGGCGACGAGGGTGTCGCGGGCGTGCGCGGCCGGGCTGTCGTCACGGTCGAGCGCACCGGCGATGCCGCCCTGGGCGTACCGGGTCGACCCCTCGCCCGCCTCGGACTTCGTCACCAGCAGGACGTCCATGTTCTGCGAGGCGTGCAGCGCAGCCGTCAGCCCGGCGATCCCGGAGCCGATCACGAGCAGGTCGGTTCGGAGGTCGGGGTGGAGGTCAGTGTGGAGATCGGGGCGGAGGTCGGCGGTCATGCTCAGCGCCCCGGGGTGCTGCTCACCGGGGCCGGCTTGGCGGCGAGCATCCGCTCGAGCGCGAACCGGGCGGGCTCGGCGACGTCCTGGCCGACGCTGATGCGGTTGATGACCTCACCCTCGAGCAGCGACTCGAGCGCCCAGGCGAGGTAGCCGGGGTGGATGCGGTACATCGTCGAGCAGGGGCACACCACCGGGTCGAGACAGAAGATCGTGTGCTGGGGGTGTTGGGCGGCCAGGCGCTGGACCAGGTTGATCTCGGTGCCGATGGCGAAGCTGGTCGGTTCGGTGGCACCCTCGATGGCCTTGCGGATGTAGTCGGTCGAGCCGGACTCGTCGGCCGCGTCGACCACGGGCATCGGGCACTCGGGGTGGACGATCACGCGCACGCCGGGGTGCTCTGCGCGGGCCTTCGCGATCTGATCCGTGGTGAAGCGCTTGTGCACGGAGCAGAATCCGTGCCAGAGCACCACCTGGGCTTCGTGGAGTGCCTGCTCGTCGTTCCCGCCCAGGGGCTTGCGAGGGTTCCACATCGGCATCTGCTCCAGGGGGATGCCCATGGCCTTGGCGGTGTTGCGGCCGAGGTGCTGGTCGGGGAAGAACAGCACCCGTCGGCCGCGCTCGAAGGCCCACTGAAGCACCGTCGAGGCGTTGGAGGAGGTGCACACGATGCCGCCGTGGCGGCCCACGAAGCCCTTGATCGCCGCGGAGGAGTTCATGTAAGTCACCGGGACGATCGGGGCGATCCCGTCGGCGTCCTCCCCCTCGCCGTACACCTCCATCAGCTGCTCCCAGCACTCCTCGACCTGGTCGATGTCGGCCATGTCGGCCATCGAGCAGCCCGCGGCGAGGTTCGGGAGGATCACGGCCTGCTCGGGCGTGGACAGGAGGTCCGCGGTCTCGGCCATGAAATGGACGCCGCAGAAGATGATCGCCTCGGCCTCGGTGCGCGCCGTCGCGGCGGTGGCCAGCTGGAAGGAGTCACCCACGTAGTCGGCGTACTGCACCACCTCGTCGCGCTGGTAGAAGTGCCCGAGCACCATCACCCGGTCGCCCAGCTCGGCCTTCGCGGCGCGGATCCGCCGGTCCAGCTCCTCACTGCTCGCCGCTCGGTACTCCTGCGGGATCTCGCCCTGTCGGGGCGCGGTCGCGGGGGCGGTGTCCGCCATCGAGGCACCCGGTCCGTAGCCGGGATCGCGGGCGTCGACGTCCCAGGGTGCGTCGAGCAGTTCGGTGGTGCAGGTGCCGCCGCCGGTGGTGCCGGCGGAGATGTCGCGGAGGGTCAGGTCGACCGAGGCGGTGGGGGCAGGGATGGTCATGGCGTGCTCTCCGGTGTGGGGGCGAGGGGTCATCGGCCCGTGAGGGGGCCGTTGTCGGCGAGTTGGATGGACCGGTCGTGGCGGAAGAGGCGGGCGGGCCGGTGGCGACCGCCGGTGCGGAAGGCGTCGGTCGCCACGAGGCGGCCCGAGGCCTCCATCTGGCGGCGGAAGTTGGCGGGGTCGAGGGTGCGCTGGAGCACCGCCTCGTGGACCCCACGCAGCTCGGCGAGGGTGAAGCTCTCCCCGAGGAAGGCGGCGGCGATGCGGGAGTACTCGACCTTGTTGCGCAGTCGCCACAGGGCGTACTCGACGATCAGCGAGTGGTCGAAGGCCAGCTCGGGCAGCTCATCGGCGACGAACCACCGCACGTTCACGCCGGCGGCGCCGGCGTCGGCCTCCTCGGGGCGCACCAGCGCCCAGTAGACGACCGAGACGGTGCGCTCCGCGGCCGTGGGTGCACGGTCCAGCCCGCCGAAGGCGTAGAGCTGCTCGAGGTACTGCGGGGCCAGCTGCGTGGTCTCGCGCAGGTTCCGCGCGGCCGACGCCGCCAGCCCTTCCTCCGGGGTCATCGGTCCTCCCGGAAGCGCCCATCGCCCCTGGTGGGGGTCGCGGATGCGGCGCACCAGCGGAACCCAGAGCGCCAGGCGGCGAGTGGTGGGGTGCGGGCGCAGCGCGAAGATGACCGTCGAGACGGCGAGGGAGATCGGAGCGTTCATCGAAGGCGACACCTCCTGTTAAAGTCGCAGAGACCTTTACTGGTGACGAGGAGATTAGGCTCACGGTGACCAGAAGGGCACGCCCTGGCGCGATCGTGTGATCGGGGTCACGGAATCGCTGACTCTAAGTCGGCGGCCCCACCGCCCGGCCGTCCCCGGCGTCGCCCCTCCCGGCGCCCCTCCCGGCGCCCCGCAGCAGAGCAGGTGGCCGCCGGCCTGTGAGGCCCGTCGCCCTGTCGCTCCACGTGCCCCGGCACCTGCCTACAGTGAACGGCGCCGGGCGTCCGGGCGCGGCAGGAAGCGAGAGACCATGACTCCATCGGCTCCCCCGAGGCCCCGCGCCACCCGCTCGCCCTGGCGCATCGCCTGGGCGTCCATGGTCGGCACCTCGCTCGAACAGTTCGACTTCTACCTCTACGCCTACTTCTCCGCGTTCTTCGTCGGGCCGCTGTTCTTCGAGCCCCTGGGCGCCGCCGGTGCCGCACTGGCCTCCTTCAGCACGATCGCGGTCTCCTTCGTGATCCGCCCCGTCGGCGCCCTGCTCTTCGGGCACATGGGCGATCGTCTCGGCCGGCGCACCACGCTGCTGTGGACCGTGACGCTGATGGGCGTGGCCACCGGGCTCATCGGCCTGCTGCCCACCTTTGCCCAGGCCGGCTGGCTGGGCGCGATCGGACTCGTCGTCCTGCGTCTGGTCCAGGGCATCTCCCTGGGCGGCGAATGGGGCGGCTCCGTGCTGCTGGCCACCGAGCACGCCCACCCCCTGAAGCGGGCGTTCTACGCGGCGATCCCGCAGCTCGGCTCGCCGATCGGCTCGATCCTCTCCGCCGCGGTGTTCATCGTGCTCTCGCTGACGCTTCCCGAGCAGGCCATGCAGGAGTGGGGATGGCGAGTGCCCTTCTTCCTCGCCGTACCGCTGCTGCTGGTCTCGCTGTACCTGCGTCGCGCCGTCGAGGAGACGCCTGTGTTCTCGCGCCTGGCCAGCACGGAGGGTCGCGCCCGCCGGCCTGTGCTCGCCCTGTTCCGCACCCGTCCGCTCGCGCTGCTCATCGCCGTCGCGGCCGCCCAGCTGGGCATCGGTTCCTACGCCCTGATGAACACCTACACGATGAACTACGGCGCCGTCGTGCTCGGGTATCCCTTCCTGCAGCTGCTGAGCGCCGCGACGATCGGTTCCCTGCTGCAGCTGGTCACCGTGCCGCTGTTCGGAGCGCTCGCCGCACGCACCAGCTCGTCCCTGGTGGTCGGCATCGGCGCCCTGGGCACCGCCCTGATCGCCTTCCCGATGTACTTCCTGCTGCAGTCCGCCGGATTCGGAGTGCTGGTGGCGATGATGGTGATCGGCGGCATCCTGCCCACCATGTCCTGGGCGGCCCTCGGCGGGCTGATGAGCGACCTCTTCCCCGGCCGTTTCCGCTACACCGCCCTCTCGGTGGCCTACGCGGTGGCCGCGACCGTGGGCGGATTCGTCCCGCTGCTGACCTCGGCGCTGGGCACCTGGACGGCGCAGGCGTGGTGGCACCCCGGCCTCGTGCTGGTGGCGATGTCGGCGGTGACTCTGGCGGCCTCGGTGGCCGCAGCACGGCAGTTGCGGCAGCAGCAGGACACGGAACCAGGGCCCCGGGCCGACGACACCGTGGCGGCCTGACCGGGTCAGCCCCCTCGCGGGCCCCGGTCGTCTCCTCGAGCGCCGCGCGGTGGAGGATGCCCAACCGGATGCGCCGCGCGGTCTCGAAGTGGCGGCGGGCGACGGCACGTGCCGCCTCGGCGTCGCGTCCGTCGATCGCCTCGAGCAGCTCCTGCAGCACCGGGTTGTGCGAGGCGGCCCAGACGGCGCGATGGAACTCGAGGTTGCTGCGACGCAGCACCGCGTCGTCCCTCACCTCCAGCTCCCGGTCCCGCTGGACCAGCGCTTCCAGTCGCAGCATGTCCCGGACGGTGCGGTGCAGCGCGGCGTCCCCGGTCACCTGCTCCTCGAGCAGGATGCGCACGTCATAGACCTGCATGACGGTCTGCCGGTCGACGCTCTGCGGCAGTTCGGGATGCCGATGGCGCCGCTGCTGATCGGCGTGATCCTCGGCCCGCTCGCGGAGACGGAGCTGCGCCGTGCGCTCGCCGTCTCCGAGGGCGATCCGTCTATCCTGGTCAGCAGCCCGATCACGCTCATCGTGTATGTCCTGCTGGCCGGAATCGTGGTCGTGTCCGTCATCCAGCACCTACGCCACCGCCGGGCTGCCCGCCAGGCCGCCGCCGCAGGCTGAGCCCTGCTCCCGAGGCGGTACCGACCAGGCAGTGCGCACGACCAGAGAGGGCGCCACGCCGGAAGGTTCCCGCGCAGGAGCCGGAAAACCCTATCCTCCCCGGAGGGCGTCTGCGTGGCCGCCCTCATCTCTTTCCCCGGAGGCCCCATGTCCGTCCTCGACCGCACCGCGATCATCGCCCCGGTGGCGTTCAATCGCTGGTTCATCCCCCCGGCCGCACTGGCCATCCACCTGTGCATCGGCCAGGTGTACGCCTTCAGCGTCTTCAAGACCCCGTTCGAGAACCGCTTCGACGTCGGCGAGGTCGCCGTCGGCTGGATCTTCTCCCTCGCCATCGCCATGCTCGGCATCTCCTCGGCGGTCGCCGGCACCTGGGTCGAGCGGGTCGGACCGCGGATGGCGATGGTCGCCGCCGGCGGGTTCTGGGTGCTCGGCTTCCTGGTCTCCGCGCTCGGCATCGCGAGCGGCCAGCTGTGGCTGGTCTACCTCGGCTACGGGGTGATCGGCGGCATCGGCCTAGGCATCGGTTACATCGCTCCGGTCTCCACGTTGATGAAGTGGTTCCCGGACCGGCCCGGCCTAGCGACGGGGCTGGCCATCATGGGCTTCGGTGGCGGCGCCCTCATCGCCAGCCCCGCCTCGAACAAGCTGATGGCGCTCTTCGGCGGTGGCCAGGAGCCCGCCCATCTGGTCGCAGGCCTCACCCCCACCTTCCTCACGCTCGGTGCCTGCTACCTGCTCGCGATCGCCCTGGGCGCCTACGTGATCCGCCTACCGCACCCGGACTGGACACCGACCGGGTACGACCCCGCCACGTCGACCACCGGCGCTGCCCGGGCTGCCGGCTCCGTCTCCGCGAAACAGTCGATCCGCACCCCGCAGTTCTGGCTGCTGTGGATCGTCCTGTTCACGAACGTCACGGCCGGCATCGGGATCCTCGAGAACGCCTCCCCGATGATCACGGACGGCTTCGGTGTCGCGGCCGCCGCGGCCGCGGGCTTCGTCGGCCTGCTGTCGCTGGCCAACATGGCCGGTCGCTTCGTGTGGTCCACGACCTCGGACTACCTCGGCCGCAAGCTCAACTACGCGCTCTACCTGGCCGTCGGCGCGATCCTGTACGTCGTGATCGCCAGCCTCGGCTCCTCCTCGCTGGCGGTCTTCGTGCTCTCCGCGCTGGTGATCATCTCGTTCTACGGCGGCGGCTTCTCGACCGTTCCGGCCTATCTGCGGGATCTGTTCGGCGTCTACCAGGTGGGGGCCATCCACGGCCGTCTGCTCACCGCGTGGTCCGCCGCGGGCATCGCTGGCCCCCTGCTGGTCAACAGCATCGTCGAGTCGCAGAGCGCCGCCGGGAACTCCGGGATGGACCTGTACCGGCTCTCCATGTGGCTGATGGCGGGCATCCTCGCGGTCGGCTTCGTGGCGAACCTGCTGATCCGGAAGGTCGACGAGTCCCACTTCGAGGACGACGCCGTCGTCGAGCGCAAGAGCGAGGCCGACCGTGCCGGCGCCCATGAGGCGATCACCGGCAACGGCGGGGCGGCCGCGCACGAGGCGGCAGGGGCCGGCCACAAGGTCGCGGCGTCGATCCTGGCTGTGCTCGTCGTGGCCGCCCTCGCCTACGGACTGGTCGAGACGGCCGTGCGCGCGGTGGCCCTGTTCACGGCCTGACGCGCGCCGGGACGGAAGGGATCGTCGACGCCGCATCGCGGCGCCGACTTCGTCCCCGCGGCCGGGCGTGCTTGGATGAACGGCACCTGCCCCGTCACGGCCCGGAGGTTCCCATGGGACGCGAGATCGGCACCACCGAGTACACCCGTTCCCAGCGCACCCGTTATCGCCACGAGCTGCGCCGCAACCTCGATCTGTTCGAGTCGTTCCTGGACACCGCCGAGTTCATCGATGAAGGCACCGTCGGTGTCGAGCTGGAGATGAACCTCGCCGAGGTCGCGGACATGGCCCCGGCGCTGCTGGTCGACACGCTCCTGCAGGATCTGGACGACGAGGAGTACGTCCACGAGATCGGCCGCTTCAACCTCGAGGTCAACCTCCCGGTCACCCGGCCCACCGGCGCGGGGTTGCGCGACCTCGAGCGGGAGCTGGAGGAGAAGATCGAGCACGCCGATCTCGCCGCCCGCCGCCGCGGCGCCCGGGTGATCCCCATCGGCCACCTCCCCACCATCACCGAGGAGCTGTTCACGGGCGATGCCTGGCGGGCGCCCGGGCCCCGCTACGAGGCGCTCGAGAACAGCGTGATGGAGGCTCGCGGCGAGGAGATCACCCTGCGTATCGAGGGGGAGGGCAAGGGTCTGGATGCCACCTTCGATTCGATCGCGCCGGAGTCGGCCTGCACCTCGATGCAGCTCCACCTCCAGGTCCCACCGGAGCAGTTCGCCCCGGCATGGAATGCCGCCCAGGCCATCGCCGGCCCTCAGATCGCGCTCGCCGCGAATTCGCCGTTCCTGCTGGGCAAGCGGCTGTGGCACGAGAGCCGCATCCCCACCTTCGTGCAGGCCCTGGACACCCGGCCGCCCGAGTACGCGACCCAGGGCGTGCGCCCTCGGGTGTGGTTCGGCGAACGGTGGATCACCTCGATGTTCGACCTGTTCGAGGAGAACGTGCGACTGTTCCCGGCGCTGATCCCCGAGTCGCGGGACATGGCGGAGGAGCCGCTGCTGACCGAGGGATCGGCGCCGCGCCTGCACGAGCTGATGCTGCACAACGGCACGGTGTGGCGCTGGAACCGCCCGATCTACGACCCCGGCACCGATGTGCCGCACCTGCGGCTCGAGAACCGTCTGCTGCCGGCGGGGCCGACGCCCGCGGACATGGCGGCCAATGCCGCCTTCTTCTACGGGCTCGTCCATGCGCTCGTGCACGAGCGGCGGCCGCTGTGGTCACGCATGAGCTTCGAACAGGCCGACGAGACGTTCCAGCAGTGCGCCCGCTGGGGTCTCGAGGCGCGGGTGAGCTGGCCCCGGGTGGGACGGGTCCGGGTGGCGGACCTGCTGCTCGAGCAGCTGATCCCGCTGGCCGTGGACGGGCTGCGGGATCTGGGGGCCGACGCCGGCGTGGCCGAGCACTACGGCGAGATCCTCACCGGCCGTGCCCGCACCGGCCGCAACGGCGCCCGCTGGCAGATCGATACCGTCACCTCCCTCGAGGTGCACGGGGCGAGCCGCTCCGAGGCGCTGGCGGAGATGACGCGGCTGTACCGCGCTGCCGTGGACTCCGGGGATCCGGTGCACGCCTGGCCGGTTCCGGCGCGACAGCGGACCTGAGCCCGGCACGGCAGGAGGGGTAGGTCCTCGGCGATCTGCACCCCCAAATCCTGAGACACCGTTCTCGCATGACGGACGCGGTCGTAGCCTTCCGGCATGACCTCCTCAGCCCCAGCTCCCACCACCGGGAAGAACGCCCCGGCGCTCTCGTCGGAGGACCGGTCCGCGCGGATCGCGGTGACCGTGTTCCCGGCCTTGATCCTCGCCTCGGCCACCTTCGCGTTCTTCGTTCCCGCCGCAGGCCAGGCGATCGCGCCGTTCACGTCCGTCTTCCTCGGCGTCATCATGTTCGCGATGGGGCTGACGCTGACGATCCCCGACTTCGCGCTGGTCGTCCGGCGGCCGCTGCCCGTGCTGATCGGCGTCGTCGCCCAGTATGTGATCATGCCGCTGGTGGGCCTGGGCGTCTCCGTCCTGCTGCAGCTTCCGCCGGAGCTCGCCGTCGGCGTGATCCTCGTCGGCTGCGCCCCTGGCGGGACCAGCTCGAACGTCATCTCCTACCTCTCGAAGGCAGACACCGCCCTGTCAGTGACGATGACCTCGATCTCCACCCTGCTCGCCCCGATCTTCACCCCCCTGCTGACCCTGTGGCTGGCCGGCTCGTACCTGCCCATCGCCGCCGGCGACATGGCGATGTCCATCGTGCAGATGGTGTTGATCCCCGTCATCGGCGGCATCGTGGTCCGCTTGCTGCTCAGCCGCCTCGTCGACCGCGTCCTGCCGGCGCTGCCGTGGGTCAGCGTCGTCGGCATCTCCCTCGTGGTGATCGCCGTCGTCAGCGGCTCCACCGAGGCGATCGTCTCCGCCGGCGCGCTGGTGCTGCTGGCCGTCGTGCTCCACAACGGCATCGGTTACCTCTGCGGCTATTGGCTCGCGCGCCTGCTGAAGCAGGGCGAGCGGGCGGCCCGCACCACCTCGATCGAGGTCGGAATGCAGAACTCGGGCCTGGCTGCGACACTCGCCGCGACCGCCTTCAGCCCGGCTGCCGCCCTGCCAGGCGCAATCTTCTCCATCTGGCACAACCTCTCCGGTGCCGTGCTCGCCATGTACTACCGCCGCAGCGCCGACAAACACCGGAGCGAGGCTCGCTGAGCACGCTCACCTGCTCGAGGCCCGAGGGCCAGGCGCTGCTCGCGCTCGCAATGCCACCACAGACCTTCCCCATTCACGGAGCGTCGACTCTCGTCATCGTCAGCGCGACTCGGAGCGCCCGTCCTCTGGCAGATCGGCTCGTGCGCTGCCCGTTCGGGCCGGCAGGGTGGCGTGGTCGGAGGTGCCCTCGGTCTCGTCGACCTCCTCGACGTCTTCATAGGGGTCGCGCATCACGGGGATCTCGGTGGTGTAGGTCGGCTCGACGACATAGTCCTCGGTGTCGAACTCTTCGTCCTCCTCGCGACGCTCGTACTCCTCCGGCGGCAGCACCTGCGCCCATTCCCGAGTGCGCATTTGCGGAAGCTCGCCGGCATCCTCCCGTAGCGCCCGGTAGAGGGCGTACATCTGGAAGAAGCCCATGACGAAGAACGGCAGACCGACGAGGATGATCGTCGACTGGAGCGCCTCGAGACCGTTCGACCCGGAGAACACCAGCAGCGTCGCGGTGATCAGACCGATCGCGAGGCCCCAGAAGATGCGCTGACCCAGCGGATTGAAGTCCTCATGGCCGTTCGCCATCGAGTCGGTGACCAGGGCGGCGGAGTCGACCGAGGTCACGAAGAAGATGATGACCAGAATGATGGCGATGACGGAGACGAAGAACGCTGCCGGGTAATGATCGAGGAAGGCGAACAGAGCTCCGGGGATGTCCCCTTCACCGACGACCGTGTCCACCAGGCCACCCTCACCGTTGAGCTCGATGTCGAAGGAGGAGTATCCGAAGATACCGAACCAGATGACAGAGAAGGCGGACGGCACCGCGAGCACGCCGGAGACGAACTGGCGGATGGTCCGACCCTTGGAGATGCGGGCAATGAAGATGCCCACGAACGGCGACCAGGTGATCGTCCAGGCCCAGTAAAAGACCGTCCACGTGTTCTGCCAGCCAGTGTTGGCGAAGGTGTCATTCCACAGGGCGAGCTCGGGCAGGCTCACCAGGTAGCTGCCGAAGGACTCGATGGTGCCCTTGAGGACGAACAACGTCGATCCCCCCGCGACCAGCACGAAGATCAGCAGCAGGATGGCCGTGACGATGTTGATGTTCGAGAGCACCTTGATGCCCTTGTCGAGGCCCAGCGAGACCGAGATGAGGGCGAGCCCACAGACCACGCCGATAATGATCAACTGCCAGCCGGCGTTCTCCGGCATCCCGAACAGCTGGTTCATGCCGCCATTGATCTGCAGGGTGCCGAGGCCGATCGAGACGGCGATTCCGAAGACCGTGCCGACGATCGCGACGACGTCGATGAGCTTGCCGATCGGCCCGTGGATGCCCTCACCGAGGATCGGCTGGAAGATCGAACTCACGCGCGGCGGCAGATTGCGCTTGTGGATGAAGTAGGCGAAGCACAGTGCCGGCAGCGTGAAGATCGTCCACGTGTGCAGGGTGAAGTGGTAATAGGTGAAGTTCATGGCGTCCTTGGCGGCGCCCCAGGTGCCCGCCTCGATGCCCATCGAGGGACCGCGCGGCGGATCGCCGAAGTGGCTGATCGGCTCGGCCACTCCCCAGAACATGAGGATCGAGCCGATCCCCGCGGCGAACAGCATCGCGAACCAGGCCCCTCCGGAATGCTCCGGCGGCTCCTCGTCAGGGCCGAGCTTGACGCGTCCGAAGCGCCCCACCGCGATGACGATGAGGAACCCGAGGAACACTGTCACGCCCAGGATGTAGAACCATCCCAGGTTTGTCAGCAGCCAGTCCGACGCCGCGGAGACCACTGTGTTGAGCGGGTCGGTGAAGACGATCGTCCCGATCACGAAGGCGATGATGATCGCCGCCGAGCTGAAGAAGATCGCCGGCGAAGTGCGCAGGCGCAAGGCATCGTGCAATCGGGTCAGCATGGTCGCGACTCCTCGTCGTCGTGCCCTCGCCGTCGGCCCGCGGATCGATCCCGGCGACGAGTCTCGTCTCGTTTCCTCGTTCGTCCAGGGAGTATCGCACGTCACATCTCCGTAGTGGACACCCGACGCCCTGGGCGCGGCGGGACCGGACGGCGGCAGTCCAACACGACGGGGCTCCCGTCGCCGCGTCTTGCGGACGGAGGGGGGAGTTCTCCCCATCGCCGTCCGTGCCGGGCGTCGATACCCTGGACCGGTCACCGGCACCGCGGCGCCCTGCACCGACGACTGATCCGCCCGTGCCCCCGAACCAGGAGGCCAGGCATGACCAATCCCTACGGCATCTCCGGGCCGCCCCAAAAGCGCAGCCGCTCCCCGCTGTACATCATTCTGGGCTGCGGGTGCGCCCTGCTCGCCGTGATCGTCCTGGTCGGCGGCGGCATCGGAGGGTACCTGCTGCTGCGGGAGCCGGCCGAGGAGCCGACGGACGATCCGAGAACGACCGCCACCTCGGACCCCTCGGAGGAGGAGACCGACGAGCCGACCGATGAGCCGACTGATGAGCCGACCGCCGAACCGACGGAGGAGTCCACCGCGGACGCCACGGTCTCTTTGAGCGCCTCGGAACCGCAGTCGGGCACCACGCTCGACACCGACGACGAACAGCTGACCACGGAGAACGGCACGTTCGTCGGCATCGCGGTCACCATCGACAATGTGGGCGCCGAGTCCGTCACCCTCAGCAGCGAGAACTTCCGGTTCTACGACGAGGCGGGGATGAGCTACACGCTGGTCTACGCGAGCTTCTCGACCAGCGGCCCGGAGCTCCCCGGCGGGGAATCCGCCACCGCCACCCTCTACGTCGACGTCGCCGAGGACACCGTCATCGAGTCGATCAGCTATTCGGACCCGGTCGGCACCGGTGGCCAGGAGGTCATGATCCCGGCCGGCTGACCGCTGCCCGCGCCCGGAACACGGACGGGCAGATCGCGAGCACGGCGAAGACGGCGGCCGTCGCCGCCACGGCGAGGACGGTCACCAGAGCCACCAGCGGCTCGCTGCGCAGCAGCTGCGGGATCAGCCGTGTGGGGACCAGCGCCGCGAAGGTGAAGGCGGCGAGCGTGCCGAGGTAGGAACCGACCATGAACCCGCGGTGCATGGCCACCTCTCCGCGACGGATCGAGGCGATCGCGATCACCAGGCACACGAGGGTCCAGATCGACAGTCCGTGCAGCCACGAGAAGCCGTCGGGCATGATCGCGAAGCTCGAGGTGCACACCAGCAGCATCGCCGCGACCCAGCTCGCTCCGAGCAGGCGGTGGGCGCGGTCTCGCCGCCGTCGCAGGATCTGCAGCGGGCCCAGCAGCAGCACGTACAGCGCGGCGACGGCGTGCACGGCGATGATCGGGGTGAAGGTGTCCACGATCACCACGATAGTGTGACTATCCATGGCAACGCCATCAAGATAGTCACAGGTCGTCGCACTATCCACGCGCTTCGAGCATCGAGCGCAGGAGAGGACCGGGATGCTGCTGCACGAACTAGCGACCGCGAGCGGATGCAGCGCGGCGTCGATCAAGTACTACCGACGCGAGGGCCTGCTGCCCGCCGGCGAGCGGATCACCACCACCCGACAGGACTACGGGCCCCGCCATCTCGAGCGGTTGCAGTTGATCCAGGTGCTGCGCGAGATCGCCGATGCCCCGATCGATCGCATCCGTCGGCTGGCCGAACTGCTCGATGACCCGGAGGTCCCGCGGATCCGTGCCCTCGAGGAGGCACAGGCGATCGCCCTGGGCGCGGCGACGGTGAGCGGGCCCGCCCCGACGGAGGGGGCCGGGCGAGCCGAGCACCCGTCCGTCGCCGCACTGCTGTCACGGATGGACTGGCCCGACATCGACTCGGTCCCCCGCCGGGCGCTCGACGAGGTGCTGCACACGCTCGCGGGCTGGGAGATGCCCGCCGGCCTCGAGACGGTGATGCGCTATGCGGTGCCGATGGCCGAGATCGCCCGCGGAGACGTCGAGTTCATGCAGGGCGAACCGGGCAACGACGGCGAGATCTCCGACGACCTGGTGGTCCTGCGCGCGGTGGCCGGCACGATCGCCTTCGACCGACTGGTCCAGGTGCTGCGAGCGCTCGGACACGTCTCGCTGAGTGTGCAGGCCAGCGAGTCTCACAGGGAATGAACAGCGCCGTCGCAGACCTTTTTGGGGGACGGGGTGTGTACTCGTTCTCAACGCGTCACCGGAGGAACCGCTGACTGAGGAGGAGGCGGATTCCGCTCATCCGGGACGCGGGGGAAAGGGATGGCCCCGGCCCGTGGGGACGGGTCGGGGCACTTTCTCGTTCGGGGTCGTGGGGTGAACCGCACAGAGGCGCCATGCACCGCCCGGAGGGCCTCAGCGCCGCAGATCGATCCCGAACACGCGCCGGATCTGGGCGACGGCATGACGGGTGAAGCGCCGGTCAGAGGGGGTCGAAGCGAACGGCACCGTCAGCCCGGGATGGTCCGGATGGGTGACACGCCCATGCGTCGAACCCGGTGAGACCACGAACCCCGCAGCCTCCATGCGTGCCAGCAGCTCCCGACGACTGGTGGGATGGCGGGTGCCCCTCCCGCCGCGTGCGCTCGGCCCGGCGGCGTCCTCGGCGATGTCCAGCGCGCTCTCGTACTCCTCGGGCCGAACCGACAGCGCGTACCGCGTCGAGAACGCGCCGATCACGACGTTGTCCGCTCGGCGCACCTGGACCACGAGGTCCCCGCGCAGGAAATGATCGCTGGCACCGGCGTCGGCCGTCCAGGCCTCCTGCGGATCCGCGACCGCCTTTACGATCATCGCCGTCGTCAGCTCGCTGACTCCGACGGTCCGGATCTCGGCCTCGGCGACCCGCAGGGGCCGCGGCAGCGGGCGGGGGTCCTCGGGAGCGAGGGTGTGCACGGCGCCGGTGGGCGGCGCCGACAGCGACTGCGGTGACTTCAGGGAGCGGGGCCGGCGGCGCGGCAGCCGATCGGTGGGCTGCCCGACGGGCGTCGTGGGCTCCGGTGCCGGGTCCGGGGCCGACGGGGGACGGCCGGTCGCGGACCAGTCCACGGGACGCACTCGCCGTGAGGGATCGGTGCGTCCGCTCAGGGCTCTCGGGGTGGGCCGCGGCGGGGTGCGTCCGTCCGTCGCCATGGTCTCCATCTCCTCGATGCTCTGTGCCGGATGCTCGGTTCCGGTCCGGGTGATCGGCTGCGATGCTCCGATGATCTGCCGTCCGATGGTGGCATGCCCCGCGGCCTCCAGTAGCGTGGGCCCGTCCACGTCATCCGACCTGTGAGGTTCCGCGTGTCCGCCAGCGTCCCGTCCCACCGCCCCGGCAGCGCCGGCTCCCACCGCCCCTCCCTTGCGAGACTCGCCGGCGGACTCTTCGCGCTCGCACTGCTCGGGGCCGGATGCACCGGCGGGGACGAGCCCGCCCCCGAGGTAGCTCCCGCGGTCTCCGACGGCGGCGGGGCATCCGACGGCGGTACGGTCTCCGGGGCCTCCGACGGGGGCGGACAGTCCGAGGTCGCCCTCCCCCAGGACCCGTACCCCGCGACCCCGGCGCCGGAGGACTTCGAACCACCCGAGGCATGCTCCGGGGAGGGCGCCTACTACGCCCAGGTGGGAGATTCCGCCGACCCGGACCTCCCCGAGCGCGCCGGGGAGGAGCTGACCATCGAGGCGACCGGCATCGAGGGCGAGGACGCCCAGCTCACCGCCACCCTGGGCGGCGGGGAGCCCCGCGAGATCGAGGACATCACCCTCGGCGAGACCGTCACCATCGACCTGTGGACCCTCTCGGTGACCAGCGTCTGCGCGGACACCGACCAGGTCGAGTTCGACCTCATCAACTGAAGCGGCCCACCGCGACATGGCAGGATCACGGCGTGCAACCCCATCCCCTGTTCGGCCCCCCGGTCGCCGCCTACCGGACATCCGTCTCGGTGCTGCACGGGTTGCTGATGCTGTCGCTCGGACCGCTGGTGATCGTCGCAGGTACCGCGGCCGGGCTGCTCCGCGATCTGCCGTGGCTACTCCTGCTCAGCGTGCCCGCCGGCCTCCTGCTGGCCGCGGCTGTTCTGACCTGGCTCGTCTGGAGTCATTCGGCCACCCTACGGATCTACCACCACGGGGTGAGCGTGGGTCGCCTGGCCGGAAATCGCCGCGATATCTGGTTCCGTGAGATCCACCCCGCAACGATCCGAGTGTTCGAGGACATCGATTCCCTGCGCAGCCTGCCGTACCGTGCGATCTCGACCCACTGGTACTTCAGCGGCGGTGCGGACCTCGCCGTCACGTTCCTGGGCCCTGATCGGGCCTCCGGCGCGGGAGGAGGGACCCGCCCACCGGCCCCCGGCCGCGGGATCGTGATCTTCGCATCGCGACGGGCGCCCGAGATCGCCCACCAGCTGCGGGAAGGACTCGAACGTTCCGGCTGTCCTGCCCACCTGGCCCGATGGTCCGAGCAGTTCGGTCACAGCGAATTGGAGGGGATCGGCGCGATGGCTCAGCGGTCGGTGCCCGGGATGCGCCCGGACTGGAGGCTGTGACGGAGCGCGGGAGGGGAGTTCTCCCCATCGCGTCTCGTGCCGTCATCTGGATACCGTCCACCTGACAGGTCGAGACTCCACCGCGAGCCGGAGCGCGACTGGATCCACTCACCAGGGGAAAGCACATAAATGACTGGGTTCTACGGTGGCGACACCGAGCAGATGATCGACCTCTATCGAGAGTTCCATCGAAAGTCGAACGCGATCCAATCGGTGATCAACGGAATCCAGTGGGACCTGCAGATGCTCCAGGACCAGTGGAAGGGCGAGGATTTCGAGTCGTTCAACGCCACCTTCTGGGACGGGATCCGGCCACAGGCGAAGGAGACCTTCGACGCGATCGAAACCATGGGTCGCGAGCTTCGCGAGCACACCGAGGAGCAGGACGACGCCTCGTCAGCAGACGACGGCCTGTTGAAGACCCTGAAGGACATCTACAGCAACGGCAAGGCCGCGCTGTCGATCATCGCCAAGACCGCCGAGAAGCTGTGGGAGGGAATCAAGAGCGGGAAGATCGACTGGAAAGCGCTCCGTGACGGTGCGGATCAGCTCACCGACTGGTGGCAGAAGTCCGGAATCGCCGATGACCTCGGCAGACTCGTGAAGAGCAAGGGCTTCAAGCGGATCGCCAAACTGATCCCGATCGTGGACATCCCGCTGGGATTACACGACATGGTCACCGCCAAGGACCCGATCGAGTTCGTCACCGCGCTCGGTGGGCTGGTCGGATCGGTCCCGCACCCTTCTGCGGCGATCTTCGGCGCCATGTGCGATGTCGCCGGCATCGCCGACTGGGTCGGGGAAGAGTTCTTCGACTACGACCTCTCCCGCGAGGTCTGGGACGGGCTCTCCGACGCCGCCGACGACTGGGCCGATGGAAAGACCTGGGGCCCCGGGCTCTACCCCTGGGCCGGAGTCTGAGCTCCCCGCCGGCCCGTCACTCCGCCTGAGACGGCACACCAACACAACGCCCTGGAGGGGCCACCATGACCGCAACTTCCACACCCATCCCCCGACGGGACCTGCTCAGCGCCGCCTCGCTCCTGCGCGAGGGCGAATCCACACGCACCGAACTGCTCCACCTGACTGATGAGGAGCTGGCCGTCCTCACCGCCGAGACGGGTGGCGGGCCAACGGTCTGGACCCCCTGGGCCGAGGAGCATGCCGACCGCGTCGACAGTGCGCTCCCCTCTGTGCGTCGCATCCTCATCGCCCGGAACAATCTCGTGCCCGAGGGGTACGCGGCACCGCTCGAGGACCGTGAGGTCGAAGGCGATCCCGCACGACTGGTGCCCGAGCCGCGTCTTGCTGGAATCCTGCTGCTGCGGCGCTCCGCCGTACAGGTCACCGCGATCGAACGGTCGGTGAGCATCGAGGGGACCTTCCATCGCAGCCGTCGGTACTACTACCACCAGTCGATCGGCATCGCACTCGAGGAGTACGTGAACCCCGAAGGCGTGCATGCTTTCGCCGTTCTACCGGTTGCGAGCATCGGCCCGCTCCTCGCCGGGCTGGTCGACCCGCACGGCGTCGCTCACCAGGATGGCGAGGAGGAACGACTCGCCCTTGCCGCCGACGGATCCTTCCCCGTCGGCGAGCACATCCTCGAGGACACGCGCGTCTTCACCCGAGCCACCTCCAGCGGGCCCGGTGGGCGCTTGCTGGCCACCGTGAACCTCCATGCGACCGGCGACTCGTTCCACATGAGCGAGCCGGTTCTAGACGACGACGGTCAGCCCGAGACGCTGCGGACCGCGCAGCTCTCCTCCCAGGGCCTTGTCGAGACCCTGATGCTCCTCGTCTCCGGTGAGGACGACTCCACCACGAACCCGGACCCGGCCCGACCTGAGAGAAGCTGACTGATCGCAGATGATTGCCCCTGGCAAGAGCCCAGCCGGGTGCGCCGACCGTCGCCGGACCAGCCGCCCCGTACCGGGCGCGCCCCGACGCGACCCGGCATGATGGGGCGATGACCTCCTCCCCGCGCTTCGACCTCGACACCATCGGCGCGGGTCTGCCGGTCACCGGTGCCCGGGATGAGCTCGAGGCGGCCGTCGCCACCGGATCGATGGTGGTCACGGCACCGCCCGGAACCGGCAAGACGACGCTGGTGCCTCCCCTGGTCGCGAACCACGTCGGCGGACTCACCCTGGTCACACAGCCGCGACGGGTGGCCGTGCGGGCCGCCGCCCGCCGCCTGGCGACCCTCGACGGCACCGCTCCGGGCGGCCCGGTCGGCTTCACCGTGCGGGGACAGCGGGAGGTGGGGCGCTCGACGCGGCTGGAGATCCTCACCCCCGGGGTGCTGCTGCGCCGCCTGCTCGCCGATCCCGAGCTGCCGGGCGTGGCCGCCGTCGTGCTCGATGAGGTCCACGAACGCTCGCTGGAGACCGACCTGCTGCTGGGGATGCTCGCCGAGGTCCGCCAGCTGCGCGAGGACCTGATGGTCGGGGCGATGTCCGCGACGCTCGACGCCGCCGCGGTCTCCACGCTGCTCGACGCGGCGCCCGTGGTGGACGTGCCCAGCGCACTGCACCCGCTGACCGTCTCCTACGCCCCCTCCCCCTCCCCTCGGCTCGATGCCCGCGGCGTCACTCGGGACTACCTCGATCACCTGGCCCGCACCGCCGCTCGCGCGCAGCGGGAGACCGCGACCGACGCCCTGGTGTTCGTGCCCGGGGCGCGCGAGGTCGACGAGGTGGTCTCCCGCCTGCGGGGGCTCGTCGGCCCCGGCGTCGAGGTGCTCGCGCTGCACGGCCGGCTGCCCGCGGCTCAGCAGGACCGGGCGACCGGGGGCCGCCGCCCCGGGGAACCTTCGCGGATCGTGGTCTCCACCGCGGTCGCCGAGAGCTCTCTGACCGTGCCGGGCGTGCGCCTGGTGGTCGACGCGGGACTGTCGCGACAGGTGCGCCGGGACCGGGGCCGCGACATGTCCGGGCTGGTCACGGTCAGTGCCTCCCGCGCCGCCGCCGAACAGCGGGCGGGTCGCGCGGCCCGTCAGGGTCCCGGCGCCGCGGTACGCGTCTTCGCGGAATCGGACCTGGCAGGGATGCCCGCCCAGTCTCCCCCGGAGATCTCCGGGGCAGACCTCACCGATGCGGCGCTCTGGCTGGCCTGTTGGGGCACGCCTCGCGCCGACGATCTGCCCCTGCTGACTCCCCCGCCGCGGGCCGAGATCACCTCCGCCGAGGCGACGCTGCACTCCCTCGGTCTGGTGGACGACGCGGGCAGGCCGACGGCTTCCGGGGCCCGCGTGGCGCGGATGCCGATCGGGGTGCGCGAGGCGCGTGCGCTGGTCGACGGGGCGCGGCGGCTCCCCGGTCTCGACGCCGCACGAGGCGCGGCCGAGGTGGTCGCCGCGGTCTCGGACGACCATCGCCCCGTCGGCGCGGACCTGCCCCGCCTGCTGCAGGACCTGCGCACGGGCCGCGCCCCCGGGGCCGACCGCTGGCGGCGTGAGCGCGATCGCCTGACCCGCATCGCGCAGGAGCCGGCGCCCCCGACCGGCGCGACCCTCGCGACACGGCCGTCGGCCCCTCCGCTCACGGCCTCCGGCGCCGCCGAGCAGGCCGGCGCGGTCCTCGCCCTCGCCCGCCCCGAGCGGATCGCCCGCCGCACCTCCGCCGGCGCCCGCACGTACCTGCTCGCCTCCGGCACCCGGGCCGCCCTGCCCGAGGACAGCGGCCTGCGGGGCAACGAGTGGCTCGCGGTCTGGGAGGTGCAGCGGGCCCAGGGGCGGGCGGCCGACGGCACCGGTGCGGTGCTCCGCGCCGCCGCACCGCTCACGGAGGAGGACGCCTTCCTGGCCGGGGCGGACCTGCTGGTCTCCGAGCGCACCGCGCAGCTGGGGAACGGGACGGTGCGGGCCCGGGAGCGTCGAGCGCTGGGCGCCATCGAGCTCGCCTCGACACCGGTGGCCGCGACGGCGCAGGACACCGTGCCCGCTGTGCTCGCGCAGGTGCGGGCGCGCGGACTCGCAGGGCTGGAGATGAACGACGCGGCACGCGCGCTGCTGGCCCGGCTCGCCCTGATCCACCGGGAGCTCGGTGCGCCGTGGCCCGCGATGGACGAGGCCACCCTGCTGGCAGAGCTGGAGACCTGGCTGGCGCCGCAGCTGTCGGCCCGCACCACCCGGGTCGCCTCGCTCGACGTCGCCGGGGCGCTGCGGACGCTGCTGCCCTGGCCGGAGGCCTCCGAGCTGTCGGCACTGGCACCGGAGCGGCTGGCGATCCCCTCCGGCTCGACCGCACGGATCGACTATCCCGAGCCCGATGCCGAGGACGGCCGCCCCGTCGTCGCGGTGAAGCTGCAGGAGGTGTTCGGGCTCGCCGAGACCCCGCGCCTGGTGCGGGATCGGGTGCCGGTGCTGTTCCACCTGCTCTCCCCGGCCCGTCGACCACTCGCCGTCACCGACGACCTGCGGTCGTTCTGGGACGGGCCGTATCGGGAGGTGCGCAAGGAGATGCGCGGACGCTACCCCCGACATCCCTGGCCGGAGGATCCCTGGACGGCCCCGGCGACGGCTCGCACGAAGCGCGCCCAGGGCCGCTGAGGTCCGTGCTCAGGTCGCTCCGCCACCTGCGGCGGCGGTGGTCGCGATCATCGCGGCGTTCATGTCGTCCATGACTCGCTTGACGGCCTTCGCGGCCGGGGCGTCGATCTCGAGCCCCGCGATGACGGCGTCGAGCTCCCGGCGGGAGAGTCCGTCGAGATCCTCGCGGAGGATCCGGTGGGCGATCCGCAGCGACCGCAGCATCTCCAACAGGATCCCGTCCTGGAGACTCGCCCGGCGCGAGTCGCGGACGGCCTCGGTGAGGCGGCTGCGCAGCGCGGACTCGAGGGAGACGTCGTGCGCCGGCCAGGAGGTGAGGAACCAGCCGTCCTTGCGGGTCACCGCCCCGGCGGCGACCATGCACTCGCCGATCACCTCGGTCAGGTCCATGCTGCGGTGGGCGATCACCGACCGCAGGCGGCGTCCCTCCAGCTCGGTGAGAGCGCCGAGGGCCTGGTCCAGGACGGGGATCCCCAGGGAGGAGGGGTCGCTCACGTGCACACGGGGGTTGCGCTCCTCGGACAGCTCCACCTTCTCACGCAGCACCAGCTCGGCGACGGCGGCCCCGGCCAGCGCCTGCCGGCGGTACTGGGTGGCGTCCTGGCGGCCGGCGTCGTTGGTCAGCAGGAGGAACAGCTCTGCGGGGATCGTGGTCGTGGTGGTGGTCGTCATGCGCCCCAGTGTGGCCCGGGGCACCGCCCCGCGCGCATCCTCCGATGGTCGCGGGGCGGGGCGGTCCTCGGTCGGGGTTCAGGTGCCCCTGGCAGGATGTCCGCATGCCTCTGATCTCGACGCCGCCGCGCCTGTACCGGGCTCTCGCCCTCGCCGAGATGGTCACCTGGACCCTGCTTCTGGTGGGGATGCTGCTGAAGTACGTGCTGCAGGTGACCGACGTGATGGTGCGCATCGGCGGCGGTGTGCACGGCTTCGTCTTCCTCGCTTACCTCGTGGTGACGGTGCTGGTCGCGGTTGACCAGCGCTGGAAGCTGCGGGACCTCGCCCTCGGCATCGGCTCCGCGTTCATCCCCTACCTGACGGTGCCCTTCGAGCGGGCGGCGCGACGCCGCGGCCTGCTCGAGGAGAGCTGGCGGCTGCGGACGGAACCGGGCGCGAATGCGCTCGAGAAGGTCGTCGCCCTCGCCCTGCGCCGGCCGCTCCCGGCCGCCCTGATCGCGCTCGTGGTGGTGGCCGTGGTGTTCACGGTGCTGCTGAACGCGGGCCCGCCCACGCAGTGGTTCTCCTGAGCGGTTCCGCGCTCGTTCACCGCGGCGGGGCGATCGGGTCGATCCGCACCACCTCCCCGCCGCGCAGGTGCAGTCGGCTGATCTCCATCACCGACGCCCGGTGGCTCAGCCGCGGCACCTGGGGCTGATCCGCTTCCGGGGGCAGCGCCTCCCCGAAGCACACCCCGCAGGGCTGGACGGCGAGCGCCAGCGCCCGTCGGGCCTCCCAGTCCACCTGCGCCTCCTGGGCGGCCCGGATCCACGGCCCGCCGAGAGGACGGCACGGCCCGCAGCCGTCCTGTCCCTGCAGGGGGCACTGCGACGGTCGCGCGGTGACCAGCAGTTCTCGTCCCGACAGGAGGGGTACGCGCGGGTCCGCGCCGGTGGGGACCACGTCGAGCCCGCCGGGGCCGATCCGGAGCACCGCGACCTGCCCGTGGTCGACGGCGACCCGCAGCGCCCGCTCGAGCGCCTGGTTGGGATGCGCGGCCAGCAGGTCCTCCCGTGCTGCGACGGCGGGCTCGAACCAGTCGCGCTGCGCGCCCACCAGCGCCCCGGAGGCGATCATCCCTCCGCGCCGACGCAGGGCGGCGGCGATCGCCGGCCGCCGGAACCACCTGAGCTCGGGAGGGCGCACAGGGCGAGGAGGGCCATCGAGCGGGGCGCCGGCCCGGGCCCCCTCGGTACTGGGCCGCCCCGGTGCGTCTCCGGCCACCGGACGCACCTCGAGCGGGGGCTCCCGCCCGCTGAGGTCGGCCACCACCGGCCCCTTCGGGCTCATCGTGGGAAGCACGGGCCCGAGGGCGGGCACCACCAGCCAGGTGTGCTCGAGCGCGAGCGGCGGCCGGGCCCGCAGCGTCGCCCGCACGGTTTCGCGCGCAAATGGCGTGGTGGGGCCGCGACGGTGGAACTCGACCTCGCCCCCGTCCCCGCGATCCCCGGCGCATTCGTCCACTCCGGGACCGGGCTCGACGAACAGGGCGGGGTCCCCGCTCGCGGTGATCGGGCCGACGCCAGGCAGGTCCAGCTCGAGCAGCTGCTCGTGCCAGGTGGCGGTGTGGGAGTCGTTCTCGTGCTCCATGACGGTGGCCTTCCGACGTGGGCCCTTCCGGGCCGCCTGACCGGACGGGCGGGCGCCCTCCGGCCGGGTCTTCCTCGACGGGCACCGGGTTCGGTTCCGGTTGCCGCGCGGCCTCTGTCGAAGGAGTGCAGCCGCGTCTCGTGACCCGTCGGCGACGGTACCGGGGGGCTCCGACAGGCGACGCCATGCCCGCGTCCGTCCTCGTAGACTGCTGAGGTGCGGTGCCACCATTTCGAGTCCGGGGAGTGCAGATCGTGCACCCTGCTGGATCTCCCCCGGCCGCGACAGATCGCCGAGGGACGCGGCCGCGTCGAGGAGCTGCTCGCCCCGTACCTCGCCGTCGCCGAGGCATGGGGGGAGCCGATCACCGGGCCCGACGCCGGGTTCCGCGCCCGCGGCAAGATGGCCGTCGGCGGCACCGCGCAGGAGCCGATCCTGGGACTGCCCGGTCAGGCGCTCGGTGCGGACCTGTGCGACTGCCCGCTGTACCCCGACGGCGTCGAGGAGGTCCTCGAGGGGGCCAAGGTACTGATCCGTCGGGCGCAGGTGCCGCCGTACGACGTGGCGCGCCGCCGCGGCGAGCTGAAGAACGTGCTGGTCACCGCTTCCCCAGACGGGGAGCACCTGCTGCGTCTCGTGCTGCGCAGCGATCGCGCGCTGGCCAGGATCCGCGAGCATCTGCCGGCGCTGCTGGCCGAGCACCCCTCCGTCATCGCGGTCAGCGCGAACATCCACCCCGCGCACACCACCCGGGTCGAGGGCGAGGAGGAGATCTCCCTCGCGGGGGCCTCCTCGATCGCCGTGCGCACCGGGGACGTGACGCTGTTCGCCCGCCCGCAGTCCTTCCTGCAGACCAACACCGAGGTCGCCGCCTCCCTCTATCGCCAGGCCGCGGACTGGATCGCCGAGATCGCCGCCGAGCGTGCCGTCACCGGTTCCGCCGCCCCGCGCCTGTGGGACCTCTACTGCGGTCTGGGCGGTTTCGCCCTGCACGCGGCCCGCGCCGTCCCCGCGGCGCGGGTCACCGGTGTCGAGGTCTCCCCGCAGGCCATCGAGGGCGCGCGCGAGGCCGCCGTGGCCCAGGGCGTCACCGCCGACTTCCTGGCCGAGGACGCGACCGCCTGGGCGATCCGCGAGGCCTCCGGTGTCGAGGGCCCGCCGGACGTCGTGGTCGTGAACCCTCCTCGCCGCGGGATCGGCGCCGAGCTCGCCGCCTGGCTCGAGAGCTCGGGCGTACGGGACGTCGTCTACTCCAGCTGCAATCCGGCGACCCTGGCCACGGACCTGGCCCTCATGCCCTCGCTGCGGATCGTCGCCGGGCGCTTCGTGGACATGTTCCCGCACACGGAGCACGCGGAGGTCATCGTGCGTCTGCGCCGCACCGCCGCGGCCTGACACAGTGGGACCTGCACCCCGCCGTACCGCCGCATCCCGACTCCCCGCACCCCGCCGGACCCCGCCGATCAAGGAGCCCCATGACCGCGCCCACCGTGACCCCCGAGTCCCAGCTGACCGACGTCACCCGCACCGTCTCCCCCGCGAAGAACGGCAACACCGTCTCGCTCGCCCAGAGCTTCGCCGTCGCCCCCGAGGAACTGTGGTCCGCCCTGACCATCGGTGACCATCTCGGCGCGTGGTTCGGCCGCGCGAGCGGCGAAGTGGTCGAGGGCGGCCGCTACGAGCTGCCCGACATGGAGACCAGCGGCCGCGTGGTCGCCGTCGACGCACCACACCGCCTCCTTCTGACCTGGGAGTTCGGCAACAGCGTGAGCGAGATGGAGCTGCTGGTGACCCCTGAGGAGGCTGACGAGGGGACCGGTGGGGAGGACACCGGGCCGCGCACCCGCTTCACACTGCGGCACACCGTCCCGGCCGACGCGCACTGGGCGACCTTCGGTCCGGCCGCGACCGGCTGCGGCTGGGACGGCGCGCTGTACGGGCTGGCTCTGCACCTCGAGGACCCTTCGGCCCCGCTGCTGGCTGAGCTGGGGGCCTTCGCCGCCTCCCCCGAGGGGGCCGCGTTCACCCGCGCGACGGCCGACGCCTGGTTCACGGCCCACGTCGCCTCGGGGGCGGACAAGAAGCCCGCCCGCAAGGCCTCGGTCCGCACCGCCGCCTTCTACCTGGGCGAGGAGCCCGAACTCTCGTGACCACCGCGACCGACCCGTCGGCCGCCGTCACCCTGGTGACCCTGGGCGGCACCATCACCATGACCCAGAGCGCGCCGGGCCGGCATGCGGCTCCGGACGACACCGCCGGCGCCCGCCTCGCGAGCGCACTGATCGACGGGGTGGCGCTCACGACTCACGAGATCGCGAACGTCTCCTCCTCCGACGTGCGCCCTCATCATCTCCGTGCGGCGCTCGAGCAGGCGCGGCGCGCGGTCGACGAGGGGGCCGACGGCGTGGTCCTCACGCACGGCACGGATACCCTCGAGGAGTCGGCGTTCCTGCTGGAGCGGTTCTGGGATCGGGAGGCACCGCTGGTGGTGACCGGGGCGATGCGGCCTGCGAGCGCTCCGGGGGCCGACGGGCCGTCGAACCTGCGCGACGCGGTGCGCACGGCGGCCTCCCCTGCGGCCCGCGGTCTGGGCGTGCTCGTGGTGTTCGATGCCGAGGTGCATCTCGCGGACCAGGTCACGAAGGCCTCCTCCCGCTCGGTCTCGGCCTTCGCCTCGGCGCCGTCGGGGCCGGTGGGGATGATCGACGGGGATGAGGTGCGTCTGCTGCACCCGGGCCCGGGCCGCGCGGCGCGTCTGCCGGGTGCACCGGCGGACCGGTTCCCGCGGGTGCCGTCGCTGATGGCCGGGCTCGACGACGACCTGGACCTGCTCGATGACCTGCCGCCCGGCACGCTCGCGGGACTGGTGATCGCCGGGGTCGGGATGGGGCACGTCTCCCCTGCCGCGATGCCGCGGCTGCGGCGCCTGCTGGAGGCCGGGGTTCCGGTGGTGGTCGCGACCCGCATCGCCACCGGCGGCACCTCCACCCATCACTACGCCTACCCCGGCAGCGAGGTGGATCTGCTGGAGGCAGGGGCGGTCATGGCCGGTTTCCTCCCGCCCCCCAAGGCGCGCCTGCTGCTCCAGGTACTGCTCACCGCCGACGCCTCACCGGAGCAGATCAGGAGGTCTTTCGAGGCCTACGCCTCCTGAGCTGCAGACGCGGGGGCCGCCGTCCTGCCGCAGAGCATCGACGGCGTCGAAAGGAGTACCGCTCAGGTGGCTCCTTTCTCGGCGCAGGCGGCTGCATCCCGGAGCAGTGAGCAGCTCAGGCCCGCACTCGCGTGACCGGTTCGCCGTCGGCCTCGGGGAACTCGAGCCCGAGCAGGTGGGCGAAGGTCGCGGCCTCGTCGGGGACGGTGCAGCGCGCGAACCGCACGCCGTCGGCGATGTCCGGGCCGACCATCGCGAACACGGCCTGGATGTCCTGCTCGGGCAGGTGGCCGTGCTGGCTGAGCAGGAACGTGTAGTCCGGATCGAAGCGGCCGTACAGCGAACGTCCCTCCCAGAGGTTCTGGAAGTTGGTGCCGCTGGTGCCCTCCAGGACGCCGACGAACGGGCCGTCGTACCCGTACTCCTCGCGCATGACCTCCCGCCCAAGGAGGGCGGCGACAGGGATCTCCGGATCCTCCACCCAGGTCTCGACCAGCGCGAGCACCCGCTCTCGGGTCGACTGACCGGCCTCGGGGTGCAGGTGGAGCTGGCCGGTCAGCCCGCAGCCGTGCACCCAGGCATCCCAGGAGGCGACCTCGCCCTGCTCGTCGAGTCGGATCAGACCCTCCTGGACCAGCAGGTGGTTGGCACGGAAGCAGCGACCCACCTCGACGTGGCCGTGGTCGGAGACGACCGCGACGTTGGTGTCCTCGGCGAGCCCGGCCGCGCCGAGGGCGTCGAGGATCTCCCCGATCCAGCCGTCGACACGCTCGAAGGCCTCACGCACCTCAGGGGTGAAACGCCCGGTGGTGTGCCGGGCGGAGTCCACGTCGACGAGGTGCACGAACAGCACGTCGGGCCGGTCGGAGCCGATCATGTCGACGGCGACAGCGGTGTTGAACCGGCCGAAGCGGTGCTTGGTGTCCCAGCCGATCTCGCCGGCGTGACGGTCCACGTAGGCGCGGCCGCGCTCGGAGGCGGCGTCGCGGAGCACGGCGCGGGTCTGGTCGAGACCGGCGGGGTCCCAGATCTCGGGGACGGCGATGTCGATCGACGGGGACCACCCGGTCACCGGCCAGCCGACGCTCGCTGTGGTCAGGCCCTTCGCGGCCGCGAGGTCGAAGAGCGTGGGCGAGGTGATCGCCCGGGCGTCCCAGAACCAGTCGGGCCTGCGCACTCCGGGCTGCACGATCTCGTTGGCGTAGATGCCGTGCCCGGCAGCGGTGCGGGCGGTGGTCTGCGAGGTGTGATTGGGGTAGGTCACGGTCGGGTAGATCGCCTCGGCGCTGCCCCAGCCGCCCGCGAGCACGCGGGAGAGGTTGGGCAGGGTGCGCGCGAAGGGGACGTCGACCACGCTCATCGCATCGACGGAGATCACCACGAGTCGTCGGTTCTCCCCCGGGTCCGACGGGGCACGGGTGGCGGGTGCGGCCTGGAGGGTCTGGGACACGGCGCGTCTCCTCGGGATCGGGACGTGGGGGCGGACGGGACGGCGCACGACCCTCGGCGGTGCGCGGAGCCGGTGCCTGGCGCCGGCGCCTGGAAGCGCTCCCACGCTAGGCCGACCCGGCCACGACCCGGCGGCCCCGCGGTGAACCCCGTGGGAACTCGTGCCACCCAACCGTTCACGATCGCCCGGGCGGGCCCGGAGCCCTCAGGCGCCGCGGATCAGGCAGAAGGGGTGCCCCGCCGGGTCCGTGTAGACCCGGAAGCTGCCGGAGGTCGAGGGCTGGTGCTCGTGGACCGTCGCCCCGAGCGCGAGCACCTGCGGCTCGGCCGCGTCGATGTCGGGCACGGAGAGGTCCAGGTGGATCTGCTGGGGGTGGGAGCCACCCGGCCAGGTGGGCCGCTGGTAGTCGTCGATCCGCTGGAAGGCGAGGGCGGCCTCGCCGTCGGGGTTCTCCGGGGTGATGCCCCCGCGCGGCGGGGCGAGCGTCGCCCAGTCACCGTCCGAGCCGTCCTCGAGCGGCCACCTCATCAGGCCCGAGTAGAAGGTCGCCAGCTCCATCGCATCGGGGCAGTCGAGGATGATCAGGTCGAGTCGGGGGGTGATGGGTTCCTGCTCAAGGTTCTCCATGGGGCCACCGTAGGAGCCGGAGGCGGCCGGGGGAAGAGCCGAACCTCCGAAACCCCCTCCCCGCCCGGCCGCGGAATGCCAGAGATGTCCCGCCACGACCGGTCTCGCCGACAGCACCGGTGCCCACGCCAGCAGAACGTCGTCCATCCGGCCGCGCCGGCCGGGCAGCGGAGGCCGTCGTCCGCTGCCGGCGCAGTTCACGATCCCCCACTGCCCGGGCTGTGGTGACAGACTGGACCCAGTCCATCCAGCGTTCGAGAGGTGCTTCCATGACCGTTCCCGCCGACCCGACTCCCGCCCTGCAGGAGTACGCCCACCCCGAGAAGCTCGTGACCACCCAGTGGCTGGCGGATAGGCTCGGCGCCGGGGACCGCGCTGATCTCGTCGTCGTCGAATCCGACGAGGACGTGCTGCTGTACGAGACCGGTCACATCCCCGGCGCAGTGAAGATCGACTGGCATCTGGACCTCAACGACCCCGTCACCCGCGACTACGTCGACGGCGCCGGCTTCGCGAAGCTCATGGACGCCTCCGGCATCACCCGCGGGACCACCGTGGTGATCTACGGGGACAAGTCCAACTGGTGGGCGGCCTACGCCCTGTGGGTGTTCGAGCTGTTCGGCCATGCCGACGTGCGTCTGCTCGACGGCGGCCGCGCCGCCTGGGAGGCCGAGGGTCGCGAGCTGACGACCTCGACCGACGCCTCCCCCGTAGCCACCACGGGCTATCCGGTCCTCCCGCGCGAGGACGCCCCGATCCGCGCTTTCCGCGAGGACGTGGTGGACTTCCTCGGCGGTCAGCTGGTCGACGTGCGCTCGCCGCAGGAGTACTCCGGCGAGCGCACTCACATGCCGGACTACCCGCAGGAGGGCACCGTGCGCGGCGGCCACATCCCCTCGGCCCGCTCGGTGCCGTGGGCCCGCGCCGCCGCCGAGGACGGCCGCTTCAAGTCCCGGGCCGACCTCGAGGCGATCTATCAGGGCGAGCTCGGCTTCGACCCCTCCGCCCCGGTGATCGCGTACTGCCGCATCGGAGAGCGCTCCTCGCACACCTGGTTCGTGCTGCGCTACCTCCTCGGCTTCGACAGCGTGCGCAACTACGACGGCTCCTGGACCGAGTGGGGCAACGCCGTGCGCCTGCCCATCGCCGTCGGCACCGAGGCGGGCGAGGTCCCCACCCGATGAACGACGGCACCGCCCTGCCCGAACCGTTCGCCGAGATCGCGGACGACTTCCACGCCCTGGGCGGGAAGGACCGCCTGCAGCTGCTGCTGGAGTTCTCCCAGTCCCTGCCCGAGCTCCCGGAGCGCTACGCGGATCATCCCGAGCTGCTCGAGCCGGTGCCGGAGTGCCAGTCGCCGATCTTCCTGGTCACCGAGGTGGAGGGCGCCGGCAGCGAGGCGACCGCGCGACTGTTCTTCTCCGCCCCGCGGGAAGCACCGACCACCCGCGGCTTCGCGGCGATCCTCGCGGAGGCGCTCGACGGCCGCAGCGTCGGCGAGGTGCTCGCGACCCCCGACGCGGTGACCGGTCAGCTCGGCCTCGCAGAGGTCGTCAGCCCGCTGCGGCTGAACGGCATGGCCGGGATGCTCGCCCGCATCAAGCGCCAGATCCGCGCCAAGGCCACCCTCTGACCTGCTGATCCGCTGATCATCGCGGCGCCGGGACCCGATCGGGACCCGGCGCCGCTCACTCTCGTGACGCAGCCCCCCTTGTCCTGCGATACATAACGATATATCGTGATAGCACATCGACAGGAAGGGGGTCGCCCCATGCGACACCAACACCCATTTCACCAGCCCCGCTTCGGGGACGACATCGACCGCGCCGGCCGCCGCCATCACGACGGGCCCCACGACCCGACGGGAACCGACGGCGGGGACTCTCGCCGCGGTGACGGCCGCGGACCTCGCGGAGGCGGTCGCGGACGCCGCGGCCCGGACGGCTTCGACGGCCCCGGGCGATGGGGCGGCGCGCCCGGTCGACGCGGAGGGCCCGACGGAGTCGCCTTCGTCGGCGGCCCGGACGGCGAGTTCGGCGCCCGCGGACCGCGTGGAGGAGGTCGCGGTCCTCGCGGCGGCGGCCCCCGCGGCGGCGGCGGCCCCCGCGGCGGCGGCGAGCGTCGCGGACCGCACCGGGCGCCCCGCGGGGACGTGCGCACCGCCGTGCTGCTGCTGCTCGCCGAGGAGCCGATGCACGGCTATCAGCTGATGCAGACCATCACCGAACGCACCGGCAGCCGCTGGCGTCCGAGCCCCGGGGCCATCTACCCCACGCTCAGCCAGCTCGAGGACGAAGGCCTGGTCATCACCGAGAAGGTCGGCGGGCGCAAGCTCGCGAGCCTCACGGAGTCCGGACGCGCCCATGTCGAGGAGCACTCCTCCACCTGGCCCGACCCGTTCCCCCCGGCCGCGCATTCCGCGGACGACGAGCTCCTCGACCTGCGCGAGCTCGGGCAGGGGCTGCTCGGCGCAGTGCGGGAGGTCGCTCGTTCGGGCAGCGACGAGCAGGTACGTCAGGTCGCGACGCTGCTCGAGGAGACCCGCCACGGCATCTACACGATCCTCGCCGGCCCGGCCCCGACGTCGGCCGGACAGGACTGAGCGCTCAGCGCTTCGCGCCGGAGCCGGTCCCGCCCGCCCTTCCCTCGCCCTTGCCGTACTTCTCGTAGGCCTTCTCGGCCCCGGTGCGCAGGGCGCCGAAGGTGGCCCGGCCGGCCTCCGACTGCGCGAAGTCGTAGGCGGCCTGCGCCCGCTGCCCGAAGCCCTGCCGCTCCTCGTCGGTCGCGTCAGCGTCCCCCGGGCCGCCGACGGGAGAGGCGAAGTTCTCCGCGTCCGGCTCCCCGGTCTCGATCCGCCGATGCCGATCGCGCGCGACCTTCAGCTCGAGCGGCACCTTCACCTGCCGCACCAGTGCCGCGCGCACGTCCTCCCGGATCCTCTGCGCCTGGGCGTCGAAGAACTCCCCGACGTCGGAGCACTCCTCGTCGAGCTCGAAGGCCCGGCTCAGCAGGTAGGAGGCGAGGTCCGCGGCCACCTCCGGGGACAGCCCGTACCCGTCGGCAGAGGTCGGCGCCGCGGCCAGTTCCACCGCATCGTCGCGCTCGAGCACGGTGGGGGCGATGTCGAGCGCGGAGAGCACGTCCTCGACGAAGGCCTGGAAGCTCGCCTCCCCGGGAACGTCCGCTCGCCGCAGTTCGGCGCGGCCCATCTCCTCGGGCAGGCGCACCTGGGTGACACCCTCGCGCGCGAACTCGTCCTGCGCTGCACGGCGCACGAGCCGGCGGGCGGCGCGGATCAGATGGCCCGCGTCGGCGGCGCGCGGGATGTCCGGAGAGAGAGCCCGGGCGTCGGCGAGGATCCGAGAGCGCGAGGCGGCATCCCGGGAACGACGGCGCACGGCGGCCGGGACGGCGACGAGTCGTCCTCTCAGCGCATCGAGCGGCTTCACGGAGGCACCTCCTGCGGATCTGCGGACGGATGGACCTCCATCGTACGGACGGCCTCGTACCGATCGGTCCGAGGGAATCGTGCACGCGGGAACACCAGCCCTTCCCCGGAGCGTTGACCCGTACGAGGATCGACCCACGATCACTCGCACCCTCTCGGAGGAGACGACATGGCTGACCTCTCGTACACCGTTCCCGGACTCGGCACGGACGACTCCGTGCGCCTGGTCGAGACGCTGCAGGACCGCCTGCATGCGATGAACGACCTGCAGCTGACCCTCAAGCACGCGCATTGGAACGTCACAGGGCCCCACTTCATCGCGGTCCACGAGATGCTCGACCCGCAGGTCGAGGAGGTGCGCGGCGATGCCGACGACCTCGCCGAGCGCATCGCGCAGCTGGGCGGCTCCCCCGTCGGCACCCCCGGGCGCCTGGTCGCCGAGCGCAGCTGGTCCGACTACACGCTCGGCAAGGCCGACACGCAGGAGCACCTGCATGCCCTCGACGAGGTCTACGACGGCATCATCGCCTCGAACCGCAAGGCCATCACCCTGGCCGGCGAGCTCGATCCGCTCACCGAGGACATCCTCATCGAGCAGACCCGCGGGCTGGAGAAGTTCCAGTGGTTCGTGCGCGCCCACCTCGAGCGCTCCTCCTCCTGAGACCCCGGTCCTCCTGAGACCGCGGGCGGGTCCTCCGCCCCGCCGAGTACGGTGAGGGTCCCGACCCCGAGGAGGACCCCGCATGCCGATCGCCGACCCGACCGCCGAGGAGCTCGTCCAGCTGCAGGACGAGGCGGTGGAGTTCACCCGCGAGCTGATCCGGATCGACACCACCAACTTCGGCGGCAACGATCCCGCGACCTGGGGTCGGGGCGAGACGGAGGCGGCCGAGTTCGTGGTCGCGAAGCTGCGCGAAGTGGGCCTTCGACCCGAGGTGCACGAGTCCGCGCCGGGCAGGCCCAGCGTGTTCGCGCGGATGCCGGGCCGGGACAGCTCGCGCGGTGGCCTGATCCTGCACGGACATCTCGACGTGGTGCCCGCCCGCGCCGAGGACTGGTCGGTCGACCCCTTCGGCGCCGAGATCAGCGACGGCATGATCTACGGCCGCGGCGCCGTGGACATGAAGGACATGGTCGCGATGGTCCTGGCGCTGGCCCGGCATCTGGCCCGTACCGGGCAGACGCCGCCGCGGGACCTGTTGTTCGCCTTCTTCGCCGACGAGGAGAACCGCGGGATCTGGGGCTCGGAGTGGATCGTCGAGCATCGCCCCGAGCTCTTCGACGGCATGTCGGAGGCCATCAGCGAGGTCGGCGGCTACTCGATCACCCTGCCGGAGAAGGACACCGGCCAGGACGTGCGCGCCTATCTCCTGCAGACCGCCGAAAAGGGCCTGGTGTGGGGTCACCTGCGGGCGACGGGCCGGGCCGGGCACGGCTCGGTCCCCAACCACGAGAACGCCATCGTGCGCCTGTCCCGCGCGATCGCCGCGATCGACGACCACGTCTTCCCCACCGAGTACATCGCGAGCGTGCGCTCCCTCTTCGACGGGGTCACCGAGATCACCGGCATCGGCTGGGACGAGGACGACATCGCCTCCTTCCTGCCGCTGCTGGGCGGGGCGCGCCAGTTCGTCTCGGGCACGCTCAGCGACTCGACGAACCTGACCATGCTGGACGCCGGCTACAAGGGCAACGTGATCCCGCAGACGGCCGAGGCCACCTTCGACGCCCGCTTTTTGCCCGGGCACCAGGACGAGCTGCTCGCCCTGCTGGACCGGCTGACCGGTGAGCACGTCGAGGTGATCGTCGACGACATCGGCAACTCCGTGGACTCACCGCGCGAGGGGGCGCTCGTGGACGTGATGACCCGCTCGATCCAGGCGGAGGACCCCGGGTCCCGGGTGCTGCCCTACTGCCTCAGCGGCGGCACCGACAACAAGGCGCTCTCCCGCGAGCTGGGCATCACCGGCTACGGCTTCGCCCCCCTGCAGCTGCCCGCGGACCTGGATTTCGCCCCACTGTTCCACGGGGTCGACGAGCGGGTGCCGGTGGAGGCGGTGCGGTTCGGGGCGCGGGTGCTGCTGCGCCTGGCCCGCGACTGCTGATCAGGCTCTGCCGGAGGGCTCGAGCTCCTCCCGCCCGTCCCTCACCGCGGGTCGTTCAGGAGGTGCCCGCCTCCGGGTCGGCGACCAGCCACTCCAGCGCCAGATCCTCGGGGATCGGGTCCTCGGGCCCGAGACCCGTGTACCAGCTCGGCAGCATCCGCAGCACGGCGGCCAGCAGCGGCTCCCGCGCGAGCTCACGGCCCTCCCGGGCGTCCTCCTCGGTGTCGACGAGCCACTGGATCAGCAGGTCGAGCGAGCCGCCCGCGAAGTAGCGGGCCATCTGCGAGATCGGCGGGGACAGCGGCACCTGGTCACGAAGCCGGTGCAGCGCCACGACATGGAGATTGGAAAGGGTGCCGACGAGGATCAGGTACGTGCGGTGGGAGAACTTCCAATCCAGCGCGCCGCGGAGGAACGCCTGGTGGTGGGCGACGTAGGCGACCATCGTCGCCGCCGCGACCCGCACCATCTCCTGAATGCTGCGCCCCTGCGCCGCGAGCTCGCCGCCGCGCTCCTGCTGGCGGTCGAACATCGTCCCGAGCATCGCCCCCATCAGGTCGTCGAGACCCGAGAAGTGGCTGTAGAACGCGGCCCGGCTGACGCCGGCCCGCTGGGCGAGCGCATTGACGGTCACTTCACCGTCATGAGCGCTGAGGTCGCGAGCTGCGGCGAAGATCGCCGCCTTCGTCCGCGCCGGCCTGGGATCCGGCGCACGGCCTTCAGTACTGGGCATTGCTCCATGCTATCCCGCAGGAAGGGCCCGCTTGGGGCAGGATGGTCACATGGCCAGCTTCCTGTCCGGCTTGTCCGGCCGGCACCAGATGCACAGCCACCCCCTGCTCGAAGAGCTGGTCGGGCAGTCGATCGTCCACACCCGGGTGGCCTCCCGCGGGACCTGGACCGTCACCGCCCGCGGTTGGGTGCTCCACTCCCGCGTCCAGCAGGTCGCCGGCCCGTCGCAGGGTCCCGACGAAGGGACGACGGAGAGCTCCGTCGTCGGCCTGCGCGACCCGCGTCTGCTCGGCGCCGCGATCGCGGGGGCAGAGATGCTCGGCGACGGCTTCCTCGCCCTCGCCCTCAGCACTCCCGCCGGACCGCTGCGATTGACGACCCCGCCGCGTTGGCGACTGGAGGGGCCACGCGGCGCGCGGCTGCGTGCCGAGGAGAAGGGGCGGCTCGACGCGCGGCCCGGCGGCGCCCCCGTCCACGCGGCCCCGGAGACGCTGGCCACCTACACAGCGTCCCGCCCCAGCGACCTCGAGGAGCAGCTGCGGGAGACGGGCCGGCACACCTGGATCCATCCGGGGCACGTGGTGGACCTGCTCTCGCGCTCCGGAGCGCTGGAGGACGCCGAGTTCGAACGGCGGGGCCCGGATCTGCTCGGGCGGCTGCTGGGACGCGGTGAGATCCGCGCGGGATTCGTGACCGACGGGCGGTTCACGCCGTGGAACCTTCCGCTCGCCGAGGTCGTCGAGCACATCGGCACGACGTGGGAGGCGATCGGCGGTCGCACGCCCGGACCGGACATGATCGCCTGGTTCGAGCTCTCCGAGAAGGGCAGGGACGCCCTGGGGCCGACGAGTGCGCAGGCCATGCCCCCGGGAATGTCCGGATACGACAGCCCGGGCGTCGTCGGCGGCTTCCGCTGACCGCTCCCCCGCGCGCATCCCGCCACCCCTGACGGTTCACCCCGGACCGTACGCGCCGGGGCCGCCTGCACAGGCGACCTTCTGCGCAGGTGTACGGTTTCTCTCCGGTCGCCCGACCGGGGAGTGGACTGTCGGTGAACACCAGACGAGGCCCGTGCCACGGAGCGGGTCCCGGAGCACCTCGCTCCCCCGTTACGCTGGGGATCGACTCGTCGAGAAAGGCCGTGCAGATGCCAGAACGTACCGTGAAGATCGCCAGCACCAGTGGGCTCCATGCACGCCCCGCGGCGATCTTCTCCCAGGCGGCCAGCGAACAGTCGGCCGAGGTCAGCATCGAGAAGGCCGGTGCGGCTGCGGTGAAGGCCTCGAGCATCCTGATGCTGCTGACGCTGAACGCGGATCACGGCGACGAGGTGACACTCCGCGCCGAGGGCGAGGGGGCCGAGGAATCGCTCGACGCCCTCGCCGCACTGCTGACGAAGAACCTCGACGAGAATCTCTGAGACGACGTCAGGAGCATCTGCGCGGGCCTCAGGCGGCCCTGGGCCGCACCGCGATCGAGGCGAACCCGACCGCCGCGAGAGCTCCGACACACGCCCCGAGCAGCATCGCCGCCGCCGGGCCCTGATGATCCACCAGGAGGCCACCGACGACGGCGCCGCTCATGATCGCCACCTGGAACGCGGTCACCTGAAGCGCGACCGCTGACTCGACCCGCGAGGGCTCGATCGCGGAGACCCACAGCTGCGTCGTCACCGGCACCATGTTGAAACCGATCCCCCACAGCACCACCGCGAGCGCGAGCACCGTCGTCTGCTCCGTGCTGGCCATGAACGCGAGCGACACGGCCAGCACCGCGGGCCCCACGGCGGCGGCCCAGCGCAACCAGCGCGACAGTGCACCGCCTGCGAGGTTGCCCACCAGACCGCCCAGCCCCCAGGCGAGCAGCAGCACGGAGACCACCGAAGCGTCGATCGCCTCGATCGCGACCCGGATGTAGGGGTATGCGGTGAAGTTCGCGAAGGCGGCCGCGAAGATCACCACGACCCCGATGACGAGACGACGGTTGCCCAGGACGCGCCGCATCATCGCGAGCCCCGCGCCGGGCTGCGCCGGGACCGGGGGCAGCAGGCGCCACAGCACCCCTCCGGCGACGAGCGTGAGCGCCGAGATGAGCAGGAAGACGGCGCGCCAGCCGATGATGTCGCCGAGCACGGAGGAGACCGGCACCCCGATGATGGTCGCCGTGCTCGTGCCGAGGGCGACCGTGGTGGAGACCAAGGCCGCTCTGCCCGTGACGTGAACCCCGACGGACAGGGCGAAGGACCAGAACCCGGCGATCGCGATCCCCAGCAGCACACGGGCCGCCAGGACGATTCCCAGGCTCGGGGCGCTCGCGACGACGAGATTGGACAGTATCGCGAGCACGAGCAGGGACAGCAGCACGCTGCGCCGGTCCGCACGCGGGAGGAGCGAAGCGATCGTCGGAGCGGTGAGGGCGCCCGCCAGGGCCGTCGCGGCCACGGTGAGACCCGCTCGGCCTTCGGTGACCCCGAGGTCTGCCGCCATACCGGGCAGCACGCCGGCTGGGATGAACTCGGCTCCGACGAGCGCAGCAGTGCCGGCCGACAGCGCCAGCGCCGTGACGACGGGATGGCGGTCACGGGCGGGCGCGGACTCCGACCGCGCCTCGTGGTCGACGGCCTGGGCGATCCCGGCAGCTTCCGGGGTCTCAGCGGTCTCTGCGGTCTCAGGTGCACAGCTCGACATGGCTCCAGCATCTCTCGCGAGGACGACGGACGACAGTTCTGCCCACGTCGAGGACCGCCACCTCACGTGGGCATGAAAAAGGGGAGTGGGAGGCGCGAAACCCCGGGGATCCAGGGTCTCCAGCTGCCTCCCACTCCCGTGGAAGATGTCCGGCGGCGTCCTACTCTCCCACACCCTCCCGAGTGCAGTACCATCGGCGCAATCGAGCTTAGCTTCCGGGTTCGGAATGGAACCGGGCGTTTCCTCGACGCTATGACCGCCGTAACACGACGAGACACAACCAGCCCACCAACACCACCCCCAAACGAGATGGCGTCCCGGGGTTGTTTCTCCAGAACCACACAGTGGACGCGAACACAGCACACAATACAAGTGTTGTTAAGTCATCGGCCATTAGTACCAGTCAGCTCCACACATTGCTGTGCTTCCACATCTGGCCTATCAACCCAGTCATCTACTGGGGGCCTCTCACACCACAAGGGTGCATGGATATCTCATCTTGAAGCAGGCTTCCCGCTTAGATGCTTTCAGCGGTTATCCCTTCCCGACGTAGCCAACCAGCCATGCTCTTGGCAGAACAACTGGCACACCAGAGGTCAGTCCATCCCGGTCCTCTCGTACTAGGGACAGGACTTCTCAAATATCCAACGCGCGCAGCGGATAGGGACCGAACTGTCTCACGACGTTCTAAACCCAGCTCGCGTACCGCTTTAATAGGCGAACAGCCTAACCCTTGGGACCAACTCCAGCCCCAGGATGCGACGAGCCGACATCGAGGTGCCAAACCATGCCGTCGATATGAGCTCTTGGGCAAGATCAGCCTGTTATCCCCGGGGTACCTTTTATCCGTTGAGCGACACCCATTCCACAATGGAGTGCCGGATCACTAGTTCCTGCTTTCGCACCTGCCCGACATGTCTGTCTCGCAGTCAAGCTCCCTTGTGCACTTACACTCAACACCTGATTGCCAACCAGGCTGAGGGAACCTTTGAGCGCCTCCGTTACTCTTTAGGAGGCAACCGCCCCAGTTAAACTACCCATCAGACACTGTCCCTGATCCGGATCACGGACCGAGGTTAGGAATCCAGAACGACCAGAGTGGTATTTCAACAATGACTCCACACTCACTGGCGTGAATGCTTCCCAGTCTCCCACCTATCCTACACAAGCCGTCCCGAACACCAATATCAAACTATAGTAAAGGTCCCGGGGTCTTTCCGTCCTGCTGCGCGTAACGAGCATCTTTACTCGTAATGCAATTTCGCCGAGTTCGCGGTTGAGACAGTGGAGAAGTCGTTACGCCATTCGTGCAGGTCGGAACTTACCCGACAAGGAATTTCGCTACCTTAGGATGGTTATAGTTACCACCGCCGTTTACTGGGGCTTAAATTCTCAGCGTCGACCCCCGAAAGGGTCTAACCGGTCCTCTTAACCTTCCAGCACCGGGCAGGCGTCAGTCCGTATACAGCGTCTTACGACTTCGCACGGACCTGTGTTTTTAGTAAACAGTCGCTTCTCCCTGGTCTCTGCGGCCCTCAGAGCTCTCACTCCTCGGGCCCCCCTTCTCCCGAAGTTACGGGGGCATTTTGCCGAGTTCCTTAACCACGATTCTCTCGAACGCCTCGGTATTCTCTACCTGATCACCTGAGTCGGTTTAGGGTACGGGCGACCGTATTCGTCACGCCGGAACTTTTCTAGGCAGTACAGGATCACTCACCTTCGCCCCTACGGGATCCCCATCACGTCTGACCCTCATGGCCCCAGCATTACCCGGGGCCGGGCTGCACGCTTAGACGGACTATTCCATTAAGTCCGCGGAAGCTACCTCACTGCGTCATCCCTCGCGCTGACCTACTACAACCTTGGTTCCCAGCCTCACCACCGACCCATCCCCGAAGGGACAGGAGGCGACTCGGGTGGTTAGCATCAGCTGCCTCGGTATGGGTCCTCCTACGATCGGTTCGGGAATATCAACCCGATGTCCATCGACTACGCCTGTCGGCCTCGCCTTAGGTCCCGACTAACCCAGGGCGGATTAACCTGGCCCTGGAACCCTTGATCAATCGGCGGACGGGTTTCTCACCCGTCTATCGCTACTCATGCCTGCATTCTCACTCGTACAGCCTCCACCACTGGGTTCCCCCGCGGCTTCACCGGCTGCACGACGCTCCCCTACCCACCCCGGCACATACGTCCGGAGTGACACAGCTTCGGCGGTGTGCTTGAGCCCCGCTAAATTGTCGGCGCAGAATCACTTGACCAGTGAGCTATTACGCACTCTTTCAAGGGTGGCTGCTTCTAAGCCAACCTCCTGGTTGTCTCAGCAACTCCACATCCTTTTCCACTTAGCACACGCTTAGGGGCCTTAGCTGATGTTCTGGGCTGTTTCCCTCTCGACCATGAAGCTTATCCCCCACAGTCTCACTGCTGCGCTCTCACGTATCGGCATTCGGAGTTTGGCTAAGGTCAGTAACCCGGTGGGGCCCATCGCCTATCCAGTGCTCTACCTCCGACACGAAACACGCAACGCTGCACCTAAATGCATTTCGGGGAGAACCAGCTATCACGAAGTTTGATTGGCCTTTCACCCCTATCCACAGGTCATCCCCTCCATTTTCAACTGAAGTGGGTTCGCGCCTCCACGCGGTCTTACCCGCGCTTCACACTGCCCATGGATAGATCACTTCGCTTCGGGTCTAGAGCCGGCGACTGAACGCCCCGTTCAGACTCGCTTTCGCTACGGCTACCCCACACGGGTTAACCTCGCCACCGACCACTAACTCGCAGGCTCATTCTTCAAAAGGCACGCCGTCACCCCTCAAGGCTCCGACGGATTGTAAGCACACGGTTTCAGGTACTATTTCACTCCCCTCCCGGGGTGCTTTTCACCTTTCCCTCACGGTACTTGTCCGCTATCGGTCAAGAAGTAGTATTCAGGCTTACCAGGTGGTCCTGGCAGATTCACACCGGATTTCACGGGCCCGGTGCTACTCGGGAACAGCATCACGCCGTACAGCAGTTTCGTCTACGGGGGTCACACCCTCTACGCCATCGCACTCACCACGACTTCGACTACCACTGCACGTCCACGCCGATCCGCCGGCAGACGGACCAGACACGTCCCACAACCCCCAACCTGCAACCCCTGCCGGGTATCACACAGACCAGGTTTAGCCACCTCCGCTTTCGCTCGCCACTACTCACGGAATCACTCTTTGTTTTCTCTTCCTGCGGGTACTGAGATGTTTCACTTCCCCGCGTTCCCTCCACACCACCTATACATTCAGTGGCGGGTACCGCGACATGACTCGCGGTGGGTTTCCCCATTCGGACATCCTCGGATCACAGTTCGGTTGTCAACTCCCCGAGGCTTTTCGCAGACTCCCACGTCCTTCGTCGGCTCTTCTTGCCAAGGCATCCACCGTGCGCCCTTTAAAACTTAGACAACACAAAGACACAAAATCTAAAAATTGCTTACAAGATGCTCGCGTCCACTATGTAGTTCTCAAGAAACAACCCCACACCCACCACCACCGCCAACCAGCGATCCATGGTAAGGGAGGACCAGCCACACACCCCCAGACCCGAAAGCCCAGGAGACGCGTGCAGCCTCACAACCCAATAGCGTGTCTCCACCTCGAACCCGCCACCCCAGCCCGTTCCAGACCCCGAAGGAGTCGTACTAGAGCCGGCCATGACCGGTGAAGTGCCCATCCGTTGATGTTCCACCCGTGAGCAACCACCCCCACCACACTCGGGCAGGAAGATGGCCACCAATACTGGTGATGCTCCTTAGAAAGGAGGTGATCCAGCCGCACCTTCCGGTACGGCTACCTTGTTACGACTTAGTCCCAATCACCGATCCCACCTTCGACAGCTCCCTCACGAGGATGGGCCACTGGCTTCGGGTGTTACCGACTTTCGTGACTTGACGGGCGGTGTGTACAAGGCCCGGGAACGTATTCACCGCAGCGTTGCTGATCTGCGATTACTAGCGACTCCGACTTCATGGGGTCGAGTTGCAGACCCCAATCCGAACTGAGGCCGGCTTTTTGGGATTCGCTCCACCTCACAGCTTCGCAACCCATTGTACCGACCATTGTAGCATGCTTGAAGCCCAAGACATAAGGGGCATGATGATTTGACGTCGTCCCCACCTTCCTCCGAGTTGACCCCGGCAGTCTCCCATGAGTCCCCGCCATAACGCGCTGGCAACATGGAACGAGGGTTGCGCTCGTTGCGGGACTTAACCCAACATCTCACGACACGAGCTGACGACAACCATGCACCACCTGTGCACCAGTCCAAAGAAAGCCACATCTCTGCAGCCGTCCAGTGCATGTCAAGCCTTGGTAAGGTTCTTCGCGTTGCATCGAATTAATCAGCATGCTCCGCCGCTTGTGCGGGCCCCCGTCAATTCCTTTGAGTTTTAGCCTTGCGGCCGTACTCCCCAGGCGGGGCACTTAATGCGTTAGCTACGGCGCGGAGAACGTGGAATGTCCCCCACACCTAGTGCCCAACGTTTACGGCATGGACTACCAGGGTATCTAATCCTGTTCGCTACCCATGCTTTCGCTTCTCAGTGTCAGTAATGGCCCAGAGACCTGCCTTCGCCATCGGTGTTCTTCCTGATATCTGCGCATTTCACCGCTACACCAGGAGTTCCAGTCTCCCCTACCACACTCTAGCCTGCCCGTACCCACCGCACGCCCGAGGTTGAGCCTCGGGTTTTCACGGCAGACGCGACAAGCCACCTACAAGCTCTTTACGCCCAATAATTCCGGACAACGCTTGCGCCCTACGTATTACCGCGGCTGCTGGCACGTAGTTAGCCGGCGCTTCTTCTGCAGGTACCGTCACTTTCGCTTCTTCCCTACTGAAAGAGGTTTACAACCCGAAGGCCGTCATCCCTCACGCGGCGTCGCTGCATCAGGCTTTCGCCCATTGTGCAATATTCCCCACTGCTGCCTCCCGTAGGAGTCTGGGCCGTGTCTCAGTCCCAGTGTGGCCGGTCACCCTCTCAGGCCGGCTACCCGTCATCGCCTTGGTGAGCCATTACCTCACCAACAAACTGATAGGCCGCGAGTCCATCCCTCACCGAAAAACTTTCCAGAAACCACCATGCGGCGGAAACTCGTATCCGGTATTAGCCTCGATTTCCCGAGGTTATCCCGAAGTGAGGGGCAGGTTACTCACGTGTTACTCACCCGTTCGCCACTAATCAGACCAGGCAAGCCCGGTCGTCATCGTTCGACTTGCATGTGTTAAGCACGCCGCCAGCGTTCGTCCTGAGCCAGGATCAAACTCTCCATGAAAACATAGAAAAAATCCCGGCAAACAACAAACAACCAGCATAAACTGCTGTATCATCCGTTAAAATTTGCCATTCAAAATAATGGCATCAACAAACAGACACGCTATTGAGATATCAAGCAACACGCGCACTCGGCCGTCCAAGCCTTTCGGCTCTTCCGCTCCGGGGCAACCCTTATAACTTAGGGCGTCCGGTCCTCCATGTCAACTCGGTGGGATGTGATCCGCGCCGTATTGAATTGTGGAGTTCCGATGTGCCTCGTCAGTCCGAGTTTCCCGGTCGAGCCTTCCGGCATTCCCGCTGTCCCGTTCTGCTGGGCACGAGGAAGAACATTACGCAGGTCGGCGGGGAGCGTCAAGCCGGAACGGGCTGTTCCGAGGGTGACCGTTCCGACACCGAGCTGATGACGGCGTTCAGCGCTTCTTGTGCTAGCGACGCCAGCGGGCATCATCGCCGGTCCGCAGGGCTCCGGGCGGGGGTGTTCAGCCGCAGGCTCGTCGCCCGGGAGCAGAGGTCCGGCGGCGAGGTGCGCTGCAGGCCGCCTCCCGGCAGCCTCCGCGAGCACGACACCGACCTCGAGTACGACGAAGGCCCCCGCCGGTATTCGGAGGGGGCCTTCGTCGACCAGGGAAATCCCTGATCAGGAGCGGTAGCGGCGGGATTTGAACCCGCGGTACGGGGTTACCGTACACTTCATTTCGAGTGAAGCACCTTCGGCCGCTCGGACACGCTACCGTCGGACAGCCTAGCGGTGGCGCCTCCCGCCGTTCAAACCCTGAGGGCGTCGACGCGAGTCAGGTCACTCTGCCGCGGGCCGGCGGACCACCAGGATGTTCCCCGTCGCATGCAGGACGGTGGCGTGGGCGGTCGATCCGAACGGGCCTTTGCTCAGTCCGCGATGTCCCAGCACCAGGATGCGCGCGCCCGCCGCGGCGGACAGCAGCCCTTCCGCTGCGGACCGCCCCTCGAGCATCCTCGTCTCGACCGTGAGCTCCTCGTGCCGGTCCCTGGCACGCCCCTCCGCCTGGTCCAGCAGGGCCCTCGACCGGCTCCCCCCGCTCCAGGCCTCGAGGTTGCTGGCGTACGGGGCGTGCCCGTCGTCCTGCACGTGCACGATCCGCAGCACGCTCGCCCAGGTGGCGGATAGGTCCGCGGCCACCTCGACGGCCTCTCCTGCGGCATCGGACCCGTCGTAGGCGACCAGCACAGGACCCGCGCGGTGGTGCTCGGAGCGGATCACGGCGACCGGGCAGCCCGCATCGTGCAGGAGGCCCCGGCTCACCGAGCCCAGCAGGATGCCCAGCACCGCCCCGAGGCCCCGGGTGCCGACGACCACGAGGTCGGCGCTCTGCGAGAGGTCGTCGAGGACGTCCCGGGCACTGCCCGGGATCAGGTCGGTGCGCACGGTCACCTCGGGGACGTTCGCGGCGATGTGCTCGGCGGCGTCGTCCAGCAGGCGCAGCGCCTGGTTGCGGGGGCCGGCGGAGTCGACCACGGGCACTTCGGCCATGCCGCTGCCGAGCAGGGGCCAGGTCCACGCGTGCACGATCCGCAGGTCGGTATCCCTGCTGCGGGCGAGATCCGCGGCCCAGTGGACGGCGGCGGTCGAGGCCGTGGTGTCGTCGTAGCCCACCACGATGTTGCGCGTGACGTCCATGGTCCACACCTCCCCGTGCGGCGTCGTCCCAGGATACGCCGCCGTCGAGCGCCTGACGAGGGGTCCCGGGCCCTGCCCTGCTCAGGGGACGACGCCGGCGAGGGAGCCCCGGCGGGTGAGGACCGGGAGCTCCTGGACCAGGCGCATCCCGTCGGCCGCCCCCGCGAGCACGGCCGAGGCCGCCCGACCCAGGTCCATGCCGAGCTGATGCGCGCGATGGCCGAGCACGGCCAGCGGCGGCTCGCTGACCTGACAGGCCAGCGAGTCGTCCCAGGAGACCACGGAGATGTCGCGGGGAACGGCGAGGCCCAGCTGCCGCACCCGCTCGATCCCGCCGATGGCCATGGCGTCGTTGTCGAAGACCAGCACCGTCGGCGGCTCGTCCCGCTCCAGGAGCGCGCCGGTGGCGCGGGCGCCGCTCGCCGCGCCGTAGTCACCCTCGACGCGCAGGGACGGCAGTCGGTGCTCGACGACGAAGGCGTCGTAGGCCTCTCTGCGCCAGTAGGAGTGCAGCAGGCCGGCGGGGCCCTCGATGTGCCCGATGCGGCGATGACCCAGTGCGAGCAGATCGCCCAGCAGCTTCCACATCGCTCCGGAGTTGTCGTGGAGCACAGCGGCGTCTGCCCCGCTCTGGCGGACGTCCCCGGCCAGCACGAAGGGCACACCCGCCGTCCGCAGCACCGCCGGCCGCGGGTCGTCGCGGCGCAGGTCCTTGAGGACCACCACGTCGACCCGGCGCTCGGCCGCCCAGGCGCGGACGACCGCGAGCTCGGCGCCCGGACCGTCGACCACCTCGGTGAGCACCGAGTGACCGGCCGCGATCGCGGCCTCCTCGAGCCCGCGCAGCACCAGCGTGTGGAACTGCTCGGAGCCGACGGACCACATCGTTCGCGGTGCCGGCATCCCGATCAGCCCCGTCCTCATCAGACGGCCCGCCCCGCAGCCCGCTCCCGGGCCCGAACCACCAGGTCGTGCGCGCTCAGCAGCACAGCGGGTGCCAGGTGGCCCTGCGGGGAGGCGGTCCCGGGGAGGTCCCGGCCCTGGTGCAGATCACGACGGGAGATCGGGTGGGTCGGGGCGGTCACGGGGTCTCCTCCAGGGCGGCGAGGTGATCGGGCATCGGCACCCCGCGGCGCTTCGCCTCCGCCAGGAACCGCGGGTTGGCGCCGGGTTCGGGGGCGGCCACCAGCAGCTGCTTGGTGAACTCCGCCTGAGGGTTCAGGATCACCTCGTCGGCCGCCCCCTGTTCGACCACGTCGCCGTGGTACATCACCAGGATCTCGTCGGAGAAGTGGCGGGCCGTGGCGAGGTCGTGGGTGATGTACAGCAGTGCCAGGTTCTCCTCGCGCTGCAGTCGGGCCAGGAGGTTCAGCACGCCGAGCCGGATCGACACGTCCAGCATCGAGACGGGTTCGTCGGCCACCAGAATGCTGGGCTCCGGGGCGAGGGCCCGGGCGATCGCGACCCGCTGGCGCTGGCCGCCGGAGAGCTCGTGCGGCTTGCGGTCGACGAACGACTCGGCCGGGGACAGGTTCACCCGCTCGAGCAGGGCGAGGGCCTTCTCGCGGGCGGTCTGCTTGGTGGCCTTGCCGTGCAGCAGCAGAGGCCGCTCGAGGTGGTGGCCGATGCTGTGGAAGGGGTTCAGCGAGGCGAAAGGATCCTGGAAGACCATCTGCACCTCGTCGCGATACGCGGACAGCGCCCGCCCCCGCCGGCCCACCGGCTTGCCGTCCAGCGCGAGGGTGCCAGAGCTGGGCGTCTCCAGCTGGGCGATCAGCTTGGCGATGGTCGACTTCCCCGAGCCGGACTGCCCCACCAGGGCGACCGTCCGCCCGGGCACCAGCTCGAAGGTCACGCTCTTGACCGCCTCGAGCCGGCTGAAGCGCAGCCCGTCGCGCAGCAGATAGGTCTTGGACAGGTCCGTCACGGTCAGCGTGCTCATCGTGTCTCCTCCCCGTCGAAGCCGGCCCGCACGAAATCGCCCGCGTCCCCCGTGAGCGAGGGGAACGAGCCCAGCAGCCGGCGGGTGTAGGGGTCGCGGGGCTCGAAGTAGAGGTTCTCGGCGGTGTCCAGCTCGACGATCCGCCCGCCGCGCATCACCGCGATCCGGTCGGAGATCTCCAGCAGCATCGGCAGATCGTGGGTGATGAAGACGACCGCGAAGCCCAGCTCCTGACGCAGCCGCAGGATCTCCTGAAGGATCTCCCGCTGGACCACCACGTCGAGCGCCGTCGTCGGCTCGTCCATGATCATCAGCTGCGGGTCCAGCGCGAGCGCCATCGCGATCATCACGCGCTGGCGCATCCCGCCCGAGAGCTCGTGCGGGAAGGCGCCGAGGCGCGCAGGGTCCACCCCCACCAGCTCGAGCAGCTCGTGCGAGCGGCTCTGGCGCTCGGCGGCCTCCAGGTGGGGGCGGTGCGTGGCGAACACGTCCGCGAGCTGGGCGCGGATGCTCAGCACCGGGTTCAGGGAGTTCATCGCCCCCTGGAACACCATCGCGATCTTCGACCAGCGGAAGGCGCGCAGCTCCTCCCCTGCCAGCGAGAGCACGTCCACGTCGGCGCCGTCCCGGTCGTGGAAGGTGACCGTCCCTGAGGCCACCCGCGCCGGGGGGCGGTGCAGCTGGTTCAGGCCGTAGGCCAGCGTGGTCTTGCCGCAGCCGGACTCCCCGGCCAGGCCCAGGATCTCTCCGCGCCGCAGCGAGAACGAGGCCTCCTGGACGGCGTGCACGGGAGGATCCACCTCGTAGAGGACCGACAGGCCTTCGACGCTCAGCACGGCCTCCTCGAGCACGGGCGAGCCGACGCCGGAGCGGGAGTCCTCGAGACTCGTCGACGATTCGGCCATGGCCGCGGTGCCGGGGGTGGTGGCCCGGGCCGCGGGCTGGGTGGTGGTGTCCGGGGTGCTCATGCCATCGCCTCCGCCTTCTGCGCCTTGGTGGCGCGCTTGGCCTGCTTGACCTGCTTCGGCGCACTCCGCAGGCGGGGATTGATGATGCCGTCGATCGAGAAGTTGATCAGCGACAGCCCGCAGCCCAGCAGCGCGATCATCAGGCCGGGCGGCACGAACCACCACCAGGCGCCGAGCGTGAGCGCCTGCCCGTTCTGGGCGTAGAAGAGCATCGAGCCCCAGGTCTGCGTGCCGACCACGCCGAGGCCGATGAAGCTCAGCCCGGCCTCGCCGAGGATCGCGGTGATCAGTGCGAACACGAAGCCGCTGGACATGACCGGCAGCAGGTTCGGCAGGATCTCCACGGCGATGATCCGGTGCGGTTTCTCGCCGGCGATCTTCGCGGCCTGGACGTAGTCGCGGCTGCGGATCGACAGGGTCTGCGAGCGCAGCACCCGCGCCGCAGCGGCCCAGGAGGTGATCGCCAGGATGACGGCGATCAGCAACAGACCGCGCTGCTGCACGTAGGAGCCGATCACGATCATCAGCGGCAGCCCAGGCAGGATCAGCACCACGTTGGTGAACAGGGAGAACACCTCGTCGAGCCAGCCACCCAGATACCCCCCGAGGATCCCGAAGAAGGCGGAGAGGAACAGGGCCAGCACGGCGACGATCACCCCCACCAGGAGGGAGCCGCGCGTGGCCCAGGCCAGCTGCGCCAGGACGTCCTGGCCGGTCTGGGTGGTGCCCAGCAGATGCTCGGCCGACGGGCCCTGCATGCCGTAGTTGTGCACGACCAGCGGGTCGTCCACCACGAAGGGGGCGAGGAGCCCGAACAGGACGATCACCACGACCAGACCGACGCCGATGACGAGGGACGGGGTGGAGGTGCGACGCACGGCGGCACCGAATCGCGAGAGGGTCGAAGTCATGTCAGCTCCTCAGCCCCGCGCCCGGGTGCGGGGGTCGATGATGCCGTACAGCAGGTCCACCACGAGGTTCGCGGCCAGCACCGAGACGGTGATGATCAGGAACAGGCCCTGCATGAGCGAGTAGTCGTTGTTGTTGACCGCCTGGAGCATCGTGAAACCGATGCCGGGATACGAGAACACCGTCTCGACGACGATGGAGCCGGAGACCACGAACCCGAGGGAGATCGCGAACCCGGAGACGCTGGGGAGCATCGCGTTGCGCGCCGCGTACATGACCATGATCCGGCGCGGGCTCAGCCCTTTCGCCTCGGCGGTGACGATGTAGTCCTCGCTGAGGGTGGAGACCATCATGTTGCGCATGCCCAGCAGCCAGCCGCCGAGCGAGGACAGCACGATCGTCAGCGCCGGCAGGAAGCCGTAGTAGACGGCGTTGGACAGGAACGGGTAGTCCAACGCGGGGCGCACCAGGGAGGCGTCGTAGCCACCTGCGATCGGGAAGAGGTCGAGGTTCACCGACAGCACGTAGATGAACAGCAGCGCGAGCCAGAAGTAGGGCACGGCCTGCAGGATCGTGGTGGCGGGGATGAGTGAGTCAAGCCATGTCCCGCGCTTCCACCCGGCGAAGGTGCCCAGCGCCATGCCGAGGACGAAGGTGATCGTGGTGGCCAGGCCCACCAGCACCAGCGTCCACGGCAGGGCATTGGCGATGATCTCGGTGACCGGGGTCGGGAAGTAGGTGACGGAGACACCGAGGTCACCCGAGAACAACCCGCCGAGGTAGGCGAAGTACTCCTGGAGCAGCGGCTTCTCGTCGTCGGCTCCCAGCATGATCTCGATCGATCGCCGGGTGCCCGGATCGACCGGGCCGCGCAGCGCGAGCTTGGCCAGCACGGCGTCCACCGGGCTGCCCGGCAGCAGCCGAGGGATGAAGAAGTTCAGGGTCACGGCGGCCCACAGGGCCACCAGGTAGAACCCGAGTTTGCGCAGGATGTGCACGGTCAGCGGCTCCTCTCGTCGTCCTCCCTCGAGCTCACTGGACGGGTGTGACGGTCTTGAGGACGATGGAGTTGTCCGGCGCGGACCAGGACATCGGGTAGGCGTACATGTCCTCCTCCGTCGGCCAGCCGGTGGCCCGGGAGGTGTTGTACTCCGTCAGGCTCGACCCGATCAGCACCGGGATCGCCGGCATCACCTCCACCAGCTTCTGCTGGATCAGGAGGTACTGCTCCTTCTTCGCCTCCGGGTCGTCGGTCGCGGAGGCGGCGTCCAGCGCGGCGTCGACCTCGGGATCCGAGAAGCGGGTGACGTTCTCATACGGGTTGCCGTTCTCCCCGACGGGCACGGTGTTCTTGGTGGAGAAGTGGGTGTCGTAGGCGTAGTACGGATCGGGGGCGGGGCCCTGTCCCACCGAGTCGATGACCAGCTGGTACGTGCCCTTGGCCTTGGAGTCGTTCCACTCGTTGACGCTGACCTGCTGGGGGATCAGCTCGATGCCGATCTCCGTGTACTGCTGGGCGAGGGTGTCCAGCGCTGTCACGAAGTCGGACCAGCCCGTGGGGCAGGAGACGGTCATCGAGAGCCGCTCGCCGTCCTTGGCGTACACGCCGTCCTCTCCGAGCTCGTAGCCCGCGCCCTCGAGGATCTTCGTCGCCTCGTCGGGTCGGGCGTTCCAGGGCGCGACGTCGATCGCCGGATCGATGAACTCGGCGTCGCGCTCGGGCAGGGCGAAGGACGGGGAGATGTCGCTGCCCAGCTCGAAGAACGCCAGCTTGGACAGCTGCTCGCGGTCCATCCCGTAGTAGAGGGCCTTGCGCACGGCGACATCGGTCTGCGGGCCCTCGCATCCCAGGTCGGGGTTCGACGCGGCCATCAGCGCCATCTGCGAGATCCCGGTGTTGGTGTACGCGAGGTCCGGGTTGGCCGTGACGTGCTCCTCGAGACTCGGGATCGCCGCGGACATGTAGTCGATGTTCCCGGCCAGCCATTGGTCGGTCGCGGACTGGTTGCCGGAGGTGGTGATCGCCCGGAGGCCGCCGATCGAGGGCTTGCCCTCGTCCCAGTAGGTCTCGTTCGCCACCAGCAGGTAGGACTCCGGGCTGAAGTCCTTCAGCTGGAAGGCCCCGGTGCCGACGGGATCCTCGTTGGGGTGGGTGGCCAGGTCGTCCACGTCGGTGAACAGGTGCTCGGGGATGATCCAGGTGCGGGCCAGGGCGTTCGGGCCCTCGGTGAACGAGGGCTCGGCGTACGTGATGACGACGGTGGTGTCGTCGGTCGCCTCGGCTGTCGGAGCGGTGCCGCCGGCGTTCAGCGCCTCGGTCTCGCTGATCCGGGTGAAAGTGAAGGCGACGTCGCCCGCGGTGAAGGGCTCACCGTCGGTCCAGGTGACGCCCTGGCGCACGGTGACGGTGAGGGCGGTGCCGTCCTCGTTCCACTCGTAGCTCTCCCCCAGCTGCGGGAGCGGCTCCTGGTCGATGGGCTGGAGCGGGTTGAAGTAGAAGAGCGACTCGTAGATCGACCCCTGCACGAACGGGATCACGGACGGAGAGTGCGGGTTGAGGTTCCGGGTGAGCGTCGCCTCGGTCGCGTTGACGGTGAGGATCGGCTTCTCCTCGCCGCTGTCGCTGCCGCCGCTTTCGAGGTTGGACGCCTGCCCGCAGGAGGCCAGGGCCAGCGGCGCCGCCCCCACGGCGGTGAGTTTGTACAGGTCACGGCGCTTCAGGTGCATCATTGCTCTCCTAGTCCACGCGTCATCGCGTGCCGGTGGCTCGTCCTGAGGGATCAGTCACCCGCGGAAGCCGCCCTCTCTTTCTTCACTGGGTTAATGAAGTAACCTCAGTCTGCAAACGGCGTCAGCCTCCGTCAAGAGGGATCCCCCGGCCGGGCAGGTCCCGGAATGGTCACGATCCACCGCAGGGAGGGTGAGGGATGAGCAGCAACGGCCGCGGCCGGCCCCCGACCATGGACACCGCCGTCCTCGAGCTCGTGAGGCGCCGCACCGAGAGCACCCGGGTCGAGATCGCGCGCGAGCTGGACGTCACCGCCGCCACCGTCACCAACTCCGTCAAGCGCCTGCTGGCGGCCGGGCTGCTGTGGGAGAGCGGGCACGCCCGCTCCACCGGTGGCAAGCCGGCCACGCTGCTGCGCGTGAACGACGCGGCCCGACGGGCGCTGGGGTGCACGATCGACCACGACCGGCTCTCGATGGTCGCCGTGGACACGACCGGCGCGCTGCAGTCACGAGTGGTGCTGCCCCTGGCCGATGTCGCAGATCCGTTCGAGGTCTCCGAGGGCGTCCGTGAGGGGTTGGCCGCGCTGATCCCGGAGGACGAGCTGGGCGCCATGACCGGCATCGGCTTCGCCCAGCCGGCGAACCTGCCCGAGGACGTCGACCAGGCGCTCCACGCGCTCACCGCCGAGCTCGACGTGCGCGCGACCCGCGGCCGGGAGGGGACCTGCGCCGCGCTGGGCAGCTTCTGGAGCGGCGAGCAGACCGGGTCGGGACTGTCGGGGACCCTGCATCTGGGGTCGACGACGACCTTCGCCCTGCTGCTGGACGGCGTCCCCTTCCGCCCCGACAACGGCCAGGCGCTGGATCACCTCCGAGTCGATCCCGACGGGCCGCGCTGCACCTGCGGACGGCGCGGCTGCCTGCACCTCTACACCGCCCCCTGCGGGGTGGACGAGCTGTCCCGCACCGCCCTGGCCGCGACCCAGGGCTCCGAGACCGCCCAGGCCGACGTCCTGGCCGCCGCCCTGCCGCTCACCCGCGTCGCCGCGAACCTCGCGATCGCCGTGGGACTGGACACCATGGTGCTGGCCGGCACCCCGGTCCAGGCCGCCCCGGCGATCTACCTGGCCGCCGCCCACGAGCACTTCGGGGACGACGGCGCCACCCGTGTGGTCGTCTCCCAGGTCCAGCCCCATCCCTGCGCGATCGGCGCCGCGGTCCTGGCGCTGCAGGCCTTCCTGGACACCGGTGGGCCTCACGCGTCGTCGGTCTCGAAGGTCCCCCCGTCGGCCCCGTAGACCGCATCGGCCCCGTCGCGCTCCTCTGCTCCGTCACCGTCGACCCCGTCGTCGTCCTCGTGCCAGACCCAGCGCAGCCCGACGGATCCCGGTCCGAACCGGGACTCGGCCAGCTGGATCCGGTCCCGGTGATCCAGCCGCACCGGCGTGACCGACTCGGCCGCATCGGTGCGCCGGTACCGCTCGCAGCGCAGCGGTCGCAGCGGCCCACGGAATTCGGCCTCGAGCAGCACGTCGTGCGCGCGCCGTGCCAGCGAGTAGAAGGTGCCGTCCATGTCGGTCGCCGCCGCCTGCATCTCCACGCGATAGGCGAAGGTCGCCACCTGCCCGGCGTCCAGCCGGCCATCGATCAGCAGCTCGACGCCGTACGCGCGACGCTCGGGCCAGGAGACCTGCCGGCCCACCGTGCACCCCTCGAGGGGGATGTAGCGCGGAGCGACATTGGGTTCCGAGGGCTCCAGCACATGGACCGCGGGCAGCCGGCAGGTCCCCGATTCGAGCGCCCGCACGGTGACCCGCGAGATGAACTGCTGGACCTCCGTGCCGGAGTCGATGATCGCGAGCTGCTGGAAGACCCGTTCATGGGCGTACCGCTCGGGGGACTCGAACCCCAGCTCGAGCAGCGCGTCACGGAACACCTCCTTGCTCGAGCGGTGCCCGATGAACCGCGTGCGCGGCACGCCCCGCCCCTGCAGGCGGGGCGCACCGACGAGATCCACGAGGGAGTCCGGGGTCTTCCCCAGCAGATCCTCCAGTGCCGCGACCACCCCCAGGGAGGGCCCGCTGCCGGGCAGGCTGCGGCCGGACTGCCAGTTGCTGAGAGTCGCGACGCTCACCGGGCGGCTGCGGGCCCGCAGCCGCTGGGAGATCTGTGTGAGCGAGAGGCCGCTGCGCTCGATCGAGCCCCGCAGGGAGCGCGCGAAGGGCTCGTCGCCGTCCACCTGCATCACCTTCCACCCGCCGGCATCGAAACCCGCCGGCTCCCGGGGGTGCACCGGTGGTGTCGCCTCACGTCACGCCGTCCAGCGTTCACTATTTTCGACATACCTGTAAAAAGCCCAGGGTACTGTCCTCGACATTCACCGGGCATCTGCGACTCCCCCGGATCGGGGAGTCGCCGCAGCCCCCTCGATATCGGGGACGTCGCACGGAACAGGGAGGTCCGATCCGCATGGCGATGCAGCGAAGCACCGCGGAGGGTTCCGGCCACCCCGCTCACGACACCCTCCCCTCGTCTGCGCGGACGATCCCGCGCCACCGGGCACGGGGCGCTGAGGGATCGCCCTCCGACTGTTCGCACGATATCGGGGACGTCAAACGATCGAGTCGGCGCACGGAGGTGGGGGCGATGAGCAGGACCGCACGTACGCACCGCAGGGACCGGGCCCACGCTCCGCCGGGGACCGGCTGAGCGCCGCCGCCGGCGAGGGGCGCATGACCGATCACCACTGACGGCCCGCCTCGCACGAGACGCCACCCCGTACCTGCAGCACAGCCGTTCCCCACCCTGCCCTTGACGGACCCCGACCTCCTCGCCCTGCGCGACGTCGGGTCCCTCGCCGACGTGAAAGCCGGAACCATGACTCAGGAAGCACTCGCGAGCATCATCGCCTCGCAGGACCGCCCCCCGCGACCCGACCGGGAACCGCAGCCGCGCACCGTGCACGGCGACACCGTCGTCACCGATCACGACTGGCTGCGCGCACGGAGGTCCCCCGACGTGGCCGCCCACCTCGAGGCCGAGAACGCGTACACCGATGCACGCCTCGCCCACCTCGGCCCGCAGATCTCGGAGCTCGCCGGGGCCCTCGCGGCGCCGCGCACCGACCTGGAGTACGAGGTCCCGGTGCGGTCCGGCTCCTGGTGGTACCTCGACCGACCGCTCCAGGACGAGCACGGCGCGGACCTGTCCCTGTCGCGGATCGCCGTGGAGCACGTCCGGATCGGCGCCGACGGAACCCCTGTCGTCCCGCTCGGCGAGCCCCTCGAGCACGAGGAGCTGCTCCTGGCGAGCCGCCGCCGCGTCCCCGGGTTCGCACTCAGCACCGCGCAGGACGTCCTCGCCCGAGCCGAGCTCTCCACCGGCGGCTGCCATGTCATCGTCACCGATCTGACCAGTGGTGACGTCATCGATCGTGCAGTCCGTGAGGCCGGGGCGGACCTCGTCCTGTCCCGCGACGCGCAGTGGCTGCTGTACACGCACCTCGACGACATCGGCCGCAGCCACCAGGTCCGGCGCCATCGGATCGGCACCGCGTGGGAATCGGACGAGGTGCTGCTGGAGGAGACCGACCCCTGGGCCGTCCTGGAGATCGGCCGGTCCCGGGACGGCTCGAGCCTGATGGTCCGCTCGCAGTCCCTCGCGACCACCGAGACCTGGCTGCTGGACCTGGCGGCCCCGACCGGCCCCCTCCACAGCCTCACGGGCCGCCGCGACGGCGCGCACCCGATCCTCGAGCACGCCGGCGACCGGCTCCTCGTGATCGACCAGGACGAGAGCGGCCGCGACGTGCTCGGAGTCGCCTCCGTGCCGGGGTCGGGCGGCTCCCCCGCCCCGCGGACCCTGCTCACCGCCCGCGACGGGGAGCAGTTCGAGGCCGTCGAGGCCTTCGCGGGGTTCGCCGCCCTCCAGGTGCGCGCGGAGGGCCTGCCCGGGGTGCGGATCATGCGCCGACGGGCCGACGGCAGCTTCGACACCCTCGACGTGCGGGAGCTCGGCCATGGCGGGCAGCTCGACGCGGTGCGCCTGGACGCCAACCCCTCCTGGTCCCAGAGCACGGTGCGCTACCGGCTGGACAGCCTGCTGACCCCGGCCACCCTCGCCGAGGCCGACGTCGCCACGGGGGAGGTCACCGTGCTGCACCAGGCCACGGTCCCGGGCTTCGACGCGAGCCGGTACCTCGAACGGCGTCTCTGGGCCACCTCGGCCGACGGGACCCAGGTGCCGATCTCCCTGCTCGCGCGACGCGAGGTGCTCACCGACGGCCCTGCCCCCGGCCTGCTGTACGGCAGCGGGGCGTTCGGGACCTCCCTCGACCCGGCCCTGGACCCGGGCGCCCTGGCCCTGGCCGATCGCGGTCTCGTGGTCGCGATCGCGCACGTGCGCGGCGGTGGGGAGATGGGCGAGGACTGGCACCTGGCCGGCCGGCAGCTCGAGAAGTGCGCGTCCTTCGACGACTTCGTCTCCTGCGCCGAGCACCTCAGCGCCACCGGCTGGGTGGCCGAGGGTCGGCTCGGAGCCTCCGGCGTCGGTGCCGGTGGCCTGCTGGTGGCCGCGAGCGCGAACCGGTCCCCCGCCGCCTTCCGCGCGATCGTCGCCGGCACCCCGCTGGTGGATCCGCTGGCGACGCTCCTGGACCCCGAGGTGATGCTCACGCTCGAGGAGTGGATGGAGTGGGGCGATCCCGTCGAGGACGAGGCCGTCTACCGCCGCCTGCGCGGATACAGCCCCGCGGAGAACGTCCCGGCCACCGAGTACCCCGCCGTGTTCGCCTGGACCGCGCTCGAGGGGGCGGACGTCCCACCCGCCGAGGCGGCCGTCTGGGTGGCCCGGCTGCGCGACCGGGTCACCTCCGATCCGGCCGAGCGTCCCGTCCTGCTCCGCTGCCTGCCGACCCTGCGGGGCGAGGCCGTCGAGGTGCACGCCGAGGCGCTGGCGTGGCTGCTCGACCAACTCGACGTGCCCGGGATCCGGGCCTGACCGGCCCACGGGAGGCGGCGCCGACGACGTCGTCGCCTCCCGTGCGGCCCCCCGCGCGCCGCTACGCTCGAATCATGACCGAGCAGACCACCACCGCCCCCGTCCCGCCCCGTCGCCCCCGCGAGCGCACCTTCCACGGCGACACCGTCGTCGACCCCTACGAATGGATGCGGGACACGTCGGATCCCGAGGTGATCGCGCACCTGGAGGCGGAGAACGCCTATGCCGATGCGCGCACGGCGCATCTCGCGGACCTGCGCAGGAGGCTGGTCGAGGAGTTCGTGGGCCACACGCAGGAGACCGACCTCAGCGTGCCCGTGCGGCGGGACGACTGGTGGTACATCTCCCGCACGACTGCCGGCGACGACTACCCCGCCTTCACCCGCGTCCGCGACACCGGGTCCCTGCCCCGGGTGGAGCCGGGCGAGCTGCTCGAGGGCGAGCAGGTGCTGCTGGATGCGCAGGCCGAGGCCGCCGGCTCCGAGTTCTACTCCCTGGGCGGCCTGGCTCCCTCCCCCGACCACGACCTGCTGGCCTACGCGGTCGACACCGCGGGCGACGAGCGGTTCACGATCCGGATCAAACACCTGGCCTCGGGGAAGATCCTCGACGAATCGGTCACCGGCGCCGGCTACGGGATCGCCTTCTCCACCGATCAGCGGTGGCTGTTCTACGCCCGGGTCGACGACGCCTGGCGCCAGCACCAGATCTGGCGCCACCGGATCGGCACCCCCGCCGGGACGGACGAGCTCGTGCTCGAGGAGGCCGACGAGCGGTTCATGATCGGCTTCGATCGCTCCCGTGACGGCTCCACGCTGGTGATCCAGGCCGGGTCCACCACGACCACCGAGGCCTGGACGCTGGACCTGGCGGATCCGACGTCGGCCCCGGTGCCCGCCGGCGGCCGCCGCGAGGGCGTGGACTACACGCTCGAGCACGCCGGGGACCGGCTGCTCCTGGTCCACAACGACGGCACGAGAGGATTCGCCCTCGCCCAGGCGAGCCTCGAGGACCCGTCGACCTGGACGGACCTCCTCGTCGCGGACGAGGGGGAGCGACTGCTCGCGGTCGAGGCCTTCGCCGGCTTCGTGGCGCTCGAGCTGCGCAGCGCGGGACTGGCGAGCGTGCGGATCATCCCACGCGCTGCGGACGGGTCGCTGCTGACCGAGCAGGCCACTGACCTCGACCACGGCGGGGAGCTGGACACCGTGGAGCTCGACGCCAACCCCGGCTGGGACCGCACCACCGTGCGCTACCACCTGACCAGCCTGCTCACCCTCGACACCGTCGCCGAACGGGACGTCACCAGCGGTGAGACCTCGATCCTCAAGGTCACGCCGGTGCCGCGCTACGACCCGTCCCGCTACGTGGAGCGGCGCGAATGGGCCACCGCCGACGACGGCACGGCGATCCCGCTGTCCCTCGTGGCGCGGCGGGACGTCGAGACCGACGGCACCGCGCCGGGCTACCTCTACGGCTACGGCTCCTACGAGGTCTCGATCGACCCCTCCTTCGTCCCCACCCGGCTGTCGCTGCTGGACCGTGGCGTGGTGATCGCGATCGCGCACGTGCGCGGCGGCGGCGAGATGGGGCGCGACTGGTACGAGCACGGGAAGCTGCTGACGAAGAAGAACTCCTTCAGCGACTTCGTGGCCGCTGCGACGCATCTGACGGAGACCGGGCGGGTGGACCCGGGCCGTCTGGCCGCGGAGGGCCGCAGCGCGGGCGGACTGCTGATGGGAGCCGTCGCGAACCTCGCCCCCGGGCGGTTCCGGGCGATCCTCGCGGGAGTGCCCTTCGTCGACACGCTGACCACGATCCTGGACCCCTCCCTCCCGTTGACCATCGGGGAGTGGGAGGAGTGGGGCGACCCGCTGCACGATCCCGCGGTGTACGAGTACATGAAGGAGTACACCCCGTACGAGAACGTGCGCGCCGTGGAGTATCCGGCGATCTTCGCCGCGACCTCGCTGAACGACACCCGCGTGTTCTTCGTCGAGCCCGCGAAGTGGATCGCCCGCCTGCGCGAGACGGTCACCTCCGACCAGGACCGGCGGCCGATCGTGTTCCGCTGCGAGATGGTCGCCGGGCACGGCGGGCGCTCCGGCCGGTACCGCAAGTGGGAGCAGCGGGCCGACGAGCTCGCCTGGCTGCTGGACCAGATCGGGGCGACGCAGCTGCTCAGCTGACCAGGTAGCCCCCGTCGACCGGGACGTCCACGCCGTTGACCATCGAGGCGGCCCCGGAGGCGAGCCAGACCGCGACGTCGGAGACCTCGTGGGGCTGGGCGAAGCGGTCCTGCGGGATGCGCGCCAGCATCGGGGCGGCCTTGGCCGGCTGATCGCCCCAGACCGTCCGCCCCATGTCGGTGAGGACGACGGTGGGGCAGATCGAGTTGGCGCGCACCCCGTGCGGTCCCAGCTCGAGGGCGAGGGTGCGCGTGGCCATCACCAGGCCGGCCTTGGCGACGGAGTAGGCGTAGTGCTCAGGCAGGGGGCGCAGCGCGGCGGCGGAGGCGATCGTGACGATCGCCCCGCCGCCCGAATCCGCCATGGCTGCGCCCGCGCGGGCGGCCAGCAGGGACGGGGCCCGCAGGTTGATCTGCAGGGTCTCGTCGAAGTGGTCGGTGCGCAGCTCCTGGATGCTCTCCGGATGGGAGATCCCGGCGTTGTTGACCAGCACGTCGAGCCTCTCGGGCCCGTCCAGCACGTCAGAAGCCTGCTGCCAGAGGCGGTCGGGCACCTCGGGATCGGCAAGATCCGCCGCCAGTACGGCGGCACGCACCCCGTGCTCCTCGGCGAGCCGCCGGGCGGGGCCTTCGAGCGCCGTGGCGTCGCGGGCGGTCAGCACCAGGTCGGCGCCGGACGCGGCATAGGCCCGGGCGATGTCGGCCCCGATCCCGCGGCTGGCCCCCGTGATGAGGGCGCGACGGCCGGTGAGCGGGCGGGCGGGATCCTCGAGGTGCGACATCGCCCCAGGCTACTCAGAACGCCGGGATGGCGGCGCCGTCGGTGTAGGTCTCCTCGATGAAGGTCCTGACCTCGTCGCTGTGCAGCAGCTCGTCGAGCTTCACGATGCCGGGGTTGTCCTTGTCGGCCTCGCGGCACACCAGCATGTTCGAGTAGGGGCTGTCCTCGCCCTTCTCGAGCACGATGGCCTCCTCGGCGGGCTTCAGCCCGGCCTCGAGGGCGTAGTTGCCGTTGACGACGCCGGCGGCGAAATCGGAGAGGGTGCGCGGGATCTGCGCGGCCTCGAGCTCGGTGAACTCCAGGTTCTTGGGGTTGTCCTCGATGTCCGAGGTGGCCGCCTCGACCGGGTCCACGCCCTCGGCGAGGGTGATCACGCCGTTGTCGCTGAGCAGGCTCAGGCCCCGGCCGCGGTTGGCGGGATCGCTCGCGATCGCGATCTCGTCACCGTCCGCGAGCTCGTCGAGGCTGGTGATCGACTCGGAGTACAGACCCATCGGCTCGACGTGCACGCCCTCGAAGGCATGGAAGTCGTACCCCTTCTCCTCCTCCTGGGACTCCAGGAAGTTCGGGGTCTGGTAGAAGTTCGCGTCGAGGTCGCCGTCGTTCAGCGCCTGATTGGGGATCTGGTAGTCCTGGTACGGGGTCATCGACAGCTCGAGGCCGGCATCGGCGGCGAGATTGTCCTGCACGAACTGGAGGATCTCCGCGTGCGGGGCGGGGGAGGCGCCCACCTCGATCGTGGTGACGCCATCGACCTCCTCGGGGCCCTCGGGCCCGCCCGCGCCGCAGGCGGCCAGGGCGAGGGCGCCGAGGCCGGCGCCGGAGACGGCGAACAGGGTACGACGGGGGAATGCGGTCATGAGGATCTCCTGGGTGCAGAGGGGCGAGGTGTCAGGACTGCCGAGCGCGGTGGTCGACGGCCTTCGCGGCGAAGGAGCCGAGGCCCTGGATGGCGATGACGATGACGATCAGCAGCACCACGGTCGCGACCATCACGACGTTGTCGTAGCTCTGGTAGCCCATCCGGGTGGCGAGGTCGCCGAGGCCCTTGCCGCCGACCACCCCCGCCATGGCGGTGTAGCCGACCACGGCGATCGTGGTGGTGGTCAGCGAGCCGATGATGCCCGGCAGCGCCTCCGGCAGGAGCACCTGTCGGATCACCTGCCAGCGGCTGGCGCCCATCATCTGGGTGGCCTCGATCTTGCCCGCGGAGATCTCCCGCAGGTTGATCTCGATCAGCCGGGCGAGGAAGGGGATCGCCGAGATCGTGAGCGCGAACATCGCCGCGTTCGGCCCGGTCACGCGTCCCACCATGAAACGGGTGACGGGGATCAGGGCGATGATGAGGATGATGAACGGGAAGGAGCGCCCCACGTTCACCACGAAGCCGACGACGCGGTTGACCCAGCGGGCGAGGGCGCCGTGGGACTTCTCCGTCTCGAACAGGAGCACACCCACCGGCAGGCCCACGACGGTCGCGAAGAGCATCGTGCCTGCTGTCATGTAGAGCGTGATGAGGGCGTTGGACCACAGGCTGGTATTGGAGTCCCAGGTCGTGAACACCGGGTTCTGGAGCCACTCCATCAGGCGGTCACCTCCTTGGCCACGACGCCCTCGGCGTCGAGCTCGCGCAGGAAGGCGTCCAGGCCCTCTCTGCTGATGGGCTCGCCGGAATAGTTGCGCAGGGCCAGCTGGACCCGGCCCACCTGCCGGCCGCTGATGGTCTCGATGATCCCGGCGACGATGCTGGCGCGGGCGCCGTGCTGCGCGGCCAGGTGCACCAGGTCCTCACTGGTGCGGAAACGGCCGGTCTCCCCGTAGTCGCAGTTCACCAGGAGGGCGTCGATGCCGGTCGGAGCGGGAGGCAGCGGGATCAGCTCGCCGGCGAGCGGGCCGTGCGGATCGGCCGTGACCTCGAGCAGGTCGCCGCTCTGGGAGACGCGGCCCTCCTCCAGCAGCGTCACGGTGTCGCAGACCTCGCGCACCACGGCCATCTCGTGCGTGATGATCACGACGGTGATGCCGAGCCGCTCGCGCAGATCGCTGATCAGCGTCAGGATCTGGCGCGTGGTGGAGCCGTCGAGAGCACTGGTGGGCTCGTCGCACAGCAGCACCTTGGGCTCGGCAGCCAGGCCGCGGGCGATGCCGACGCGCTGGATCTGGCCCCCGGAGAGCTGAGCGGGATGGTTGTGCTCGCGGCCGGTCAGGCCCACGAGGTCCACCAGCTCCGCGACCCGCTGCTGACGCCGGGCACGGGGCACCCCGGCGATCTCGAGCGGATGGGCGATGTTCTGGGCGGCGGTGCGGGAGTCCAGCAGGTTCGCGTGCTGGAACACCATGCCGATGTTGCGGCGGGCGGCGCGCAGGGCGGTGCCCTCGAGCGCGGCCACATCCGTGCCGTCGACCTCGACCCGGCCCGAGGTGGGCTTCTCCAGACCGGTCAGGCAGCGGATGAGGGTGGACTTGCCGGCGCCGGAGCGGCCGACGATGCCGTGGACCCGGCCGGCGTCGAGGTGGAGATCGATCCCGTCGAGCGCGACGACGGGGTCTCCCCCGCCGGGTGCGGGAAAGACCTTCGTGAGGCCATCGAGAGTGATCACCCCGGAAGTCAAACACCCCGATCGGCCTCTGCCGGAGCAGTTGTTCATCGGGAGAAACAAACGTCACAGGATCGGGACGCCCGGTGTGGACGCGGTCACGCCCGGGCGCGCGTCACCCGGGACTCGTCCCAGACGGGCGCGTCGGACTCGTAGACCTCCGCGTCGCCGCCGAAGACCAGGAACCGGTCGAAGTCCCGCACGAACCAGCGGTCGTGGGTGACGGCGATGACGGTCCCCTCGAAGGTGTCGAGCGCCTGCTGGAGCGCGTCGGCAGATTCCAGGTCGAGATTGTCGGTGGGCTCATCGAGCAGCAGCAGGGTCGCACCGCCGAGCTCGAGCAGGAGGATCTGGAATCGTGCCTGCTGGCCCCCGGAGAGGGAGTCGAAGGTCTGCTCGGCAGCGCGGGCGAGCTCGTACCGGGCCAGCACCCGCGCAGCCTCCTCCCGCGGCCTGCCGGCGCGGTGCTCGTCGCCGCGGTGCAGGATCGACAGCAGGGACCGGCCCGAGAGGTCGGCCCGTCCATGGGTCTGGGCGAACCAGCCGGGGCGCACCCTGGCCCCGAGACGGGCCGTGCCGGTGTGCTCCACGGGGTCGATCGGCACGTCCGAGACCGGCAGGTGCTCGGGTGCGGGATCGGAGCCCCCGGCGGCGAGCAGGCGCAGGAAGTGGGACTTGCCCGAGCCGTTGGAGCCGAGCACGGCGAGGCGGTCCCCGAACCGCACCTCGAGATCGAAGGGGAGCATCAAGTCGGTCAGCTCGAGCCCTTCGCAGATCACCGCGCGCTTGCCGGTGCGGCCGCCGCGCAGTCGCATGCCGAGCTTCTGCTCCCGCGGCTGCATCTCGGGCGGTCCGGCCTCCTCGAAGCGGGCCAGCCGCGTCTGCGCCGCCCGGTACCTCGAGGTCATGTCGGAGTTGTAGGCGGCCTTCTGCTTGTACATCTGCACCAGGGCCCGCAGCTTCGCGTGTTCCTCGTCCCACCGCCGCCGCTGCTCCTCGAGGCGCTCGAACCGCGTCTCGCGCGCTTCCTGGTAGCTCGCGAAACCGCCCGGATGCACCCAGGAGGTGTTCCCGGCGGCGCCCAGCTCGAGCGTGACGATGCCGCTCGCGGTGCGGGCCAGCAGCTCGCGGTCGTGGCTGACGTACAGCACGCTCTTGCCGGACTCCACCAGCTGTTCCTCGAGCCAGCGCTTGCCGGGCACGTCCAGGAAGTTGTCCGGCTCGTCCAGCAGCAGCATCTCGTCCCGGCCGCGCAGCAGGGCCTCGAGGGCGAGCCGCTTCTGCTCCCCGCCCGAGAGCGACTGGACGGACCGGTCCCGGCAGCCCTCGAAGGTGGCGCCGAGCGCCGCGATGGTGCAGACGTCCCACAGCACCTCGGCCTCGTAGCCACCGGCCTCTCCCCAGGTCGCCAGGGCCGTCGCGTACTCCATCTGGGCAGCGGTCGAGGCGGTCTCCGGCATCGCGGCCATCGCGCGCTCGGCCCGGTCCAGGGCCGCGGCGGCTTTCCGGATGCCGGGCGGCGACACCGCCAGCAGCAGGTCGCGCACCGTGCCGCCGGAGAGGAACTGGCGCATGATGCCCAGCGATCCGTTCCGGGTGACGGCGCCGGCATCCGGGGCCAGGTCGCCCATGACGATGCGCAGCAGGGTGGTCTTGCCCGCACCGTTGGCACCGATGAGGGCGATGCGCGCCCCCTCCCCCACCCGGAAGGAGACGTCGCTCAGCAGCGGCCGGCCGTCGGCCAGCGTGTAGTCGATGCCCGCGATGTCGAGGTGTGCCATGCGCCCAGGTCTATCCCATCCTCGCCCGTCACGTCATGGGAATTGTCGGTGCCTCAGGGCTCGTCGGGCCGACGGATGTGCACGTCGAGGCCGCTCTCCCCGGGCCGGACGTGATCGGCCAGCTCCCATTCCTCGGTGTACTCGCCGGTGAACTGCGGCCGGTAGGCGATGGGCGGTTCGGCGTAGAGCCCGTCCAGCCTGCGACGCAGCCGCTCGGCCACCTCGGGCACGTCATCGCCCCTGAGGTGATCGGCGCCGGGGACGGCGAACGGGGCCAGCACGTCCAACCCCGTGTAGGCGAGGGTCCCGTGCAGCAGCCCGAACATGAGCTGGTGGAACTCGCCGCTCTTGCCGCGAGGTCCGATCGCTCCCGGGCGATCGCCGAGGGTGATCGCGGTAAGGGCGCGCACGCCGCGGAAGGGACCGTTCTCGAAGCGCAGACGCTCGCCGCTGACGGGGTCCGTGCCGAAGGCGAACCCGGAATGGAAGACCCGATCGAACCAGCCCTTCATGATGGCCGGCATCCCGTACCACCACAGCGGGAACTGCAGCACGAGCGCGTCGATGCCGCGCAGCTTCTCCTGCTCCTGGGCGATGTCCTCGGGCAGTCGCTGCTCGAGATAGGCGCGACGCACGGAGGAGACGGGATGGAACGGCTCGCCGTCCCGGGCGAACGGCTCCGGTGCGAGGACGGGATCCCAGCCCATGGCGTAGAGATCCGATTCGACCACCTCGACGCCGCGGGCTCGCAGGTGAGCGATGCCCTCCTCGCGCAGATGCACGGTCAGGGATTCCCGCGAGGGATGGGCGCTGACCCAGAGGACGCGGTGCGCGGTCGTGAGGTGACGTGCGGTCTTGTCCGGTTCGGTCATGTCTGGATCGGTCATGTCTCGTGCGGTCATGGCACGAGCGTGACGCGAGATCGTAGACTTGTGAAGTACTGACAATCCGGTCCGGTACGGCCATCCTCGGCCGTCAGCGGCCGTCCCGACCCAGGAGACGACGATGAGACCAGTCGTTCAGCAGGCTCGGCGCGTGTGCCCGGTGGAGGTCGCGGTAGCCGTGCTCGGCGGATCGTGGAAGCTCTCGATCGTGAACGCCCTCCTGGAGCACGGCACGCTGCGAACCTCCGCGCTGCGCCGGGAACTGACCGGTGTCAGCGAGCGCACGCTCACCCGGCAGCTGCGCGAACTCGAGATCGACGGGATCCTCGCCCGCACCGTCCACCCCGAGGTGCCACCGCGGGTCGAATACTCCGTGACCGAGCTCGGTCTCACCCTCGAGGACATCGTCGAGGCCATGAACACGTGGGGCCGGAGGATCGAGGAACGCCTCGAGTCCTGAACCCACCGACGAGCCCTCAGGAGGAGAGCTGGCCGCGGTACCGGTCGGCGAGAGCGGCCGGCCAGTCGGTGAAGGTGATCAGGGTGTCGTCGGCGTGGGTGAGCTGGTCGATCGAGCCCACCCGCGGCAGGTCGCGCAGTGCTCGATCCCCGATCGAGGCGACGCTCGCCTCGATGTACTCGGGAGTGTTCAGCACCGGGTACGGGCGCACGGCGTCGGCGATCCCCACCGCGAACGGCTCGATCCGCGGGCCGACGCGGTCCGTGATGCCGAGTTCGTCGTGCCGCTGCCCGAGGAGCAGGAGTGCCCGGTCCGTCGCCTCGTCGCCCGCGTCCAGGAGCGGGCCGAGGTCCCGGGCGGCGCCGAGGCTCTCGAAGGCGCGACCGAACCACTTCGCATAGGGCCGGTACTGGCGCTCCTGCAGGAACGCCATCTCCATCATCAGCTCAGTCAACCGCGCGGAGAGCAGACGCGTGCCACGGCGGTCGGAGGTCTCCCGGGTGCGGGCGAGCAGCGGGAGGACCTGGCCGATCAGATGCCACTGACAGGCGAGCATCCACCGCCAGACGTCGGTCGGGTACCAGGCGAGGCCCTCGCGCAGCCGCGTCACGTCCTGCAGGTCGTCATGGAACACCTCCCCGGCGATGAGCTGGCGCAGGTGCTGCTGAGGAATGGCGAGCCAGTCCGCGGGACCCGCCGGGGCGGGCGGGACCGCCGGCAGCCGGGTCGACATCCACAGGGCGAGCGTGGTGATCTCGAGGTGGTCGGTGACCCGGCCCGTGTCCAGGGAGAACCAGCTGGTCGGATGCCCCCGGTGCTGCGCGGGCAGGGATGCGCGGACCGCGCGGGCGACCCGGTCGACGTCGGGGACGTCGACGAACAGCTGCAGGCGCGGTCCCCATTCGTGATCGCGTGACCGCTCGTCGTCGAAGCCCTGCACCTCCGAACCCTCCCCGAGGAGACAGGCGGCATGGGGACGGTCGACCAGGGGAGCCACGATCTCCTCGTAGAGGCTCCGGGCCAGATCCAGTCCGGGGACGAAGTCAGCCATGCGGGCGAGCTTAAGCACGACGGCAGACCGGGGCACGGGAATATCGGACGTGCCGACGACCGCTGACATTTCTCATGGGCGACCGATGCCCCGGCGCCCTACTGGTCGGCGACGGATTCCGGGAGGATGGAGGCATCATCCACCGCACGCCCCTCCGATAGGCTCCCGACCAGGTCGTCCGCCGCGCCGGCCTCCGCGAGAGGACAGACGTGAACACCCCCACCGGTCGCCAATGGAGTGCCTTCTACCTCTACACGGCGTGGTCGCTCGTCGGTGTGCTGGTGGTCGTCCCGTTGGCCACGGCGATGTTCCTCGGCATACGGATCCCGGTCGTGCTCGCCGTCCACCCGTTCGCGACCACGGTGCTCGTCGCGCAGATCGCGATCGGAGCCTGGTCGGGCTCGCGGGCGCTCGCGACCTGGTCCGCGGCCGACTCCCCCATCGGTCGGGACCGCTGGGACCTGCCCCGGGTCGGCCGCCTGACGGCGGACGTATCCCTGCTGGTCACCGCCGCGGTCACGGGTGTGATCGCGGTGATGGTGCTGGTGACCGGTGCGGATCTCCGCCTGTTGCTCGTCTCGCTCGCGCTGCTGACCATCGTCGTCGTCATGCGGTGGCGGTGGGAGATCGGATGCCTCGGTGCTGTGCTCCTCGCGGCTCTCGTGCTGCTGCTGGAGCAGGAGGCACCTGCCGCGCTGGGCTGCGGGCTGCTCGTCGTGGCCGCCGTGCTCACGATCCGGCTCTCCCTGTGGCTGGCCGCGATGGTGCGCGAGCTCGATGAGGCCCGTGAGGCCCAGACCCAGCTCGCCGTCGCCGAGGAGCGTCTGCGTTTCGCCCGCGACCTGCACGATGTCACCGGACGAGATCTCTCGGTGATCGCCGTGAAGTCCGAGCTGGTGGCGCAGCTGGCCGAGCGGGAGGACCCCCGCGCCGCCGAGCACGGCCGCGAAGCCGCCCAGATCGCCCGCGCCTCCCTCGCCGAGATCCGCGCTCTGGTGCGCGGGTACCGGGAGGCGGACCTCGCCACCGAGCTGCGCGGCACCGCGTCCCTGCTGCGCTCCGCGCACGTGCGGGTCACGGTCGACGGGGACGCCGAGGACGTCCCGCCCGCACTGGCGGACACCGCCGCCTGGGTGCTGCGCGAGGGCGGCACCAACATCCTGCGCCATGCCGACGCCACCGCCGTCACCATCGCCCTGGACACGCACGGCATCACCCTGGTCAACGACGGAGCCCACGGCACCGGGTCCGTGCACGAGGGCAGCGGCCTGACCGGAATGCGCGAACGCCTCCATGCCGCCTCCGCCCTGACCGTCCGCCGCGAGGACGACACCTTCACGCTCGACGTCCGCTTCGACACCACCGGAGGTCCCCGATGACCGAGAGTCCCGCTCCACTGCGCGTGATCCTCGTCGACGACGAGAACCTGATCCGCTCCGCACTGGCCACGATGCTCTCCCTCGAGGACGACCTCGACGTCCGCGGGGAGGCCGCGACGGTCGCGGCCGGGATCGCCCTGGCGCGCGGCGAACAGCCCGACGTGGCGGTGGTGGACCTGCAACTGCCCGACGGCGACGGCCTCGAGATCTGCACCCGCCTCGCCGAGGTCTCCCCCGCCACTCGCTGCCTGATCCTCACCTCGCACGCTCGCCCCGGCTACCTCAAGCGGGCCCTGGCCCAGGGCGTGCTCGGCTTCCTGCCCAAGACCACCTCGGCCGATCAGCTCGCCCGCGCGGTGCGCTCGGTGGCCACCGGGCGCCGGGTGATCGACCCGGAGCTCGCCGCGGAGACCATCTCCTCGGGGGACTCCCCACTGACCCCACGGGAGGCCGACGTCCTCGAGTACGCGGCCGACGGCGCCGCCGTGGAGCAGATCGCGCGCCGCGCGCACCTGGCCGAGGGCACGGTGCGCAACTATCTCTCCAGCGCACAGGCGAAGCTGCAGGCGGGGAACCGTCACGAGGCGGTAGCGCTCGCACGCCGGCAGGGCTGGATCTGACTCAGCCGGCAGCTCCCTCGGCGAAGCTCGCCGCGACCACGGTGGCGACGTCGATCGGCTCCGTGTAGGTGATCTGGCCCGCCTCGATCCACGCCGACTGCATGGCCGCGAGCTGCTCGGGCTGCGGCGCGAGGTCGGGCAGGTAGGAATACATCGGTGACGCTTTCAGCACCTCGATCTCCTGCCCCAAGGTGTCGGCGAGGATCTGGTAGACCTCGTCGGTCTGCTTCCCGTCGGCAGCGAGCTCCTTCGCCCCCTTGGCGAGCGCGGTAAAGAAGGGCTGGGCGAGGTCGGCGGCCAGGAAGGTCTCGGAGTACAGCACCCCGGTGCCGGTGGTTCCCTCCTTCGGCACCGCGAGCGGGGAGGCGACGCCGGCCTCCTCCATGGCCGTGGAGAACGGGGCCGACGGGGTGGCGGCCTCGACGGAGCCGTTGGTGAGCGCGGGCTCCTGGTCGGGGGTGGAGAGGTTGGAGACCTCGACGTCGTTCAGTGTCAGTCCGCCCTCCTCGAGCATCGCCGCGAGCAGGTAGCCGCCGGTGGCGCCCGGGCCTCCCGCCACAGCGACCTTGCGACCTTCGAGGTCGGCGACCGAGGTGACCGCGCCGTCGTCGATCAGCTCCTGGCTCACCTCGAGCGCGGTGGGCGATTTCTCGGGGTCGCCCGGGGAGATCCCCATGGAGCCGACGACCTTGAAGGTGAGCCCCTGGTCGAGGGCGTTGAACATGCCGGCGCTGAACCCGGCGGCCATCACGTCGAGCTGGTCGTTGGACAGCATCGGGATGCCGTCCTGACCGGATTTCAACGGCGTGAGCTCGAGGGTGATGCCCTCGTCCTCGAAGTAGCCCATCGCGTCGGCGACATACACCGGCGCGAACAGGGAGGACGGCACGTGACCGACGCGGACGGTGCCGTCGCCGGAGCCCGATCTGGTGTCGGACTCCTCGCCGGTGATGGCCGGGCCGCAGGAGGCCAGCACTCCCCCGACGGCGGAGGCGGAGGCGAGGGACAGGAGGGTGCGTCGTCGCATGAGGGGTTCCTAGGACGGAGGGATGGCGGTGGCGGGTTCAGCTGCTGCGGCGCCAGGGCAGCAGCAGCTTCTCCGATCGGCTGAGCAGGGTGGTCAGGACCGCGCCGATGATGCCGATCACCAGCAGGCCCACGTACAGCTTCTCCGGGATGAACAACTGCCAGGAGTTCCAGATCAGATAGCCGAGTCCGGTGGTGGAGGCACCGGTGAACTCGACGGCGGTGACCACGACGACCGCGGTGCCGGTGGCGGTCCTCAGCCCGGAGAACACGAAGGGCATCGCCCCGGGGAGCACCACGAAGCGGAAGCGGGCGAACCCGGTGGCGCCGTAGGCCGACCCGGCCTCGAGCAGCTTCCGATCGATCGCCCAGACGCCCGAGACCGTGTTGATCTGCATGATGAAGAACGTCGTGATGAACACGGCGATGATCTTGGGCAGCTCGGTGGGCCCGAAGATCATCAGCAGGATCGGGAAGATCGCGATCTTGGGCAGCGGGTACAGCGCCGAAAACAGCGGGCCCAGCGCAGCGTTCAGTGCGCGGGAGGATCCCATCAGCAGACCGACCACGATGCCGACGATCGCGCCGAGACCGCCCCCGACCACCAGGCGCATGAGGGTGGGGCCGGTGTGCTTCCACAGCTCGCCGCTGCGGATCATCTCCGCGCCCGCGGCGAGGATTCGGGTCGGCGGCGGGAAGAACCGCGGGTCAATGATCAGGGCCCTGGCGCACACCTCCCACAGCACGATCAGCACGATCGGGGCGGCGATCGAGAGTGCGAGGTCACGGGAGCGCAGGCGCTTCTCCTGAGCCCGATGGGCCCGGGCCGCCTCGAGCGTGCGCTGCTCGCGGTCGGCCGGACGGGACGCGGCGGCGGCGGAACTCATGCGGACTCCTCGGCGGTGCGGACGTCGTCCCGGAGCAGGTTCCAGATCCGCGAGCGCAGCTCGCCGAACTCGCGGGTGCGCTCGATGTCGACGCAACGGGGTCGTTCGAAGGGGACGGTGATGTCCTCGCGCAGGGTGCCAGGTCGTCCGGACATGACGATGATGCGGTCGCCCAGGATGATCGCCTCGTCGATGTCGTGCGTGACCATCAGGACGGTCTTGCGCTCCTGCTCCCACAGGGCGACGAGCTCCTCCTGCATGAGCATGCGGGTCTGGGCGTCGAGGGCGCCGAGCGGCTCGTCCATGAGCAGCACCGGCGAGCCGGTGGCGAAGGCGCGGGCGATCGCGACGCGCTGGCGCATGCCGCCGGAGAGCTGATGCGGGTAGGAGCCGGCGAAGCTCTCCAAGCGCACCCGCTGCAGCCAGTCACGAGCGACGTCCTCTCGCTCCCGTGCTCCCACCCCGGTCATCCGCAGGCCGAAGGCGACGTTGTCCAGCACGGTCATCCAGGGGAAGACGCCATGCTCCTGGAACACGAATGCCGCGGGCACGGGATGCTCGGCGCCGCTCGTGGCGACCTCGCCGACGGTGCGCTCCTCGAGTCCGCCGAGGATGCGCAAGAAGGTCGACTTGCCGCAGCCCGAGGGGCCGACGATGCAGGTGAAGGATCCGGGTTCGAGGGTCAGCGAGAAGTCCTCGAGGGCCCAGACGGGCTCGGCGCCGGAGAAGAAGACCTTCGAGACGTCCTGTGCGACGACGGTCGCCTGGTCGGCTGATTGCATGGGCACTCCTCCACCGTCCAGCGGCGGAGTCGACGGCAGGCGGTGCGGCACTCGGGACGGGTGGGAACGGGACGGCACCACTGTAGGCAAACGGCGACAGATCATCCCGTGCTTCCCACGACACGGACTCCCCATCGGCCGCACGCCACCTCATTTCCTTTAATGCTGAACTATATCTAGGATGGCAAGGACATCCCGGGGCGAGGACGCCCCCGAGGAAGAGAAGGAGTTCCCATGAAGGCATGGCAGTTCGAAGGCACGGGCAAGCCCCTCGCACTCCACGAGGTGGAGGAGCCGACGGCAGGACCGGGCGAGGTCATCGTCGAGGTCAAGGCGACCGGCGTCTGCCACTCCGACGTCTCGACCCTGGACGATCCCGGTTGGATGACGCTCTTCCGGAAGGGCCTCCCCCGCACCATGGGCCACGAGTCCGCGGGCGTCATCACCGAGGTCGGCGAGGGCATGGAGGCGTGGAACGTCGGCGACCGCGTCGGCCTCTCACCCCTGACCGAGGAAGGTGACGCGCTCGGCTACGGCGCCTGGGACGGCGGCTTCCAGCAGAAGATCCGGGCCACCGAGTTCAACCTGGTCGCCCTGCCCGACGAGGTCCCCTTCGACCTCGGCGCCATGGCGACCGACGCCGGTTTGACCGCCTATCACGCCATGGTCGCAGTGGGCGGCGCGAAGGCCGGCATGAAGATCGGGGTCATCGGCCTCGGCGGCCTCGGGTACATCGGCGCCCGCGTGGCCTCGCTCCTGGGAGCAGAGGTGTACGGCGCCGAGGTCACTCCGAAGACCCGCGAGCTGAAGGACGAGATCGGACTGGTCGAGGTCGCCGAAAGCATCACCGCCTTCCGGGACGAGCGCCTCGAGCTCATCGTCGACTACGCGGGCTTCGGCACCACGACCTCTGAGGCGATCGAGACCCTCGCCGAGTTCGGCACCCTGGTCCAGGTCGGCATGGGCCGTCTCGAGTCGACCATCAACACCTACCCCCTGATCACCGAGCAGCTCCGGATCAAGGGCTCGAAGTCCGGCACGCGCGAGGACTTCGCGGGCGTCTACGAGCTCATGAAGGACGGTTCGCTGACCCCGCCGATCAACCACATCACCCACGCCGACATCCCGGAGGCCATCGACAAGCTCCGCGAGGGCGGTGTCATCGGCCGGTTCATCGCGATGTACGCGGAGTGATCGACGACCTCATCGCCTCAGGTCCGTCGGGCCCGGAAGAACTCGCGCAGCAGATCTCCGCACGCCCGCTCGCGCACGCCCGTGATCAGGTCGACCCGGTGGTTCAGCCGCGGTTCGCGGACCAGGTCGAACAGGGACCCCGCGGCCCCGGCCTTGGGATCCGGGGCGCCGACGACCAGGCGCTGCACTCGGGCCAGGACGATCGCGCCGGCGCACATGGTGCAGGGCTCGAGGGTGACCGCGAGCGTGCAGCCGGTGAGGTTCCAGCGACCCGTCTCCCGGGCCGCCGCGCGCAGGGCGAGGATCTCGGCGTGGGCAGTGGGGTCCTCGTCGGCCTCCCGGCGGTTCCCGGCGGTGGCGAGCACCTGCCCGTCGGGGCCGACGACGACCGCGCCGATGGGCACGTCCGCCGGCTCTCGGGCGCCAGCCGCCCGCGCCTCGTCGATCGCCAGGCCCATCAGCTCGTCATCGGTCATGGGGCCATTGTCGCCCGCCGCCAGGTCACCTCATGCGCGCTCGCCCACCAGGGCGTAGCGAGCTTCGAGGAAGGCCTCATTGCGCCCGTACTCCCGCAGCTCCAGATCGAAGCGGCCGCCGAGCAGGGGCCGCCCGGCACCGAGCGTCACCGGGGCGATCGAGACCATGACCTCGTCGAGCAGGCCGGCGCGGGCGAACTGGGCGACGAGGTCCCCGCCGCCGACGATCCATACGGCACCGTCCCCGGCCGCGGCTTCGAGGGCGGGGCGATGCTCCTCGGGGGTGCCGGAGAGGATCGTGACGTCCTCGGTGACGGGCTGGAGGTCGCGGTGGGAGAACACGAAGGTCGGTCTGTCGTAGGGCCATGCACTCCCTCCTTCCCCGGAACCGCCCTCGTGGCGGAGGACCCACTCGTAGGTCGTGCTGCCCATGACCAGGGCGCCGACCTCTGCGTAGAAAGTGTCGTAGTCCAGCAGGCTGCCCTCGCCGAGCGGCTGGGACAGCAGCCAGTCGAGGCTGTCGTTCTCGTCGGCGATGAACCCGTCGAGCGTGGTCGCGGTGTAGTAGAGGTACGTGGGGCGGGTCATCGTGCTCATTCTCCGATCTTCCTGCGGTGCCACAGGATGGGGTCAGGGTCGAGGTGTCGGGCATCGAGGGTCAGGCCGGCGTCGGCGAGCATCCAGCGCAGGAGCTGGCGACGGTGGGTCGAGAACGTCAGCTCGTGGGCGACGATCTGGGAGAGCAGGAACGACTCGGGCGGATCGCAGAGCGCGTCGATGATCGAGTCCTGCCAGGCTCCGCGGCGTTCCACGTCCCGCACCATCGCCAGCCAGCGCGGGGAGGTCCGATGGTGCCGGGCGAGGAGCTCGGGGACGTCGTCGGCGCCGCCGAGGTCCGGGGCACTCTCCCCCGCGATCGATGCGAGCCACGGCTCCTTGCTGACCACGAGGTGATGCACCACCTGCGCGATCGACTCGTCGGCACCGTCCCACTCCCGCAGGAGGCTGCCGGGCAGCCGCACCGCGCGGTAGACGTGCTCCGGGAGGTCCCGCGCCAGCTCGAGCAGGGCGTCGATGTCGTCCAGATCGTGCTCGACCAGGAGGGCCAGCACGTCGCCCGAGGACTGCTCGCGGATCCGGCCCGCCTCGACGTACAGCACCGTCGGGGAATGGAAGTGGATGCCGTTGGGTGAGGGCAGCCAGTGCCCGCGCTCCGCACGCGGCGGCAGGTCCGAAGGGGCGCAGCCGTAGGCACGGCGGAACGCCCGGGAGAAGCCCTCGACGGAGTCGTAGCCGGCGGCGAAGGCCGCCTCCGTGACGGGGACGCCGCCCTGCAGGGTCCATGCGGCCTGCTCGAGGACCACGCGCCGACGGATCGCCGCCGGCGTCTCCCCCGCGCGGGACCGCACCGTGCGATGAAAGTGGAACGGCGAGAGATGCGCCCCGGCGGCCATCTGGTCGAGGGAGGTGTTGCGGTCGTCGAGCACCGCGTCCAGGAGGCGCCGCATCGGGTCCGTCGAGCTCATGGATCCAGTATCCGCGGGCGACGGCCCTCGCCGCTTGACCGGACTTGCGCACTCTCGCCGGCGGCGTGAGAACCCCCTCGCCGGGGGACGGCTCGCCCGGGGCACGACGCGTCGGCCCGGGTGCTCCGGTAGATTCTCCCCCATGCGCGTCCTGGAGATCGATCACCCTCTCGTTGCCCACAAGCTGTCGGTGCTGCGCAATCGCGCCACCCATTCCTCGGTGTTCCGCCAGCTCGCCGACGAGCTGGTGACCCTGCTGGCGTACGAGGCGACTCGCAACGTCGCCGTCGCTCCGGTGGAGATCGAGACCCCGGTGACCACGGTGACCGGCACCCGCCTGACCAACCCCAAGCCGATGGTGGTGCCGATCCTGCGGGCCGGGCTCGGCATGCTCGACGGTCTCACCCGGCTGCTGCCGACCGCGGAGGTCGGCTTCCTGGGCATGGTCCGCAACGACGAGACCCTCGAGGTCACCACCTACGCGAACCGCCTGCCGGAGGACCTCTCGGACCGCCAGTGCTTCGTGCTGGACCCGATGCTCGCCACCGGTCACACGCTCATCGCGGCCTGCGAGTACATCCACGAGCGCGGGGCTCGGGACATCACCTGCGTGACCCTGCTGGCCGCCCCGGAAGGTCTGAAGGCCATGGAGGAGCAGATCGACCCGGCGATCGACCTGACCATCGTCACCGCAGCGGTCGACGAGAAGCTCGACGACAACGGCTACATCGTGCCCGGCCTGGGGGATGCGGGCGACCGCCTCTTCGGGGTCGTCGACTGATCGACGCGCTGCGAGGCACGAGCGGCAGGAGATCAGCCAGGCAGCACAGACTGATCGACACCCGGAGCAACGAGCGGGTGAAGACTGAGCGCGACGCCGCCCTCGCCGCGACGGCAGCCCCGCTCTCGCCGCCGTCGTGGTCCACCGCACACCACCACCAGGGGGACGCGGCCCCGGACGACATGACGCTCACGGCACGCGAGGAGGCCGCCGGGCTCGCCCTGCCCGAGCGGTCATAGGCCCTGGTCACCGCCGAGCAGCGCCGCCTCGACGTGGCGGAGCCCGAAGCGCGGGTCGGACAGCACAGTCGCCATGAGGACTCGCTGCTCGTGCTGCGCCGTATCGGAATGTGAACACCTTCTTGCCCCTCGGGACCGAACCCGGCATGCTCTGGGGCATGACGTCGATCGCCACGCGCTGCGAGACCACCCGCCGGGTGGTCCGCTCCGCGATGCGCCCGATGATGTCCATGATGATGATGCCGATGATGCATCGTCAGCCGAGCCTCTGAGCGCTCCAGACACCTCCGGGGTCGGCTGACAGGAGCCGGCCGGAAGGCGCGGGCTCCAGGTGCTACCGGGAGCACACCCCTGAACGATCCGCCATCTGGCGTCGATCCCAGGGATCCCGGGCCCACCAGCCGCCGCGCACCTCGCGCCGCCCCTCGGAGAACTTCCATCATGACCATCGCCCTGGATCGTCCCACCACCTCTGACCACACCACCCCGGCCCGAAACCTGTACCGCGTCGGCGGTACCGCCCCGCGTCCCCAGGCCACGGAGGAGGGTGTCACCGTCACGGTGTCCGTCACCCTCCCCGCCGGCACCGGTGACGTCGAGGCCGCCCTGATCGCCGACGACCTGCGCACCCATGCACAGCGCCTGACGGCGACCCGCGACGGCCGCACCACGGTCGGGGTCTCGAACCCCAATACCTTCGCCGCCACCGGCTCCTCGCGCTCGAGCGCCCGCACGCTGCCCCCGCGCGGCCAGGGATCGGTGGCGGTGAGCCCGCTGCGCCCCCGCCGTCCCGGGGTCGTCTCGCCGAACTCTCCGGCCCGCAAGGATGCCGAGACCGCTCGGCGGCGGGCCCTGCGGGCCACCGCCGTCAGCCCGGCCAGCCCGTCGGTCGCTGTCGAGGACAGCCTGGTGATCGATCTGTTCGGTCGCCGCGTGCGGATCGACGGGCACGACGTGGACCTGACCTACAAGGAGTTCGAGCTGCTCGCCGAGCTGTCCCGCAACGCGCGCCGCACCATCTCCCGCGAGGAGCTCATGGAGTCGGTGTGGGCGGAGGCGCCGTCCGACACCGGTGAGCGCACGGTCGACGTCCACGTGCGTCGCGTGCGCACCAAGCTCGGCCGCTACCGCCGGCTGATCTCCACCGTCCGCGGGGCCGGTTACCGCCTGGACCCGGGCAGCGACGTCGCGATCCTCAGCTCCTGACAAGGGAGCCCCACGGTGCGCCCTGCTTCGTCGGCAGGGCGCACCGATGTTGCAGGACTGCCACGAAAAAGGACGAGCGGCCCGGAGCACTCAACCGACATCGTCGGGGGCTCACGGACCGCTCGTCAGGCCTGTCGTCCGTCAGGGGTGGGTGCGGGCGAACAGGCTGGACGGGCTGCCATAGGTGGGGGAACCTGGCGTAGTGCCCGTCCGGCCGCTCCCCATGAGGGGGGTCTTGAGGAGCGACACATCTCTTAAGTTTTCAACGTACTCATCGTTCAGCCGGGACTCTACCAGCCCGATCCGAGGACGACGCCCCCGATCGTCGAACGCCGTCCCCGCCGTGGGCCCCTCTCGACCTCTCGGGCCGGGAGCTACCCGTCGCGACGACGCGTTCCCTCTGAGTCTAGGCCCTCTCCGCTCACATGTAAACGCGGCGGGGCCCCGTGTTTTCGCAGGTGACATGCAGGAAAGATGAAGCCGCGCACAAGTGCCACCGAGCCTCAGCCTCCGTCATGGAAGGACAAAAACCGAAGGCGGCGGGCCGGATCGCCCGGCGCTCCCCGGTCACCTCGACCCTCTGTGCGGCCTTCCCGGCAACCAGCGCGAACTCAGGATCGGGGCCTGCATTCACCCGCGCCCCAGAGAAAATGTGAGGACCGTCGCATCGTCATGCGGCTTTCGGGGCCGGCGATCCACCTCCAGCGCGTCCTCTGCTCGACGCAGCCGACGCACCACGCCTCGGGGGTCGGTCTCCAGCGCCCGTGCGAGCGTCACGTCGTCGTACAGTCCGAGCAGATCGACCGCCCGGGTGATGCCGTCGGACACCAGATGCGCGGAGGCCAGGGAGGACAGCGGGGTGCGCCCGACGAGTGCCTGGGCGGCGGCCTCCTCCTCGTGCCGGGCCACCCAGAATCCTCCCGGGGCGTTGCGCCGGGCCTCGATCGACTCGGCGGTGGTCTCGGTGCGGACCACCTCGTCGATCCGCAGGTCGCTGATCCGCTCGGCCCTGCCGTCGCGGTGGCGCAGCAGCAACGCGGAGTCGCACAGCACCAGGTGCTCGAGATGGTCCTCGCGCCGCCGTGCGGCGACCACGGTGGCCGAGGGGCTGCCGGCGGCGAGGTCGCAGTCGCCCACGTGGAGCGCACGGACCGCGGCGATCGCCCCGGCGAGCGCCTCCCGCAGAGTGATGGCGGGATCCTGGGCCCGGGTGAGCAGGTGCGCGGCGAGGGTGTGGGAGAACCAGGCGACGTTGTGGCGGCAGCCTGCGCGGAATCGTTGCGGGACCCCGGCCCCGTCGAGCAGCACCGCCACATCGCCGAGCATCCCGGCTGCGTCCTCGTTCGCCGCGGCGCCGGCAGGGTCGGAGAACAGGAGGGTGGGCACAGCGCCACTGTAGGCACGAACCGCGGGCGCGGACGTCGGACGCACGAGGGCGATGCGCCCGTAGAGTGGGCGCGAACCATGTTGTCCGACCTCCTGGGGCACGGACGCAGTCCAGGATCTGAAGGGGAAGCATCAATGATCGCGCAGGCGCGGATCACCTCCGACACCACTGCCACCGTGCATCTCGCCGACGACACCGTGGAGGTCACCGGTGCCGACCTGCCGGAGATCAGGGATCGGGTCAAGCAGGTCTTCATCACGGCGGCCCGCACCGGGGAGGATGCGGTCGATGTCGTGATCGTCGAACCAGATGTGCGTCATCACCTGCGGGTCGAGCCGACCGGGCGGATCGCCGGCCGCGAGGCCGATGACCGCCCGCCGTACGGTCCGGCGATCGACGACCCGCTGATCGCGCCGCCCGGCGCGGGCCTGCCCACCGACGACACGGTCGACCTCAGCTCGATCGATCCCGAGGCGCTGACCACTGCGGGCTCGGGGACGACCACCGGGGAGCATGCCGCGGTGCTCGAGGACGAGACGGGCGAGCTGTCGGCAGCGCACTCCCATCGCGCCGGTCGTCGCCGCGCCGCCGCGATGCCTCCCTCGACCGCTCCGGAGGGCACCGGGTCCTCCGCCTCGGCGCAGTCCGCACCGTCGGTCCCCTCGCCCTCGTCGGCATCGTCCCCATCTTCTGCATCGTCTGCATCGTCTGCATCGTCTGCATCGTCTGCATCGTCTGCATCGTCCGGCCCGCCGGCCACCCTGACACCGGTGCCCTCGCCCGTGGCGCCGGCCGACAAGCGTCCGCTGACGGCGCGCAGCACCGCTGCCGAGGACCCCCGCCCCACCCTGCAGGACCTGCAGAGCGAGACCGCCAAGCCCGAGAAGGTGAAGCCCACCCGGGGATTCCCGGGTTTCGTCACCCGCCTGACCGGTGGGGCCATCGCCCTGCGCCCCAATGCGCGCGAGCGCCGCGAGACCGAGCGGCTCGAGCGCATCCGTCGGCCGCTCGAGGGCCCGCGCAACATCGCGGTGGTGAACCTCAAGGGCGGCGCCCACAAGACGACCGCCTCGCTGATGATCGCCGCGACTCTCGGCGTGACCCGCGGCGGCAACGTGCTGGCCTGGGACAACAACGAGACCCGCGGGACCCTGGGCTGGCGCGGCGTCCCGTCGGACCACCACCGCACCGCGGTCGACCTGCTGCACGACATCGACCACCTGCGTGCTCCCGAGGCGACCAACGCGGACCTCGACCCCTACGTGCGCCCCCAGGGCGACATGCGCTTCGACATCCTCGCCTCCGACGAGGACCCGGGCTCGGCCGCCTCGATCGACGGCCAGGCGTTCGGCGAGCTCAACGACGCCCTGTCGCGGTTCTACCGGATCAAGGTCATCGACACCGGCAACAACGTGCGCGCCTCGAACTGGCTGGCAGCGGTGAAGGACGCCGATCAGCTGGTGATCGTCTCCACCGTCCGGGAGGACACCTTCAACGCGGCCGCGTGGATGATCGACGAGCTGCGCGCGACGGGTCTGGCCGAGCAGGTGGACCACGCGGTGACCATCCTGTCGCACTCCTCGAAGGGGAAGTTCGATCCGACCCTGCGCAGCCGGCTGCTCGCCCACTTCGGCGCCCACACCCGGGTGGTCGCCGAAGTGCCCTACGAGCAGCAGTTCGTCGACGGCTCCCATCTGGAGTGGTCGCGGATCGCGCCGAACACCAAGGAAGCCTGGCTCGACGCGACGTCGCTGATCATCGACGGACTCTGAGCCCGGCGGCGGAGCGCGGCGAAGCACTGTCCACAGCCCCGGGCCCGCCCGCGCGGACGTCGGGCCCGGGGCCTAGGCTGGAGCCCATGCCCACCCGTCGCCTGAGCCTCGTCGTCGACGACGACCTGGGGCCCGCGCTGTGGGTGCGCGAGCAGACCGGGCCAGGGCGCTCCAAGGCTCTCGAGGACCTCACCGAACTGCGCCGCGAGGCACCCGCCGGCCTCGCCGAGGCGCTGGCCGACGCCCCGGACCAGCTGCGTCATCGCATCCGGGTCCCCGGCCGCGACGGCGACCGCCGCGTACCCGCCCTGCCGCTGGCCGGCACGTCCCTGACCTCTCTGGTCGGTGCCGCCACCGCCCTGCTCGAGACTCGTTTCGGCGAGAACTTCGCGGAGAATGTCTCCGCGCTGCTGGCCGAGGGCGCGGCCGCGCGGCTCGACGGGGACCTCGTGGCGATGCCGGACCTCATCACCGCGATCGTGCTCGACGTGCGCGCCCGGGACCTGGTCGACAGGCGCGCGATGCGGGTGCGGGCGACGGAGCGCTTCGGGCGCTCCGTGCTGCAGTGGCGGGCCCCGGAGCAGGACGCCCCCCTGATGCTGCACGCGCTGGTCGACGGCCGGTCCCGGGCCGCCTTCGCCGCGCATCTGCGCTCCGCGGAGGCCCCCGGAACGGACCGCTACGGGGTGCTGTGGGCGCTCGCGGACGACGGGGAGCTGCGCGCCGACCTGCCCGCCCAGCGCCGGATCACCGCCGCCTTCGACGCCTTCGTCGACTCCGGCCGTCCCGGGGTGAAGCTCCGCTCCACCGACAGCGAGCTGGTGGTGCGCCTGTTCCAGCCGCCGGTGGGCACCGCCTGGCCGCTGCAGACCTGCCTGCGCGAGACCGACGGCACCGTCCATCCCGTCGCGGACCTGCGGGCGGTCGGCGACCTCACGACCGCAGGCGCCGCCGAGGCCTCCGCGGCGGTGATGCGACGGGCTCCGACCGTGCGCGGCGCCGCGGTCGACGAGACCGGCGTGGACTGGCTGCTGACCACCGCGGAGGCGGGCGAGTTCCTCTCCCGCGACACCCCTGCCCTGGAGGAGGCGGGGGTGACCGTGCTGCTGCCGCGCGACTGGACCAAGCAGCGCACCACGCTGCGCCCCCAGGAGGCCGAGGAGGACGCCGAGGGCGAGAAGAAGGCCTCCGGGGTGGGGCTGGGGTCGATGGCCTCGTTCCGCTGGCGGGTGGCGGTGGGCGAGACCGAGCTGACCGAGGCGGAGATGGAGGAGATCCGTGAGGCGCAGAGCGAGCTGGTGCTGCTGCGCGGCCAGTGGGTACGGCTGGACGCCACCACGCTGCGCGCCGCCGAGCGCTTCCTCGACGCCTTTGCCGCTCGCACCCGCGATCAGCGGCTGCGCACCGGGGACGACGGAGCCGAGCGTCCCGCACCGGCCGCCCGCTCCGGGACCGCCTCGACCCCGGCGGCCCCGGAGCTGCCGCCCGCGCCGGTCGAGGTCTCCGGACAGGCACCCTGGATCGAGATCTTCTCCCTGGCCCTGTCCCCCGAGGCGCGCGACGTCGACTTCGGGCTCGGCGCCCTCTACGCCGGTGGGCACAACGGCCTGGCGCGGCTGATGCCCGGCGGCAGCGGCGCCCGCCCCTACCCGCAGCCGCGCTCCCTGGAGGCGTCGCTGCGGCCCTACCAGCTCGACGGCCTGAACTGGCTGTGGGCGCTGGACCAGCAGGGCCTGGGCGGGATCCTCGCCGACGACATGGGGCTCGGCAAGACGATGCAGGTCCTCGCCCTGCTGTGCCGGGAGCGCGAGGGCACCGACCCCGCCGCGGACGGGACGCCTCGCATCGGCCCCACGTTGCTGGTCTGCCCCATGTCCGTCGTCGGCGCCTGGCAGCGGGAGGCGGCGACCTTCGCCCCGCATCTGGCCGTGCACGTCCACCACGGCGGCACCCGTCTGCGGGACGAGTCCTTCGTGGCCGGCGCCGCGGACCTCGACCTGGTGATCACCACGTACTCGCTGCTGGCGCGCGACCTCCCGGTGCTCACGGCCGTGGCCTGGCACCGGATCGTGCTGGACGAGGCGCAGCACGTGAAGACACCCGGCGCGCAGGTCACCCGGGCCGCCCGCAGCCTCACCGCCCCGCGCCGGCTCGCCCTGACCGGTACCCCGGTCGAGAACAAGCTCGGCGACCTGCACTCCCTCATGGAGGTCGCGAACCCCGGCCTGCTGGGCAGCGCGAGCAGCTTCAGCGACCGGATCGCGACCCCGATCGAGGAGGAGGGCGACTCCTCGGCGCTGAGCCGGCTCAAGCTGGTGACCGCGCCGTTCATCCTGCGCCGCGTGAAGACGGACCGCGCGATCATCAAGGACCTGCCGGACAAGATCGAGCTCTCCCGGGTGGTGAACCTGACCCCGGAGCAGGCGGGCCTCTACCAGGCGTTGGTGGACGAGCTGATGGTCCAGCTCGACGGGGCCGACCAGACGTCCCGTCGGACCCTGGTGGTCTCGACGATCACCCGCCTCAAGCAGGTCTGCAACCACCCCGCCCACTATCTCGGGGACGGCTCACCGCTGGTGCGGGACGGCCAGCACCGCTCCGGGAAGCTCGAGCTGGTCGACGACGTGCTGGAGACGGCCTTCGCCGAGGGCGAGAAGGCCATCGCCTTCACCCAGTTCACCACCTTCGGCCACCTGCTGGTGCCGTACTGGCAGGAGCGCTTCGCGCAGCTCGGGCTGGACGTGACCTTCCTCCACGGAGGGGTCTCCAAGCACGACCGCGACCAGATGGTCGCCGAGTTCCAGTCCCAGCGGGAGCGTCCCGGGCTGATGTTGCTGAGCCTGCGCGCCGGCGGCACCGGTCTCACCCTCACCGCCGCCAACCACGTCGTGCACCTGGACCGCTGGTGGAACCCGGCGGTGGAGAACCAGGCCACCGACCGTGCCTTCCGCATCGGGCAGCGGCGCGACGTGAGCGTGCACAAGCTGGTCAGCGCCGGCACAGTGGAGGAGAAGATCGACTCCCTGCTCGAGGACAAGCAGGCTCTCGCGGACCTGACGATCAGCCCCGGCGAGGACTGGCTGTCCGACCTCGACGACGACCGCCTGCTGAACCTGCTGAGCCTCGAGGAGGACGACGGATGAGGGGGCCGACATGAGCATCCGGCTTCTCTCGCGACGCGGCGCGATCGGGAAGAGCTGGCACGCGGTCGCCCTGCGCGACGCCGCCGAACGGCTGCTCGGGGTGGGGCGCGCCGGCAGCGGGAAGGCCGACGCCCGCGCCGGCCGCGTGCAGTGGCTCGACGTCACCACGGGGGTCGCTCGTGGTGACGTCCTCGATGCCGACGGCGAGCTCTATCGGGCCCGGCTGGACCTTCCCGCCTTCCCGTCGGACGATCGTGAGGAGTTCCTGCGCATCGCGCGCGCCCGCCCCGAGTTGCCCGCACGGCTCGCGGGCGGCGACTATCCCGAGGAGTTCGAGCGGGAACTGGCCGGCTCCGAGCTCTCGCTGCTGCCGCGAGGAGCCGCGGAGCTGTCCCACGACTGCTCGTGCCTGGACTGGCCCGGTCCCTGCCGTCACGTCGCGGCACTGGTGTACGTGCTGGTCGAGACGGTCGACGACAAGCCCGTCCACCTGCTGACCCTGCGGGGGCTGACGCTCGAGGACCTGGTCGCTCCGAGGGAGGCGGCCTCTCCGCGGCGCGCAGAGCCCGGCGAGGAGCACGACGGCGGCGCGGCGGACGGCAGCGGGGAAGCGAACGGCGATCCCTCGGACCCGGTCCCCGCCCCCTACGACCCCACCCGCACCGACCCGGCGCTGCTGGCCGAGGTGATCGGCGCGGACCCGGCCCGGATCATCGCGAGGTTCTACGGGTCCGCCGCCGCAGGCGACACGCAGACTGATGTGGGGTAGGCAGTGCGCGCAGACTCAGGCCCACCAGCAAGACGATTTTGACACGATGCGCAGGAAATGTTGCGATGCATGTGCATCAACAGCAAGCAGTTGCGAACAAAGAGGTTGGTCATGAACGCGAACAGGTTCCTCGCCGCTACCGTCATCACTGCGGCCGCGCTCGCCACAAGCGGGGGGGATTGCGACTGCGGCTGAGCCTGGCTCAGCACACGCTGCCGTCTCCTCGCAAGAGTCTTCCGGGGTCATCACCGCCTCCGAGACTACTGACCAAGGTCTCGAAGTCACCATCAGCGTTGACACCAACAACAAGCAATTGATCATCCAGCCCGAGGGGCAAGAGGCAACCCATGTTGCCCTCACTGATACAGCCCTTGAGGAAATCACCGGAGTTGCTTCCACTGGAGCAATCAACCCGATGGTCTCGAAGGAGACCTGCGCAAACCTCCTATCCGGAGCGGGGTACGCTAACGCGGTCGTCTGGGGGCTCGCGGCGGCCATCAGCAGTCCGACTATCGCTGGAGCAGTTATCGCAGCCTCCGCCGGGCTGATCACCTCCGCCATGATCACGGAAGCCGGCCGCCTGTGCTGAACTCTCTTGCGCACACGAGGAAGGTGACCACATGATGACAGTGCACGCCTTCAATCATCGATGGACGAATACGCCCGTCGCCCAGCGGATTCTTCTATGGCTGGCGATCCTCTTCGGGTTCCTGGGCGTGCTCAACGCCGCCATCTTCCTGACCGACATGACTGGGCCGACAGTGAAGACGTACCAATGGGCGGCCGCCGTGGGTCTCGCCGTCGCCGTAAATGCCGTCTACTGGCTGTTCGCCTGGCGGGAGGGAACGTTCCGGAGGGTCGGCCGAGTGCTGCTCGCCGCCGCCCTGCTGCTGTGCACGTTCTTCGCCCTCTATGCCGGACTGCAAGGGGTCCTCGCGGGGTACCTCGGCGTCGGGTTGCTCGACGCCTGAGCCAAGGCGGGAGCAGCGGCGGTAGCCACACGCTCCCAGTGCCGAGGCGGGCTCGTCCGATCCATGAACGGAGGTCGGGCGCGAGGCACGACGCCTGGGCCCGATCCGCCCGCCCGGGGTGAGATCCGCCGTCTCTGACGCCCTACAGTGGCTCCCATGTCCAGCACGCCTGCCGCTCCCGCCACCCTGCCCGAGTCCACCCGCGCCGAGATCAGCGCACTGTTCTCCGACGCCGTCTACGGCCACCGCACCGCGGGGGTCACCTGGGCCGTCGTCGGCGGGCACGCCCACGACCAGGCCGTGCTCCATCACGGCGCGGCCGGGCAGCGCGAGCTCGACGCGGGAGAGTCCGCGGCGGGCTCGGCCCCCATGGACCGGGCCACGATCTCCCGGATCGCCTCGATGACGAAGTCCTTCACCGCTGCGACGCTGCTGGCCCTGCGCGATGAGGGCAGGCTGCGGCTGGATGATCCCGTGGCCCGCTACGTGCCCGAAGCGGGGGCAGCCTTCGACACCGCGGCCGATGATCCCGAGATCACCCTGCGCGATCTGCTGACCATGGGCGCCGGCCTGGTCACGGACAATCCCTGGGGAGACCGCCAGGAGTCCCTCACCCGCGAGGAGTTCGCCGCCCTGCTCGCCGGCGGGCTCGGCCACACCCGCCGCCCCGATACCGGCTTCGAGTACTCCAACACCGGGTACGCGCTGCTGGGCCGGGTGATCGACGAGGTCACGGGCTCGGACTACACCACGCAGATCCGTCGGCGGTTCCTCGAGCCGCTCGGCATGGTCGACACGGCCTTCGACACCGAGGCGCTGGACCGCGCGCGCCTGGCCACCGGGCACCGGATCGGCGATCGCACCGATGCGACGCGCTTCGAGCCGGTGCCGCTGGACCACCCTGGCGTGTACGGCGCGATGGCCGGCCTGTTCTCCACGGTCGACGACGTCGCGGCCTGGGTGCGCTTCCTCGCCGCCGCCGACGCCCCCGACTCCGCCGCACGCGACCAGGCGCTGCTGTCGACCACCTCCCGCCGCGAGATGCAGCAGCTGCGACGCCACCACGCGCTGCCCGCCCTGCCGGTCGGCGAGGACGGCACCTCCCCCGGCTTCGACCGCATCCGCGGCTACGGCTACGGCCTGGTCATCGAGCACTTCCCGGACCTCGGAGAGGTCATCTCCCACTCCGGCGGCTACCCCGGCTACGGCTCGTTCATGGTCTGGCACCGGGCCAGCGGCGTCGGGGTGGTGGCGCTGGCGAACTCGAAGTACGCCCCGGCCACGCCCCTGTCCCTGCAGACGCTGCGGATCCTGCAGCGGGAGGTCCCCGGGCTGCTCGAGGGGCCCGAGAAGCGGGCCGCGCCGCGCACCCTCGCGGCCGCCTCGGCGGCGCTGACCTGGCTGCGCACGGACGACGACGCAGTGGCCGACGCCTGGTTCGCCGACAACATGGATCTCGACACCTCGCGGGATGAGCGCCAGCGGCGCCTGGACTCGGCGCTCCACGCCGCCGGGCTGGATCGGTCCGCGCTGGATTACGTGCGCGCCGAGGCGGCGACGGTGATCAGCCCGGCGCAGCTGCGCTGGCGCATCCCGGGCCGCGGCGAGGGCTCCCCGTCGCTGCGGATCGACCTGCTGATGGACCCGCGACGCGAGGCCCTCATCCAGTCCCTGGACACCACGGCGGTCGCCGCCGCCTGAATCACCGGGACCCCGGCGGCGGGATCAGGCGAAGGCGTAGCCGGTGCCGTCGGCGGCGCGGGCGCAGGAGAGGTAATCACCCTCGGGGGTGAGGGCGATGACCCCCTCGTCCCGCTCGGCGCACTCCTGCCCCGGTGCGACCTCGGCGAAGGCGGTGTCGATGCTGCTGACCGGCGGGCCGTCGTCGAAGGAGGCCGCGGAGCTCCGCGGGAAGATCACCAGCAGCGTGATCGCCACGATGATGCCGAGCACCACCGCCGCCCCGATGCCGAGGCCGACCGCGATCAGCGTGCTGCGGTTCCGCGGCCCACCCTGACCGGTGAAGGTGCCGGTCGGGGCAGCGGTGAAGGTCTGCGGGGTGGACTGCGGCGAGGCCTGCTGCGGTGTGGTCTGCGCACCCGGCACGCCCTGGGCCCATTGCGGCCCGGTCTGCGGCGAGGGCGATCCGGAGGAGAATCCCTGTTGCACCTGGCCGGAGCGGATCGCCTCCATCGAGGAGGCGGCGACCTGCGGGGCGGGGCGCTGGGGCCTCACGGCGCCGGGGGCGTTCTCCGGCAGCGGGTCCAGCGTGTCCTGGAACTCGAGCGGAGCCCCGTCGGCGTGCGTGAGCGGGTAGCCCTGCGGCACCCGGGGCAGGTCCCGCCGCACCGACTCCGCGTCCTCGTACCGCTGGTCGGGCTGGGGTGCGACCAGCTTGCGAAGCACCGCCGACAGCTTCGGGGTCACCCCGCGCAGGTGCTGGGAGAGCTCATCGGGCCGGAAGGCGCCGTCGTGCAGCTTGATCTGCCCGTTCAGGGCGACCAGGGCCACCACACCTGCGGCGTAGAGGTCGTGGGAGGGCGCGGGCTCCGCCATCGAGAACAGCTCGGGAGCCATGTACCCGGGGGTGCCGTTGACCATGCCGACGTGGGTGAAGCGCACGTCGGACTCGTGCACGGCGATGCCGAAGTCCGCCAGGCGCGAGACCGGGAAGGCCCGACCCCGCGGCTCGAACATGATGTTCGCGGGCTTCACGTCCCGGTGGATCCACCCTTCGGAGTGCACGTGCGCGAGGCCGTCGAGCAGCTGGTCGAGGATCACCACCACCGCGGGCTCGGAGAGCTTGCCCTTCTTCTTCACGATCGACTCGAGAGTGCCGCCGGAGACCAGCGGCATCGCGATCACGACGTGCTCGTCCTCCGCGCCCCAGCCGTGCGGCGTGAGCAGATGGGGGTGGTCGAAGCTGACCCCCTTCTCGCGCACGAAGCGCATGAGGTCTGCCGAGTCGCGCTGGCGCAGCACCTTAGCGGCGCACAGCTCCTCGGTCTTGGAGTCCCAGGCGCGCCACACGGACCCTGAACCGCCCTTGGCGATCAGGTCGATGAGGGCGAATCGCCCGACGATCACATCAGCCATAACCGCCTCAGCATAACCGCCCACCGGCGAGGAGCTATGCTGGCCGGGATCTCTGTGGACCCGGGAGCGCCCCCGGGCCCTACGCGCCGTGACCGGATGGGGGTTGCCGTGGTCGTCGGAGCACCGCTGGAAGGCGATTCCTTCTGGGACCCGATCGCCTTCTCCTGGCCCCTGTTCGGCATCCTCCTGGCCATCGTCGCCGTGCTCACCATCGGCTTCGTCGTGTGGCTGGTGCTGCAGCCCGAGGAGCCCGACCACGACACCACCGATCTCGTCGACAAGGCCACCGAGCACGACCGCGACCGCGCCCGCACGATCCGCCGGCGCCTCGATGCCGACTCCGGACGAGCCGACACGTCCGAGCCCGAACTGCGATGACGTCTCGTCGCCTGCTGGTGCGACGACGCGGCCTCGCCGGGCTCGCCGCCTCCGGGACCGCCCTGCTCGCTGCGGGCTGCGGCCCGACCGGCCCCGCCACCGCCGAGCAGGTGCCCCGCGACCCGCTCGCCTCCCTGGACGAGGCACGCTGGGACGGCCGCTCGCTCGAGGACGTGCTCGCCCTGCCGCTGGCCGGTGACGCCGCAGAGCTCGAGACCTGGGCCGATCTCGGGGCCGAGGACGCCGCCGTCGACCCCGCCCGGCGCGCGCTGACGGACTTCCTCGCGGTCGCCTACCTCTCCCCCGAGGCGCTGCACGGCCTGGACGACGCCGAGGCCCGCGCGCGCATCGAGGCGGCCGCCCCCGCCTACTGGCAGGACGTCCTGGCGGAGGCCTGGGACGGTGGCGCGCGGCATCTGTACGCCTTCGCCCTCGCCGAGGGCTTCGCGACCGTCGGCCGGCCCGCCCTGGCGATGGCCTGGTTCCGTGGGCAGCGCGACGACACGCCCCTGCTCCTGCTGGGCGGCACCCTGGCCTGGTCCGTGCTGGACACCCGGACCCATGCCGTCGGCGTGATCGCCTACCGGCTCGGCGTCGTCGCCGATCTCGCCGCCGACGGCACCGCCTCGACCGCGACCATCCGCGTCACCATCCACGGCCTGGACGGCTGTGCGATCCAGGACCGCGGCGGGATGGTCGTGCCCGCGCTGGGTGAGGAGGCCGAGCAGCGCACCGCGCAGCAGGCCACGATGGACACGGTGATCGCCTCGCCCCGGGTCGTCCGGGAGGACCTGCTGGACCCCGACTCCACGGCCTTGGCCGGCGACGACGCCACGAACGTGCTCTGCAGCTGAGGGAGGCGGACCCGCCGGCGGAGTCAGACGCCGCGCCGGCTCTCCCCGCGCAGGGCGTCCCACCAGCGGCGCAGCAGGCTCGGCGGGGGCGGGGTCAGCCGGTCGCGCAGATCATCCAGAGCGGGCGCCGCGTGCCGGATGTGGTGGGCCCCGTCGTGCAGCGCCGGAGGCGCGGGACGGCCGGCCACGTCCTGCGGGGAGATCTCGAGGGCGAAGGCGATCCGCACCTCCCGGTGCCCGTCCCCGTCGATGATCACCTCGAGCCCTTCGGGCTGCGCGCCCATCTCCTCGGTGATCTCGGCGCGCAGGCGGGTGAGCGCCGCGTCGAGGCGGTCCGCGGCCCGCTGGTCCTCGCGCACGGAACCGGCCACGGGGAACGCGACCAGGTTGCCGCCGACGTCGACGACCGCGTCGATCACCTCGTGGACTCCGGCCTCGCGCCCGCCCTCGCGCAGCATCAGCTGCTGGAGCACGACCCGCAGCGTGCCCTCCGAGACGTGCGTGATCAGCAGGTCACGGAGCTCGGTGAGGAGCGCCGGGCTGCCCTCCCAGAGCGCGTGCTCGCCGCCTTTCGGCGCGGTCGGCGTCATGCGACGTGCACCCGTCCGGTCACCGGCCGGCCCCCGCCCACTGCGCCCAGCCGGCGTAGCTGCCCTCGAGCTCGGTGATGTCGTACCCGGCGCGTCGCAGCGCGGAGGAGACCACCCCGGCGCGCAGGCCCGACTGGCAGTAGACGACGATGCGGCCGCCGGCGGGGAGGGCGGACAGCTCCCACAGGGCGCGCCCGCCGTGCAGCTGCTGGGATCCCGGCACCGCGCCGCTCGCGTGCTCCTCGCGGCCGCGCACGTCGAGCACCAGGTCATGCTCGTGCGCGGCGAGGTCGGCGGGAGCGACGGTCCCGGGCACGAAGGACGCGAGGCCCTCGACGGAGGTGATGTAGCCGTCGACCGTGTCGATCCCGACCCGCAGCAGGTTGTCCCGCAGCTCCTCGGCCTGCGCCGCGTCGCGGGCCAGCAGGATCAGCGGGGTGGACTCGCGCTCGGGGTCGTAGCTCCAGGCGGCGTAGGTGGAGCGGTTGGTGGCGGCGGGAACGGTCAGCGCCCCGGCCACGGCGCCGCGGCGGACGTCCTCGAGGCCGCGGGTGTCCAGCAGCACGGCCCGTCCGTCGGCCAGTCGTTCCGCGGCCGCTGCGGGGTCGAGCTGGGCCGGCGGCGCGGCCGGGCCGCGCACGGCGGGCCCGTCGCGGTTCTGTCGTTTCATCCGGGCGAAGTAGGCGTGGGCCTCGGGTTGGCCGTGCAGCAGACGGTCCACGAAGGCGTCCTCGTCGTCTCCCGCCACCAGCGGCGCCCACCAGGCGAAGCGCTTCTCGTAGCCGACGGTGGTGGAGGGCACCGCGCCGAGGGACTTCCCGCAGGCCGAGCCCGCCCCGTGGCCGGGGAAGACCAGCAGGTGGTCGGGCAGCGTCACGAAGCGGTCGCGCAGGGAGGCGAACATGGCGCGGGCCGAGTCCTCGCGGGTGTCCTCGCCGCCGGCGACCTCGTCGAGCAGGTCGGGCCGGCCCAGGTCGCCGGCGAAGACGAAGTCGCCCGAGAGCAGGTAGCCGGGTTCATCGGTGACGCCGCCGTCGGTGATCAGGTAGCTCAGGTGCTCGGGGGTGTGCCCGGGCGTGAACAGGGCGCGCAGGCGCACCTCGCCGAGGACGATCTCGTCCCCGTCGTGCAGCACGTGCGCGTCGTAGCCGTAGGACCAGTCGGTCCCGCCGTGCCCGGAGACGTGGATCGTGGCGCCGGTGGCGGCGGCGAGCTCCCGGGTGCCGGAGAGGTAGTCGGCGTGGATGTGGGTCTCGGTGACGTCGGTGATCCTCAGCCCGTGCTTCGCGGCGAGGTCGAGGTAGTCCTGCACGTCGCGACGGGGGTCGACGACGACGGCGCGGCCCGCGTCCGTCGAGGCGATGAGGTAGCTGGCCTGCGCCAGGTCGGTGTCGAAGAGGCGTTCGAGCAGCACAGCGTCCTCCTGGGGTGATCGCGGGGGTCGGGATCAGTCTCGCATCGTGGCCCTGGGAGTCAGGTCGCCGCCGTGATCGCGACGGCGTCGTGGATCGCTTCGATCTGCGTGCGGCGGGCGGCCTGCGCGGCCGGGCCCTCGCCCGCGACCGCGACCATGTGCCCCTCCCCGGGGACCTCGAGATATCGGACGGTGCCGCCGGCCTCGGTGATGCCGGCGTGCAGCCGGCGGGAATCCTCGACCACCATGTCCTCGCTTCCGGTGACCAGGTGCACCGGCGGCAGGGAGCCGAGGTCCCCGAGCAGCGGGCTGAGGCGCGGGTTCTCGACCGGGACGGAGCCGGCGTAGAGGCGGGCCGCCGTGCCCAGGAACCCCTGCGCGTCGATCTGCGGGCGCAGGTCCGCCCACAGGGACTCGAGCAGGAGCAGGGCGGGGGTGTCCCTGCCGGCGCGGGCGAGGGACTGGGTCACGGCGAGCGCGAGGCCGGCCCCCGAGCTGTCCCCGGAGAGCACCCAGCTGCCGGGGCGCAGCTGCGAGTCCTGGGCCATCGTGTCGATCGCTCGCAGGACGTCCTCGATCGCCGCGGGATAGGGATACGTCGGAGCCAGCCGGTAGTGGATCATCGCGGTGGCGGCGCCGGAGCGTCGGCCCACCTCTTCGAGCCACTCCCAGTGGACCTTCGTCTCCCCCGCCACGTAGGCACCGCCGTGCAGGTGCACGATCGTGGCGGTCCCCGCGAGATGGCGGTCGATCCAGGTCACCGGGATGCTCCCGGGCCGGCGGCGCTCCACCCTGCTCGGGGCCGCCACGGCACGGGGCGGCAGGGTGGGGCGCTGGGAGGCCAGGATGCGCAGCGTGCGGACGATGCTCATGAGGGCATCTTCGCACGATTCGCTGTGCAGGCCATGGCGTTGTTCCGGAAGACCTCAGGCGGTCAGTTCGTCGTCGACCACCCGCGGCAGCGCCGCCCGGTAGCCGAAGACGGCCAGGGCCAGCCCGCTCAGGGCTAGGAAGCCGAGCACCAGCGGGATCGACCCGGTGGCATCCAGCAGGGTGCCGGCGACGATCGGGCCGATCGCGGCGAGCACGTATCCGCACGGCTGGGCCATGCCGGACAGGCGGGCGGTCACCCGGGCCGAGCGGCTGCGGGCGGGGATCAGGGCGATCGCGGTGGGGAAGGCGAAGCCGCCGATCCCCAGGATGCAGGCCCACAGCAGGGGGCTCGCCGAGGGCGCCAGCCAGAAGCCCAGGTAGCCGGTGGTGGTGAGCAGGCCGAAGCTGCCCACCAGCCAGGGCAGGCGACGGAAGCGGGCGATGACGGTGGGCATGACGAGCCCGCCGACGATGCCCCAGCCGGAGATCACGGCCACGGTGATCCCGGCCCGTGAGGCCGAGAGCCCGGAGGAGGTGAGGATCTGCGGGAGCATGCCGAATTGGGTGTACGCGTTCGTGGACTGCAGGCCGAACATGATCGTCAGTGCGAGCGCCGTGCGCGAGCGCAGCAGCGAGCCGGGCAGATCGCCGCTGGGCGGGGCCGGCGGGAAGTCGTGCCCGGCACGAGTGAGCACCACCGCCCAGACGATGACGGGGATCACGGCGAGCAGGCCCCAGAACTGGAGCGAGTCGCGCCAGCCGTCGGCCGCGGCCCCTGCCAGGGGCACGGCCAGAGCCGCTCCGGCGGATCCCCCGACCGCGAGGACCACGCTGTACAGGGTCATCAGGCCGACGGTGCGCGAGCCGCCGTGCTGCTTGATCCAGGCGGGCACCACCACGTTGCCGAGCGCGGGGCCGACGAGGACCAGCAGGGACAGGGCCAGGAACGCCCCGAATCCCTCGGCGGCGGGCCGCAGCAGCAGCCCGACGGTGACCAGCACGAAGGAGGCGACGACGGTGCCGGTCAGGCCCAGCCGGCGCGAGATCGGGACGGCGAGGAAGCCGAGCACACCGAAGGCGAGGCAGGGCAGGGCGGTCAGCAGCCCGGAGGCGATCGCCCCCTTGCCGTAGGCGGCGACGACGTCCGCCATGAGGGGGCCGACACTGGTCGCACCGGGGCGCAGGTTCAGCGCGACGAGACCGACGGCGAGGACCGCGAGCAGCCCGCCGACGGCGATGGCGCGCGTCGGCGCGGTCTCGTCCGCCGGGGGCGGGTTCTGCGGGCTCGGGCTGGTGCTCACCGGTCTCTTCTACACCTCCCGCGGCGGGATGGGCCATCTGTTGCCCCGTATGTCACCGATCCATGGCCGACGCGGGGCCCGTGAGGGGTGGGGTGCCTCTCGTTCGGGGGCGTGAGGGGGCTGATCCGCCGTCCTGGACATCCCCGTCGGCCCAGCGGGCTCTACTCTGGTGCGCGGCCCGGTCCGCGCGTCGGCCCGGGCGTCCCCCGCCGGCTCCCAAGGACCCCCATGACGACCGCCTCCTCCGCGCTCGAGACGCCCCGCACCCATCCCGTGGATCAGGTGCCTCCCCCGGCCCGCCTCACCGTGCTGTCGATCCAGCACGTGCTGGCCTTCTACGCGGGTGCGGTGATCGTGCCGCTGCTGATCGCCTCAGGGCTGGGGCTGACGGCGGAGCAGACGATCCACCTCATCAACGCCGACCTGTTCACCTGTGGCATCGCGACGCTGATCCAGTCGGTGGGGTTCTGGAAGGTGGGCGTGCGCCTGCCGATCATCCAGGGCGTGACCACCACGGCGGTCAGCCCGATCATCGCGATCGGCCTGGCCGCGACGGGCGGCGAGGGCGGCGTCGAGGGCCTGCCGATGATCTACGGCTCGATCATCGTGGCGGGCCTGTTCACGTTCCTGGTCGCGCCGTACTTCGCGAAGATCCTGCACTTCTTCCCGCCGGTCGTGATCGGCACGGTGCTGACGACGATGGGCATCACGCTGCTGGGCGTCTCCGCCGGGGACATCACCAACTACGCCGAGGGCGTTCCCGCCAGCCGCGACATCCTCTACGCGCTCGGAACCCTCGGGATCATCGTGCTGGTGCAGCGGTTCTTCCGCGGCTTCCTGGGCACCATCGCCGTGCTGCTGGGGCTGGTGATCGGCACCGCCGTCGCGCTGCTGCTGGGCGACACCTCCTTCGGCGGGGTCACCGAGGCCTCGGCCTTCGGGGTGACCACGCCCTTCTACTTCGGCGTCCCCACCTTCTCCCTGACCGCGATCGTCTCGATGATCATCGTCATGCTGATCACCATGGTGGAGACCACCGGTGACGTCTTCGCCGCCGGCGAGATCGTCGGCAAGCGGATCCGCCCGAAGAACATCTCCGAGGCGATCAGGGCCGACGGTCTCTCCACCCTGCTGGGCGGCGTGCTGAACTCCTTCCCGTACACCTGCTTCGCGCAGAACATCGGCCTGGTGCGCCTGACCCGCGTGAAGTCGCGCTGGGTGGTCGCCGGGGCCGGCGTGATCATGATCGTGCTCGGCGTGCTGCCGAAGGCCGGCGCCGTGGTCGAGGCCATCCCCTCCCCCGTGCTCGGCGGCGCCTCGCTCGCGCTGTTCGCCTCGGTGGCGCTCGTCGGCATCCAGACCCTGTCCAAGGTGGATCTCACCGACAATCGCAACTCCGTCATCGTCGGCACCTCACTGGGCCTGGCGATGCTGGTCAGCTTCAAGCCGGACATCGCCGGGGTGTTCCCCGCCTGGGCACAGGTGTTCGTCTCCTCCGGGGTGACCGTCGGCGCACTCTCCGCGATCGTGCTGAACCTGGTGTTCTTCCACCTGGGGTCCCAGCGCGGCTCCCTGGTCACCACCACCGCGGCCGGCGAGCGCATCGGCATCGACGCGGTGGGCGAGATGGACCGCGAGACCTTCGTGACCACCTTCGGCTCCCTGTTCAACGGCTCCACCTGGCCGCTCGAACGTGCCTGGGAGTCCCGCCCCTTCGCCGACGCCCCGGCACTGCGCGCCGCCATCGAGGACGCGGTGCTCACCGCGGACCGCTCCGAACAGGACTCGCTGGTGGCCAGCTACCCGGACATGGCCACCCTGATCACCGCCGACGAGGAGCAGGCCGGCGCCATCAGTCAGGACGTGGGCTCCTTCGCGCTGGAGAACCTGACCGACGAGGACGTCGCGGCCGTGCGCGACCTCTCGGCCCGCTACGCCGAGAAGTTCGCCATGCCCTTCGTCGCCTACCTGGGCCGCACCGATTCCTTCGCCACGATCATCGCCGAGGGCGTGCGCCGGCTGGACCATTCCCCCGAGCACGAACGCCGCGTGGCCCTGACCGAGGTCGCCGAGATCGCCGGGGACCGCTTCGGGATCATGGTCGCCGACGCCAACCCCATCGGCACCGCCTGGGCGAGGAAGTTCGAGTCGCTGCAGTGAGGTGAGGCGAGGCCGGCCGGGGCCCAGCCGTACCGCCGAGAGATCGGCGGTCAGCGGCCACACGCCGCTTTCGCGCGCCCGGGAACCCCTCGGCCGCTCAGTGGTCCGTGGTCGCCTTCTCGGAGCCGGCGCCGGTCATGGAGCGCACCTCCATCTCGGCCTGCTTGAGCTCGTTGCGCTCCGAGGAGGTCACCGACCCCAGCCAACCGAGGAAGAAGCCCAGCGGCACCGAGATGATCGCGGGGTTCGTCAGCGGGAACCAGGCGAAGTCCGCTCCGGGGAACATCGCGTCCTCCGCACCGGAGACCACCGGCGAGAAGAGGATCAGCACGATCGCGCTGAACAGGCCACCGTAGATGCTCCACACCGAACCGCGGGTGTTGAACCGCTTCCAGTACAGGGAGTACAGGATCGAGGGCAGGTTCGCGCTGGCGGCGATCGCGAAGGCGAGGGAGACCAGGAAGGCGACGTTCTGCTCGGCGGCGAGGATGCCGCCGACGATCGAGACCGCCCCGATCACCAGCGCGGTGCGCCGTGCGACCGCGACCTCCTTCTTGGGGTCCGCCTCCCCGTGCTTGAGGACGCCGTTGTAGATGTCGTGCGCGAAGGACGCGGAGGCGGTGATCGTCAGCCCGGCCACCACGGCCAGAATGGTCGCGAAGGCCACCGCGGAGATGATGCCCATCAGCACGGTGCCGCCGACGGCGTAGGCGAGTGCCGGAGCCGCGGAGTTGGAGCCACCGGGAAGACCCTCGATCGTGTCGACGCCCACCATGTAGGCGGCACCGAAACCGAGCACCAGGGTGCACAGGTAGAAGAAGCCGATCAGGGCGATCGCCCAGACCACCGAGCGTCGGGCCTCCTTCGCCGTGGGCACCGTGTAGAAGCGCATCAGCACGTGCGGCAGGCCCGCCGCGCCGAACACGAGCGCGATCGCCAGGGAGACGAAGCCCAGCTTCGAGGAGCCCGTGGCCCCGTACTGGAGCATCGGCTCGAGGATCGCGGTGCCGTCCGGGTGGGAGTCCACGGCCTTTCCGAGCACTGCCGAGAGATCGAAGCCGTTCAGGGCCAGGATCCACACCGTGGTGATGCCCACGGCGGTGATCAGCAGGACCGCCTTGATGATCTGCACCCAGGTGGTGCCCTTCATCCCGCCGATGAGCACGTAGAGGATCATCACGACGCCGACCACCGCGATCACGATCGACTGCCCGACCCGGCCCTCGATCCCGATCAGCAGGGAGACCAGCGCCCCGGCACCGGCCATCTGTGCCAGCAGGTAGAAGAAGGTGACGGCGAGGGTCGAGGTCGCGGCGGCCGTGCGCACGGGCCGCTGCCGCATCCGGAAGCTGAGGACGTCGGCCATCGTGTACTTGCCGGTGTTCCGCAGCGGCTCGGCGACGAGCAGCAGCGCGACCAGCCACGCCACCAGGAAGCCGACGGAGTACAGCAGCCCGTCGTAGCCGTAGAGGGCGACGGCGCCGACGATGCCGAGGAACGAGGCGGCCGAGAGGTAGTCGCCCGCGATGGCGATGCCGTTCTGCCGCCCCGAGAAGGCGCGGCCGCCGTGGTAGAAGTCGCTGGCCTTCGTGGTCGTGCGCGAGACCCGGATGACGACCACCAGGGTGACGACGACGAAGACGAGGAAGATCGCGATGTTCAGGATCGGGTTGCCGAACTCCATCACTGACCCCCTTCCAGCTCCTCGCGGATCCGGGTGGCGACCGGGTCCAGCGAGCGGTTGGCGTGGCGGATGTACAGCCAGGTGATCAGGAAGGTCATGAGGAACTGGCTGAGCCCGAACACGATCCCGAGGTTGAGGTTGCCGAGCAGCTGGATGGACATGAAGCCCTCGGCGTAGGTGGACAGCAGCACATAGGCCAGGTACCAGACCAGGAAGGCGACGGTCATCGGGATCGCGAAGCCACGGAAGCTGCGTCGCAGCTGGGTGAACTCCTGCGATCTCTGCACGGCGAGGAACGATTCGGGGCTGATGTCGTCGAGATCGACCGGATCCGACGCGGGACCTTCAGGTCCCGGGGAGGGGGTGGTCACGGGCACAACTCCTTCGTTCTGCTCGGCCCCGGCGCGATGGGGGAAACCCGGGGCGTGGGGCGACCGTAGCAGCAGTGATGGCCACCACACATCAGGACGACACGCTCGGCGTCCTCGTCCTCCCGGTTCGCAGGGCTCCGTGCGGGAGGAGTTTCGATCGAGGTGTGCAGGTGACCCGGTGCTGGGTCCCGGAAGTTTCGGGATCCGCAGGGAAGCGCAGGAAATCGGTGGACCCTCGCCCGCCCGGGCATGTCGCCGCGATTCCGGGGGCACCAGGACCGCTGCCGGCCCCTTCTCCCGCTCCTCCCGTGTTCTCCCGCTCCTCCCGTGGCGATACGGTGGCATCGAGCTCGGCCACGGCCGTGGCCGGCTCCCCCACCCGAGGAGGAGACATGCCCCGCACCGTCATCAGCACTGCGAGCACGACCTGGCAGGGAGACCTGCCCTCCGGCAGCGGCACCACCACCCTCGAGACGTCCCAGCTGGGCACCTTCCCCGTGCACTGGAAGGCCCGCGCCGAGGAGAGCGAGCAGGGCACGACCTCGCCCGAGGAGCTCCTCGGAGCCGCCCACGCCACCTGCTACGCGATGGCGTTCTCGAACGGCCTGGCGGAGAACGGCACGCCGCCCACCTCGGTCGACAGCTCCGCCACGGTGTCCTTCAACATCGGCAGCGGCGGGATCACCGGCATCGAGCTCACCGTGACGGCCACCGTCGACGGCCTCGACGAGACCGACTTCCAGCGCCTGGCGGAGGATGCGAAGGAGAACTGCCCCGTCTCCCAGGCCCTGAAGGGCGTCGACATCGCCCTGAACGCCACCTTGGCCTGACCGGCCCACCACCCGGCCCGCGCAGCACCGGATCCCGGACGTCCTGGTGCTGCGCGGGCTTCTCCGGACCGTGCGCGGGAGAGCTCCTCAGCGCTCGCCCACCGACACCTCGATCAGCACCTCGGCGGCGTCCCGGGCCTGCCGCGCGACCGCCGGGTCGCCGGAGATGGCCGCCGTGCTCTGGGCACCCTCGGCGAGGATCGACAGCTGATCCGCCAGCGATGCCGGTGCTCCGATGTCCGCGACGAGTCCCGCCATGTACCGCTGGAACGATGCCTTGTGCGCGCGCACGATCTCCGCGATTTCGGGGTCGTTCCCCCCGAGTTCGCCGAACGCATTGATGAAGGCGCAGCCGCGGAAGCTGTCGGTGCAGAACCATTCCTCGAGGTACGAGTAGACGGCGACGAGCCGCTCGCGCGCGCTCGGGCCCGCCGCGTCGACGCGCGCCGTGAGCGCGACCTCCCACTCCTCGTGACGGCGCGCGAGCACCGCCTTGACGATCTCGCCCTTGGACGAGAAAAGTCCGTACAGCCTGCGCAGGGACACCCCCGCTGCGGTGCGCAGCTCGTCCATTCCGACGGCGGCGTAACCCTTGCGGTAGTAGAGCTCCTCCGCCGCGGAGAGGACCCTCTGACGTGCCTCGGATTCGTCCATGGCACGAGTCTACTTGACGCAAGAACGACCGTTCTCTACGATCGTTGAGCAGAGGCGAGAACGCCCGTTCTCGCAACGGCCGAGGCCCCCACCGGGCCTCGCAGGACAAGGGAGCAGCACCATGGGCTACATCTCCGTCGGCACCGAGAACAGCACGAGCATCGAGCTCTACTACGAGGACCAGGGCGCGGGGCAGCCCGTCGTCCTGATCCACGGCTACCCGCTGGACGGCCACAGCTGGGAGCTGCAGACCCGGGAGCTGCTCGCCTCCGGCTATCGCGTGATCACCTACGACCGCCGCGGATTCGGGAAGTCCTCCCACGTCGGCAGCGGTTACGACTACGACACCTTCGCCGCCGATCTGCACACCGTCCTCGAGACGCTCGATCTCCGCGACGTGATCCTCGTCGGGTTCTCCATGGGCACCGGCGAACTCGCCCGCTACGGGCACGAGCGCCTCGCCAAGCTGGCCTTCCTCGCCTCTCTGGAGCCGTTCCTGGTGGCGCGCGACGACAACCCCGAGGGGGTCCCGCAGGACGTCTTCGACGGGATCATCGCCGCGGCGACGACGGACCGCTACGCCTGGTTCACGGACTTCTTCGCGGACTTCTACAACCTGGACGAGAACCTCGGGAGCCGGATCAGCCAGGAGGTCGTCGACGCCAGCTGGAACGTCGCCGTCTCCAGCGCACCGGTCGCCGCTCACGCGGTGGTGCCCACCTGGATCGAGGACTTCCGGGCGGACGTTGAGGCCGTCCGCGACAGCGGGAAGCCCGTTCTCATCCTCCACGGCACCGGCGACCGCACCCTCCCGATCGACGCCACGGCGCGTCGGTTCCGCACGGCGGTGCCGGCCGCGGAGTACGTCGAGATCGAGGGTGCCCCGCACGGTCTACTCTGGACGCACGCCGACGAGGTGAACGCCGCTCTGGCGGCCTTCGTGGCCCGGTGACCTCCGCGGTCAGGAGCGGGGGCGGTTCCATCGGTCGCCCCCGCTCCTGGCCCCCGGGCTCTCACGACCACGCCGGGGTTCGTCCGTCGGGCCGTCGTCCGTCGGGCCTTCGTCGGTCGGGCCGTCGACTGTCGGGCCTTCGTCGGTCCGACACTCGTCTGTCGGACCCTCCTGGTGGACTGGGGCCGGATACCCGAGCACCAGGACACTTGGAGACCGCGATGACCCTCACCCCGCCGACCCCGAGAATGTCCGAGACCGTCCCTCCCGATCCCCTCACGCGCCCTGATGCCGAGGCCCTCGGTGAGCGCATCCAACAGCAGGCAGCAGTGATCGCCGAGGCCACCTGCGAGCTCTTGCTGATGGTCGGCGACTTCGAGGCGCGCGAGGGGGTGAGCTGGTTCGTCGGTCTGAAGTCGACGGCGCACTGGCTTTCCTGGGCGTGCTCGATGTCGCCGGGCACCGCTCGGGAGCACGTCCGCGTGGCCAGGGCGCTGCGGTCGATGCCGCTCACGGTCGCGGAGTTCCGCGCCGGGCGGCTGTCCTACTCGAAGGTCCGCGAGACCACCCGGGTCGCCGATCGGGTCGACGAGGCCGTGCTCGTCGACCTCGCCCGATCCATGACCGCCTCGCAGCTGGCCCGAACGATCTCGTCCTTCCGCGCGGTCGACGGCAGCCGGCTCGGGCAGGACGCCGTCCGCCAGGCCCGCTGGCAGGTCCGTGAGGACGGGATGGTCGAGATCCGCGCGGTCCTGCCCGCCGAGATGGGAGCCGAGGTGGTCACCGCGCTCGACCTCGCTCTCGACCGCGACGGGAACGACCCCTCGGATGCCGATCCCCCGCACACGCCGGAGGCCGTGGGGGCGATCGACGTGCCGGGCGCCCAGGCGGATCGTGCCACGGTGCTCGCGGCCGGGATCACCACCACCCCGTCCCTCGAACAGCGCAAGGCCGACGCCCTCGTGAGCATCGCGCGCACTTTCCACGAGGCGGAGCCTGACGATCGCTCGGGCGAGGATCGCCACCTGGTGATAGTCCAGGTCAGCGCCGAGACGCTCACCGAGGGCGTTCCCGCGGGAACGTCACCGGCGCACGCCCCTGCCGATGAGCGCTCGGTCGAGGGGGCCAACGACACCGCGAACGCTGCTGACCCCGGCGACCCCACCCCCGTCACCCCCAGAGCTGCCGCAGTCCCCCGCGGCGTTCCCGCGGGAACGTCTCAGCAGTGCGGAGTGCTCGGCATGGGGCCACTGGAAACCCGCACCGCCGAACGTCTCGCGTGCACCGGCAAGGTCGCCGTCGCGATCACCGATGCCGGCGGCGAGATCCTCCATCTGGGCAGGTCACAGCGTCTGGCCTCCCGGGCGCAGCGTCGCGCCCTGCGCCTGCGCGACACCGTCTGCTCCTTCCCCGGCTGCCACCAGAGTCAACATCTCGACGCCCATCACATCGTCCCTTGGTCCCAGGGCGGGCCCACCGACATCGAAGGGCTGGCCCTGCTGTGCCGCCGGCACCACGTCATGGTCCACGAGGGTGGCCTGCGACTGGTGCTCGACCCCGCCAGAGCTGGGTCCCACCGCCGCTTCCGCGTGCTCGACTCCGTCGGGCGGCCGGTCCAGGCCCGCTGGCCCGCCATGTTCGAGCATCTCTCGCTCCGCGACGGCTCCGCCCCGGTCGCCACCACTGGCTCAGCGAGCAGCGCGCCCACCGGGCCGGCCGACCCCGAGAGGATCGCCGCGACCACCGGCGGCGCGGGCTTCCGGCTCGCGGACTGCGTGGACGTCCTCTGTCGCAATGTGGTGGAGCTCGCCGCCTGATCAGGCGGCCGAGGCAGAGGCATGCGAGCCTACCGGCCCGCCTCGCCGGTCATCCGCTGAAGCCGCCTCCGGAGTGCGCCATGTCCTTGAACCGTGAGTAGTGGCCCTCGAAGGCCACCGGGATGGTCTTGGTGGCGCCGTTGCGGTGCTTGGCGATGATGAGGTCCGCCTCACCGGCGCGGGCGGACTCCTTCTCGTAGTAGTCCTCGCGGTGGATCAGCAGGATGAGGTCGGCGTCCTGCTCGATCGAGCCGGACTCACGCAGGTCGCTCATCATCGGGGTCTTGTCGGTGCGCTGCTCGCTGCCTCGGTTCAGCTGCGAGATCGCGATGACCGGCACCTCGATCTCCTTGGCCAGCAGCTTCAGGGCGCGGGAGAACTCCGAGACCTCCTGCTGACGGGACTCGACCTTCTTGCCCGAACTCATCAGTTGCAGGTAGTCGATGACCACGAGCTTGAGATCGTGCTTCTGCTTCAGGCGACGGCACTTCGCACGGATCTCCATCAGCGACATGTTCGCCGAGTCGTCCATGAACAGCGGGGCGTCGGCGATGCGACTCATGGCACGGGCCATCGCCTGCCAGTCGCGGTCGTCCATCGAACCGTCGCGCATGCGGTTCATCGGCACCTGCGCCTCGGCACTGAGAAGACGCATCGTGATCTCTGTCTTGTCCATCTCCAGGGAGAAGATGACGCTGGCCTGGCCGTTGTGGATCGACGCGGAGCGCAGCACGTCCATGCCCAGCGTCGTCTTGCCCATGGCGGGGCGCCCGGCGAAGATGATCATCTGCCCGCCGTGGAGCCCTTGGGTGAGGTCGTCGAACTCGGCGAAGCCGGTGGGCACGCCGGTGACCTGACCGCCGCGGTTCTGGGTGGCCTCGATGGTGTTGAGGGTCTCGTCGATGACCTCGCCCAGCGGCAGGAAGTCCTCCGCGGCACCGCGCTCGGTGACCGCGTACACCTGGGCCTGGGCCTCGTTGATGACCTCGTCGACCTCGCCGCCGTCGGCCGCGAAGCCGAGCTGGACGATGCGGGTACCGGCCTCGACCAGGCGGCGCAGCTGGGCCCGCTCGACCACGATCTCGGCGTAGAAACCGGCGTTGGCCGCGGTGGGGACCATGTCGATGAGGTCCGCCAGATACGCACCGCCGCCCACCCGCGCGAGCTCACCGCGCTTGGAGAGCTCATCGGAGACGGTGACCAGGTCAGCGGGCTCGCCGCGCCCGTACAGGTCGATGATCGCCTCGAAGACCATCTCGTGCGCGGGCCGGTAGAAGTCGTTGCCCTGCAGGGTCTCCACGACGTCGGCGATGGCGTCCTTGGACAGCATCATGCCGCCCAGCACGCCGCGCTCGGCCGCCAGGTCCTGGGGCGGGGTGCGCTCCAGACTGCGATCCGGTCCTGCTTCGAAGGCCTCCGTAGATGTCACCGAGCCAGTGTAGGAACACCACCTGGGCGCGCGGGCACGAAGCACACCTCGACGGTGGACGAATCGGGCCTGTGGAGGAACGTTCCGAGTTGTCGGCCCCCGCTTCTAGCCTGGTTCCATGTCGCACGCCATCGCCCCGCTCGCCTCCATCTCCCTCGATTGTCCTCGCCCCGACGACCTGGCCCCGTTCTACAGCGCCCTGCTCGGGTTCGAGGAGGCCTTCGCCACCGCGGACCGTGGCGTGGTCTGTCTGTCCGGCGACGGCCCGATGCTCACCCTGATGCGGGCCGAGGAGTTCACCACCCCGCAGTGGCCGCACGGTCCGCAGCGCGCCCAGATGCACCTGGATCTGGCTGCGGAGGACCTCGACGCGGCGGTCGCCGCCGCACGCGGGATCGGCGCCCGCGAAGCCGAGTTCCAGCCCGAACCGTCGGTCTGGCGGGTGATGCTCGACCCCGTCGGCCACCCGTTCTGCCTCAGCGCCGTGCGTCCCGACTGAACTCGCTGGAGATGACCACCTACCGCGAAACGCTCACCGCGAACGGCACCGAGATCGGGGGTCAGTCGCCGAGTGGCATGCCCAGCGCGTAGGCCGCCTGGGCAAGGTGCTGGATGGCGTCGTCGAGGATGCTCACCAGGCGCGCGCCGCGGGTGACGGGCGGGTCCCAGGCCTCGTCGACGACGTCGTCGAGGTCCGCGGCGGTGACCCCCTCGAGGTAGAGATCCATGGCGTCGAGCGTGGCGTCGAGATAAGCCAGCAGCAGATCGCCGTCCTCGACGAGGACCCCGCGGGCCTCCTGGGAGCTGTGCCCGTAGCCGACGGTGTCGCCCACCGCGCCGAGGTCGAAGCGCTCGGAGAAGCCCTGGGAGGTCCACACCTGCTCGTCACCGGTGAGCCCGGCGAGCTGGGCGTCGATCTCGCGGCCGGAATGCCACAGCAGCCAGGCCACCGAGTTGTCGTGCCCTCCGGGGCGGGCGTTCAGGGAGACGGGGTTCAGCTGCGCGCGCAGCTGCGCGGCAGCATCGCGCGGGCGGGAGGTGAGATCGCGGAGGATGTCGAGGGCGTCCATGCCCCGACGTTACCCGCGACGACCGTGCGCCGAGAAGGGCGGCTCGGGGGTCGGGTCACCGCTCCTGGTGGACGACTCCCGTCGCCTGCTCGGGATGGCGCTGCAACCAGCTCTCGATGAAGGGGCAGATGATCGTGACCTGGAGCTGGGCCGCTCGCGCTTCGGCGAGGGTGGTGCGCACGAGCACGGAGGCCACGCCCTCCCCGCGGTGCGCGGGGTCGGTGACCGTGTGGACGAGCTCGATGCCGTCCTCGGTGCGCTCGTAGATCATGATGCCGACGACGTCGCCGCTGCGTACGGCCTCGAAGCGGCCCGCCGCCGCGTTGTCGCGCACGGCGATGCGCTCCTCGGGGCCGTGTGTGTGCTCGTCGGGCTCGGTCGTCATGGGCGGGGTTCCTTCCGGCCGGTACTCCCACCGTACGGCAGCGGCCGCGCGGCGACCAGGGTCATCGCCCCCGCGACCGGCAGCCCGCGCTCACGCCTCGGCGCGCAGCACCCGCAGGTCGCCCTTGCCGGTCCTCGCCTCGATCTCGAGGGTCCGCTCCGCCTCACCCGCTCCCTCGGTGGGGGTCAGCTGCACGTCGCGGTCGCCGAAGCCGGTGGCGAGCTCGAGGCGGGTCGCGGTGCCGGGGGTGACGTGGATCGTGACGTCGCCCAGTCCGCTGCGCGCGGCGAAGTGTCCGGAGGTGGCCCGCTGCACGGTGATGTCACCGACGCCCGTGGTCACCGAGACCTCCCCGGCGATCTCCCGGAGGTCGACGTTCCCGGTGCCGGTCGTGGCGGCCAGGAAGCCTGCGGCACGGCCCACCTGGATGCCGCCGGTGCCGGTGCGCGCCACGAAGTCGCCGTGGGCGGAGCCCACCTGGATGTCACCCGTGCCGGTGGTCAGTCGGGACCGCTCCTGAGCCCCCTGGTCGATCGTCAGCTCGCCCGCGCCGGTGCGGGCCTCGAGGACGGCGAGCGCACCGTGGACCGAGATCTCGCCGGCACCGTCGACGAGCACCGCTCGGGAGCCGCCGGGCACGACCACGGTGACGTCGAGCGCGCCGGTCAGGCCCTCCGCGCCGCGCACCAGGGAACGCACCCCGTCGGCGAGGCGGTCGGAGAGCGGGGTGCCGTCGCGGTTGCCGAAGGACCGGAAGAAGTCCCCGAGGTCACCGCCGACGCGCCCGAACTCGTCGGACGGGGCGTCGACGACGAGGCGGTCGTGCTCGAAGCTGATCGTCATCCGCTCGGCCAGTTCCCGCGCGGCCTCCCCGTGCGCGAAGAGCTCGACCCGGACATCGGTCCCGTGCTCGGCGCGCAGGACCACGGCACCGCGGACGTTCTGGACGGAGACGTCGATCGGGCCGGTGGCGGTGAACTCATGGCTCCTGGTGGCGGAGTTCTCGGGCGGGCCGGGGGCGGGAGGGGGAACGGGTGCGCTCTGCTGAGGCATGGTCATGACGGGTCTCCTGGGATCTCAGAGGAACCAGCCGCTGGTGCGGCCGGAGCTGCGGAAGGGGGTCGAGCGGTGGTCCTGGGCACCGGCGGCGCCCTCGAGGTGGGATCGCAGTGCCCGCACGAGGTAGGCGTTCAGGCTGAGGCTCTGCTCCACGGCGGCCTGCTCGAGGCGGGCCTTGAGCTGCTGGGGCGGGCGGAAGGTGACGCGGGCGGCGGAGGCGTCGGCCGCGGGATCCTCCCCCTCGGACTGCGGCGGGACCGGCGGTGCGGGAGGGGCCGACGGAGCCGTTGAGGTCGGCGCTGCGGGCGGGACGACCTGCACGTCGACCTCTCCTCCGCGCAGCGCCAGCTCGACGCGGCCCGGGGCGATCCCGGCCGAGACCTCGGCCGCCACCTGGGAGACGGCATCCTGCAGGGCGATCCGCAGGGCGGGTTCGAGGGAGACGGACAGCAGCTGGGCGGCGCGCTGGGTGGCCTCGTCGCCGATGGCCGCGCTGGCGGCGAGCTGCTCCTGCACGGAGCGGGTGAGGGGTCGAAGTTCCATGGCTTCATGGTGACGCCAGTTTGGTGTCACGTCAAGAGGGCATGGCGTCACATGGGCGTCGCGGCGACCTCACGTCGCAGGGCGGGGTCGCGGGGCGGGGCGCATCTGGAGCGGGGCGGGGCGGACTGCCCTCATTCGGTTCCGAGGCGGGACAGCAGCGCTTCGGTGCGTTCGAGGTCCTCGCCCCGCCCCAGGTGCGCCCAGCCGTCGCGGGCACGGCGGGCGGCGCGACGGGCGGACCGGACCTCGTCGCGATCGGCCAGCATCTGGGCATGGCGGTCGTCCACATAGGCCGCCCAATAGCGGGCGCGCGCATCGTGCCCCGCCGGAACCTGCCCGATGACCTGCATCGCCTCCCGGCGCCGATGCTCGTACGCGGCGATGTCGGCCCCCTCCTCCCCGCGCCGGAGCGCCTCGCCGACGCCGAGGAAGAGCCCCACCCGGGCGTCGACCCGGTGGTCCCACAGCAGCTCGGCGGGCAGCAGCGGGCGGCCTCCCTCCGGGCGGGCGCGGCGCTCGATCGCCTCCGCGGCCTCGCGCACCACCGCGGTCCGGCCCAGATCGAGGGCGCGGCGCAGCACCAGCGCATGGGCGTTCAGCTGGGTCGCCACCAGCTCGGCGCGCTCGTGGGCGGGAGTGGCCAGGTCTTCGGCCAGCCACCGCGACTCATGGGCCAGCCGACACAGCTCGGCCAGGGCAGCGGGGTGGTCCGCGGTGCGCTCGTGGATGCTCGCGGCGAGCCGGGACGCCTCGAGGGCCGAGCGATGATCGCGATGCTCCCGGGCGATCTGCCGGGCCCGCTCGAGCGGGACCCAGGCCGCGTCGTAGCGCTCGGCCTGCACCCGCTGAGCGGCGACCGCGAGCAGCGCAGAGGTGCGCAGGACGTCGCGCTGCAGCGTGCGCTGGAGGGAGGCGAGCCGGCCGGCCGTGAAGGTGGCCTGGTCGGTGGCGCCCGCGGCCATCAGGGCCTGCAGCAGCCGGGTGATCAGCCCGATGCGCAGCGGCGGGTCGTCGACCTCGGTCAGGGCGTCCAGGGCGTCGAGCGCGTGGCGCGCGGCGTCGAGGGGACGGGTGACCCCGAGGGTGCGGGCCAGCACCGCGTGGGCGGCGGTCGCGGTGCGCGCGGGATCGCGCAGCGGCTCCTCGGCGTCCGCCTCCTGCTGATCGACCAGCTCCAGCACGTCGAGGGCCTGCGTGGTGGCGCCGTCGGCGTCCCCGATCGCCTCGAGGGCCTGGGCCAGGCGCAGTCGCAGGGCCGTGCCCGGATCGCCGAGGATCAGCTCGTGCACCGTCGGCAGCGCGGCGAGCGCGGCACGCAGACGCACCACGGCGCGGCGAGGGTCCACGGCGGTGCCTCGGGCCCCGTCGGCGCCGGGCAGGGTGGTCTGCTCGAGTCCGCGCACGACGGCGAGCAGCTCCGGCGACACGGCGACCTGCTCGCCGCGCCGCCTGCCGTGCGAGGCAGGAGCACGATCCTCGCGGCCGTGCACGGGGCCGCGCTCGAGCAGGACGGCGACCGTCGCCGCCGCCTGCTCACGATGCCCGCAGCGATGGAGCACGGAGACGATGTCCGTCGCATCCCTCTCGAGCTGCTGCGCATCCCCCGCGAGGACGGCGCCGTGCAGGGCGGCGCGCAGCAGGGCCAAGCGGTCGGCGGCAGGCGCAGGGGCCTCGCGGAAGGCGTCCGTGAGCACACGTGCCTCGCGGTAGCGCTCGGCGTGAATGAGATCACTCACGCGGTGGGCGGCCGCGAGGACGTCCCGCGGGGTCGGCAGTGGGAGGCCCGGCGGGCGCAATGCGATCCTCAGTTCGTCCAGGCTCGGCAGTTCTGCCTGGTCACGACGTCCCCCGGGGTCCGGAACGGAGGAAGCGTCGCTTTCGATCACAGGCCGAAATCTACCAAGCACAGCCTGGACGACCCCAGGGCGGAGGGCGGCCCATGCGATCGCCCCTGCGACTCCCTACAATGGGTGAGGCCCCGCAGGCGGACGCGTATCGCAACCGCCCTGGTCAC